>NZ_KB899040.1:0-2167 GCF_000378005.1 Coprothermobacter platensis DSM 11748
TCGGAGAAACTAGCTGCATTAACAGGGGAGAACCCCACAAAGGACGAAGCTACCAGTACTAATACCAGCAGCCCCACTGCAATTTTCTTCACACCATACGCCTCCCTTATATTGCAAGATTATAGACCCACTGTTTGCATAAGTAAAGTAAAACGTGTGTTAAAAATCATTATATAAAAAACGGTCCCCATCTTAGGGGACCGTTTTTTATTCATTTACACCCTACACTGCAGGCTTATGATTCTCTGTACCACCAAGCGATGTTCCATGTGTGTGCCGCAACATCCAAGCCCACATCAAAGCCTTCAATGTTCAGTTTCACAGCGTCATGCTGATCCTGCCAAACTATAGGAATTTCTGGCATGTAAACAGCAAAGTAATTCTTTGCAAAGTCTCTGTAAGCTTTTGTTCTTTCAGATGAATTGAAGCTGTTCCACTTTGTTATCAAAGCATCGGCTTCTGCATTCCTGAATCCGCTGTAGTTCTGCCCAACATATCCATTGGTTGCAGATGGGATATACCTTGATTGATAAAGGGTATTTCCACCGGGTTCAAGGATACTCCTCTGACCCCAAGCAAACAAACCGATATCGAATGTGCGATGTGGCAGTACGGTGTTGAAGAAATCCGAAGAGTTAAGAGGTTGCATGCTTAGGTTAATACCAACCTGCTTGTACTGCTGCTGGATAACCTGCAGAGCGCTGATACGGTCAGACCTTGTAGTAGTCTGAGCAAGCAAGCTCAATTTCTTACCGTTCTTTGCATAAACGCCGTCGCTACCCTTTGTGTAACCAGCCTGCTGAAGCAGTGTTGTAGCTTTAGATGGATTGTATACAAACACATTCTTAGAGGACGGTTCATCAAAATCGTTATTCGGCAGTACAAAGTTGTAACATACAGGTCTCATACCGTAGTAAACACGGTTAGAGATATCTGTTCTGTTCATGGCATAAGACAGCGCTTGGCGAACTCTGTTATCGCTAAGGAATGGATGGTTGTAAGCTACACCGATCTTAGGATCTTTCGGTAAATTGTTCGGGTCATCAAAGTTTACTGTAAAGTGTTCCCAGTAAACAGAAGGAATGCTGTTCAGTTTGTACTGGTTAAGGAACGTCTTGTTTGCAGAAAGTGTCTTTGCATTCTGTGTGCTAATAACACCCATGATAGCAGCATCTGGCTGACCTCTCAATAGTTCTGCCAAACCAGATTCAACACTTCTGAATGCAACAACGACTTTATCGAACAAACCGCCACCAAGGAAGTAATTGGTGTCTGGTACAAATTCCATGTAACCTTTCTGCACCCAGTTTGTGATCTTGTAAGGACCGGTGTGCATAGGTTTCGTATTGTAGGAGCAGTTAACCAAAGCTTCAACATTTTTATCCATGACTTCTTTGATATTCTTTGGTAAGGTATAAGACTGATCGCCAAGGTAATTTTGATCGGCATCATGTTTAAGAACGAAATCTACAGTATTTGGGAAAGACAGTGTGGTTTTTAGAACGTTCTGTTCAAACCAGTGTTTCGGATATAACGGTAAACCATACTTCGCGTAAATGTTGTAAGGATTGCTCTTGTCTACTGCTGTGAAGTAAACCCTAATGGTGTAGTTGTCAAGTTTCTCAATCCTTGCTACACTGTCATAGGGGTCAATACCAGGAACGGGCATTCCATTGGCAAGATAAAGTAATGTTCCGAAAATGAAGTCATCGGCTGTAATAGGTTGGCCATCACTCCACTTAAGGCCTTGCCTTAGGCCAAAGTCATACCTCATGTAAATAGGTACTTTGGTGCCGTCTTGTAAGGTAATGGTTTGCGGTGTGCTGTAAATGACTTGTTTGCCATTCTCAGTGGTAGGTACCCAACGACCAAGTTGTGGCCACCAGTTGCCTCTCCAGTCAGAACCCTGTTCAGCGTCTTGAATAAGACCTAAAACCTGAGTCATAGCTGCCATGGAGTCCAGCGGGTTGAACAATGTGGCAGGTTCCTGCTCTTCAATGATGTAGAGCTGGCCGCCTTTTTTAACAGGCCATTTCATCTTGTAAATGGTGTACGCCGCTTCACCTCTGGTCGCAGCTTTGTCTGCTGCAATCAAACGTCCCGGTTGCCTCCAGCTTAACACTTGATACTTCGGCATAATGGCTGCTGTTAGCCAGCCCTTCGCCCA
>NZ_KB899040.1:5162-607919 GCF_000378005.1 Coprothermobacter platensis DSM 11748
TACATCGGAGAAACTAGCTGCATTAACAGGGGAGAACCCCACAAAGGACGAAGCTACCAGTACTAATACCAGCAGCCCCACTGCAATTTTCTTCATGCTTCACACCTCCGCATATACCGAATCCTTATGAAGCATTATACACCTTATAAGCATTAAGAGTAGCGATAATAATAATAAAATGGGTAATGCATAAATATAATTACAAGGCATAAAGATACTTTGTATTAATATGCCATGTAATTGTACAATTGCATGGCTGCTTGCTGTCTGGTTATCGTGTTGTACGTGAACAACGGTCCAATGTCTGGTAACCAGTCATTAACGACAGCTTTTGTTGCCACACTGCGGTAGTCAACGTTCAATTTGTAGCCTCTTTGTTCCAGTGAGGCTATGTATGGTTTTGCCCATTCATCTGCTTTTGCAGATGTTGTGGCTTTGGTAAGAGACCAACCTTTCAACCGCACATACATGACTGCCAATTCCTGGTAGGTAAGTGTTTTCTGAGGGTACATTTTGTCAGAAAAGCCCCTCAATATACCAGCAGCCTGCAATTTAGAAGCTTCTTCTTTGCCAGTGATGGTTAGCCAATCGGCCATGAACGATGGCTTCCAAGCACTCTGTATACTTCCAAGCGAAAAAAACTTAAGTCCGCTGCCATCATAGAATAGTTGGTCAGGGATGAATGAAAGACCATTTCCCCAATTGTAATAAATGGATGGATTGTTAAGTTTTATCAAGTTTGTTTCCGTAGAGACCCAAACGTTAGAGCTGTTTATTGGAAGGAAAATCTTGTTTGCGTTGACACCAGAATAATCTTTAAAACTACTCCAGAGTGATGAAGCGTATTTAATCCCATCATCAGTGGCGACAAAGAGCAAACTACTGCTTGACAAAACGGCGCTCTTAACATAAAAGTTCAATGTATTTGTACGAATCAATTTGCCCCACGTATCGCCGATAAAAGACGCACGCTCCGATAACGCATAAACGTACTTTCCATCAGACCAAAGAGATTTTACGCTGTAGAAAGGTAAAGGAACCTTTTTGTAAGAGCCACTGGCCCTATGTATGGCATATAGTTGTCCATAACCTGCTAGGTAGAGCATTCCCGAGGAAGAAGAGTAATAGGCATTTTGGATGGAATACGGGGCTACTTCCAGAAACACGTCAGATTTAACCGTATATCGGGTCAACCTCGTTGGATCTACTAACAAAACCTGATTTGACGTTACTACTGTAATTAGATCTCCAGGATAGGCTCTAACTACACCGCTCACGCTTGCTGGCTTTCCGTCTATAAAAAGAATGCCATCACGCACGCTTATCATGTGCGAACCGCTGGTAAATGCGGCTTGTTCATAGGGTGCGCTGCTGTAAATGTTGATAAAGTCCATAAAGTCATATGTAGAAAAAAGGCCGTTGGGTGTTGCCAGGTAAAAAATGCCATTCATGTAAGCCATGTCATTTATGGTGCTACCCAAAGGGTATTTTTTCATGTCAGACATGCGTACGAT
The DNA here is from genome assembly GCF_000378005.1 of Coprothermobacter platensis DSM 11748. Lineage (GTDB taxonomy): Bacteria > Coprothermobacterota > Coprothermobacteria > Coprothermobacterales > Coprothermobacteraceae > Coprothermobacter > Coprothermobacter platensis. Next base: position 6,677 of record NZ_KB899040.1, read on the forward strand.
ATTTTTGCCATCGTAGATGTAAACAACGTTGTTCTTTGTATCCACGGTCAAGGTACTTATGTTGCTGGAATATAACCCACTGTTTACATCCCACCGTTTTATTAGCCTGCCTTGCATATCGAGTTCCAATAAACCCTGTGAAGAAGCGATCCAAAGCTTTCCATTCGCTATCTGCATCTTGTTTGCACTTACTGGAGAAATGTTGTAAGCGTACTGGCCAGATATCTTCACAACTCCAGACATGGTCCCTACAAAAACTTGATCTTGAGCACAGGAAATTGTAGTTATGAAGTTATGCGGTATTTCTGGGTACTTGTAAATTACAGGCTTTGATGTGGTGTTCTTCTGGAACACTGCGAGTCCGTTGGACGTTCCGATGAGTATCTGCGTTTTGCAATTGGCTGCAGCGGTTACAGAAGTAGCAGGAATACCATCAGATTTCGTTACAACTCTCCAATAATCCTGGTGGTAAGGATAAGCTGCCCCACCGTCGGTACCCACAATGAAATAATTGCCATCATGGGCATTAACTGCTGTTATCTTGGCAGAAGGCAGGTAAGGGGGTTTTACTGAAGAAAGCTTTTTTCCGTCCCACGTTAATAACCCATTGTCTGTGCCAATATAAAGTTTTTTACCATCTGAAGTAAGTGTTTTAGGATAAAGGTATGTTTCGAAAGCTTTTACGCTCTCCGCATGAAAAGGTATGAAAATAACAAGAAGAAGGAAAAAGCAAAGCGCAAAGCTTATCTGTTTACATGCTCTTTTCATTTTTCCCTACCATATCCAAAAATGCTTTTTCATCAAGAATATTCAAGCCCAGTTTTTGCGCTTTATCAAATTTTGAACCGGGGTCCTCTCCAACCACGACATAATCAACAGTTTTTGATACGTTTGATGCAACTTTTCCGCCTAACGATTGAACCAATTGGCCTGCCTCAGCGCGACTCATACTGCTTAAAGAACCTGTAAAGACAAATGTCAACCCCTTAAGGGGCCCTTCCGTTTGCTCTTGTTCCATTCTTAATCCTATGGTTTTAAGTTTGTCTATAAGCTTATGCACTTGATCGCTCTGTAATGCCTTTATGATCGTTTCCGCTGTCTCCTGACCTATGCCTTCAACGGCTGTAAGGTCATCTTCTGTGGCTGATAGCAGTTCATCCATGGAGCCAAAATGTTCAGCCAGAGCCTGAGCAGTTTTTAATCCAACTCGAGGTATGCCTAAACCATAGAGAACCCTGAAAAATGGCCTGTCTTTGGAATGCTGAATGTTTTGGTACAGCTTAGCAGCTGATTTTTCTGCCAGACGTGGCAGTGTAAGCAAATCCTGCATGGTAAGAGTATACAAGTCTGCGACACTGGTAACTAAATTTCCATCGACAAGATAATCCACAAGCGTTTCGCCTAACCCATCAATGTCCATGGCATCGCGCGATGCCCAGTGAAGCAGATGCCCTTTTAGTTGAGCAGGACAGGTGATATTCACGCATTTGAGGTAGGCTCCGTCCCATTCTGTTGGGCCACCACAGACCGGGCACCTATTAGGAGGAAGGAGGGGTTGCTCCTTACCAGTCCTTAGGTCCATATCAACGCCGACTACCTCTGGTATGACCATGCCTGCACGTTTTAGTCTTACCACATCGCCTTTCCTTATATCTAATTGTTTGACTATGTCAAAATTGTGCAATGTGGCTCTGCTGACTGTGGCACCATCAAGAACAACTGGCTCCAGAATAGCTACAGGTGTAATGATGCCTGTTCTACCGACTTGGAATATGATGTCACTGACTTTAGTTTTTTTCTCTTCAGCAGGGAATTTGAAAGCGATGGCATAACGTGGTGCATGTGCAGTGTTCCCCAGAGCTTGCCAGTAACTAAGTTTGTTAACTTTTATGACTACACCGTCTGCGGGGAACGAAAGTTCCAGCCTGTGCTCTACCCAATAATGTATGAAGGAAAGCGCTTCTTCTATGGAAGATGCTTTTTTGTTATGCTCGTTCACCCTAAAACCCCATTCTGAGCATTGTTTAAGGAATGATTCTTGGGTTTCAAAACTGATTCCCTGTATCACACCAAAACCATAAGGCATAAAATAGAGTTTCCTTTGGGCTGTTATCTTGGAGTCTAACTGTCTTATGGAGCCAGCGGCGGCGTTTCTCGGGTTGGCAAAAAGAGGTTGCCCCATCGCTTGTCTTTGCTCATTAAGAACTTCGAAATCTTTTAGCATCATAAATGTTTCTCCACGTATTTCTACCACAGGAGGGATGTTTTCTCCTTTTAGTTTTAAAGGAATGGTTCGGACTGTTTTCAAATTCTGGGTAACGTCTTCTCCGGTATAGCCGTTTCCTCTGGTGCTGCCTTTGACTAAAATACCGTTTTCATATCGTAAACTGACTGCCAGACCGTCTAACTTATGTTCGCAGAAGTATTCCACATGGTCGGTTTTCAAGGAGTTTCTCACACGTTCGTCAAATGCTCTAATCTCTTCATCGGTGAATGCGTTATCCAATGAAAGCATGGGAATTTCATGGGTAACTGTGGCGAACTCTGTGGCAGGTAACGCTCCAACACGCTGGGTGGGGCTATCAGGTGTGACCAACTCTGGAAATTGCTTTTCAAGGTTGGCTAATTCTCTGAACAGTTTGTCATATTCTTCATCGCTTATTTCTGGGCTATCAAGCACGTAATACCTGTAGTTGTGATATTCAATGGTTTTTCTAAGTTCTTCAATGCGCTTTTGCGCTTCTTCTTTGGTCATGCCGTGCGGCCCCCTCTGGCTATGAAGTACAATCAGTATTCTACAAGTTTAATCTGCTGTTCGCAATGACAAATCTATCTGTTCGCCATTTACCATTTCTATGCCAACTTTTACAACGTCCCACGTATCGATATGCTGTTCATCCAGTGTCCTTTTCAATCCTTGTTTCTCCAAATCCAATTTTAATAAATCTGAAGGCGTTTTGAATAGTGACAAATAATGTGGAAGTTTGTAATTCAATACAAGGACAGGTGTTTCCGCACGCAGGAAATAAGGTTTCAAGTCATTTGCCGTCAAAGAAAGGTTTTTATTCATGGGTATAAAAAACGGCTCACCCAAAGAGCTTACTCCCAAAGGTAAAGCAGGCGGTGCTTGCAAAAGTGCGCGTTCTTGGAAACCCTCTGTGTAAAGTAGTGGTAAACCGGCTCGAACCAAGCCATAACCAATGTGCCTAACGTAGTCTTTGTAAGAAAGCCAAGCACTTTCACCCGTTTTTTCAAAAAATATGGTCAAGCCATAGTCGGCCATAAATCACCTTCACATACACCACATCCCAAACATCCATAACGGCAGTCTTCTGTAAGTAAGCCTTTCTCACTCTTTTCGCGTTGTGTTTCAAGAAATGCTTTTTCAGGCCCCACTTGTATGTGATCCCAAGGCAAAGGTTCATTTGTGCTCCTGCCCTTTAGGTAATCCAAAGGATCTAGATTCAACGATTGCCATGCGTCTTCCCAAATTGCGCGTTTTTGGTCGTTTTCTGAAGTGTCAAAAATCGCCCCGCGTTTCCAAGCTTCTAACACAACTTGGCTTACTTTCTCGTCACTTCTCGATAGAACGCCTTCCAATAATGAAAACCACGGGTCTCTAAAAGAAACATCTATTTGACGTTTTAAGCTTTTTCTAATTATTGTATATTTTTGTTCTGCTTCATCAGGAGTAATCTGCCGTTCCCACTGGAATGGTGTGAATGGTTTTGGAACAAATGAAGCTATAGTGCCGTGTATACGACTCCTTCGGTTATTCCTAAAAGCCACACTGTCGGCTTCGTTCAATAGTTTAGCTATGCTCCTGACGTCTTCTTCTGTTTCAAACGGGAGTCCGACCATGAAATAAAACTTGAATTTCGTCCAGCCATTTTCCGAGAGCACATCCACTGCTCTTAAAATCTGTTCATTGGTAAAGCCTTTATTGAGTTTTTTTCGTAGCTCGTCAGACCCTGCTTCAGGCGCTATGGTAAGTGTTAGGTGTGCGGTGGGATCGACTTTTTTAAGCAAGCTAAGATCCAATGAATCTAACCTCAGCGATGGCAGGCTCATATTGAGGTGTTCACCTTGCAGCCTGTCTACTACATCGTTTAATTTGGAATAATCAAAGGTAGACAAAGACAGCAAGCCTACTTCACTGAAGCCAGTGGATTTCTTGATGCTTTTAACAAGTTCTACAACTTTGTCTGGCGGCGTTTCTCTTACAGGTCGATAGTACGAGCTGGCGTGACAGAAATGACACCCACGGGTGCATCCTCGCATGAGCTCCACGACGGCACGTTCCTGCACAGCTTCCACATTCGGTACTAAGAATCGTTCTGGGTAATAGATATCTTCTCTAAGTACGTGATGTTCTTTAACACTGTTTTTTAAAGAAGGAACATAAATGCCGTCAAATAATGTGGTTAGGCGCTGAAGTGTTTCTTCTCTGTTAGCATGCTTTTGCCGTGCTTCACTCAGGAACCTCACTAAATCGACAATAATGTCGTCAGCCTCGCCAATAAAAATGGCATCCAGAAACGGTTCAAAAAATGCGGGGTTGCTTATGGCCGGTCCGCCAGCGATGATATAAGGATCATCGGGCGTGCGTTCGTTGGAAAACAACTTTATCTCACCTAATGAGAGCGTTTCTAAAACGTTGGTAGCTACGAGCTCTGTAAGGAAGTGGACGGCTATTACATCGAAGGAAGACAGCGGTTTCTTGTTTTCTAAAGACCTCAACGGTATGTTCTTTTCTTTGAGCATGTTTATGGCATCAGGTGCGGGTGTAAATACACGTTCAGCCAATAAATCGGTTTCTCCATTTATCTTGTAATAAAACAGTTGCAGCCCATGATAGGACATGCCAACTTCATATAAATCGGGATACAATAACGCTACTTTGTAAGGGATATTCTCCCAATTTTTGACAATACTGTTATATTCACCGCCTATGTAACGCGATGGCTTTTCTACCTTGTAAAGTTCGGAAGCAGAAAACATATATGTAAAAGTATATAACATGTCTCTTTCAAAGATTGTTAATGGGAGATTTTTCTGAGGAAACTTTTTCTAATACGGGCTCTACCGCTTTGCTTAGAGAACCATGTAAGTAAGAAATGAGTAGTCCGTAATTAACCACAGGGATATTTAAGCGCTGTGCAAGTTGCATTCTTCTCATAAACATGTTTCTTGTGAGTACGCAGCCTCCACAGTGAATGATGAGCTTGCATTTTTCCAAATCAGCTATGTCGGGAAATTCTTTGCCGGCAAAATAGGTGTAATTCAACGTCAAATGGAGCTTCTGCTCTATCCATCGCGGTATTTTTACTCTCCCTATGTCATCACAAGTGGGTACATGTGAGCAAGCTTCAACGACTGCTACGTTATCGCCATTTTGTAAGGATTTTAGGGCTTCAATACCATTTAAGAACATATGTATGTCGCCCTTATTTGCAGCTTCCAATATGGAAAACGTTGTCAGAGGAATATCATATGGAACGATGGGGTCAACATCCATTATGGCTTGGGAGTCTGTTACCACTAAATCAACCTTGTAATTGAGTTTCTTTAATGTGACATCCAGCTCTGGCGGTCGAGTAACAACGGCAACCCCACCATGATCTATTACATCTCTAATAGCTTCCACCTGAGGCATTATGAGTCTGCCTTTAGGAGCAGCTTTATCTATGGGAACCACCAGCACCACTGTGTTGTATGCACCCATGAGGTGAGCCACCAATGGTTTTTCTTCCTCTTCTGGCACGAGACTGCTTATTGTTGTTATGAGCTGGTCAATATTCTTGCGCTCAATGGCGGAAACTTCAACTACAGGTGTTCCAAAAGCTTTATAGTAGTCTGCAATGTGAGAGCTGCTTATCGCATCAGCTTTATTAACGGCGATAACAAATGGTATATTCATATCCCGAAGCAACCCTATGGTAAAGTGTTCAAATTCGCCTGGCTTATCGTCTACTACCAATATGCCTACATCCGCTTTGTACATGGCTCTCTTGGCACGCTCCACACGTTTTTCTCCAAGCAGCCCTTCATCGTCCAAACCGGGTGTATCGATGAGTGTAACCGGACCCAATGGCTTTATTTCCATGGTCTTGTAGACAGGGTCTGTAGTAGTGCCCGGCACAGAGCTGACCAAAGCTATATCCTGTCCGGCAATAGCGTTTATCAAAGAAGACTTTCCCACATTGCGCTTACCTACAATGACAATGTGTTTTCTAAATGCTGTATGTGGCGTTTCCATGCTTTCACTCATGAGCTTTGGCAATCCTCCTTCTGTAACCGTGGCTTTCGCTAACCTCATAACCCGCATTTTGAACAAGCAGTTTGGAGCACTTCCCACAGGCTTTATCGTTTTCCATGATGCAAATCTTGTTTGGGTAAAGAGCATATTGGGCACGATAAGGCGATGGTGTAAAGTTCGGCATTATTACATTTGCTCCGCACTGTAAAGCCATTTGCCTACCTTGAGGGCTTATACTTCCAAGAGCCGTTGTAGCGGGAATGTTTGCATCTGGCAGGAATAAGCGTGTAAGCGCAACCATTTTTAGCGTTTTCTCCAGACTTCCACCGGCACTGTCTTTCAAAGGTGTGTCAGGATGTGGTATGAATGGACCAATGCCTACCATATCTGCATCAAGCTGGTAAGTGAAAAGTATGTCTTTTGCCAATGCTATGTCATCTTGACCAGGCAAGCCCACCATAGAACCTGCGCCGACTTCATACCATAAGCGTTTTAGTTCCAGCAAATGTGCCTTTCTTGTTTCAAAGTGGTCACCTGGATGCAACTGTGCGTAAAGAGACTCGTCAGCCGTTTCGTGCCTCATTAAGTAACGGTCGGCACCTAAATCTTTCCAATAACGGTACTCATAAAAGTCTCTTTCTCCTATGCTCAAGGTTATTGTCATGCCTAAGTTTTTGATACGGCTTACAATTTCACCTATCATATCTGTGGTGTAGAAGGGGTCTTCGCCTGATTGGAGAACCACCGTTTTTATCCCTTCATTAAGGATGATTTCTGCGCGACTTACGATTTCATCTGGGGTCATGCGGTACCGCTGAACAACGCTGTTGCCACCCCTAATACCGCAATATAAACAATTATTGCGGCAGTAATTAGAAAATTCTATGATGCCTCTGAAATAGACATCTTTTCCTAAATACTTACGTCTTATTTCATCTGCCTTACTGAAAAGTTTGGGCGTTATTTCTTCATCGGAAAGTACTGCTGCCACTTCTTCTTGATTTACAGCATCAGGATGACTAATTATTTTCGTCAAAATGTCTTCGCACACACATGATCACCTTCATACCTTGGCTACGCATTTTCTCATTTACTTCTTGGCATTCTCCTAAAAGTGCGAACTTCTCATCTTCGCAGATTATCTGCGGTTCTATGTATTTGTCTTCGCCAGCCTTTAAAGGGGGCAGGTAAGACATACGCCTGCCCACTTTCTCACAAACCCATATCTTGCAGCCAAGCATTTGTGCCGTTTGTTTTAAGAGTGTTTCACAGTCTGACATCGTGCTCATGATTTTTGACACGCTCCAAAAGGCCTTCCACCATATGGCGTCTGCCTTCTGGCATTTCATTCAATTCACGTTGGATTAGTGTTTCTCCTACCTCTTTTGTTTTTGGAGAAGCGTAATCCATGAGGTATTCCTGAAAAGTCAGCAAAGCATTAGGCGTGCAGAAGTTTTTCACAAAGCCCGGTATGGCGTATTCCATGAAATGTTCACCAGTTCTGCCTGCTCTGTAACAGGATGTGCAGAAAGAGGGGATGTAACCGTTTGATGCCAGTTCATATATGACATCATCAAGAGGACGTGTATCGCCCAAAATGAACTGGCTCTTTTTTACCTCTTCCGGGTCTTCTTCTGAATAAGAACCTATGCCGATGCTGGAACCTGCATCTATTTGAGAAACGCCCATGTCCAAAGCTTCGCGCCTTATCTCTGGTGCTTCACGGGCTGTGAGTATCATGCCTGTATAAGGAACAGAAAGCCTGATAATCGCTATTAGGCGCTTAAAGTCATAATCACTTACTCTGTAAGGTGGATTCTCTGCGATGGGCGTATTCACTGCTGGTTCCATACGCGGGAAGGAGATAGTGTGTGGCCCTACGCCGAAGCGTTCTTCGAAATGTTTCGTGTGGTACATGAGCCCCATAACTTCAAACTTCCAGTCATAAAGGCCAAAAAGGGCTCCTATGCCCACATCATCAATACCTGCCATTACGGCTCTGTCCAGCCCATAAAGTCTGTAAGTATAAGAAGATTTGGGACCATGCGGATGGAGTTTTTTGTAAGTCGGTAAATGATAAGTTTCTTGAAATACTTGGAATGTTCCGATGCCTGCTTCCTTAATTGTTTTGTAGCCCTCCACCGTTTGTGGTGCAGCATTTACGTTGACACGTCTTATCTCTCCCGGCCCGTTCTTGAACTCATAGATTTTGTTTATCACACCAGCGATGTATTCAGGCGAATACATGGGATGTTCCCCGAACACTACAATAAGACGCTTATGACCGCGTGACGTCAAAGCATAAAGTTCATTATTGAGTTCTTCATCAGTGAGCGTCTTCCTTACCAGTTCTTTGTTCTCCACCCTAAAACCACAGTAGACACATCCATTTATGCATTCGTTTCCTACGTAAAGCGGTGCGAAGAGGACGATGCGGTTACCATAAACCTGCTGTTTTATCTTCTTAGCCGTTTGAAACATTTCTTCTATTAGATCTGGGTCCTCCGTGTTTAACAGAACGGCTGTTTCATAAGTACTTAGACGTTCCCGCTCCATGGTCTTCGCCAAAATGTCCCTAACTTCTCTTGGATCTGGGTTCTTAGTTTTTTCCAAAAGGTCATATATTTCCTGATGAGGGATAAACCCTTCTGTGTCATTTTTACTTAGTTCGTTTGCAATTTTTACGCCGTTGACCATAAATCTAAATCAGCCTCCTTTATTTGAGTGGAAGCGTTTTTACTTCCACGTCTTCTACCTGTCCAAGTTTCCCAGTGAGGCTGCCCAATACATCGTTATCAGCTTTGACAACCAAAAGTATGATGGCTGAATTCTGTTCCGGTAGGGGATAACCTACGCGCAAGCGTATGTCTTCTGCAAAGTCGTGCAGTAACTCATTAACAGTTCTGTAGGATTTGTTTCTGTTGTTGATAATAATGTTGACAATGTAAAATCGTTCCATTTTAGAAACCTCCTCTTTTCATGGCACCTGAAAAAGGAGGCGCAAGCGGAATACTTTAGGCTTTGCCTTCCTTCCTCGGTGTCAGATTTTTTAAAATCCTCCGCCTCAGAACGGCTAATTTCATTTTATCACAAAAAGTGAAATTAGGAACAATAACATGACACATTGCATTTACGAAGTGCACAATATGGGGGAAGCTTTTTGGCGCCTTTTATAGCATAGAATTAAATACAATGAGAGTGGAATATCGCTTGGATAATGCAACTATTTTTATAAAGCCTGAACCACTTAAACGGATTTACTTAGAGCTTTCACGTGCCTGTAATTTAAGCTGCGCCATGTGTTTTAGGCATTTTTACAAAGAAGACAGCACCAGCTTCATGGATGAAAGCACACTAAAAAACGTAATTGACCAAATTGCACATTCTTCTGTTGAAGAGGTAATCCTTGGTGGTATAGGTGAACCATTTTTAAGCCCATATTGGAAAGACGCTATAAAATGGATAAAAGATGCGGGAAAACGTATAGCAATAACCACGAATGGCACGCTGATTGATCAAGAGACAGCGGCTTTCTTGGTGGCGAACGATGTTGACCGGCTTTACATTTCTGTAGAATCCTCCACTTTAGGCCATAACAATGTTGAAAGCACTATCCATGTTGCTGACATGATGAACATTATGAAGCAGTCAAGCCATACTGAAAATCCTGTCTTGTGCGCCGAAGTTGTTCTTATGAAAAGTACCTTGGAAGACAGTGTTATGCTCATAAAAGAGCTTAGCCGCCATGGTTTTAAATACGTACTTTTAAACAACATTCTCCCCATGACTCCAAAGATGGACAATGAAGTCCTTTACGAAAAAAGTAAAGATGACAATCTATGGCATGAACTTTCTGCTCAGCTTTATAAAGATGTTGCTGTGGAATATCCGGAGTTCTCTATAAAAACAGAGCGCTTGTGCAGGTTTGTAGAGAGAAACGCCACTGTCATAGCAAGTGATGGTAGTGTGAGTCCTTGTTACCGTCTGCTTCATGATGGGGCAGAGCGCGTTCTCGGAAGAACAAAAATGCTTAAGCGGTATTCTTTTGGCAATGTGAATAGCCAATCACTTGAAGAAATATGGGAAAGTTCGTCTTACACCATATTTAGATTCAAGGTACATCATGCTTTGTATCCATCTTGCACTGATTGTGGTTTTCATGGTGGCTGCGGTTTCTTGTTCAGCACTGATGGCGACTGCCGCAGCAATGTGCCAAGCTGTGGGGATTGTTTGTGGTACAGGCAGATTATTTTATGCCCGTAGGATGACAGGGAAAGGAGTGAACAATTGTGAGTGAGGTAAGAAGACCAGAATTGTTTAACGAAGGGCTCATTAAAATTGAGTGGGTAAAGAAATTCATGCCAGTATGCGATGAATTAGAAAAAAGGTATGCCGAGTCAAAGCCATTTTCCGGCACGACTATTGCAATGTGCATACACTTGGAAGCAAAAACGGCACGTCTTGCATTACTTCTTAAGAAGGCTGGAGCAGAGGTAATTGTAACAGGAAGCAACCCACTGTCAACGCAAGATGACGTTGCAGCGGCTTTGGCACACGAAGGTTTGCAGGTATTTGCCTGGAGGGGTGAATCACAAGAGGAATACGAACATAATTTGGAACGCCTCCTTTCTTTTAATCCGGACCTGATTTTGGATGACGGGTTTGATCTGACGACCATGTTGGTCCAACGCTTTCCTGAACAGGCAAGAAATGTTATTGGTGGCACAGAAGAGACAACCACAGGTGTAATCAGAGCGCGGAATATGGCCAAAGCTGGAGTACTGCCGTTTCCGGTGGTCGCTGTTAATGACGCACGTATAAAACATTTATTTGATAATAGATATGGTACTGGCGAATCATCTGTTTACAGCTTCATGCACAATACAAACCTCTTGGTGGGTGGAAAAACCTTTGTAGTTGCTGGTTTCGGGTTTGTTGGGCGAGGCATCGCAGAGAAACTACGTGGTTTGGGCGCTAACGTCATTGTTACTGAGGTTGATCCCATAAAAGCGTTGGAAGCTCACGCGGAGGGCTTTACTGTAATGAATATGGACAAGGCTTGTGAACGCGGAGAAGTGTTTATAACAGCTACTGGAGACATCCATGTCATACGTAAAGAGCACTTTTTAAAGATGAGAGATGGGGCCATTTTGGGGAATGCAGGGCATTTCAATGTTGAGGTGGATGTGGATGCGTTGGAGAAAATGGCTGAAGAGTCCTATGAAGCTAGACCAAACATAACAGGTTACAAACTTCCCAACGGTAAAGTTCTATTCTTGCTCGCTGAAGGCAGACTAATGAATTTAGCAGCAGGGCAGGGGCATCCTGCAGAAATCATGGATCTTTCGTTTGCTGCTCAGTTTCTTTCTTTAAAGTATCTGTTGGAACAAAAAGGGAAGTTAAACGCAGAAGTACTGATGGTACCAACTATCATTGACGAAGACATAGCGTTTACAAAGCTTTCTTCATTGGGTATCAATATTGACACACTGACTGAAGAGCAAAAAGAATATTTGAGCCGCTGGTAACAGCGGCTCACCTTTTTATGTTTTCTTTGATGTAATCAAGTACTTGTTGGGCGTGCCCTTTTGCTTTTACCTTGCGCCATTCTTTGACAATTTCGTTCTCAGGGTTTATTAAGAATGTGCTGCGTTCAATACCCATCGTTTTCTTGCCGTACATGTTTTTTTCCTTCCAAACTCCAAAAGCGTCTGCCAAGATATGGTCTATATCACTGAGCAAGGGGAAAGGTATGCCCACTTTTTCCTTGAATTTTCTGAGTGTATCTGGTTTGTCTGGAGAAACGCCTATGATGTTGATGTCCATCTTCTCAAAGTCAGTGTATAACTGTGTAAATTCTGTCGCCTCCATGGTGCACCCTGATGTTAAAGCCCTTGGATAAAAATACAACACTCTCCATCCATGAAAATCGCTTAGTTTTACATGATTGTTCTCTGAGTCGACCAACGGCACAGTTAACCAGTTTTCCATACGTTGCCCCCTCGTGAAAGTTGTTTGCATACATTATAATTCTGTTATGGGAGTATGGGAATCACTTTTAACGCAAGCTAAGGGTATTGTATATTTGGATATTCCTACAGGTAAAGGGCGTACCCATACTCTGAAGGAATTGATGCAGATTGCTCCTGATAAAAGTTTATACAGTTTATATTACTCACCCTTAACAGGAATAGGTCAGCTCTTATACGATTTATTAAGTGAAGTACGTGATGGTTTTTTTACAGATTATCCTGAACATGGCCCTGTTATAAGAAGATATTTGCATGACAGGTTTTTCCCAGCGCTGAGTTCTTTTAAACCATACAAACCATTAGCGTTGAGCCAAGAGCAAACACTTCTATTTAACGCTTTAGTTGACTTAGTAAGAAGTACTGGAATAAAATACTGGTTTATTGATGATTGGCTTCAGGACGATTATAACTACATATTCTCCGTTGTTTTGCCTGAACTGGTCGCTGCAACGAATATTACGGTGTTTGTAGTTGGTGACGCATTTCCGAAAGAAATTGCGGAAACCGTTGTGGATTTTGATTCATTGCAGCCTGTTTTACCACCACCCTCGTTCGCTGACTTCTGCCCATCTTTTGGTAAAGATAAGGAAACATCGTCAAAGCTTATTGAAGAAACTAAAGGAAATTGGCACGAAGTGTGGTTTTTGTGTAGAGCGCATGCTACCTCATTGGGAGATGCTGTGGAATCTGCAATAAAAGAACTACCGAAGGATGCTTTAGATTTGTTATTTGGTTTTGCCGTTATGGCAGAGCGGAACAGCGATTTTATAAAAGACATCTTATCTGAGGGTAAAGACCCATCCATGTTGGAGCTTTTAGAAAAACTCCATTTAGTTTTTTGGGAGGCTCCTCTTTATAGATTCCCTTCTGGCAGAGTGCGAGAGCTCGTAAGAGGTCACATACCTCAGCAGAGACAAGAAGAAATCCTTGAATATGTAACAGACACCATGGCTCAGGCTGGTTACAGCGATTACTGGGGTAGGATCGCTACACGTTATCGAATGTTGGGGAAAAGGAAGAAGGAAGCATTTGCTCTTTTAATGGAGCTTAGGCAAGAAAAAGGAACTTCCGAGGCATTGAAAATCATTGAACGTTTAGATCAGCTTGGTGTCCAAAGGCCAGGTTATAAACGTTTGAAGAGTTTATGCTTATACTGGATGAACGATCTGAAAGGTGCGACAGAAACAATCCGCACCATTGAGCATCCAAATATTGTTGATACTGCAAACTTAATAAGATTCCTCTCTTATTCAGGCGAAATAGATGAAGCTCAAAGAATGATAGATAAGTTATATGAACATAAGAAACAAATGTTTGATTCGTTGTTTTTCCCACGTATTGCAGGTGATCTCGTTTTACCAGAACTGCTGAAAGGACATTATGAACAAGGTTTGGAACACTTAGAAACATTCTTGGATATAATCGTTGGCAGGAATGCATATTTGAGAGAACATCTGGGCTCTTTCTATAACAGTTTTGGTGTCTTATTGAGCTATAATGGTCGTCTTTATGCTGCCTATGATGCTTTTGAGCGTGGTTTAGAGATTTTAGAACCGTTGGATGGTTCTGAGGTTTACTTGAGACTTTTAGCCAATTTGTCCGATATCTCTTTAGAGATAGAAGGTCCGTCTTCTTCCTTCAAATATGTAAATGCTGCTTTTCGTAGCACTGCTCCTTGTACATTGGCTCTGAGGGCTGTAGCATTATCAAATTATTGTGCTACATATTTTCAGTTCATGGGAATGCCCACTGACGCACTGGAAGAACTGATTTCTCTTATAACATCTTCCGATCATAAGACCAAGTTCGATGTGGGTGAAACTTCCAGTGTTATTTATTGGCTTAGCGGGAACATAGACAAAGCAGAGGAAACGTTGTTGCTTATGGATCCAGAAAGTGACGATGAAAAATTGCGATGGAATCTTTTTAGCAGTGTCATATGCGGACATCCTTTGCAGATGCCTCTAACAGCAGTTACTTTAAGTTCCAGCTATCCCATTTATGCTTTACTTTACCTGCTAAAAGAGGAAAAAGAACAATTGAAAAATGTAGAAGTTTTCAATAGTGATAGACCCATTGTATTGTTTTTGAGAGCTTTTAGGCAAGGCGATACAGTGGAGAATCTTATGTCCTTCGCGGTTCGGGCGGAACACGGCTGGTATTTAGCAGATGCCATGTTTATATATGAGTTCTTGGCTTCTCTTATAGATGGTAATGAGAAAGTGGCTTTTTTGGAAGAAGCTATGCGTTTAGCGATGCTTCTTGGCTTGGATGATAAAGTACGTATTATTCGCCAAAAGATACATTCTATGAACGTTCCACTGAGTCACAGTATGAACTTACAAATGCTTGAGAAAAGCCTTCTTTCATTGCCTTTGGAACAAGTTAATGTAGGCGGGTTTCTGAATTACTTAGGAAATATATTGGGGCATTTTTATGAGGAGTTTTTCCTCTCTGTAAGTCTGGGCGAGCAGAACTTTCGTATAGGTAGAGAACGAATAAATGGGTTCACGATAAACATGTACTTACCGCCATTCTGGGGCACTTTTGTGGTAAAGAATGGCAGCATAGCGGATACATTAGCTTTGAAGGCCATACTTCTTTCCATGGAAAAGGTTTGGAGTGCGCGTTATGGTACCAACGATGCATTGACAGGTTTGTTTAACAGAAACTTCGGGGTAGAGGTTTTGCACAGACTTTGGGGCGGTTATGAGCGAGATGGCAGATCGTTCACCGTTGTTTTCTTCGATGTGGACGATTTAAAGACCATCAACGATACGTTGGGACATCCTGTAGGAGATGAAGCACTTAGACAGGTAAGCAAAGCATTAACGAAATACATTCGCCAAAGCGACTTCGCTGTTCGATGGGGCGGTGACGAGTTTCTCGTCATTCTTATGCAGGCTGATACTGAAGGTGCCGCCCATGTCGCCGCACGTATTGAATCAGAACTTATCAATTCACCTTTAACAATGAGTGTAAGCTTTGGCATTGTTGAAGCTAATGAAGTGAATTCATTAGATGATTTACTGCGTGAAGCAGACAAACGTATGTACGCCCAAAAAAGAACGAAAAAATTCAGAAGATAGAAAGAGAAGAGCAGTTCTAAAAAGAATTTATTTGCCAATACAAAAGTTGGAAAAAACAGTGGACAAGAGATCTTCCTCTACATCTCCATCAGTGATTGTGGTTATGTTTCTCAGAGCGGAAAAAAGGTCATCAGCGGCTACTTCGGCATATATGTTCAGATGTTCCAAAGCGTCCGAAATATCTCTTTGCGTTTTCTCAAGGAGCTGCAACTGTCTCTGACTTACCAGCAACTTCGGTGGTCTGTTCACATTCATGAAACGATTTATGCTATCCACCAAATCCTTTATGCCAGTTTTGTCTTTTGCACTGACGAATGATGCATCTTTGTGTTGGAGAGGGCTTTTCCCTGCATCGACCTTGTTGCCTACCACTAAAACTCTGTCATTCTTGATAAGGTGAAATACATGCTCATCTGCTTCGGTCCACCCTTCGCACGCATCATATAAGAAGACCACCAAATCAGCTTCGTTTATCTTGTTTAACGCCAGCTTGACACCCTCCTGTTCCACTGGATCATCGCTTTGGCGCAGCCCCGCTGTATCAACGACGTTCACTGGTATTTTTCCCAGAACGGTGTACTGTTCTACATAATCACGTGTTGTCCCTGGTATGTGTGAAACGATAGAGCGTTCTTGCCCGACCAAGGCATTCATGAGAGATGATTTTCCCACATTGGGCCGTCCAGCTATGACTACATTGATGCCTTTTCGCAAAACCTGAGCTGTTCTCGCATTTTCTATGAGTTCGCTGCACACCTGAAGGAGGTCTTTGAGTTCATTTTCTACACTGCTTTCTTCTACATCTTCTGGAAAATCCATGGCGGCTTGAAGCTTAGATAGCACATTAAGCACATGTTCTCTTAAATTACCTATGGCTTTACTTAGTCCACCATTGAGTGTCGTTTCCCCAGCCTGTAAAAGTTCTGTGCTTCTCGCCAATATGAGGTCGTTAACAGCTTCCGCTTGCGTTAAATCCATCTTACCGTTCATGAATGCTCTAAAAGTGAATTCTCCCGGTGCTGCAGGCTGCATACCGCTATCCAAGAGCGTCTCCATAAGGAGTTGCGCAATGAGTGGATTGCCATGACAGCTTATTTCGACCATTTCTTCGCCTGTATAGGAAAAAGGCTCCGGATACCATGTGACTACTATTTGATCTTCCACCTTATCAGAGTGAAATCGTCTTAGATGGGCATAACGCGGCTTAGTAAGTTTTTTATCTAAGAATGTTTCCACAATGGACTTACAGCCACTTCCTGAAATGCGTATGGTATGAAGTGCTCCGACACCCCAGGGAGTGGCTAAAGCAATAATAATCTGGTCCAACTTATGAACTACCTGCCAAAGGATACTTGGCTTTCCAAGAAATTAGAAAGCCATTGTGAACTACCCAAGGACGCAAGTACGATAAGGACTGACGCTGCTGCGAAGTAGTTCATATATACCACAATGCCTCCGATGACCCATAACCATGGACTTTTTACGGCTTTTCTGACGGAACTAATACCGTATCCTACCATGCGTATTATGAGGACCCAAAAGGCTATCCAAGAGAAAGCCCATATGATGGTAAAGATCACACTGGAATAGGATGGTATGGCATTCACTGCCGCGTCCAAGAAAAGCTGACCCACCAGATCTATGAAAAAGTAAGCTGCGCCTAAGAAAACTGCTCCTACTGCAGAAGATAGTATGCTTCCCCAACTAATTGCAAAACCAGGAACGCTATCAGTTAAGAACCCCCAAATAACGCCTAATACTAAGAAACCGAGAACGCCGTATTTTGCTACGCTAGAGAAAGGTTTGAGCAAATAGTAGAATAAATCATTTCCAGGCATGGCCATGGTATTTACTGTTGCATTTGATTGATTTACCACATGTGAACCAATTAAAATAATGGGAATAATGCCTTCGCTGCCAGGTGCTATGTAAACATCTGAACCCGCAGCTGTAATGCCATACCATGTTTTTCCAGAAAGCGTCAGATCTCCGAATTGTACAGAACCATTGGATAGCGTTGTGATAACGGTGCTCTGACCACCATACTGGCTGTAATCCATTAAATAACCGTTAGGAGAAACTGTGTCCGGCTCGCTTCTCCAGTAACCGGCGTAATTAGCAAACCCAAACTCATTTCCTACTACCAGTGATGCATGTGTGGAAGAAGGTACAACAACACATGCTAAAAGGGTTAGCAGGATGAAAATGCCAAATAGATGCTTCTTTTTACGGGAACTCATAAACTCCCACCTCCTGAAGAGGTCATGCTTCTTGCTCTAAGCTCTCTAACAAAGCAGAAAGCACTTGCTCCACGAGTTTTCTTTTCTGTGGATATTTTGCCACAAAATCGTCAATTTTTTGCCCTATAGACTGCGTTTCTGGAGCAGGTATCGCTGCCCTTTCTTTTCTGCCTTTTAGTGCTAAGGTCTGACGCCGAGATGGGACTACACTGTTATAACCCAAAGTATTGAGCGAAAGAGCTAAAGATTTCGCAGGTTGGGGTTCACCGTGTGTTACCACAAAAGAGGTAGTAGAAGGAAAGTTTTTCGCCCAAGTAATGAGATCGTTTGCGTCAGCGTGGGATGAAAAGCCGTTTATTGTATGCAGTTGGGCCCTTACCGCTATGTCTTCACCCATAATCTTCACATTTTTTGCTCCGTCTATGATAGATCTGCCCAGTGTTCCTATGGCTTGATAACCTACAAATATGACATGGTTTTTAGGATTCCATAAGCCGTGTTTGAGATGATGGAGTATGCGTCCGCCTGTGCACATGCCTGAACCAGCCATAATGAGGGCGTGTGTTAGCTCGTTAAGTTCCTTGCTCTCTTGTGCCGTATCAACATAGTGCAAATCAAGTTTCTGCTGGTCCATACCCTTGAAGAAATCAGCTAAATGGGGCAGCAAGTAATCTGGATAGCTGCTGTAAACAGAAGTAATTCTTCCTCCCAAGGGCGAGTCAAAGTACATTGGCATTCCAGAAAGCTCATGCATGCTATCGCGGAGCAAATACAATTCATAAATAATACGCTGAGCTCTGTCCACCACGAATGTTGGGATGAGTACTTTTGATTTATCTCTCAATGCCGCGCTCAATGCATCTCTGAATTCATCCCTGGTTTCTTTCACATTCTTATGATTTCTATCTCCGTAGGTGGACTCAATTACAACATAGTCTGCATCATCGAATGCGTAAGGAGGAGGTTCCAATACGGTTTCTTGCGGTCCCAAATCACCTGAGAAAACAACGCGTATTCCCTGTGAGTAAACATCTATGCTACTTGCACCCAGTATGTGGCCTGAAGAACGAAATGTGAAATTAAAATTGTCGAACTTCTCGCTATTGTTCCATTCTACAGGTACAAAGAGTTTGCTCGCTTTATCTGCATCGTCATCGTTAAAAAGGAGTTCTACAGGAGGTTTATCTTGCCTGCGCCTTTTTCTGTCTGTACGTTCTTTGTCTTCTTTCATGAGCTTTAATGTGTCTTCCCAAAGAAGCTTAGTAAGCTCAATAGTGGGAGGGGTTGCAAAAATTGGACCACGAAAACCGTTTTTTACCAATACAGGGATTCTACCTGAATGGTCTAAATGGGCGTGGGTGAGCAAAAGTGCACTGACATCTTGAGGGTTCAGTCCCAGGGGTTGGTAGTTCCAATCTTCTTCTTGCCCTTGGAACATCCCGAAATCTATTAGAATTTTCTTATCTTCGTTTTGTAATAGATAACTGGAGCCCGTGACTTCCTGGGCTGCACCTAAAACTGTTAGTTCCAACATAAATAACCACCTCGCTTTAGAAAATGATAATTCAAAAAGGTGAAATTTCGGTAAAGGATAACTTTATTGATAACCCTTTTTCAGGCATAATACATCGTAAGGTGTGTATAATCCAAATTAGATCATGATTAGAGCAGTATTAAAAAAGAAATATTTTTCTTTCATATTGGTCTTATGCTTTTTGTTTCTTGCCGGATGCACGAGCACTGTTCAGATTCCCAATAATGTGCAAGACAATATGCAAGAAGAGGCTTCAACGGCAGAAAACAGTATTGAGACAGCATCGGTAGATATCTCTAATGGCTCTAATGCCAATGCATGTTCATATGAAGCGCTGCGTGTTGTTGATGGCGACACATTGGAACTGTCAGTACTCGGAACGGTTAGATTAATTGGCATTAATGCCCCAGAACTCAGCCATCCTTCTTTAAGAATAAAAGAAGAGCCTTATGGCATGGAAGCAAAAGCATATTTGGAAAAGCTCGTTAGTGGAAAGAACCTGTGTGTAACGTTTGACGTTCAGGAAAAAGATACTTACAACAGGTTTTTGGTTTATTTATGGTTGGGTGACCCCCATAGCAGTGAACCCCAAAAGTATATGGTTAATGCACTTATGGTGGAAAATGGTTTCGCTTTGGTAGACACTATGCCACCAAATGTAGCATATGCTGAACTATTCACGCAACTTCAAACAAAGGCACGTACACAAGGGAATGGCTTGTGGGCGCATTCAAAAATGAACTTGAAGATCACATCGTTGGACCTTTCAGCAGAAGAGGTGACCATAAGAAACAATATGAGCACTTCTGTAAACTTGAAAGGTTTTACTATAGTAAGCACAAAAGGTGTAGAAAGTTTTTCTTTACCTGACTATGTACTAAAACCCAATGCCTACGTTGTTCTTAAGACAGGGCCAAAATCTTGTAATGTTACAAACTGCTTAAAACTTGGTTCTTCCTATGTTTGGAATAATGATGGCGATGGCGTAATTCTTTACGACGCTAACGATCTTCTGGTTGACCAGCTTTTCGTAAAATCGAAATAAAGAAGGCTTCGCCCAACAAACACTATGTCAAGGCGAAGCCTTCAACCATGATACTTTATATGCTCTTGTTAATCTTCGACTTTTATAACAAACATAACTTTGCCGTCGGCACCCGATGGCAAACCGCTGAATGTTTTGTAGTTATCTGCTAATGTTTTGGCTTTTTCAAGATTTTGCGTTTGGCTGTAGAAGGATTCATAAGCTTGATTTGCCCCTTGGGACATTTGCCTTAGACCATTAGATAGCTCATTCATGGGCGGTATTGTCTGACCGTTTAACGTGCCACCTTTTACCAATGTTGTCAAAGCTGTTTTTAGGTCAAGCATGCCTGTACTCAATTGTTTTTGCATGGTGGCAATGCCTGTTTTTAATTGGCTGCTAACATCAGCCATGGCAGGAAGTGTTTTGCCCTGTAGGGTTCCGCCGTTAACCACCACGCCTAAGGTGTTTCGCATGGTGAGCAAGCCGCTACTTAAACTATTGAGTGTGTTCATTTGGCTCGCTGTTTGGTCTATAGCCTGAGCCATTTGAGTAATACCTAAGTTTAATTGCTGCAGAGAGGTCTGAAGAGTGGACATGGGTGGTACGAAACCTGAAGGTAAAGTTGCGCCTTTTGTCATAGCCTGTAAAAGTAGTTGTTGCTGACCCATAAGCTGAAGGATTTGATCTTTTCCCTGAAGTTGTGGTTGTAACGATAACGCATTGGTTACCTGCTGATTTATAGCTAAGCTTTGAGATGCTAACCCCATATAGGCATTTACTAAGGTTTCAAGACCGCTTATGGCTGATGCTGTCTGCTCCAGTGGTTGCTTTAGTGTCTTTATACCATCTACTGCTTTTGGCAGCATGGCAATTTGCGTCGGATCCAGCGCTTGATACATCTGTCCCAAAATTTGCCTGTAAGCATCCAGCAAAACAGTAACGTTTTCTAAACTACTCAAGTCCACATTGGTTTGAATAGCGCTTGACATTTTTGTCAATGCTTGACTGTAGCCATCGATTCCCTTTGCCATGGCGTTTAATGCTGTAGCCATATCCTTAAGGTTTGACATGTTAGGGAGCTCAACACTCATTAAGGTAGGAACCACACTTAGAGAGATGGTAGGATTGTTTTTCTTTATGGCAACATAGCTGATCGTAGCGGTTCCCTTATCGTTCAATACTTGGAGCATCAACGTTGCCATTGCTTTAGAACCTACATAGCTAACGTTTCCGCTACTTACAGTTACGTCTTTTACCGATGGACCATCTAAGGTAAGACTCATGTTGACAAGCCATGGAAGATAAATGTTATTCTGCTTGTAGTAATTCGTGAAATCCACGCCAATTGTAACTGTTCCCGTGGCTTCGTTGAGATTACTAAGTGAAGCACTCTTACCATTTACTAAGATATTCAATTTCACCTTAAACGGTAAGTCTTTATTGACATTGCTTCTGTAGAAAATATCCGCTAAGCCATCGGATGTTCCTTTAATCGTAAGACCTGAATCACTCTTAGTAATAGTTGCATCGCCTATAAGAATTTCAGGCGATTGAGCATTCTGTACGGGATCAACTACCTCAAAATTACCTTCACCTTGTACTCTGAGCCAATCTACAGAAATGACATTCTTTATTTCGCCATCTGTTTTTTGTATGACGTAGACGTTTTCATAATCGGAGAGCTTAGGAGAAGCATTGGCAGAAGTTATGGGTAAGAACGAAAGAGCCAACGCAGCCAAAAGGGCTATAAGTTTTTTGCTTTTCATGCTTTCACGCTCCTTCCAAAAAGGAATTTCTGAAATATCTTAAATGCTGTAGGAAGTAAGAAAATAACGACCAAACCAGATATGATGGCACCACGAGCTAAGCCCCCCATTATCTGACTAAGTCCAGATATGTCTGTCAGCACTGCTGAAGGCAAACTCATCAGGAAGAAGGTGCTAGCGCTTACAAATATAGAAGGTGCTGCACCTCTTATGGCTACGTCCAATGGGTTTTCTTCGCCTTGCTCAACTGCTTCCTCGAAGCGTGTTGCAGAGAGAACAGCATAATCTATGGTTGAGCCTAATTGAACCGTGGAAAGGGTGATTGGAACCATGAATGTGACAGCTTGGAACCATCCAGCGCTCCAGAGGTTGAACTGTACAGCAGCTTCTATGACGCCCATAAGTAAAAGCGAAAGCCACACATTTCTGAAACCCGCCAGAAGTATCAAGAAGATGAGCAGCAGTGTAATCCAACCGGTCTTGGTATTATCTTGCATACTTATTTGCTTGATATCATCTATGGCAATAGACATGCCTGTAACGTAGTTTTTGCCAGGCAAACCATTGATGATATTCTCTATTTGAGCTCGGAGTTCCTCCGCCTGAGGTGTGTCAGGTTTGACTTTTGTGTTTACAATGGCGTATACATACTGATCACTGCTGAAGGAATTGAGCACAGAAGAAGGAAGCATTTCTTGTGGTATGGCCTGGTCAAGCATGGTTGCCGGATTTAGGACGCTCTGCACCAGTGGTAGATTCTTAATTGATTTGAGCGCTGCGGTGTAATTGCTATTCTTATCTAAGAGAACCATCCATGTATCGTAGTTTTGGAATTCCTTCTGATATTCCTGCTGCAGTTTCATGGAACTAAGTTGGCTGGGTATGAATACATCGTTTGAGTAAGTGATTTTTGTTCTTGTGCCTCCCCAAAAAGCAACCGTGACAAACACAAGAAGCACAATAAAAAGTGGAACCAATACTTTTTCAACAGTAGCGGCGATGTTACCGAAGATATTTTCAAGATTGAGCGTCTTCCAGACAAATTTTCCTTCAAAGGAAAGAAGAAGAGCAGGAAGAAGCGTAATGCTGGACAAGAAGGACAGCGCAACACCCCTGAGCAGTAGCCAACCTATGTCCTGACTTATAGTGAGTGTGGCAAAGGTGAGAGCAAAGAACCCTGCTATAGTGGTGAGTGCAGAAAGAGATATGGCCTTAATGGTAGTGATCAACGCTGATTCCATGGCTTCATCGTCATTGCGGGTTTTTCGTTCTTCTTCATAACGGTGGTACAAGAACAATGCATAATCGTAGGAGACAGCTAATTGTAAAACCTCTACAATAACATCCACGAGATAGAATGTGCTTTGTTTAAGTATTCCTGAAATACCCAGGTTTATCAATACTCCAGCAGCCATGGACACTACTATGAGTATGGGGGTAAGGGGTTTATCAAAATAGAACAGGAGGAACAAGAACACCAAAAGCAGACCTAAACCAAAATAAAGCATGGGCTTGCCTGCGAAGTAGTTCTTTACCTCCTCCATTTGCGTGTCTGTGGAGATAATTTTTGCATTTGCTGGCAAAAAGCTCTTCAGCTGACTTGTAATATTACCGATTTCTCCAGTTGTAGCAGTGGTTTGTACGACCACGTTATAGTCGTTACCTTTAACCCACGTGCTTGCATCTTCTGGATATAGTTCTCTTGGTGTTGCCGGATCAATAGTGGTTCCAAGCCACGAAACGTTGATTACTTTCGGAATTTGCTTGATTCTGTCAACGGCTGCGCTAACTTCTGAAAGGCTGCCATTTTTCCAATAAATAGTAATGGATTCGCCGACCTGCATTTCGTCATTTAGTATTCGCATAGCTTCGATAGATGGTACGTTTTTTGGTAGTGCGCTTGTGATATCGTAGTTCATCGTCTTGCTCTGCATAGCAAAGAATGACAAAACAGCTAAAATCAAATACAGAGCAATAATAAATTTCCTGTACTTCACGACAAAATGTGCAAAGCCTTGCAATGTATCACCTCCACCATAGCATTTATAGTGACGCGTGATAGAATTAGCCAGCGTCAAGGTAAGATATACCCGTATTATGACAGTGTTAAGCTAATGGTCAATCAAAAAAGTGATTGTCTACAAGTTTTTTGTGCGCATTCCAGTAGTACCAGTGCAATACAAGTGCCAGCAAACTGTTCAGTGTTGTAAGCCAAAAGGCCGTTGTAGGTGTCATCTTTAACACGACCAAAAGTAGGTAAAGCATGGGAGCATAAAAAAGCCATTGGCATATGCTGTTAAGTATGAAGGGCAACTTGGTGTTGTTATAAGCCTGAAAATAACTGATAAAAATAGACGTGCCATAAGTAAGCAAAGGTACAGCCGCCATTATTCTTAATGCAGCCACAGATAGCGGCATCAAGGTTGGATCTTTTACTTGAAAGAGTGCCAGTATGGGAGAGGGAGCAGCCAAACAGATAATTGCAAAAATACCCAGCATCCACATGCCTATACGTATGCAGTAGTGAACAAATGTGCGAACCCTGTCATGCAAGTTTGCCCCAACGTTTTGCGCCATTATGGGTGTGGATATGAGTGCTATGGAGGAAAGTACTGTATTGGGTATCTGCACAATGCGGTTAAACACTTGAAGGGCAGCAAAGACGGGTATGGATACGGCATTGATAATACGCTGTGTTAAGACGCTTACTACGACAGAGGAAAGGTTGCTTAAACCCGCGTAGAATCCTACTTTAAAAACCTCAATACCTACTTGGGTGAACTTAATACCTTGAAGGATGTTTGTTGGTAACTCATATGCTGGCGATGCAATGAAGATGAATGCGCCTATGTCCCCTATGATCCAGCTGATAAGATAAGCCCATCCAGCACCTGCCAACCCGAATGCGGGAAATATCCATAGTCCCTTGATAAGGAAAATATCTAAGAGCATATTGGCGGCTGTTTGCAAAAGCATGAACCACATAGCCCATACAGTTTGCCCAGTTGCCCGAAAAAACGTATAGGTAGAATAACCTGCCATGGCGAAAGGCACACCAAGAAGGAATGGAAGAGCATACGAATAAGCTATGGGGAGGATGTCGGAGCGTGCACCTAACAAAGAAAGCAGTGTTTCCAAGAAAGGAAAGCACAAGAGCACAAGAACTAATGCGCCAAAGAACTTGCCGTAAGTAGTTTCTTTAAGAGCCAGTTTTGCTTTTTCATAATCTTTGCGCCCAATGTAGTTTGCCATTACAATAACTGAGCCAGTCCCCCATGCCTCGTTGTATATGAAGATGAGGCTAACCAACATGTTTACGATGCCAGCCGCTGCAATAGCATTTGTGCCTAAAGCAGCAATGAGGGCTAATTCTATGGCTGGAAGCGCATTTGAAAACAGTGACCCTATCATGTTCGGAAGAGCCATGGACCACAAAACACGCTTTGGTTCACCTTGCGTCATCTGTTCTTGGGCATTCATAAGTGAAGTCTATCATGCAGAATGCGTTTATGAAATAGGGAGCAAAGAGATTTTTTCAAAAAGACAAGGTGATAATTTCATTAGAGAAAGGAGAAGAAAACGTTTGGAGACATGGTCTGTTAAAGGCTTGTCATCATTTCGACAAGTGGTAAAGCGTTCTGAATTTATCAGCTATGCGAAGGCCGTATTCACTGAAGAAGATGTGAAACTGTTTCTCCAAGATGTTAGAGACATGCACCCAAAAGCTAACCATTGGGTATGGGCTTACAGAATAGGGGAAACACTATTCTCCAGTGATGCCGGAGAACCTCCAGGCAGTGCTGGAGCGCCTGTGCTTAATGCCATAAAGAGTTCAAAACTGGATGACGTTATGGTCGTTGTAGTGAGGTATTTCGGCGGAATTCTCTTGGGTGTCAAGGGTCTCATAAGTGCTTATCATTCCACAGCCAAAGGTGTTTTAGATGCGGCGCCAAAAGGTAGAGTTACGCGTTTGCGTGAAGCAAAGCTGACAATGGATTACCAAGTTTATGCTAAGCATTATGATTTACTAAAAAAGCTAACAAATGATGTGCAGTCAACGTTTGAACAGGAAGCGACATTGTTGTGTTGGATAGAAGCGGAACGCGTTACTGAGCTGCTGGATGTGGCAGCACAAAACAGTATAGAAGTAAACTGGACAGGTAAGGAACGCATATCAGTAACATGAGACGCACATTAATGAACAAAGAAATAAATTAGTTCCCCTATTAAACCGCATATGAGCAAGATAGCGGCACTATTTAATTTCGTAGTTTGCTTCAAAATTAAAGCAAAGATGAAAATTCCAACAGCGTAAAAATCGGTTATGGAAGACTGCAAAATGCTGAGGGTGGCAGCGGTAACTAATCCGAAAGTGAGCGGTGTTATGTTATCAAAGAACATGTCCAGATAGACAGGGTTAACCTTGCTGAGCAGACTGGACATGGAATAAACCAGAATAAACGGTATGGCGATGGAAGAAAAGGTGGATACGATACTTCCCCATACGCCACCCATGAGATAGCCTACAAATGTTGCTGTATTTATGGCTAAAGGTCCGGGAGTAACCTGAGATATGGCGAGTACATCTAAGAACTCTGTCTCCGTAAGCCATGCATACTGATTTACCACCATATAACGTATAAGAGCTACGATGGCGTAGCCACCGCCAAAAGAAAACAGGCCTATTTGTAAGAATGCTTTTGCGAGTTCAAGTAGAACATCCATACGAAAAGACCTCCTAAGTAGCCAAGGATTACCCAAGCTGGATTGATCTTAAAAGCGAAAATGATTACGGTTATAATTGCGACTAAAATAAGTGGACTTACCTTCCAGTGGCGTTTTGTAAACAATTGCCAAACGGCGGCAACCATAAGTGCGCCTACGGCTGGCCTGAGGCCAAAGAACAAACCCTGCACCCACCAAATGGTGTATGCCTGTCTAAAAAATATGGCTATCAGTAAAATGATTACAAGCGAAGGCAGTGTAGCACCTAAAGCAGCTATCAGCGAGCCTAAAAAACCTGCCAAGTTGTAACCGGAAGCCACAGCGAGGTTCACTGCAATGGGCCCCGGAAACACCTGAGCTATGGAAAGAAGTTTGAAAAAATCATCCTCGCTTATCCAGTGGCGTTTGCTGACTATCTCTTCAAGAAAAATGGGAACCATAACATATCCGCCACCTATGGTTAGCGCTCCCACTTTTAGAAAGACGAGAAAAAGATTTAGTAAACTAAAATTCATATTTCTATTATAAGTGCATATACGCTTACTGTAAAATAACTCCTATGGATACGCTTTCTTTTTGGGTCGTTCTTAGCGCTGCTTTGGCTGACAGCGTCAATCCTTGCGAAATTGGTATTCTTACCATGGCACTATTGCACATTATTTTTGCTTATGGCAAAGAAAAAGTATTGAGCGTAGGGCTAATGTTTTCTCTTGGTGTTGCCGTAAGCTATTATTTTTATGGTGTTTTTATCGCTTATGTATTTAGGTTTGTGCCATGGATAAGGATTATCGTCGGTATAGCAGCTATTGCCTTGGCTATTCCCCGGCTCATCTATGCGCTTAGAAACGAAGAATTGAAGCTTTCTCCTGCACCATTAAGACCGATGGTAAGTGGGCTTCTTCAAAAGGGTAATGTTTGGTTTGCTCTCCTCGCAGGATTGGTTGCTGGTTTCATTTTAATGCCCTGCAGTAGCGGACCTTACTATGTGATTTTGACTATGCTCAGCCATGATATTGTGGCTGTGCGATTGAAGGCTTATCTATGGCTTGCCTTATACAATTTGATTGTTATCCTTCCTCTGCTTGCTATTACCTTAGCAGCACACTTCTTTATTGATGTCACAAAAATACGTGAGTACAAAGACAGACTTGTTCCTATTATGGAGTTTGGCTCTTCCCTTATCTTGCTTGCTTTGGGTCTATATGTCTTGACCCAGATGTAGGAGCCTCAGCGGTCTTAAACTGATAACCATGGAAATGCACTGGATAGCGCTCTTTTTAGGTGTGCTTTTTTACTCTTCTTCGTCGCTTCTTATAAAGGCTACTTCAACGCTGCCCGTCACATTAGCTTTCTGGCGCGTTTTTTTAGCTACTTTAGTGGTCACACCGTTCTGGTTAAGAGATTCTATCGCATGGTGGCGAACCCACTTTTCATTGCCCATCATTGTAGCCAGTTTAGGTTTGACATTGGATTTTGTTTTGTGGTTTTTATCGTTGCGGTTTACGTCGGTGGCTCATGCAACATTCATTGTTAATATGGCTCCATTGTGGGTTGGGCTCATGAGCGGTGTTCTGCTCAGAGAGAAGATGTCCACCGCAGATTGGTTAGGGGTGTTTTTGGGTGTGTGTGGTGCTGGTATTATGAGCATTGGTAACGGTGTCCAAGGATTCAATAAGGGAGATTTTTTGGCTTTGGGTGCCAGCGGCGGTTTGGCTTTGTATTTGATAATGACGCGTATGGGAAATCGCAACATAAAGAGCAGCGTTTTCACATACAGTTTGTTTTTCTTGACTAGCACATTTCTCGGCTTTATCGATATCCTGTTAAAACAAGGTTTTGCCCTACATGGCCATGATTTTCCATTTGTCTTTGCCATGGCATTATTCCCTCAACTGGGCGGTAACACACTTGTAAATTATTCTTTGAGGTACTTGCCCGCATCTGTGGTATCTATCGGTCTGCTTGGAGAACCTATTATAGCTACCATAGCGTCTTTCCTCCTTTTTGGTGAGCCCATAACGTGGCAAGTTGTGGCGGGAGGGTTACTTATTTTTGGGGGTCTGTATGCAACAAATTATTACAAACAGATTAAGGCATAAGCACGCCTTTATCGGTTTATGCACGTAAGTAAAGAAGACATCTACTTTATGTCAGTTTTATGTTAAAATTAACTTGGTTTTAGAAGTGCATTTGTGTAAAATGTAACTGCTTGGAGGTGAACATATGGCAACAGAATCTCTGAACCCGCTGGTCAATGCACAAAAGCAGATCAAGAATGCATGTGACCTTCTTGGGCTAGATCCGTCAGTGTATGAAATGTTAAAAGAACCTGTGCGTGTTTTGGAAGTTTCCATTCCTGTTAAGATGGACGACGGTAGTCTTAAAGTTTTCAAGGGATGGAGATCTCAACACAACAACGCAGTAGGGCCGACAAAAGGCGGTATACGTTTCCACCAGAATGTTACATTGGATGAAGTAAAAGCTTTATCCATGTGGATGACATTTAAGTGCGGCGTAATCGGTTTGCCTTACGGTGGTGGCAAAGGTGGAGTCGTAGTCGATCCAACCAAGCTTTCTAAGAGAGAGCTTGAAGAACTTAGCCGCGGCTACATAAGGGCCATTGCAGATTTTGTGGGTCCTGAAGTAGATATTCCTGCCCCCGATGTGAACACTAACGCGGAAATTATGGCGTGGATGGTTGACGAATACAGCAAATTACAAGGTCATAACAGCTTCGGGGTTATCACCGGTAAGCCTCTTATTCTCGGTGGGTCAAAGGGCCGTACTGATGCAACTGGATACGGTGTGGCATTGACTGCAAGAGAAAGTGCTAAACGTCTTGGTATGGATTTTAATAAGTGCACTGTTGCCCTACAGGGCTTCGGTAACGTTGGAAGTTACAGTGGTCTATATCTTCACCGTTTAGGTGGTAAGGTAGTAGCTGTCACCGACGTGTTTGGAGGCATTTATAACAAGGAAGGCATAGACATTGACAGCTTGATGGACTATGTGAAAAAGACCGGCTCAGTAGTCAACTTCCCTGGGACTACGCCTATTACCAATGAGCAGCTCCTCACGTTGGATGTTGATATATTGGCTTTGTGCGCTTTGGAAAACCAGATTACTGCAGAAAATGCAGGAAGCATAAAAGCCAAGATGATTGTTGAAGGCGCAAACGGTCCAGTAACGCCTGAAGCAGATAAGATCCTTGATAGCAAGGGCATATTCTTAGCTCCAGACATTTTGGCGAACTCTGGTGGTGTTATGGTTTCTTACTTCGAGTGGGTACAGAACACATCAAATCTGTATTGGACCGAAGAAGAAGTAAAACAGCGTCAGGAGGCAGGCATGGTTGATGCCTTTAGGGCTGTTTATGACCTTTCGCAGCAGTATAAAGTGGATATGCGCACGGCAGCTTACATGATTTCTATTAAGCGCGTTTATGAAGCTATGAAAGCCAGAGGTTGGGTATAACTGGTTAAGTTAAGCTTCAGTCAATTAAATTGACCATTGAAGGGTGGCTTTAGTAAGCCACCCTATTTTTTTATTCTTATGCTGTTTCTAAAACGGGCATTTTTCAGGTTTAGAATTGGAGAAGAATAGTTTATAAGGAGGATGAGGAGTGTGGCATTTATCGATTTAAGGTCTGATACCGTTACATTACCCACAGAAGAAATGCGTAAAGCTATGGCAAATGCTGAAGTTGGTGATGATGTTTACGGAGAGGATCCCACAATTAATCGTTTAGAGAGTTTAGCCGCAGAAATCATGGGTAAAGAAGCTGCCATGTTTGTTCCTTCAGGAACTATGGGAAATCAAGTAAGCGTTATGACTCATACGAGACGCGGTGACGAAGTTATCATGGAAGCGGAGAGTCATGTTTATTATTACGAAGTGGGTGCTATGGCAGCTTTAAGCGGTGTTCAAGCTCGTCCTGTTCCTGGTGTGCGTGGCGTTATGAATCCGGAAGATGTAAAGAGGGCCATACGCGAACCCAACATACATTATCCAAAAACCACGCTTGTGGTTTTAGAGAATACCCATAATCGTGGCGGTGGGAAAGTACTTCCTTTAGAAAACGTTAAAACCATTTCTGAGATTGCTCACAGTAATGGAATAAATGTTCACATGGATGGAGCACGCATCTTCAACGCTCAAGTTGCCAGCGGTATTCCCGCAAAAGAATATGCACAGTATGCTGATTCCATTATGTTCTGCCTCTCTAAAGGTTTGTCCGCTCCCGTAGGTTCCATGGTTGCGGGCAGTAAAGACTTTATTGAAAGGGCAAGAAAAAATAGAAAAATGCTCGGTGGTGGCATGAGACAAGCAGGTATTTTGGCTGCGGCAGGGATAATAGCGCTTACAAAAATGGTGGATCGTTTGCAAGAGGATCATGACCACGCAAAACTGTTGGGCGAGAAGCTCCATGAAATGGGATACGGGGTGAATCCAGAAGATGTGGAAACCAATATGGTAGTGGTGGATGTAACCGTTGTAGGAAAAGATGTCCATGCTATGGAAAAAGAGCTGAAAGACAGGGGCATTCTTGCAAATGCAAACAGTAACAAAACGCTGCGTTTAGTCACTCACTATGGGATAACAGCAGAGGACATTACAAAAACTATCGATGCTTTTAACGATATCTTGAGGCAGTAGGTTCTCACCTACCTAATAGCGCTTTGATGTGAGCAAGAAACTTTTCTGCGGGCATGCCAATAATTACATTCTGCTGAAGTACAGACTGTCATAGCAGCAATAATGTGTGGAGTACTTAATGGCCTATGAGTTCCATTTTGCGGTGATACGTTGTAGTGGGTGCACAAAACAGATGAAAGGCCTCTTTGCAAAAGGGCAAGTTGTTTGCTCGCTACACAAAGAGGCTTACGCGTTTTATAGTACCATCCCAGTTAAATGTATCTAATAGTTTTATATGGAAATCAGCACGGCAGCATCTTTTTAGAATGCGTCCGTAAAACTTGTTCCGTAACGATGTTGGATCAGCGTCCTTTTATCATGCGTAGCCATTTGGGCTCGAAATACAGTGGAAAATATGGTACAGCTTTTCCTCCAAAAGATAACTTGAAATTGGCAAGACGAGGCAAGTTTATGGCACACCAGTCAAAATAATGATAACCTTCGCTTCTTAACTGTTCCAAGATAGAATACATCAACAATGGTGATGCACCTAAAGAAAGCCCTTCTGATGTGTTGCCTGATACGTAATAATAGGCGCCCTTTCCTTGTAAAAGGATGGCAGCAAAGCTAAGCAGACGGTCATCTTTTTTAGCTGTGTAAATTCTTATCATTTTCCCAAGTTTTGGCAGAGCCATAAAAAATGTTTTTGGATAAGGTACCTCTATGGATTTACGATTAAATGTGCTCAAATAAACATCCCAAAGTGGTTCCATATCGTCAGTTTGCTCAACAGTAATTTGTTCTTTTTGTGCTTTATAAATGATATTTCGCTGTTTTTGATCTACTTTCATGATATTGAAGTCTGCCAGTTCATTAATGGCTGTATATAACACCTGAGCTCCGAAGTTTTCACGCTGGAACCCTCTTATATCTTGAAAGAAATTAGTTGCCGTTATGTAATGGATTACGGAGAAGTTCTTTTTTAGGTATTGTGCTAAAGCAATTTCAGATTCCAAGAGCTTTCTGTAGTTCATCTGGGTATATACAAGGGGCATATAGGTCATAGGAGGAGCAGGCCTAACTTGTTTGCCGACTTTTCTTAGCGCTGCGCCCATGAATATGTTACCTGAAGAAACCACAGATAACGTAAAGGTTTCTCCTTCATAACATTCGTCAATTAATCTCAAAAAAGCATTCGTTGCGAAAGGTGATGGGCATTCCAATTTGTCAATGAAAGTCTCCCAATTTTGGTGGTTCTCAACTATTTCAAAAGTAGCCATAATCTACGGTTATAAGTTTAGCAAAGAAGTGTTTACTCATGAAGAACCTTTATGGCTCGGATACAAAACAAGGTAGATTCTTGCATGTGATAATGGTTCAGTTATGGATGCTGGAACAGTTTTTCCTGGCAGGAAAGGGAATCCATGGCTGTGGAACCGTTCATCGAATAACGAAGAACTTTTTTGACCGCCGCTTTTTGGGGAACCTAATCATTTTATAGGTTCAGCAGAACTACTGCTTTGTGAAGAGGTAATGCCACATTGTAAATAAACATATTATCTTGATGAAAAATCCATTGGGGTGCGTAATGGCAATGTCCATGAATTATGGTCACTGTAGAAGTCCTTAATCTTTGGAATAACTTATCCGATGTAAGTTGCAACGGATAACTTACAGGGTCTATGGTATATGTGCCTACGGCGTAATGAGAAAGCACAATGCTGTGGGGGTGTGTCTGAACGAACCCATCAATGTTTTCTATGCGCTTCTCATAGATTTTTTCTATACCGGGGATAGATTTTGACTGCCACGGTGTAGGTTCATCCAATACACCCGTAGTTCCATAAATGTCAATGCCCTTTACTTGCACCGCTTCATCATCGAGCCACATAACATCGTTGTACTCACGTCTTAGCTTCCTCTTCGCGTTTTCAAATTCTTCGTTTCCAAAAACGCCTATTAGTGGGACTTCGGGCCAGTTTTTTCTTATTTCATCATGTACCAGATCAAAGGCACCTACGGCGCCACGTAAAATAAGGTCACCTGCGAGCAAAAATAAATCGGGTTCAGGCATTTTTCTTACACTGTCTATAAAAAACCCGATATATTTTGGGCTATGAATATCAGAACTCGCCGCTATAAGCATGATGTTCTTATTATAGAATCTTGAGCATTTAATACGATGCGCATCAGCTTTGTTTTAGAATTAAAAATATTCGCTTTTATTTATTCTGTTCTAAGCAAGGTGATGTGAGTTTATGGGGAATAGCTGGACAGATCGTCTTTACAAAACGTTTCCTGCCTTAAAATACAGGAATTTTAGACTTTTCTGGTTTGGACAAGCCATATCATTGGTGGGCACGTGGACGCAAAACGTTGGCCAAGGTTGGCTCGTTTTGGAACTTACAAATAACTCTGCTTACAAGTTGGGCATTGTAACAATGCTTCAAACACTTCCCATACTGCTTTTTTCACTGTTCGCTGGGGCATTTGTTGAGCGGTTTCCAAAGCGCAATGTGTTATTGGTGACGCAGACCTGTTTCGGCATCTTGGCTGCCATACTGGCAACGCTCACCATAACAGGTGTTGTTCAGTACTGGCATGTTTTGTTGCTGGCGACATTGCTGGGTGTTACCAATACCTTCGACGTTCCTGCGCGTCAGTCTCTTTATGCGGAAATAGTAGAAAAGGAAGACTTGACCGCAGCTATAGCAATGAATTCCATGGTGTTTAATCTGGCACGTATAATCGGACCGACTGTGGCGGCTTTCCTAATAGCTACTTTGGGTATAGCACTCTGTTTTTATCTTAATGCGCTAAGTTTCGTTGCTGTTATCGTGGGCCTTTACATGATGGACATATCTCATATACATCTACAACGCAGCAACAGGAAAGCTTTGGAAGATATTGTAGAAGGATTAAAGTATGTTCAAACCAGACCGTCCATCGTATTTCCTCTTATCATGATGGGTATGCTTAGTATGTTGGCTATGAATTTCAACATACTGGTTCCCACTCTGGCAAAAGTGCAACTCAACATCGGGGTAACAGGGTACGGTACGCTTATGAGTTTCATGGGTGTAGGCGCTTTTCTTATATCCATCTACTTGTCGTCAAGAGCATCCAGCCGAAAGACATCCCAGCTTTATTGGTTTGGTGCTTATGGACTTAGTTCTACGTTAATTGCTTTAGGTCTTAGTAAGAGTGTCTTATTGGCTGAGTTGTTCTTACTCCTTGCTGGCGCTTGCATGCAGTCATTTAATACCATGTCCAATACCACTATTCAGGTGAACAGTGAAGATCAGTTCAGAGGTAGGGTGATGAGTCTCTATTCGTTAATGTTCAATGGTGTTACTCCCTTTGGTAGTTACATTTCTGGCTGGCTTGCTCAAAACCTTGGCGTAAACTGGGCTTTTACCATAAGTGGTATGCTTAGCTTAGTATTTGTTGTGATCATATCGCTTTTGTGGTCGGCTTCTTTAAGGAGACAGCCGACTTAATGTGCTAATATGAAGAATCATTTTGAAAGGAGGCACTTTAATGGCTGAATTTGATGTTATCGAAATGGGCGAAATGAAACGTATAGCTTTAATTGCGCACGACAATAGGAAGCAAGATCTATTGGATTGGGCGTCTTACAACGTGGAAACGCTTAAAGAACACCAACTTTACGCAACGTGGGGCACGGGGACGCTCTTGGAAGATGAACTTGGTTTGAAAGTCACTAAATTCAAACCCGGACCACTCGGTGGAGACCAGGAAGTGGGTTCGCTTATAGCAAACAATGGTGTGGACATATTAGTTTTCTTTTGGGATCCCCTGGAACCTATGCCACATGATCCGGATGTGAAAGCTTTACTTCGAATAGCTACCGTTTGGAACGTAGTAGTGGTATCCGATAAAGCCACGGCAGACTTCGTCGTGTCTTCACCATTTTTCCAAAAGAAATATCCTCGTTTGATAAGACAATACGAGTATTAGGGCAGAAGCCCTAATACTCTGTGTTTATTTGTGATTTCCTCAGCAAGTTTATCTAACGCTTTATAATCTTCTGCTGTGGGAAGTCCTTTAACCAAAACTGGTTCCAATAGATCACCTTTCACATTGCTAAAAAGTGCTTTGACCGTATCTAAGGTCTTTCCGCCCCAACCATAAGACCCTATAAAACCATAGATTTTAGCTTTTGGCCTGAGTATGCTTACCCAATAAGCTACGAGCTGCGCCATGGGATGCATGTTTGTGAGAATAGTAGGGGCAGCCAATACTATGGTGGCAGCATCGACCGTTGCCATGGTTAACTCTCCTATGTCCGCTGTGGATATATCATAAGGCTCTACTTCTATGCCATTTTGTACCAGTTTATCGCTAAGGTAATCTACCATTTCTTTTGTACTTCCGTGCATGCTTATCCAAGGCAATAGAACAATGTTCTTGGGGGTGTCAGATATCCAGTCTTCATATGCATTGATGATGAAGTCAGGATTCTGATAGATAGGTCCGTGACTGGGCGCAATCAACTGTATTTCTAACTTCTTAATTTTTTCTATATGGCCTTTTATGATTGTTCTGAAGGGAGACATGATTTCTGCATAATAACGTTTTGCACCCATATAGACCAGTCGCTCATCTTCAATAAACAAGCTTGATGTGGCTAAGTGTGAACCTAAAAAGTCACATGTGAAAAGGACTTTTCTTTCTGGTACATAAGTGAACATGGTTTCTGGCCAGTGCACCCAAGGAGCAAAGATAAACTTAAATGTTAACCCACCTAAATTCAATGTACTACCGTCTTCAATGACATCTATTTTATTTTCGGCTATGTGAAGATGGGTTATGAGCAGTTCTTTTGCTTTGCTGTTAGTAACTACTCTCGCTTCGGGGTACATGCTTAAAACCATGGGCAATGAACCGCTGTGGTCTTGCTCTACATGTTGAACAACTATATAGTCAATCTTCTCCACGTGTTCCAAGTAAGACTTTAAAACATTCCATTTCATGGGGTCTACCGTATCTATGAGGGCTGTTTTTTCTTGCCCCTTTATCACATATGCGTTATAACTTGTTCCTTGGGGTAGTGGTATTAAGGAGTCGAATAACCTTCTATCCCAGTCAGGTGCTCCTACGTAGTAAATGTCATCCGTGACCTTTCTTGGATCCATTCAAATATCACCTCCTTCGTCATTATACAATGCAAATGTGGGAAAATATCCTGTAGCATTGGGATAATGCAGTAATTTTTAAGTGCTCAAAAAGGGAGGTATGCGTATATGCACATTAATAGAGATATGTTTAGGGAGTACGACATAAGGGGCATTGCCGATGATGATTTAACGGAAGAAGCTGCTTACGCTATAGCCAGGGCTTTTGCAAAATATGCTACTCAGGAAGGCCAGCGTAATATGTTTGTGGGGGCGGACAATAGAAAAAGTTCACCGAAACTTAGAGAAGCGGTTATTAAGGGTTTAACCGATTCTGGCATACATGTATTTGATTTGGGAACGGTTATTACACCTCTTTTTTACCATGCTTGTGTGACAAAAAATGTTCCTGCTGGTATCATGGTTACCGCAAGCCACAACCCACCTCAATACAACGGTTTCAAGTTATTTTTAGGCGAAGGCACGTTATATGGTGATCAAATTCAACACATAGCTGATATGGTGGAACATGATGAATTTGTAAATAGCAAGGGAGATGTAGAGCCTTATGACCACAGGGAGGAGTACATAACTGACCTGCTGGAACGAATTGGTACCACAATTCCTCTTCATATTGGCATCGATTGCGGAAATGGAACTGCTTCGTTGTTTGCTCCAGAGCTTTTTAATCGTGCAGGAGTACAAGTGGAGCCTTTGTATTGCGACTCTGACCCTAACTTTCCTCATCACCAACCTGATCCAGTAAAAGCGGAGAATATGCAAGATTTACGTAAATTAGTTCTGGATAAACACTTGGATTTTGGTCTGGGCTTCGATGGAGATGGCGACCGTATAGGTGTTGTAGATGATAAGGGAAACATACTATTCGGGGATGTGCTCATGGTTTTGTTTTGGCGTGAAGTGTTGAGCAAACGTGATCCTAAAACGGTGAAAGCCATTGTCGAGGTGAAATGTTCAGAGGCTTTGGTAGAAGAACTGAAGCGGATGGGTGCGGATGTGGTTATGTACAAAACAGGCCATAGTTTGATAAAGGCAAAAATGCGAGAGCTGAAGAGTCCATTTGCAGGTGAGATGTCGGGGCACATGTTCTTTGCCGATGAATACTATGGCTTTGATGATGCTCTGTATTCTGGATTAAGACTTTTGCGACTGGTTAAACAATCTGGTCAGAAACTTTCAGATTTGGTTAGCACTATACCTGTATACCATGCCAGTCCGGAAATACGTTTAGAGTACAATGACGAGAAGAAATTTCAGCTTGTGGAGTTTGTAAAGAACTACTTCAAAGAAAAAGGATATAAGCTTATCGATGTCGATGGGGTGCGTGTCTACATAAAGAGTG
This sequence comes from Coprothermobacter platensis DSM 11748, assembly GCF_000378005.1. Classification (GTDB taxonomy): domain Bacteria; phylum Coprothermobacterota; class Coprothermobacteria; order Coprothermobacterales; family Coprothermobacteraceae; genus Coprothermobacter; species Coprothermobacter platensis. The sequence continues at coordinate 44,485 of NZ_KB899040.1, forward strand.
GCTGGGGATTAGTACGTGCATCAAACACAGGCCCTGAAATTATCGTTCGTTATGAGGCCAAGAATGAAAATGATCTTCCAGAAATAAGACAAGAGTTGGTAGATGCTTTAGCCGCGGGAGGGTTTTCAGCGAACCTACCATAAAAGTAACCTGCTATGCAACTTTGCTCTCTCTTTTTATGTATATAAAACAAGAGAGCCATGGGCTCTTTATAAAAGAAAGGAGGGAGCAAAGGATTATGAAAAAAACCATAGCGTTAGTAGCAGTTATAGCGTTAGTGGCAATGGCATTACCCGCTGTCACGTTGGCTGCTCAAGGCGGTGAGCCAGCTTGGAGGTTTTGGAACCACACAAAAACCCCTACAGGAGCTTTGACTGCTACAGCCGTAGCTTCGCCGCAGTTAAACGCCACTGTAAACAAGGCTGTCGCGAATGCGCTCGGTACCAGCACGCAGAACATAGCTAACTTAGAGAAAACTTATAACGTAAAGTTAGGGCAAATCGTCATTGCTCAGGCCATAGTGAACGCCACTACAAATGTCACATTAAACCAAGCGATTCAGTATATTTCTAATCATAATATCGAGCAAACGCTGAACAATTATGGTATTGATAAGGATAAGTTTAGAGATTCTGTCAAATCACTCAGTGAGAAGATCTCTTCAGAGCTTAAGAATCTTGGTGTGAGTATACCGTGGGCTGGTAATCTGGACAAAATGTTAGGTTTGGGAAAAGATATTGGTAAATTCATGGGAGCAGCTCCTGGCATGCTTACTTCGACTAAAGGGTTGGGGCAATTTTCAGCTACGGTCAATAAGGTTGTAGCTGGTGTCATCGGTACGACCACGCAAGCACTGAGCGATTTCGAAAAAGCTTATAATGTCGGTCTTGGTGAAATTGTTAGGGCCCAAGCTATTGTGACATCCACAACGGGCGTTACCTTGGATAGCGTGCTCAATTACATGACGAACCATACACTTATGCAAACATTGAACAACTATGGCGTCACACCTGACAAATTCAATGCTTCATTGCAAACGTTGTCAAATAAGATTATCTCGCAACTTAAAAGTCAGGGTATAAATGTTCCAGGTTGGTTGTCGCAAGGACTTCATAACGGTTTAGGAAGACACAGAGGATGCGGTAATTGGTAAGAGTATAGTGAAAGAGTGGAACCGGAATACATGTCTTGTTAAACGTATTGCGGTTCCACTCTTTTCTTTAAGGTTTTTATGCTTTCTTTGTCAGTCTAAAGCTGTTCAAAAGTACTAATAGCGCTGTGCCTTCATCGGCAACCACGGCCAGCGATAAAGCTACGTAGCCGAGCAAACTTAAGGCAAATACAGCAATCTTTATTCCCAGAGAAAGAACAACATTTGTTTTCACTGTGCTGTTATAGGCTGTGGAATAAGGACGAAGCATCGTTATGGGCGATAAATTTCCCATCAGCACAAAATCCGATGTCTCCACGACAGTTTTAATTTGTCTGTCCGGCAAGGCGGCTGATACATATGCTTTAGACAAGGCCACAGCATCGTTCAAGCCATCTCCTACCATGAGGCAATGAGAGTGTTTCTCCATATTGTTTATGAAGGATGCTTTTCCTTCAGGAGTCATTTCAGCATAAAACGTGTCTATGCCAACTCTCTGCGCCAGTGATTTTACTTTTTCCTCTCTGTCTCCACTGAGAATAATTAGGTTGTAACCTTGTTTTTTGAGCGATGTTATCACATTTTTTGCTTCAGGTCTTATCTCTTCTTCTAATTTCAAGTAACCTGCGTTTTTGCCGTCAATTTTCACATTCAGCACATCTTCCATGACCATTTCTACTTGGTGCCCATCTACTACGCCGGATAACATGTTGCCATTTTGTTTGGTAACCGCTTCATGTAAGGTTATACCTTTGTCAGCGGCGTGTCGAACGATCGCTTCTGCCACAGGATGCTTAAAATACGACTCTACAGATGCGACTAAGCTAAATTGATAGTCGTCTAAGTTTGAATCAATAATGTTCATGCGCCCTGTGGTTATAGTGCCTGTTTTATCAAACACAATTGTTTCGACTTTTGGCATTTTTTCCAGTGCGCTTGTATTTCTAACTAATAGGCCGCTGTTTGCCAATGTAGCCACAGCAGCTGATACAGCAGAAGGGGAGGCGAGCAATAAGGAACAAGGACAGGATATAAGTAATAAAACGGATGTTCGATATATTGCTGTGGAAAACGTATCCCCGATTGCCAGGCCGTAGATAAGAACGGCCACAGCACTTGCAAGAACCAAAGGAGAATATACAGAAGTAAAACGTTCCATCCATGTTCTAAAGCTGCTTTTTTGACCCAACGTTTGAGCTATTGTTTTTTGCACTTGCGAAAGATTGCTTTCTTCTACGGGTCTTACGACACGCGCATCGGAAGGCGTTAGCAGCTTAGAACCGGATAAAATGAGCGTTCCTGCAACGCAGTTTATTGGCTCGCTTTCTCCACTTATAACACTTTCATCGACCACAGCGTCAGAAAGCAGTATGGCATCTACAGGCAATGTATCGCCTGCAGACAGTCTTATTTGGTCTCCTACTTTTAGTGCTTGCACGCTAACGGTGGCAATAGCATTATCTTTTACTAAAATGGCACTATCAGGAATATCACTCAATAATGTTCTGAGACCTTTTTGCGCATTTTCCTTTACTGCTTCTTCCAGTAGCTCAGCGATGGCATAAAGATTAAAAACCATGGCAGCTTCCACGTAGGCTCCAGCCACAAAACCACCTATGCTTCCTAAAAGCATGAGGAGGTTTTCATCGAACACATCTAAGCTCTTTGTGGATATGTTGCCCCAGAGTTCGCGCAGTCGAGGATAGCCATTGATAGCTGAACTTATTACCAGTAATGTAAAACCCACAGGAGCGTTGAACTCAAAGGTGATCCAACCAAAAATGAATACTCCAAGCCCTATGAATGTTAATATGCGTTCTTGACGTTCTTCATGTTCCTCATGGTATATGCCAATCTGCGATAGCAAACGTTTTATTTCCAATAACTTATCTTCTTCTGTATCTACACTGATGATTCCTGATGGGACATCGATAACAATTTCTTTAGCCAAATCTTTCTTCTTTATTTCATTCTCTATGTGGACAGCACACCTACTGCATTTAAGCTCATTTGCACGGAGTGTTGCTCTCACGATTCGACCTCCCTTAAGTGACTTATGGCGAGCTCTAAAACAGAGCTAACATGCTCATCATCGAGCTCATATACCCTGTACTTACCGCGACGTTCAACTCTTACCACACGACGGCTTCTTAGCAAAGAGAGATGATGAGAGACAGCAGAGGAAGAAAGGCCTGTAACTTTTGCTATATCTGAAACGGGCAGCGATTCTTTCTGGAGTGCCAGTAGTATCTTGATACGTGACGTGTCACCAAAAATGTCGAAAAAATCTGCCAGGTTGCAAACCAGCAGTTCATCTTTTAATAATTGCTCATTTGAACGATTGTTCATATGTTCATCACCACACTTATTATACCAGTATGTAGATAGATTATTTCACACAAAACAAAAACGCTGCAAGTTTAAACTTGCAGCGTAAAAACGGTTGCGCTTGTTTACCTAAGGTCTTATTTGGCGAAGCCAATCAATCCATTCCTGCATGCCTTCACCTGTTTTCGCACTGAGCACAAACACGCGGCAATCTTGGTTCAGAGAAGCCAAGCCTGACCTGAAGGCATTCATATCAAAATCGATATATGGCAATAGATCAGACTTTGTTACCACTACTGCTTTTGCTTTGGAAAAAATGAGAGGGTACTTGTACGGTTTGTCGTGCCCTTCGGGAATGCTCAGCACTGCCACTTTGAAATCTTCTCCAATTTCAAATTCTGCCGGACAAACGAGATTTCCCACATTTTCCACAAATAATAAACCGGGCTTAAGGTCTAAGTTTTTTAAAGCCTGTTTTATCATGTTGGCATCAAGGTGGCATTCGCCTTCTGTGTTAATCTGAACGACTTCTACATCTTTCTTCGAAATAGTCTCTGCATCAATGGAAGATGCTATGTCTCCTTCAATTACCTGTATGTTCAGTTCATCTTTAAGTGCTTCTATGGTCTTGAGTAGAAGTGTGGTTTTGCCACTTCCCGGTGAACCGATTATGTTTATGGCAGTCACTTTGTTCTCTCTGAACAGCGTTTTGTTTTCTTCTGCTAGTTTGTCGTTTACATCAAGTATGTTCTTTACCAACTTTATTTCCATCAAAACTCACCTCAATATGGTCTATATATAGTTCTTTCCCTTTGTCTATGAGAACGCCAGGGCTTCCACATTTAGGGCATGTAAATGAGAATGTTTGGCGTTCGAACTCGTACCCACATTTCTTGCACTTTAGCACAGCGGGTACGTGTGAAAAGGAAAGCTGAGCATTTTCTGCCAACGTATCTTTCTTTATGATATCGAAATAGAAGCGGACACAATCCTCTGCTATACCTGTGAGCTCACCGAGGACAATACTTATCTTATCAACAGAGGATGCGCCAGCTTTTTTTGCTTCTTCTACAGCCATGTCAAGTATGGACTGTGTTACAGAAAGTTCGTGCATTTACGCCTCCGCTGATGGGGTACCAGCCTCTGATTCCTTCTTCTCGTTTTCAGGCGCTTTATGATCTGCCTCAGATGGGGCCTTCGCTTTTGCAACTCTCACAGGTGGTGTCCCTCTATAAGTGCTTATGTCCTTATGATAGGCAGGCTTACGAGGTGTTTCATTCATAGTAATAGCGTGCTTAGCGCACACACTTACGCAGACACCGCATGCGATGCATTCAAACTGATTTATGTTCCACGTGCCATCGCTGGGGTTCACCGTAAGACAACCTGATGGGCATTCTCTCATACACCTCATGCAAAAAATGCACTTGTCGATATCGATTTCCACATGCCCTCTGGCACCCTCAAATGGTTCTCTGGGTTTTAGCCTTGTCACAGGGCCGTGGACCAAGTTTTCCAGAAGCCTTTTACTCATTTTAAGCATATTTGCATAACACTACCTTTCTGTACAACTAATGCATGGGTCAATGGTAAGAACCAAAACGGGCACGTCAGAAAGCGAACAGCCGGGCAGTATTTTGAACAGGGCTGCTATATTCGCAAACGTGGGAGTCCTAACACGCAGCCTGCTCAGATTTTTCGTGCCATCAGCTTTTATGTAATAGAGTACTTCTCCACGAGACTGCTCTACTCTGGATATGACTTCTCCCGTAGGGTTGCCTCTCACTTTAACAGCGATGTCTCCTTCAGGCATTCGTGCAAAGGCTTTTCTTATGAGGTCAATAGATTGGAATAATTCTTTCATACGTACAATCATCCGTGCATAACTGTCCCCAGCGGTTTCTACTACGGGTTCAAAATCTAAATCTTTGTAAGCTGCGTAACCGGTCATTCTGTGGTCGGAAGCAACCCCGCTAGCTCTTAACATGGGTCCTACCAAGCCCAACTCACGGGCGTCATCAGCAGAAAGAACACCTACACCTACTGTTCTTTGCTTGACTGTGTAGTCATCCTTCATAACATTATAGATTTCTCTTAGATCTTTTTCTATGGCGTCAAGGGACTGCAGAACCCATTTTTGCATTTCTGTGTCAATGTCCCTTCGTACTCCTCCGATGACATTTACAGAAATGATGACTCTGTTTCCAGCGGTCTTGTCCAGTATATCCATGACTCTTTCTCTGATACGCCATGTTTGCATAAACAGACTTTCATAACCGAAAGAATCCGCTAACAGGCCAAGCCACAAAAGATGACTGTGCATTCTGTGGAGTTCTGCCCATATCACGCGCAAATACTTTGCACGTTCTGGTATTTCTACGTTCATTAGTTCTTCAATGCCTTGGCAGTAAGCCATGGCATGCATGCAACTACAAATGCCGCATATACGTTCTACGACGTAGATCATTTGGTTTACATCTTTTGCTTCCACCATTTTTTCTAAGCCTCTATGAACATACCCTACTGTGGGCAATGCTTCCACAACTTTTTCGTTTTCCACAACGAGTCTAAGATGGATGGGTTCTGGTAATACAGGATGTTGAGGTCCGAAAGGAATGAAACTTATATTGCTATCAGGCATTGTTTCCACCTTCTTTGTTTTCTCCTTGTTCCTTAGCTACGATTTGAATGTGTGCCATAGGGGAAAGTGGCGAATCTTCTCCAAGAAGAAACTTTCCACCGTAATCTACGACCATACCATCAATTTTTAGACCGAACATGTCTTGCATTTCATTTTCGGAAAGTACAGCGCAGAAATAAATGGAAGATATGCTTGGAATGGTCTGATTTTTGTCAACTGTTAATCTCAAATTCTCCAACTTAAAGTCTTTGTCGAAATGGTATAGGATTTCTAACTTATCATCATCTACTTCCATGCAGGTGGTTGTTACCAGCCTATAGCCATTATCATGGTAATTTTTGACTTCGGACAAAAGATTGTCTAATGTAATTTCTTTTGCTTCGATCAATTTATCCCTCCTCTTTAACTACATCTTTTTGGGCAAGCTTATCAATAGCAAGCTTTATTCCATCAATGATTTGTTCAGGTCTGGCAGGGCAACCCGGTACGTAAACATCTACGGGAAGTACCTTGTCGATGCCTCCAACTACGTTATAGCAGTCTCTGAATATGCCACCTGTACAGGCACACACGCCCACAGCCACTACAACTTTTGGTTCTGGCATTTGATCATAGATATTCTTTAGAACACTTTTATTTTGCTGATTTACACTACCTGTCACCACGAGGATGTCTGCTTGCTTCGGATCTCCGACATTAACGATGCCGAATCGTTCTACATCGTACAGTGGAGTAAGGCAGCTTAGCAGCTCAATATCACACCCATTACAACTCCCGCAATCATAATGAATGAGCCAAGGCGAACGTTGTCTCGCTTTATCTAGTAAACCCATTGCTTTTTGTCTCCTTTCGGGCTACAACAAAACAGCTTACACATTATATATCTGCTATCGCAAAATGTACACAACTGCTATGTTAATTGCAGCCAATACTAATCCCAAGCCATAGGAATAGGTAAGCATCCATTTTACCGTGAGCCGTGCAGTGACATTGTCTATAACAATTTCTAAAATAACTAAAAATAACGATGCAATTATGCCTAATACGATGTGTGGATAAAAGAAAAGCGTCGATATGCCCAGCAGTAGCATCAAGTCAAACCAGTGGGCGATATCTATAAGTCCAAGATATAAGCCAGAATAGTCTGTAAGCAACCCTCTAACGAGTTCTTGGTGTGCATGCTCTGAAGCGGAAAGGTCAAAGGGTGATTTTCTCATCTTTATACCCAGTACGATTACCATAACTAAAAAGAGTAGGGGAAGTTCTTCTATGAGAGGCCTGCCTTGGCTCATGATGACCGCTATGTTGAAACTGCCTCTCATAAGATACATGCCTACGATGATCAAAATCAGCAACGGTTCGTACGATAGCATCTGCATCAGCTCCCGTTGAGCTCCTACTTGGCTATAAGCTGATTTTACAGAGAGTGCTCCCACGACCAAAAAAACTGCACCGATGGACATAACAAAAATGATCATGAGAAGGTCACTTTGGAAGGTGAACAAGACCAAGCTAAGTACAGATGAAGCCAGATAGATGAATACACTTATAACTTGGAATTCATTTACGATAATGCGCTGTTTAGAAAAAAGCTTAAGCACATCATAAAAAGGTTGTAATATGGGTGGACCATATCTACCCTGCAAGCGGGCAGTAAGTTTTCTATCCAATCCAACTATTAGACCTCCAATAATGGGAAAAACGACCAAAGCCAGCAGTAAACGAAATACGATATTCAAAACGTTCACAGTATCACCACCCCGAACATGGCAACAATAAGTACCGCAGCTGCTACGTCAAGCCACGGTGTCAATCTATTCTCTGAAATTACATCACTGAAATAGTAATTAGACACTTTTGCCTTTGGCATTTTAGTTTCTTTGCCCGCTACCTTTATCACCTTGTACTCCTGTGCAGATTCTCCAGGTGCATAGGGCATAGCATACTGATTTGACCCCTTTAAAACAACATAGCCGCCAAGAAGCGCCAAAGCCAAGGCTAAAAAAACAGGCCATAAGCTAAAACCACCGTAACTCGTTCCAATACTTCCTTCTTGAGCTATGACCCCCAAACGATGGAAGTATTCTACTACCTGAGGTGCAATAAGGCCATTAAAAATGCTTGTTACGGTAACACTTATGACGATGGAAAGCATGGCCAAAACACTTAAAGGTATTCTTACAAATGGATCACGTTTCTCATGTTGAACCACGTCTTTACTGGATGTCCTCGACAATAAGATTCCTATCCAGCGAGCGTAATAAACCACAGTAAGCGCACTCCCTATGGCAATCATGAAAACCAATAAAGGATTCTTAGCGGCTGTTTCTATCACAAGCCATTTACTCAGAAGCACACCGAAAGGCGGTAATAGCATTGTCACTAATCCAATAACGGTTATCAATGTAGTAAAGGGCATCTTGTTTATGAGACCTCTCATGTCTTCTATGTCTCTGCTTCCAATGCCGTGTTCAATGGTTCCCACACAAAGGAATAAAAGTGCTTTGGATATGGCGTGGAATATGAGTAACATAATTGCAGCAGCTACCGCTACTGGACTGTTTATAGCTGCAGCCGATATGATAAGACCTAAATTGGCGATTGTGGAATAAGCGAGAATTTTTTTACCGTTGGACTGGCTTATGGCCATAAGAGAAGCTGTTATGAATGTGAACGCTCCAAAAATGGCGATAACGCCTGCTAACCATGATCCGTAGAAGGCTGGAACCAATCTGAGTATAAGATATACACCTGCCTTAACCATGGTGCTGGAATGAAGCAGCGCTGACACAGGTGTAGGTGCAACCATGGCTCCCAAGAGCCAACTTTGGAATGGTATCTGTGCTGATTTAGTAAAAGCAGCTAAACACAAGAAAGCAAAAGGTAACAACAGCATGCCGCTTGCTCGATGGGAAATAAGTGTTTGTATGTCCACAGTGTTGAAAAAGTGGTAGCCCAAAATGATGCCTATAACAAACATAACGCCGCCGATGCTGTTTAACAGCAAGGCTCTCGTTGAGGACTGTTTTGCTTCCGCTGTCCTGTCATGTCCGATAAGCAAGAAAGAGCTGATGGTGGTTATTTCCCAGAAGAAATAAACCCAAATCAAGTCGTTTGAAAAAATGAGCGCATTCATAGCTCCTATAAACAGAAGCAAAATAAAGAAAAAGCGATTCTGACGCGAAGGTCTTATCCCCTTGTGTTCTTCATCTTCTCTCATATAACTTATGGCGTAAATCCAAATCAATGTACCTACAAAAGATACGATCAAGTTCATGATTACTGATAAATGATCAGCGTATATGGGGTGCAGAACATCCAAATTTGCTCCAGAAAAATTCTCGAAAACAAACATGGGGATAAGTTGCAAAAGTGTTAGCAAAATCAGCATAGCATTTTTCAGGGAAACCGATATGTATAGGATATAAAGGCTTAGTAGTAGGTCTCCTATAGCTATCCATCGATCCAAATTAATGTTTCCTAAAGGATGGCCAGCAAATGTGTTGTAACCATAAACAGCGATTACGACTGAGGATGCCATCACTACGAGGGCGGTGGCAATAATTACTATGTTTCTCATCCTTTCGTTCTTCAGAAAATACACAATTACCGCTGAAATGAACGGCAATAAAACATTCAACAACAAACTAATCTGCATAATTTATCCTCCATAATGTTCAGGGTTTTGTTTTTAAGAAGCAAAAAAGGATTGTATGCGGAACGCTAAATGGTCACTGCCTTTATCAGCTATATGTAACATATTCCATAAGGGAAACGTCGCATGCAACTGTTCGCAACCGACATTGTCCAAATTAAAACAATATGCATTCTGTACTTTCCAGTTCATATTATAATTCTTTATTGCTTCTTGCATATTCATCTCGCTTATCATATTTTATTAGCGGCTTTATTATATCAGGGGAAAAGAAACTTTTCCACTGGTTTTTACATGATAAACTTAATGTCTATAAACAAGGAGGTGGGCAGGCATGAGGAACAAGATTGGCAGGGGAAATTTGCTTATCACACTTATGAGTTTCCTCTTCATTTCTGTTCTGGAATGGTGGGCGTTTTCTCAACATGGAACATGGGGTTTATATAACTGGAACTATGACTACAGATATTTGCTAAACATAATCATTGGCTTGGGTTTTTTGATGCCCGCAATCGTATTGGTTTTATGGTTGTTACGCAACCGGTTAAATAGCAAATGGTTTCGCGCAGGTAAAGTGTTCCTTATGGTGGTTTCTATAGCGGTTTTTGTTGCAAGTTTGGCTGTTACGTTTTTTGTTGTGGTTCCAGCTTACTCTTTAGTTGATTCCACTGAACCTGTGTTAACAGTGGAACCCCACAGTGGCTCTTTTGGTATACCCAACGCTTACATATATTTCAGAACAAAAACCGCGACTGTGGTAAGTGTTCAATGGGGAAGTAACACTGGCATACACACGTTTTCTGATAGTGCTCCTACCAAAGAACATTTTGTACGTCTTTCGGACCTTCGTCCCGGAACGCAGTACTTTTATCAGGTTGGCAACACAGATCGGAAAACGTTTACAACACCGTTGCTTAGCAGTACAAACACAGGTACACTGGTAACTTTTGCTGTGGGTTCTGATTTTCATTACGGTGGAGCAGATGAGGACTCTAAAGAACGAACGCAAGGACTCAAAACTATTAGTAATGATTCAAATATCAATATGTTCTTCATGAATGGGGATATAGTGGACCTTGGTATGACAAACAAGTACTGGACACGGTTTTTTAACGATGTAAATGCAAACATGACAACACCCATAGTTCCAGTGCTTGGGAACCACGATACGCTAATAGGTGGGCTTTATCATTTTGAGCACTATTTTTATCCGAAGCAGGTTTCAATAGAAGATGGGAATCCACTTTATCATCGTATCGATGTGGGGAACGTTCATTTCTTGGTTTTAGAAGTTCTTTGGGGAACCGAAGAGTTCACACCGTCACAAAAACAATGGCTTGAAAGCGAACTTAAGTCTATACCCCAACAAGATTGGGTTATTGTTATTTCACATTGCTTTTACTACTCTTCAGGTGATGTGGAAACGGGCCGTGAATGGTCTGATCACGTAGACACAACGAAACAGATTTCACCGCTCTTTGAAAAGTACCACGTGGATTTGGTTATTTCTGGACATAACCATCATATGGAATTACTAAGCAAAGACGGTGTCACCTATGCACTGGACGGTGTGATGGGTGGTGGTTTACCTGCTCCTCGTACCATCATTTCTCGTTATTCAAAATGGCTTTATGCTGACAGTCGTGGATTTCTTGAGGTTGTTGTGAAACCTAATCAAGCTGAGCTCATTTTCAAGAAAGATGATGGGCAGGTCATACAGCATTTCGTTATCAGTCAAAACCAACAATGATCGCTTGTCAAGGTTTTTGTGAAGGAATAGCGGCTGTGCTAAAATAAAAAAGGAAAAATATCACATATTATTCTCAAGGGAGGTGAAACATTTTATGACAGTACGCTTTATTACGAGGACGGCTGTCCTTTTGGCTCTTACCGTTATATTTCAGGCTTTTCATGCTCCTCAGCTTATTACAGGTACTTTAGTAAATGCCATGCTGCTCATATCTGCCGGATTTGTCGGCACATGGTCTGGTGTTATCATTGGTCTTTTCACACCAGTATTGGCGTTCCTTTTTGGAATTATGAAGTTTCCGCCTATGATCCCATTTATCATGATAGGAAACGCTGTTTATGTTTTAGTATTTTCCAGTTTGAAGAACAAACCGGTTAGCATGGTGTTGGGCTCTGTGGTGAAGTTCTTATGGCTAAGCGCAACGGTCTACTTCATGCTTCCACTCTTCGGGGTTAAGGTTCCGGCGCTTATGGTTCAGATGTTCACATTCCCACAATTAGCGACAGCCATTATGGGCGGTGTTTTAGCGTTGATTGTGCTTGTTTTCTTGAGAAAGAATTTAGTGGAGTAGGGGAAGCCTTTGATGAAGTTGCGAGAAGTTCGAGACATATTGAACGCCGAAGTGATCACAGGTGAAGACGCATTGGACCAAGAGGTTTGTGGAGCATGCGGAGCAGATCTCATGAGCGATGTACTCGCCTGGTCTGGTGATAAAGGTGTTCTGCTCACCGGTTTGACAAACCCTCAGGTGGTTCGGACTGCAGAAGTAGTAGGTGACGTGAAATGTATTATTTTTGTTCGCGGGAAAACACCGAGTACAGAGACTGTGGAATTAGCGAAAAAATCTGGATTCGTGCTTATGAAATGCAAATATCCCATGTTTGTCGCTTGCGGATTGCTTTTTTCGAAAGGTCTGGTGCCACGAGATTATGGAGAGATTAGCCGCATCTTATAGATTGGATTACGACGTCAGAGCAAGAGACTACGTTAGTGGGGGCGAAGTATCTAGTGCTTTGCGGGCCATATTAAAACAGTTGTCGCTACCTCCAGATCTTGTCAGACGTTGTTGCGTTGCTTGCTACGAAGCCGAGATGAATATCATCATCCATTCTTTTGGCGGCCATATGTCCATTGAAATATTTCCTGATAGATTGGAGATGATTGCTCAAGACAGCGGACCTGGCATAGAAGACTTGCAGAAAGCCATGCAAGAAGGCTATAGCACGGCTTCTGAGGAAGCACGCGAAATGGGCTTCGGAGCAGGAATGGGCTTGCCAAATATCAAAGCTAACACAGACTATTTTGACATTCAAACAGGTAAAGAAGGGACGACCCTCACTATGAAAGTTCTTTTTCTTAAGAAAGAGGGTGAGTAGATACTTGTATTACCATTCTGTAACATTAGATGAAGAAAAATGCAGAGGATGTACAAATTGTATAAAAAGATGCCCTGCTGAAGCTATAAGAGTTAGAGGCGGAAAGGCGCGCATCATTGATGAACTTTGCATAGATTGTGGAGAATGCATAAGAGCATGCCCTAATCATGCAAAGATTGCTATCACAGACAGCTGGGATCTGATGGATCGTTTCCAGTACCGTATTGCTCTTCCTGCGCCTTCTTTGTATGGGCAATTCAAGAATCCTGATATAAACAGAATCCTCACCGCACTGTTGCAGATAGGTTTTGATGATGTATTTGAAGTTGCTTTAGGTGCCGACATCATTTCTCATCTGACGCGTGAAGAGATAAATCGTGGCGATCTAAAGAAACCTGTTATAAGTTCTTCTTGCCCTGCTGTGGTGCGTTTGGTTGAAATACGTTTTCCGTCTCTCCTGGGAAACGTTTTGGATTTGTGTACACCTATGGAAGCTTCTGCCATGTTGGCCAAAGATGCGGCGCAAAAGAAAACAGGTCTCAAGCGTGAAGACATCGGAGTCTTTTTTATATCGCCATGTGGTGCAAAAGTCACCAGTGTAAGAAGGCCTATCGGCGTGGAAAATAGTGAAGTAGATGGTGTGTTTTCTCTTACCAGTGTTTATGAAAAGATAGCCAGCAAAGTAAATCATATAGAGCATCCTCTACCTTTGAGTAAGGCGTCCATGGTGGGGGTGGCGTGGGCACGCTCTGGTGGAGAAGCGGCTGGCACCATGCTGGAGAATTCCATCTATGTGGATGGCATACAAAATGTCATAAAGGTACTTGAAGAAATAGAACTGGGCAAGATGGAGGATTTGGATTTTCTCGAAGCCATGGCGTGTGTCGGTGGCTGCGTAGGGGGGCCACTTACCGTTGAAAACAATTTTGTAGCACAGCAACGTATAAAAAGGCTTAGTGAACGCATGCAGCGAGAAAGCTTTGTAGATAAGATGACAGAACAAGAGTTGGTTGATGAAGATAAGCCTGATTTAGAAAGACTTCGCTGGAGTAGGAGTTTGGAAAGAAGTAATGCCATGGAGCTGAGTGATGACATTGGGAAAGCATTAAGTATGATGCAACAGATTGATGAAGTGCTCAAGACATTGCCCGGCTTAGATTGTGGTTCATGCGGTGCACCCACGTGTAAGACGTTGGCGGAGGATATCGTGAAGGGGCTGGCAACGGAATATGATTGTGTTTTCATATTGAAGAATAAAATCAATGATTTGGCACAGGAACTTAACAATCTTGCCGGAAAAACACCTCCAGTTATGGGGCAGGAAAGGAGAAAGGAGCTTTGAATGGCTATGAGTATAAAAGTGAGTGATCTGCTAAAGCATAATTTCACATTAATTGCCGGGGAAGGCGGCTTGAACAAAGATGTTGACGATGTTTATATTTGTGATTTGCTAAGCTGGGTTATGGCAAAGGCGAAACAAAAAAGTGCTTGGATCACCATTCAAAGCCATGTGAACATTGTCGCTGTTGCGTTGATGGCTGATTTAAGTTGCATCATCATAGCAGAAGGCGTAGAAGCAGAAAAAGAAACTATTGATCATGCCAATGAAGAAGGCTTGCCTGTCTTGAATTATGCGGGCAGTTCTTATGAGGCAGCCATAGAACTTTATCATCTTCTCACAACGTGAAGGTTTACTACGATCTTCATATACACAGTGCTCTCTCTCCATGCGCATCTGATGATATGACTCCTAATAACGTCATCAATATGAGTTTGTTGAAAGGGTTGAACGTAATTGCCATAACAGACCATAATTGCGCTAAAAACGTGGAAGTGTTCATGATGTTGGGCGAACGTAAGGGATTAACAATTATTCCGGGCATGGAAGTCCAAACGAAAGAAGAAGTTCACATGCTCTGCTACTTTTATACCTTGGATGCCTGCCTTGCTTTCCAAGATATGTGGGAACGCTCGCTAACAAGGATTCCGAACCGTCCTGACTATTTTGGCAATCAACTGATTTTGGATGAAAACGATGATGTAGTCGGTGAATATCCCCTATTACTACTTACATCTTCAGCATACAGTGTGAAAGATGTTTTCCAGCTTATAAATGGCATAGGTGTAGCAGTTTTCGCTCACGTCGATAGGTCATCCTACAGCGTACTCTCTAATTTGGGATTCATACCAAGCGATGTTCCTATAAGCAGTTTAGAAGTTTCTAAATATATTTCGCCTAAAGACTTTTTAACAAAATACCCAAATTATTCTAAATACCGCATTCTCCAATCTTCTGATGCGCATTACCTGGGAGACATTATGGAGAGAGAGAACTACTTGGAATTAGAGAACGCAGTGACAATAAGCATTAAAGACATTTTGGATGTTTTAAAAAACGTTGCGTGAAAATTGTATAAATCGTTGTTTAGACTCGTTACATAATTCACAGTACTGTGCTATAATGTTTTAGGAAAAGATGATTAGCCGTTTAGACTATGTAATGTGTAAAGACTTTAAACAAAAACAACTCTTTTAGGAGGGAAGCAAATGGAACAGCTTTATGAGCTTTTTGGCACCGATAGAGTTGAAGAATTTAGAGCCAAGCTCGATGAGCTTAAAAATGTGCCTGGCTCAATGATCTCCATCCTGAATGAGGCTCAAGAGATTTTTGGTTATGTTCCTTTTGAAGTTCAAGAGCTCATTTCCCGGGAAACCGGCGTGCCTTTAACAGAAATCTTTGGAATCGTGACGTTTTACTCGCGTTTCAGCATTATTCCTGCGGGTAAATACAAAATTAGTTTGTGCTTAGGAACTGCCTGCTACGTAAAAGGCAGCGGACAAATTTTAGAAAAACTTGAAGAAAAATTGGGCATTAAAGAGGGCAATACTACCTCAGATGGGATGTTCTCTTTAAGTGCTGCTCGCTGCTTGGGAGCCTGCGCTTTAGCTCCAGTAATGATGATAAACGGTGAAGTGTATGGACGATTGACGCCAGATTCAGCCGTAAAGGTGATCGAGAAGATAAAACAGCAGGATTTGTCTCAAGCTGCTTCAGAGG
This sequence comes from Coprothermobacter platensis DSM 11748, assembly GCF_000378005.1. Taxonomy (GTDB): domain Bacteria; phylum Coprothermobacterota; class Coprothermobacteria; order Coprothermobacterales; family Coprothermobacteraceae; genus Coprothermobacter; species Coprothermobacter platensis. Next base: position 60,443 of record NZ_KB899040.1, read on the forward strand.
TTGAGTAGACCCTCTTCGGGGAAGAAAAAGGTGAAAGAGCTGGCTTTATATATTCTCGATTTAGCGGAAAACAGCATCGCTGCGGGAGCCAAAAATATTACCATTGACGTACATGTAAATTCCGCCAGAGATGAGTTATTCATCCGCATATCTGATGATGGCAAGGGAATGGATCCAGACTTTGTCAGAAGCGTTACAAATCCCTTCGTTACCACCAGAACTCAACGTCGTTTGGGATTGGGTTTGCCGCTCTTTCAAGATTTGGTACGGCAGTGTGAAGGAACACTGAACATTGTTTCCGAGAAGGGAAAAGGAACTATCATCGAAGCAAAAATGAAGCGTTCAAGCGTAGATATGGTCCCCATAGGGGACATGGGAGCCAGCATTGTTTCCATGATCATTTCCAATCCAGCATTAGACATTGTTTACTCTTTTGTTCTCGACGATTATTCTTTCGTGTTCGACACAAAATTGATACGCGAAACGCTTAAAGATGTAAGCATCACAGAACCTGCTGTTTTGAGCTGGATTGCTGGTTATGTAAATGAAGGAACCAAAGAGATTATCTTTGATGTAACAAAGAACATTAATAAAAACAGAGGGGGCATACAAGCATTATGAGACCCGTTAAGACGTTAGAAGATCTTCAGAAAATCAGAGAAGAAGCTTCCAGAAAAGTAAATGTGAGAAGTGACAGAACGGGTATTAGGATAACGGTGGGCATGGCTACTTGCGGCATAGCGGCTGGCGCCAGACCCGTCATGATGGCCATATTAGACGAATTAGAAAAACGCAACGTTAAGGGCGTTACAGTCGTTGAGACTGGTTGCATAGGATTGTGCAAGTACGAACCCATCGTTGAGGTTTATGAGCCTGATCAAGACAAAGTTACATACATAAAAATGGACCCAGAAAAAGCCAGGCAAGTGGTCGTAGAACACGTTATCAACGGACACCCCATAAAAGAATGGACGCTTGAAAGCGCCGACATTCAGTAGCTAATGCTTAACTGCACGGAGGTGAAAAAGGATGCTGTATAGGTCACATGTCATGGTTTGCGGTGGGACAGGCTGCACATCGTCAGGGTCTGATTCAGTCGCAGACGCATTTGTTAATGAACTCAAGAAAAACGGTCTGGATCAAGAAGTTGCGGTTATCAGGACGGGATGTTTCGGACTCTGTGAATTGGGCCCTGTGGTTGTTGTGTACCCGGAAGGCGTTTTCTATAGTAAGATGAAACCCGAGTACGTGCCTGAAATCGTGGAAGAACATTTGCTCAAAGGCAGACCGGTTAAAAAATATCTCTTTGGTGAGACGGTTACCGAAGAGAAAATAAAACCTTTGGAAGAAACCACATTTTATAGGAAACAAGAGCGTATTGTTTTAAGAAATTGCGGTATTATCGACCCTGAAGATATTGAAGAAGCTATTGCCATGGGTGCTTATGAGGCTTTAGGCAAAGTGCTTACCACCATGACTCCAGAACAAGTCATCCATGAGATAAAGAAATCCGGTTTAAGAGGAAGAGGCGGTGGCGGTTTTCCAACGGGGCAAAAATGGGATTTTGCCTATAGGCAGAAAGAAACGCCTAAGTACGTTGTATGCAACGCTGACGAAGGAGACCCAGGAGCCTTCATGGATAGAAGTGTCATGGAAGGTGACCCCCATGCCGTGCTTGAAGGTATGGCCATAGCTGGTTATGCCATAGGGGCCGAACATGGTGTTATATATGTGAGAGCTGAATACCCGTTGGCAGTAAAACGTCTACAGATTGCTATAAAGCAGGCTAAAGAATATGGACTGCTGGGTGAAAACATTTTTGGTACGGGATTCAATTTTGATGTGGAAATACGTTTCGGTGCTGGAGCATTTGTGTGCGGAGAAGAGACTGCTTTGTTGAATTCTGTAATGGGACGCAGAGGTGAACCTCGTCCTCGCCCACCATATCCGGCTGTCAAGGGCTTATGGGAAAAACCTACGATTATCAATAATGTCGAAACTTTAGCTAATGTCCCTGCCATTATTAACAACGGTAGTGAGTGGTTTGCCAACATTGGCACGGAAAAATCTAAAGGAACAAAAGTTTTTGCTCTGACAGGAAAGGTTAATCGCACGGGACTCATAGAAGTTCCTATGGGCACTACCTTGAGAGAAATCATTTTTGACATCGGTGGTGGTATCCCTGATGGAAAGAAATTCAAAGCTGTTCAGATAGGTGGACCATCAGGTGGATGCATACCTGAACAACATCTGGACACGAAAATTGACTACGATTCCCTCATCAGTTTAGGGGCCATGATGGGCTCTGGAGGTCTCGTGGTCATGGATGAAGATACATGCATGGTGAACGTAGCAAAGTTTTTCTTAGAGTTCTTGGTAGACGAATCTTGCGGGAAATGTGCGCCATGCCGCATTGGTACAAAGAGAATGCTGGAAATTCTCGACAAGATTACTTCTGGTAAGGGCGAACCTGAAGACATCGATAGGTTGGAAGAACTGGCGACTACCATAAAAGACACAGCATTGTGCGGCTTGGGGCAAACAGCACCTAATGCTGTATTGTCTACGCTACGTTATTTCCGTGATGAGTATGATGCCCACATAAACCAGAAGAAATGTCCAGCAGGTGTATGCCAAGCGTTACTTTCTTATACCATCGTTGCCGATAAATGCCGAGGCTGCGGGCTGTGCGCACGAAATTGTCCTGTAAATGCTATCTCTGGCCAGTTGAAGCAGCCTTACACCATAGATCAAGAAGCCTGCATAAAGTGTGGCACATGCTTCGAAAAGTGCCCCTTTGACGCTGTTGTAAAAGCGTAGTGCTCACTAAGGGAAAAGGAGGATTGAAAACGAGATGGACAAAGTTACCGTAACCATCGACGGTGTTACCGTAGAAGTCCCGGCTAACTACACCGTACTGCAGGCTTGCAGGGAAGCCGGCATTGATATACCGACACTTTGCTATGCTGAAGGGCTGAACGAAATTGGTTCTTGTAGGCTCTGCGTAGTAGAGATAGAAGGAGCAAAAGCGCTGGCGGCATCATGCATTTATCCTGTTGCTAACGGCATGAAAATACATACTAATACCCCAAGAGTCAGACAAGCTCGAAAAGTTAACTTGGAGCTCATACTTTCGAACCATGATAGAAGCTGTTTGACCTGTGTAAGAAACACTAACTGCGAACTTCAAAATCTGGCAAATAGGTTTGGAGTAAGTGAAATAGAGTTCCAAGGAGAAAACATTGATTATCCTTTAGACAACGTTTCTCCAGCCATTGTAAGGAATCCCAACAAATGCGTGTTGTGCCGCCGTTGCATCTCTGAATGCCAAAACGTGCAGAACGTGTTTGCCATAGGCGCAGTGAACAGAGGCATAAAAACCCTGGTCTCTTCGCCTTTTTATCTCAGCTTAAACGATTCACCTTGCATAAGCTGCGGGCAATGCATAACTGTATGCCCCACCGGTGCGTTATATGAAAAGGATCACATTAGCAGGGTCTACGATGCCATAGCTGACAAGAAGAAACATGTTGTGGTTCAAACAGCCCCAGCTGTAAGGGTTGCCTTGGGTGAAGAATTCGGCATGCCCGTGGGCACTATTGTGACGGGCAAAATGGCAGCAGCTCTTCGACGCTTGGGTTTCGATGTGGTATTTGATACAGATTTTGGTGCTGATTTGACCATAATGGAAGAAGGTTCTGAACTTATCGAACGGTTGAAATATGGCGGCAAACTACCCATGATAACTTCTTGCAGCCCAGGATGGATAAACTTCTGTGAGAAATATTATCCTGATTTCTTAGAAAATCTTTCTTCTTGCAAATCTCCGCATATGATGTTGGGTGCTGTTATAAAGAGCTACTATGCGCAAAAGATGGGTTGGAATCCCGAAGATGTGTTTGTAGTTTCAGTGATGCCTTGCACGGCTAAGAAAGTAGAAATCGAACGCCCAGAAAACATGCATGATGGTTTGCAAGACGTAGACGCTGTTTTGACTACGCGGGAACTGGCACGTATGATAAAAGAAGCCGGCATCGACTTTGTTAATCTGCCTGATGAAGATTTTGATCAGCCACTGGGTATGTCTACTGGTGCTGCTGTCATATTTGGTGCTACCGGTGGAGTCATGGAAGCTGCGCTGCGAACGGTAAGTGAACTGGTAGAAGGTAGGCCCTTGGATAAAATCAATTTCGAAGAAGTCAGAGGCTTAGAAGGTGTGCGCGAGGCTTCCGTTACATTGGATGGCATGGAACTAAAACTGGCCATCGTTAATGGAACAGGTAACGCTCGGAAACTCCTTGATAAAATAAGAAGTGGTGAAGCAGAATACCATTTCATTGAAGTGATGGGGTGCCCTGGTGGATGTATTACAGGTGGCGGACAACCCATTCATCATCCCAATGAGATGCAGGAAGTGAGGAAACTAAGAGCTTCCGCCATTTATAAAGCAGATGAGAATTTACCGCTCAGGAAGTCACACGAGAACCCTGCCATAAAACAGATTTATGCGGAGTATTTAGGACATCCTTTGAGTGAACAGTCTCATCATCTTTTACATACCCACTATGATCAACGGCCACTTTATCGCTTTACCCATAAGGTGTAAATGTAAATAGTTCTGTTTTCAAAAGAAAAGGGCGCATAAAAAGGCGCCCTTTTCTTTTTATTCTCATGTTTGCGTTAGAATTTATCCATCAGGAGGTGGGCGCGGCGTATGTGTGACACCTTTTATGTAAAATCGTCTAAGAACTCTGGCGGGACAGCGTTTTTCGCTAAAAACAGTGACCGAGATCCTAATGAACCGCAATGCATGGTTTACATTCCTGCGGGCTCTTTAAGTAAGCCGGGCACGTATGTCACACTTCCACCTTATACCGTGAAAAACAACGTGTGGCTCTCCAAACCGAGCTGGATATGGGGCGCTGAGATGGGTGTGAATAGTAAAGAAGTTTGTATTGGCAATGAAGCCACTTTTAATAAGGTCAGCGCTCAAAAAACAGGTGTGCTTGGCATGGATCACCTTAGAATAGCGCTGGAACAAGCCTCTTCAGCGCGAGAAGCATTGGAGATTATTATCCAGAATACGCTTCACTATGGTCAAGGCGGCAATGGCGGCTTCGAACACCCTCTCTATTACGCTAATAGTTATCTGATAGCTGACCGCAACGAAGGTTATGTTTTAGATACGGTTGGTAAGTACTACGCATTTAAGAGACTTGATAGTAGTTACAATGTAAGTAACAAACTCTCCATAGATGCGGATTTTACAGAGATTTCTCCTGAATTGAAAGGAAAGGTAGACAATTTTCAGAAACACTTTATTAACCCATTAGTAACGCACTTTTCGGGCGCTTATAACCGCGAAAAGCACGGCCGTATCCTTTTAAAGGACTTGGTTCCCAACATCGTAAACGTTATGGCAGTGCTACAAAACAGAACAATGGGGAAAGTATCTTCTATGTCAAATATCAACCTCATAGCAGGAGGTTTGATCAGCTCTCAAACAACGGCTTCGCTTGTTTATGATTATGAGAGAAAAGTCATTTGGTGTACAGAAGGCCCTGATCCGGAAATTCAACTGTTCAAACCGCTCACTTTTAACGTAACGTGCGGTGAGGAAGAAGATAAACAGCTTCAAAAAGGTATAAGCAGATGGAAACATAACAATTTACTGTTCCGTACTGCGCTTAGCGACTATATGGCTAATATTACTAAACTTTATCCTCTGATCGTAGAAAATCAAAAGATGCTCCTCAAACTCAGTGTGGAAAAGCGAGAATCAAAAGAGCTTTTTGAAGAAGCTTACAGGATAAACCACACCTATATAGAGGAAGCTCTTCGCGTGATAAAGAAGGGCCCTATCAGGGGTAGCTTACAATTCAGGCGTTATTGGAACGGTGAAAACAAGCGACTAATAGTTTCTGAAACAGATACTGCCCTAAAAGAACAACTGCTGACGTATCTCGCACAATCATGATCTCGTGTTGCAATATGTATTGCTTGCAGGTATCATTTTACTAAGGTATTCTCATGATGGACAGCAAATCTGATAGACAGCACCATCCTCGGCTTAGCGCTCTGGACATACTGAAATATATTGGCCCGGGTTTTTTAGTTACTGTGGGTTTTATCGATCCGGGTAACTGGGCTTCTAACATAGCCGCTGGCTCAACTTACGGCTATTCCTTGCTGTGGATGGTAACACTTTCAACATTTATGCTCATCGTACTCCAACACAATGCAGCTCACTTAGGCATTGTGACGGGGCAATGCCTTTCAGAGGCAGCCACGGCTTATATGAATCCTTTACTCAAGAATATTATCTTGCTTTCTGCCGTAGCCGCGTCCATTTCTACTGCTATGGCTGAAATACTTGGTGGCGCCATCGCTTTAAACATGCTCTTCCACATTCCGCTAAAGATAAGCGCATTGCTGATTCTGGTAGTAGTGGTTTTCTTGGTTTTAACGAATTCTTACAAGCGCATTGAACGTATCATCATAGGTTTTGTTTCACTCATCGGCCTTTCTTTCATTTTTGAAATTGCTTTAGTGCATATTAACTGGCCTATAGCTGCTATTAGTTGGTTCAAGCCATCATTTCCTTCTAATGCTATGCCTATCATAATGAGTGTGCTTGGCGCCGTTGTCATGCCTCATAATCTGTTCTTACATTCTGAAATCATTCAAAGCCGTCAATGGAATTTAGAAGATGATGAAGTTATAAAAAAGCAGCTGAACTATGAGTTTCTGGATACGTTGTTTTCCATGAGCGTTGGTTGGGCCATAAACAGCGCCATGATTCTCTTAGCTGCCGCTACATTCTACATGAACGGTCAAGTAGTAACCGATCTGTCGCAAGCTCAGACAATGCTTAAGCCACTTTTGGGCAACGCAGCTTCAGTTGTTTTCGCACTAGCGTTACTGTTTGCAGGTCTATCCTCGAGCGTTACAGCCGGGATGGCAAGTGGAAGCATATTCGCTGGCATCTTCGCAGAACCTTATGATGTAGCTGATAGCCATAGCCGAATGGGGGTTCTAATAGCTTTAATACCCGCTACCGTAATCATATTGTTTATAACGTCTCCATTCCAAGGGCTTATCTATTCTCAAATGCTGCTGAGCATCCAACTTCCTATTACCATCTTTACACTGATTTACCTAACGTCATCTAAGAAGGTCATGGGCAAATACGCCAACTCACCGAGAGAAAAGGCTTTGCTGTGGGCAATAGGCCTTACGGTAACGGTGTTAGATGTAGCACTTTTTATAACGTCATTGTAAGTTAAAAAATACCTCCGGAAAAAGTGCACTCCTCAACTTTTTCTTGTGTACAATGGGTTTAAAGAACGAAATTCATATCGTATGTGCTGCTTTTTTGCTCATGCGGTCAGAGGAGGTGTTGCCATGCGTAGCAAGCGTTTTTTTAAGCTTGTTAACGTGTTACTTGTGTTCGGTTTATTGGTTTCCATGACTTTGCCACCGGCAGCTTTTGGTAAGAGCGGCGGTAACAAAGAAGTGGCTATCTACGTTGGTGGACAAAAGGTTGCATTAGACAGCCCACCGCTAAACAAAGCTGGCCGTATTTATGTTCCTATCCGTTACGTTGCAGAATATCTTGGAGCCCAAGTTGATTGGGATGAGGCAAACCAGATTGTTAACATTAAAAACGGATCTGCATTAATTAGCTTAAAGATTGGGTTTAACTATGCTGGCGTAAATGGTCAAGCTCAACAACTGGATGTACCGCCATTTATTTACAACAATCGAACATATGTTCCACTCCGTTTCGTCAGTGAAGGTTTGGGTAAGCAGGTGCAGTGGGATGGAAATAATAACTCAGTCTACATCATAAGCGGTGTGCAAACATCTACCGTCATTATGCAAGTCAGTACGGGAACAGCTACAGTCAACGTGGTCAAGGTGTCTCTTAACGATCCCTCTATAAAATTGCAGATCGTCAATGGTCAAGATCAAATAGGCTTACTGGAACCTTTCGACAGCATGGTAAAGCGAATGAATCCTTTGGCAGCCATTAATGCTACGTTTTTCCAGGTATCGGACATAACTTTGCCTATGGAACCCGCTGCTGATTTAGTAATAAACGGTAGAATCGAACATTTGGGCACTCCGGAGAAATATGCCACGACCTTTGCTTTTACTGAAGACAATAAAGTTGATATTGCAAACGTAAAAATGTCTTTGCATGGAGAATACACGTACATTCCTAACCCTGAGTTGGAACGCCTTTACACACAGGGTTGGTACATCGGTACCATAAACAGAGCCCTATGGGGTGTCAACTCCATAAGAGTATTCACTCCTCTGAGAGGAGCTACAACACGCCTTGGCGTAGATGGCATTAATGTTGTTGTTCAAAATGGTGTTGTGACGCAGCAACTTACAGGAACAAACGTTCCTATCCCTCCCGATGGTTACATTATTCATCTAGGCGGTACGGAAGTAAAATACCAGGACCGTTTTGTCGTTGGCACGAAGCTGTATTACAGAGATATCTATGATGTACAGAACAGCTCTCAACCCGACATCTGGAAACAAGGAACCATATGGGGTGCCTTAAGTGCAGGTCCACGTCTTTTAACTAACGGCCAAATAACGCTTAACCCTGCTGCTGAACTGTTAGATATTCCTAAAATCACAGGTCAGCCTTTGCCCAGAAGCGGATTAGGTATTACCCAGGATAATGAACTCTTACTGGTCACGGTGAGTAAATGTACTATGCAGGATTTTGCTGTTATAATGCAAAATTTGGGCGCTTACAACGCTATGAATTTGGATGGTGGCGCTAGTACTAGCCTTTACGCAAATGGACAATTCTTAACCACGCCAACGCGGAAATTGAGCAACACGCTAATGATTCTGTCACGTTGATAAAAAGATCCATAAAACCTCTAAGAAGAGGTCATTTTCCTACAGAAGATGACCTCTTCTTATTATCTTGACTGCTTAACAGCAATTTGACCAATGTGTGACACTTTCTTAAATACTTATGCTTTAAGAAGTACTACTATAGGATAAACACATTAAGGAGGTGCTCAAAATGAAAGAAAATAAAAATGGTAGTGTAGAGAAAAAAGAAAATAAGCTTCTTTACGATCCTATTTCTGACAGCTATTATGAACTCTACAATTATCCTTTGGTGTAAGTGCTTTTAGCCATGCTGGTTCAGTGTTTGCTTTTCTGAACCAGCATGGCTTTTCTTCATCCATGTTTTCCACATTATTGCATGTCTTATTTTTAACAGGTTTTTTGTGTCTTAAGAAGAAGGCGGCTTTTTAGCCGCCTTCTTCTTTTCTACTTGTGCAAATCTGATAGCAATTTTCCACCCTGGGCTATATTTTCCATACTATTCTCGCGAATAATAACGCTAAAAGCCTGCTCAGGTATGCCAAGAACTTCGTGAGCTGCTTGTGTCAATTTTGAGGCTAACTCAGCCTTTTTGGCTTTGTCCATCTGAGGGCCATCGAATTGAATAAATGGCATATGCATCTCTCCTTTCTTATAAGTCAGAGGTAATTATAGCTCAGAAAGTGAGGGAATCTCATTGGAAACAGCAGACGTTCTTACGGTTGCTGTTCTTCATTCTTTGGTTCTATTTCTGAAGCACTTGCATACAGCGCAGCACGGTTGGTTCTGTACTCACCATATTGCACAAGAAAAGCACTCAAAAATATGAGAAAAGCCCCTACGTTTCCAAACGATGTTAGGTTTTCTCCTCTGACTATATGAGCAAATACATATGCAAAAATGGGTTCGAACGCAAATATGTAGGCTGCCGTTGTAGCACTGACATCTTTTTGCCCTTGTAATTGTAGCCAAATGGTAAGTGTCGTGGCAACAAGTGCTAAATAAAGGAGTGGAGACAAAGCCGGGCGCGGTATGGCAAACATTCTGGTAAAAGGCAGGGACCATAAAGCTGTAAAACCTATCATGTAGGCAGACGTATTGAGCTGGCTGTGAATATTCATCTTCGGTATGAGTACAAACTGAATGGTATATGCCAGTGCACTTATAAGCATGAGAAATGCCCCAACGGAAATAGTGAAGCGTTCTCCTGGTAGATAGCTCAATGCTAAGAAACCTACTACGGATAGAACTTGTCCAAAGGTCACTGTAGCACTCTGTTTTTTTTCGAGCCAAATCATTTCCAGCGCTGGCGTTAGCGGTATGCTCAAACTTACGATAAATGCTGCTGTGGAGGCATTTATCGTCGTCAGGGCAATAAACTGTGTTATGAGTGCAATTGCATTCGTTATACTGAGCCAAAAGCCATCCAAAATAGCTTTCTTATCCAGCCGCAAGAATGGGATTAAAGGTAAGAAGGCAATGAAATACCTCCAAAAAAGGTATGAGAAAGGATCAAGATAGCCGAGCATAGTTTTTGAAAAAACAAAAGTGGTTCCCCAGAAAAAAGTCGTTGCTATCAGATAAAAGTAACCGGTAAGTGTCGGTTTCTTGTTAGGCATCTAATTCATTATAAATCAGTGCATATGTAAGGGCTATATGAAATTCTTCTGTGGGACCATATTGAGTTATCACAAATTGGCTATATAATGAGTAATATGTTTCATCATTTCCCCACATTGGGAGGTTTTTACCATGTCTACTATTGATAATAGTGTTATTGGTAAAGTAGCCATCATTGTCGGAAGCAAGTCTGACCTACCTATTTTGGAAAAATGCACATCTACCCTCGACGAGCTCCACGTACCATGGGACATGAAAGTACTGTCTGCACACAGAACCCCATTTGAAACACAGCAGTTTGCTATTGATTCTGAAGAACATTATGATGTAATCATAGCTGCTGCTGGGAAAGCCGCTCATCTTCCCGGCGTTATTGCCGCTTACACACTTCTCCCGGTTATCGGTCTCCCCATAAAATCACCTGCTCTGGGCGGTTTAGATTCTCTTTTGTCTATGGTACAGATGCCTAAAGGTGTGCCCGTAGCTACTGTGGGCATAAACGAAGCGGAGAATGCGGCACTTCTTGCATGCCAGATTCTTGCTTTAAAGGATGAAGGGCTAAAAGAAGCTCTTAAAGACTACCGCCATCGTATGGCGGAGGACGTACTCCAAGGTTAAGAGGAGGATCGAATCGCGGCTATCAAAAGTTAAGGAGGTTTCCAATGGACAAATTAGAGCAGGTTTATGAAGGTAAAGCAAAGAAAGTTTTCAAGACCGATGACCCCCATTACTACATCATCGAATATAAAGATGAAGCAACGGCTTTTGATGGAAAAAAGAAAGGCATCATACAAGGGAAAGGCACCATAAACAATAAAGTATCTGCTGTATTCTTTGAGCTACTTGAACAAAAAGGAATCCCCACACATTTTATAAAGTTGCTTTCTCCTAATGAAATGCTCGTAAAAAAGGTTGACATAATTCCGCTGGAAGTTATTGTGAGAAACTATTCGGCTGGAAGTGTAAGTAAACGGCTGGGTCTTGAAGAAGGTATAAAGTTTGACACACCGATTTTGGAGTTCTCTTACAAGAGTGATGAACTTGGGGACCCCATGGTTAATGATTACCACATATTAGCTTTGCATTTAGCAACAAAAGATGAGATAAGCACACTTACTCAGCAGGCTTTTAAGATCAACGACATTCTATCTTCTTACCTTTGGGAAAAGAACATCATCCTCGTGGATTTTAAGCTGGAGTTTGGCAAAACGCCTGAAGGAGATATCGTCCTGGCTGATGAAATTTCTCCCGATACATGCCGTTTTTGGGATCGCACTACCATGGAAAAACTCGATAAAGACAGGTTTAGACGTGATATGGGGAATGTAGAGGAAGCATACATTGAAGTCGCACGTCGTTTGGGGTGCCTCTAATATGGCACATGCCAACGTTTACGTTACTTTAAAGAAGGATATTTTGGACCCTCAAGGTGAAGCTGTAAAAAACGCTCTTCACACGCTGGGTTACAAGAATGTTATGGATGTTAGAGTAGGCAAGTATATTGTTCTCACGCTGGAAAACAATTCTGAAAATGATATAAACGCTGTGGTAGAAGAAATTTCAAAAAAAGTTCTTAGTAACCCTGTCATAGAAGATTTTTCATTCGATATTGTAGAGGATTAGAAGCATGAAAAAGTTTGGTATTATCGTTCTTCCCGGTTCTAACTGTGATTCTGACTGCTTTTATGCTGTTAGAGATTATCTTGAGCAGGATGCCGAGTATGTTTGGCATGAAGAGAATAACTTAGATAGATACGATGTACTCATGATACCTGGTGGTTTTTCCTATGGTGATTATTTACGCCCTGGAGCATTGGCGCGTTTTTCACCGGCTGTGCAAAACTTGGTCAAAGAAGCAGAAAAAGGTAAACTCATCATTGGTATATGCAATGGCTTTCAGATACTAACAGAACTTGGCCTTTTGCCAGGTGCGTTGATGCGTAACAAAAACCTGAAGTTCATATGCAAACATGTAACACTCAAAGTTGAAAAAGTCTGTGCTCCTTTCACATCACGCTTACGTGTGGGACAGAGGATATCTTTGCCTATAGCGCACAAAGACGGAAATTACTACGCAAGCGATGCCGTACTTGAAGAACTGAACAGGAATGAACAGATACTGCTTCGCTATGACGAAGACGTAAACGGCTCTGTACAAGGTATTGCAGCCATCATCAGCAAGGAGGGCAACGTGTTGGGTATGATGCCTCATCCAGAACGTGCCTGTGATTCCATGCTTGGAAATACCGATGGTATGTACATCTTTGGTTCAGTTCTCGATTACCTGACAAAGAGAGGGCAGTAAAATGGAAAATCAGCAGTCTCCATGGAAGATATTAGGCTTAACCGATAGCGAGTACCAGGAGATTATCAAAGGGCTCGGTAGAGAGCCCAATATTACGGAGCTCGGTATGTTCAGTGTAATGTGGTCAGAGCACTGTGCCTATAAGAACTCTAAGCCGCTGCTTAAACTGCTGCCCAGCAAAGGCCCCAATGTTATGCAGGGGCCCGGTGAAAATGCAGGCGTTTTAGATATAGGAGATGGCTTGGCTTTGGTGATGAAAATTGAAAGCCATAACCATCCTTCAGCAGTGGAGCCTTATCAGGGAGCCGCTACCGGTGTAGGTGGCATTGTCAGAGATATCTTTGCTATGGGCGCACGCCCTGTGGTACTCCTGGATTCACTGCGTTTTGGTCCCTTGAATACAGACCGCACAAATTACCTTTTTGAGCAGATCGTTGCTGGCATAAGCGATTATGGCAACTGTATAGGCGTGCCCACTGTGGGTGGCGAAACTTATTTTGCTAATTGCTATCAACGTAGCCCCTTAGTGAATGCACTATGCGCGGGTATTGCAGACATAAGCAAGCTTCAAACAGGGAAAGCAAGCGGCATAGGTAATCCTGTCCTGATTGTAGGCGCAACGACTGGAAGAGATGGTATAGGCGGAGCCAGTTTTGCTTCACAAGAGCTCGGAGAGAATGCAGAAGAAAAATTGCCTTCAGTTCAAGTAGGTGACCCTTTCTTAGAAAAGCTGCTCATAGAAGCGTGTTTAGAAGCTTATGAAACAGGATACGTAGTGGCTGTTCAAGATATGGGCGCTGCAGGTATTACTTCTTCAGCTTCTGAGATGGCTTCACACGGTAATGTGGGCATGGAACTTGACTTAGACAAAGTACCTTTGAGAGCTGAAGCCATGACGCCCTTTGAAATTCTTATTTCTGAATCGCAGGAACGCATGTTACTTGTAGTGGAAAAAGGCAAAGAAGATATAGTAAAACAAATCATGAAAAAATGGGGGTTGAGGGCAGAAGTTATGGGGCACATAACCGATGATCAGATGATGCGCATCTACCAGCATGGCCACATGGTTGCTGAAGTGCCTGCACATCTCTTGGCAGATGGTGCTCCACAGTATGTACGTGAAGGCGTGCCGCCTAAAAATTTAGAGCAATTAAGAGTGCTTGAAATACCTTCTTTAGCACTGCCTGAGGACTTCAATGCAGCATTTCTCAGCGTTCTGAGCGCGCCCAATGTGGCTTCTAAATCGTGGATTTACCAGCAGTTTGACCACACGGTTCGGACGGACACCGTAATTAAGCCCGGTATGGATGCGGCGTTGGTGCGCATAAAGGGTAAAAAGCAAGCTGTGGCGTTTACCACTGATTGCAACAGCATATATTGTTTCTTAGATCCATATGAGGGAGCCAAAGATGCTGTTGTAGAAGCTGCACGCAATTTAAGCATGGTAGGGGCTGTACCCATAGGTATCACCGATTGTTTGAATTTCGGTAATCCCGAAGATCCTGTAGTTTACTGGCAGATGAAACGGTGTGTTGAAGGTATAAGAGATGCCTGTGAAGCTCTGAACATACCTGTAATAAGTGGTAATGTAAGCCTTTACAACGAAACAGAAAATGGTCCTATTTATCCTACACCCGTTATCGGATGTGCCGGTTTATTGGAAGACGTGTCACTGTTCTGCACCAACTCTTTCAAAGATGAAGGCGACATTATTGTTTTACTGGGTGAAGATAAAGGAGAGATGGGAGGCAGCGAATACATTCAGCAGCAGTACGGTCTTGTAAAAGGCGTCCCTCCAAAAGCTGATTTGGCTATGGAAGGAGAACTCCAAGACTGCGTGCGCACACTTATAAAGAGCAACCTCATCAAATCAGCACACGATGTTTCCGATGGTGGCTTGGCTGTTTGTTTGGCAGAATGTGCTATGGGCGGACAAAAAGGTTTTGTAGCGGACATTGAAACTGAGGAACGTTCCGATGTGGCCCTTTTTTCTGAGTCGCAAAGCCGCTGCATTCTAAGCGTAGAGGCGGAAGCGCTTCATGATGTACTGGGCATGGCTTCCACTTTTAATATCCCTGCTCATGTTTTGGGTTCGGTAGAGGGTAAAAGCGTTGTCATAAACATAAATGGCAGAGAAATCATAAATGTGCCGTTGGAAGAGTGTATGCGGCATTATGATCAGGGGCTCTTATGGTCAATGAATGGCATCTAACGGAAGACTGCGGCGTGTTCGGTGCCGCTTTAGATAAAACAGACGTATCCGTTTATATATACTATGGCCTTCAGGCACTTCAGCACAGAGGCGAGGAAAGTGCAGGTATAGCTGTCTATGACGGCAGCGAAACACGTTTGGAAAAGGGAATGGGTTTGGTCAGTGAGGTATTCAATAACGCTCTCATAAAAACGTTAAAAGGGAATGTGGGCATTGGACACGTACGCTATTCCACCACAGGCGTTTCTAACTTGTTCAATGCGCAACCTCTTTTAGCACACTTAATGGGCCATTCTATCGCCGTAGCGCACAACGGAAACCTTATAAACGCTGATGAGCTTAGAAGTGAACTTGAAAAAGAAGGTAGAATCTTTCAAACAACATCTGATACGGAAATCATCGTTCAACTCATAGCAAAAAACCTCGATAAAGGGTTTGAAAATGCCTTGCTGGAAACAATAAAACGGATACATGGTTCTTATTCACTGCTGGTACTTTTCGACGATGTGCTGGTTGGGGTCAGAGACCCCAATGGCATAAGGCCACTTTGCATAGGCAAGAACGAAGCAGGCTTTTTGCTTTCTTCAGAATCGTGCGCATTGGACGTTGTAAATGCGCGCCTTTTAAGGGATGTGGAGCCTGGAGAGGTAGTCATTTTGAGCAAGGATGGCATACGTTCCATTAAAGAAAATTACAAAGACGTTCCTACCAAGCACTGTGTGTTCGAGTACATATACTTTGCACGACCTGATAGTGTGGTAGATGGAAAGAGCGTCTACTTGTCACGCATGGAGATGGGCAGACAGCTTGCCCGCGAATCTGCTGTAAAGGCAGATTGGGTTGTTCCTGTTCCCGATTCTGGCAACTCTGCGGCGCGTGGTTATGCTGTTGAATCTGGCATCCCCAGCGTCGATGGACTTATAAAGAACAAATACGTTGGGCGTACCTTCATCGCACCTGAACAAAGCATGAGGGAATCTGCCTTGAGGGTAAAACTGAATGTCCTTCGTGAACTAGTAAAAGACAAAAGCATCGTTTTAGTAGATGATTCCATAGTCAGAGGCACTACAATGAAGCGCTTAGTCAGGCTTATAAAAGAAGCTGGGGCTAAGGAAGTGCATCTGCGTATCAGTTCGCCCCCTATTGTTATGCCGTGTTATTTTGGCATCGACATGCCATCACGTAAGCAACTCATATCTGCCCAAATGTCCACGGAAGAGGTAAGAAATTTGGTCGGCGCAGATAGTTTGCATTTTCTAAGCTTAGAAGGCTTAATAAACAGTGTGGGAACAACAGCGTTGTGTACGGGATGCCTGAATGGTGATTACCCCATGGATGTGCCCAAAGAAGGTAACAAATATCTCTTTGAAAAAAAGTGAAGGTGAACCAGAAGTGAAATATGAAGATGCTGGAGTGAACATTAACAGAGCCGATTCATTCATTGAGAAAATTAAACCCTTAGCGAAAGCCACATTGAAAGAGAATGTGATGGAGGGGATAGGCCCTTTCGCCTCTTTAGTTCAGCTCCAAGGCTACCGTGATCCTGTCTTGGTTTCCGGTACTGATGGAGTAGGAACCAAACTGAAAATTGCTTTTATGATGGGTAAGCATGATACCGTGGGCATCGATTTAGTCGCCATGTGTGTTAACGATGTACTTACCACTGGCGCCAAGCCATTGTTTTTCTTGGATTACTTCGCGTGCGGTGAGCTCAACGTGGATATTGCTGTTGACGTGGTTAAGGGCATAGCTAAAGGTTGTACCTTGTCTGATTGCAGTTTGGTAGGTGGTGAAACCGCAGAAATGCCTTCTTTTTACCCAAAAGGCGAGTACGATTTGGCAGGTTTTTGCGTTGGTGTTGCCGAAAAAGATAAGCTTTTCTCCCCACAGAATGTAAACGTGGGGGATGCAGTTATTGGCTTAAGCTCTTCAGGGCTGCACAGTAACGGTTATTCCTTAATAAGAAAGATTTTCTTTGAAGATCATAACTATGGCATCGATGACTACGTACCTGAATTTGGTAAAACTTTGGGTGAGGAACTGCTCACACCCACCATTATTTACGTTCCTGTTTTTAACATTCTTGAAGACCTTCCTATAAAAGCAGCCGCTCACATTACTGGTGGCGGCATTTTAGAAAACGTACCGCGTATTCTTCCAGAAGGCACTGCAGTAAACATAAATACAGGTAGCTGGCCTGTTCAACCTGTGTTTCACCTGGTGCAGAACCTTGGCGCTATCAATCTGATGGAAATGTACCGCACCTTTAATATGGGCATCGGTATGGTTCTCATAACCGCTCCTTCCGTCGTTGATGAGCTCTTGGATAGAGTCAATGGGAGTAACTTATGCAGCGCTTACCGTATTGGAGAAGTAGTGTCGGGCAGTGGTGAGGTTGTTCTTTTATGAACATTGTTGTGTTGGTTTCAGGCAGGGGAACAGATCTTCAATCTATCATTGATGCAGTAGAAAGCGGCTATCTAGAGGTGGAGATAAAGGCGGTCATAAGTGATAAAGACAACGCTTACGCTCTTGAACGGGCTAAGAATCATGGCATACCAACGTATGTGCTTGCCAAGAAGGTGCTAAGAGATGGTTTCCAGGAAGCGCTTTTGGATCTATTGCTCATGCTTAATCCCGATTTGATCGTGCTCGCTGGTTTTTTGACAATACTGAGCCCATCCATTATTGAACACTTTACTCAGAGGATTATCAACATACATCCGGCACTCTTACCTTCTTTTTGTGGGAAAGGTTATTACGGCATGGCTGTTCATGAAGCTGTTTACCGTAGTGGGGTTAAATACACTGGTTGCACTGTGCATTTTGTCAATGCAGGTGTTGATATGGGGCCCATCATACTTCAAGAGGTTGTAAAGTTGGACGATGACGACACGCCGGAGCGCATTGCTGAGAAGGTTTTAGAGGTGGAGCATAAGCTTTTGCCTGAAGCAATAAAACTCATAGCGGAAGGTAGAGTGGTAATAGAAGGCAACCGTACTCGCATACTGCCGGCGAAAGGTGGCAAAGGTGAGGAAGGAGGAAGACAATGAGCAATAAAAGAAGAGCACTCATAAGTGTGTCTGATAAAGAAGGCGTGGTGTCCCTGGCTCGAGAGCTTAAAAGCCTTGGTTTTGACATTATTTCTACGGGTGGCACCTACAAACTTTTGCGGGAAAATGGCATTGACGCTACACAAGTTTCCGACGTGACGAGTTTTCCAGAGATACTTGACGGTCGAGTGAAAACACTTCATCCAAACATCCATGCAGGCATATTGGCGGATGTGCGCAATCCCGAGCATTTGGCTCAGATTTCTTTGCTCGGTATTGAACCTATCGAGATGGTGGTGGTAAACCTTTATCCTTTCAAAGAAACCATCCTTAAAAACGATTGCACTATAGATGATGCCATAGAGAATATCGACATCGGCGGCCCAACACTCATAAGGGCTGCGGCAAAGAACTGGCAAAATGTCGCTGTTGTGGTGGACTCTAACGATTACGCAAAAGTAATTGATGAATTAAAGATGAGCGGTTCACTTAGCTTGGAAACGCGCTTTTCTTTGGCGGCGAAGGCATTTCGACATACAGCTTTTTATGATGGCATAATAAGTAATTATTTTTCTCAGAAAACAGGTAATCTCTTCCCAGAGCTTATTACGCTTCCCTTTGAGAAAGTGCAAGACTTACGCTACGGTGAAAATCCACATCAGCGTGGTGCTTTCTACAAAGATCCTTTAGCTTGTAGCGCTTTGGCAAACTACGAGCAATTACAGGGTAAAGAGCTTTCATTCAATAACCTGCACGATGTGAGTGCTGTTGTGGAAATGCTTCAGGAGTTTCCAGAAATGCCCTGTGCAGTGGCTGTAAAACATGCTAATCCATGCGGTGTAGGCATAGGCGAAAGCCTTTTAGATGCTTACATGAAGGCTTATGAAAGCGATCCTGTGTCTATCTACGGCGGCATCGTTGGTGTCAATGGCATATTGGACCAGGAAACTGCCGAGGAGCTCTCAAAACAGTTTCTGGAAGTGATAGTAGCGCCAGACTTTAGCAAGGAAGCTTTATCCATACTTGGAAAGAAGAAAAACTTGCGTTTGTTAAAGGTAGACCTTACACCCATTCATGGCTACGACATAAAAGCGGTAGAAGGCGGTGTGCTGCTGCAAGATAAAGACTCTATCGACTTGGACGAAAACAAGCTGACTGTTGTCACAGAAATACAGCCCACTCCGTTGCAGATGGCGGACATGCATTTTGCTTGGAAGGTGGTAAAACATTTAAGCTCCAACGCCATCGCGCTGGTCAAGAATCAGGGGACTGTTGGCCTTGGCGGTGGCCAAGTAAACCGGGTGGGAGCTGCACAGATAGCTATTAAGCAGGCAGGAGAGAAGTCTGAAGGCTGCGTCATGGCTTCTGATGGTTTCTTCCCCTTCAGCGATTCTGTGGAAGTTGCAGCGCAGGCTGGCATAAGTGCTATTATCCAGCCGGGTGGATCAAAGCGCGATCAGGAATGCATCGATGCAGCTAATAAATATCATATTGCCATGGTGTTTACTCACATAAGGCATTTTCGCCACTAAGAAAGGGGGAGCATGAGTCATCATGAATATTTTAGTAATAGGCAGTGGTGGGCGGGAACATGCGTTGATTTATAAGCTTAGACAAAGCCCGCAAGTGAGGAAAATTTACTGCGCACCGGGAAATGGAGGCATAGCTTCCATGGCTGAAACGGTTGACATTGGCCCTTTGGAAGTGGATAAACTCAGGGCTTTTGCCTTGAGCGCAGGGATCGATTTAACGGTGGTTGGTCCTGAAATACCTCTTATGGCTGGCATTGCGGATGTATTCGAGGACGCAGGACTAACTGTGTTTGGTCCTAAAAAGTCTGCTGCTGTGTTGGAAGGCAGTAAAGTATTTGCAAAAGACCTGATGAAGCGCTGCAATGTATCCACCGCTAACTTTGAAGTGTTTTCTCATTTAGGGGACGCTCTTTCTTACGTTAGAAAGCAGCACAGACCACTGGTAGTAAAAGCTGACGGCTTAGCACAAGGAAAGGGCGTAAGTGTCTGCCACAGTGAAGAAGAAGCAGAAACTGCTTTACGTAACCTGATGGAAGAAAAGGCATTTGCTGGCGCAGGCGAGAAGGTGGTTGTGGAAGAACTGCTGGAAGGCAAAGAAGCCTCCGTGTTTGCGCTATGCAACGGTGAAAATGGCGTTATTTTTGGTAGTGCCATGGATTACAAGCGCGCCCATGATAATGATGAAGGGCCCAATACAGGAGGGATGGGCAGCGTAAGCCCACATCCCATGTTAGATAAAAACATGGAACAAACGGTTCTGAATACTGTTGTTTTGCCGATTTTGCATGGTTTACTGGAGCAAGGCATAGCCTATAAAGGTGTTTTATATGTTGGCCTCATGCTTACTAAAGATGGACCAAAGGTGTTGGAGTTCAATGTGCGCTTTGGAGACCCAGAAACGCAGGCAATGATGCCACTTTTGAAGAGTGATTTGCCAGAGCTGATGATGGCAACATGCATTGGTGATATGGGTCATATTAATGTGGATTGGGCTAGCGAAAAATCTGTTTGCATAGTGGCAGCATCACAAGGATATCCCGGGCATTACGAAACAGGTTTCCCTATTACGGGTTTGAATGATGTGAAGGATGGGTTTGTATTTCACGCTGGAACAGCCATTGGAAAGAACGGTTCCGTTATCACATCAGGCGGGCGTGTTCTGAATGTTGTTGCTACTGGCAAAAACTACGAAGAAGCACGACAAAAAGCCTACATGGAGGTGCAAAAAATTTCGTTTCCTGGTATGTTTTACCGGAGCGACATTGCAGCTAACTTAGATACGTAACATGGATTTCAGTCTAAACCCTGTTTCATTTCTCCCTGGTTGGAAATGGATCGACTTAAGTAGGCTGTTTTTGATGCAGTTGATACCTCACCTAAACCATCTTTCACTTTTACTAAAATGGTGTGCTTACCCGGTTTCGTTAGATTGATGACTTCTTGATCATCGTAGGCGATGCCTTTAGGAGGCACAATTTGTCTGCCGTCTAAGAACCACTGAGCTGTTACCGGTCCATAACCTGTGGGCTTGTTGAAGAAATCAGGTATTTCTGTTGTGGTAGAGCGTATGTCTGCCGTTAATGTTATCTTTCCAGTGGAGGTAAACACGACAGACGGCGAATTTATAAAACGTACGGTGAGTTTGTCTACCAACGTTACCATTTTGCGTCCTCGTAGCATGTTGCCCAGAGAATCTGTGACAGTAAAACTCATTCCATAGTTTGTACCGTACTGTTTTGCCGTTTGCAAAGTTGGGCGGAATGGTATTGGAACAACAGTCTGCATGATGGAAGCACTAAATGATGGCATGATGCCTTCAGGATTTCCATCTATGCGAACGTGGTACGGTCCTTTACCTCCAGTGAAAGAAATGACTTGGTCACATTGAGTAGACTCATTTTTGAAAAGTGCACAAGCGGGTGGGCCGTCTGGCTCTCCTACAAGCTTTCCGTTCAATATATTGTCTATTCTTCTTGTAATGAGTATGCCACCTACTTTGTAGTACACGTAAGCAGGCAGTGCATTTATGTAAACTCTTGGTAGCAGAAGCCAATCATCTGTTTTGTAAGCAATTCCATACTGCGTTGTGACATCCATTGTTATGCCGTATTTTGCTAAAAGATGTTCTGTTTGGTCATTGTATTCTCCGTAAGGAACTGCAAATGAGGTTATGTCATAGCCGGGAATGATGTTTTTGACTTTCTCTATAACCCCCTTTATTTCTGCCTCCTGCTCTTGGTCAGATAAGTATTTGAGATTGTAGTGGTCTAATGTATGGCCTCCAATTTCTACTAAACCTGTACCAACCATGGTTTTTATCTCTTGGTCCGTTAAATATCCAGGCACATTTATGTCGTTGCCAATAACGAAATCAGTAAAAGGAATTTTGTACTTTTTTGCAATAGGCAGTGCATACCTATAAACGCTTTCGTATCCGTCGTCAAACGTTATAACGACCGTTCTGTTTGGTAGCTGCTTGCCAGAGGCCCACAAATCATGCACTTGAGAAAGCTTCATGAATGTATAGCCTTTTCCTTTCAATTGCTTGATTATTTGGTCAAATACAGATTGCGGCAGATAAAGCGTTTTCTTGCTTGGAGAAGCATTCCTATTCACCATGCCTATTTCGTGGAAGCACAAAATCAATACGCCATTATCAACCTGTAAATTCTGTGCTTTCAATGGTGTAACACATGCTGTGGAAAAAATGAGTGCAACAACCAAAATTGCACCTGCAGTTTTCCATACGACGGTTTCCACATTCTTCTTGCTTTCCATGCCTTCGCTATTTTATCTTAAAAAAGTCTTTTACCAACATTATGAGTTAAAAACTCTTTTAACATTTAGTGTAATATGTCACTTTTATTTAATAAAACAGTGAATTATATATCTATATGTACGGATAACATATGAGTAGAAAGATGAAGTAACAAAAATTACAAAGGGGATGAAAATTATGGCAATAACGACGACACTTTTTCCTGGGAGGTACTTACAGGGAGTAGGCGCGATGAAGACAGTGGGAAAAGAAGCATTGCGCTTTGGTGATAATGCTCTTCTTATTGTTGATCCTTACATTCTGAAAAATGTTTTTTCGGGTGTTAGACCATTGGTAGAAAAATCTGTGGCTTTGCATGTAGAACAGTTTGGTGGAGAATGTAGCGATGAAGAAATAGAAAGACTTTCTGAAATATGTAAGAGGAACGGATGTAATGTTGTAATCGGCATGGGCGGGGGAAAAACGCTTGACACCGCCAAGGCAACAGCCTTCAGTCTTCGACTTCCCGTGGTTATTGTCCCTACTACTGCTTCTACTGATGCCCCTTGCAGTGCTTTGGCCGTTATCTACACAAAGGAAGGGCAATTCAAGAGATATTTGCCACTTCCTCAAAACCCTAATTTGGTTCTGGTGGATACAGAAGTCATTGCTAATGCACCTGTACGGTTCCTAATTGCAGGTATGGGTGATGCTCTTTCTACTTACTTCGAAGCTGAATCTTGCCATCAGAAATATGCGCCTAATATGAGCGGAAACGTAGGCTCTTTCACTGCTTATGCTCTGGCTCGGTTATGTTTTGACACGCTGATGGAATATGGACCAGCAGCAAAAATAGCTTGCGAAACAAAAGTAGTTACACCAGCGCTTGAACGTATCGTTGAAGCTAATACGCTTCTAAGTGGCCTTGGATTTGAGAGCGGGGGTTTAGCAGCAGCTCATGCTTTGCACAATGGATTAACTGTTTTAGAAGATACTCACGAGTATTATCACGGCGAAAAAGTTGCTTACGGAACATTGGCCTCCTTGTTCTTGACAGATAAGCCTATGCATACTATCGATAGAGTCTATACTTTTTGCGAAATTGTGGGACTTCCAACTACCCTAAGTGGTATTGGCTTGTCAAAAGTTAGCGATGCAGAGCTGATGAAAGCTGCTGAAGCAGCATGTGCAGAAGGGGAAACCATATATAACGAACCCGTACCCGTTTCACCAGAAGCTGCGTTCAACTCCTTAAAGGCTGCTGACGCCTATGGCAGACAAAGAAAACTAATGCAGCATTAGTTTCGTCCAGTAATGTGGCATCAATGGCGGTTGGCTTGCTGACACTTTTTGATATTAATGTGAGATATCGTCCTACAGGGAGATAGTCAGGGAAAAAAGATGTTCACAAGCCGACCGTCAGCTGTTGACGTCATCACTGAGACGTACTTCCGAGCATTTCGCCAAATAGCATTCGGCCATACTTTTAAAAATGTTTTCCATGAAAATCATAGAAATAGCGGCACAGATAAATATGGTAGATTAAAGTTCCCATATGCATATAAGTGCTCCTGTGCCGTCTATATTTATATGTTACTATCCGTTTGTTATCGTAGTACGATAATTTTTCATTGACATACGAAAAATGTTCAGCTATAATTATTGGGTAGTTGATACAGAAATGTACCGGAAAGAAGGTGTTACTTGTGAACCAGTCTTCACTGTCTAAGTGGTTGAAATGGATCCTGGTCGTTATCGGTTTATGCGGGCTGATAGTTTATGCCTGGGTAATCCCATCTCTTGGGAAAATGCTGCTTTCCGAGTACCCTGAATTTTCGTACTGTTACGTTCCATGGATGATTCTCATTGGAATTACGGTTGTTCCATGTTATGTTGTGTTGGTATTTGGATGGAAAATTGCCGGAAACATAGGTATGGACCGTTCTTTCTCCTTGGAAAACGCAAAACTACTAAAACAAATTGCCGTATTTGCTGCAGCTGACGCTGGATTTTTCTTTGTAATGAATGTTGTATATTGGTTTCTCAACATGAACCATCCCGGCATCGTGTTAGCGTCCATAACCATCCTGCTTGTTGGGACTGCAATTTCCGCTGCTTCTGCTATTCTGTCACACCTCGTGGGAAAAGCTGCGGAGCTTCAGAAACAAAGTGATCTGACGATATGAGGAGGAGCGCATGGAGGGCGAGATCATTTTCAATATTGATGTCATGCTTGCTAAACGTAAAATGAGCGTCACTGAACTTGCCGAACGGGTTGGCATTACCATTACCAATATTTCTATTCTAAAAAACGGGAAGGCGAAAGCGTTGAAGATCTCGACTCTGGCAAAGCTATGTGAAGCATTGGACTGTCAACCCGGAGATATTTTGGAATACAGGCGGAAAGACAAAAGCGAAGCAGAAGAAACTTTATGATAACCAAGCAAACTGAAACTATGTTAAGTAGGGGAAACGTTTTTAAAAACACCTTGTGCCGCGAACGTTAATTTGTATAAAGTCTACATTGGCGCACATTTCAAAAAAAACGCTTTGGATTGACCTGAAGGCTCTGACTATCCATTTACAGCAAGCCGTTTTCATGGTGACGGGGAAACCTATGCGGAAATCAGCCATGAATATAAAGGATGCTGATAGTTCTGAAAGTTCTGTAGTGAGCAACCGCCTAGGAAGGGACCGTATTCACTGTGGAATTCACAATAATTGTCAAATGAAATCTAACCTCTTATAGGTGCATAATTCCAACAATTATTGGAGTTCCGGCTTCAATACGCCGATATAAGCTTAGTATGCAAACCTAATACAGTTTGCGAATCATATCTTTAAAGGGCTGCGCCGGAACATTAAAAGGTAAGATACATTTAAGAACATGTTTATGAAGTTATTGAAGCCCCCATGGGCGTGTCTCCTAAGGAAGTGCAAATAAGGGAAATGAAGCGTAAGTGGGCGAGCTGTTCATCAAAGGGTAGGCTGAGTTTTTCTAAGGACTTGCTTGATCAAGATCCCGAATTCGTCAAAGAAGTAGTCATCCACGAGCTGTTGCACTTGAAAATTCCTAATCATGGTAAGTTGTTCAAATTGCTGCTCAAAAGCTACAAGGAAAGCCTGTAAGAAATCTTTTAGTTTGATAGATTATTTAAATGGCGCTCCACAATCAGTGGCAGTTCATCCATGGTTTTTGTGCCAGGAATTGCGTTTAATGACACCGCCGCCAACGTATGCTCAGTTATGGCTTCTAAGTCATAAGGATGTTTCACGCAAAGAATGTTAGGGGCATTGTCCATATAACCTTCTATAACCAAAAAGTCTGTGGAAGGTAGATCAATTTGTTCTTTAGTTGCTATTAGCTGTGAACCTTCTGGACCGCGAATCAGCGACCATACCGTTTTACTTGCCATTTGCAGATGTTTTTCAAGTTTTATAGAAGAATGAGCATGCTTCTCATAAGCCACTGTTCCATAAAGCTGAAGTATGTTGATAAGCTCTTGGCAAACAGTAGTCTTTCCACTGTTTTTGCGTCCAAATACGCTAAAGGTGATCACAGTGTTATGTAACCTTCTTCACCGCAAAAACGTGTTACATTGTTTATCCATGTACCTGGCCTTGTGTTTAAGTTCACCGCCTGATGTTGGGTTGTTAAAAGCCAGTTCTGGAGTTGATGTTGTGTTATAACGCGTTCCACATGGTCTTTACTTTCTATCCACCAAAGTGTTTTACCTACTAAGGGAGCCAATGCTGAAAGTGGTATCCCTTCAAAAGAAAGGTTTCCTTTAGTGAAGGTTTGGTGTTCCAATAAAGGTAAGGGCACATTTTTTGTTGGTCCCTGGGGCAGATAAATACTTTCCACGTAAACAACGTTTTTGAGCCAGTACATGGGCTTGTCACTCATGACGAAAATACCCAATGTGGCTTCATCGTCTACCTTGCTGACAAGCCAGGTACGACCGCTAAAAAAATTAGGTATGTAAGCATCGAAACGGTCTTCGGTGACCACGTGAAGCCACCGAGCAGTAAAAATAATAGGAGAACCTTCCACTTTATGTGTTTTCTGCTGTCCCCTGGCTTTGCCTGAAACGGTACCAGTCACGTTCCTAAAACCTCGTTACAGAGGAAGCCATGAAAACAATGGCTTGAAACGCATGGAATGCTTGAGCATAGTCGTCTATGGTAAATTCGATGGTGCGAGGGTCAATACGCTTTACAAATGGCAGTTCCGCTGTGACATCAGCAGCGAGTCGGTTTAGAAAATCGATGGTGAAAGTGGCTTCTTTTGGCTTCTCCACCGCTAAGTCGTTTGTCTGCAGTTGTCTTCCCAGTGCCTTATGTACTTTGTCCGTTAGTTTTATTAAAGCATCGTGGTAACTTTGCGCACTGAAGCGTGACCATGTTTTATTTGCTGCGTGGAACACAGCTTCGGGTAGGTTATTATGTATTTCTTCTTTTAATTCTTCTGAGCCACTTACCAAAATTACTGGTACACCGTAGTAATGAGCAAGTAGGCCATTAATTGTGGATTCACCTACTTCTTTACCATTTATCTGGACGCGGTAGATAATGGAGGAAGAATAAGAATGGTCCATAGCACCCCAGCCTCCAACCATAGTATGATAACCCACAAACAATACGCCATCGAAGGTTTCATCGATGCCGGTCATCATGTAATTGGGCCTGGGATAACCAGAGATGAGGTCCAACTTCAAAGAACCGCACTGCAGCATACTGCGGTATATATTCTCTCCTCTGGAATGGCTGTCAACCATGAGGATGTACGCATTTGGGTCCATTTCTTCAATGGACTTCAGTAAAACGTTAAGCTCTCTATGAAGTAGTTTTGATGCTTCCTCGGTTTTCATAAAATCCCAAGAAGGAACACCCCAAATACCTTCGTAGTCCACGGATACAAATAACCGCATTGATATTCACCCCTTCTAAACACATGGAAAAACATAAAACATATATGCTACATTTATATTTCGACAAAAACGGTCGCTTTTATAATTGTTCTGCTTGCATGAAGCGTATTTTTTCTTCCAACATGGAAGGGTTAACAGTAAATACCTTCCGTTCTTTATAAAGGTAATTCTCAGCCATAACTTCCACTGCATCATTTGACCGTGCTTTACTATATCGAGCGGTGAGCAATGCAGCAAGCTCTAACAAATCGTCATCGGGCCGTTGTTTAGCGCGTACAATGGTGGTAGGGCCAGGTACATTCGTAAGTTCTACTTTATAATCCCATACACTCATGAGGTTACCAAGGTCATAGCCTTCTTGTTCGTTTCTCGATACAACGATAAAACTATCTTTAACCCAAAAATGCCTTCCGGCTTTTGCTATCTGAAGGAATGGCCTTCCGATGTAATCTTTCCAATATTGGAAAATTTTCCTCATCCTTCCGGTGACGCTGATGTCCGTAAGAAGGCAACCTCCAGCAGGCATGGGAAATTCATTTATGCCTAAAGTGTGCGCTAAAGCAAACTGACGTTCCCGGGAACGCCCCTGTATGTCGCAAAGGCGGTTTCTATCGACTAATCCTTCTATTTCTGGTTTCGTTTGTGGCAGTAACTGCGCAGAAAGAGGCCTCAATATTATGTCATGAGCCCCACTGTCTTTAGCCACAGCCATGAGGCCACCTATCTTCTGGCTTTTAGGTCTTTGGTAAAGTACTTCCCCAGTTATTATGAAATCACCTTGAAGAGAAGGAAGAAGTTCCATGGCTTTCCTTACCATTAGCGCATGGCAATCGATACACGGGTTGAAGTAACGACCAAATCCATGTTTTGGGCTTTTCAAAACGTCTATCAAATCATCTGTGATGTCCCATGTTATGAGCGGTATATTTAGCTGTTTTGCTGCCTTTCTGGCTCGCTCTGCATTGAAAAACGGGCTTTCAAAAGAAATGCCGATAACTTCGATGTCTTGATTTAAGATGAGTTTTGCTGCCAGCATGCTATCTAAACCACCGGAGAGAAGTGCCAGCGCTCTAACGTTGTTTTTAGCTTTTTCTTTTGTCATTACTTTATATGTTACCAACTTTGAAAAACAATTCTATAGCGGTATATAATCAAGAAAGAAGAGAACTTTCAGCTTTTTCCAATACACGCCTATTTAAATATCAAGGGATAAACTGCTACCCAAACGGTTAGTGCTTACGGCTTTGACATGACTAGTCCTCATTCATTTGTTAGAAGCGTAGACCCATTGTTGCGGATATCATGCGATCAGTTCTTCTCTCCAAAAAGAAGGGGATATTGAATGGCAGGAGAAACAGCGCTGAACTGGGTTGGGAAGCATCGGGATTATTTAAGTGAAGTGAGTGACACCATTTGGGATTATGCGGAGGTAGGGTTTCAGGAGTTTAAATCATCCAAATTGTTGGCCGATGAATTAGAAAAAGCTGGCTTCACAGTGGAGCGAGCAGTAGCTGGTTTGCCTACAGCATTTGTTGCCACTTGGGGCTCTGGAAGTCCAAGGTTAGGCTTTCTTGCAGAATACGATGCATTACCAGGGTTAAGTCAGAAAGTAACTACTCATAGAGAACCTGTGAAAGAAGGCGCTCCTGGCCACGGATGTGGACACAACATATTTGGTGCAGGGGTAATGGGTGCGGTAATTGCGTTAAAAGAAGAAATGAAAGAAGACAAACTCCCCGGAACCATAGTATTCTATGGGTGCCCGGCAGAGGAGTTACTGGCAGGGAAAGTGTTCATGGCGAGAGCAGGCCTGTTCGATGACCTTGATTGTGCACTTACATGGCACCCTATGGGTTTTAATATGGTCAGTTTAGGTTCCATGACTGCAATGAATTCAGTCAAGTTTACTTTTCACGGTATACCAGCACATGCTGCAGCGAGTCCTGAGCAGGGACGAAGTGCGTTAGATGCAGTAGAACTCATGGACATAGGGGCGAACTACTTAAGAGAGCATGTAGTACAAGAAGCAAGGATACATTATGTGATAACGAACGGCGGTGGCGAACCTAACGTGGTGCCGCCTGAAGCGCAGGTTTGGTATTACGTGAGGGCACCAAAACGTAAGGATGTAGATGCGATATTTGAAAGATTAGTCAAAATAGCTGATGGGGCTGCTATGATGACAGATACTACATATGATATGAAGTTCTCTACGGCCTGCTATGACGTGCTTCCTAATAAAGCACTTGCAACTTTGCTCAACGATTCGATGAAAAAAAATAGGAGCGCCTACATGGAACGAAGATGAGGTAACGTTTGCTAAGGAATTAACGGAGACATTCCCAAAAGGTGCAAAAGAAGGTTTATTTAGAACCATGGGCATACCTGATGAATACATGGGCAAATATCTTGATGACACTATTTATGGTATGGCGGGTGAGGGAACAGTACAACCTGCTTCATCAGATGTAGGAGATGTGAGCTACGTAACACCACTCGCACAGTTTACTACGTGTTGTCAAGCTTTGGGCTCTCCGGGCCATTCATGGCAGAATGTAGCGGCTGGAGGAAGCAGCATAGCCCATAAAGGACTTGAGCTTGCAGCCAAAACGTTGGCTTTGAGTGGCAGTGAACTATTAAGAAACCCTGAGTTTATCAAAGACGCGCGTGAAGAGTTCCAGAAGCGTACTGGGGGCCAGCCGTATAAGTGCGCCCTGCCTCCGGATGTAAAGCCTCCACTTGGAGAGTTACCGGAGCAGTAAGTAATGAATTTGAATTGATTTCTATAAAAACAAAAGGCTTTAACCAAAAAGGATAGCTTATTAATCATATAGGCTATCCTTTTTCATATTCGCAACTCTATGTGTAACATGCCGTATTAAAATACTTACGGCTCCACTGAAAGGGAGGTGTGATTTTGAAAAGATTGTTTACCCTGCTTATTACAGTATCTATTCTGTGTGTTTTCACTGTGGCGTGTTCTTCTAAGGTGGCACAACTTGAGATTAATTCCATTTCTTTACCAGACAATGAAACGCTTAAATATGTTGTAAAATCCAGCGATGGTACGCAGCAATTAGGGAATGCTACTGTAACAATTGCAAAAAAGGATAACGCTTATGTTCTTAGTTCTAGCGAGTTTGTTGGTAAAACGAAAGATGACATAACATTTGTTGCCAGCGCTGATACGTTGAAGCCCATATCCGAAACGCGCGTATTGGATATCCCTGCTGGGCTAACAATTCCCCAAGGCATTTGGCAAATCAATGCGACCGTGGCCAACGGTAAAATGGTAGTGGAAGCGAATACTCCTCAAGGACATCAAGGGCCTTCCAGTGTCGGAGTACCGTCAGATGCTTATGGGAACGACGAAGCTTTGTTCTTGCTGTTTAGAGCACTTCCTTTCGCTGATGGTTATACGGCTCGCTTTACGAATATCATACTTTGGCCAAATGTGCAAATGCCAAAATGCACGGTTTCCGTTGTAGGTAAAGAAGATGTGCAAATCGGAAATACGCGTATTAACACGTGGAAGCTTGAACTAAGTACGGGTAATTCTAAACAGTATGTATGGTACGCTACCACGTCTCTTCATCAACTCATTAAATATGACAATGGTTCCAGCATGTTACTTTTGCAACCTGACGTTGCTGTGGCCGTTACTAAATAAGTTGTTTAAGAAGGCGAGTACGTAACTACCATGTGGTCATCAGTATGGAATGAATTTCTATCTTTCTATACGAATATCAATATTGGTGGTACTGTCGGTGCCCTACTAATAGTTACGTTTTGGATCTTAGTCTTTCGGGCACCTATATGGCGAAAACCACATCTTTTGTATGTGTTTATAGGCAGTTTCTTGCTCTTTGGTCCTTCTATTGCCTTTATTCAGATTCCTCTGCAAAATCTCTTAAATCTGTTGTTTTTTAACATCTGGAGATTCTCTGCTTCGCGTACGATTTTGCTCATATTTGGCATACCTTATGTACTGATTGCTGGTTTCGTCCAAGAGGGATTCAAGCTTTTGCCCGTGCTTTTCTTAAACAAGAGAGCTGAATATGTGAGTGTAGACGATAAGGTCAATGCTGGAATCATTTCCGGTGCTGGTTATGGAGTTTTTGAAGCCATTTGGGTTTTATCGCAAGTGTTCGATTATGGTTTTGCAAGTATATTACCGTTTTGGGAACGCTTTATGACTGTTCCGTTTCACATGGCAGCTACAGGAATGGCTGCTTACGGCCTTGGGAAAAAGCGTTGGTGGCAGTTTTTTGTGTTTGCCTCAATACTCCATGCATTGGTGGACTATAGTGCTGTTTTAGTGAATGTGAGCTTATTGAGTGCTGTGGGGGCAGAGGTTTACTTATCTGTTGTTACAATCTGTACAATTGTGGTTACATTCTGGATGAGTCATAAAGCATAGCTTCCTTCTGGTAGCATTTTGACTTGCAGAAGTTAATAACTTTTGCCCTATGCCTACTGTGGTTTCATGAAAACTGATAAATTAAGAACCCAAAGTTATTCCGCAAATGGTTGGTTACGAAAGAGTATAAAACTAATTCAGAACATATTGTATAATTTGACCATAATGGTAAAAAGGTCAAACAACCAAAAAGGTAAAACCGACATTGTTCTAGCTGCAAAGAGTGTTTTTAAACAGTATGGTTACAAAAAAACATCTATAAACGACATTGCTAATGCCGTTCATAAAGTAAAATCGGCTGTTTACTACTATTTCCCTGATAAAGAATCGGTGCTTAAGGCAGTTATAGATGATGAAGTTGAAGAAGTTAAGAAGGATATCATGGACACAGTAAATGGAGCTTCCGGCGTTGAAGAACAGTTATTAGCCTATGCTTTAAGCCGGACAAAAGAAATAAAACGATTAGCTCAAGAGTATGCTCTCTTCTTTGAAGAATATGATCAGCTTTTCCCTATCATAAAGGAGACACATCAACGCTACGATGAGTTTGAGCGAACAACTATTGAAAACATACTTTATGCCGGTATAAGCAGTGGTATTTTCGATATAAAGTCTGTAGATGAGGTAACCACGAACATACTCATTTGGCTCAAAGGGTTGGAAGCACAAATAAAGGCGTTTCCTACTGAAGAACGGCTACTAAACGTTGTGCAATCATTTGTAAATGTTTTGTTTTTTGGTATAAAAGTGAGGTGACTGTGAAATGTTATTTGCTGTAACGGGGTCCACAGGTTTAGTAGGAAACAACGTGATTCGTTACTTGGTTGGCATGGGGGTTTCTGTAAAGGCCATTGTGCAGCCTGGAGAGTCTTTAGCACCCCTTGATGGCTTAAATGTGGATGTTGCCTATGCTGATATAACGAAACCTGCAGAAATACAGAAGGCTTTGAAAGGAACAGACATTGTCATTCATGCTGCTGGTTTGGTAAGTATAACGGAAGCAAGCGAAAACAGATTAAGAGCCGTGAACGTTGGGGGGACAAAAAATGTCATTGACGCTTGCAAGCAAAACGATGTGAGCAAATTTGTTTATATAAGTTCTATACATGCTTTGCCATCTTCTGGTGAAGGTCCCATAAAAGAGACAAAAGAGCTCTCTGTAAAATATGTTCATGGTGCTTATGCAAAGAGCAAAGTGTTGGCTACTTTGCTTGCTTTTCAAGCTGCCGAGGAAGGGCTTCCCACCGTTGTGCTACACCCCACAGGTATTGTGGGCCCTTACGATTTTCGTGGATCGATAGTGGGCAAGCTAATTATGAGCGCACTTAGCGGGAAGCTTAAGTGGTACGTGTCCGGTGGATATGATTTTGTTGACGCTCGAGACGTGGCAAAAGCAGCTTATCTCGCCGTCCAAAAGGGTACTTCTGGAGAGAATTACATCGTGGCTGGCAGCTATATTTCTATGAGAGGTTTTTTAGAAGGCTGCTTAACAGCAGCAGGAAAACCTTTCGACCTGAAGGAAATTCCTTATGCTGTGGCACTTGCCGTGAGTCCTTTTATGGAATGGTATGACGTTAATAGGGGAAAAGAGCCACAAATGAGCGTTTATGCGTTGCGAACACTTCGAAGCAAAAGCGATATAGATTGTTCAAAAATACAAAAAGAATGTGGCTTCGTTCCCATGCCAATGGAAGATACAGTAAGAGACGTATCCAAATGGTACCAATCGATGATGTTGGAGCATGTTCTCGTATAATGGCGGGAGCATGTGGGAATCGAACCCACCCCTCGCCTTTTGGGACGAGGAACCGGATTTGAAGTCCGGCAGGCACACCAGCACCCTTCTGCTCCCACATTCATTATAAATCAATGCTGTAAAAAGCTCTTTAATGTGAACTCTTGTGGTGATAAACTAAGGACAGATTGTTATGGATGAAAGCGCAAATAAAAATATAATTTACTTAGATAATGCCGCTACATCATGGCCAAAACCAGAAGAAGTTTATAAAGCTGTTTGTGATGCGATGCGGTTTACCGGAAATGCCAGCAGAAGCGGGCACCGACTGGCGCTGGAAGCCGATAGGCTTGTTTACCAGACGAGAAAACTGTTGGCAACCTTTTTCCGTGTTGGGGACCCTGCCCAGGTCGTGTTTACGAAGAACTGCACAGAGGCATTGAATGTGGCACTGAAAGGGCTGCTAAAAACAGGCGACCACGCTATTACCACAAGCATGGAGCATAACTCAGTACTCAGGCCATTGACCAGTCTTCAAAAAAGAGGGGTAGAAGTAACCATAGTTGAAGCTGATTCTACTGGCTACGTCGCTCCTGAAAAGGTCGCTGAAGCAATTAAACCAAATACAAAGCTCATAGCAGTTATACACGCCTCCAACGTATTCGGCACCATAATGCCCATTGAAGAGATTGGGAAGGTGGCCCACGAACATGGAGTTTTGTTCATGGTAGACGGAGCACAGACAGCAGGAATAGTGCCGATAGATATGGAAAGATGCTTCATTGATGTGTTATGCATCCCTGGACATAAAGGGTTGATGGGGCCAGCAGGAACAGGAGCGTTGTTGGTGAAAGAAGGTGTGAACGTCGATCCGTTTATAGAAGGTGGTACGGGCAGTCTATCGGAGTCCACAGAACAGCCTTCCTTTATGCCTGATAGACTGGAAAGCGGTACACAGAACATTCCAGGTATAGCAGGTTTGAGAGCGGGCTTGGAATACATAAATTCCCTAAGTTTAGATACTATTTTGCATCACGAGCAAGAGCTGACTGGGATGTTCTTGGATGGGCTTCAACAATTACATGGCGTCACAGTTTATGGGCCCAGAGATCTTTCACGCATGGTCGGTGTTATATCCATAAGTATTGACGGTAAGGATCCATCGCAGGTTAGTAATATTTTGGACCAAGAATATGGCATAGCTACAAGGCCTGGCCTACAGTGTGCTCCACTGGCTCACAAAAGCGTAGGCACGTTCCCCATAGGTACAGTGAGATTTTCCGTGGGGTGGTTTAATAGTAAAGAGGACATAGAAGCCACTTTAGATGCACTAAAGGAGATTACAAGAAGGTAAAGGAGGATTTGAGAAGATATGGCGAACAATGATAACAGCGTACTGGTTGACGCGCGGGGGAAAGCATGCCCTACTCCGGTTATTATGACAAAGAAGGCTGTTGAATCTGCGCCTGGTCAGGTTGTTACGGTCATCGTTGATAACGATGTTGCAAAAGAGAATGTCTCGAAGTTTGCTGCCACTGTAAACTATGATGTCTCCATGGAAAGCAAAGAGGGGCTTTACTATCTTACGTTAACGCCTAAGGCTACGAAAGATAACCCTAATGTAGGGGAAATGTGTCAGGGCATAGAGGGTCAGTCCTACGTTATTGTTATTTCCAGCGACATGTTTGGGCAAGGTGATGAAGCGCTGGGAAAACTGCTTATGAAAAACTACATTTATGCAATAAAAGAACTGGATAATAAACCTGCCTCTATGCTTTTCTTGAACAGAGGCGTTATGCTCACTACAGAGGGCTCCGAGCTCATAAACGATTTGAAGGAGCTTGAAAACATGGGCGTTGAAGTTATCTCATGTGGTACATGCTTGGACTTCTATCACCTGAAAGAGAAATTGCAAGTGGGGAGTGTAGGTAACATGTTTACAATAGCAGATAAAATGAGCAAAAACAGGACAGTGATTTTGTAATACATAAGCGCGAACAACTGCGGTGTGTTTTTGCGGAGGTAGAAGTTATATTGCTTCAGTTGGTGCAGTTATTCGTTGGCATGGTATGTAATAAGAACAGAATGTCCGTTATGTGTGTAGTGAAATAGGCGGTGATCGAGTATTAATAGCACTATTGTGATTGTTACAAATAATAAAATCGTTGCAGAACAATATAATGAACATTCTCTATTTGTGGATGGTTCAACATTGGACGTCTTATTGAAATGCCAAGAGTTGCTTTCAGAATCTTATGACCTTCTTACTCACCCTATGACGGGCAATGTGCAGATTAGTAAAACGCCATATAAATCTGTTGTTATGCAAAAAGCAGACAAAGTGCAAGAGAAAAGCTATGAACTGATAAACGCAGCTATAGAGAAAGCAAGAGAAGGAAAAGAGCCAAATCACCCAAAATCAGTGCTGGATGACTATGCTTTTATTGATTTAGAACTCATCAAAGGGCCGCTGGAGGACCTGCTTTAGGGAAAGTTGTCCAGCGGCCCTCGTGTCTAACTCAACCGTGTCAAGGCAACTAAAAGTCTGCCAATGTTCTGTGCTTTATCCACGAGTAAGCTGTAGGCGTTCTCCATGGCTTCCTTCAAGGACATGGGGCCATTGGCTATGGAAAAGGCAGCAACTATGCCCTGGTCGAAGAGCTCCTGGTAACCTTCTCCCAAACCGCCAGAAATGAGCAGAACGG
The DNA here is from genome assembly GCF_000378005.1 of Coprothermobacter platensis DSM 11748. Lineage (GTDB taxonomy): Bacteria > Coprothermobacterota > Coprothermobacteria > Coprothermobacterales > Coprothermobacteraceae > Coprothermobacter > Coprothermobacter platensis. Next base: position 96,579 of record NZ_KB899040.1, read on the forward strand.
GTTTACCCACACGTTTGCCCAAGTTTGCTACACCAGAAGGTGCTTTTCCAAATTTAGCTGTTTGGCAATCAGTTCTGCCTTCACCTGTAATGATGATGTCAGATTTAGCGGCTAACGTGTCCATGTGCGTAACTTCCATGACAACGTCTATGCCACGGCGCATTTCCGCATGAAAAAAGGCTTTCAGAGCAAAGCCCAAGCCCCCTGCAGCACCTGATCCAGGTTCATCTCTATAATCTTTTCCTAAGGTTTTGGCAACAACATCAGCAAAGTGGGAAAGGTTTTGGTCAAGCAATGTAACCATTTCTTCATCTGCACCCTTCTGAGGTCCATAAACAGCCGATGCACCGTTTTCGCCACACAGTGGATTGTCCACATCACACGCTACCGTAAAAGTAGCACTTCTGAGCCTGGGGTCCATGTTGCTCATGACTATACTTTCCACTCTGTACAGCTCACCACCACAGGATGGTACGTCTTTACCTTCTTTATCGAGGAACCTTATCCCGAGCGCTTCGAGCATGCCCGCGCCTGCATCATTGGTTGCGCTTCCGCCTATGCCAATGATGAATCGCATGCAACCGCGGTCTAGTGCATGTTTTATGAGCTCACCGGTGCCATAGGTTGTGGTTAGGAGCGGATTGCGCTTTGAAGGAGGAACTAAGTTTAAGCCGGAGGCTGCCGCCATCTCTATGACTGCTGTGCCATCGGGCAGGATGCCGTAAAAACTACTCACAGGGTCGCCCAAAGGCCCTGTAACGGTTATCTTCACCAGTTCACCACCCATGGCACTTAGAAACGCATCCACAGTGCCTTCTCCACCATCCGCTATGGGCACTTTCAGCACTACAAAAGTTTCTTTGCTGGCTTTGAGCAGGCCTTCTTCAACAGCTTCGCAAACCTGTTTTGAAGAAAGACTACCTTTGAAAGAATCTGGTGCTATCAAAACATTCATCATGGCATCAACCCTTCCCGTCAAGCAAAAAGGGCAAATATGATCAACGTGGTGGCGATAGTTGCTAAGCCTTCTAAGAGAGTGCCCATGGTCTGTGCTTTGTAAGCATCGGTGACTTTCATACCACTGAACTGGCTTACCACCCAAAAATAGCTATCGTTGACATGGGACACCGTCATGGCTCCTGCACCAATGGCCATTACGGCCAATGCAAGCTGGAGAGGTGTGGTTATGCCAAGCTGCGCTAGCATAGGAGCCATCATGCTGGAGGTGGTTACTAAAGCCACTGTGGAAGAACCCTGAGCTGTCTTGAGTAAGGCAGAAATCACGAAAAGAAGTATGATGGCGCCAATACCTGTCAAGTTCCCCGTGGCAAGGGTTTTTATGTAGTCAGCTATGGGCGAGTTGGAAAGCACTGCCCCTAAAGATCCACCTGCTCCTGTTATAAGCAGTATGTTTGCTGAGTCGAGCATACCTTTTCCGACCCAACCACTGAGTGTCTCCTCAGACAGATTTGGTAGCAAGAGGAAGGACAGCAGTACGCCAACCATCAATGCATTTACTGGGGTGCCCAGAAATGTAATGAATGCACTACCAAAGCCTGTGTACTTCGTGAAACTGACCACGGAAGACAAACCTATTAAAACTATGGGAACAACGATGGGGGCGAAAGAAAGCCACACATTTGGTAATTTTTTGTATTGGTTCTTCAGCTCATCGTAGCTCATTTGATTTTCTGTGCCTTCAATGACGATGGTCTTGCCAATACGGTTCGCCCACCAAAGCCCTACTAAAGCGGCTGGAATGGCCACAATGAGTCCAACAATGATAACCAAACCCAGGTCTGCACCTACATTTCCGGCTGCAGCTATGGGCCCTGGCGTGGGTGGCACCAGAGTATGGGTTGCGTACAGACCAGTGGAGAGAGCCACAGCCATGGTGGCTAACGGTACGCCAGCTCTTTTTGCTAGTGCCTTGTTAAGTGGTGAAAGGATGACAAATCCCGAATCACAGAAAACGGGAATACTGGTTATGTAGCCAATTATGGTCATTGCTAACGGTGAACGTTTTTCTCCCACAATACCCAAAATGGTGTCCGCCATACGCAGAGCAGCACCGGATTTTTCTATAATGGTTCCTATGATTGTTCCGAAAACGATAACTAATCCTATGCTAGTCATCAAGTTGCCAAAGCCACTTGCTATGATTGTGCCAATGTATTTGAGTGGCATGCCCGATAGAAAAGCGAAAATGTAAGCGCTAAACAGCAATGCTAAGAATGGATGCAATTTCCATTTGGATGTAGACCAGATAATGAAGATAATCACTAACACCAGGAAAACCAAAAGCATTGGTCCATGCACCATAACTTGTTTCATTTCCGCCACTTGTTCCGGCGTCATAAAACATCGCCTCCCCAAAAAGATGCAAGTGTATATAACTTGAATTATATATGTGATGAATAAAATCCGTTTAACTGCATAACGGAAGCTCAAAACATCATTAAGAAAATCTCTTGACAACGCTTATGGTGAGCGTATATAATCATAAACAAGCATATATGATCACAAATAAGCAATAACGAGCAGGTGATAGGATGCTGGTGGGCGAACGGAGAAGGAAGATCTTGGAAGTTTTGAATTCTGGCAAAGCGGTAACTGTGGAAGAGCTAAGCCAAGCATTAGACGTATCGCCTTCTACTGTGAGGAGAGACCTAAGCTTTTTGCAGTCCAAGGGATTGCTATTAAGAACGCATGGTGGAGCCATGCCCCCATCTTTAACAAATTACGAACCATCTTTGACTGAAAAGGAAAACAGCATGGTGGAAGAGAAAAAGGCTATAGGCAAGTACGCAGCTTCACTTATCGAAGAAGGGGATACTGTTATCATAGACGCAGGTTCTACCACCATTGAAATCGTTAGAAACATAAGGGTAAACAAGGCAGTTATAGTAACTAACTTCTTGAGAGTCTCCTTGGAAATGCCTTATAAATCAGATATAGAGATCATTTTTACAGGGGGAAACTTTAGATTTAGCACACAGGCTATGGTTGGACCTATGGCAGAACGCTTTTTAGAACGTATCAGAGTTGATAAAGCATTTATCGGAACCAACGGTATAACACTGCAAGGTTTCTCTACTCCAAATACTGTAGAGGCCGCCACCAAGAGAGCTATGGTGCAAGCAGGAGAAAAAGTTTTTGTAGTTGCCGATAGCAGTAAGTTCAACAACGAATCGTTTATCCGTTTTGCCGACATAGATGAAGTGGACTGTGTGGTAACTGATTGGCATTTGACTCGTGACCAAGCTGAGGAGTTCAGCGACGCTGGGCTGGAGATTATAAGAGTAAAAGAGGACGGCGAACGGTTATGACAGAGGTTGCTACAGTCACTATGAACCCTGCTATCGACCATACTGTGTTTTTGGAAACGTTCGCTCCTAACATGCTGAATCGCGCTACTAACGTTGAATACAACATAGGGGGCAAAGGCATAAATGTCTCAAAAGTGCTTTCTTATTTAAAAGTTCCCAGTATTGCTTTAGGGTTTCTTGGACGCAATGCACTGTTTTTCGAAGACGAACTTAAAGCCATGGGCATTGAAACGGATTTTGTAGAAGTCACCGGACGAACGCGAACGAATATAAAAGTTGTCGATATGAGCAGCGCTAAAGTCACCGAGATAAATGAGCCAGGTCCTTCCATAAGTGAAGAGAAGCTGGAAATGCTACTCGAGAAATTGAGGGAATGCAGTAAGGCTTGTAAGTACGTGGTACTTTCTGGAAGTTTGCCCCCCGGTATAGAAAGTTCAATTTATAAAACGCTCATAAAAGAAGTCCAATCATTAGGGGCATTAGCTATTTTAGACGCTGAAGGTGATGCTTTAAGAAATGGAATAGAAGCAGTTCCTTTCATGATAAAGCCTAATATACATGAGCTCGAGGGGTTTTTAGGCAGAACCATAAACAACCACAAAGATCTGATGAATGTTTGCAGAAACCTTCTCGGTACAGGCGTGTCCTTGGTCGTTGTTTCCATGGGTAACCAAGGAAGCCTATGTGCCAGTAAAGAGGGCATATACCGTGTTCATCCGCTCACAATTGACGTGAAAAACACTGTAGGAGCAGGTGATGCCATGGTGTCAGGCTATGTATATGGACTGCTAAACGGTTTGGAGGGAGAAGCGTTAGCAAGTTTTGGTGCTGCGGTTTCGTGTGCACAAATTGTGGGGGATTTCTCCATGCTTGACAGTCTGCGTGCGCAGATAAGAATAGAAAGGTGGGAATGACGTATGGGTATTTCAGAAGTATTAAGACCAGAGCTTATGACCTTCGACATGAAAGCTGAGAAGAAGGCAGATGCCATAAGAGAGTTGGCTCAGCTCATATATGACCATGGATATGTCAGTGACCTACAGGGTTTGGTAGATGCTGCCATGGCGAGAGAAGCTGATTATTCCACAGGTATCGGTATGGGCGTGGGAATTCCACATGCTAAGAGCCCATTAGTTAAAGAAGCTGTCGTGGCATTTGGAAGGTCAAAAAAGGGTATCGAATTTGATTCCTTCGATGGAGAACCCGTTTATATTGTTTTTCTTATTGCTGTTCCAGAAAACGCTGACAAAGAACATCTAAACATATTAAGTACGCTTTCAAGGGCATTGATGCATGAGGAGGTGAGAGGCGCTCTGTTGAAAGCCAGCACACCTGAAGAGGTCATACAAGCGTTTCAAAGTAAAGCAGATTAACGAGAAAGAGTGTTCGGGGAGGTGTAAGGTATGAAATTTGTTGCGGTGACGTCCTGCCCTACGGGTATAGCTCATACCTACATGGCAGCAGAAAGCTTGGAAAAGGCAGCAAAAGAACTCGGTGTAGAAATAAAAGTAGAAACCGAAGGTTCTGTGGGCCCAGAAAACGCTTTGACTCCTGAAGACATAAGGGACGCTGATGCAGTAATTATTGCAGCAGCAACACAGGTAGCAAAAGATAGATTCCGAGGCAAACCCGTATTAGAAGTGCCCATACAAGATGCCATAAAAGATGGAAAGGCTGTCTTGCAACGTGCCATGAAATTGGAAAGGCCAAAAGCTGATTATGTGACAGAGGTCGAAAAAACCAAAGAAGAACGTTCTGAAAGCAGATCGGGCATTTATAAACACCTCATGACAGGCGTATCCTACATGATTCCATTTGTGGTGGCAGGAGGCATATTAATTGCTATCTCTTTCGCGTTTGGTATACACGCTTCGGAGGTAGAAGGAAGTCTCGCTTGGGCGTTGAACAAAATCGGTGGAGGCACAGCTTTTGCATTGATGGTTCCTATTCTTGCAGGTTATATCGCTTATTCTATAGCAGATAGGCCAGGGCTTGCTCCAGGAATGGTTGGCGGTATGCTTTCTGTTTCTTTAGGTGCAGGTTTTATTGGAGGTATTGTGGCTGGCTTTATTGCTGGCTATTTTACGCAGTGGCTAAAAACAGTCATTAAACTTCCCAAATCGTTGCAAGGGCTTATGCCAGTATTAGTTCTACCTTTAATTTCCACAGCCGTTGTTGGATTGCTCATGATTTATGTTATAGGAAAGCCTGTGGCTGCAATAATGACAGCTCTAACCAACTGGCTTACGGGCATGACAGAAGCAAACGCCATTATATTAGGTATCATCCTGGGACTTATGATGGCTTTGGACATGGGAGGTCCGGTAAACAAAGCGGCTTATACGTTTGCCGTAGGCCTTCTCGGCTCTCAAGTTTATATGCCTATGGCTGCTGTTATGGCAGCAGGCATGACACCTCCGTTAGCTTTGGCATTGGCTACTGTAATAGCTAAGAACAAATTTACCAGCGAGGAGTTGGAAGCAGGAAAAGTAGCATGGGTTTTAGGCGCGAGCTTTATAACGGAAGGAGCAATTCCATTTGCCGCAGCAGATCCTTTTAGAGTGATCCCTTCCATAATGGCTGGGTCTGCCGTGACAGGTGCACTTTCTATGGCATTTGGTTGTAAACTCATGGCGCCTCATGGAGGCATATTTGTATTCTTTATTCCTGGAGTGATAACAAATCTGCCTATGTACATACTTTCTATCGTAGCAGGCACCATCGTTTCAGCTCTTTTATTGGTGGCTTTAAAGCCGAACCTCAAGAAGACAGAAAATGTAGCCGCATCGGTTAGCGAGTAATAAATCACATTCACTCCGATTTGCCGGTTTTGTAAAAAAGCCGATACCCTTTCCAAAAAGGTGTCGGCTTTTTTTTGCGTTTATGCAAACTTGAGCTTTCTTGTATTATCACTATGCATACACTTATTTAAGAACAATGATAAAATTAATTTAACGTGAATCGAGACAAAATGAACAATAAAAAGCTTCGGTGAGGTGACAAAATGCCCGATTTGTATGACTGCCTAATCATTGGCGCAGGGCCGGCGGGATTGTCTGCTGGCATATACGCCGGAAGAGCAAGATTGAACACATTGGTTTTTGAAAAGAAGCAAATAGGTGGGCAAGCATCATTAACCTGGGGTTTGGAAAACTACCCGGGTTCTGTGGAAGATCCTACTGGCCCAAAGATCACTGCCAGAATGCGCGAACAGGCTGAGGCTTTCGGTGCGATTATGAAGCACGAAGAGGTTAAGTCTGTTGATTTATCAGGAAAGATAAAAAAAGTTATTACCAACAAAGGTACCTATGAAGGCAAAACGGTGATTTTAGCACCTGGCGCGTCGCACATACGTCTTGGTATACCTGGTGAAGAAGAGTTTACCGGGAAAGGCGTTTCATATTGCGCTACATGTGACGCTGATTTCTTTACAGATTTGGACGTTATCGTCATAGGTGGAGGAGATTCTGGGCTTCAAGAAGGCCTGTATTTGACCAAGTACTGCAATAGTGTAACCATTGTAGAGATGCTGCCTGAGCTCAGAGCTTCAAAAATCTTGCAAGAGAGAGCGGCTAATAACCCGAAAGTAAAGATCATTACCCACACAGCCGTTGAGAAAATCGAAGGGCAAGATCTGGTGGAAAAGGTCATTTTAAAGAACATGGAAACAGGCGAACGAACGGAGATGCCCGTTCAAGGTGTGTTTGTGTTCGCTGGTATGAAACCCGATACAGACCTTTTCAAGGGATTAGTGGACATGGACCAGAAAGGGTATATTAAAGTCGATGAGTACATGAGGACTAATGTTCCTGGTGTGTTCGCTGCAGGCGATTGTAGGATCAAGTGGCTTAGACAGGTTGTAACGGCAGCAGCTGATGGAGCACAGGCAGCGGTAGCTGCTGAACAATATATTAGCGAGAATTTTGCCGAATAAAGAGGGAGGTGATTTTGTATGATCGAATTGAACGCTCAAAACTTCGAACAAGAAGTAAAAAACGAAACATCGATGCCCGTGCTGGTAGACTTCTGGAGCGAAAAATGTGAGAAATGCATGGCTCTTATGCCAGAAGTAGAAGAACTGGAGAAAAAGTACGAGGGCAAAGTAAAATTTGGAAAAATCGATGCACAGAAAGACAGAAGGTTCTGCTGGAGTTTAAAAGTGATGAGTTTGCCCACGTTCCAGCTTTATAAAAATGGCGAGAAAGTGGAAGAAATAACACAGGATGTAACGATCGATAAGATTGAAGAAATGATCAACAAAAACTTATAAAAAAGGAGGGGGTGACATTAGTGAAACTGGAGTTAGGAAACATCTTTATTAAAGACGTAGTATTTTCCGATGAGACAAAGGTTGTAAACGGCGTCCTTCACGTGAACAAAGAAGCTATCCAAAAAGCGCTCATGGATAGCGACCCTCGTTTAGCTAAAGTAGATATAGATTTAGCCAAACCGGGCGACGAAGTGCGCATTATTCCGGTAAAAGATGTCATTGAGCCCCGTGTAAAGGTAAGCGGAGAAGGCGGCGTTTTCCCTGGTTTCATTAGTAAGGTAAACACCGTTGGAACAGGTCGCACACATGTCTTAAAAGGTGCAGCAGTAGTAACGACGGGTGCCATCGTCGGATTCCAAGAAGGCATCATCGATATGTCTGGTGAGGGTGCTCAATACACACCGTTTTCCAAAACATTGAACATTGTCCTAACATGTGAACCTGTGGAAGGTTTACCACGACATGAACATGAAGAAGTTGTACGATTAGCGGGTCTTCGTGCTGCGGCCATGATCGGCGAGGCAGGCAGGAATGTAGAACCTGACGAGATAAAAACATATGAAACACTGCCGCTCTTTGAAAGTGTAAAGAAGTATCCTGATTTGCCGAGAGTAGCGTACGTATATCAGCTTCAGAGCCAGGGTTTACTGCATGATACCTATGTTTATGGCGTTGATGCAAAAAAGATTCTGCCTACTTTCATGTATCCTACGGAAACCATGGACGGAGCTATAGTTAGCGGAAACTGTGTTTCTGCTTGCGATAAGAACCCAACATACGTTCATGAAAACAACCCCATCATTGAAGATTTGTATGAGCGCCATGGGAAAGATTACAACTTTGTCGGTGTCATAATCACCAATGAAAACGTAACATTGGCTGATAAAGAGCGTTCATCTAACTACACTGCAAAGTTGGTAGAGTATCTGGGGTTAGATGCGGTAATTATCAATGAAGAGGGTTTTGGTAACCCTGATACGGACCTTATCATGAACTGCAAGAAGATTTCTGAAAAAGGTGTAAAAACCGTCTTGGTTACAGATGAGTATGCTGGCAGAGATGGTCAGTCTCAGTCACTGGCTGATGTGGACAAAACGGCTGATGCTGTGGTTTCAGTGGGCAATGCAAATGTCATTGTTCATCTGCCGCCCATGAAGAAAGTTATAGGACATCCCGAGGCAGCCAATGTAATTGCAGGCGGTTTTGATGGCGCTTTATCTTCCGATGGAAGCATTACCGTTGAGTTGCAGGCAATTACTGCTTCTACTTTGGAAGTTGGATTCGGCAACCTGGCAGCAAAGGGATATTAACAGCGGTAAGAAGGAGGTATCTTGAAAATGCTAAAAGACAAAAAAGTTATTATCGTAGGCGAGCGGGACGGCGTTCCTGGACCAGCCATTGAAGAGTGTGTAAAGAGTGCGGGAGCCGAGATTGTATTCTCGACCACGCAGTGCTCTGTTTGAACAGCCGCAGGCGCAATGGACCTTGAGGTTCAAGGTCGTATAAAAGAATTAGCGGAACAGTACGGAGCGGAAAATGTTGTTGTCATATTAGGTAACAGTGATCCAGATGGTGCATCCATATTTGCCGAAACAGTAACCAATGGTGACCCCAGCTTTGCTGGACCTTTGGCAGGTGTGGCGTTAGGACTCCCCGTTTATCACATCGTAGAACCAGAAATAAAACAAGCAGTAGACCCCAACGTTTATGAAGAACAAGTTGGTATCGTAGAAATGGTCTTGGATGTTGATGCCATTATCAACGCGGTTAAGTCCATTAGGGAGCAGTACAGTCAGTACCCACTGTAGTGAATACAGAATGGGCCAATGCTGTGCTGCCTATGAGGAGGTGATGGAATGTTAAGAGTGGTGCACTATATAAACCAGTTTTTCGGGCAAATAGGCGGCGAAGAAAAGGCTGATACACCACCTTTGGTTAAGGAAGGGCCTGTAGGTCCGGGCCTTGCACTCCAACAAGCGTTTGGTGACAAGGCAAAAGTTGTAGCGACAGTCATATGCGGTGATAGCTACTTTAATGAGCATGTGGATGAAGCGTTAGATCAAATACTTGGCATGATAGAAAAATATCAGCCAGATATCTTTGTCGCTGGTCCTGCTTTCTTTGCCGGCCGTTATGGAATTGCCTGCGCTACCGTTTGCAAAGCGGTACAAGACAAATTAGGCATTCCTGTGGTTACTGGTATGTACCCCGAGAATCCAGGTGTTGATCTGTGCAAGAAAGATGTCTACATTATCCAGACAGGTGATTCTGCAGCGCAGATGAGAGATGCTGCAGGCAAAATGGCAAAACTTGCTCTTAAGCTTGCCAATAAGGAAGAAATCGGCTCTCCTGAAGAAGAAAATTACATTCCCAGGGGAATAAGGGTAAATTATTTTGCTAACGAACGTGGTTCAAAGCGCGCAGTAGATATGTTGGTAAAGAAACTCAAAGGTGAGCCCTTTACCACTGAACTGCCTATGCCAGAATTCGATCGCGTTCCACCTGCGCCAGCCGTAAAAGATATAAGCAAAGCACTTGTCGCTTTGGTTACGTCCGGTGGCATAGTACCCAAGGGCAATCCGGATCATATAGAATCTTCCAGTGCTAGTAAATTTGGGAAGTACGATCTGGAAGGTATCATGGAGCTGAGCGCTGAAACGCATCAGACTGCACACGGTGGATATGACCCTGTGTATGCAAATGAAGATCCTAACAGGGTCTTGCCTGTGGACGTAATGAGAGAGTTAGAAAAAGAAGGAAAAATCGGTAAACTTCATCGCTATTATTACGCTACCGTGGGCAACGGCACACCTGTGGCAAAAGCAAAGCAATACGGTCAAGCCATTGCTAAAGAATTGAAAGATGCAGGCGTGCAAGCGGTCATATTGACGTCAACCTGAGGGACATGTACTCGTTGCGGTGCAACGATGGTAAAAGAGTTAGAGAGAGCAGGTTTACCCACTGTTCACATATGCACTATAGTGCCTATATCCAAGACAGTTGGTGCTAACAGAATTGTTCCTGCCGTGGCTATTCCGCATCCACTGGGAAATCCGGCACTACCAAAGGAAGAAGAAAAAGCCTTGCGAAGAAAGATTATCACAAAGGCTCTGGAAGCACTACAGACCGATATCCAGTCGCAAACAGTGTTTGAATGGCAGTAAACCTTAAGTCTTATAAAAGGGTTTAGCAATAACATTTGAAGGGGCAGCTTTTAAAGAGAGAGCTGCCCCTTATACGGTTAGAAAATGTTGATCTTTTGAAATCAGAAAATAAGGAAGGGAGTAAATGGAGGATGAAACCAGTACTCAAAGGAACGAGCTTTGTTCTGGTACATGTACCGCACATTATGACGGAGGCAGGTACAACGTTTTCTGTTGAACGCGAGGAAAATAATGACTCTGAATTCCTACAGAACGCCCCAAATCACATAAGAACTTTTGAAGAATGCCTCAGGTATGCACCTAATCAAGCATTCATTGGGAACATAGACCCGGAGTCATTAGATAGTCTTCCCAAGCCCTGGTATGAGCATTTAATTGAAGGAGAGCGTTTTGGAAAATTTGGCGAAATAATGCCTGAAGACGAGTTTTATGCTCTCATGCAGATAGCTGATGTTTTCGATCTTGTCCTACTTGAGGATGGCTTTGTGGAAACGATAAAGGGGAAATTGTCCAATCATCCTCTTATAAATGCTAATGACGTAGCAAAACTAAAGGGAAAACCTCATATGGAAATAGAAAAGCAGGTAAATGAAAATGGTGCCATACCGTTAAAGGTGGATGGAATACTGGTAGGATGTGTAAGAAAAGCACACGATAAAGATGAGACGTTGGCTGCCCATGTAATGTTAGAAAACTTGGCTACAAAAGCATCTGCTATCTTGGCTTTGAAACATCTCCTGCATAACGCACAGATAGACCCAGGCCAAATTGAGTACATCATTGAATGTTCTGAAGAAGCATGCGGTGATATGAATCAACGAGGTGGGGGCAACTTTGCAAAAGCTATAGGCGAAATTGTTGGTACATTGAATGCTACAGGCTCCGATGTGAGGGGATTCTGTGCGGGTCCCGCACATGCCATCTTACATGCATCCTCATTAGTAGCTTCTGGCGTTTTTAAAAACGTCGTTGTCATTGCTGGTGGGGCAACAGCAAAACTGGGCATGAATGGTAAGGAGCACGTGAAAAAAGGTTTGCCTCTTTTGGAGGACACTTTAGGTGGTTTCGGCGTACTTATCAGTGCTGATGACGGTGTCAGCCCTGTCATACGTTTGGACAGCGTGGGTGCGCACACAGTGGGTACAGGTGCATCTCCACAGCAAGTTATGAGCGCTCTTACTGTTAATCCACTGGAAAAACTTGGACTGACGTTGAGTGATGTGGACAAATATGCGCCAGAGCTTCAAAATCCTGAAGTGACAGAACCTGCAGGCGCTGGTGACGTACCTAAGTCCAATTATAAAATGATTGCTGCCTTGGCAGTGAAGCGTGGTGAAATAAAGAAGGATGACATGGACACGTTCATAAGTGAACACGGCATGCCTGGTTTTGCTCCTACGCAGGGGCACATTCCTTCTGGTGTTCCTATAATGGGATCCGCACGTGAAAAGATAATGGCTGGAGCCTTGAACAGGGTCATGGTCATAGGGAAAGGAAGCTTGTTCTTGAGTCGTATGACCAATCAATTTGATGGGGTTTCATTCTTAATAGAAAGCAATAACGGTACTGTGGAACAGCAAACAGGCAAGGCCGCAGATGAACAAAAATTGCGCACGCTTTTGGCGGATGCTCTCAGGGATGTGGCCCAGCATCTGCGTAGCAGTGAGGAGTAGGATGGGCCATGGATAGAAATTTGATGGCTGATATTTTGGAAGAAGTAGCCACCTTTTTGGAGAAAGGTGAATACACAAAGAAAATAAGGGTGGGTATTACCACACTTGGCAGCGAGCACGGCACCGAAGAAATCATTAAAGGTGCAGAGATGGCTCAAGAACGTTACAGCGATATAGAAGTAGTACTCATCGGAGATAAAGGAAATAGTTCTTTGGAATGCTCACCGGCGGAAACGTTAGAGGGCTGCCATTGCATTATGGAAGAACTGCTTGACAAAGGTGAAATTGATGCCTGTGTCACCATGCATTATAATTTCCCTCTGGGCGTTTCCACGGTAGGACGCGTTATTGCTCCTGCTAATGGAAAAGAAGTGCTACTGGCAACAACAACGGGAACAGCAGCTGCAGATAGAGTTGAAGCCATGGTCAAGAATGCCATTTATGGAAACATAGTAGCAAAAGCCTTGGGAATAAAGAATCCCACCGTGGGTATTTTGAATGTGGACGGTGCCCGTCAAGTAGAAAGAATACTTAAACAACTTAAAGAACGTGGATACGACATAAACTTCTCTCAGTCTGTTAGGTCCGATGGCGGAGTGGTAATGCGTGGGAACGATCTGTTGGCAGCTTCTTCAGATATCATGGTTACAGACACATTGACAGGCAATTTACTAGTGAAAATATTGTCTGCGTTTACCACAGGCGGCGATTATGAATCCATTGGCTATGGCTATGGGCCCGGCATCGGGGAAAACTATAACAGGATTATCATGATTTTATCGCGTGCTTCTGGTGCTCCCGTGGCTGCCAATGCTATAAAGTTTGCAGCGGATTTGGTAAAAGGTAATCTAAAAGATATTGCAAAACGTGAATTTGAAACGCTTAATCGCCTGGGATGGCAGGATTTATTGCTGAAGAAAGAGAAAAATGCTGCTACAGAAGTGAATAATAACGAAGTTAGGATGCCTCAATCAAAACCAGTAGCTGAAGAAATTTCAGGCATCGATGTGCTGGAGTTAGAGGATATGGTAAAACTTTTGTGGTCACATAACATTTACGCGGAGAGTGGCATGGGTTGTACCGGGCCAGTCATACGGGTGAGTGAAGAAGACTACGATGAAGCTGTAAAAATTCTTGAAGAAGCGATGAAGTAACATTAAAATACGGAAACAAATTGTTTTTTGAAAGGAGGTGCAGACCTGTGAACGGTATAAGACTTACGCAGATGACAAAAGCTTCTGGCTGAGGAGCAAAAATTGGCCCTCAGGCCCTGGCGCAGGTTCTGCACCAGTTTCAAGGACTTAAGCAGCATGATAGCGATTTGTTAGTGGGTTTGGAAACGAACGATGACGCATCTGTTTACAAACCCAAAGATGGCATGGCAGTCATCCACACGATAGATTTCATTACCCCTGTCGTGGATGATCCATACGATTTTGGACAAATTGCTGCTGCCAATGCTCTCAGTGATATATACGCTATGGGCGGCAAACCTGCTTTTGCTTTAAACGTCGTTTGTTGGCCTACATGCAATTTGGATTTATTAGAGGGCACATTGAGAGGCGGCTGGGATAAGGTACAAGAAGCGGATGCCGTTATAGCTGGTGGTCATTCTATCGATGATGATGAACCGAAGTATGGTTTGACAGTTATAGGCTATGTTAAGCCGGAGGATATTCTTAGGAATAACATGGCGAAGGTAGGAGATGTTTTGATTCTTACGAAACCATTGGGCAGTGGTGTAATTAATACGGCCATAAAAGGTGATTTGTGTCCTCAAGAGGTCGCTTCCGAAGCGGTTCGCGTTATGAAAATGCTAAACAAGAACGCTTCAGAGGCTATGGTTGCGGTTGGCGCCCATGCGTGTACAGACATAACCGGTTTTGGTTTGCTCGGACATGCTTATGAAATGGCATCTGGTAGCAATGTGACAATGGTCATTGATAGGGGAAAAGTGCCTATAATAGATGGAGCTTTGGATTTAGCTCGTATGGGCCTTATCCCAGCAGGTACTTACAGGAACAAAGATTATTTGAAAGGCAACATTGATTTAGAGGGTTCTGAAGATGAAATAATGGATATCCTTTTTGACCCTCAAACATCAGGCGGTTTGCTTATATCTGTTCCCGAGGAGAAAGCAGGGGTTTTGCTTTCACGGATTAACCAGAAGCAGGATATCAGAGCAAGCATCATCGGAAATGTGGTAGAAAAGGAAGACACATTTATAAAAGTAAAATAGCCAGATTGTCAGCCTTTTTCCCAGAGAGCTCGTATTTTGGGTGAAAACCTCGCAAAAAACAATTACAATTACATTTATGGGAAAAGAAAATCTTTTTAGGTCGCTTCCGTCAGTGGATCAGGTTTTGAATGAACCGTCACTTCAACCCTTATTCAGTGATTTCAACCGCGCTTTTATTACAGATTGCGTTAGAGATGTTTTGGAACAGTGGAGAAAGTCTATCAATGAAGGTAAGACCACTGATGTGGATAAAGCAAGAATTATTGAAGATGTTTTGAAATCAATAGAAACAAAGAATAGTTACAACTTAAAACGTGTCGTGAATGCTACAGGTATTGTGGTTCATACAAATTTGGGCCGTTCTCTGCTTCCGAAGGCTTTGGAAGAGCATATGATCGACATCGCTTTTCACTACAATACGTTGGAGTATGACCCAGAAAAGGGTGAACGCGGTTCTCGTTACAGCCACGTTGAACAACTGCTTAAAGATTTTCTCCATGTGGAAGCAGCCATGGTTGTAAACAACAATGCTGCTTCAGTTTTGCTTGCTCTTAGCACCCTTGCTCATGACAAAGAAGTGGTTGTGTCTCGTGGTGAGCTCATAGAAATAGGCGGCTCATTTCGCATACCTGATGTCATGGCTCAAAGCGGAGCCGTTCTTAGAGAGGTTGGCACTACCAACAGAACACGCGAAAGTGATTACGTAGATGCCATAAATGAAAATACTGCTTTACTCTTTAAGGCTCATACCAGCAATTACCGTATTATCGGTTTTACCGAGGAAGTTAGTTATGAAAAACTTGTAAATATAGGGCAACGTTATAACGTTCCTGTTATGGTTGACCTGGGCAGTGGTGTTTTGGTGGATTTGAGTGCGTATGGCTTAGCACACGAGCCTACGGTCCAGGAAGTTGTGAACTCCGGTGTGGACATTGTCACCTTTAGTGGAGATAAGCTGTTAGGCGGTCCACAGGCAGGAATCATCGTCGGAAAGAAAGCATACATAGATGCTATGAAGCATAATCCTCTCACACGAGCGTTGAGGGTAGATAAACTGTGCCTTTCTATGCTTGAAGGGGTGCTGAAGATTTATCAACAACGTTGGCCCATGGAATCCATTCCCACACTTAAGATGATGATTACTCCCCTTAGTCTTCTAAAGGAGCGCGCAGAGAGGCTAAAGTCTATGCTGGAAAGTGTGGAGAAATTGGAATGCATTGTAATAGAAGTTTCTTCAGAAGCAGGCGGCGGCTCATTGCCGGAGCAGGGTATACCTTCTTTTGGTTTAGCTATTAAGATGGAGGGTATGAGTGCAGCGGAAATTTCTCAAGCACTTCGTTTAAATAAGATTCCTATCATAGCACGCATTGTAGATGAAAATGTGGTCATGGATATGCGCACCATTTCGGATGAAGAGTTGGGCATCATTGTATCTGCTTTGCAGGATATGAGCAGCCATTTATGAAAAACGTCATCATAGGTACTGCTGGACACATTGATCACGGAAAGACCACTCTTATAAAAGCACTGACAGGGAAAGATACCGATAGGCTAAAAGAAGAAAAACAGCGAGGTATGACTACTGACCTCGGTTTTGCTTATTTAGATCTTCCGTCTGGTATTAGGGCTGGTATAATCGATGTTCCAGGTCATGAGAAATTCGTTAAAAACATGTTAGCTGGTGCGCATGGAATCGACATTGTGATGATGGTCATAGCAGCCGACGAAGGCATTATGCCTCAAACATTGGAGCATTTGCAAATCATATCACTCCTGGATGTAAAAAAAGGTATCGTGGTACTGACAAAAGCTGATTTAGTGGACAGCGAATGGCTCGCCATGATGCAGGAAGAAGTTAAAGAGGAGCTAAAAGGAACAATTTTAGAGAACGCTCCCGTAATACCTGTTTCATCCACTACAAAGGTGGGTCTAAAGGAATTAATAGAGCAGTTAGACGCCATGGCGCAGTCCATTGAAGAAAGAAGTCATGACGGTATATTTAGAATGCCCATAGACCGCGTATTTACCATATCAGGGCATGGAACGGTGGTAACGGGAACGATGATTTCTGGGACAGTCAGAGTCGGAGATGAAGTAGTTATTTACCCGAAGATGATTGAATCACGGGTCCGCTCTATACAAGTTTATCAACAATCGGTACAAGAAGCCTATGCAGGTCAGCGCACCGCTGTGAATTTGGCCAACGTAAAGGTGGAGCAACTTCAGCGAGGAAATGTTATAGCTCCTAAGGGCGCTTTAATACCTTCAAGGGTGGTTGACGTAAGGCTAAACCTATTAGGTGGCGTAAAACCGCTTAAAAACAGAACGCGTATACGGTTTTATGTGGGTGCCTCTGAGACCATGGGAAGACTCCTTCTGCTGGATCGTAATGAACTATTGGAGGGCGAAAGTTGCTATGCGCAAATTCAATTAGAGGATTTCGTGTGTGTGCTTCATGGAGACAGGTTTGTTATAAGGACCTATTCTCCCATGGAAACGGTGGGTGGAGGTACCATAATCGTGCCCAATGCACGAAAACACAAACGATTCAAAGAACAAGTAATAACCGAATTAAAGAATATTGAAGAGCGGGGTAAATTCTTTGAAATAGAGAAAGCTATATATGATAGTGGTGTACCTTGGCCTGTCACGGAAGTTATGGAAATGTTTGGTTTATCCGAATCTGATCTTTCCCATTTTGATAACCTTTCTTCGGTTCAATATGGTTCCGTAACGTATGTTTATCACAAACAGCGTTTTGAAGAACAGAAGGCGCAGGCAAAACAGTTGCTCAGCCGTTTCCACGAGCAATTCCCGCTAAGAGATGGAATGCCAAAAGAGGAGCTGAAAGGCAAATTAACAAAAAATGCCAAGGCAAAATCTTTTGATGTGCTGCTTTCTCTCATGGAACAGAATGGTGTGCTTCAGGTGACAGAACAAACGGTTTCACTTAAAGGTTTTTCTCCTACTTTATCACAAAGAGACGAAACAACAAGACAACAGCTATTAGCTAAATTGGCAAGTTCATCTTACAAACCTTTAAAAGAAGAGGAACTTATAAGCACTCCGGAGCAGGCTTCCATTCTGCACTTTCTAATAAAAAAGGGCGATGTGATTAAACTGCCCAGTGGTGAGTACATTTCAAAATACAAAACTGACGAGGCCAAATCACTTTTAGTCGATTATCTAAAGAAAAATGGCCAAATTACTTTGGCAGATTTTAGAGATCTACTGGGCGTAAGTAGGCGTGATGCACTGGCCCTCTTGGAGTATTTTGATGCAATAAAAGTTACAAAGAGGTCCGGAGATATTAGGACATTAGCTTGACATTATAAGGTTAGGCTGAGAATCTTGATTGTCGTAATGATAAATGGCAGAGAAGACTACCCCATGTAACTTAATGATCTCCAGCAAATCGTCCTGTGACACATTCCAGACTTTGGCAGCTTCTCCGCAACTTGCGCTGATTTGGCGCGGAACTGGGACAAGTTGAAATAATAATGTGCTTCGCTTCATTTCATCTTCGAAGGCCATAGCTTGATGCACGGAAGGAAATGTTATGATGAAATACCCTCTTTCCACGTTTGCTCAACACCTCCCTCTTTCTTATTTTAAGCGATTGATCAAAAAGTGTGTCATTGAGTTTACCTATGGTGCTAATGATACAATGGAACTGAGGTGAGACCTTTGATAAAGCTTGTTCTTATCGATATCGACGGGACCTTAGTCCGCGATGATAAAACATTGCCTGAGGAAAACGTAGATGCCATAAAAGAGGCATTGGCAAGTGGTGTAGTAGTGACGTTGGTTACAGGCAGAAATTACGGTTCCACAAAAACGATCATCGACACACTGCATTTGGATGTACCTGTTGTACTCCAGAATGGAGCGTTCATATTTAGGCCTTATTCTGGTGAGATATTGAGAAAAGTCGGTTTATCTGGAAGAATTGCTAAGAAGATTATTGATCTTAGCCGCTCTCAAGATGTGTTTTATATCCTTTATAAGGACTTTTTTGATGACAAAGACATGGTTGTGGATAACGATTATGTAGGTCCCTTTGAAAGCTACCTTAAGCACAATGAAGCACGCTTGCAAAAAGTGGACAATGTTATGGATTTCATCGATTCTGAGGTGGCTGAAGTAGCGCTATTGGGCGACGAAGATAAGATTTTGCATGTTATAGATGCAATGGATTGTGAAAAAGAATGCAGTGTAATAAAGTCGTTGACGAGGCAAAATGAAGCATTTTACGAGTTTTTTGGCCCTAAGGTGGGAAAAGGGGAAGCATTAAACTATCTATGCCAGCATTTCAACGTTAAGCCTGAAGAAATCATGTTTTTGGGTGATGCTTACAACGATATGGATCTTATGTCTTTGGTAGGTATGCCTGTAGCTATGGGGAATGCAGTAGAGGAATTAAAACGTATGGCAAAAGCTGTCACGAAAGGTAATAATGATGCTGGTGTAGCCTGGGCCATAAGGCAGTATGTGCTTAGAAAGGTATAGATAAACACAATTGATCACATTATAATGTGACTAAGAGAACATTTGGAGGTGGAGAGATGGGAAAGAAGAGTATGTGGTCATTAAGTTTTTCAACGCCTGTTTTAGTACTCATACCTGCGGCGGTGGGGATCAATTATGTAGGTAAACTGTTTGCCCAGCTATTAAAGCTGCCTTTATGGCTGGATTCTATTGGAACGATTATCGCAAGTATGCTTTCTGGTCCCATTGTGGGTGCTGTTTCTGGTGCTATAAACAATATCATTTATGGGCTCACTATGGATCCTATTTCTTTCGTTTATGCGCTAACCAGTATTGCCATTGGCTTAGTGGTGGGCATTATGGCTTATCGTGGACGTATTACTACACTATGGAGAGCCATTGTGGTTGGTCTGGTTGTAGCTATTGTTTCAGCATTGGTTTCCACTCCTCTGAACGTTATGTTTTGGGGCGGACAGACAGGTAACGTGTGGGGCGACGCACTTTATGCCTATTGCATTGCTCATAACATCCCTGTTTGGCTTTCTTCTTTCTTTGATGAAATTGTTGTAGATATTCCAGATAAAGTAGCCACGGTTGTTATAGCGTTCGTAATCTTTGTTAGCTTGCCAAAACGCCTAATACAGATGTACGAGGGAGAAGAAACATTGGAAAGACTTGATTAGGTGCTAAAAGAAAGAATAGTAAGAGAACAATGGCTCGTGCATTAAGTCTTTATGTTGAAACGAACACCTTCCTACAGAAGCTTGACCCTATGGTCAAGCTTCTGTACATATTGCTTTCCATACTGCTGCCTTTTTTGATTCTTCCTTATAGAGTGGTTGGCCTAACGTTTATTCTCATTAGCTGTTTACTCCTACTTTACGGAAAGGTTTTTAAGAAGGTTTTACCGCTTTTAGGTTTTAGTTTTCTCATTCTCATATCTATAGTAATCATTCAGGGTTTATTCATGCAATCGAATAGAACGCCTGCATTTACCATAGATGGGCTGACGTTTTACAAAGAAGGACTATTATATGCCTGGACGCTGTGCATACGTGTTTTGGATGTACTGCTGGCATTTGCTCTGTTGGTATTGACAACAAGGCCGTCTGATTTAATTCAGTCTTTGGTGAAGCGAGGATTATCACCACGGTTCGGCTATGTTCTTAGCTCTGCTTTGCAAATTATTCCGCAGATGATGTCCGAAGTAGGCAGTATAATGGACGCTCAACGTTCACGCGGATTGGAAACGGAAGGTAACTTATGGACACGTTTGAAAGCATTCGTACCGCTCATAGGACCAGTAGTAATGAGCTCGTTACTGGAGACCAGAGAGAGAGCTATGGCATTGGAAGTCAGGGGGTTCAGCGCCATTGGTAAGAAAACCTTTCTTTTTGATACGGAAATGACCCTATTGGATAAAATACTGGAGTGGGTGCTTGGAATTCTGCTTCTCATAAGCATCATAGTGAGGATCGTTTGGTTGTGAAGAAGACAATTGTGGTGGAGAATCTAAAATACAGGTATCCAAACACCAGCAAGCTGGCCTTGGACAGCATCAGTTTCAGTGTGGATGAGGGCCAGTTCGTCGGCATTGTAGGAAAGAATCTTGCAGGTAAGTCTACGCTTTGCGAAGCGTTAGTGGGATTGGTCCCACATTTCTACAAAGGTGCTTATGGTGGAAAAGTTGTAGTGGATGGTGTTGAGGTACTTAACAGTTCTATTGGGGAAATGGCACGTCATATTGGTATTGTGTTCCAGAATCCGTTTACACAGATTACAGCAGCTAAGCTCACTGTTTATGAAGAAATAGCGTTTGGGCTGGAAAATTTGGGTATGGACCGAGTTGAGATGGTGAAGAGAATCGACTACGTCTTGGATCTCCTTGGCCTTTACGATTTTAAAGATAGAAATCCTTTTGAGCTTTCGGGTGGCCAAATGCAGCGGTTAGCCATAGCCGGTATCATCGCAATGAAACCTACGGTTATCGTTTTGGATGAACCAACGTCTCAATTGGACCCACAAGGATCTGAGGAAGTGTTTAAGGCTGTACAGCGTCTCAGTAAAGAAGGTGTCACTATCGTGATGGTCGAGCAAAAGATGGAAAAAATAGCTCAGTATGCTGACAAAGTAATGCTGATTAGCGAAGGGAAAATGATTGACTTTGATAGTCCGCAAAAACTATTTTCACGTGAAGACTTAGAGAATTTTGGTGTAGAACCACCCGTATTTACGACCATTGCAAAAAAACTCAACGTTAAAGACGAAACAACAGGATTATATCCAGTTACGATAGATGAGGCACGGAGGTTATTTAGTTTATGAACCTGGTAGATGTTAAAAATGTCAGCTTTGCCTACAGTGAAAATAACTTCGTCTTACAGAATATCAGTTTCTCCTTGCAGAAAGGTAGCGTTGCCATTATCGGGCAAAATGGTTCAGGGAAAACCACGTTGGTGAAATTATTAAAAGGTCTGCTAAAACCGAAGGTTGGCGATGTTTTTATCAAAGGTATTAATACGAAAGATACTACAGCTGCCAAACTCGCTAAGACTGTAGGTTTGGTTTTTCAAAATCCCAACGATCAGATATTTAAGAACAAGGTTCTTGATGAGGTTATGTTCGGCCCTTTGAATATTGGGCAGTCTGTGGATGAAGCAAGAGAGAACGCTCTTAGAGCGCTTGAAATCGTGTCACTGACTGAAAAAAGCCAAGAAAATCCTTATGATTTGAGTTTATCTGAGAGGAAACTCATTAGCATTGCATCTATCCTCTCCATGAATACGGATATTGTCATATTTGATGAGCCAACAATCGCTCAAGATTGTTGGGGCAAGACAAGGGTAAAAGATATTGTCCGTCTCTTGGTTTCTGCCGGAAAACTTGTAATCACAATAACCCATGATATGGATTTTGTGGGTGAATGTTTTGAGCGCGTTATTGTTTTAAATAAAGGAAAACTCCTTCTGGATGGCTCTGCCAAGGATGTTTTTTCACAGGAAGATGTCTTATCAGCAGCTTATTTGGAACCGCCTTACATAACGCAGTTATGCCATCAGTTACATTATGATGAAGTGTTTTTAAGCCCAGAATCGTTTATTTCATACTATGAAAGCCACAGGCAGAAAAAAGAAACGAACGACGCAAAACACTAACGGTTTTTGCTATAAGGTAAAAGCGGTTGACTCTACTATTGGTTCGAAAAATGGAACTGTGTTGCGGAATATGACAACATTACCGATGTCGTTTTTCTTCAATATTTGTTCTGCCTTGTCATAGTTCCTCATTATCGCTTCTGTGCGATGTGCATCGCTGCCAACAGAAACCATTGTGCCACCCTTATCGACATATGCTTTTACAATCCATGACATTATCTGAAAATGTTTTTCTACATCAAGTTTGGCAGTGTTTAGTTCCAATGCTTTGCCACGCTTTATAAGTATTTCCAGTATGTTGCCTACGAGCGCTTCATGTTTCTTGTAGCTATCCAAAGTAAGCGGTAGGTAGCGAGCTGGATAATCGAGATGTCCCAGTATCTGATATTGATTCATCATTTCAACGCAGTAGAGGACTTCCTCAAGATACTGTTTTAGGAAATCGTCATAATCTGTTCCTTCGGGTACTTTTGCCACAGAGACCTTACCCAAGTTGTGAACGGAGAGAATAATTGTGTCAAAGGAATATGCGGAGAGTTTCTCTTCTGTCATTTTTAAGTTATCTTTGTTTACACCAGCCTCTATTCCTGTTAGGACCTGCATGCGTGCGACGTTTCTGCGTGAGCTGCTGATGTCTGCAATATATGAATTCACATCGGAAACACCTTCTGACCCATCAGGGTCTTCTAAATCAATGTGATCAGTAATAGCAATATAATGTAGCTGTTTTTCTTGAGCGGTAGAAAAGATATTAACAAGCTCTTCATGGCCATCTGGGGACCAAATAGAGTGCATATGTGCATCAATGGTTATCATTACTTGACTTGAATGTTCTTTGAAACCGTATTTACATTGTACATGTTATCGGATGCAGCTATTTGAACTACGTATTTTCCTGGATTTAACGTTGCAGTTACTGTCACTGGTTCACTATAACTTTCATTTTCAGGCGTTGTGTAAAGATCTTTTTCAGTGTATGTTCCATCGGCTTGGGGCGTAAGTATAGAGATATTTATTTTTGTAGGTTTGGAATACGGACCATCGGTAGCGGTTACGGTGAAAGAAAGTGTTGTCGTCACAACGGACGGTATATTAAAACTCACACGGGGTGGAGCATTCAATATAACTTCATCCGAGCCGCCTGATTCTTCCACTACGCCGAAAAACGTTGCTACTTTAGCAGCAGAAGTCGCTGTGAGCAGGGTATCTATTAACTCTCCATTACTGTTAGTGAATGCGCATACATTGAAGTCTGCACTGGTTCTCAATGTAGAGAACGTCATAGAAACGGGTGTCCAACTTTCTCCTGTAGCTGTTTTTTCAAAGCTCGAAAGGGCGTATTTGACTCCAAGCTCCGAAGGTAAACCACCTTGCAAGAGCAACCAACTTCTGGTGTTATCACGCTGTAATGCATAAGAGGCATCAAAGCACTTGTCGCTGGCATTGACATTTACATAACTTTTCTCGTCATCACTGGTCTCAACATCACTGAGCACTTTTAAATTGAGTGCGTAGTTCGAGAGCACATGATTTGCGGAAGAAAACAAGAGGGGAACAAGATGAGCATAAGACACAAAGAAAAACGCTACAATAACCAATACTACTATCACAATTTTAGCCCAAAGTTGCATCCCTTTGGATTGCTTGGATTTGTTTTTCTTATTTTTTTGCTGCTTAGGTTTTTCAGAGCTCATAATGCTTAATCTATTATAACAAAGTATTGGTCAGCCATGTTAAAAAGATCTGCACTAACAATGAAGGAAGATAATTTCCCACTTTTATCTCCTTAAACCCCAGCATTCGTATGCCTATCATTGCTACCATGAGATTACCTACGGCGGAGAAGTCATTCAGATACATGGGCAGCTTTAAAAAAGCTAAGTGCGCACTGAATAATGCAATAGCACCTTGCACGATAAGTACAGACAATGAGCTCAATAGTACTCCAATACCATATGTAGCTGTGAGAGCCGCTGCTGAAAATCCGTCCATTACAGATTTGAGAAAAAGTACGCTGTAGTCATTAAGTAGCCCCGCATTTATGCTACCAATAATGGTCATCGGGCCTACAACAAATAATGTTGTAGCTGATACAAAACCTTCAGTAAGTTTTTGACCTTGGAATCGCTTTTGCAACCTATCTGTTAGGTGTCCTATCCTTCCTTCAATATCTAATGCTGTTCCAATGACCCCACCCATAAGTAGGGAAATTAAAACGATGCTGGCATTGTTCATATCCTTTATTCCATATATACCTAAGGCGAGAACCAACACGCCTACAGAGTCCGATATGACACTGCGATAGCGCTGTAAAGGTTTTATGAACAACAAACCTCCTACAGAACCTAAGAGAACGGCCAACGTATTTACATAAACACCGCGCATGGTACTTATGCTATATTTTAGCAATCTTGAGGTTGCTATTATGGATTAAAATATGTCTTATTCAAGAACCTTTGCTATAAGGAGGTAAATAGGTATATGGCCGTATGGAAATGCAGTGTATGCGGGTACGAAAAAGAAGGTAAATGCAAGCCCAAGAAGTGCCCTGAGTGTGGCAGTACTGGCACTTTTGAAAAGAAAGCAGAGCAGTAGTCTTTTATTTTTTAGCTATTTTCAGGTTCTAAGAAAGTTTTTACAGCGTCCTCATATACATTTTCGTCGAAGGAGCCTGACTCTGCCTTAAGTACAGCCTCTATATCTGCCATCCCCATAAACCTGCTCAATATGATGGTCTGTGCCAATAGGACATCTAATGCGGGCTGTTTTTCCTTAAAGCTCCGTGCTCTTAGGAACGTCTCTATGGCTCTACTCTGCATAGGCATCACAGCCTTAAAAGGTTCTGGTTTTGTTGTAGGCTGCCATGTATTTTCTATGTTTGTGCTTAAACGTTTATTCAAGAAATACGCTAAAACATCTGCACCAGATGGGTTTTCAGCCAGTTGCTTGCCATAGAAGTGTTGTGCCCAACCCTGCACGATATGTGGTTGTGGCTGATCCAAAGCCTTTATGGTGGAAGCTACGGCTTCTGTTATGGTTTCAAATACGTTCCAATCTGTTTTGTCCAAATAATCGCCAGAAGAATGATAGTAAGTATCTGGCCATGTGATTGGCATTACGCCGGGTATGCCCTTCAATGTAAACGGGGCATGATCTGAGCCTAAGCCGTACTCTTCTTCTCTCATTTTCAACATGTTTTGCCCATTTTCGCAAAGACGGGAAAGGTAATACCAAAGGTAAGCATCAACTGGGTGTAGCAATGCCCATGGGTCATGGTTTAGGTTTATAACGCTTCCACTCAGTATTTGAGAAGCAGCTATCATGTCCAAGTTTATATTAGCTTCTATGGGCATCTGAGCATCTTTCTCAAGCCATTGGACTGTTCCGTAATGCTCTGGTACCCAAAGAAAAATCACATTTATGCCGGTTGGCTTATTTTTCAGTAATTTTTGAGCGACATGTATTAGGCCCGCACTTCCTGAAGCATTGTCGTCGGAACCAGGACCTACATGGCAATAATGAGCCGTTAGTACGATGTTGCGCTGACTTCCGGTATCTATTCGGGCTTCCACGACAGGCATGCGCTCTACCTTGAAAAGGCTATCAACACTGAGGTGTACTTGCAGTTCACTATTTCTCAAACACTTTTTGAGGCGTTTAGCTATGCTTGGTTTTACTTGCATAACAGGGATTGCCTTCAGCTCTTCAATGTGACTTTTTAGTAAAAAGAGACCTCTGTATGTATAAACATCTACGTCACGGTCTTGGTACCACAAAACTCCAATAGCGCCTTCATTGGAAGCCTTATAGAGCGCAACCAATGGTTCTTCAGAAGTGAAAGCTATTTTCCCATTTACATTTGACCAATCTTCGTTGGGACACACTAAAACTCCTTCCACATCCCCAGCAGGTGAATACGGAACTACGGCCAGCAAGTGTTCTTCCGTAGAAGAGAGCACTTCGCTGCCTTGTGGCGCTTTTAGCTCGCAAATGCCGTGTTTTACTTCCCAACCCATGGGCATGGTCATGCCCATGACTGTTTCTTCGCCATCGTAAGAATAATAATGTGTGACCACGTTCATACCCAGATTTTGTGCTGTTTCAGCGATTAACTCTGCTGCTTCTATAAGGCCTGTTGTGCCCTGCAACCGATCCATGGACGAAAGTAAACCCCATACCCTTCTTGTAGGATCCATACATGCATCACCTCAAACACAGTTTAAGCCATAAAGCATAATATAATTGAATTTGTGAAGTCACTGGTGGCAAAAGTTATCAGAGACCCTCTTTACGGGGACATAAAACTTAATTATTTGGAAGCTGCTTTGGTGGACCATGTTGCTTTTCAACGGCTCAGACGTATAACTCAGCTTGCTGGTGCTCCGTTTGTTTATCCTTCTGCTGTCCATACGCGCTTTTCCCATTCGCTGGGAACCATGTACGTGGCTAAACGTTATGCAGAGGCACTGGAGCTCAATGCCAGTGATGCGTTAATAACATCGCTTTGTGCACTTCTACATGATTTAGGACATGGACCATTCAGCCATTGCTTTGAAGACGCAGTAAGAGGGAAACCCTACTGTTTTAACCATGAGAAGATGGGGATACGCCTTATAAGAACCATGGAGAGAGATGTGCTGGACTATTGTTCAGACAAAATCATTTCTGGCCTCGAGGAGGAAGCAAGGCAATATGGTTTCCAAAATGTAGAAGCTTACATACATTGGGCGCTGGATGAGACTGCCAATGCCATGGTTGATGATGATTACAGAAATCGCATAGTGGATGGTCCCATGGGTGCCGACCGGTTAGACTTCATCGCGCGTGATGCTTATTTCACCGGCGTTAGTGCATTTAACACGGTTGACATTTTCCGATTAACAGGCAATGCCATGCTCATTGATGGTAAGCTTGTATTTAGAAGCAAGGTTGTAGATAACATTTATGGCCTTAGTGTAGGACGTTTTCTCATGTACAAGAACGTTTACTACCACAAAACGAGTCGAGCGGCTGAACTTATGATGCAACTGATGATGAGAGAAGCCCTGAAAGAGGGACTAATAGAAGACTACATGGATGATGACAACTTCGTTTTCTTTGATGAACCATCGCTTATTGGACTTTTGCAAAGCAAAGGAAAGAAAAGCAAGGAAATGTGGGATAAACTTATCCGAAGAAAGCTGTGGAAAGTCGTTAGAGAAATGGTTGTAAAACCCGATGACCTCAACAATGTGCTTGGCGATCTGAAAGCGCATTTCGATGCTCAATACATTGATGTACCTGAAAAACTTAACTTAGCAAATGCTGGTGACTACGATGATATTCTTGTTTTAACCGATGAAGGCATCGTAAAAACCCTGATTGATTTTGAGAAGGAAACTGGTTATTCGTTGCTTCAAGAAGAAAGTAGTTTGTTTGTAAGAGTTTACAAGGAGGTGTGAATCATATGGACAAGTTAGAAGAATTGGTGAACAGTTATGAACAGCAGATGGTGGACATGTTATGCAAGCTTGTAAGTATTAAAGCGGTCAACGTGCGCTCTGGCGAGGGCCAGAGTGAATGGGATCGTGTGAGGTTTTTTGAGCCTATCTTAAAGGAGTTGGGCTTGAATACACAGATTGTAACAGCACCTGACCCATTGGTGCCAGAAGGAAGACCGAATTTACTTGCAGTTCTACCTGGTGAAGATACCAGTAGAACATTATGGTTTATCGGTCACTTGGATACAGTGCCTGCAGGAGACCCCAGTTTGTGGTCACATGACCCATTCACTGCTCATGTGGAAAATGGAAAGATTTATGGAAGGGGTGCTGAAGACAACGGTCAGGCCGTTATCACCAGTCTATTTGCCGTTAAGGCATTAATTGAATCAGGTATAAAACCAAAAGTGAACATTGGGTTGGCATTTGTGGCCGATGAGGAAACAGGTTCTGACTACGGTATTATCTACCTTATTGACCAAGGGATTTTTAAGTCTACTGACATGGCTGTAGTGCCAGATTCTGGAGACAGCCAGGGTTCGTTTATCGAAGTAGCAGAAAAGTCCATGATGTGGTTGAAGTTCAAAGTATTAGGTAAGCAAACTCACGCGTCCATGCCTAACAGCGGTATCAATGCACACAAGGTTGGTATGATGTTCGCTTTAGCTGTGGACGAGGCGCTTCACGATAATTTCAGCGACCGAGATCAGCTATTTGAGCCACCGTTTAGCACATTCGAAATAACCAAGAAAGAAGCCAATGTAGAAAACATCAATACCATACCTGGTTCTGATATCTTCTATATGGATTTGAGAATTCTTCCCGATGAAAACCTCGACGACATACTCAAAGTTATTGATGAGCTTAGAAGTTATTACGAGTATGAATACAAGGTCAGGATTGAAGTGGAGATTATGCAGCGTAGTGACGCTCCAGCACCGACAGATCCTAATCATCCATTAGTGAAGAAGATGGCAGAGGTTGTTAAGGAGACACGCGGTATAGAGCCTAAGGTGGGCGGCATTGGCGGAGGAACATGCGCAGCGCCACTTCGTAGGGTCGGTATACCATCCGTTGTTTGGGCTACCATTGATGAGCTCGCTCACCAGCCTGACGAATACGCAAAGATTGAGAATTTAACAAAAGATACACTGGTCTTTGCCAAATTGATGAGTAAAATGGAGTAGAAAAGGGAACAAAGTTAACAGATGAATATCATTTTAGATAGGAGGTTGATTTGATTGCCATACGCAAAAACGAAAGACATATTGAGCAAAGCTAATAATGAGGGGTACGGTGTAGCAGCGTTCAACGTTAATGACTTGGAATTCATACAGGCGATCGTTAAGGCTGCTGTCATGGAAAACTCCCCAGCCATAATCGAAGCATCTGAAGGCGCTTTAAAGTATGCCGGTGACGGTGATGTAGAAAAGGGTGCCTTTGTATTGGTAGACATGGTAAGAAGATATGCCGACGCTGTTCCGGTACCTGTTTCATTGCATCTGGACCACGGGCATGATCTTAAACACATAATG
The DNA here is from genome assembly GCF_000378005.1 of Coprothermobacter platensis DSM 11748. Taxonomy (GTDB): domain Bacteria; phylum Coprothermobacterota; class Coprothermobacteria; order Coprothermobacterales; family Coprothermobacteraceae; genus Coprothermobacter; species Coprothermobacter platensis. Next base: position 125,912 of record NZ_KB899040.1, read on the forward strand.
GCTGCAATAAAAGCTGGTTTTACATCTGTTATGATCGATGCTTCTGATAAGCCGCTGGAGGAGAATATTAGAATTACACGCCAGGTTGTGGAAATAGCCCATGCAGCAAATGTGGCAGTAGAAGCTGAACTTGGAAAACTTATGGGTATTGAAGATAATGTGTCCAGTTCTGAATCCGTGCTTGTGGATCCCAATGAGGCCAAGCAGTTTGTTACTGAAACACAGGTCGATTTCTTGGCTCCTGCTGTGGGAACAAGCCATGGGGCTTTCAAGTTTAAAGGCGAAGCGAGAATAGATTATGATCGTATCTCCAAGGTGAAAGAACTTACCCAACTTCCATTGGTACTCCATGGTGCGAGTGGTGTGCCTGCAAAATGGGTTGAATTAGCCGAAAAATATGGCGCTGATTTATCCGGGGCAAAGGGTGTTCCCGATGAAGTGCTTCAAGAAGCAGTAAAACGTGGCATAAACAAGATCAATACGGATACCGATTTAAGGATCGCGTTCGTTGCCGGACTTAGAAAGCATCTTACGGAGAATCCAAAGGAGTTTGACCCAAGGAAGTACTTTGAAGAAGCAAAAGAATGCGTGACAGAAGTTGTCCGAGACAGAATGAGGATGACTGGCTCTGCAGGAAAGGCTTAATGTAAGTAATAGACATAACTTTTATAAGAAAGAAGGCTCCCTTTCAAGGGAGCCTTCTTTATACAATACGTTACAAGAATGTCTACAAGTTAGCTTTTTTTATTGTCCTGTAAGAAATAGCAAATGCGTTTCCATACATCTTGCGCTTTTACAAACTGTTGGTAATGCCTCTTGACGTTTCTGTTGTAACGTTCTAATTCCACAGAAACATTTAAGAACGCTTCATTATGAAAATAAGAGCAGACCTTGGGAAGCGTTTTGCTAAGTTTCACGCGCATATCTTGAATTTTGGTGTCATAGTGCTCTCTATCAGTAATGTAGAGAAACAGTGGTTTATACCTGATCCAACCGATACATGCTTTGTAGAAGCGGTCAATAATTTGTGGCGAGTCTGCCTTGACATATTTAAGAGATGTTGGGAGAACACCGTCCATCAGGTGCCTGTAGGTAGAAAAACCATCGTGGAATGTATAACAAGGGACTCTCAGTACTACGTGATCGCTTAGACATGTACTAAGAAACGTGTCTTCTCCTCGAGCTCCAGGCGGATTATAAAAAGGTCTTATCTTTTCTATATTGTCTAAGTTGATGCACAGATTCCCGCCTGTGATGAATTTCGCGTGGTTAACTTCCTCTACAGGGTAGGCTACGTCGTGTGTGAGTACGTCAGTATCAGCGTAAGTCACTCCACCGTTACTCATGACCTTGCGTATGTTTTCCCAATTAACAATGTCATTGCTTATCGCTTCTATGAACATACGAAAGTCATCTTCTGTTAGCACATTGTTGAATTCTATGTAGGGAATAGGAGATATGTAGCCGCAATGATAACCGTTAGTTATATCTGCATCCTTTATGTACTTTAAGTGGGTCCTTAGGACTTGTTGCCCGCTCCACACAGCCAATGAACGGGTATTAGTTACAGCCATGGGGTATTCATCGTCGTCGAGGAACAGCAGATAATCTACGTTGTTCTTTATTGCCGTGTATAGAATCCGGTTGCGTTTTCCTGCGTAACTATTCCAAAAAATGAGCTTTGCTTCATCTTCAGTTACAACGTTTTTATCCACCAGCTTAGCCATTTCGCTTGCTATAGTGGAATCGCCAATGAAATGCGTTTCGTCTATGAGGTTTAGAACATCTTTGCTAATATTTTTATAATCTTCAGGTTTTGTATCGGAATAAGACAAATCATAGGCTACCAATAAACTCAAACGTATGTTATCACGATCAGTTAGGCCGGATTCCTGAAAATTATATATGTAGGACCGAAGAACTTTTCTAAAACTCTTTCTGCCTGTGGCAAAACCAATTCCTATTTTAAGATTATTTTCAGCTCTCATATGATAATCCCTCGCTTGTCTTTATATTGTCGTACTTGCTATTTTTAATAGTTCGATTGTTCTTATGCATTGCAGACAATACTTATTTTAAGCGTGAAATACGTAAATGAAGTCTACTAAAGAAGAAGGAGCCTTCCTAAGAAGGCTCCTTCTTGCCGAATGTAAGCAAGGATAAAGACTGTTTTACTTATTTGATCCGCCCAAAGCAGCGAATCCTGCGATAGCAATCAAAATACCAACGATGACATTGTTCCACATGTACGCGGAACCCGTGGTCCAGAAGAACGCTGTAACCAGTGCCCATAGGCCAAGTATTACACCTAACCATTTCTGCCAAGATTTTTCAGCAGGGAACATATAGGCACAAATAGCTACAACTATACCCACTATGATTCCGTTCCACATTGCACCAGATGATGCCTTAATGATAAATGGCGCCAAAAGGTACCACAAACCAAGTAAACCAACTAACCATTGCATATCTCTGCACCTCCTTGGGCAAATTCTTCTTTTTCTTGCCCAATGGTTTTATACCCTCTGGCAGCCATTCTTATGCAATTAATTGTGTCACTATGGTTACAGTGATTTTCCTACTATATTTTGAATAATTCTCTTTACGGGGAGGATGTCTTTTATAAGCCCTGCTGATTGCCCCATCATAAACGCACCATTCTCTAAATCTCCTTCAACGGCACGTATGAGAGCACCTAACATCAGTTGGGAAAATTCCTGTTCATCTCCGCGATATTCAGCATCTATAAGCCTAAGGGCCAAATTGTTTCTCCATATGCGAACGGTATGTTTGAACCGTCTGCCGACCTCTACTGTCGAACGCTCATTAGCTCTTAGTACCACATCTTTATATGCAGGGCTTATTGGAGCTTCCTCAGAGGCAACAAAACGTGTTCCCATTTGCACACCTACAGCGCCCATGGCTCTCATAGCGTTATAGCTGTCTGCATCAACGATGCCGCCGGCAGCTACTACTGGTACACTTACTGTTTTTAATACTGCATTTACCAAAACGATGGTCGTTACTTCTCCGATATGGCCTCCCGATTCTTTACCTTCTGCAATAACGGCGTCTGCACCTATTTTTTCTAACATTAAAGCCTGGTTTGCTGACCCCACCAGCGGCAATATCTTTATACCCTTTTCTTTTAGCGTTTTCATGAAGCTGGAAGGATTGCCTGCTCCAGTTGTTATAACAGGGGGACACTCTTCTAAAACGACTTTTATTTGGTCTTGCCAAAATTCACTTTGGAGCATCAAGTTTACCCCAAATGGCTTTGACGTGCGAGACCGAACTTCACGAATTTGGTCTCGTAACTCTTCTGGCGTCATCGATGCGCCACCTAAAATTCCTAATCCTCCTGCTTCACTTACGGCAGCAGCTAAAGGAGCTTTTGCAACACGAGCCATACCACCTTGTATAATGGGATATTCAATACCAAGCAGTTCTTCTAAAGAGATCATTTTTCTTTCGCCACCTTAAAGACAATTTTCGCTTCGCTTACTAACGTGTTTTCTTTAAAAATCATTCCTCTGCCAAAATAGAAACCAGCTTTTTCATTCTCCAATGTCGCTTTTATAGTAATGTGGTCTCCGGGAAAAAGAGGTTGTAAAAATCTGGCTTGTTCAACGCGGGCCAGCAATGGCAAACCAGGCGTTTTCACCAGCAAACCCAATGTTTGAGCAACGGCTTCTATGTGAAGAACGCCGGGAAAAATTGGATAATCAGGGAAATGCCCCTGAAAAAAAGGCAGATTTGGGTCTATATAATATTGTGCCTCACAATAATTGTCTTTTGTTTCAAAACTGTCCACAAATAAAAATGGCCATTTGTGAGGCAACGGAATTATCTTTTCTTCCACAGTAAAGCGCCTCCTGCAGCCAAAAGGACACCGACACCTACGCTTCCAACAATCCATGGCGTAATAGACGTCTTGCCTTTTGCCAATGTCACGATGTCTTTTTCTGGTTTGTGCGTGTAATTTACTAAACTTCTCAACTCATCGAAAAGCTCATCCCAATTTTGCAGTTCATTGTAGCAGTCATTGCATGTATTGAGGTGTGCTGATACATCATTTATTTGGTTTTTTGTTAATTCGCCTCTCAGGAATTCCGGTATCAGTTCCTGCACTTCTTTGCACTCCATCGTTTTCACCTCCTTCTAACTTTTTTCTCAAAGCTTTACGGGCGCGATGTAGTTGTACGCGCACGTTTTCCTCTGTTATGTCGAGCATTCTTGCTATGTCCTTTATGGGGAAGTTGTATATGTCTCTCAGAACAATTAATGCTCTTTGGCTATCTGGGAGGTCCATAACAGCCATTTCTAACATTAGATGCATATCTTCGGCCGTATGAAAATTGGGCTCAACATAAACAATCTTTTTCTTCTTTCTAAGCAATTGAAGTGCCGTATTTGCTGTAACTCGATAAAGCCACGTACTTAAACTGCTTTCATTTCTAAATGACTTTATTTTTGACCAAAGTATCCATGCTACCTCTTGTGTTACATCTTCTGCATCTTCTCTGTTTCCAACGAGGCGATACGCTAATGTGTAAATTTCGCGCTCAAATTGGTTGAATAATTCTTGAAATGCTTTAGGATCGCCACGTTTTACTTTTTCAATGAGAACATGCTCAACCTTCATAACGTTTTAGCACCACTACGGAATTATGCCCACCGAAGCCTAAGGATTCCTTTAATACGTAGTTTATTTCACGCTTTTCAGCTTTGTTGGGTACATAGTAGAGATCACACTCTTCAGCCGGCTCTTGGAAGTTTATGGTCGGTGGAATCATCTGTTCTTGCAGAGCGAGCACGGAAGCGACTGTCTCTACTGCACCTGATGCACCGAGCAAATGTCCTATCATGGATTTTATAGAGCTTACAGGAATATTGTAGGCATGTTCACCAAACGCTTTCTTTAATGACTTCGTCTCTATAACATCGTTCAGCGGGGTAGAGGTTCCGTGCGCACATACATAATCTATCTGCTCGGGTTGTATGTTCGCTTTCTTCAATGCTTTTAGTATGGCTCTGGACTGCGGTTCTGCTGACGGATCCGGTGCTGTTACATGATAGCCGTCGCAAGTTGCGCCATAGCCCACAATTTCTGCCAAGGGCGTAGCGCCTCTACTTAGTGCATGTTCCAGCGTTTCCAGGACTAAAGCACCTGCACCTTCTCCCATTACAAAACCTGAATGGTTTTTATCAAAAGGTCTTGATGCAGTTGGTTCATTCATGGGTGATAGGGCTTTCATGTTGTAGAAGCTGGTAATGCCCAGAGGTGTTATGCTCGCTTCAGAACCACCCACCAGTACGGCGTTTAAGTCATCTTCCTGTTGAAGAAGGTTGAAACCTTGACCAATGGCATCTAAGGAAGCAGCACAAGCTGTGGTGGGGGCAAAAGCTGGCCCGTGAAATCCATTTTGAATAGCAATATTGGCAGCAGCTATGTTGACAATAGATGCGGGAACGGTAAAGGGTGAAACGGTTTTTTGTCCTTTAGTATAGAGATTAATGATCTGCGTTTCTAAAAACTCCAGTCCACCCATACCCGATGCAAAAACAACACCCACACTATAGGGGTCGACTTCATGCAAATTCGCCATTTCCAATGCTTCATGAGCTGCTACAGATCCGAATTGCGTAAAACGGTCCATCCTTTTTGCATCTTTTTTGTCAAAATACTGCAAAGGATCAAAGTCAACTTCTCCAGCAAATTTCACTGGCAGCTCGCTATAACGTGTGATAGGTTTTATACCGTTAGCGCCCGAGAATATTCCCTCTTTGAATGGGCTTAGCCCCACCCCGAAAGGTGTGACTACGCCCATTCCCGTTATTACAATGCGTTTCATGCATTACCACCGAGAACGCGCATAAGATCTCCAACAGTCTTGATTTCAGAAAGTTTTTCTTCTGGTATGGAGTAACCCTTTTGCTCCAAAGACAACGTCAAATCCACTAAACCCAAAGAATCTACACCTAAGCTTTCAAAAGTGGTTTCCTCTGTAAGATTTTCCGTAGGATAACCATTTTCTTCTAACAAACCCTTAATCATTTCCATCATGTTAGCTTGAACCTCCTTAATAAATTTGTTTGTTATAACATAAAACACGTTTTTAGGAGATAAAGAATCCTCCATCAACGTAAATATTCTGTCCCGTTATGAAAGAAGATAACGGGGAAAGCAAAAAGCAGATCGCATTTGCGATCTCTTCTGGTGCAGCCAACCTTTTTAGCAGGTTGTGTTGTATAAAACCTTGTTTGACAGGTTCGGGCAGCTGCGTAGTCATCTTCGTGTCCACCAAACCTGGTGAAATTGCATTGACGCGTATGCCTTTCCTTGCCCATTCTTTCGCCAATGTTTTGGTCAGCGCTTCCAATCCAGCTTTAGAAGCTGAGTAAGCAGCTTGACCAATGTTACCCCATTGACCTACTATGGAACTTAGAAACACGACACTGCTTTGAGGTTTTAAAGCCATGTAAAAATGTTTTGCAGTCAGAAAAGCTCCAGTGAGGTTAGTGTTTATAACCTCCATCCAATCGGATAAACTCAGTAAGCCTACGGGCTTATCAATGGTCACTCCGGCAGTGTACAATAAACCATCCAGCATTTTCGACCACGAACTGTATGGTTTGAAAGACTCCTCGTCGGTAACATCCAAATAGTTCTCACTTTTCCGACTTAGCATGATTACCTTTGCGTTTTCTTCCTCCAACGCTTTGGAAACGGCTTTACCAATGTCTCCACTACCTACTACAGCAAACGTTTTTTCAGATAGATGCCACTTCATGAACTAGTACCACCTTCTGGCTTGTTAGTTTGGCTAGAAGTGGTTCCAGGTTGATTTCCACAAGCATATCGAGATTTCTTTGTCCTAAGAATGCAACAGTTCTTGTCCAGTCCACAGGATTTGCCAAGGAACGCGCTAATAGCTCTATGATTTGATTATAATCGGTCACTACATCGTCAGCTATGTTTAAATAAACGTCGAATTGTGGATTTTTGCCTGGCACGCTCTTTAGGAATTCATAAAATTCTTCGGAAGCTTTCTCCAAATAGGGTGTATGGAAAGGTTTGTTCCCTTGGATCCTCTTGTATGCGATGCGCTCTGATTTCAGAAAAGCTTCTACGTTCTCGAGGTCTTTCTCAAGCCCTCCAATAAGCACTTGCCTATCACTATTTATGTTTGAATAAAAAACTTTGCCTTTGAACGTTTCTACTACTGTGTCTGCCGTTTCTTTGTTTCTCAAAGCCATAAGCCATCCGTCTGGGCACAATTCCTGCATGTAATAACCACGAGCACGGACAACCCTGTAAAGCGTTTGCAAATCCCATACCCCGGCCTCCCATAAAGCAGCATATTCCCCCAAGCTGTGACCTACTGCTATCTCTGGTTTGTCCAAATCTTCTGCCAAGGAAACCTGCATTAATGTGATGGCAGGTTGTGCATTTATGGTCTTGTTTAGCTCTTCCTGCGGACCTACCCACGTGAGCTCAAGTAGCTTTGGATCCTCCGTTGTAAGTAATGTTTCTACTCTTTTACTAAAATATTTTCCCATGCCAACTTTTTGAATCCCTTGGCCAGGGAACAAATGTGCGATTTTTTGCATTATCATCACCTCAATATAGTTAGATGCATCTTATAGGGGAAATGTTACAAGGGGTCAGACTAAATGTCTAAATGGTAATATTCCACAGCATTATGAGTGGTAATTCCAGTAAACTTCGACAGGTATGGGTGAGGATAAACTTCTACCAAAGCATCGATGTCACTGCGTTTAACAAATTCCTGCGCTTGAAGCCAGTTGATGGGTTTTATTAGCCCTAAAGAAAGGCCTTCTACTACATCATCGTAACTGCGTATGACGTGGTTCAGTGCATTGAGATAAACAGGAAACTCAGGAACTTTGCCACGATTGAGCGTCAGAAAAGAATGTAGCCTTTTTGCAGCTTTTTCCATAAAGGGCGTGTGAAACGGAGCAGAAATAGGAAGTAAATGGTAATTAACATGGTTATCTTCTAAATATGATTTTACCTGAACCCATTTTTCTTCAAGTCCGGCTACTACTACTTTATCTGCGCTGTTGATAGCTGCTTCGTAAACGTCCTTAAATTCATTTAAAAGATCATTTTTTATTTCCGCTGGTATTTGGACCATAAATCCCTTTGGTGCAGACGACTGGCTAAAATGACCACGAGCGCGAATAATTTCGAAACCTGTGCGGACATCCCATACTTTCGCTTCTACCAACGCTGCGTACTCACCGGAGCTATGCCCCAATGCTAAAGCAGGTGGAGGAAGTTTTTCCATGAGCGATGTTTCAACTAAATAAATAGCAGGCTGAACATAAAATGTTTCTGTAAGCACTTTTTCATCATTATTGGCGAGCATATCTACCAATTGTGGAAAACTTTCGCTGGCTATCTGGTTTATTTTCTTCGAAAAATAAGTCTCCATGTCAGGGAACTGAGCCCCTTGGCCCGGATATGCATGTGCTATCTTGCCTGCCATAAATATATTATAAATCACTTACAATGTTAATTATTGATAAGTATAGAATTTTATATTCACAAAGATGTTGAAAGGGGGTATTGATATGCCTGGGAGGTACGACGTTCAGTCAAAATTCCCTCCCATCGGTGAGGAAGGGCAAGAAAAGATGGCCCATGCACGAGTTGTTGTAGTTGGGGTTGGAGGACTGGGTAGTTTTTTGCTTCAGCATCTCGTTAGATCCGGTGTGGGGCTGTTACGCTTTGTCGATTTTGATAAAGTTGACTTGTCGAACTTACAGCGTCAAATACTTTACGATGAAGGGGATGTAGGCAAAGCAAAGGTTGAAAGCGCTTACACCCATTTGAAAGCAATAAACAGCACTGTGGAATTAGACCCACTACAGGATAAACTTACGGGCCAGAATGCAGAAGATGTTCTGAGCGGTTTTGATGTAATTGTTGATGGAAGTGACAACTACGAAGTGCGTTTTGTGATGAACGATTTTGCAAAAAAACACGGTATTCCTTTCGTTTTTGGGAGTGTAGCTGGCGCTTATGGTATGGCTAAAGTATTCCTTCCAGAGGAGCCTTTGTGCCTTCGTGATGTAGTGGGGAACATAGATTTAGCAGAAGCACCCACGGCTACTTCAGGCGGTCTAATAAGTCCAATTTTAGGTGTCGTAACAGGATTCATGGCAGCAGAGACTATAAAGTTGCTTGTGGGAGCCGTGGATAACGTTGAAAAAAAACTTTTCGTTGCCGATCTTTGGCAAAATCAATGGGCCAAGATTAATGTTGTGTCAGACCCGGGCTGTGTAGTCTGCCAAGGTAAGTATTATCCTGCTTTAGAAGATTTTAACCACCCATAAGGAGGTTAATTGTAGGATGAAGATTAATTACAGAAAGTTATTCTTGCTTGGTTTTGGTTTCATGGGCATCTCCGTAGTGTGGGCACTCTATAATGCAGACGTTCCTGTGATTCTACAAGGTCAGTTCAAAATGAGCAATTTTACTACCGGTTGGATCATGAACATTGACAACATACTTGCTGTTACGTTGATTCCTATCATTGCTGCTTATTCAGACAAAGTGAACACAAGGATAGGCAGGCGTATGCCTTTTATCATAACGGGCTTACCGTTGATGGCTGTGTTTTTTGCTCTTATTCCTTGGATACCAGCCTTTTTTGGAACATCTGCCAGTGGTCTTGCTATCTTTATGGTAACAGTCATACTAATGAATATCTCGGCAGCTATAAGCAGGGGGCCTGTTATAGCGCTCATGCCAGATATTGTTCCGCCGGAGCAACGTTCTCCCGGAAACGGTGTGATTAATTTCATGGGCGGGCTTGGCTCTTTACTTGTCTATTTTGGTATAGGCCGTATTAGTAGCGAAAACAGACCGTTGGGATTTGCTATCGCATCTGCCATTACCATAATTGCTGCGCTGATAGTTTTTAAATCGATCAACGAACCAAAGGATGCCATATATTACCAACCTGAAGCTGACAAAACTCCCTGGTGGAGAAATGTGCATGCTTTAATGAACCGATCTTATAAGGACCTATGGTCTATGCTGTTGGCTATTTTTCTGTGGTTTATCGCTTACAATGCAATCGAAACATTTTATGTCGTTTATATGACATTGGAATCTGGTTTGAACCCCATTGTTGCTGAAAACATGGCAAAGCTCAATTTGGGTGTTATGTCGTTGGTTTTTATGGTTTTCGCCTTGCCTTCCGGTTGGTTGGCTAATCGCTTTGGTAGAAAGAGAACGATGAGTGTTGGGTTAGGATTCATGATTATTGCTGTGGCAGGAATCATGTTTACTGTTGATGCACTTTGGCTTAATATCTTGTTCGCTTTAGCGGGCATAGGTTGGGCGTTAATCAACATAAATTCTTTGCCTACGGTTGTGGATATGGGATCTTTATCTGAAGTAGGTGTCTTCACGGGTCTATATTATTTTGCTTCACAGGCTGCATCCATTGTTTCGCCGCCTTTGATTGGCTTCATATCGGATATGGCTAAGACAAAGTATGTAATGTTCCCTTACGCCATTATATTTTTCTTGCTTTCCTTCATATGCCTCATGAACGTAAGAAAAGGGGATGTCACTAAGAAGGAACCAATTAGCCAATAACATGGTTTTGCAAGTTCCCACAAAACTGCCTTATATGGGCAAAATTCTACCATTTATGCTGGAAAGGTATTATACTTCTATGATGTAACGACGGTAACATAATTAAGGAGGTGAGAATGTGGAAAATGACAAAAACATTTTAAAAAGAAGAGCGTTCTACTTTATTATTTTGCTTGGTTTTGTGAGCCTTTTAGGTGACGTTACCTATGAAGGGGCACGAAGTGTAACGGGTCCTTACTTGGATTTACTGGGCGCGAGTAGTGCTGTTGTGGGTTTTGCAGTTGGTTTTGGGGAAATGCTTGGTTATGCCTTTAGGCTCGTTTCCGGTTATTGGGCCGACCGAACGCATCGTTATTGGCTTTTAACCATTGTAGGTTTTGCACTTAATCTATTGGTCATTCCACTGCTCGCATTTGCTGGCACTTGGCAAGTAGCTGTGCTTCTATTGATTTTAGAACGATTGGGTAAGGGTCTTAGAACCCCTTCACGTGACGTTATGCTATCTCAAGCGACAAAACAAGTAGGGAGAGGTTTCGGATTTGGTCTTCATGAAGCCATGGATCAAATTGGTGCTGTACTTGGGCCGGTATTCGTGAGTATCATACTTGCTCGCAATTTGGGCTATAATGAAGCATTCTTATTCTTGGGCATACCGGCAGTTTTAGCAGTAATACTCATAATAACAGGAAGATTCCTTTACCCGAGACCGCAGGAATTTGAGCCCGCTTATAAAGGTATCGCTACCAGCGGTTACACAAAATCATTTTGGATTTATCTTGTTGCAGTTGCTCTAATAGGTGCCGGTTATATCGATTATCCGCTTATCGGTTTCCACTTAGAGCAAGATGGCATACTTCAACCGCAGTTCATCGCGTTGTTGTATTCATTGGCTATGGGAGTAGACGCCATAGCAGCGCTAGTGTTTGGCGCGTGGTTCGACAGAGCTGGAGTTTCCATAGTAGGTGTATCTGCCCTCATCGCTGCGTTTTTTGCTCCTCTTACCTTCCTTATTAATAGTTGGTGGGGGCCTGCCCTGGGGATGACTCTTTGGGGTATCGGCATGGGAGGCCAAGAATCTGTTATGAGAGCCGCTTTAGCTGAAATGATTCCCACGGAGCGACGGGGCATGGCATATGGTTTTTTCAATACGGTTTACGGTGTTTCTTGGTTCTTAGGTAGCTTCGTCATGGGCATCATTTATGGTCATTCTGTGCCTCTCATGGTTGGAGTATCGGTAACTTTGGAATTGATTGCCGCCATACTCATTTTCATAAACAGGCGCGATCTTGGGGTGAAAAATGTTTAAGAAAGCTGAACCATTCATTGTTTTGGGTCACAGAGGTTCTTCGTTGCTTTGGCCGGAAAATACATTAGATGCTTTCCAGAAAGCTTTGGATGCTGGCGCTAATGGTTTCGAACTGGATGTTATGGTAACGAAAGATAATGTGGCCGTCTTATTTCATGACCCGAATTTGAAACGTCTGCACGGAATGGATGTTTGGGTGGAAGATTGCACTTATGAAGAACTAAGAAACATGTTAAAAGGTAAGCAGCAGGTATGCACGTTGCAGGAAGCACTGGCTTTGGCAGATGAAAAGCGAGTATGGGTAGATATCGAAATAAAGACTACAAAATGGCTTACTGCTAAACGTGTTGTAGCACAGTTTACCCCTGACAGAAAGATAATTTCATCCTTTAGGCATGACATAATAAGCGAATGGCGTCAGTTGGATAAAGGCAAGTATTTGTTCGCATATATTTATCAGCATTACCCACGGGATATATCCAACTATTTGGAAGATGTGGAGGTGCTAAAACCGGAGCAAAGTTTTGTCGACGAACGCTATCTTCCTGTGGCAGAAAGAGTTTTACCTTGGGCTGTTAATGACAAGAGCGCAGCGATGAATCTTCGGGAGTCTGGTTTTATGGGTGTCATCAGCGATTTTCCTGGACTACTTGAAGATGAAACGCAGATAGGTCAATACTTAGGTTATGTGCTATCAGCGGTGAAGAACATACAAAAAACTGATAATGGCGTTCTTATGGAACTAATGAATACACTGGCGCCTGTTCAAATCAACAGTATTAAGGCTGACGTAAACGTAGAAACTACACCTTCGCTTCCTGTTTTTTGGAACGTGGGAGAAAAGCTGTCTATTTTGATAAAAGGTAATCCGACGTACTTAGACATCAACACAAGCTATACGGGCCTCATACATGTGCCATTTTCTGAGCTTAGTGAGTGGCTACAGAACAACATTTGATAACTCAAGAAAGCTGTTTATTATGAATGCTGCCGCTTTGGAGGAGGGTGAGTGCCCCTCCTCTGGCAGCGTCACAAAGTACTTTGGCACATTGAGTTTATTGAACAACCATTGCTGATAAGCAAATGGTATTAGTTCATCTTTATTGGATATGAACATGAACACGGGAACAGTTATTCTATTCAAGCGTGAGCGTACGTCGTCTATGGTATTCTTCAGCACTTGAAAGGGTTTCACAGAAACACCAAGGCGTTTTTGATAGAATCTCCCGAATCTTATTGCTCTACGTTCTTCAACTGTGAGCTTAATAGCCGGGTTTATCAGGCATAAAGCGATAAGCCCATCATTGAGGCTATGACGCTCAGCAAGGTATAAAGATAGCGTGCCTCCTAAAGAATGCCCAGCCACGATAACATTTTTCGTCTTTGAGCGTAGCTGTTCAAAAGCACGTTCTGCATCATTAAACCAATCGCCATTCTTCACGTTAGTCAAGCTATCAGGAATTTTCTCATGTCCAGTGAGCATGGGAATAAAGCATGTAATACCATGCTTGGTCAATTCTTCGCCAAACGGTTTCATCTGGTCAGGAGAAGAAGTAAAGCCATGTATCAAAAGTACACCCAAATTACGTGATTCAAGGAGAATATCATTCATGTCAAACGTTTTATAAAATCAAGGCTCTTCTGTTCTATAAGTTCAAGATCATAGTCCATGGTCGCTACATGGTAACTGTTTTCCAATATGACTAATTCTTTTATTTGCGATCTCACATTTTGGTAAATCCATGTTTGGTTGTCGGGAGGTACCACATGGTCTTCTTTCGAGGAAAAAATTAGAATGGGCTGCTCTATTTTATCTATGGCGTTTCTTACACGTTGCATAAGTAGGGCTAACTGTTTAGAAGCTCTTACCGGTGTCAAATCGTAGGCAGGTTCTTTAATACCTTTCTTTATGTCACTGCCAATACCTTTTATAAACCGTGGTAAGCCAATTGTTCCAAAGATCATCATAGATGATTCGTTTTTCATTCTTACTGCTGCATTAATAGTAATTAATCCGGCAATATCTTTATGCTGTTGCCCCATATAAAGGGTAAGCGTTCCTCCCATAGATAAACCTGTAACAAAAATGGTACTTGTCCTTTGCACTAACCATTGATATGCCTGCTCTACATCGTTTATCCATTCCTGATATTTTCGGTGCTCCAAGTCTTGAGGTGTAGTTCCATGCCCGGATAAACGCGGTAATGCAACAGAAAACCCTTGGTCAACGTAGAAATTAGCTAACTCGCGCATACTCCCAGGAGAACCAGTAAATCCGTGAATCACTAAAACGCCGATATCGTTTCCTTGTTTCATGAAACCCTCTTCCACCCTGTTCACCTCCCTTATCAATCATAAATTATATGCTTATTTGCTTTATCCATCAGATTTTATGTACCGTGGAGCAAACGACTTATAATAGGCTTATATAGCTTGGCAAAAACGGAACATTTTAAGAATGGAGAGGACTGGAATGGTTTCCGAGCATGAAAAGTATGTGCTTTCCTTTGACCAAGGAACTACTAGCAGCAGGTCCATTGTGTTTAATAGTAAAGGTCATATAGTAAGCATTGCTCAAAAAGAATTTAGACAAATATTCCCACAGCCAGGATGGGTAGAACATGACCCTGAAGACATTTGGAATAGCCAAATGGAGGTTGCCAAGGAGGCACTTAGAAAAGCCCATTTGCAGGCGAAAGACATCTCGGCACTGGGAATTGCTAACCAAAGGGAAACGACCATTTTATGGGATAAGAATAGCGGTAAGCCTGTTTACAATGCCATTGTTTGGCAATGCAGGAGAACTGCGCAGTTTTGCGATCGACTCAAAGAAAAAGGTTGGGAGAAGCCAATTAGAGATAAGACGGGATTGGTCATAGACGCTTATTTTAGTGGGACAAAAATAAAGTGGATATTGGATAACATCCCGGGTGTAAGGGAAAAGGCGCAAAAAGGTGAAGTTCTGTTTGGAAACGTGGACACATTTCTCATATGGCGTCTAACTAAGGGAAAGGTACATGTTACCGATTACACCAACGCTTCTCGAACGATGATTTTTAATATACATACATTAGATTGGGACGATGAGATTCTTCAGGAACTTGGCATACCGAGAATCATGCTGCCTGAAGTGAAACCATCCTCTTGCATATATGGATATGTAGATCCATCATTTTTAGGCGAAGCTATTCCCATTGCAGGTGATGCTGGCGATCAACAAGCAGCATTATTCGGTCAAGCGTGCTTTGAACCTGGATCTGCTAAGAATACATATGGCACAGGATCTTTCTTGCTGGTAAACACAGGTGATAAAATCCCGGAAAGTGAGCATGGCTTGATAACGACAATAGCTTACGGGGTTGAAGATAAAGTTAGCTATGCTTTGGAAGGTTCTGTTTTTGTTACAGGTGCCGCTGTGCAATGGCTCAGAGATGGATTGAAGATTATTAGAACCGCCGATGAAGTAGAAACGTTGGCTTCTCAAGTTGAGGACAGCGGAGGCGTTTATTTTGTCCCAGCGTTCGTAGGCTTAGGTGCTCCATATTGGGACATGTATGCTCGTGGAACTATGGTGGGCATAACCAGGGGTAGTAACGCATGCCACATTGCCAGGGCAACGTTGGAATCCATTGCATTCCAAACAAGAGATGTGCTGGAGGCAATGAAGAGCGATTGCGGTTTCGACTTAAATGTCTTGAAAGCTGATGGTGGCGCTTCTGTGGATAATTTACTTCTTCAGATTCAATCAGACATCCTTGGTTTGCCTGTACAGAGACCTGTGGTACGTGAAACCACAGCTTTAGGTGCCGCCTATCTGGCAGGTTTAGCGACAGGTGTCTGGCATAATCTACGGGAGATACAGAGTAGTTGGCAATTAGATAGAACATTTGTACCGAAGATAACGGCATTAAAGAGAGAGGAGATGTACGCTGGATGGCAGCGAGCGGTGGAACGCGCTCGGAACTGGATCAGATAGCAAAGAACGATAATCCCATAAACTGTGATGTGCTTATAATAGGGGCAGGTATTGTTGGCGCTGCTGCTTTTCGTGAGCTTTGCAGATACAAATTAAATGTTTTGCTTGTGGATGCAAATCATGATGTAGGGGGAGATGCAAGTAAAGCTAATTCTGCCATACTCCATGGCGGGTTTGATCCAAATCCTGGAACATTAATGAGTAAGCTGAACCATGATGGCCTTGCTTTGTGGTTTGCATGGTCTCAAGAGCTGTCTGTAGACGTGGAATGGACAGGTTCTTTGGTACTGGCTTTTAACGAGTCTGAGATTAATGAGATTACCAGGCTTTATGAAAATGGTAAATCGGTAAAAATACCTGTCAAATTCCTGGGTCGAGATGAAACACTGAAGAGAGAACCCGTGGTTAATCCGGAAGTAAAGGCTTCTTTGTATGCACCAGTTTCTGGCATAATTGACCCATTTCAGGCAGTGGTCGCTTTAGTGGGAAATGGCCTCAAGAACGGTGGGCGAATACGATTAGATACACGCGTCGAAGAGATAAGTAAGAGGTCAGACGGTATATATGTAAGGACCAGTAGCGGTCTGATAAGAACAAAAGTTGTCATAAATGCGGCTGGCTTGTATGCTGATCAAATCATGCGCATGGCTGGTGAAAATTGGTTTTCGATACACCCTCGCCGTGGTCAGTACATGATTTTGGATAAGAACGTGGGTAACTTAGTAAGACATGTTATTTTCCGCGCACCTACCAGTATTGGCAAAGGCATATTGGTGAGCAGGACTACGCACGGGAATTTACTCATTGGTCCTACTGCTGAGGACCTGGACAAGCCAGACAAGCGAACCACTGCAGAAGGATTAGCTACAGTCCTTGAAAGTGCTAAAGCGTTAGTGCCTTTTCCTTATGAGCGATTTACTATAGCGCAATACGCCGGCTTAAGAGCTATAGGTTCCATAGATGATTTTGTGGTAGCTCATTCCCGGACTATGGAAGGCCTCATCAATGCTGCTGGTATAAAATCACCTGGCTTGACTGCTGCTCCAGGAATAGCTAAAGAGCTTTGCAATCTGGTTTCTGCGTTAGTGCCTTTGGAAGAGAAAGCGAATTTTGATCCTTACTTTGAGTTACCGCCGATTTTGCGCGAACTTCCATATAAGTATCGCGAGGAACTTATAAAAGGCAATGCTGCATTTGGGCACATGGTTTGTCGTTGCGAATTGGTTAGTGAAGGGGAAATTGAAAACGCTCTAAAAATGGAACCTCCTGCGAGAGATTTAGACGGTATAAAGAGACGTGTAAGGGCAACTGCGGGCCGGTGTCAAGGCGGGTTTTGCATGCCACGCATTATCGATATAATGAGGAAAGAACTTAACCTTCCCTATGAAAATATAACGAAATTTGGTAATAAATCCAATGTTATTTATGGCGATAACAGGGGGAATGAGTGATGTTGGTTGCCGTGGTAGGTGGCGGACCTGCAGGCATGGCTGCAGCAGTAGCTGCAAAGAACGCTGGTGCAGATAATGTTTTACTCATAGAAAGGGCTGAACGATTAGGTGGTGTCCTTCCACAATGCATCCATTCTGGTTTTGGTCTGAACTACTATGGGAGAGATTTAACGGGCCCTGAGTTTGCAGAGTATCTGCGCCAGGATGTAATGCAATCAGGCATAGAAGTATGGCTCAATGCCATGGTTATTGAGGCACATCATGACAAAACACTTGTGGTTTCTAAGCCAGACGGCATATCGTTTGTAAGAGCGGATGTAATCATTTTTGCCGTGGGAGCAAGAGAGCGTCCACGCGGAGCCATCGCCATACCCGGTACACGTCCTGCGGGTATTTTCACAGCGGGTACTGCGCAATACATGATTAATGTGCAAGGATTAAACATCGGTAATGATGTATTCATGCTTGGTTCTGGCGATATTGGTCTTATAACGGCTCGCAGGCTCACACTTGAAGGGGCTCATGTCCATGGTGTAGCAGAGCTAATGCCATTTCCAGGCGGTTTAGCACGAAACATACAGCAATGTTTAAAAGATTATGATATTCCGCTCTTTTTATCGCACACAGTAACGGAAGTCCTTGGAAAAGATCGTGTAGAGGCGGTAAAAGTAGCTCAGATGGAAAATGGTTATGTAGTACCAGGCACTGAAAAGCTGTTTCCTGTGGACACACTCATACTTTCTGTGGGTCTATTACCTGAAGCAGAACTTATCAAGCAGTTGGGATTGACCATTCTTCCATATACAGGCAGTGCAGCAGTGGATCAGTACTTTCAAACGGAGTTACCAGGTGTGTTTGTTGTGGGTAATGGAGCAGGGATATGGGATTTAGTAGACAATGTGGCTACCTCAGCTTCTGTGGCAGGAGAAGCGTCGGTAAAGCAGTTTTATGAACCTTCTCAAGAAGCAACTTTGGAACCATGTGGAGACATCAGAGTCGTTTTGCCTCAGCGTATCGCAATCGGTGTGAACAATCCTCCCCGTATATGGTTCAGGGTAAAACGTCCTTTAGGTGTGTGCTCGGTGGCGCTTACGTGCGATGGAAAAACGATAGCAAGGAAGGGTTATGCATCACTGAGACCTGCGGAGATGGCTGAGATTTCTCTAAAGCTGGAACAATACAATGTCATAGAGCCGGGAGATAATTTACAGCTCACGGTTACACCATTATGAAAGACGACAGACTACCGCGTGGTAAGACTATTGATTTGACATGCATCATATGTCCTGTAGGATGTACCTTGCATGTCAGCAGTTCTCCAGCCGGAGTGTCCGTTTTAGGTAATCGCTGTTCGAAAGGGGCTGAATACGGTGCAAAGGAAATTACCCATCCTGAACGTTTTCTCCAAAGCACTGTATTGCTATTGGGCAGTGCAACGGAGAGACGTCTGCCTGTAAAAACCGATGGGCCTGTTCCTAAGGATAAACTTTTTGACGTTTTGAAAGAAATAAAGAAGGTCCATGTCCACGTGCCGGTAAATATGGGCGATGTCATAATAAAGAACGTGTTGGGTCTGGGTGTAAACGTTGTCGCTACAAGAACTATTGAAAACTAATGGATGACTTTTTGGCGTAATTTGTGCCTAACAAAAAAGCCGACAAGGACTAAGTATTACGAGCATCTTGCCGGCTTTATTTTTTGAAATACTTGAGCGTTGTATTTACTACAATACCTCTACTTTTCCTGCTTTTAAGCACTTTACACATACATAAGCTGTACGAACTTTTCCATCAGGAAAACGTCCATGCACGCGCTTTAAATTGGGTTCCCAACGGCGGTTGGTTCTTCTGTTAGAGTGGCTTACATTATGTCCAAATTGAGGACCTTTTCCGCAAACAGTGCAAACTTTTGCCATTATTTATCTCCTCCTATTTAATAGCTGTATTCTTCGCTGTACAAATTGGTATTATATCATGAGTAAAAAAACACGAGAACGTTAAAAACTATGTGGCTTTAGTTATAGAAAAAAGTAATCTTTTCGAACATGTTAAAATAACGTTTAGGTGGTGGTAAACATTGAAAATCAGAATAAAGGCGAAAGCTATTGCACAATATTTGTCCAACGTTATCAAAAGTTGTTACGGGATAACGTCGGTGCCAAAGTCCTCCATAATGGATTATGCTGGAGGTTTGGTGGGATTTTACGCGTTTGACGAGGGAGTAATTGTAAGGATAAAAGATAACAAGGTTTATGCGACCATACACGTAGTAGTAGACCCATTGAGTCCTGTGTCAATGATAATAAAGAATCTAAGAGAGTCGCTGGACTATGCTTTTAAAAAACTACTTATTAAAAATTACGAAGTAGAAGTAAAGGTCCACGTCTCACAAGAGAGGGCGTAGTAATGAAACAACAGCTAACTGTTAAGGAATTTATTTCCGCTTTTGATGGTGGCTACAGTCTCGTTAAAGAACTAAAAGAAGACATAAATGCGTTAAATGTTTATCCTGTACCTGACGGTGACACAGGGATAAACATGTCTCTTACCTTGGAAAGTGTCGTCAATGAATTAAAACGGCTCGATGATGCTGATTTTTCTGAAGTTGGGCATGCACTTATCAAGGCATCTCTATCTGGTGCTCGTGGTAATTCGGGTGTTATTCTTTCTCAGATTTTGAAGGGTTTTGGACGTGTCCTTCAAACAGCAGATGGGAAACGTTTGCAATTATCAGATTTTCTTACTGCTCTTGTAGAAGGTAAGAAAACGGCCTATCATGCGGTTATAAAACCAGTAGAAGGTACCATCCTTACTGTTATAAGAAGAATATCAGAACACGTGGAAAGGAAAACCTATCCATCTTTTGAAGAAGCACTAAAAGAAATTGTAGATGTGGGATGGCAGACTGTTTTACAAACGCCTGAAATGCTGGACGTGCTAAAAAAAGCTGACGTTATCGATGCTGGCGGCTATGGCCTTTATTTGTTTTTCGAAGGTTTTCGCGCCGTGGTCTCTGGTGAAACACCAAAACCGCATAGAATCACTCAACGTGTCTCGGAAACGTTTATCAGCGAAGCTGGCTACGGCCAGTTTAAGTTTTGTACTGAAGCTTATTTGAAATCAGAGGATTTAGATTTTGAGCAAGCTAAGGATTTTCTTTCAAAAGAAGGAGATTCCATTGTTTTAGGGCGTGAAGGTGGGCTTTGGCACTTTCACGTGCATACAAACGAACCCTTTGTCGTGCTTCAGGAAATGGGTAAATTTGGTGAACTTATTCAAGTAAAAATTGATAATATGGCTGCGCAGGTGGAAGAACATTTTCAAGTAGAAGAAAAACCATTCGCTGTTATTGCTGTGGCACCTTCACCAAAATGGGTTGAACTTTTTAGGTCCATGAAGGTGGATTTTGTTGTCTCAGGTGGGCAAACAATGAACCCTTCGGTGGGTCAGTTGCTCGATGGTGTTAAACACGTACACAGCAACAAAGTTTATATTTTGCCTAACAATCCAAACATTATCTTATCTGCCCAGCAGGTAAGCGAACTTACAGAGAAAAATATTGTAGTAATTCCAACGAAGAATCCCGTACAAGCGGCGGTAGGGTTATCTCTGTATTTCGGTGTGGAGAAGCCTTTAGACGCCTTTTTTGAAGACCTGCTAAAAGAAATGAGCTATTTTGAAGTGACTAAGGCGACGAAAGACTCTCATATAAACGGATGGGATGTAAAGTCTGGTGATTGGCTAGTTCTGAAGGATGACGAACTTAAAAAAGCTTGTACCGATTGGCAATGTGTAGTGGATTGCATAAGAGATCTTGTTAAAGATGATGGTTACTCTATTGCAAGTATTTTTAAAGGTGAAGATGCAAAAGAAGAAGAATCAAAAACTATGGCTGATATGTTTTCTGAATTAGGGTTAGAAGTAGAAGAATATGAAATGGATCAGCCATTTTATCCATATTGGGTGTTGGTAGAAAAAAGTTGAGCGTAACAGATCTTGCAAGTAAGCTTTCTTTAGCTTTAAAACGTGAGGTTGAGAACAAGTTTGATGCCACCCAGTTGGAGGATGGAGAATGGTTCCATTACATGGTGGTGGAATATCTTGGAGAAATAAGAAAGACAGTTAAAACACCTTTAGAATTGGTGCAAATTGATGAACTGGTAAATGACTTTAATCGTTATCCATTGCTGCCACTAGCTGACAGGAAAAAGCTTTGTCAGCAGCTTTTGAACCTGATGAAAAAGTATGCTCAAGTCACAAAAGAATTAGCGTCTGACGCTGAATCAGAAGCTGTTTACGACCCTAAAGAACTATGGGATGTTCCTGTTGCCAAAGTAAAAGGAGTAGGGAGCAAAATGCAGTCCTCTTTGGAAAAACTCGGGCTAAAGTCCGTTTGGGACCTATTGCATTATGTCCCCATGCGTTTTGTTGATAGAAGTAAGATTTTGAAGATTCGTCAACTCACTCCGGGTGTAGATGCTACTGTTATGGGAACTGTCTATGAAGTAAAACTGCAAAAGACTTTTAAAGGTTATAGATTGCTTACTGTGACATTGCAAGACGAAACAGGAAGGTTAGATTTAGTGTTCTTTAATCAAGAATTCTTAGCCAAGAAATTCCATAAAGGCCAACGTCTAATTGTTACAGGAAAAGTTGAATCAAATCATAACCGGTTACAGCTTTCAAATTTGAAATCAGATTCTTTCGAAATACTGGAAACGGGCAAGGATATACTTCCCATGGTTCCTGTTTATCGTGCTGGAAGCGGGACTACAGGTAACATGCTCAGAAAAGTCATTTTCAATGCAGTGGATGAGTATGTACGCAATGTGCCTGAGATCTATCCTTATGCTGAAAACAAGGGCTTTCGTCCCTATGGTAGCGCTATCCAAGGTCTTCATAGGCCGGAGAATCAAAGTCAATTTGAAGAATGCCGTAGGGAAATCGCTTACCGTGAGATTTTTGTTCTTCAGGTGCTGTTATCCCTAAGAAGAAAAGTTGCCACGCAATCACGGGGGTTTGCATTTCATGTGGAGCCTGATTGGATAGAGGAATTGCAAAAGAACCTTGCATTTCAACTAACAAACGCTCAGAGACGTGTTATTGCAGAAATACTTGCTGATATGCAGGGAGAAAAACCTATGAATAGGCTTCTACAAGGAGATGTGGGTTCTGGAAAAACAGTTGTCGCGATGTTCGCCATGTTCGTGGCAGCAAAAAACGGCAAGCAGTCTGCTGTAATGGTGCCTACAGAAGTCTTGGCTTTTCAGCATTACATGGTATTTTCTGAGTGGGCAGACCGTTTTGGTTTAAGGGTTGGACTTTTGGTTGGTTCCTTGCCTGCTTCTGAAAAAGAAAAAGTGAAACGTTACTTGCAATCTGGCCAGCTTGATATTGTCATCGGTACCCATGCACTCATACAAGAAGATACAGTCTTTAAAGATTTAGGTCTTGTTGTAATCGATGAGCAACATCGCTTTGGTGTTCAGCAGCGTGCTGCACTGATCAATATGGGTAAAGAAACGCAACCAGATGTCTTGGTTATGAGTGCTACACCTATACCAAGGACACTGGTGCTTACCTATTACGGCGATTTAGAAGTTTCCGTTATTGATGAACTGCCACCCAATAGAAAACCAGTAAAAACTTTTTGGGTTTCGGAGAAAAAAAGAAGCGCGGTGTATGAAGCTGTAATTAGAGAACTCAATGAAGGTCGGCAAGCCTATGTTGTAGCCCCACTTATAGAAGAATCAGAGAGTATAGAGGCGGCTGCGGCTACAAAGCTTTATGAAGAGTTGAGTAGCGGTTTTCTCAAAGATTATAAAGTTGGGCTTCTGCATGGACGTATGAACAAGGATGAAAAGAAGAATGTCATGGATGCCTTTAGAAAAGGTGACATACAGGTTTTGGTTTCCACAACGGTGATAGAAGTTGGCGTAGATGTACCTAATGCTACTGTGATGGTCATAGAAGGAGCAGATAGATTTGGGCTTTCTCAACTGCATCAACTTCGAGGAAGAGTTGTACGTAGTTCATTTCAACCGTATTGCTATCTTATTGCAGATGCGAAAACAGAAGATGGCGTGGAACGGCTTGAAGCCATGGTTAAGTACACAGATGGTTTCACCTTAGCCGAGAAAGACTTGCATTTAAGAGGGCCAGGAGAACTTCTTGGCGAACAGCAACATGGCTTTTTTGGAATGCGTGTCGCTAATCTGCTTAAGGACATGAAAATGTTAGAACCAGCAAGGGCTGACGCTAAGCGCTTAATAGCTGAAGATCCGAATCTTGAAGGTGCGCGTTGTAGTTTTCTCAAAAAGTATCTTAAAAAAGAATTCGAAGATGCTTCCCATTTATTGGATGTAGCATGAATAACAAAAGTAAACGTTTGCACCTCAATGAAATGCAAGTTCCCTTGCCTGATTATTTATTTGAAGGTATTGATTTTGACGCTATTCGATTTTATCCTTTGGAGTCATTGGAAGAAGAACTACGCAGGCTTATATCATCATATGTCGGTGTTACAGAAGATGAAGTTTTTATATATTCAGGTATTGATGGCCTCATAGAACTCATGTATAAAGCCCTTCATGATAGTGCTTTTGTTGTGCCTAAACCAAGTTATTACGTATATGAGCAAGAAGCATTACGACAAGGTGTTCATTTGAACACGATAGAACTTTCGCATGATTACAGACTAACAGAATCATTCTTCAAACAATCTGAGGGAGCCGTATGTGTGGTCGTCAATCCAAACAATCCTACGGGAAACATACTCCTACAACAGAACGAGGCTGAGAGGCTCCTTTTGAATGCTCAGTACTTGGTTGTAGATGAGGCTTACTATGAGTTTTCTCATGTAACAATGGTCCCTTTGGTAAAAGAATGGGACAACCTTATTGTTTTTAGAACATTCTCTAAAGCATTTGGTTTGGCTGGCGCAAGGATTTCTTATATGGTGTCAAACCAAAGAACGATTGAGCGTTTTTCACGGTACTGCGAAATTTACAGGGTACCAACGTTGTCTTTGATGTTGGCTAAGAATGCGTTGTTAAATCCTGAGTACATGTATAGCTATGTGGATATGGTAAAAACGGAGATGTCACACTTATTGGATGTACTCACTACTTTGGACATCCGTGCTCGTGGTTCCGATGGGAACTTTATTTTGGTGGATAGAGACTTTGGTGAATGTTTAGTGGCAAATGGTTTCAATGTTAGGCTTATGGAAAATGATGCACGTGTCACCGTTACCGCCCCCCCTGAAAGTGAGGAAATTATTAACATTGCTAAAAATTACAGGCGGTAGTCTCCAGAATCTTTCTATGAATCCTCCTGACTTGCCTTCACTTCGCCCGTTACCACAGCGTGAACGATTGGCTCTTTTTTCAATGCTCGGGGACGTAGAAGGAAGTTCTGTAAT
The DNA here is from genome assembly GCF_000378005.1 of Coprothermobacter platensis DSM 11748. Taxonomy (GTDB): domain Bacteria; phylum Coprothermobacterota; class Coprothermobacteria; order Coprothermobacterales; family Coprothermobacteraceae; genus Coprothermobacter; species Coprothermobacter platensis. The sequence goes on from NZ_KB899040.1 coordinate 150,706, forward strand.
AGATTTATTTGCCGGTTCTGGCATTCTTGCTTTTGAGTTTCTATCCAGAGGTGCTTCCACAGCCACGGCAGTGGAGTTGGACCATCGGCTTTGCCGATTCATGAAAGAACAAGCAAAAAAATGGAACTTGCCTTTGCGTGTGGTGTGCCGGGATGTTTTTCAGTATTTAAAACAACCGGTGCAAGCAGATTATATTTTTGCAGGCCCTCCAAATAACAAAGGATTAGTTTCCAAGACAATAGACATGCTTTCAGTTCTGCATTATAATGGCATCGTTATTATCCAACATTCTGTAAGGGAACCATTGCCTTCCAATGTTGATGTCTTGCGTTCTACGGGTAAAGATGAGAGTATAGTAGATATAGTTAAATTAGTGCTACGTTAAGGTTATAATAACGTTATAAAGGGGGTGAAGTTCATATGATAGCTTATGATTTAGCATTTGGGGAATTACTCATTAATGGTAAGTCTTACCGCAATGATGTCATGCTCATAGGTGAAAATCCAAAAACGTGGATAAGGCCAGAAATCCATGAAGTGAATATTGAAGATGTAATCCATGCTATTCCTCCGGATGTGTCATATGTGGTTTTCGGCATAGGCTTTCATGGAAGAATGTTTGTATCTCCAGACATTGCTAACGTGCTCAGGAAACAGGGCATAGCTTGCATAGAACAAAAAACGCCACAAGCCCTCCAGACGTACGACAAACTTGTTAATGATGGGCAGAGAGCTGTGGCGTTTTTACATCTTGGCTGTTAATTTATTTAGATAGACTCTCTAATTTCTGGATATAGCTTATCGAATTTAGCTAAGTGTTTCCTTCTGTCTTCGCGAAGTTCTTCCATCATGTGATGAAATTTGTCTTTCCCATATATGGTATAAGGGTCAAATGGTGCAAGATCCAAATCTGGCATATCTGTAGGTATGTCGTAACCTAAATCGTCATTATACTGCCATTGGATGTTCCCTCTGGCGATGTTTTCAACGATTTTCAATGTTACCTCTGGTGTAATCTTTATCCCGTCTAATCCTCCTACTTTCCCAGTGTTGACAATATATACATCTATAGGATGATTCTTAAGGATTTCATAAAGACGATTACCACTTTTGGCAGGTTCGTTTATTATGAATGGGTCGAAGCCTACTACACGTGTTGTTTCTCCCACACGGTTGGGATCATCGGCACTGGTTATCGTACTTTCTCCCAGCATAAAGAATGCTGCCGCTTGAGCAGGGCTAGTTAAACGTCCCACAGGAGGTATATCGTACCGTCTGGTGTTGAAAAGGAAGAAATTAACCTGGGGCAGATCTATACGATCGCTTGTATTAGGAATGTGCTTTCTGTTTATGACAGCTCTTCCATTGGTACTTATGCTCATATTGTCGAAATCGATTTCGCCTTCCGGTGATACATATACGTTTTCTAGAATGGCATCAGATGAAAGACATGCTTCTTTAAGTTCTGGTGTAGAGTTAACGGAGTCGGTTTTTACGTAAAAGTTCTTTTCTGTACCAAAGGAATTACCACGCACGGTAAGCATGTTTATATCGTCTTGGAGGATTTCTACTCCTTCAGGTGGTTGAAGCTTGTGGCAGTTCACACATATGGTAGTCTTGCCTGTACCGGAAAGACCGAATACCAGTGTTCCCTTTTCCGTAAGCTCTCCATGGCTATCTTTAACATGGTAAATCTTGCTTCCTGCATGAAGGCCTATGCCTCCGCGTTCTTCACGCATGATATGCATGGCCATTCTTAGCCCAGCCATCTTCGATTCACCGTAGTAATCAGAACCCAATATCATCGTGAAATGGAGGTTCGGAAAAACAAGAATACGTCTCTGTGGCCAGTCTGGAAAGGCTGCAATAAAAATATCTGGTTCTTTGTTTCCTACGGGATCGAAATTATTGTGTGTCATCATAAAGGCTAAGCGCGCATATTCTACGGGAACGATATAAACCTGCCTAAAGAGGTTTTCAGAAGCTTGGCCAATGTTTCTTTCTACTTTTATCATCTGTCTTGAGCGGTAACTGTCTAAAACGTCTTGGAATAGTTTTTCCAAGTCTGGGGTTACCGTGTCATGATACTCGGTAAAAGGTGCACTGCGTGATTTAATCTTTGAATGATAAACGGGGATTCCATAGCGGTTCGGTACTTCATCTTTCTTTGCAAGCTCCCGGAGCTCGGGGAGCTCCGGGTTTTGTAAATAGGTTAAGTCGCTAAAAAACTCTTCCCACATGGCGCTGCCTCCTATTAAGTAAAGGTTAATTTATTAACCTTTACTTTACATTATAGCAGCTGCCAGCCAAACTCCTGTAAAACCTCCAGTTGCTTGCTCCAATCTCCTGGTACAAGCACTAAGTGATTGCCTATGCTCCTCCTGAATGGATTCTCTTTAAGTTTTAACGTTATCTGCGTACGGCACATATTTCCAACATGCGGTTTTTCCACTGTTTCTCCGACGAAGTACTTGTATTTTTTATCTTTACCCATGCGCAGAGCAGTGTAAAGGCCTTCTGGCATCTTTCCATTGATGCCTACGTTATAACCTGTTTCAAAATGTGTTGTCAGTGAATAGCTTTCGACTAAATCTAACGCTACTGTGCAATGAGCGAACGTGTATTCAGGGTGATTCTTTCTCGCCAAGTTTATCATGAATCCTGGTGTTCCCATGAGTTGATTGGCAACCATCATCGTTACCAAACTTTCTACATCGCCTTCGCAAGCTGCTGGTATTTTTTTCGTATTGAACGTGGACAATGACAAACATCCACTTATTTTAAGGTTTACAGCCATGTCAAAGCATCTTAAAGCAAAAGCTGTTAGTTTGTATTTATCAACGATTTTTTCCAATGCGGTATAAACTTTTGTTCCTTTGACAACTTCTTCTTTTTCTATGGTTGAACTGGTAGCATTTTCCCATACCTGATTTGCCAGAGCCTGATCTTCTTGCAATAGTGCATTGAGTTCTTCAAGAGGAATTTCCATGTATGGAATATTAAGTTGATTGAGAATGGTGTAGTCGCCACTCTTTATAAGCCATGAACTGGGTTTGCCGATTAGCCCTACATTTTGCTTCTTTAAGTTTTCCAAAATGCTGAGCCACTGTATGTAAGTATCAGAAAGTTCACTGATTAATGGAACATTCAAGTTATGTTCTAATGCATAACTTTGAATTTCCAAACTGGCGGCCAAGCCATTAGCGGTGCCAAATGGAATGAGCATTAAACCGTCTCTAAGATAGTCTTTTGCTATTTCTTCACTTCCACCGCTTAGAACAATCAATGCTTCCGGTTGTTCTGTTTCTTCTAAGGCTATTCCATGATCGTTGAAGAAATGGATAGCATCTTCCTTCATCTTGTTCATGGAAGCCATGATAGGGCTCGCAACGAATTTGACTTTCATAGGTTTCTCACCTCGCAATTTGCATAGCAGACCATGTGACGGCTGTAACGACAACGCATGCTATTAGTACGCCCGCAGCTATGGAAATCCAAGCTAACGGCCTTTTCACGTCCAATGCTTCGGCTATAACCCCACCGGTAAAAGCACCTGTTCCGGGCAGAGGAATACCGACAAACAACGCGAGCGATACAGCCAAACCGGTTTCATACTTTCTAAACCGTTTGAGAGCGCCATACAGGTATTTTTGATAGTAGCCGTTCAATTTTGGGTACTTTAACAACCATCGTTTTAGAAGCTTGACACATTCATAGACGATTATGCCCATTAGCGTGTTTGCCAAAAAGGCAACAGCGAAAACACCCGATACCGGCATGTGCTCAAGCAGACCGTATGGGATACTTCCTCTACATTCCACTACTGGGCTCATTGAAATTAGGGCAAGATATACCCATTTACTGACGCTCATCGATGCTATTATACAATAAAGATATGACAGCCAAGATTAAGGCTTTTATTGTGGCGGTGGTTTTTGGATTGGGTTCTCTTTTTGGATACTCAGCTATCGGACCATTTACTGCTTTAGAAAGGGCAAGAGCACTGGATTTATATGAACGGCATGTTCAAACAGCCGCACAAGAAAAACTCTCAGAGATTTCATCCTACACAAAAGAGCACACTGTAGGTTATGAGGATATTGCTTTTGAAAGTGTAAATTTTGCAGAGCAGGATTTCTTTCTTAAAAGCTATAACCTTGTTTTAGAAATTACCGGTACACCTGTGATGGAGTATGAAATTAAACTGAAGGATGGTACTCTTTCTTGCAAAACGCCTCTGAGTGCTTATGCAGTGTTTTCTAAAGATCATGGTTCCATAAAACTGTCCAGTTTTATTTTAAGGTCTAACCCGAAAAGCGAGTGTACATCATTACTTGCCCAGTCTACTGGACAAAATCATTGAATATACTTTATCAAGAATGTCCTCAAAGGCTTTATCACGTGAATCACGTGGCCGTGGTAAATCCACGCTTACCTCTCCCATAATGTGGGCAGGCCTTGCACTTAATACAATTATTCTGTCAGCCAAGAAAACAGCTTCTTCCATGTTATGTGTAACCATGAGGACCGACTTCAAAGGAAGCTTTTTCTCTTGCCATAAGTTAACTACCTGCTCTCTTAAGTCAGCTGCTGTGAGTACATCCAAGGCAGAGAATGGTTCATCCATAAGGAGTATCTCGGGTTCTACTGCGAGTGCTCTTGCTATGCCTACCCGTTGCTTCATGCCTCCAGATAGTTCTCTTGGGTAGGCATCTTCGAACGAATCTAAACCTACCATATCGATGTACTTCAAAGCTGTTCTCACACGCTGTCTGGGATTTATCCCTCTCGCTTCTAATACAAGCTCGATGTTTTCTTGTACTGTAAGCCAGGGAATGAGCGCGAAACTTTGAAATACCATACTTACATTTGGATTTGGTTGAGGGTTCGGCTGGTCTTTGTATAGAACCTCGCCTGTGTATTGGTTGAGTATGCCGCTCACTATACGTAAAATTGTTGATTTACCCGAACCTGAAGGGCCTACTAAGCACAAAAACTCCCCTTCGTTAAGGGAAAAATTTATATTTTCTAAGACAGTAAGTTCTTTACCGTTCTCTCTAAAAGTAAGATTTAAATTCTTAATATCCAGTAATGCCACAGCTCTCATCACTCCGTTATATTGTACTTTTCTGCAGATCTACTGTACCATGGACGCCAGAATAACATGTTTACCAACACAATGAGCACAGTCATACAAAGAACCGTGAGGACCAAAGCCTTTGTATTGGATGTAGCTTCTGTGAGTAATGAACCTATACCAGGTATGGAATATACCTGGTCACCAAATTGAACATGCTCTGCCACGATGGACGCGTTCCAAGCACCGCCCCAAGCAGTCAATGCGCCTGTGATGAGCGGAGGAAGTATGGCAGGTATGAGCACATTCTTGTAGTAAAGCCAACCTTTGATGTTAAAAACTTGAGACATTTCGGTGAGCACGCCTGGCAAGAGCATTGCTCCCTTACTCATATTGAAAAGGGCATACCAGAAGGAACCTGTTAAAAGAAGAAGTATGGATAAAAGTTCCATATAAGACCTACCGCCTAAAGCGACAATAGGTGGGTAAAAAATGACGGCAGGTATACTTCCTAAAATAGATGCTAAAGAATAAATGTTTTGAGCTGTTTGGACATTTCTCACACTTCTAATAACAAACGGTAGTGCCAGCAACACAGAAATTACAACTGCGGCTATAACTCTCATAGCGGTCACAGTAAGAGCTGTGGGTATCTGAACAAGAATATCCCACGGGTATGGCGGTGTAAAGAGCCAATATAAAAGATAACCAACAGCAGCTGCTACGATGGTACCTATGCCATATATCACATATTTTGCTACTTTGCCGTAGGCTCTATTGCCGAGACTGACCAAACTAACTAAAAATGTATCTATCCTTAATGCTCTTCCTAATCCCGATAGTACATCCACTACAGTTGGCCATTCAGGCGCACTACCAGTAGCGTTATATTGGAATAACTCAGACCAGCGTACCAATGGTCTAAAAATAAAGATTTGGAGCAGTGCATTTATGAGCACTATGGTCCCTATAGACGCTATTACTCCCCAAATGTTGCCTTGAGCCAAATAGGACATCATGGTTGAGCCTAATCCGGGCAGTTTAACTTGTTTATTTCCCAAAGAAATGATTTCGCTTGCCATTAAGAAATACCAACCGTTTGCCATACTTACACCGCTGTTGAATACGATCGTCGGTATCATTGCTGGCAAGTAAACTCTTCTTACTGTAAAATCAGGTCCGAAATTAAAAGCTTTGCTAACCTCGCCGAATTCACGAGGCAGTGTTTTTATCGTTTCATAAACGCCAAACGCTATGTTCCATGCCTGGGATGTAAAAATGAGAAAAATGGCTGCCAGTTCTAACCCGATGCGTTGCCCTTGAAATACGGCAGCAAAAAAGGCTATAGCTACAGGGAAGAATCCTAAAATTGGAACCGACTGTAATACATCAAGCAGTGCAATCATGAATTTTTCTCGTTTTGGGCTTACATTTGCTGACACACCATAGAAAATACCAAATGCCAGCGATAATATGTAAGCGACAAAGATGCGATATGTTGACCAACAGGCAGCCGATATTAGTTGCACACTTAATTGTTTCCTCCTGTTATCAGTTTTTGTTCAATCTGATTCTTGCTGATCGCTCTGTTCTTCAGTATTGTCTTCTTCTACTTCGAGATGGATGGTCTGTTCGTCTGAATCTACCCACACGAGCTCGGCAAAACGCGCCCAGTCTAACAAGTTCCTTATGTAGTATTCCGTTTCTCTTTCACTGAAATCACCGTCGATAACGTTTTTTAAGAAATCCATATCAACGGCATGTTCGTCAGACTGTAAGAGTGCTGTTAACAATTGTGTCATGTATGGCAACTTGCTAAGAGATTCAGAAATGTAATGCTTTCTTTCTTCCATATCTTCGTCCGTAAACTGTTTCCCAACGTCCGTGAAAACCACGTCACCATTATCTACATCTACAAGACCAAACAACTGAGCGGTCTCAATAGTAGATATAAGCTCATCTATATCGTGACCTACTGTTCTTCCAAGTTTGTAAAGGTCTACGCGACCATGTTCGTCGTCCAAGATTTCTAAAAGTCCTAAAACTTCGCTAACGCGAGCTTTCGGCAATGGAACGTCCATTTTTTGCATCAGTCCTCCCTAAATGGTTATTTAAAGCCCTTACATAAACAATTTTACCATTATGAATGGTAATCCACCCTTTTGCTGGTGTAATAAAATATATCTTAGGAGGATAGGGAGGGCGCGGGGCCCTTATGTGGCTCTGCGTTTTTATACGCTATACTTAAATTGGCCCTATGAAAAAAGACAAAAGACCAGCTATAGGCGACAGAGGAATCTTAAAAGCGATAGATCCTAATAATAAGAAAGTGGAGTATTATTCTACTCGCGTAGAAGATATATCGGGCGACATTATTGCATGTTCTCAGCCCATGCATAGCCAGGCATATGTAAAAATATGGTCTCCAACCGTTGAATTTACGTATATTAAAGGGAACGCTATTTTCAGCTTGTCATGCGAAGTGATTAAGCAAAGGGTGGGGAACCCTCCTCAAATTTTGATAAGACCTGTCGGTGATATTAAGAGATCTGATAGGAGGCAGGAGGTGAGAGTCCCTTGGCTCATCCCGGCCAGTGTATTGTTTGCTGACCATTTGCCCGCAGACTTGGAAGCGTATTGGAAAGAGCATTATCCAGAAACCATAGATGCCACCATCTTGGATTTGAGTGCAGGGGGATGCCGTTTATCCGTGCAAGAATCTTTGAAGGTGAATGATCGACTATTAATTCGTTTTTGTGTCTCTCAACCCATAGAGCGGTGCTTTCTTGTACCTTCAGTGGTTAAACGTGTTGAAAAAGATGACGAAAATGGTTTATTTGTTGCCGGGATCCAATTCATGTCTATAACGGACAATGATAAAGACAAGCTATTTTCATGTATATTTTTCAAACAGCGAGAACTTATACAAAAAGGCTCTTACGAACCGGAGGGATGATCTTCTTTCCAAGCTAAAATAGCTGCAACGACTCCCCAAATAACAGCTACAGCGCAAACAAAATAAGAGCCCAGTGCTAAACCTACAGCGAGAAGCATTAAAGTTGTTCCTATGTACATGGGATGCCGAAGATAGTTATAGATGGATTTGCCGTTATTCAAGTAGTCAAAATGTTCCTCGGCACGTCCTATGAGATAGCCCCCAAACACCGCGCAAGCCAACCCTGCAACTACTAAAGAAGGATATAAAATATGGATAGTGGTTATGCCTAATGCCACAAGGATGGAAATGATCAACCATATAGGATTTATGTTTTTCAATACTATTCTTATACTCCTTATCTTATATAATAAATGACATGGAAGGTATTTATACAAAAAAGATGGTATGTCCCGTGTGCAAACAGGATGTGGATGTGCCACGTTTAAAGCATGGGGCTTACACCATTATTTCCAGAGATAGCGATTTGCATCCATGGGTAAGCGGTGTGAATCCAACTTATTATTTAGGTGTCATATGCCCCAATTGTGGGTATGCCGCTTTGGAGTCCCATTTTGAAGAATTGAAGCCAGATGAGCTTAAAAAACTACTCCCTCTGCTCGCTAAGAAACGATTAACGGGTACTAAGAGTATAACAGTAGAAAGAACATGGGATGACGCGCTGTTTATTCTTCTTTCTGTTTACGAACAATACGAAGTTAGGGGATCCGATCCATATAATTTGGGTTATATAGCTCAGAATATAGCATGGCTTTACAGAGAGAAGAAAGATAACGAAAATGAACAAACGTGGTTGCAGAAAAGCGTAGATTACTATTTACAGGCTTATGAAACCAGTGCTGATTTACCATCTACATTAGGAGAAGCCGGTTTAGGATATTTGATTGCGGACATATATTCAAGGCTTGGGCAATACAGGGACGCTCTTCAGTGGGCATCTCGCGTGGTGCAGATGCCAAAGAATCGTAAGAAGGTCCTTTTTGACCAACTTTCAAGAGAGTTATGGCAAAACCTTAGGGAAAATTATAAATCTGGGTCTAATGAAGAAGTTAACTGGAACACCACAATTCGTTCTGAGATACAATCTTTTTTCCAGTCTGAAGGTTTGCTTACAAGCACTTTTGATAAACTGATTAAGAATATCGGGCTTTGGGCCAGCGGAGAGAATTTACAGTACTTGGATCATTTGAAAAAAGAAGATGTTGAAGCGATTGCTTCTTTCGAATGGTTTGATCAACTGAAAGACGTTAGTAAGGGCCACAAATTAGAAGGAGATGCATTCTTAATAAAACTATTGCCTATGGGTACGGAGGAGCCAACGGTTTACCTTCTGCCAGATGCTATGCCTGATAGTTCGGCAATAGTTTTTACCAATAAAGAACCTGCAACAGGTATGAACAGCAGCGTAAGAGTATTGTGGCATGGTTATGGTTTCTTAAAGGGTACAATACAGACGTTGTACATCGTGGAGGTGCGGAAGTGAATGAATTCGTGGTCTTTACTTTAGGAGATAGAAAATATGCGCTTGCCCTCTCCCAGGTTGTTGAGATACTCACCCCAGGATCCGTATATCCCATTCCGGATAGTGAGCCTTATGTGTTAGGGCTTACGAATATTCGTGGTAGTATACTTCCGGTTGTTGATATAAGATCTTTTTTATCTGAACCTGAACGCCAAACGAATACGAAGCGTCACATATGGGTTCGCTGGGGTAACGAAGATATCGTCATAGTGGTAGACAGGGTAGAAGGTATTAAGAGAGTATCTGAGGACGACCTTAAGCAACCGCCTGAAGACATTACAAATCACAAGGGTTTGGAAGAGGTTTTCATGAGCGAAAACGACTTGGTCGTTGTGATAGATCCCTTAGCTTTAGTGGGGTGAGCGCACATGGATGATATGAACGAGTATTTACCCATTTTTTTACAAGAAAGTTACGATTATATAAACTTGCTCAATAATAACTTGGTTTTGCTTGAGCAAGATCCTGGCAATAAAGAAGCATTGGCAGAAGTTTTTAGAGCGGCTCATACACTTAAAGGCATGTCCGCCACCATGGGATTTCAGCCGTTGGCTGATGCGTCTCATGCTCTCGAGAGCGCTCTGCAAATGTACAGAGACAGTCACCAACCTGTGGCTGAAAGTGCTATAGAACTTGGATTTAAGGTTTTGGATTATGTTGAGAGGCAAGTAAAAAGAGTTGAAGACGGTGAAGTCCTTGAGCCCTTTGAGCAAATGCCATTAGACGTGCAAGGTGAATCGAAAGAACATTCAAATCCGATGGAAAATCAGCCGGCTTCTACCGAATTTAACTTGGGTGTTTATGAAGAAGAAGTAGTTAGGACTGCCTTGGAACAAGGACAAAAGGCTTCCATTATTAGAGTAGTATTAGAACCTGGTGTGCTTATGAAAGGCGTTCGAGCTTTTATGGTATTCAAAGCCATAGAAGACAATGGATTTGAGGCCATTGGCTCTGAGCCTGATGCGGAAAGTCTTGAAAAGGAAGAATTTGAGAACGAATTCAAGGTGCTTATTGTAGGAAATGGCGATGTAAATGTACTCAGGGACAAGATTTTACGTATAGCGGAAGTAAGTGCTGTAGAGGTAACAGAAATTAACGCCAACATGTCAGGAAAAAGATCGGATAGTAGCCAAGAAAGAGAAAATCCTATAGCAGAAAAAACTGTGGCTGTTCAGGAAGAAGCAGCTAATAAAACAGCAATCAAACAAGAGAAAGAGAATTCACCTGAGAAAATAACCATGGAAGAACAAGATCAGCAAAAGAAGGCAACAAGAAATTACATTCGTGTTCCCGAAGAACATGTGGAAAGCCTTATGTCAGCCATATCTGAGTTGGTATTGGAAAAAGCAGAGCTCGAGCTGGCAATACGGAGTGGAAATCAGGAGTCTTTACTTTCTCTGTTTGAGCGTATTAATCGTTCCATAAATGTGGCTCAGACGGAGATTACTGCTCTCAGAATGACGCCGCTTTCTTTTGTTTTTGAACGTTTTCCAAGAATGGTGCGTGATTTGTCTCGCGAGTTAGGTAAGCAAGTACGTTTTATCATGGAGGGCGGGGACACAGAAATTGACAGAACGATCATAGACAGATTAGGTGATCCCCTGGTTCATGTTTTACGTAATGCTATCGATCATGGGATTGAAAAGCCAGAAGATCGTGTTAAGGCAGGCAAAGACCCAACAGGAACGGTAAAACTACGCGCTTACCATGAAGGCAACAATGTTTATATTGTAGTGGAAGATGATGGCGAAGGTGTAGATACATCTAAAGTTCTATCAAAAGCCATTGAGAAGGGCCTTGTTAGTCAGGAACAAGCTTCTTATTTGTCTCAGGAGGAAATAATTAATTTCTTGTTTTTGCCTGGTTTCTCAACATCTACAGAGATTTCCGAGATTTCTGGGCGAGGTGTTGGACTCGATGTGTTCAAGAACACTGTGGAAGAACTGGGCGGGTCTGTTCAGTTGAAGTCGGTGTTGGGTAAAGGTACGACTGTTATAATGAGGCTTCCACTTACTATGGCAATCATAAGCGCTTTATTGGTGAAGGTACAAGATTTAGTGTTTGCCTTACCATTGTCTGTTGTAGAAGAGATTAGTAACGATGTGGATGCTGTTAAAGAAACGCCTCAGGGGGATGTGCTTTTACTGCGTGGAGAACTTTTACCAGTTTATTCGCTGAGTAAATTGTTAAAACTTCAGGGCGATAATAAAAATAACCACATCATTGTTATAAAAAACGGACAGAAGAAAGCCGCTCTATTGGTGGCAGAAACAGTGGGCAAACAGGAAATTGTTATTAAGCCGTTAAAATCAAGGTTCGTTCCGAGATATGTTGATGGCGCAACACTGTTAGGTGATGGTACGATAAGTTTGGTGATAAATATTTCAAGTCTGCTGGAGGGTTATGCTAATGTCAGAGGATAACATAAGCAATCCTATATTGTTGGATGCGCTTAAGGAACTTGCTAATATAGGAACAGGACATGCTGTAACGGCTTTATCTTCCATGATTGGAAAGTTCGTTAGCATCACCGTACCGGAGGTTTATCTGGAAAGCATATCAAAGGTAGCTGATGTGCTGGGGAACCCAGAAGAAGAAGTTGCCGCTTCGTATGTCGGCTACCATGGAGAGCTTGATGGCGGAGCTATGCTTATCTTTGACTCTGCATCTACTCACGGACTTGTGCAAACACTTATGGGCGCTGATATGGATTTAACTGATCCCATGGCCATGTCTATGATGCAAGAGGTTGGAAATATACTGGTAGGCTCATTTGTGAGTGCTCTGGCGAGTTTCTTCGGTAGCACAATTTACGCCGAGCCGCCCGGTGTTGCAGTGGATATGCTCGGAGCGGTTTTAAATGTCTTATTGGCTGAAGTTGGACAACATGCTGATCATCTGATTGTAGCAAAAACGACGATCGCCATCGAAGATGTGAACATAAGAGGTTGGATTGTAGACATACCAACCCCTGAGAGCTTTCAAAGGATAACAGAAAAACTCGGCTTATGAGCGACATGGTTAATGTTGGCATAGGAGAAGTGGCAGTTTTAACGAATCCTGGCAGAATTGCTGCTATCGGACTCGGTAGTTGTGTTGCTGTGGCTGTGTTTGACCCCGTAGCTAAAGTAGGCGGAATGGTCCACGTCTTGTTGCCAGATTCCAGGGGGCAAAAGACAGACCTGCCGGGAAAGTTTGCTGATACGGGTGTCCCATATTTGTTCAAATTATTGGAAGAAAAGGGCGTAAGGAAAGAACGCGTTATTGTCAAAATAGCTGGTGGCGCTTCTCTCATGAATGTTAATGTTGGTGGATTCGGAGATATAGGTAAGAGAAACATAGAAGCGGTTAAGAGTCAGTTAGAACGTCTTGGTGTGAGGATACAAGGCGAGGATGTAGGAGGAAATGAGGGTAGAACGCTAATTTTAGATTTGGCTCAAGGCACGTTCAATGTCAAGACCAGTAGAGGTGCGTTTAGGCAGTTTTGACCATGATTGAAAAAGGTTTAATAGGAGCAGCTAAAAGAGGCGATGATAAAGCTCGTGAGCAGGTGCTTCTTGGTCTTGAAAGAGTTATTGAACGTCAAGCTTCGCAGCTTACTTACTACAACATTGCGTTGGAGTGGGACGACCTTTTGGCAGTTGGTCTGATAGCAGCCAACGAAGCTATAGATTTATATAACATGGAGAGTGAAGTTCCGTTTGAATCTTTCGTATCAAGGGTAATACGCAATAAAATGGTAGATTATTTGAGAAGTGTAGGGACATTTACAAAAAATGATGTAGCAAAATATCGTCAGGGACAATTAACCTTAAGTAAAGAAGAGCTCTCCTTGGAAGCTCTTATAGAACAAGGAATTGAAGAAGTTGGGGAACAAGATATTGTTCTTGAGCTGGATGAAGCTTTGGATAAACTACCAGAGAAATACAAACAGATTTTACAGTTTAGATACGTAGATAATTTGTCGGTGAAGGAAGCTGCGGACATATTGGGTGTTACTCCTGGGCGTGTTTCTCAGATGGTAAAAGAAGCTTTGGACGTTTTAAGGGAAAGTATTGGTATAAAATTCAATAAGGGTGATGGGAGATGCTAAGAGGAATTTATAATGCTGTATCAAGCAACCTTATGCTTTTAAGAGCCCAAGACGTTATAGAAGATAATTTGCTTCATATCCAAACACCGGGATATAAACAGAAAAATTTCGCATATGAACTTACTGAACAACGGGACATAAACGGTATCAACAACAGCCTGGCTTATGGTGAGCTCTTATCGTATCCATATGTCTCTCTTTCTCAAGGTAGCCTGAACGAAACAGACAGAAAACTTGATTTAGCAGTCTCTGGAGGATTTGTCGCAGTGGATGCCAATGGGCAGCGCATGTGGGCAAGCAGCGTCCAAATGCTTCTTGATGACCAGGGCTATCTCATAACACCCGAAGGATATCGGGTGTTAGGTAAAAACGGTCCTATCAAGTGGAATGATGATTATTCCATTGATGATAACGGGAACATACTTTTGAACGGTAATGTTGTTGACAGCTTCACAGTATCTGACATAAACGTACAACAAGTTGTGGATGACAAGTATTTTATTGGGCAACAAATTCAAGCGCCTTTAAAGGTTATGCAAGGTTATCTGGAAAGTTCAAACGTTAATGAAGTAGATCAAATGAGTCAGCTAATGAGCATCCTGAGACAGTATCAATCCAATGTAAAAGTGATTCAGACAGAGGATGGAACATTGGCGAAACTTATAAACGTGATGATTTAAAGGAGGTGGGTAAATGGTTGAATTATATGGAATTGCGAGAGCTGGTATGAAGTTATCCACCGATTATCTGAATATTGTTTCGTTCAACATGGCAAATGTGAATACAGACGCTTTTAAATCGCTTGTACCAGTTGAATCTTCCGGCTTTTCACATGATTTCTCCGTGGTAAATGGTAAAGCGTCTTTAGTAGATAATGCTTACCTTTTTTCCATAAATGATCAGTCTATGGGGGCATTAAATCCCACAGAGGGGTTTGCGCTCACAAACAGTAACGCCTATTTTGTTGTCAGTGATGGAAATAACAAGTGGCTCACGCGCGATGGTGATTTTCAACTGGATCAGAGTGGTTTAGTTACGTGGCGCGGTTTGCGCGTTCTTAATAAGAATGGTGCACCGGCGAATGCAACAGACTTGAGTAATGGAGATCTATTTTTCGCTCAGGCAGATACAGAACGTTACGATCGAGATAGCATAGGCTTTGTAAGCCAGGGGCGTGAACAGCTACTAACGGCTGATCAAGCAGGGTTCACAACTGGTGCCATGGAAACATCTAACGTAGATGTCGCTTCGGAAATGGTAAATCTAATTGTTGCTCAACGAGCATATCAATTTTCTGCAAAAGCTTTCCGCAATGCTGACGACTTAATTGAAGCAAGCTTGAACTTGAAGGGAGCATAGTTTAATGAGTATACCTTCACTGCCTGAACTTATAGACCAGGTGGACACTGTTTTACCTGTGCCGTCTGTGGCGATGCAAGTGGTAAAACTGTTGGATCAACCCGATAGCAATGTTAGAGATGTTGCAGACGTATTGGCGCAAGACCAAGGGCTTACGGCTAATGTTTTAAAACTTGCGAATTCCGCCTATTATGGTATGCCCAGAAGGGTTAGTCTTCCAGTGGAGGCTGTCGCTTTGCTTGGTTTTAAGACAGTTAGAAGCATTGTGTGGTCATCAGTTATGGAAGTTCTCTATAACAAACCATTGGTAGGATACAAATTGGAAAGTGGTGCGCTGTGGGAACATTCACTGGCAGCCGCTGTTATAGGCAAGTATTTAGCCAACAGTTTTAAGCTCAAAGATCCAGAAAGCTTTTATGTATCTGGACTTCTTCATGATGTTGGTAAACTTGTTCTCAACATTTATCTTCCAGTTGAGTTTGGAAAAGTAATCGGTTTAGTAGAACATGGAAAAACGTTTAGCGAAGCAGAAAAAGAAGTGCTTGGTTATGACCATGCAGAAATAGGCGGACTCATCTGTGATAAGTGGCATCTTCCTGAGAACATCGTTGATGGTGTTAGATATCATCATTCACCTCAAGAAGGTTCAGAGAGCGCTCGAATAACACACCTAAGCAATGCCATGGCATTAATGATGGGGTATGGTTCCATGGGGGCTGCTTCGATGGCTTCTTCTTTTGACGAGTCGGTACTTTATTCTTTTGTTTCTAGCGAAGAAGAGTGGCTTGATATTCTTGATAAAGCCGAAGAGCAAGTACTTTTAGCAATGCATGCTACCGCTTTCTAAAGAATTGTTCTTATGATCCGAATAGATAAATGGTGATGCATATGAAGATAAATGGTAGTGAGTTCATCGATCCTA
Source organism: Coprothermobacter platensis DSM 11748 (assembly GCF_000378005.1). Taxonomy (GTDB): domain Bacteria; phylum Coprothermobacterota; class Coprothermobacteria; order Coprothermobacterales; family Coprothermobacteraceae; genus Coprothermobacter; species Coprothermobacter platensis. Next base: position 166,635 of record NZ_KB899040.1, read on the forward strand.
AACATATAGATTTGGTTAAACGTGTTTCTCAAAAGTTCAGCTTAAATGAGGCACAAAAAGCTGAGAAAAAAGGAGAAAGCAGTACTGATGTTATTTTAGCTAAGGTTCTACAACAATTCAAAGTTGGACGTAGTGAATATGTCGAAAGTGTGAAGACCAGGAACGTAGATGCTGATCATACTACAAAGCAAATAGCAGAATCGCTCGTTGAAAAAACAAAAGAAGATGCAGGAAGATAATTTAAGTTTAGTCAAGAATGCTCGGCGATTAATAGGAGAGTTAACAGCATGTTATGCTGGGTTACGTTCTGATAATGTTGAGGAATTGACAACTAACCTGGAGGAGGCCATAAAGGAAATGACTGAATCGTTTAACGCTTTAGGAAATACTGAAATACCTTCTGATGTTATGGATGAAGTTGTCGCTTTTGTGCATGATCTGGAGAATTTGGTTAGTTTGCAGCGTGAAGTACTTGGTTTTTATGAATCCATGTTTTCTTCTAACGTGCAGACCTATGGCCCTTCTGGAAAGGTGAATAAGAAATGATTTGGTCACTGGAAATAGCTAAAAGAAGTCTTCAAGCGCAAATGCTTGCCTTAGACGTGACATCTCATAATATTGCTAATGCTAATACGACTGGCTATAGTAGGCAGGAAGCAGTGTTTAGCCCAACGCAGCCATATGGTGTCGTTTCATGGCTTGGTACTACATATCCGGGCCAAGTGGGTACAGGTGTGCAGATAAGTAGTATCCGTAGATTGAGGAATGAATTTGTCGATGCCAACTACAGAAATGTAAATTCTGAAGATTCCTATTATGGTGCCAAGGATCAGATTTATGGTATTCTGGAAAGCTCTATAAATGAACTCAAAGACACAGGCTTGGAAAAAGCTTTTAGTGACTTTTTTGACGCTTGGCAAGAAGGTAGTGTAAGCCCAGAAGATCCTACTGTCAGACGTATTATTGTAGAGCAGAGCCAGAACTTGGTTGATTCATTCAAATATGTTCAGACACAGTTAACGTCTGCAAGGCAAGAAGCGGATTTCCAAATAAGCAATTCAGTAGAACGAATAAATGATATAGGCAAAGAAATTGCAAAACTAAATGAACAAATCTCGCTTTCACTCAACCAAGGGCAACAACCGAACGACATGTTAGATCAACGTGACAATTTACTGGATGAATTATCTCAATATGTGAATACGCAAAAAGTGCAACTATCTGATGGCTCTATATCTGTTTTTATAAATGGACTTTCTTTTGTCGATGATAGAGTGGTAAATGAGCTAAAGGCCATCGACAATGACCAAGTAAAAGATGATGGAAGCGGTAATTATTCATATTTCGATGGTTCACGAACGTATTCTGTTCTGCCAGGTTTAATTACGGATGGTAAGTGGAATGGCAACATAAAACTTGGTGAAGAAGACCAATACAATGGGCATGTGTCAACACTTTGGATGTCCATGGGCGATAAGCTTGTACCCTTGGATGATAGACACTTGAATAGCGGAAAGCTCAAAGGTTTAGTAGAAACGCGTGATGATGTCATCGCTTACGGAACAGACCCAGGTAAAGGTTTGTTAGATAAAGTAAATCAAACAGCATTCTTCTTATTTAGCAAAGTTAATGCCATTTTGCAACAGGGGTCTTATAACAGCGGCGGTACTGTAACTCCTTATGCTGGGAGAACATTTTTTACTTTTGATTCATCTGCTCCTAACAATGTAATTTCCAGCGTGACATTGGACAGTGCAGTCGTTAACGATCCTAATCAACTTCCTTTAGGTGTTTCTGGTGAATCAGGGGATGGTTCTTTAGCCCTGCTTATTGCTCAAGAACAAGACAGTGCGTTAGAAACAACCCCAAACACGCCTAACGGGGCTGTACCATGGCCGCCAACCGATCCTCTGTTTCCGGCAATACCTCAGTTTTTAAAAGGTCAAAGCGCGCAGCAAAGTTGGCGGACGATGGTAGCGGAATGGTCATCTGACATATCCAAGAATAAGGCGTTCCTGACAGGTACAGAAAGTGTAAAGAATGACCTTTCACTACTGAGAAGTTCAGAATCTGGTGTTAATTTGGATGAAGAAGTAGTGAACATGATACGTTTCCAAAAGGGTTATGCTATGTCAGCTCGTATAGTGACTATAGTAGATAACATGCTGGATGCCATCATAAACATGGGAGCGAGGTAGGTGATAGGGCATGAGGATAACGTCTTCTTATCAATATGAACGAAGTGTACAGACGATGCAGACATTGTTGGGGAAATTAACAGATTTTCAAGATCAACTGTCAACATTGAAACAAATTCAAAAGCCATCAGATTCTCCTTTGGATAGCGCTCTAGTCATGAACTGGAAAGCGTATGGGGTTCAGGTAGATCGTTGGCAGAATAACATCAAAGAGATTGAAAATCGTTATTCTTATACGGAACAAAACTTGACACATGTAAAAGATCTCATGCTCAATGTGCGTGATCTTGTTATTCGTGGTGGTGGGAGCGACGCATTAGGTCCTGACGAAAAAGAGGCCGTAAGCAAACAGATGGTCCAGCAAGCGGAGGAAATGCTAAGTGCTCTGAATGCAAAATATGGTGGCCGGTTTGTTTTGGCTAATGCTGAGGTAACAAACCCTGCGGATCCTTCTTGGAAACCTTTCAAGGTTGTCGTAGATGATGGAACCGGTAGTTATGTGTTTAAAGATAGCATATCGCAAGCTGAAGAGGCAGTGGAACAAAATCATGCTGACGGTAAGACAGACAGTAAATGGATGGTTGTATTTGAGCCGAAAGAGTTTAGTGAGCTTTCGGATTCAGATAAGAAAACAGTTTCTGTAGAAATAGGAAGTCATACAACTATGCCTCAAGTGCTTGCTGTGGAAGACTATTTCACCCTAAAGCCTATTACTATCGATGGGAATAATTACCATACGGTGGATATGTTTGACAAGCTATATGGTTTTGTGAACACACTGAAGAATGGTGGATCATTGGCTTCTGCAGATAACACCGGAAAAACAGGGTTAGATTATACCGATGAAATACTGGATAAATTGACGGATTCTATTGCCAGTATAGGTGCTCGTGTACAACGCCTTGATACCATGACCAGTTTTTATAATAACGTCAGTACTAACGTAGAATCTCTTCGTAGCTCTTACGAGGATGCTGATTTGGCAAAAACATACACGGAATATACGAAGTTCAATACAAGTTATCAGTCGCTATTAAAGGTTATAGCATCGATAACGCCGTTGTCCTTAGTGAATTACTTGTAGTTAGGTCTAAATATATTTTTATCTGTGGGTGATGGATGTACGTTTTAAAGCGAAAAACAGGGGAAGGAATAAGGATTTCAAGAGACATTACCTTATATGTTCTCGGTGTAAGTGGTAATGAGGTTAAAATCGGCATAGAAGCGCCGAAAGATATACCCATCTTGCGATTAGAAATTCTGGAGACTACCATGAATGCATCCTCTGCGTTTAACTCTGATAAACTCAAAGAGATTTTAAAAGATGAAAATTAGAGAACTCACCGATTTTAATTTCTTTGCGTTAAAAGAAGTATTGCTATGTACGTTCATAGCTGCTTCCATCGTTATCCCTTCTAATTGGGTAGCAATATGTGGTTTGATATATGTTTTCCTGGCTCCCACGATAGTGGTTTTAGTCCTTTCTAAGCGCACGTGGAGTTCTTTTACGTTTCCTAAGGCATATTTCCTTAGCGCTATAGCTGTTTTGGGTGGCATTTTGTTATTCAGACGCCAAAGTACAATACTTATCTCTTGGCCCGTTTTGCTTTATGCTTTTCTTCTCGCTGTTCATCCGCTCTTTAAGGGTATGGTAACTGCTATAGGTTCTTCAGACAGAACTACGGGTGCTTGGGTGCGCTTATGCGCGTTATTTGCCGGTATTGCTGCGTGGAATCTTGCTAATCCTTTTCCGTACGTATTAAAACTATGGATACTTGCTGTTCCAGCATTAGCCCTCAGTGTAACGATAATCTTAGGTAAAAGGAATGTTTTCTATATATCTGGGAAGAATAGTTTTGGCAGAGAATTCGGTAGTATGGGGAACCCCATGGCAACAAGTAGTTTGCTTGTTCTATCACTTCCCGTATTTGCGGAACTCACCTTTATCGGTGTTGGAACCCATCAGTATTGGTACTTGTTATTCTTACCATTGTATCTTTATGGTTTGCTATCTTCTGCTGGGAGAGGTACGGTTGTTGGCGTTGTTTTAAGTTTACCGTTAGTGGTTTATGTTGCTTATAATTACAGTCCTTGGTGGCTTGTTGCAGGATTGGTATGCGTACTTGGTGTAGCGTGGGTGGCTCGCGATTATATTAAGCAGCTTTATCAGAGAACGTTGTGGATGATAAAAAGGGGCATCGGGAAAGAACCACGTTTCCTTCTGTGGAGGGATGCGTTGTCTTTCTATATAAAAAATCCATTGGGGACTGGATATGATTCATTTAGAAGAGCTTTCATGCCTTATCGTTCGAAAGAATCTTATTTAGCGGAACCGACGGTGCATTATGACAAAGTCCATAATGTGTTCTTGGAAGAATTGGTAGAAGGTTCTTTTTTTGCCCTTTTGTTGTTTGTCGTTATCCTTGCTCAGTGTTTCGTAAAAGGCCCTTGGGTTATTAAGGCATCTTTGCTTGCGTTTGTTGGAGATGCTTTCTTCACGATCTACGATCCCGCAAATTGGTTCTATATGTGGCTTCTTTTCATACTTGTTCCTTTTAATACTGTAATAGGAACATACTGGCTTTATCCGGTAATGGCGATAACACTTTTTACATTTGTACTTTTATCTCTGGATTATATGCCACAAATTGTCGCTGGAAACGGGGAAGCTGCACGCATACGTGGAGAACGCGACATCGCAGCGCAATTGTTTAATGCTGCATATACAACATTTCCTTGGAGTATAGACTATTTGTCTGAGTGGGCACTCCTTCAAATGAGCCTCCTCAATGAGGCAAAGATGAACGATGAAATGGCTTTGGGTTACCATAATACATTTAAGAACTTGGAACCTTATATAAAGCGATATGCTCCCAATGTTGACGATATCTACGCATCATGGCTCATGTTTTGTGGCAAATATTCATCTTTAAGAAATGAAGGACAGCGTATTTACGATTTACTTCAGCACATCAACCCTTATGGTATGCGTGTAAGAAAAGCATTTGCTCACTATCTTGGAAACATTAACAACTGGGATATGGCTATGTCTCTGCTGGAAGAAAACATAAAAGAGTATCCTTTTGACGCTGATTCGTATTATATGCTTGTTCTGGCTTGCTATCAACAAAGTTTGTGGAGTACAGCACGGCAATATTTCCGACTTTGGAAAGAACGATTCCCTAACGATTCGCGTTTGCCTCAACTTGAACAAGTTTTAGGAATCTAATTAATGGGCAATGAATTCCGAATAATGATATGTCAGGAGGTGTAAGAATATAATGCCAAATGCTTATGGTAAGGCTCGTCAAACATTCATAGAACAGGAAATAATGAATGCGCCTGTGCAGAAGTTGGTGCTTCTGGTTTACGACCTCATCATTACATCTCTACAAAAAGGCGATACACTAAAAGCACGTGCCGCCATTAAAGAACTTATCGACGGATTGGATTTTGAGAATGGTGGAGATGTAGCTCGTAATCTGATGAGCCTTTATGAATATGCTTATCGCATGATCGGGGAATCGCAGATAGATGAAGCGCTAAAGATTTTTCAAGAACTTAGAGAAGCTTGGGTTCAGGCATTTTTCCCAAACGGTTACTAAAATAATTGCTGTCATTTACCGAATTAAGTAATGGAATGGGCATGAAGCCCTTATCCAAAAATAAACTCCATGAAGGAGGAGAGAAAGTATGGCACAGGCTGATCTTAGTAGGATCAACTCGAACATTGGTGCGTTGAATGCGCTAAACTCTTTACGAACAATCCAGAATGACATGGCACTTCGCCAACTTCGTTTGGCGACAGGTAACAGAATCACTCAAGCAGCTGACGATCCAGCAGGTTTTCGTATTGCTGTAAAGTTAAACGCTAGGTCCAGAGGCCTTTCTCAGGCTGTTGATAACATCGGTGATGCAAAGAACATGCTTTCCACAGCAGAGACAGGTCTTACAAAGGTGAAAGATTTGCTTCTTACCATTAGAGACAAACTAGTCACCGGTGCAAACGACACGTTGGGCTCAGAAGAGCGTTTGGCTATTGCACAGCAAGTGCGTGAGTACATGCATGAAATCACGCGTACCGCTCACGAAACCAGATGGAACGATATCGGCTTATTGGACGATTCTGCACCAGCCGCCTCTACAAGTGCTGCTTCCACAACATTCTATTTCCAGACAGGCTCCGATGCTAATGAGACTACCGTTTGGGCCAGAGGGTTTAAGATTCTAACCAACGGTACTTCCGAAGATGACTGGAATGTTAATTGGACTACTCAAGCTGGCAGCTTGTCTGTAACATTTGCTGATGCTCGCAACACGGCATCTGTAAAGTCTTACAGTGTGTATGACAGTGCCAGCGGACTTGCGCCAACGGATGCTAAGTTCACAGTCAAGGATGTTTATCAATCCTTAGGTGTCGGTGTGCTTGGCGGTATTGGAAGTGCGAGTGACACATCTAACGTTAACGCTTCAGTAAACGCACTACTCAAGAATGTTGACGCGGCTATCAGAGGTGTATCTGATTGGGTAGCGAGCATCGGTGCTCTTAGTGCAAGGTTAGACAGCAAATCCCAGTCTGTTGCTGCTATGCAGGTAAACGTTGAAGCTTCTTATAACAGAATCTTCAATGCTGACATGGCTTATGAACAACTTCAACTGACGAAGTCTCAGATTTTACAGCAGACTGCTGTTTCTATGTTAGCTCAGGCTAACACAGCTCCTCAGCAGATTTTGACACTCTTCAGGTAAACGTAAACAAACAGAGTTCTGATGAGCCCCTGAGGGGCTCATCAGAACTAAGAAAAGGGGGATAAGTCATGGCTCAAGATCCGGAAGAGATAGCACGAATAGGTGGTGTAAGGAATATAGGTGTGCAAGGGAACCAAATACAGTCGTATCTTGCTAGTGACCAATTAAAAAATGTAACCGAGTTGCCTGTAGATATCAACAGAAGACAAGTAGAACCTACTAAAGAAGATGATGTTGAGTCTACAGTTAACAAAGTTAAGCGTATTGTAGAAGTGGTGAACCCCAATATCGATGTTAGAGTAGAACATTATCCCGATATAAAGGATGTTCTAATGAGTACCCGAATAGTGTTTTATGACAAGAGTAATAATAAAGTAATAAAAGAAGTACCTCCAGAGAAGGTTTTAAAAGCATATGCCGAGATGTTGAAGAAAATTGACTCGCTGTTTGTGGATACTGAAGTATAGTTATTAAGGAAGGTGGCTGCCCATGGTAAATTTTGATCCAACGCAAGTTCAGACAAACATACAAAAGTATGTGGATACGCTTCTTGTGTACGACCAGAATAAGGTTACAGATTTACAAAACAGAGTGAGTACGTTACAGCAAAAATCTTCTGCAATCTCTCAGGTTGTATCTTCTCTTTCTGCTCTTTCTTCATATTCGGATATTTCCTTCAATGCATTAAAGGTCACGTCCAGCAACACCTCTGTCGCTACCGCTTCCGCATCAGGCAAGATTGGTGGAAGTGTTTCTGTTAACGTAGAACGTTTGGCCGGTTACCAAGTGCTTGATTGGTCAAAACTAAGTTCTGCTTTGTCAGATGTTTTCCATTATGATGCCAGCGCTACTGTTTCCAGTAATGATTTTTGGAAATCTTTAGTAGGAACAACCTTTACAGTGTCATTGCAGATGGGCGATGGTTCAACAGAGAACGTGGATGTGGATCTTAGTAAATATAATCAAGATTCTACTTTAGCTCAGGTTATGGACGATTTCGCACTTCAAGTTAATGCACACTCTAGTAAAATTAGGGTTTATAAGCAAAAGTTAAATGATGGCACATTTGCGTTACAAAGTAGTTCCCTTAGTACAGGTAAAAATAGTGCCATAAGTAAAATCACCATAGGATCGAATGATTTCACAAATACAAACAGTTTGGACGAGTTGGATGCCAAGTTTTCTGTAAATGGTTATGATTATGTACGTAGTTCCAATACGTTTTCTGATATCATCCCCAACCTGACAGTTACATTGCAGGGTACTGGTTCCAGTACGATAACAGTGTCAGGAGATACATCTGCAATAAGCCAAGGTCTGTCTAATTTTGCGCAAGTATTCAAGAGTTTTAGTGATAAGGTCCGTAGTTTGATCAATGCTGATCCTTCTAATCAGGGTGTTTTATCTTCTGATGCTTCTACACTACGTCAAATCATGGACTCTATAAGAACAAAGCTTATGAACCCACGCAGTGTCACGGTGGATGGCGTGTCATACAACTTTAATGCCTCTCAGATAGGCTTTTCATTCGATGAATATGGAACTATATCCTTCGATACGTCTAAACTTAATTCATACATTAGTGGCAACGTCAAAGGTTTGGATATTCTGAGTTCTTGGTGGGGTTCTGTAAACAGTGATATAAAGGGTTACATCAACACAGCTTTGGGAAGCAATGGCACCTTAGGAAGACTACAGTCGAATTACACGACAGGCATAAAGAGTATCAACGATCAGATATCACAACTGAACGATCAAATGGAAACAAAAAAAGCGGCTCTTGTGGAACAGGTGGGAAACATATTTAACAGTATGTACCAATATCAAAGCATGTTTGCTCAGATGAATTCCCTGTTTGGTGTGTCCAGTAGCTAATTGGTGTTTGCTGCCTTTAAGAATATTTTTGGGAATTTTGGTACATATGCCTTTATGCTATAATATGCCTCATGAGTGGTGTGGGTGACCTGCTGGAACAATACTCTAAATGTTTAGATGATGTTATAGAGAGCATATCTAACTCGCAGCTTGAATCAGTTTCTAAGTATGTTTTGGCACTTCAAGATATCATTACGCTTATCGCACAACAGCTTGAAGAACATCCTGAAGAAAAACACCAACATGAAGAATTAGTAGCAATTATCCACGAAAAACAACAAAAAATTTTGGCTCTTTTAGAAGTCCAAGCGCATGATTTGTTGCATCAAGTGGATGAGACTACTACGAGTTTTCAAGTTCGAAAAGCCTATGAACAAAACAAAGATCTTCGTTAGCTTTTTGCTTTTGTTCGTGGCTATGTCTCTTTCTGCTTGCAAACCTAAGCCATTTTCATCAGAAGATATCGAGAACAGTAAAGTCGTTCTTCAACAAGTTCTACAGGCATTTGTTTCAAATGATGTCACGACAATTAAAGAGAATTTTGTGCCTACGGCTACGCAGCTAACAATGACTGTTTCTGATCTTAAAACAGTTTGGGATACGACTCTTCATTCTGTTGGTGTGCAATCCGCTACCATTGAAGGCTATAAAATTAATGATTTCGATGTGGTAAAGAATGAACCAGATCGTCTTACCGCATCTGTTTCTTATACAGGTACATACGAGTTCACTTCTAATGTGATGAGCAAAACTGAAGTATGTCGTCATCAAGTAGAAGTTGTCTTTGTCAAATATCAAGGGAAAATTTTAGTCGGTCAATTGCAGCAGCAGGGGGCATTACCTTCCTGCGTGGAGGTGAAGTAGATGTCTATTGATCTCTTAAAAACAATGATGGGTGCAGTTTTTCAGGACTTAGAAGTTTTGCAATCAAATTTAGCGAACGTAAACACACCGGATTATAAGAGACAAGAAATAGATTTTAGCCAAGTATTGCAAGAACTACAGATGAATGGCAATTTGACACAACCTCTGAGCAGTTTTGTAAAAACAGATGACACCTCCTCTTGGAAATTGGATGGAAACAATGTTGATCCTGATAAGGAAATAGTCAACATTACAGAAACAGCGCTTTGGTATCAGGGAATAACAGAGATGCTCAGTAGGCATTTTGCTACTGCCAGAGAAGTATTACAGATGTTGAGGTGATGAGTATGGCAGGATTTTCTTTACTACGTATACCAGGATCTGCTTTAACAGCGGAACGTTTTCGCATGGATGTTATTTCATCGAATCTAGCAAATATTGAGACAACACAAACGCCAGAAGGTGGCCCATACCACAGAAAAATTGTGAGCTTTGAAACCACATTGATGGGTGAAGGAGAAGGAGTCAGAGTTTCAGGTGTGACAGAAGATACAGGGGAACGGTTGGTGTATGACCCGTCTAACCCCAATGCAGATGCGCAGACAGGTATGGTGCGCTATCCAGATATAGATATGATTACAGAAATGACTGATCTTATTTCTGCTCAGCGCTCATTTGAGATGAATAGTAACGCAATAGCGATTGCTCGCCAAATATATACGAAGACTTTAGAAATAGGAAAGTAGGGTGATCTTGGTGAATCCGATAGGTGGTATAAGTCCAATAAATCCGATAGATGTCACGGGAGCGTCAAAAGTAGCAAAGCCAAGTGGTTTCTCAGAGTTGCTTGATCAATTGAGTGCCAAAGAGACCGAACAAGATGCATATAGACAATCGATAGCTGAAGGAAATATGGATAAGCTACAAGAAGCCATGGTCTCCGCTACAGAATTCCAAATAGGTGTCATGCTTGTAACGCAAGTAAGAAACCAATTAGTGAGCGCTTTCCAGGAATTTATGCGATTACCATTGTAATTATGGCGAGTCAGCATGAAGCTCGATAGTATTCCTGTTTTAAAAGATCTTGTAAATTTTTGGAACAAGCTCGAGAAGAACCAAAGACGAAACCTTATCATTATTCTTGTAGTAGCGTTGGTGGCAGTTGGAGCGATGGTCTACTTTTTGAATCGCCCCAGTTATGCGCTTCTTTTTAGCGACTTAGGGCCAGGACAAGCTGAATCCATCGTTTCTCAATTAGAAAGTGAGAATATTTCCTATAAGCTTTCTGGTGATGGCACGTCCATATACGTGCCGAAAGATAAAGTTACAACTTTAAGGTTGGAGTTCGCTTCTTCTGGTGTGGTTGGTGCAACTAAGCCAGGATATGAGTTATTTGATAATATTTCCAACATATTCATGACCCAAGAAGAACAGCAAATCATGTACCAAAGGGCACTGGAAGGGGAATTAGAGAAAACAATAATTGCTATGCCTGCCGTTAAAGATGTCAGTGTCCACTTGAGTTTGCCTCAACGCTCGTTGTGGACTGTTACATCAACGCAAACGGCGGAAGGCGCCGTTTATCTCACTCTAAAACCGGGTTATAGCATAAATGCAAACCAAGTTGAAGCGATACGTCAGCTTGTGGCTCATTCTGTGGAAGGGCTAAACCCTGAGAATGTAGTCATAGCAGAAGCCAGCACAGGCATTCTCACAAGTGAATCGGTAAATGGAAATACAGATAATGGCTATTTGGATGTGAAGAAACAGTTAGATGACCTTTACGCGTCAAAAATAAAATCGTTTCTCGGACAAACGTGGGGACAGGATAATGTGCTTATTAGTGCTAATGTAGATGTGGAAGTTAATAAACAAAACATACAATCTGAAACATGGGGTAATACAGCGACCAGGAGCATATCAGATACAGAAAGCTATAGTACTCAGTCAGCTGCGGGAGGTAATGTTGGAACGGCTACCAATGTCCCTGGTGCCATACCTTCTTACGTGTATACCAGCAGTGGAAATGGCCCATATAGCTATTCAAAACAGCAGCAAATAAACTATGAGATTTCTCGGACTGTTTCGCAAATCGTTCCTCAAGATGTCCAAATAAAGAATGTGAAAGTGGCTGCTATAGTAGATTCCAGTGTTTTCCAGGATTATGGTGTTACAGCCTCCACTGTTCAAGCTCTCATAGCCAGTGCTGCAGGGCTCGATCCTAACAGAGGCGATGAAGCTGTGGTCACGTCAATGCCTTTTGCTTCATTGGCACGGCAAAAAGAGAATCAGGCAGCTCAACAGCTGGCAGCTGCTGAGCAAAAAGCTCGTCTTTATACATATATAATGATTGGCATCATTCTTGTTTTACTTATAGGTATTATATTTGTCTTTTCTCGCAGGAGACGCCGCCAGAGGGTAATGGTACCAGCACCTATAAGTGTTGGCTCTGGTGGAGAGCTGGTCATGCCGCAAACGCGTACACCTGTTAGTTTGGAAAGGCCACTTACGCCAGAAGAAGAAAAAATAAAGGCGGCTATGGACGAGGTACAAAAAGCACTCGAAGAGCATCCCAATGACGTGGACGATGTCATCAGAATGTGGATGCAGGAGGAGTGGCACTAATATGGCGGAGAGAAAAAAAGTTTCAAAGGCCGCTATTCTCATGATTGCTCTGGGTAGGGATCTTGCTTCTCGTATAATGCGCCAGCTCAAAGAGGACGATGCGGAAAAGTTAGCACTGGAAATATCTACAGTCAATGAATTAGACGAACGGACAAAAGCGAACATACTTGAAGAGTTTGTCAATGTGTTAAAAGCCAAAGAATTTTTGGGTCAAGGCGGTATCGACTATGCAAAAGACCTACTTGAGAAAGCATTTGGCCAGCAAAAAGCAAAAGAGATTTTGGAACGGCTCATGGAAGCCGTTCAGGTTATGCCCTTCGAGTTCCTACGGAAACTGGATGGGCAGCAGATTGCAAACTTAATACAAAACGAACATCCTCAGACTATAGCGTTAGTTATGAACTACCTAAATGCAGATCAGGCAGCTATCGTTTTTACCTCACTTCCACCCAATTTGCAAGCAGAGGTTGCCTTCAGAATGGCAGTACTGGAACGTACATCTCCTGACATAATAGAAGCCATTGAAGAACAGTTCCGGCAACGTTTTGCAACTGTGGCGGTGCGCGGTGATGTTACGAAGGTGAACGGCATTGAAGCGCTTGTGAAAATACTCAATTCTCTGGATCAGCAGACACAGTCGAATGTCCTCAATTATTTAGATTCTCAGGATCCAGAGCTTGCCGAGGATGTACGTAAGAAAATGTTCACCTTTGATGATTTGGTACTCTTGGACGATAGAGCCATACAGCGTATTCTTAGAGAAGTTGATACAAAGGATTTGGCCCTGGCTCTCAAGGGTGCCTCGGAACAAGTTAAAGACAAGATATTTAAGAATATGTCTCAGCGGGCCAGAGAGATGCTTCAAGAAGAAATGGACTTCATGGGTCCTGTACGGTTGCGCCAGGTTGAAGAGGCTCAATCGAAAATTATCACCATAGTAAGACGTCTCGAGGAAGCGGGAGAAATTATAATCTTCAGAGGCGGTGAAGAAATTGTCTCGTAAGCTCTACAGTATAAAGCAGCCACAAGATGAAGAAAAGCTTGGTTTTAGAAAAGGCTACTTACGTGGGTACAAAGAGGGATTTGAACGTGGATACAGAGAAGGTTTAGAAAAAGGATTGGAAGCTCTCGACAATGTTAAAAAAGAGTGGCAAGAAGAACTAAACAAATATACTGCAGATGTTAGATTGCTGACTGAACAATTACAAGACGAACGTAAAGGGCTTGAAAAAGTTTATCAGGATGAGATAGAAGCCTATAAGCAGAGAGTAGAATCGGAACTTTCAGATGTGGTTTCCTTGGCTGCGCAGAATTATTTGAATAATGCACTTAGAGAAGATAAAACACTCATAAAAAACATTTTGGAAAAGTGTTTGGAGCGCTTTAGCGGAAATTATCCTATTACAGTTTACGTAAACCCTGAATTAGCAGAACAGGCAGAGAAATTCTTAAAGAATTCAGAACTTTTGTCCAAGCGCTTGCAGTCTGTACAAATCGTTAAAGACAGCCACTTGGATCTCGGCGCAGTACTGGATTCTGAAGAAGGAAGAGTTGATGCCAGAGTAGAAACGCTGGCGAAGAACTTAAAAGCATTAGTGGAGACATCTCTTCATGACAACCCCGAAGATGAATTATATAAAGGATAAAGTTGCTAACGCAAACTTTTTCGATATCTATGGTAAGGTTCTGAATGTTAGCGGGTTGAGTATAGAAGCGCTGACCCCAGCATCGTTTGTTGGTGAACTCTGCTCGGTGGAACGATTCGATGTAGACCCCATGCTTGCCGAGGTTGTTGGTTTTAGAGAAGGAAAAACGCTTTTAATGCCCATAGGCGATGTTCAGGGAATTGGGCCAAACAGTCTTATTAGAACCATGGGTAGACCTCTTTGGGTAAAAGTGAGCGATGCATTAATCGGTAGAGTAGTTAACGCCATAGGTGAGCCGTTAGACGATAAAGGGCCTATTTATGGAGAAAGGCGCAGCGTTTATCAAGATCCTCCTCATCCTCTTAAACGTAAGATTATCACAGAACCTTTGGAGACGCGAATAAAAGCTATAGATGGTCTTTTAACTGTGGGAAAAGGTCAAAGGGTTGGAATATTTGCGGGCTCTGGAGTGGGAAAGTCTACCCTGATGGGAATGCTTGCTCGAAACTCTTCTGCAGATGTCAATGTGGTTATATTAGTGGGAGAACGAGGCAGAGAGGTAAGAAAATTCATAGAACAGGATTTAACTGAAGAGGGTGCCAAAAAATCTGTAATTGTCGTTGCTACCAGTGATCAGCCTGCTTTGCTTCGGGTGAAGGCTGTGATGACAGGCATGACTATTGCAGAGTATTTCCGTGACGAAGGACTCGATGTCCTGGTAATGATGGATTCTGTTACACGCTTAGCCATGGCTCAAAGGGAAGTAGGTTTGTCCATAGGTGAGCCGCCTACTACCAGGGGTTATACGCCTTCAGTATTTGCGTTGCTTCCTAAAGTCTTGGAACGTGCTGGTACGTCTGAAAAAGGTAGCATAACTGCATTCATAACTGTCTTAGTTGAAGGCGACGACATGAACGAGCCTGTAGCAGACGCTGTGCGCTCTATTCTGGACGGTCACATCGTACTAACTAGAGCATTGGCTCATCAAACACACTATCCCGCTATTGACATTCTACAGTCCATAAGCAGGGTTATGGACGATGTGGTCAGTGAAAAGCACAAGAAATTAGCAAATAGGATGAGAGAACTACTTGCGGTTTATGGTGAAGCGGAAGACCTTATAAATATAGGAGCTTATCAGCATGGTAATAATCCAAAAATAGATGAAGCCTTGGATTTCATAGATCCTATAAATAAATTTCTCATTCAACAAGTGAGAGAAAGTTATTCATTAGAAGATACAGTTCGGATGATGGAGGAAATTCTTGGCCCTATCAGCTAAGAAAGCTGCTAGAATATTGCGTATTCGAGAGATAGAGGAAGACATTGCTAAGAACGACTTCTTCGTTGCTGTTTCTAATTACAAGAAGGCCACTGAATATGCCAAAGAAGTAGGGCACAGTTGGATGGATGCAAGGCAAGCCCAGGTCCCAAACCGTGTTTTGTCCTACGCTGCTTATTTCGAGGCACGAAAGAATGCTCAACAGCGAGTTCAGGGCAGTTATATGATGGTTTTAAAAAAACGTGAAATTCTCTTACAGAAGGCGATTTCGAGAAGAAGCGGTGAAAAACTGTTAGAATATGCAAAAGAAGAGGCTCAAACAAAGGAGTTCAAACAAGAACTTTCTTTGTTGGACGAAATAGGATCTCGTAAGAAAGGAGGTGAATCATGAACGTAGAACTCAGTGATTTTTTCTTTCTTTTCAACCAAGGTCCACCTTCAGTAAATTCTGTAAAGAATGGTAAATCTGCGGAGAAAAAGACTGACAAACGCCAAAATGGTCAAGAAGACGGGACTGTGGATTTTTCTATGCTGTTATCACTGATGGGTAATATGCTTATGCAAGGCGATAAAGCAAGTTCTCAAGTTAGCCAATTCGCTCATAACAACGATGACGTTTCCCAAAACGTGGGTGTTGAAAAAATCGCAGCTGATGTTCCGGTAGAAGATAATAGCAAAACTGGTGTTGTTGCTTTTGCGACAAATGTCATTCCGATGGCTACCTCGAACGCTTCAAATAACGTTGACATGACTGTACAGTCACAGGATACAAATGTGGTTCAAGATAAGAATGTTGTTAATGCACAGGAAGGTACTATAGAAGAGAACAGCGTTGCTAATGGGAATGCAAAATCATCTGTTGTACAAGAGGAATTGCCTTCGTTGAACTCACAAAGTAAAGAGAATAGTGTTTCCGTTGATATCCCCAAAAGTGCTCCGAATAATGTAGAAACAGACATAACAGATATTGGTGAAAAGCATTATCCCAACGGCATAATGGAAAACCAACCCCCGGTGTTACAAGATACATCAGATGCTAAGTCTTCTTCATCTTTCCCTGTTGATCTGAAAAATGATGCAGCAGCGGACGCTGATGTGAATACCATTAATTCTAATTCTGATCAAACTCGGGCAAAACCGGACATACAATACAATGTAGGTGCTATGCAGCAGCAAACAAGTAGCAAACTTAGTGAAATGCCTAATCAACAGAATGTGCAAGCAGAGGACTCTTTTGTGGCTAAGGATGTAAAATCAGCGGAAGCAAAAGACGCAAATAGTACTGAACAAGAAATGATAAAAGAATTTTTGCCACAGGAAAACGTTGCCGGCAAAGCAAGTGAGCCTGAGAAAGTGGAAGAGTATCCATCTGTAAGTAAAGAGCCATCTGGTGTTTTCAGTTCAACTAATGTTGTTCCCTCCAGCGATCACAAAGAAAACGATTTACAATCACAAAAAACTGTTGGAACTAACGAAGTAAGTAAGCGTAGTGCTGTAGAAGAAGTGCAAGATGAAAACGTTATAAAAAGCACTCAATCTCATGTTTCTACGACATACTTGCCATCTGAAAGGAAAACGCAAGACAGCAGCGAAGAGAAGACTAATGGTTCTGAAAAAGGTGTCCCCCAAAATGATCCTGATATCGCGATTGGTCATACAACAGAAAACCATACAGAGACGAAAACCATCGATAGTGTGTACCCAATTAATGTTGCTACAGAAGAACTGCGCCAAACTTCTGACGAACAGAATACAGGGAATCAGGAAGAAGCGATTTCTCAGAACATTTCAAGTATGGTGGATACCAAGCAGCAGTTTATAAAGAAAGATCATGAAAAAGCGGATACTAATCCTTATGCTAAGATAGCGGAAGAGCCTACTCAAGATGTCACTAAAACCATAAATACGGTGTTTGCAGATAGTAAACAACCGTTGGTAAATGCAAATGGAACCTTTACGGGAGATAAGAATGGTGTTTTTAGTGGGAGCGATGGTGGGCACAACGAAGCCATGAAGCAAAAGAATTCTTCTGACACAGTTTCAAATGCCAAAACGATCTCTGATAGTCCTCACATAACAAACGTACAGGCTCAAATATCTTCGGCTGTAAAAACAGATGAGCTATCTGTACCTACGGCTGCTAATCAAAAGCATGATGTTTCAAATCCTAACAGTTTTAACAACGATCGCAGTTCATTCTTGGAACAAAAGGCTTCAGTGGCACAAAATCTCTCGGAATTGCCAGTGAAATTTGGTATTGACGTGAGGCAGGGAGAATTGGCTTTAACGGTAATGGCTCAATCGCAGCAAGATATGAAGCATTTGAAGGAACATCAAGCTTTTATAAAGCAAAAACTTTCTTCTAAAGGCTATGACTTTGATTCAATAGAAGTGATTTCTCAAACAGATGCCGAGCGTGGGTATAAACTTTATGAGTACGATATAAAGGTATAGGAGGTGAGTTGTTTTGTATGTAACGCCTACGGGTGGAAGTTCAAATACATCAACAAATGGTACTAACGCTATTAATCAGGAAGATTTCATGAAGCTATTGCTTGCTGAATTGAAGGCGCAGGATCCATTGTCTCCTATGGACACTACAACTATGACTACACAGATTACATTGCTCAACGTGCTTCAGGAACTTATTGAGATTAAGTCATTGGTTCAGAGCTTGGTACCAGCTTCGTCAAATGGTGCAACTGGTCAATCTGGTGATACCTCTAACAATGGTGGGAACGGATCAAGCTCGGAGGGAGAAAACAGTGGATCTTAGGATAGGCCCTACAGGCAATGTCAATAAGGTTGGCATTGCTAACAATGCTGCGGCTAAAAGTTCAGCTGAATTTACCGAAGCTTTATTGGAAAGTTACGGTATCACTGTTTCCAAGCATGCTCAGGAACGCCTAAAAGCGCGTGAGGTTAGCTTGGACAGAGAGAAGGTCGACAAAATCGCCAATGGCATCGATGAACTGAGTAAGAAGGGTGTCAAGGAAGGCGTGGTTATTTTAAAAGACTTAGCCGTGGTAGTAGGGGTTGACTCGAAGACCATTGTTACGTTCAAGACGCCACCGTTTACAAAAGGTGGAGTATTTAGCCAAATAGATGGAGCAGTGATATTAGAGTGAATGGAGCCGGACCGCTTTGCGGGGGCTCCCAGAAGGCATCGATCGACAGAGATGCCGCTTAATTGGGAGGTGAATCATAAATGTTACGTAGTTTCTCAAACGGTATAGCTGGACTTAAGGTCCATCAGACAAGGATAGATGTGATATCCAACAACATCGCAAACGTAAACACAACTGCATACAAAGCTGCAAGAGCTACTTTTAGTGACGTTGTAGCCTTGACCTTAAAGGGTGCTCGCGCACCTTACGGTGGTCGTGGTGGTACAAACCCTTCTCAAGTAGGACTTGGCGTGGGGCTGTCTACTATAGACAACATAATGACTCAAGGTGCCACAAACAATACGAACCGAACTTCAGATTTAGCTATCCAGGGAGATGGATTTTTTGTGGTATCTGATGGCCAGAAAGATTGGTTCACTCGTGATGGCGCTTTCGATTTAGATTTGACAGGAAGGCTCATCCAGTTATCTACGGGATTAAAGGTTCAGGGATGGTCCATGATACCCACACAAAAGGTAAGGTTCGATGGCACACTTAGCAATGCAAGTACAGCCAGTGTACCTATTTCTCTTCGTGTATATGATAATGACGGAGTAGAGCATGTTTTTACAGCTATAGCTAATGCCTCGACGGCAAGCAACGCTGCTACAGTTAGGATATATGAAGGTACCGTTACCGCTTCTTCTAACGCCATTTATACGCAAAATTTAACGTTTGCTAACGGACGTGTCCAAGCGGGACAAACGGGCGTTCTCAACTGGAAAGATATGCCCATAAACTTGGATTTTACTTCTATGAAGTTGGAGAATGCTTCAGCAAGTGCTTTAAGCGCTGACGGTGTTGTGGAACCTGATACCAATAAAGTTGGTGATATTATTATCCCTCGGAGCCTTACCATTCCACCTTCTCCTACGGGTAATATTGAGTTTCAAGGTAACCTTAACGCCAATACGCCTACAAACAACAACATAACCTTTACCGTTAGTAACGTCATAGACAGTTTGGGCGTTACACATTCCATGCTTGTGAATGCTGTAAAGAATGCAAGTCCTAACGAATGGGCTATTACTGTCTCAACGGATGCTGGAAGTCCTAAGGTATTCACACTTAAATTCGACGAAAATGGAAGAATAAATGATGTAAGAGATGAAGCGAACAACAGTTTGGGTACCATGCCTGTTATAACGCTTGATGTTGGGGGTGGAGCTATGGCTCGTAACATCATGCTTAACTTCTCTTCCATTACGCAGTATGCGGCTGATTCAAAGGTTGTGGGCCTCGTAGATGGTAACACAAACGGTAAACTCTTGAACTGGTTTGTCACTGATGAAGGGAAGGTGATGGGCGAGTTTGATAATGGCCAAATAAAAGAGCTGGCTGAAATAGCATTGGGTAATTTCCAGAATCCTGCTGGATTAAGTCGTTCAGGTAATAACTTATGGGCAAGTACTGCCAACAGTGGTTTTAGAGGCTATGCTGAAGCTGGGACGATGGGTTCTCTCATCATGAGTGGTGCCTTGGAATCATCCAATGTTGATTTAGCCGAAGAGTTCACAAATCTGATTATCACTCAACGTGGGTTCCAAGCAAATACACGCGTCATTACAACATCAGATGAAGTTACACAGGATATAATAGGGTTAAAGAGGTAGAGATAAATGATTAAACTGACTTCGCCAAAGGATGAAGAGTTCTACCTTAACGAAGATCTGATAGAAAAGGCGGAAGAGCACGGTGAATTCACCGTGCTCTTCCTAATGAATGGTCATAAGTACCTATGTAAGGAAAGTATGAGCGAAATAATAAAATTGATTTCCCGATATAAAAACATGGAGAAAGATCAATGGACATAGGGGTAATCGGCGGCTTAGGCATCACAATGGGGTTGATTCTCCTTTCCATCATCGGCGATCTGCGGTCTTTCATAGACTTTAACAGTGTTTTGGTAACCATAGGTGGTTCCTTCGGTTCAACGCTAGTGGCTGTTGGTTTTGAACGCATGAAGAATTTACCTAAGTATCTAATGGCAGTGTTTAAGACAAAAAAATTCGATAAAGCAAACACGATAAAACTGTTGGTAGATTTATCCAATAAGGCACGACGTGAAGGATTGCTGGCATTGGAAGACTCCATAGAGGGGTTAGATGATCCTTTTGTAAAAAGAGGTTTGCAGCTGGTAGTGGATGGTGTTGAACCTGAATCGGTACAAAACATTTTGAATCTTGATATTGATGCCATGCAAAACCGACATGCCGATGGAAAAATGATCTTTGACGTATGGGCTGGTTTTGCTCCATCTTTTGGTATGCTGGGGACGATTATGGGTCTTGTACAAATGCTCAAGCGATTGGATGACCCTTCTACTATTGGACCAGCTATGGCACTTGCTCTTATTACTACGTTTTATGGCGCTGTTATGGCTTATGGAGTATTCCAGCCTATGGGTAACACGCTGCAGAGAAAGAGCGATATGGAAACAGACTATAGACAGATGATTGTTGAAGGCATTTTAGGTATCCAGAGCGGTGAAAATCCTCGGCTTTTGGAAGAACGTCTTGTGTCATTCTTGTCACCTGCGGAGCGTCAGCAATACGATAAGATGAAATCTCAGAGAGGCGAAGAGGTGGCTGAGGTTGCCTAAGAGAAAAGAGCGCGCAGGTCCTGGTGCTCCTTTGTGGTGTCTTTCCTATGGCGACTTGGTCACTAACATGCTTGTGTTTTTCGTCATGCTTTTTGCGTTTTCTACCATGAATGCGACAAAATTTCAACAGGCTTCATACTCTTTTGTCGTGGCTTTAGGCGGTGGTATGGGGGTTCTACCATCAAATCCGACTTTTAGTATTCCTATGCCTGTTCCAACAGATTTTATAATGCAAGGGCCCATGACTATTTCTCAACTTTATAGTAATTTGGGTGGTGTTAAAGAGCAAATTCAAAGTGAATATGGCAATACTTCAGTGGAAGTTGTACAGGGAAATTCGGAAATAAGAATTAGAATTTCAGGCGATTTATTGTTTATACCATGTTCTGCTGCTATTAGGCCGGAAACCAGTAATATTCTTTCATTATTGGCCCCACAACTTCAAAAAGCTCAAAAAAGTGGATATGAGATTTCAGTGGAAGGGCACGCTGCCTATACGTTGGCTACATGTCCGGGTTATGAAGATGATTTTGCTATTTCCAGTGATAGAGCATTGAATGTTCTGGAGCGATTAAAATCTCTCGGTTTAGACGATTCAAAAATGGTCTTGAGTGCTTTTGGTGATAATGCTCCAATAACAACGAAGAATACTCCTGAAGCGCAAGCCAAGAACAGGCGTGTGGAGATAGTGTTGAGGAGGTCTGAATGAGAAAAATCTTGGTTTATCTACTAATCGTTGTGCTCCTACTTGGTGGTGGTATGGCCCTTGGTGTTTATGTGCTTTCTCCTATTGTTAAGAATGTAGGAACAAATTCTGCTGCACAAAGTAAGCCTTCTCCGGTACTTCAAACATTAGGCAAATACACAACGAACCTTAGTGATCCCAAGTACATAATTCAAGTAAGTGTTAACTTAGAATTTTATGACAGTAAGACTTTGAGCGATGTTCAAAAGTCAGACCCCAGTTTCTTAGTCATTCAAGACGTTCTACTTAAATATTTCAAAACCCTTAAACCTGCAGATTTCTCCAGCGAGACTGGTATAGCTAACATTCAGAAGAATTTGGTGGATAGAATAAATAAACTTTACGGCAAAACGATTGTAACCAATGTTCTATTTGGTGCAGATACGGTAATAACGGTGATGCCCTAATGGCTGAAACGCTTTCCCAAGAAGAGATTGACACACTTCTTAGTGCTATTAAGGCTGGCGATACAGAGGTTGTCAAACCTAAGGATAAAAATGTAAGAAAATACGACTTTAGAAGACCTGATAAACTTTCTAAGGAACAGCTTAGAACTATTCAGATGTTGCACGAGAACTTTGCTAGAGGGGCAAGTACAGAGCTTGCAGGTTATCTTAGGGCTGCTATGACTATTTCCATCGTTTCTGTAGACCAAGTCACATACCAAGAATATATACGTTCGCTTTCTGATCCCACTTTCATTTACTTAGTTCCCATTATTGACATCACTAGTGTCATTTTTGAAATGTCTTTGGACTTTGTTTTCTCGCTCATCGATAAACTACTGGGTGGAACTGGAAAGCCTCTAAAAGAAGTTCGCGAGCTTACAACTGTAGAGTCAACACTAATGAACAGAGTAATGGACGTTTACGTAAGGCACTGGTTAGAAGCATGGAAACCTATCATAGAGTGGAATTTGGGTAAACCAAGTGTTGAATACTCACCGGGTTTTGTTCAAATAATGCCGGGAAGTGATGTCGTAGTGGTTGTCACCTATGAAGCAAAAATGGGTGATAGGACTACTATCGGTACCATCTGTGTGCCCTATATGGCTTTGGAAGGCTTTGTGCAAAATCTTACTGCTCACAGGTGGTTTGGGGTCAGCAAACCTACACCTGGAGATTGGAAAAACAATTTGATGGGTACACTGGAGGGTGTAAAAGTAGAGGTTTCCGTTGTCCTGGGTCAAACGTCAGCGCGCATAGGTGACATACTGAGTTGGAAAGCGGGAGACTTAATCCAACTTGATAGGCTAAGTGATGAACAGGTAGACCTAATGGTAGAGGGTGTTCCTTTTGCAAAGGGTATACCTGGTTTATACAAACGCAAGAAGGCGTTCCTTATTGTGGGTAGAACTGGTGAGGATACAGAAACAGAAGAGGAGGAACATTCAGAAAATGGCTGATTTTATAGGCAGTTTGAAACGTCTCTTATCCGAAGTAAGCAATAACGGTATCAAGCTTGGTAACTTTTATAGCATTAATGCGTTGAAAGCAGAAAGTGCTCAATTCATAAGTATAGATTTTTCTATAGATGACTATGGGGATAGCGTTTTGTTGATGGACGAAAACCTTGCCAAACAATTAGGGAACGAGATGCTGAAAATATTCCAGTTAACAGTTGAAAACCTAAACGATGAATTAGTCCTTAGTACCATTGGTGAAGCAGTAAACCAAAGCATGAACGGTGCCATTCAGGAAAGTGCCGATCAATTTGGAGGTCTACAGCCTATTACTGTAGGGCCGGCACAGGTATTGAATGCAGATAACTTATCTGAAAAAATCGCTGATAAATCCATGATTGAAATAGAAGGTGGAATGTGGCTCGCCGTTCCTCACGAATTAGCACAGACACTGCTTGAAGGCCACGTTCAGCAAAATGATAACGCCAGGCAGGTAGATGATGTTGTTCATTCGGCACGTGAACAATCAGATGATTCAGTTGACGCCAATGTTGAAGAAGTGACATTCCCAACGCTCAAGCCAGAAACACCTGCTCAAGCACTCCCAAGAAACTTAGATCTCTTGCTCGATGTTAAGGTTACTGTTTCTGTTGAACTCGGTAGAACGCATCTTAACATTAAGGAGATTTTAGGGCTGGGCTCTGGTTCTATCATAACGTTGGACAAACTGGCGGGAGAGCCAGTTGACATATTAGTTAATGGTAAGCCCATAGCAAAGGGTGAAGTCGTAGTTATTGATGAGGCGTTTGGTGTTAGAATTCTTGATATAATAGCACCCGGAGAGAGATTTAAAGCTGGAGAATAAAATGTCAGGAGGTTAAAATGGGCAAAAAGGTTTTGATTGTGGACGATGCAGCTTTTATGCGTATGATGATAAAGAATGTCTTGACACAGAATGGTTATGAAGTTGCAGGTGAAGCTGCAAACGGCCAGGAAGCGCTAGGCCTTTATGATAAGACAAAACCTGACTTGGTGACGCTGGACATAACGATGCCTGAAATGGATGGCATACAGACGTTAAAGGAATTGCTTAAGAGAGATTCATCAGCAAATGTCATTATGGTTACAGCCATGGGACAACAACAGCTTGTTATTGAGGCAATACAATTAGGCGCAAAGGACTTTGTGGTCAAGCCTTTTCAGCCCGACAGGCTTCTGGACGCGGTAAGAAAGGCTCTGGGTGATGAATAGCCTTTGGCAATGGGTACTTGTATTACTGTTTTTCGTCATAGTTGTTGGTGTTTTATGGTTTATCGGTAGATACAGCCGGAATTGGCTTGGTAATTTTCGCATTCCCAGTGAGGGAAAACGCTTAAAAGTTATCGATTCTGTGGCTTTAGATTTTAAAACCCATCTGTTCTTAGTTTCTGTTTCTGAGAGTGGTGAGTATTTAGTTGCTGATAATGGCAACTATGTACACATTTTGCCTGTACTTAAACCTACTGATGATAATCATCTTAAAAGTCAGGATAATGCTTCTGGTTTTGAACAAATATTGAACGATGTCGACAGCAAGTCCTCTAATTAGTATAAACCTGGGTTCTGGTGGTATTTCCATTGTTCAATTGATCGTTTTATTGACCGTTTTTACCCTTGCTCCGTCATTGCTTATGTTTTTTACGAGTTTTTTACGTATTCTGGTTGTATTTGGTTTTATGAGAAGTGCCATCGGTTTGCAGCAATTTCCACCTGCTCAGGTGTTCACTGCTCTGGCACTAATTCTAACGTTCATGATAATGGGTCCTGTATTCTCCCAAGTTTATCAAGAAGCGTGGGTACCTTACAGCCAAGGGCAACTTAACTTTCAGCAATTTGTAAATGCCGCTCAGAAGCCTGTTGCTGGTTGGATGCTCAAACAGGTGAAACCTGAAGAATTGCAGACAATGTCTGCAATATCAGGCACAGACCCCAAAAATCCGAATTTTACTACCTTGGCCAGCGCGTTTATGCTTAGCGAACTAAAAACTGCTTTTACTATGGGTCTGCTTCTGTATCTTCCATTTATAGCTTTGGATGTGGTAATAGCATCAGTTCTTATGTCGCTGGGTATGTTCATGATACCGCCAGCGATGATAAGTTTGCCTTTGAAAATACTCCTGTTTGTAGCGGCAAACGGTTGGGATACGGTGATTATGGGATTAGTGAGGAGTTTCCATTGATTGATTTTGTTTTCACATGGTTCCGTAATTCCATCATGCAAATTATTATCTTAGTCGGTCCGGTATTGTTAGTAGCGTTGGTTTTA
Organism: Coprothermobacter platensis DSM 11748; assembly: GCF_000378005.1. Taxonomy (GTDB): domain Bacteria; phylum Coprothermobacterota; class Coprothermobacteria; order Coprothermobacterales; family Coprothermobacteraceae; genus Coprothermobacter; species Coprothermobacter platensis. Next base: position 192,095 of record NZ_KB899040.1, read on the forward strand.
GGTATTGTCATAAGCATTTTGCAAGTACTCACACAAATACATGATGCCTCCGTGGCATTCGTTCCTAAGTTTTTGGTGATCATGCTTATGGTTTTGTTTCTTGGTGGCACAGCTATCAATGTTATGACCAAGTTTTTTGTGAGTGTCGTTTCAGCATGGCAAACAATACCTTAGGTTACTGGCCCGTTTTTTTTCGGTTATTGGGTTTTATCGTAGCTACTCCTATTTTGCCCTCAAGGTTCTTTAATATGAGGACCAAAATAACATTTGTATCTGTAATGGCACTTGTGGCTATTCCAGACTTTATGTCTGTGTTTGCTATTCAGACATCGGTAGGTTGGGTCGAAATCTATGTTAGCGAACTCTGCTTGGGTTTAGTTCTTGGTGTCTTTAGTGGGATTGTTTATTGGGCATTGGTGTTCGCTGGTGATTTATGGGATATCATGTCAGGCTTTCAGATGATGACTGCCATAGATCCTTTTACTTCCGTACCTCAGCCTGTCATGACACAACTTTTCTCGTTAATGGCTGCTGCAACCTTTGTGATCACCGGTGTATTAGATAACTTTATCGTAGACATCATTATGAGTTACAAATTAGTTCCCGCTGGTAGCTTTCTACATTTGGCTCTGTCGGAACCTGTTTTATTCTTGACCAGGGCTTTTGCCTTGGGTTTAGCTGTATCAATTCCTATCATTGTTGTAATCTTGATATTGCAGTTTATAATGGGTGTAGTGTCAAAAGGTGCTTCTGGTTTTCCGATTTTTGTTGTTTGGGTTCCGTTGCAAACTGCTGTAGCACTTGTTTTGCTTTTTGTGATGCTTCCAGCTATACGCTTGTTCATGCACAATTGGACTAACTGGGCAGTGCAGTATTTTACGTCATTACTGACCGCGGGGTAGAGTAAGACTATGGCTGAAGGAGAAAGAACAGAACCACCGAGTCCAAGACGTTTGGAGAAGGCCATTCAGGAGGGCAATGTACCTCAGAGCCCTGAGCTAAGCGGTGCTGTAGGTACTTTAGTTTTCGTTGTTCTTTTGCGCATGTATTACCCTAATTTTATTGCAGCCTGGGACAGGATGTTTTTCTCTGTTTTGGATAGTGTTTCTCAAGATACATTGTTGCATGCTCTTGCATCGTCCTTGATGGGTGCCATTCCAGTAATGCTTGTACCACTCATTGGAGTTTTACTTACGACCATGGTAACCACAGGTTTGAGAACATACCCGAAACGTATGGCTCCGCGCTTGGATGGTCTTAACCCCATGCAGAATATTAAACGTATTTTTTCTTTGCAAGGTCTTGAGCAGTTGGGCATAGGACTTCTCAAAGTGATTTTGCTTTCTGTCGTAGCATACTTTCTTGTTAAGGATAAATTGGTGGGTGTCATGTCTGGCACAGAGGACCCTGTCCAGTTCTTGAACCTTTGTGCTGTTATTTCCACGGATATACTGCTTTACTTGGTAGCTGTTTACGTAGGAATAGGAGCACTGGATTACGTTTTTCAAAGAAGACGATGGTGGAACCAACTTAAGATGACAAAAGAAGAAGTAAAAGAAGAAATGAAAAGTATGGAAGGCGATCCTACTGTTAAATCAAGAATTCGTTCTAAAATGAGACAATATGCCATGAGAAGATCATTAAACGATGTAAAGAAGGCAACAGTGGTGGTTACAAACCCGACTGAGTATGCTGTTGCTCTACGTTATGAGAAGAACATGCCTGCTCCAGAAGTAGTTGCAAAGGGCGCTGGTTGGTTTGCACAACGTATAAAAGAAGAGGCTCGCAAGTATAATGTACCTATAGTGCCGAGACCAGAGCTTGCAAGAACGTTGTTTAGAAAAGTGGAGGTTGGCGATTACATTACGCCTGATCTTTACAAGGCTGTAGCGGCTGTTTTAGTTGAAGTCATGAAAAGGAAGAAAAAAGTATGAAAGGAATGTACACAATTGTTTTTGTTGTAGTAGGCATTTTCATGCTTATGATTCCGGTACCATCCGTGGTATTGGATGTTTTGTTTGCCATAAACTTAGTTTTCTCTTTACTTGTGTTGATGATCTCTCTATATACACGCTCAGCTACAGAATTTTCTTCTTTCCCCACACTTATGCTTTTTGCAGTGTTCTTCCATCTCATCTTGATCATAAGCAGTGCACGTGCCATATTGGTTAACGGTAATCCCGGTGCCTTAGCGACTGCCTTTGGAAAACTCATCATGGGTCAAGGGAACTGGGTTGTGGGTCTTGTTATTTTTGTTGTGTTACTTATCGTTCAGTACATGGTTATTACCAGTGGTCAACAGCGTATCTCAGAAGTTGCAGCACGTTTTACACTGGATGCTATGCCTGGTAGACAAATGGCCATTGACGCTGACCTTTCTGCAGGTTTCGTTACTCCAGAAGAAGCACGCAAGCAACGTGATAATTTAAGAAAGGAATCCGATTTCTTCGGAGCTATGGACGGTGCATCTCGTTTTGTTCGTGGCGAGACCATGGCATCTGCCTTAGCTGCTGTTGTGAATGCTTTAGGCGGAATGATAATGGGTATGCTCAGCGGACAGGCTGCTACAGATGCACTTTTGCATTATTTGGAAGTCGCTATAGGTGTTGCCTTACAAATAGCTATTTCGTCCTTGGCTTTGTCTTTGGCGGCAGCACTCTTGGTTGCTCGCGTTTCTTCTGAAGAACGGCTTGGCGATGAAATTACAGCTGAGCTGATGTCCTTTCCAAGCCTCATAAGGATTCTCGGTATCGTTCTCATCGTTGCTTCTCTTTTGCCTGGAGTCCCTAAATTGCTTCTCATTCCGTTAGGCATTTTGCTTATATGGGCGGGAAGAGCTCCTGCGGTTCCGGCACCGTCAGAATCTGCAGCCGTGGTAGAACCGAAGCGTTTATTTGAGCAGTTTTCAGAGCCCGATGCGATGATGAGTTTTATAGGAGTAGATGCAATTGAGTTGGAGTTCGGTTACGAATTGCTTCCACTTTTTGATACGACTAGCGGGCAAGACATTCTCGATAGTATTGCTCTTTTGAGAAAGAACCTTTCTGAAGAGTTCGGCTTTCCCATACCCGGGGTAAGAATTCATGATAATTTAAGCCTGAAACCGACACAGTATCGTATAAAACTAAGAGGGGTTACCATGGGAGAAGGCAATCTTGAAATGGGGTTACTGCTTGCCATGGGCGATCAAACGGATTTAGATAAAATCTCCGGTGTTGATACAAAAGAACCGGTTTTTGGTTTAGATGCTAAATGGGTCGCGCCTGGGGATAAGCTTAAAGCAGAAGCGGCCAATTTGACTGTTGTCGACTGTGGAACGATTCTTGTTACACATTTAGGTGAGGTACTCAGGAACAATTTATCCGATCTCATAACGCGGCAAAACGTGAAAGATATTTTGGACTACGTAAACCGTTCGCATCCTGCTGTTGTGGAGGAACTACAGCAGGTGGCTTCTCTTGGAGATCTGGAATTTGTCTTTAGGTACTTACTCCAGGAAAGATTGCCTGTGAGAGATGTGGTTAGAATTATGGAACTGATTACCGATTCGCTGCGTGTAAACAGAGATTTGAGAGAAGCAGCAGAGCAAGCACGTAAGGCGAGTGTACCTTATTTCTTAGAATCGGTGAGCGATAATGGAACAACCAAAATTGTGACTTTTAAACCCGATATTGAACGTTCTTTAATAGAAAGTTATCAGCCAGGAACAGAATTTGGTTTCGCTTTGTCGACAGAGAATTTACGCAGAATATTGGATGAAATAAAGAAAAACTGGGACCTGGCTCGTTCTTACACCGAGAATCCTATTCTGGTTACTCATCCCCGAATAAGACGCATTCTTTGGGAACTACTTAGTAGACAGGGTTTTAAAGACATAGTTGTTTTATCTTATAATGAAATAATGGATACCAAATACGTAGTGGTGGGAAGTGTTGGCGCTTAATGGAAGTAATCAAGGTAAATGATACGGATATACAAAGTGCCTTAGATATGATTAAGCGTCAGTACGGCACTGAAGCGATGATATTAGAAATACGAAAAAAACGCAGGTATGTGGTGGGTCCGTCGTACTATGAAATACTTGTGGGTATAGATCAAAATGAGGCGCCGTCAAAAGTTGACAGTATCGGTGCATTAGAAAAGGCGATAAAACGTTTAGACGAAGCTGTAACATCTTTGGGTGTAAAAGATAATGAATTGGAGCAATTATCGAGAGAATCTGGATTTTCAAAAGAATTTTTACTGAAGGCTCGAGCTATTCCTCATGATGATTGGAAATCAAGTATTCGCACATACTTAAGCGATAAACTACAATTTGTAAGACCAGAGAACGTGAAGTTCCGAAGTTTTCCAAGAGTGTTTGTTCTTCTTGGCCCCACGGGTGTTGGAAAAACGACAACGGCTGCCAAGCTTGCTGGTTATCTATTGATGGAAAAGAATGCGAATTCAGGCTTTATTACCATTGATACTGTTCGTCCTGGAGCTGTGGAGCAAATAAAACTTTATGGCAAGGCAATGAATATGCCTGTAGAAGTAATAAGACGCCCACATCAGATGGAAAAGGTGCTAACAAAATTTCCGGATGCTCATTACATCTTTGTAGACACCGTTGGCAGAAATCCACGTGAACTTGCTAAATTAACAGAGATGAAAATGTATTTAGACCAAATCGCTGATTGGGTACCAGTTCTCTGTTTGAATGCTGGCCTAAGGAAAGAGGAAATGCAAAAAGCTTTTGAGTACTTTGGGAAAATCTTTCATATGGAGTATTTCATTCTTACGAAAACCGATGAAGTAGAAAGTTTAAATAGCGCCGTTGAATTCTTGGCTGAAACCAATTTGAAGGTTCTCGCATTTACCGACGGCCAGAATGTTCCTGATGACCTTTTGTTCCCCTCGACTGAAGATGTCATGAACATGGTTGGATTAGCTTTATGAATAATGACAAGATGAACATATCTTCCAATGAAATGAAGAAAACGCGTGTAATTGCGGTTTCTTCTGGAAAGGGCGGAGTAGGCAAAACGTTAGTTGCGCTGGGATTGGGTATGGCGTTATCCAGTGCAAAAAAAGATGTGCTTTTGGTAGATGCTGATTTGGGTACTGCTAACCTTAACGTTGCCTTAGGTATACCTGTTGAATATAATCTTTGGGATGTGGTAAAAGGGCGCATCAACGTAGACGGAGCTATTGTTAATATAGAAGAACATTTAGACCTTTTGCCTGGTGTTAGCGGTATTTATGAAGCGACATTCTGGCGTATGCGTGATACGGAAAAGCTGTGGCGTGAGCTGGACCTCAGTTTGGCAAAATACAATTATGTAATCATTGATACTGGGTCTGGAATAGGAAACGGCGTAATACAGTTCGATATGGCGGCAGATGAAGTTGTGGTAGTCTTCACACCAGAAGCAACATCTATCACCGATGCCTATGCACTGGTGAAGACCCTTCATAAAGAAGGTTACGATGGAAACATATATGCTATTGAAAACATGGTTAAAAGACAACAATCGGATTTTGTGCTTGCATTGTCTTTGAAAACCATGGCCCAGCGTTTTCTTAGCAGGGATATAGAAATACTTGGAACTATTCCCTATGATGCAGAAATATCAAAAAAGGTTCGCTATCAGGAATTGGGAAAGTACTTGCATGAGGCTGATGATTTTATGTTCTATGTGCGATCTGTGGCAAAGAATTTGTTGAAAAATGGTGATGATATCGGTTCATATCGTCCTTCGTTCTGGACAAAGCTAAGAACACGTTTATCTAATATTTTAGGTGGTTAGGAGTTCCTTTATGGCTAGAGTGCTTATAGTAGAAGATTCAAGGTTTGTTAGGCAACTTGTTTGTGATATTCTGAAGAAAAATCTTAATGTCATATGTGACGAGGCATCAACAGTAAAAGAGGCAATTTCCAAAATCAAGTTTTATCCTTATGATGTAATTCTTCTCGATTATATCCTTCCAGATGGAACTGGAATGGACATACTTCATGAAGCAAAAAGTTCCATTCAAGGTAAGGTTATTCTGTTTTCGAGTTTGGCCGAAGAAGGAGCAGATATTACCGTCCAGGCACTGTCTGAGGGCGCTGCTGATTTCATTCTAAAGCCCGGCTGGGGTGGAATGTTAGCGGAACAGTTTTCTGCTGAACTTCTCAGTAAGGTTGGGACATTTTTAGAAGAACATGAATCGTCTAATGCTGTGAAAGAGCTCAAACAACCGCAGGTGAAAACGGATAGAACCGTCACCTCAACACCTCTAACAGCCAAACCCTTCGTTAAGTGCGGTGGTATCGCTAATGGCATTATTGTCGTGGGATCTTCTACCGGAGGTCCCCAAGCTTTGAGACGTTTTTTAGCGAAGTTCGAATGCATCAACGTACCCATGGTTATTGCACAGCATATGCCACCAGTTTTTACAAAAAGCTTAGCAGAACAGCTTAACCGCACCTGCCATATGACTGTTATAGAAGCTGTAGAAAGCACCCAATTGCAACCTAATAAGGTTTACATCGTTACTGGTGGTAAGCACGGTATTGTGAGCGATAACCAACTTGACATCATCGATGGCCCACCTGTGAACGGCGTTAAGCCTGCAGCGGATTTGTTGTTTGCTTCTGCGGGTGAGAGTTATAAAAGTCAGACCCTTGGGGTTGTACTGACGGGTATGGGCAAAGATGGTCTTGAAGGGAGCAAGATCATCAAGCAGATGGGTGGCAAAGTCATAGCGGAATCTGAAAACACTGCCGTGGTATGGGGTATGCCTGGAGAAATAGCAAAAAATGGATTGGCGGATGCAGTGGAAGATCTGGAGTTGCTTCCAGAGGTAGTGGAGCGTATCATTAGTACATGGAAATAGATGTCGAGCAGGTAATCGATAGGCTCAAAAAATCCAGAGATTTGGATTTGTCCGGGTATGCAAGAAGCACACTTACGAGAAGAATTACTTATTTTATGGGCTTAAAGAAAATCACAACAACTGCGGAGCTTGCTGATATTCTCGTAAAAAATGATGCCATGTTCCAAGATTTTCTCGATAAATTGACTATTAATGTTACAGAATTTTTCAGGGACCCTCCATTTTGGGATCGCCTCCTTGCACTTCTAAAAGCAGACCATAAAACACAGTTGAACATTTGGTCTGCGGGTTGCAGTATAGGGTGTGAGCCTTATACGTTAACCATGTTGCTAACCGAAAATAGATTGCCGTTTGCCCCCATACGAGCAACTGATATGGACAAAGGGGCTTTAGAAAAAGCTAAAAAGGGTGTTTATGGACCAAGCGAAATCAAGAATGTTCCAGCAGAGTACATGAAGTATTTTACCTTGCAAGATGGCCTTTATTTAATCGATCCTTCTATCAAGAAGAAAGTGCAGTTTGAACAGCATAATCTTTTACAGGATGAATTTCCTGCCTCTGAAATGGATTTAATATTGTGTAGAAATGTCGTTATTTATTTCGGGCACGATTATCTGTGGGCTAAGTTTTCGCAAGCACTTAAACCTGGTGGAATTTTATTTGTGGGCGCTTCCGAGATTATTTTTGATCCAAGTAAATATGGCCTATCTCTTGTTACCCATGGCTTTTATCGTAAACAATAAAAACATTTATAAAGTTCGAAGCCAATTCTGAAAATCCTATCTCTCTTTTTCCATCACTTATATGTAGAGCTCTTGACTGTATAAGGCTCTTGTCCATTAAAAATGCCAGCAGATCTGCAATGGTTTCCCTTTCATCAACTGGCACCTTTATAGGTTCTAACGAGTCCACCGTAACATTTACAAGAGTATAATCTATTTTCTTGTAGAGTATCCCTGGACCGATAATTTCGGGTCCCTTTAGTCGCACAAAACTTTGTTCCTTTATAGATAGCATGTTTTCCAATTCGCTCTTGGTAGCAGGTGAAAGTCTGTAATTACGGCCTTCCTCTGGATCGAGAACAGGCTGACCATTTTCATCGACCAATGACAAGTTTATTTTTTGCCGCATGGAACCTTCAACGATACAGTATAAGTCAATTTTTACCGTTCGTTCCGTGGTATGAAACGTTAACACATCTCCATCATGTAGAGGTGTTTCCCAATTACTTTTTGAGCCATTAACGTAAGGAACTACATCGTTTTGTTCATAAAGTATGATTTCTTGATTATCATTTCCTAAGAGGACGTTTATGGCCTTTGGTTTTCTACTTAAGAGTTGTTCTATGTTTAAGCCTGAACGTGCTAATGCCGATTGAACTGTCGGATGTTCCGTGTTGAGGAAAAAGATGGAACTACCATTCAAAGAAATACGGATTATATCTCTTTTTACGTCAAGGTATGCGAGTCCTAAAGCAACAGCCCACGTAGGTTTGCTAAGCTCTCCCTTGGCTTCCAATTTGGCCACATGAACCATTTCTGGGGAAATATCTAAGGCTTGTGCAAGAAACTCATCCAGTTTTGGTGTAAGAGAACCACCACCCACTAGTGCCACGGCAGAAGGCGATTTGTCATCGTTTGCTTTCAGTATTTGCTCTGCTAAGTTTACGGCTAAAGTGGACGCTGCTTCAGATATGGCATCGTTGACTTTAGCCACGTCTATGGAAATTTGTTTTCCGACAATATTTTTCACTTTTTTTGCGTTACTCGGCTTCACTTTTATCTTTTCTGCAACATCCAGCGGCACCATGAATTTTTGAGCTATATATTGTGTTATAAATTGTCCAGCCATATTTATGGATGCGAAATTATAAACACGCCCTTCTTTAAAAACTGTTATATCAGATGTGCCTGCTCCTATGTCCACCAAGGCTATATTGAAATATCTGAGTTCTTGTCTAACAGAAGCTTCTTTGCTCGCTACAGCTTCGCTGTATATGCTTATTATGTTCAGACCTGCCTCTTTTACTGTATTTATAAGCGAAAGAACAGTGTCTTTTCTAAAGAACTGTAAGACAACCTTGACTTTTAGCAGTTGCCCATGCCGGCCTATAGGGTTTTCTACGACCATGTCGTCCAATGTCCATTGAACTATGTCGTAGTCTGACAGTAAATATCCTTCCAGAGAAGCTTTTTCAGTTATTTCAGCAAGTAACGTTTCCACATCATGTTCCGTGACAAAGTCGGAGAAAACATGCTTTCGTCCTTCAACAGTTTTCACAACCATGCTTTTACCTGCTACCGCTATTAACGCTGGCAAATTCAAGTCGAAGTTGTATTTTTCCAGAAATGAGCGTAATTCCTTTGCTGCCATGGGTACGTTTTCCACTTGCCCATCTTTTAATATAGAAAACTGGTGTTGTTTTAACGCGTAATTTACAATATTGTTCTGCTCATCGACCTCTATAGCGGCAAACTTGTGTGTGCCAATGTCCAAGCATAAACGTTTCATCTGGAATTCGCTATCCTCGGAATCGGCGGCGGGTTTATATAAGGTACAAATTTTACTTCGCCGTCTTCAAATAAGAACGTAACGAAGGATAATTCACTTTTTACTAAATAAACGCTGGAACCGAATCTTATTTCCACATTGGGGTATACAGTGTCTCTTATGAATATCTTTGCTCTTTTGAGCGCTTCTTGCTTTTCTGTGAGCAGGGTTTTTACACGGTCATCGAGTATCTCTATTTCGGCTGCTAAACTTGCAAGTTTTTCCTCATACATCTTCAGCATCATAGGTGATTTTTTTGTCATATCGTCCAGCTCATTGTATTCTTTTCTCTTTTCCATGAGTGTTCTTGAAATGTACTCATATTCTTCAACAAGGGCCTGGGGCCCTGTTATTTGCAGTACAACACGTTCAGCTAAGTCATTGCCTACATTTGCAGAAACGATATTCCTTTCTGCGTTTATGGTAGAACCAGAGATACGTCCTTTTGAATGGGTAAGATACAAATCTGTACAGCTTACTTGGCTGAACAAAATACCACTTTCTACAACGACAATTGGCGCCTCCACTTTTGCTTTTATTATTTGCCTTGCCATGACAGAATTGCCTGCTTTTAACGTGGCCTTGTTATTACCTGCAACAATGCCATCGATTTTTATATTTTGTCCGGCTTCAAGGTAAGAACCTTCCACAACGCCGTGGACCTGTATGCTGCTTTTTGCAATGACTTTAAAACCCTCTCTAACGGTACCTGTGATTTGTACAGCATCTACCATTCCTTCTACGTTCCCCGTATGAAAGTCAATGTCTCCTGAGATTATCAGTTGAGACACAACATTTATACGGGTTCCTTCTTTCTGAGCTATGCCATCCGTCTTGGCAATAATTCTTAACCCATCCTCGCTAACTGAGGTGTTTTTTCCCGCCAGTTTTCTTAAATCTATGTCTCTACCATCTTTAGCGGGTAGAATGCGTCCTTTCACGGTAATGCCTGCTTTTCCTTTTTCTGCAGGGATTTTTTCTACGAGCACCGTTCCGGCAGATACGTAATCCCATTTTGAAACAAGTTCCTTAAAATCAACGTGTTGTTCTTGATCAGTTACCATGTTTATGGGTTTTTGATATGACCATTCTAATGAAGCATCCGTGCCGTCTATAGGAGGTTCTCCTTTAGCTATGAGCACTTTTTCAAAGGGTAACTTCAAAAGTGTTTCTATAACGCTTTCATCTTGTATGACTATACCCTTATCTTTTAGTATCTTCAAAATGTCTTGCTTTGTCATTTGGTAAGAACAAAAACCTGGTAGATAAGTGGCGTAAGCTTCCATTTCATCAGAGGATATTTCCAAAGCCAAATCAGGTGGAACCAATTCTTTGCTCACAGGTACCCAAGTACCTGCATTTTTTATGGCATCAATGATTAGATCCAGTTTTTCTACTGGTATTCGCATCTCTCTTAAGACGTTTAAAACCTTATTAGGGCTCGTCGCACTGTCTTCCACACATAACTCTATGCCGTTCTCTCCGCAACGAACAATTATGCCATCTTTCCTTATTTCGCTACTATCAATGTTTATGCTCAATGTTCTCGCCCCCCAGTCGTATTTCCGCTACTGAAAGCGGATGGCATCCTTCTTCGTTAAGAAGAGATAGGATTGATTCCTGCATGGAGAAACCGAAAGAAACAATATCAGAAGTTTTGACAGCGGCGCGCACGGTTACCTTTACACCACTTTGAGACAATTCTACAAAGACTGTTGGTTCTTCCACAACCCTTTTATCCTCCCTCAGCATCTGCAAAAGCTTCTCTTTAATAATAAGATATTTTTGCGGACAATCGATGTAGAAGGAAAAATTCCAAAGCCTATTTGCGCTTCTGGTGTTGTTAATGATGGGCCCTTCCACAAGCAACTTATTAGGTATGGTAATTTCGGTTCTTTCTAATGTTTCGATGTTTGTGGTAAGTACGTTTATGGCTTTCACAGAGCCTGAAAAGTTATTGATTGTGACCCAGTCACCGATATCAAATGGCTTCTGAGCTAATATCATCATTCCAGCGAATAGATTAGCCAATATGTTCTGTGTTGCTAATCCAACTACCAGACCTGTTATACTTACGCCTGCCAATATTGACGTGTAAGACATACCTGCAATTCTAAGTGCACCCAAAAAAGCTATGATTACCACAACATAATAAAAGAACGATAGCCAGAAACTAATGGTTATACCTGAAATGCTTGGATGTGCTTGTAATTTTACTTTCGAGCTTTTTATCAAAGCAACGGTGATGCGTTGAACCAATATAAAAAACAATATGGCTAAGAGTACGTAAAACCCTCTAGTCATAATGTTGTTTAAGAAGGATAATAGTTGACCATATAAATCGTCAAAACTACCCATGTTAACATTATATAAGTTATGGGAGGGAAGAGATTTGCTTTTATACGCTTGTTGGCTTTTTTTCTTACTTCTGTGCTATTGTGTTCTTGTGCGGCTCCACCTTCAAACAATCGAATAGCTATAGTAGGAGGTCCCGCTTATGCCATTGTCAGTGAAATTGCTTCCAAAGATGAAATTGTAAATGCCACGCCTTTAGCGGGAGATCCACATTTTTTGGAAGTAACAGCATCATTATCAAAGGCTCTTGAACAGTCTGTGGCTATTATTTCATTAGGAGCATCATCGGACAGGAAGATCGTTGAATCATTTCACAAGCCATTGTTGTTCCTATTGCCAGCAAATACTAAGGACCCTCATTTGTGGCTTTCTCCTAAGCGTGTCATAGAATGGGTTCCCTCTATTGAGTCATTCTTGGATGATTATTTTCCTGAAAACAAGAAAGAGCATAGCGCTAATGCAAAACGTTTCTTAACGCAATTGTATTCCTTCGATGCAGTGTTCCATACATTTTCAGGTTCATGTTTCATCACGCAGCACCCTGCTTTTGCCATTGTCCAAGAAGATTACTCGTGGAACATAGCAGGTACCTTAGAAATAGGAGAAGTTGAAATATCACCACGTAAATTAGCTGCTCTTTCCCGCGTTGTTGCGACACAACGTTCCTGCATCCTTCTTCTAAATCCTAATGAGGAGTCTAAGACGGCTGAGGTGTTAAAACAGCAGTTGAAGCTACCTTCTGTGTACTTTGATTTGATGGAATTGGCTACTGGCACATATACGTCTATAATGGAACAAAACATAAGTAAACTGATGGATGTTATTAAAAGATGAAAGTAAATGAACAGACACTGCTTTCCGTTGATAATCTGACTGTCGGTTATGACAAGCCTTTAATAAGTAGGATTTCCTTTCAAATAACCCGTGGGCAGTCTTTAGGCATTATAGGCCCAAACGGAGCCGGTAAAAGTACACTGGTTCGTACGATTCTTGGTATTCAAATGCCTTTGGAAGGTTCTGTAAGTTTTTTAGGTTCGGCTGTACGTGCACTTCGAGCAGATCAGAGGATTTTGCTTAGTTATGTTCCTCAACGTGCTGCAGTGGACTTGTCTTTTCCTGTAACACTTCGGGATGTGGTTTATATGTCGCTTTTGACCCAAATGCGCTCAGGTATGATGACAGTTGAAGAAGCCGATACACGAATACAATCGGTGTTATCACGCTTTGGATTTAATGACATGTACGTTCCCCTGAGAAAACTATCAGGAGGACAGCTACAAAGACTTCTTATAGCTAGAGCACTCGTTAATGAGCCTCTGCTTACTATCATGGATGAGCCGACTTCCAATTTAGATCCTGCTTTCACTGACGCGTTCTACAGCATATTGGATGAAGGAAAGAAGCATGGTAAAGCATTTATTATTGTTTCACATGACTTGGAAGGGGTTCGAAGAGTAGTAGATAAATGTCTGATTATTAACTTTGATAGCTGGGAGCTAAGAGATCATGCTTAGTTATACATTCATGCAAAGAGCATTGGTTGAGGTTTTGATGCTGTCGTTAGGACTTGGGCTACTCACCATATTGGTAAACTTACGCGATTTGGGTGTACTGGGTACAGGAATTGGACATGCTGCCTTTACTGGAGGGGTACTCGGTGCTATTTTTGGCATGCCTTGGTTGTGGATGGTAGCAACAGGTATGGTTGTAGCTTTGTTGTCTCAAAGAATAGAAGGGAAACGCGTTTCCAGCTCTAATTCAGTGATAGTCGCATTTACGTTTATATTAGCTTTAGGCTTGATTTTATCGTATTTTATTCCTGAGCAAGTTTCTACTGTTATGGGATTGCTCTTCGGTTCTATGGTTGGTGTAGATATTACAGATTTGGCTCTTACTGCCATAGGTACAGCGGCCATTGCTGTCTTTTTCTTTTCCCGATACTGGGACATACTCAGCACAACCTTTGACGAAGAATATGCTTCTGTTTCTGGAATAGCAGCGGGTTCTATCAGGCTCATCATTTCCGTACTACTGGCATTTTATATAACGGTGACCATAAGAGCAGTAGGCACACTTATGGTTGAAGCACTTTTGGTTTTACCGGGCGCTGTGTCACTGCAATTAACCGATTCTTATCATACGTCATGGAAAATATCTACCATTATTATCGGTTTGTCCGGTTTACTTGCATTAGCCTCTGCGTTCTTTTGGAACCTACCTGTATCGCCTTTGATGGTTTTGTTTCTTTCTGTATTATTTCTAATCTCTCGTTTTGTACACAGACATAATGTGTGATTGTTAAGCCTATTTGCCTATAAAAAACGTGAAAGGCGATATTAGCGATATAATTGTCACGTAACAATGGATGAGCGGAGGAAAAGGAGGCTTTGAATTGATCGAAGTTCAGAATCTTCAAAAACATTTCGGGAATGTTGAGGCGTTAAAAGGCGTATCTTTTAATTGCAAAAGTGGTCAGGTTACAGGACTTTTGGGTCCTAATGGCGCTGGCAAGACGACTACTATAAGGATTCTTAGTACAATTCTCAAACCTATAAGTGGGAGCGCCAAGGTGAACGGTTTTGACGTAGTGAAAGATGCTTCCAAAGTACGTTCTTCTCTTGGAGTGGTATTAGAGAACACGGGTTTATACCGTAGGCTCACTGGCGACGAAAACGTGCTCTATTTTGCAGACCTCGCTGGCGTGTCAAGACCGGAAGCGTACAAGAGAATGGAAGTGCTTTATAAATTGCTGGAAATTGATTACGGAAAAAGGCAAGCAGGGACTTATTCAAAAGGCATGGCTCAAAAGCTCAATTTGGTGCGTGCAGTTATTCATGATCCTCCTGTTCTCATATTAGATGAGCCTACTGCGGGCCTTGATGTTCCCAGCACATTGGCTGTCCGCACATTTGTGAAACAACAAAGGGACAGTGGTAAAACAGTTCTCTTTAGTACGCATTTGATGAATGAAGCGGAGCTTTTATGCGACTATGTTTACATCATTAATCTTGGCTCCATCGTGGCAGAAGGAAGCCCAGAAGAGCTAAAGCAACGTACGCAAAGCAATTCGCTGGAAGAGGCATTCATGAAGGTGGTGAAGCAATGAAATCCATTTTTGCTGTAATGAGGAAGGAAATAAAAGAAGCTTTCAGAGATCGCCGAACACTTATCATGAGTGTATTGTTACCAGCGGTACTTGTGCCTGCTATCGTGCTTGGAATATTCTATTTCGAAGGGCAATCGGTAAAGCAAGAGACAAAAAGTGGCTACACGGTAGCGTTTCAAGGTAGTGAAGAACTCCGTTCTTTCCTTGCCAATGCAAACTTAAAAGTGATCGATTCCAAAGACGTTAGCGACATGGTTCTGCAAAAGAAGGCTGACGTAGGTGTAGTTGAAGAACAAACAAGCTCTCATTCTCAGATTACAGTGGTTACATCCTTCGCTTCTGGAAGCAAAGGAGAAAACGCTGCAAGTTATGTTAATGGCATTCTACCGAGCTATCGTGAGCTTCGAATAAAGCAGTATCTTGCCACTAAAGGCATAAAAGATGATGTGTTTTCTTTAGTTGTCGTTCAAAGCAAGCAAGTAGGAGAACCCAATGCGTTCTTAAAGTTCATGTTAGCTTATATTGTATCTTTAGTCATGCTGAGCAGTGGTTTTGTAGGTAATGTTTATCTTGGCACAGATATCGGGGCCGGTGAAAAGGAAAGAGGAACACTTGAAAGTTTATTAGCTACGCCTGTTTCACGTTTTCACATTGCTATGGGTAAGTGGCTTGCTTTAGCTGTTTTGAACAGCATAGGTACATTGATAACTCTACTGTCGTTTACCTTTTCCTATACTTATGCATTGACGAATTTTGACTTGGGTTTAGGTGTGACTGCTGGTACGTCTGCCCTAAGCATCTGGGGGTCAGGCATATGGGCAATGGTTATAGGAGCCATATTACTTTCTTTAACAGGTGCCGCTTTGCAATTCATTATTTCTATTTACAGCAGGAATATGCGAGAAGCACAACTGTATCTGGGACAAATGGGTATGGTCATATTGCCTTTCATATTCGTTCTTATTCCTTCTCTTACTAATGCCACAGCAATGCCTACGTGGTTATATTTCGTCCCCATCGTTAATGCTTCGGCTGTTACATATAATGTCATTATTGGGAACGTCGTTTGGCCGCTTATAGGTATGGCGTTCTTGATAGATGTTGTGGTTGCTATAATTTTGGCGTTAGTCGTTAGCAAATTTATGAACAAAGAAAGCGTAATCTTGAGAATTTAATTCATCATGTTATAATTAGGTTAGCCTGCCGTGTGCGTAAATAGGGGCAGAAGTGCATCCAACAAGTGCGTCTTGGGAGCTCGAATTCCATCTCCCTTCCAGGAGGTGGAAGGGAAGCGCCCACCTGTGTGACAGGGACGCAGCTTTCTGGCCCTGTACGGCACGGCGGGTTTGTTTTAAGAGGGGAGGCATGTCATGACAAACTGGCAGGTGTTTTTCATCGCTTTTCCACTTTGGGTGTTTGCTGTAGGCATCATAGTATTCATGGTGCTAATATTAAGAGCTATTCAGAAGTATGGTGGCGAAATAAAAGATGCAGTGGGCGATTTACAGCAGGATGTTAAAAAGATCACTAATAGCGCTGCAACGGAAGTACCTGAAATTCTCAGGAATGTTACGGAAACTACAGACCAACTAAAAAACATGACTGGTGATTTGAAGCAGTTGACTGCTGTTTTGCCCTATGTGGTAAAGCCCAATTGGACAAATGTAGTCCTAAGAACGCTTCCTTCGGTTATATCTCTTGTGAGTAGGAATAAAGGCAAGGGAAAACAGGTAAAATAATGGAAAAGGGGGTGTCAAATAATGTTGTTAAAAGGTAGTAATGAAGAAGGCGCCGTTTTAAGAAAGGGCGCGGCAGTTGGAATCGGTTCCTTCCTTGGTGGTATGCTCCTCGGTGGATTGATTGGAGCCTTGGTAGGCGGTACGTTGGTACATATTGCTCATTTCAAGATGGAAAATGGATGCCCTTGGTGCGACGAAGACATGGAAGAGTCGTGTGAATGTGAAGAAGACGAAGAAGAGGAAAAATAGCGTGAAGAGTAACCATGTTTCTACCAAGAAGAAAGAACGAAAAGGAGGGAAAATTATGGATGATATGCGTGATGTAATCAGAGTAGCAAGTGTGTTCGCGGCTGGCATTCTTATAGGTGCCACCTGCGGTTTATTGATGGCGCCTATGTCCGGTGCAGAAATGCGTGGAGTAGTAAAGGAAAAAACATCTGATTTAAGAAAGAAAACTTTAGAGAAAGCTCAGGAGTTAAAGGATAAAGCTGCTGAGCTTACAAAAAAAGCCGAAGACATGATTAGTGAAGAAGCAATAGAAATTGAAGAAGATATGGAAGATGAATCTAAATAATAAGAAACTTCCAGTAAGGGTTTAAAGAGAGGCGCCACCTCAATTGGTGGCGCCTCTCTTTAATTAAAAAAGCCAAATTTCTTTTTGTTATTATCGTTTTCGTGTAACTTCTTTATTTCTTCCAAATACTTTCGCTCCTGTGGTGTAAGCTTGGACGGCATGTCCACTTTTATCGTTACATGCAAGTCGCCTCTATAACGACCATTCTTATCTGGTACCCCTTCATTTGCCAGTATGTACTCCTGATCTGGTTGAGTACCTGCCTCAAGTAATAGTTCTTTCTCTTCACCAGTAGCGGTATTTACTTTTACTTTGCCGCCTAAAATGGCATGATAATAAGGCACATGCACTTCCGTATACAGATGTGTTCCTTTCCTGCGCCAGCCTTGAGGAATAAGTACTTTAATAGTCACATTTATGTCGCCGCTTACGCCATCTTTTACAGCATTCCCTTGCCCTTTGAGTGTGATTACGTCGTTGTTGTCCACACCTGGGGGAATTTGCAGACCAAGTGTTCGTTGTTTTCTTACAACGCCCGCACCACGGCAGGTGGGACATGTTTCTTCAGGAACTTTTCCCGTACCATGGCAAACAGGACATTCGGTTTGGCTCACGAACACCCCGAAGGGTGTCGTTTGCCTATTTTCTATAACTCCCGTGCCGTGACATCGGTCACAAGTTTTGACTCGTCCGTCTTTTGCTCCCGTTCCATGGCAATCTTCACACAATTCGGCTCTTGAAAATTGCAAGGACTTCGTAGTTCCTGTGATCACATCTTTTAGGGAAAGAGTTACTTCTAAGTTGATATCAGAACCTTTGGGTTTTGCTTGAGTTGCTGTATTCCTATTGAATATAGTGGAGCCGAATGGAAAATCGGTGAAGAAATCACGGAAGATAGAGTCAAAGAAATCGAATCCTTGTCCAGGCCTGTAATAATCAGAACCAGAGCCGAAATTCACTCCGCCTTTTCTCATGGCGTCGTACTCTGCACGTTTTTTCGGGTCTGTGAGTACCTGATATGCTTCGTTGATTTCAGCCATACGCTTTGCTGCTTCTTCGTCACCCTTGTTCAAATCAGGGTGAAACTGTTTTACGAGTTCTCTATATTTTCTCTTTATATCATCAACCGAAGCATCCTCTGGCACGCCAAGAATTTCGTAATAATCCTTCATTAGTGGATATCTCCTTGAGGACCTTCTCCCTCTGTACCATCACCCGGGTTATTTGGACCAGGCTGTTGACCAGGGTTGCTCTGATATAAGTAAGAGCCTGCTTTTCCCATAGCAGTCAATACATCTTCCATTAATTGTTTTAGCTGATCCACAGGTTCATTATCGCGCAACGCTTTTTCCAAGTTATCTGTCTTTTCCGTTATCTCTTTTGTAATGTCCTCGGGGAGTTTCCCCTCATTCTCTTTTAAAAGTTTCCGTGCTTGAAAAACATAAGTGTCTGCTTGGTTGCGCGTTTCTATTTCGTCTTTTTTCTTCTTATCTTCCTCAGCATACATTTCTGCTTCTTTACGCATCCGTTCAATTTCATCTTCAGAAAGTCTTGTGCTGTTAGTAATTGTTATTTGTTGACTCTTCCCTGATGCCTTATCCTTTGCAGTGACGTTCAAAATACCGTTAGCATCGATGCTGAACGTTACTTCAATTTGTGGTATACCTCTAGGCGCTGGTGGTATGCCATCTAGGACAAACTCTCCCAGGGACAGGTTGTCTTGAGCTAATGGCCTTTCACCTTGGAGTACATGTACCTGAACGCTGGTCTGGTAATCGGTTGCTGTAGTGAATATCTCAGATTTCGTCACCGGTACTGGTGTATTCCTTGGGATAAGAACGGTCATAATACCGCCTACTGTTTCTACACCGAGAGAAAGGGGCGTTACATCAACCAACACGATGTCTTTTACTGTGCCTTCGATGATGCCAGCCTGTATGGCAGCTCCCATTGCTACCGCTTCCATGGGGTCTATACCTCGTTCCACCGGTTTATTCATGAACTGCTCCACGAAATCTCTCACGATGGGCATTCTGGTAGGACCACCAATTAATATGATTTTGTCTATGTCATTGGGTGTGAGTTGCGCATCTTTTAACGCCTGCTCAATAGGAGTTGCTGTTTTCTCTACTATCGGCCTGACAAGCTGTTCCAGTTTTGCTCTGGTCACTTTCATCTGAAGGTGAACAGGCTGTCCATCTTTCATGGCGATGAAGGGTAGGGAAATATCTGTTTCAAGAACAGAGGAAAGCTCGATTTTTGCTTTTTCTACAGCTTCATTCACCCTTATCATTGCCATTCGATCGCTGCGTAAATCTATACCACTTTCTCTTTGGAATTCTTCCAAAACGTAATCCATAAGGACTTTATCCATATCACGACCACCAAGTTGAGTATCACCACTTGTGGAAACAACTTGGAACACGCCGTGTCCAAAATCCATTATGGTGACATCCAACGTACCGCCACCAAAATCGTAAACCATAATTTTCATTTCTTGCTCAGCTTTATCAAGGCCGTATGCAAATGCTGCCGCTGTTGGTTCATTTATGAGCCTTACTACTTCCAGACCTGCTATAGCACCTGCATCTTTGGTTGCTTGCCTCTGGGCATCGTTAAAATACGCTGGTACGGTAATTACCGCCTGACTCACTGGTTCACCAAGGAACGCTTCAGCATCTTTTTTGATTTTTTGCAAAATAAACGCTGATATTTGTTCTGGTGTATATGTTTTTCCAAAACATTGTATCGTTTCTCGTGTTCCCATTTTTCTCTTTATACCAGTAATAGTACCTTCTGGGTTCATAGCCGCTTGCCTTCGCGCGGGTTCGCCTACCAGTATTTGTCCGTCTTTGGTAAAAGCCACTACTGATGGCACTGTTTTGCCGTACATGGTAGTTCCTTCCGCAGATGGAATGATAGTAGGTTTTCCGCCCAGCATAACTGCGGCACATGAGTTCGATGTTCCCAAGTCTATACCTATGATCTTGGCCATAATTGCACCTCCTGCATCTACTTAGTCCCTTTTCTTCTTTCTTATTTACCAACATGGGCTCTGTTTTATACATAATGAAAGTAAATACTAATGTGCTTAACATTTATTTAAGAATAAAATTCGGCTGTTCACGGTATTATACATAACGAAGAACGGAAGACATGATCTTCCAAAAGTAAGCCTCCCTGTGAGATGCTTACCCCTGGCATCTCACCCACCTCCTTTCCTCACCACACCTACAAAGGGCGGTTACCCCCACCGCCCTTTTTTTATTGATACGATTTATATTTTGTTAAGAGCAATTTCTCCGTTGACCATGACCATTTGAGGTTTGCCATCGACACTCAATGGGTCTCCATCCCACAGTACTAAATCCGCATCTTTGCCAGCATCTATGGAGCCGATTCTGTTATCGAGGCCCAATATTCTTGCAGCATTTATTGTTATGGCCTTTATACCTTCTTCGTAGGGTAAACCATATTTTACTGCAAGGCTTACAGCTAAAGGTAAGAACTGTATGGGAATAACCGGATGATCTGTCATAATAGCGAATAGTACTCCATGCTGGTACAACACAGCAGGTGTTTCAAAACTCTTGTTCATGAGTTCTACTTTACTTCTGTTTGTAAGATTGGGTCCCACGATACAGGGGAATTTTGACTCTGCTATCTGTTCTGGTATTAGGTGGCCTTCTGTACAATGATCAATGGTGATATTGATATCGAATTCTTTAGCAATTCTTATAGCTGTAAGTATGTCGTCTGCACGGTGTGCATGGATCTTCATCGGTATTTCCTTACGGAGGACCATACAGATGTGTTCCATCCCTAAGTCGTAATCTGGTTGCTTATCAGGTTCGGAAGCATAACGTTCTTTCTTTTCCATATAGGTTCGTGCTTTTATTAGCGCTTGTCTCATAAGGGATGCAGTGGCCATACGGGTTACAGGTGATTTTCTCATGTCTCTATAAACGCGCTTTGGGTTTTCTCCAGTAGCTGCTTTAAGTGCGACGGGGTCTTTTATGACCATTTTATCTATGGTGTCACCAAAAGTTTTATAAACACATGCTGTCCCACCTATGACATTGGCTGAACCAGGTGCTGCGCAAACAGTAGTGATACCACCCTCTAATGCATCTCTTACACCCTGTTCACGTGGGTTTATTCCATCAATGGCTCTTAAATAGGGTGTGACGGGTTCAACCCACTCATTATAATCTTCGCCTTCCCACCCGATGCCTTCTTCAGAAATGCCTACATGTGTATGAGCATCGACGAAACCAGGCATCAGTAGTAGTCCTTTGGCATCAACAATGTGAGCGCCGTCACTTTGAATAGGTCCGGCGGAAACTTGCACGATCTTGCCGTTCTCGACTAAAACGCTTCCGTTTTCAATGACGCCGTGGGAAACAGTGTAAACCTTTGCATTGGTAATGATTACTTTCACAATTACACCTCCCAAAAAGTATTTACATCTTAAATATTAGCATTCAGAACAATATAAAGATGATGGGAAATATGCTTACTACAGTAACTGCCATAATGAGTTTGTTGTATAGGGCTCCTGCTTTTGCTTGGAAGTAGTCTCTGGACAGAATTAGACATAAATGTGTTGGACTTGCCATGACGCCTGCAAAAGCAAAAACAAATGCTAAATTCAGCATGGCTACGCGATTGGAAGGTGTGGTTAGCCCCATGAGTAGAGGCAAAGCTGTACCTACTCCAGCTTGAGTAAGACCAGTTATTAATGATATGGCAAAGGGGAGAACAATAAAGAATATTATGTTAGGAAGGTGCATGGCTGCCAAACTGGATGCAACTGCTTTATCTCCGCCTGTAGCAGTGAGGACGGCAGCGAAGAAATAGACAGCCGGAATAACTGCTAACATTTTCCATTTTAATGCTTCCTTCGTAAGACTAATCATAGATGGTAGGTGCTTGTACTGACGCAGGTAAATGAACAGACATGCTAAAAGAATTGCTGTAGGAACGGTAAAATCAGATTTTATAAGAACCCCAGCGACGATTACAGCCAGTAATGGTCCCAAATCCAAAAGAATTTCTATCCAATTCGGTTTTTGAAATCTTATTGATGGCATAGAAAAACCAAATACTAATAACCAGCCAATGACAATCATGATTATGGGTATATACCAATTCAGTTGCGCCATGGAGCCAGGGCTAATCCCTATTAGCATTGCTGCCATGAGTGTACCAGGGTAAACAGGCAGTATGGGTTCCCATATATGCCTGAACCAAAAGTTTATAAAGGCTTTTTCTTGATCTGGTACATTGGAATGAGCAAGAGTTTCTGCCACCAATGGTGCAGAAAAACGTGCGCCTCCCGGTGATGGCAATAGACCCATTACCGCAGGCATAACAGCGCTTGTTAATCTATAATCTCCTAAAAGTTTTATGAAGTTTTGGGTGAGTCTTGTTAATGCACCACTTCTCCGCAAGAAGACTTCATATAGTGACATGAGATAGAGTGTGAGCAAGACGGCAATAGTTTTTTCTGCCAATAAACTTCCGAAGAATTGTTGCACAATTTGTGCAAAAGATAGGTGTCCCACAATTCCCAAAAAAACCGATGCAATCAAAAAAGCAGATACAAATCAAGTTTATCCAATAAAATTACGATGGCACCAAAAATGATCAGAAGCCACCATGTCAGATTCATCGTTCAATTATAAAATAATAATTACGTATTAACAAGAGCTTACCTAAATGTTAAGTATTAGGTGATCCAGGTGGCCTCTTAGATGTTTTGGTTTTTTCTATTTCTTCGAGGTGCAAACGCCTATTATAACAAGCGGTGGCAAAGCGTTCAAGAATGGCAGGGAAGTCGCTATCATCAAGAAGTTCCTTTAATTGCCCAGTTTTTAACTCTTGTGGTATTACATAGTAGGGTGGAGACGTAGGTTCGAATTTTATCTGCAGTGTAGGTTTTAACGTTATATCGGGCAATATCTTTTTCAAAAATTTTTGTGCTGTTTGGGAAAAAACATCTCCAACTTCTACCACTGTTTCTGTTTTTGCAAGTTTTTCTCTGAATTCAGCAGAAAGTTCTTTTTCGAACTGCACGTAGGACTTCATTTGATCACCCCTTTTGTGCATGATTAAACATATAATACCAAGAAATGGCCATGCTTATAAATCGTTTGGAATCGGGTAAAATAAAGACGGATGGAAGAAAGAACAAATCTAAGACAAACATTGGCTCAGACCATTTCTGATATTGGCAATCCTATGATCTGGGGGACGTTCTTGTTCGTTCTCCTTATGTGGGTAAAAGGGCTTGCTCTGGAACATATTCTTCTCGCTTTGGCGATATTTTTTGCCACTGTTGGTCTTGTTTCTGCTGTAACCTTTGCCATTGCTCGCAATCGGCAATTCATTCGGACAAAGGATTTGGTAGAGAGAGAGATTCGTTCACTGCCTTATGTCGCTTCTATGTTGGCTTATTTCTTGGCTGCGGCTATCTTTGGCAGACAAAACTGGGCGCCTAAATGGATCATTTTTATCACGTCGTCTATGGGTGTTGGTTTAGGCATATGTGGTGTAATAAATGCATTTTGGAAGATTTCTTTCCATACGTTTGCATCTTCCGCCATGGCAACGATGTTCTTCATGGTCAGTGCAAATTGGTGGAGTTTGATTTTCTTCGCGATTAGCTTAATCATAGGATGGTCTCGTGTAAAGATAAATGTTCACACACCTAAACAAGTAGGTGCGGGTTTCTTGCTTGGCATCGTGGTGCCGTTAATTACTAAGATGACATTTTTAGGAGGATATTTGTAGTGGAAATCAGAGTTATTCCTGATGAAATATTGCGTATGAAAACAAAGAAGATGAAGGATATCAGTGAGGCAGACAAGAAATTGTTTGAAGATATGTTCACACTGATGAAAGAAAATGAGGTCGAAGGAGTAGGTTTGGCAGCCCCTCAAGTCGGTGTGCCACGTCGTTTCGTCGTCATAGAGTTGGACGATTTTAGAGAAGTTTTGATCAATCCACAATGGGAGCCTATGGGGAAAGAAAAGGATGAAGATATAGAGGGTTGCTTATCAGTACCAGGCGTTTACGGACCCGTGGAGCGTTTCAAAAAAATAAGGGTATCGTTTACTGATGCGTTGGGAGAAAAGCGGACGCTGAAATTAGATGGGTTGTTAGCGCGTGTTGTCCAACATGAAACAGATCATCTGGATGGTATTCTTTTCATCGATAAAATAACCGATTGGGATAGAATAGAAGTGCTTCCACTGGCGCTTCGTTATCCTGGAGTAGTGGACCTTTTGAAGGAACACGAAAAATGAAAATTGCTTTTTTCTCTTCTGGTTCTTTTGGCCTCCCCATTTTGGAGCACCTTGTAAATGACGGCCATGATGTAACGTTGATCACGAAGAGTGATACTGTAGCTGGTAGAGGCTTGCATATCAAAGCTTGTCCACCTGCTTCTCTTGCTGAACAGCTCTGTGTACCAACGTACAAGGTAAATACGCTCAAAGGTGACTTTATCGAATGGTATAAAATGCAGGATTTCTACTTGTCTGTAGTTGTAGACTTCGGTTTCTTCATCCCAAAGAGCATTTTTTCTTTAGAGAGGCCAATCATGGTGAATATCCATCCTTCTCTTCTTCCTAAATATCGTGGTCCTAACCCCATTCGAAGAGCGCTCTGGAATGGTGACTCTGTGACTGGTGTTTCTTTGATAAAGGTTGCATCTAAGATGGATGAAGGTGACATCTACCTACAAGAACGCTTAAACATTGAACCTGAAGATGATTTCCTCTCTTTAACGAACAAACTGCAAAAATTATCTATGAAGCTTCTCGACCAGTTTATTAGCAAAATACAATTTGAGATCCCTTCTAGTGTGCCGCAAAGTGGTGAGGCTTCTTATGCCCCTAAATTTGACGCTGATGAAGAATGGATAAATTGGCACCGTTCTGCCTCGGCTATTTCAAATCAGGTAAGAGCTTTAGCTGATGTGGGTGCAAAGACTACTTATGATGGGAAGTTAATGAAGGTTTACCAAGCACGTGAAAATGCAGTGCCATTAGATAAAGTCCTTATCCCTGGGCACTTCCTTGTGTATGGCAAACAACTTTTTGTAGGCACTGGTAATGGTGTTCTTGAAATACTCTCTTTACAGTTAGAAGGTAGAAAAAAGCAGGAAACTTCATCATTTGTGGTAGGAATTAGACAAAAAGAAGGCGTTTTTGGTGATTAACCCG
This sequence comes from Coprothermobacter platensis DSM 11748, assembly GCF_000378005.1. Lineage (GTDB taxonomy): Bacteria > Coprothermobacterota > Coprothermobacteria > Coprothermobacterales > Coprothermobacteraceae > Coprothermobacter > Coprothermobacter platensis. Next base: position 217,511 of record NZ_KB899040.1, read on the forward strand.
CTGGTTGTTCTTCCCCCCATATTATTGCTTGTATATTATCTGGGTATTGTGCTGTTTAACAGTGGTACATACAATAACCTATCGCGAAATGTGGTTCCCGTAAAGGAACGCCTCAGTGAGGTTTTTCCAAAACTTTTGCCTTGGGATTCTTTATTCCGTTTTAAAGTGAGACCAGACATCGTTTCACCTTATATGAACGTGGAAAATGATTTTGTCTATTTTCCAGAACGCATGCTCATGTACAACAATGCTTGGAATTTAAGTCTTATCGCAAGGAGCATAGGTGAGGCGTTGCAGGTTCGCAGCAGCTTTTGGCGTATTTATTACCGGATTAGACCGGTGTTACGATGGATTTTCCTCGTGGGCCTATTTGGAGCACTTATTTTTGGCTCAACGCGTGGGGCTTATTTCTTTGCAGTTTTTGGCCTCATCTTAGATTACGTTAGCTACAACCTTTCTACTGATGCTTTGAATAGAGCGCGTCTTGTACTGGTAAAATATTCACCAGAGGTGGCGGATGAGGTAAAACTGTTACCACCAAACTTTGTGTTCGAAGCGTTAGGGGAGCCTTACCGCGTGCTGAGATATATCGTTTTTCATTTGAGATGGAGGAATTTGTAGATTTATGATAGTAATTTATTTTTTATTATTAGTGTTTTTTCTATCATTTGTAGGATTCTTAATACTTCCCATTGGCTTTCTCGGTTTAGCTTTGACATCGCTTGTGGATGCTCCTATGCAACTTTACTATATGATTGCTCATCCTGAAGTAAGAAAAAACCATGCCTTAGAACATGCAACCATACATGTGCTGGAACAAGAGTTGCCTGTTAAACTATCGGGTATTAGTTACCCTAATGGATTCCTCGTTCAAGGTATAGGAGATCCATTCATCGTAGCTCAAGCTGCAGAAGTTGCTAAGCAAAGGCTTTTAAATGGAGAGCATAACTTGGCTGTACACCCACGCTGTGGTACAACATCTGTGGTTACCTCTTTAGTATTTGCCATATTGTTTATTGTTTTTTCAATTATTTTCGGTTTGTTTTCATGGATCAATTTAATTCTCTCGTTAATCTTAGCGAGTCTCCTTGGATCCGTCTTAAGCCCTATCGTGCAAAAGTACATTACTACTGATTGGCACGTGCAAGACATTGAACTACTGCAAGCAGAACCTATTATAAGAGGGTGGTCTTCTCAGGGAGTATTTGTGCACACCAAAAGGAGTGACGTAAAATGGTCCATAAGTTAACAGCAATTATATGCTTACTGTGTTTATTGATGGTTGTCCCCACATGGGCTGACAATGTCCAACGAGTACCGTCTGTGACAGGCTTAACGGTTAACCAAGCACTTGAGGAAATTGCTAAAGAAAAATATGCCGCTTCTGTGGAATATGAATATGCCACCGTTGCTCCGGGGGTTGTTATTGCTCAGACGCCTGATGGTGGTATATTGGCACCTTCTGGGCAAGAAGTCCGGCTCATTGTTTCAAAGGGGCTTAAATTGGTAGAATTGCCTAATTTGATAGGTTTATCTGGCGCAGATGCTATCGATAAGGTAAAGAGCTTGGGTCTTCGCATCGGTTCTATAACAGAGGTGCAAACAGGGGACCGGTTTGTTGTCAAAGACCAGGACCCTGCCGAAGGTTCTTTGACTGTAGAAGGAGATGTGGTCAACCTAACGGTGGGCATACCAAAACTGGTTCGTGTTCCAGCGCTTATCGGCCTGACATTAGAAAATGCACAAAACGCCATAACTTCAGCAGGACTGAAGGTGGGACAGATTACTCGAACCGCGACGTCTAATACTCAGGTTGAAATCGTGAAAGCGCAATCGCCACGGAGTGGTGTTTTTCGTTATGAGGGCACTGTTATTAATATAGAGGTGTGGTCGCCTAAATGATGGCTTTCTTTTTGGGCCGCGTACTTCGTAGGGAGCGCTATAACGTACTCCTTTCTTACGAAGGGAATACCTATACGGGGCTCGTAAAAAGAAAGGTCCTCAACGATGGTGGTATTTTTGTCAATGACCGTGTATGGTTTTTACCTGCCGATGGTAATACTGCTTCGGTTGAGCGTGTAGCTGGCAGGAAAAATGTTTTTTTGCGTCCTCCTGTGGCTAATATTGATTTGCTATTGTATGTTCATTCTTTCATCAGCCCAGCATGCGATATCAAGTATCTTGATCTTACTTTAGGTCTGGCGCGACAGAATAATGTGGATGCTGTTGTTTTATTTCATAAATCTGATCTTTACGCTGATGGTTTCCTGGAACCTTGGGAGCATTTATATCAACGTTTAGGCTATCGTGTTCTATCTACTTCAATCTATAAGGATCTATCGGAGTTAAAACGCATGATCCAAGGGAAAACAGTTCTTTTCACCGGGCAATCTGGAGTTGGCAAAAGTAGTTTAGTAAAGGCTCTTTGGGGTTACGAAAAGGCACGTGTTGCTGATGTGTCGCATGCTGGAAGGGGTAAACATACCACTACGTGGGTGGAACTTATGCACATGGATAATACGTGGTTTGTGGATGCTCCGGGTTTTGCTCTATTGGAGATGCCTGCCATGAGACCAAGGGATGTTCAACAGTTGTTCCCTGAAATAGAAGAAGCGTCTGCTGATTGCTATTATTCTGATTGCCTTCACCTTCATGAGCCACAATGTGCTGTAAAAAAGGCTGTGTCTTTAGGTCAAATATCACAATCTCGGTATGATTCGTATTGCTATTTTCTTACAAAACAGCAAGAGGAGGCAAAAAAATGAAAAAAATTATTCCGTCGCTTTTATCTGCGGATTTTTGGTGTCTCAAAGATCAGCTCTTGGAACTTAGGCAATTAGGGGTTGATACCTTACATGTGGATGTCATGGATGGGAATTTTGTTCCTAATATTTCTTTAGGTGTGCCGATAGTAGAAAGTTTAAGTAAGCATAGTGATTTTATACTCGATGTTCATTTAATGATTGCTAACCCTGAACAATATGTAATGGCCTTTAAAAAGGCGGGGGCCGACATTCTCACTGTTCATATAGAAGCTACCAACCACATTCACAGGTTAATGCAGCAAATAAGGGAAACCGGGTGCAAAGCTGGTGTAAGTTTGAATCCTGGAACGCCAGTGGAGTTTATAAAGCCTATTTTGCATTTGGCGGATGTGGTGTTGGTTATGAGTGTTAATCCTGGCTTCGGTGGCCAACAATTCTTGTCAGAAACGCTTGAAAAAATTGCTACGTTGCAAAACTGGAAACAAGCTTTTAATTATAACTATGTAGTGGAAGTAGATGGCGGAATTAACGTGGAAACAGCGAAAAGCGTTTTGGATGCGGGAGCCGAGTGGCTCGTTAGCGGAAGTGGCGTTTTTAAAGGTGATATCAGTCACAACATAGCTCAACTTAATGGAATTTTGCTAAAATAACATTAAGGAAGCCTCTGTTTTTAAAAGAGAGGGCCTTCTGGCTATAGAGCCAGGAAGGAGGCAACAGTATGCCAGAGGTGTTGATGGCGGGAACGATTAGTATATTTATATTGGTAATCGGTTTAATCTGGCTTCTTGTTTGGCTATTGCTTGCTTATATTTCCAAACAAAAGAGCACGCTTGGTGTTCTTGCTGCTTTTAGTGTAGTTTGGGCGGCATTGGGTTTTTGGCGGGCATTGAGATCAGACATGTTTAGTATGATCATCCTTTTTGTTGTACTCCTTATTACTTTGCCTTCTACGCTCAGAGTAGTTAACCAGTATCAGCGCGCAGTGTTGTTACGATTTGGAAGGCTAGCTTCTGTGTTGGAACCGGGGTTAAACGTTATTCTTCCCTGGGGCATCGATAGAACCATTTTTGTGGATATGCGTACTACTACCATTGATGTACCTAAACAAGACATAATAACGCGTGATAACGTTCCTGTATCCGTAGATGCGGTCGTCTATTTCAATGTTTTCGAGCCCAAGCTGGCTGTCTTGGAGGTTCAGGATTATCGTTCTGCCACAACGCTTTTAGCTCAAACCATGTTGAGGTCTGTACTTGGCTCTCATGAACTTGATGACATGCTTAGTCAACGCGAAAAACTGAATGAAGTTTTACAGGTCGATTTGGATAAGGCTACAGACCCTTGGGGGGTTCGTGTTACAGGAGTGGAGATTAAAGCTGTTGATTTGCCAGAGGATATGAAGCGTGCCATGGCAAAACAAGCAGAAGCGGAGCGTGAAAGACGAGCAAAGGTTATCGCTGCGGAAGGTGAGTATCAAGCATCTGAAAAACTCGCGCAAGCAGCAGAAGTCATCGGAGGTACCAGAGTCGGTGTTTTATTGAGAATGCTACAGACACTTTCCGAAATAGCGGTGGAAAAGAATAGTACGATCGTATTTCCTTTGCCCATGGAAATATTAAAATACTTCCAATCAAAAGGAGAGGAAGGCAATGAAACAAGTTCTTAAGGGAGTAATCGTTATTGGGTTGGTAATAGTCATTGTGTTCGGTGCCATTTATCTTATGGGCTACGGCAACAGTAGTGCAAATGTTACAACGCCGAGCCAGATGGATTGGGAACGCTATTTCCAGGATATTATGAAGCAGGTTACAGGTCCTGGAAAAGCAACGCCATATAGATACGCGCAGTAAGGAGGCAGCAAAAGTGGCAAGAGTGTATCTTGAACAAGTATGGAAGAAGTTTGGCAACGTAGAAGCTGTAAAAGATTTGACTTTAGAAGTGAACGACGGTGAATTTTTCGTATTACTTGGCCCCAGTGGATGTGGCAAAACAACCACGTTGAGAATGATTGCTGGTCTTGAAGATGTTACTAAAGGTACCATATTCATTGGCGACCGTGTTGTAAATGACGTGCATCCTAAGGACAGAGATATTGCCATGGTTTTCCAAAACTATGCCCTTTATCCACACATGTCTGTGTATGATAATATCAGCTTTGGGCTAAAACTACGTGGTTTGGCGAAGGATGATATAAAAGCGCGTGTAGATGAAGTAGCAAGCTGGCTGGGTTTATCAGAACTATTAAATCGCAGACCTAGAGAATTATCTGGTGGCCAACGTCAGCGTGTTGCTTTAGCCCGTGCTCTGGTGCGACAGCCGAAAGTATTCCTTATGGATGAACCACTGTCTAATTTGGATGCAAAATTGCGAACTCAGGCACGTGGTGAACTTCTGCGTTTGCATAAAGACTTTCCTACGACAACAATCTATGTTACCCATGATCAAGTAGAAGCAATGACACTGGGTGATCGTGTTGCGGTTATGATGGATGGCTCTCTGCAGCAGGTCGACAATCCGCAAATGCTCTATCTATATCCTTCTAACCAATTTGTCGCTGGTTTTGTTGGTACACCTCCGATGAATTTTGTCGAGGTATCCATATTAAATGAGAACGGTCAGGTATATTTGCAGCATGGTACAGTAAAGCTACCTGTCACAAATGATATGGCTGTAATGTTAAAAGAGTATTCCAAGGATAAGGCCATGTTGGGTATAAGACCTCAGGATGTGCATTTAGCTGATGAAACACGCGATATCGAAAATAACGACTGGATTCTGCACTGCGAGAGTGATGTGGCGGAGCGGTTGGGAACAGAAACGTATGTGCACTTTACTATTGACGATTTCGAACTTGTGGGAAGGGTTTCCGCTGTTAGAAGTGTAACTATGGGTGCGGCTTATGACGTTTATGTGGACCTATCGGGCGCTCACGTTTTTGACTCTCAAACGGGTGTCCGAGTGTGCAGCGGGACGTCTCCTGAGCGAATGGAATCACGATTAGGCTTGAAAGATACAACGCATGTTCAAGATTCTTCAGCGAATTAAGAGACAAGCATTGTTATAGTTGAGTTTGTCATGGAAAAAGGCGATAAAAAAACAAAACGCGTAAAATCGGCGGATGAAAAGCCACTTATTTTGGTCGCTGATGATGAACCTTCCATAAGAGAGTTAGTTCAAACCGTCTTAGAGCAGCAATCGCTGCGTGTAGTAACGGCTGCCGATGGGGAAAAGGCTTTAAGTATCTTGAACAGTCAATCAGTGGATTGTGCTGTGATTGATTTACGTATGCCAAAAGTTGACGGTCTTGGTGTTCTGGAACAATTGGTTCTTAAGAATGTTCCAACCATTGTCATCACTGCCTACGGCACCTCGGATGTAACCATAGAAGCCATGCGTAGAGGAGCCTATGATTTCATTACAAAGCCATTCGACATTGATGAATTGGCTGAAAAAGTAAAAAAGGCATTGGACTATTCACAAACCAGTGATGTACTTCCCATAAAGGCTACAGGAGAACCCTCTTCACTTATGGTAGGCATGTCTGCAGCTATGCAGGAAGTTTACAAACTCATAGGCCGAGTAGCGCCCACAGATGTTACCGTGCTCATTACGGGAGAGTCGGGAACTGGAAAAGAACTGGTAAGCAGAGCTATCCACTATAACTCCCCAAGGAATAAAGGACCATTTATTGTCGTTAATTGTGCTGCAATTCCTCAGGATTTGCTGGAAAGTGAGCTATTTGGTTATGAAAAAGGTGCTTTCACGGGAGCGGATGAAAGGAAAATTGGTAAATTTGAACTGGCCAATCATGGAACCATTCTGCTCGATGAAATAGGTGATATGACACCTATGTTGCAAGCGAAAATCTTGCGTGTTCTACAGGAGCATGTCATTGAACGGGTTGGAGGGACTAAGTCCATACCTGTTGACGTACGAGTACTCGCCGCTACGAACAAGGATTTATTAAGTATGGTAAAAACGGGCTTGTTCAGAGAAGATCTATACTTTAGACTTAACGTCGTGCAGATACAGCTTCCGCCTCTTCGAGAGCGTAAAGAGGATATCCCTTTGCTTGCTGACCATTTTATAAAGAAATATGCGGCCGAAACAGGAAAAGACGTTACTGGAGTAACGCCTGAAGTAATGGCAGCGCTTATGGCTTATGATTACCCCGGTAATGTAAGGGAATTAGAAAACGTTATTGCGCGCGCAGTCGCATTGTGTTCTGGTAAAGTGTTAACATCTGATTTACTTCCTTTGCATGTCCTGGAGCCTCAGCCAACGCTTCGCCCACTTAAAAGCACACTTTTAGAAGCTGAACGCAGGGCATTTAGACAAGCTGTGAGTTTAGTTGGCTTAGATGCTAAAAAGGTTGCCGATCTTCTGCAAATAGACGAAGCGCATGCTCAACAGCGCCTTAAGGAGTGGTTTTCCAATGTGGGCCCCAATTGATTTATTGGTATTTCTTGCTTCCTACGGGTTGGCGATTTTGACAAAGTTTGGTTATCCCGTACCTCCTTCTAACTTGGAATCCATTGTCATCGTATTGCCATGGGCAGCGGTTATTTTCCTGTTTCTCATGTATTACTTAGATGCTTATGCTACTTACACACGGTCTTTTGAAGATATAGCGTGGGCGACGGCCATATCCATCGCGGGGTCGAGTCTCGCAGCACTGGTGTTTTCTTTCTGGTTACGTGCCTTTGCTTTTCCGCGAAGCGTGGTGTTGTTTGCTCTTATCTATGAAACGATATTCTTTTTCCTTGTTACTTTTATAAAAGTCAGGCTCATACCTGAAGAACCTTTCTCCAGTGTTTTTGTTGAGGGCGTTAGTGAAAACGTGGCTGCTCTTCTTTCTTCACGTAAAGCAGACAGCGTAAAGGAAGCACAGGCAGTAGCTGTTGGGGGAGAGCAGATTGTAGAAAAGCTGAAAGAGGCTATACGTTATGGAAAGCCTGTCATCGTTGACCCCACCATAGAGCAAATGGCTCTCCTGAACGGCCTAATGGTTTCTTTTGATGACCACCCCTTTGTTTTGGTTCATTCATGGGTGTATGACCGCGTGCAAGTGGTAATGAAACGTGTATTTGACATTATCCTTGGATTATTGGGGAGCATCATCGTTATTTTGCTTTTGCCCTTTATTGGTTTGGCTATCTACATCAACAGTCCCGGACCCATTTTTTTTACACAAAAACGCCTTGGAAAAGGAGGCAAACCTTTTAGGGTAATAAAATTTCGTACAATGATTCCTGATGCCGAAAAATACACAGGGCCTGTTTTAGCAAGCGAAGATGACCCTCGTATCACCCGTGTGGGCAAGTTCTTGAGAAAAACGCGTTTAGACGAACTTCCACAGTTCTTTAACGTGATAATAGGCGATATGTCTATCGTGGGTCCTCGTCCCGAACGTCCTGAGTTTTATGAGAAAGCAGAAAATGAAATTGAGGATTTTCGTCTGCGGCTCATTGTAAAACCTGGTCTAACCGGCTATGCGCAGGTTTATGCCAGTTACAGCGTAGACTTTAGAGATAAGTTTTTCTTTGACTTGTTCTATATAACGAGTCCTAACGTGATTTCTACTGATATAAAAGTTTTATTGCTTACAGTAAAATCCGTTTTAAAAAGGGAAGGGACATAAACATAAAAAAAACAGGTGCCCTTTTTTGAGGGCACCTCTTAACATAAAATGTGTGATAAAACTAAGCGTGAAGCTCTTTTCCTGGCCTGAAGACGACAGTTTTCTTTGCTGGAATGTCGATTGGTTGACGCGTTTTTGGATTAACGCCTTTTCGTGCTTTTCTCTCGCGAAGAACAAACTTACCGAAGCCTACCAATACTACGGGCTCGCCACTCTTCACTGTCTCTGTTACGACATCCATAAAACCATTCAAGAACATTTCAGCATCTTTCTTTTTCAAACCTGTCCTCTCAGCCAGGGCATCTACTAATTCTGGTTTCGTCATATCATCCACCTCCTGATTTTTAGAGGGTTATGCACGACACCCTCTAAAGCTATTATATAACACTGTTTCCTGCATAGTCAATACATTTGGTAAATCCAACAGTATGAAATGGCAGTGGATAACTTAGTGAAACACAAGGTTCATCGCAAAACTAATCCAAATCCTCGTCTAATACAAAGATAGAGACGTCTAATGGTTCACTGTAGCGAGACCACTTTAGCCCCTTCGCCTTTGTATCGCGGTATATTTCTTGGGCATGGTCTAAATATGCATCTGTTCTATCTGCCATGGATACCAGTAAGGCTTCCAGCGTTTTGGGCTTTACAGGAGAGCCCCATTCTTTCTCTCCGTGATGGCTGAGTACTATGTGGAGTAAAGCTTGTTTAAGACCTTCATCTATGCCCAGTTCATCAGCAAACTGTGATAGCATGAGCGTACCATGAACCACATGACCCAGTAGCTTGCCGTTGTCAGTGTAGTCGCCACCGGGTATGCTCATTTCTTCTACTTTGCCGATGTCATGAAGTAGAGCACCCGTTACGGCCAGATCGCGATTTACCTCTGGGTAAAAAGAAGACAACTTGTCTACGATTTGTGCTACATGAACAGAATGCTCCAGAAGTCCTCCCACACGAGCGTGGTGTATACTCTTTGCTGCCGGTTTCTTAATAAATTCTGTCCATATTTTTTCAAGAAGGACGTACTCCAGAAGAAGTTTCATTTCTGCACTTTGCACACTGTCCACTAAGCTTCTGAGTTCCTCTTTGAGTTCTTCAGGATTACTTACGCTTGGATATAGGAGAGCCATTGTGGATTCATCTATTTCCGATAAATCCACCTTTTCTATTCCAGATAAGTAAATGGTTACATCTGAGTTGAATTCACCTACATTGCCGCTGCAACATACTACTTGACCGTTTTCTACACTGATCATCTGCCCGTCATTAAGTTCCATAAAACCCTTTACTGTTCCTTTCATGTCGGACAGTACTACGTTTACAAAATGAGAACCATCTTTCTTCTTGGAGCCATAACTCTTCTGTTGTAGTACAAATAAATCTCTTATGCTGGTCATTCCAGGTTGCAATTCCGTTGAGAAAATACGTTTCGTGTAATGCATACTAATGGCTCACTACAGTCTTGTATGTTACTCTGTCTGCCAGTTCCTCAAGTTGCTGTAATCTAAAAAATACTTCCCATAAACTTTCACCAGCCATTAGTAAACCGAAACCTGTAGTTACTAATGCTACTCCCACATCAAAGATATCTTTTATCTGTTCCATCATCTCATGGCGATCCACGGGGTTGGAATTGATTACTTGCAGCCCTTGAAACAGCATTTCTGGTTCGACGTTTTCAGCCATGGGAACTCGTCCTAATGCTAAATTGACCAAACTTACCGGGTAAGAATGTATGAGTGCATTGACATTGGTCCACTGTCTGTATATATCCAAATGAACGAGTATCTCTTCTGTGGGATTTCCTCTTACCACCGCTCCGTTGGGTTCTATTTCCACTAAGTCTTCATCTTTTATGAACGGGTCTTTCTTTCCTACTATCGCCAAGATGTTTCCATTGTCCAGCTTTACCGACACTGTAGTATGTCCATCGCTACCCAATATGCTTGTGTTAATGGCTCTTACTACAGTTTCCAGTTCTTCTTCCGTTTCCATCTTTACATCCTTCCTTTATGGTATTTCGTTTTTGTAATCGTCGTTTGTTTCACTTTTATACAGTTCATGTAGAAGTACCTGTATGCGGGCTTCTATAATATCCATGGCAACCATGTTTTTGCCACCTTCTGGCACGATGATGTCCGCAAAACGCTTAGTAGGCTCTACAAATTGTATGTGCATGGGCCGAACGGTGTCCAAATATTGATTTATTACAGAGTCCAACGTTCGACCACGTTTCTCTACATCACGTCTCAGCCTTCTTAGTATTCTTACATCTGCATCAGTGTCTACGTAAATCTTTATATCAAACAAATTCCTTATGCGCTCATCATAAAAAAGAAGTATACCTTCAACAATGATCACCGGTCTCGGATAAACCAGTTCGTAGTTTCCGGTCCTACCATAAAGCTCAAAAGAATATTCTGGGACTTTTATTGGTTGACCGTCTATGAGCGCTTTTAAATGCTCATAAAGTAAATCGAAATCGAAAGCGTTTGGATGGTCATAGTTGAGTTTACGTCGCTCTTCTAAAGGTAAATCAGGAAAATCTTTATAATAAGAATCCATAGAGAGCATACTTACTTGGTCGTTGGGGACCATGTCTCTTAATGTTCTAGCAACAGTGGTTTTCCCGGAACCTGTTCCTCCAGCTATGCCCAGTAGAAGGTACTTCTTTCGCACATTACAAATTATAGCAAAATCCATGAAGCTTTTTAGGTGCTATAAAATGTTAAACTATTGATAAAAAGGAGGCGGATATCCGTTGAGTATGGAAGATCTTATGCTAAATTGGAAAAACGGCCATTTAAGGGTCGATGAAACAACATCCCAGCAGATAGATGCATTTGCTAAGGATTACATGCGTTTCATGGTTGCGGCCAAGACGGAGCGGGAGAGTATAACGGAATCATTACGTATTGCGAAGGAAAATGGTTTTGTTGACATTGAAGAGATTAAAGAGTGGAAACCTGGGCAAAAAGTATACTACGTGAATCGTAAGAAGAGCGCAGTTTTTGCCATCCTTGGCCAGCGTCCTGCACTGGATGGCGTAAACATGGTAGCAGCTCACGCTGATGCTCCCAGGCTAGATCTTAAACCACGACCACTCAAGGAAGATGAGCAAATTGCAATATTGGAAACACATTATTACGGTGGCATAAAGAATTTTCATTGGGTTTCTACGCCACTTAGTCTTCACGGTGTTGTGGTAAAAAGTGATGGAACCGTTGTGCAGGTCAGTATTGGAGAAAAAGACGATGATCCCGTGCTTGTCATACCGGACATTTTGCCGCATTTAGGCAGAAAGATTCAAATGTCCAAGACCATGGATGAAGCTATACCCGGTGAATCACTGGATGTTGTCATCGGTTCCTTACCTATGAAAGGTGAAGAAAAAGAACCAGTAAAGAAGTACATTCTGCAATTGCTAAACGACACTTATGGTATTACTGAAGCAGATCTGCTATCGGCAGAGCTGGAGGTTGTCCCTGCATTGAAGCCTAAGGAAGTCGGTTTAGATAGGGCCCTTATTGGCGCTTATGCTCAGGATGATCGTGTTTGTGGTTACACAGCATTCCGCGCATTACTGGATATGACCTTTGTTCCAGAGAAGACTGCCATGGTCATTTTTGCTGACAAAGAAGAAGTAGGTTCCATGGGCAATACCGGTATGCAATCTGCATTTATCGATAATTTCTTCTCGAAACTCATCGCTTTGAGCAAACCATCATTTACTCCCTTGGACCTTTTTGAAGCATGGAATAAAACCAAGGTCCTGTCTGCCGATGTCACCGCGGCCGTCGATCCTATTTGGAAGAGTGTTCATGAAATGCAAAATGCGGCGCGCGTCCACTATGGCCCTGTTTTGACTAAGTACACTGGCAGTAGGGGTAAAGGTGGCGCGAATGACGCTCATGCGGAGTTCCTTGCTCAGGTGCGTGATGCCTTCGACAAAGAAAATGTCGTTTGGCAGATGGCTGAACTCGGAAAAGTAGATGAGGGCGGCGGCGGAACGGTAGCGTTGTTTATGGCTAATAGGGGTGCAGATGTCGTGGATATAGGTGTAGCTCTATGGGGCATGCATTCTCCATTTGAGATATCCAGCAAATTGGATGTTTACTATGCTTATAAGGCTGACGAAGCATTCTTCAAGCATGTGAAATAATAACTTAAGAAACACATTCATATAAAAAGCGCCCTTTTTTAGGGCGCTTTTTATTTAAAAATCTATGGTTTCACGCAGTGTTTTAACTGCGCTCGCTATATCTTTTTTTTGCCTTTCGTTGAACTTGCTTAAATAATCTTCTAAAGTGGCAAGGAAATGTTCTTTTACATCTTTTAGAGCTTTTTTGCCGGATTCGGTTATCTCTACCAGTACCAGCCTTCTGTCTCTATCTTCATCACGGAATCTGCGCACGAAACCTTTCTCAACTAATTTATCCATGTGAGGCGTAAGGCCACCCATTGTAACGACCAAAGCATCTGCTAATTCTGACATTTTACATGGGCCAATTTTTTGCAGTTCGTTCAAAATCTTTAGTTCACTCAGCCCCACTTGAAAATCTTGTTCCTGTGAGCATGCGTAAAAAAGTTTTTTGAACCGCCTCGGCAGTTGCATATAAAGATCAAACAAATTCTCAGCTAATTGCTCCATATACCTTAATTATATGCCCTTTCCAGTAATTATATTTTTTAAAGGACTATGACTCCTTCATCGAAACACTTTCTTGCAGGTGCAGGTGGAACTTCCAAAGGATAGCCCATGGCAACAACTACCACAGGCAAGAAACGTTTATCTATTCTTAAAGCATGTCTTACTTGTTCCTCATCAAAATTACCAACCCAGCAGGTGCCTATACCTTCTTGCCATGCTGCTAAGATGATATTCTCCATAGCTGCACTGACATCACAGATACCGTAAAGTGTTGTTCCTCTCTTCCCATAATAGCTTCTCATACTTTCTACATCAGTGCACCCAACGAGTACCAAAGGAGCCTGAGCTACATGGTCCTGACCAAAGCATGCATCGGATAGGTCTCGTTTCATCTGCTCCTTTGTAACCACAAATATGGTCCGCGCTTGCAAGTTTCCTGCAGATGGGGCCCATAAACCTGCTTCCAAAATACGCTTGATTACACTTTCATCGATAGGATCCGGTTTGAAATTTCTTATACTTCGTCGCTGTTTGATTAGTTCATATATGTCATCCATATAAATGAATTTTAGCACGATCCGTGCATGTATAGTAAATTCATTCTGTGGTTATTAAATTGTACAGGAGGTGAGTTTTGTGGAAAAGAAAAAAGTTTTGTTCATCATTTCATCAGGAGACAAGCAGGTCATTCTGCCAGCGCTTAACCTGGCTATGAATTCAAAAAAAGGTGGATTATATGATGATGTAAAAGTACACTTCTTTGGTATAAGTGAAAAAGTTGCGGCTGAAGATGAAGAAATTCAACAGAAAATCGCAGATCTTATAAAAGAGGGTATCAACCCCATGGCTTGTGTAAATCTCAGTAAGAAGTTTGATGTTTCTGTAAAATTGGATAGCATGGGTTTCGATCAAGTTCCTATCGGGCCTGAAATAGCTAAGTTAATCAATGATGGTTATGTCCCCATGGTCTTTTAAGTAAAAGGGCAGGTATTAACACGCATGATTGATATTGACGAGCTGGAGCAATTAGTTAAAACGCGCAGATCTATAAGGCAGTGGCAAGAAAAGGATGTGCCAGAGGAAGTGTTGAAGAAGGCACTGGAAATTGCCGTCAACGCTCCCAGTGGCATGAATTACCAAGGCTGGAAATTCATTGTTGTGAAGAACAAAGAGAAAATTGAAGAGATCGCGGATAGTGTTAAGAATAGAATTAGGATGTTTGCGCAATGGCCTGAAGCAGCTAAATACATAGATGACCCAGAAAAGATGGTTGAAAATGCAGGCTTTTTTAAAAAAGCCCCCGTACTCATCGCTGTATATTCGCAGATATATCCTTCTGGCCGCGATGGTGTCTATCTGGAGCGTATGAGCCATGATGAAGAAGCGAAAAAGATGAAATCATGGTTAGATTTAGCTAACCCAAGGATTCAATCGGCTGCTTCAGCTATCGCTTATCTATTGTTAGGTTTGCATGCTCAGGGGCTAGGCAGTGTTTGGATGACTGGCCCTATGCAGGCGAAGGGCGACATAGAACACATTTTGGGTGAATTTGAAGGTTATGATTTGGTTGCCCTTATAGCCACAGGTTATCCAGCAGAAACGCCTAAAGAAAAGAAGATGAGGCCCTTTGATGAACTGGTTCAGTTTGTTGAATAACGTTAGACGGCTGAATGTACTAAACTAAAGCGTATGCGTGTAAAGGTTATTGGTTACATAGGCGAAATGTTGTCTCTTCCATCCGAAGGGCAGGAAGTTCTGTTGGATGAACCGCTGTCTTTAGGAGAGTTGACCATTCGTTTGTGGAATGTGCCATTTTCTATGTTCACCGGTGCTAAAGTGGGCGATATGACCGTATCTGAGGAATATGAATTGAGCGGCGATGAAGAGGAAGTTATTCTTATTTCACCCGTCCATGGTGGTGGAACATCTGCATGAAAGCACGGGTGATTTTTGACAACTGCCGTGAAGGATCGCTAAACATGGCTTTAGATTACGTCATGCTACAGCATTTACAAGAGGAAGAACAAGTGATTTTGAGATTTTACACGTGGTGCCCTCCCACCGTTTCTGTAGGTTTGTTTCAGGAGTGGCACCACGATGTTTCATATCCTGTGGTTAGGAGACCTACTGGAGGAAAAGCTGTCTTGCATGATGGTGATTTGAGTTATGCTTTGGTGGCACCGTTGAACGGTTTTGGAAATAGCGTGCTGGAAACATATTATTTGGTATCCGAGGGTCTTATCGATGGGCTAGGACTGCTTGGTGTTTCAGCTGATTTCCTTCAGGCTCCACTTCCTGCTAAAGATGATCCCGACGGGTGTTTTATTCATGAATCTGGCCACGAAATTGGTATATGGGGGCGTAAAGTTATCGGCTCTGCGCAAGCGAGAAAACCCTGGGGTTTTTTACAGCATGGATCAATTTTAGTCGAGCCCATATATGAGCACATGTCAAACTTGTTTGGTGTGTCTGAAGAAGAAGTGCGAGAACATTGCATAGCTTTGAAAGATCTGTTACCAGATATTACTCCCGGAGTGCTTGCTAACGCTCTTAAGGAAGGTTTAGAACATGTGTTGGATGTTCATTTTAACGTTTCCGAAGTAACAACCGAAGAACTAAGACAGGCATCAACTATAAGTACAAAGTACACTTTATGCAGTTGAATTACAGCTCTCTTATAGATTTAACAAAAGACATTTCGGAGTCTCTTGAAGTGTTTCCGGGAGACCCACAGGTTTTTATAGATACGGTTTCCCTGCCCAGCGATAATTTTGTTTTAGAACGCTTATGTATGTCTACTCATGCAGGTACACACATAGACGCCCCTTTTCATGTAGTAGAAAAGGGTGCTCATGTGGATGAAATTCTCTTAAGAGACCTCCTTTTGCCTGCTCTCTTTTTTAATGTGGTTGGCCTTAATGAAGATGAACGTTTGTCTGCATTCCAGCGTAGCGCAGAGAATATAAACGGTAAAGCACTACTTATTAGAACAGGGCAGCGCGTATCCGCAAATATAACAGAAAAAGAAGCTGCACTCTTTATTTCTTTGAATGTAAAGGCTATCGGCGTTGATGCTATGAGTGTGGAGGAAAGTCACGATCTACCTGTGCATAAAGCGTTATTATCAAACGGTATTCTCATTGTCGAAGGATTGACGAATCTAAATTTGTTAAAAGAGAGCGTTGATTATTTCTTTGTTGTCGCGCCCATGAAACTAAAAGGATGTAGCGGTGCTCCCGTAAGAGCATTTGTTGTAACTTTATGAAATTTCCTGAACTTTTTCTTGGTACGGTTATAAGCCGCTACAAACGTTTTAAACTTTGCGTGGACATTGCTGGAGAGAAAGAGTGGGCATACTTGCCAAACCCAGGACGTTTGCGTGAGCTCATATATCCTGGTTCTCTTGTTTGGCTTAAGAAAGTAATGGATCCTGGAAGAAGCCTTAAATGGGAAGCTGTCCTTGGTTACGATGGCGTTCTGGTCTCTCTATATGCGGCTTTAGCCAACAAGTTGTTCCTACAGTATTTAGCATCTCTGGGTGCAGATTCGCAGTACACCATAAAAGGGGAAGTGCCCACTGCTACGTCACGCTTTGATTTCCTCATCGATGGTCAGTTTGTGGAGGTAAAATCAGTCACATTGGTTCAAGATGGTTTAGGCCTATTTCCGGATGCACCAACCAAGCGTGGGGTAAGGCATCTTAAAGAACTGGGAACACTGCGGAAAGGTGCTGTCGTTTTTGTCGTTCAGCGATGTGATGCAGAAGCTGTAACATTTAATAGTGCAATGGACATGGATTTCGCTCTGGCTATGAAATGGGCAAGAGATGAAGGTGTTCGGTTTAAAGCGATAAACTGTAAGGTTACGAAGGAGGATATTACACCATGGCAGGAAATTCCAGTACTCTTTCCTCAAGATTAAATGAAGCTGATTCGTTAACAGCCTTGATAAGGTCCGTTTATTCGGAAGCAAAACCGCTGGTTACAAAACGTGTGCAAGAATTTGAAGCATTTCCCAAACAGGATTTAGCCAAGCTCTTCTCTGAGCTTAGTTTCTGTGTCCTAACTGCCAATTGGAGCGCTCAAGGTGGTATAAAGACACAGAACGCAATCGGCAACGGTTTTATAAGCTTGCCATATGAAGAACTGGAAGAAAACCTTAGGAAAGTTGGCCATCGATTTGCTCCTCAAAGAGCAAGATTCATTGTGGAAAATCGGCAAAAAGCGGATATGCTTTTTGATATAATCCAATATCCAACTAAAGAAGCACGTTTCTATTTGGTGAAGAATTTCAAAGGTATAGGGTGGAAGGAAGCAAGTCATTTTCTGAGAAATATCGGCCTGCTGGACGTGGCTATTTTAGATAAGCATATCCTCAGACTTATGCATTACTATCATATGATCTCTGAATTGCCCAAAGGTTGGACGCAAAAACGATATGAAACCTATGAACAATTACTCGTTCCAATCTCCCAGGAAACTGATATGCCGTTGGGAGAGATGGATCTCTACTTGTGGTACGCCGTTAAAAATACTGTGGATAAATAAATGGGTTTTGGAGCTTATCTTATTCTGTTAAGAACGGTTGATACCGAGAGCCTTCTATCTGAAACAATGGTGTGAAAGGTCGTTCGAGAACGGTTTTGGTTACGCGCAGTACAAACAACGTATGATCTCCTGTTTCTACGTAGTCCGTTCTTTCCACTTCAAAATATGCCGGTATCCCTTTTATGTAAGCGGAGCCGTTTTCTGCTAAGCTTTTCTCTACACCCAACTTACCAAACTTGTCGACATTCTTACCCGAGCATTTACCAGTATCTTCCACAAGTTTTTGAAAATGCTCATCAATTAAGTTTATCGTCGCGTAAGGAAAATCTGTAAGCATTTTGTGTGTGAACCGCAGGGGTGATATAGAAACACCGATTAAGAAGGGATTTCTTGACAAAATTGTATGCCACCCAGCAGGCATCATATTAGCGTTTTCAAAGGGACCTGTCACTACTATAATGACTTGCCTTGGATGCAGTAAATGGTAATCAGCGCGTGATAAAAGAAGTTTGTTCATTGTTAAAAAACCTCCTTCGTTTTTTGGCCAATTCAGTAACCTTTAAATTATAATTAACTTATACACATTTAGGTGCACTGATAATTGTTTTGCTCATAAAAGGAGGTTGCTTCATGCAAGAAGAATTCAAGTATTGGGAGAAGATGAAGGATATCACCTTCGAGTTCATGGATATCATGCTGAATTACAGGCAGAGTGGACATCCAGGAGGAAGTCACTCAAAAACCCAGATGTTTCTTGCTCTCATGTTCGGTGGCAAGATGCGTTATGATATAAGGCGCCCTGAATACCGTTTCAGTGATAGATTCATACTTTCTGGTGGACACACAGTACCCATGGTAGACTCAGTCCTTGCCATGATCAGCGATGCATTCCGTGTTCGCTACAGCGATACAGGCGATAAACGCTTTTTCATAGATCCTGAAAAAATCGTCTTACCTGAGGATTTAATGACTTTTAGGCACCGTGATGGACTGCCCGGTCATGCTGAGTTTTCCGGCAAGACATTATTCCTGAAGTTCAACACAGGGCCATCAGCTCATGGCTTACCCGCTTCTGTAGGAGAAGCCCTTGCCTTAAAGAAGGCAGGTTTAGACGAATTTAAAGTGTTTGCCATTGAAGGAGAGGGAGCACTCACAGCAGGTGGGTCCCACGAAGCAAAGAATGGTGCTTGGGGTTATGGTTTGGGAAATCTTTATTGGCTCGTGGATTGGAACGATTTTGGTATAGACGATAGGCGAACATCGTCGGTTGTGTTCGGTGGGCCAGATGAGTGGTTTTCTTCTCATGGGTGGCGTGTTTTTGGCACCTTAGAAGGTCATGACTGGAATGAAGTTTGGAAAGTGTTTGTTGATGCTTTGGATCATCCTGATAGTTTACTTCCCACTGTCATGTATTTCAAAGACAGAAAAGGCTATGAATATGGTGTCTATGACAACAAATCCCATGGCACACCAATAAAGAAGAATGCGCCTTTATTCTGGGATGTTCGTAAGCGGTTTATGGAGAAATATGGAGTGGAATATGATGGTTACGGCAAACCTGCGCCCGATAATGCCGAAGATGAAATGAAACAGTTCCGCAATAACCTCGATATTGCAGCAAGTGTACTGCGTAACGATAGGGAACTGGTAGAGTATATCACAGATAGGTTGGTGGATATAGGAGAGAGTCTGCCTAAATCTGTTCCTACCTTCAAGCTTGATGGGAATCCTTATAAAGACCCTGCTCTCTATGACTATAAGCACTATCCTGAGGAGATGTATGCCAAACCAGGCGAAAAGGAGCCTAACAGAGCGGCTCTTATCAAATGGGGCAGTTACGTCAATGCTGTTATAGGCCGCAAGTATAACAGACCGGTTTTCATAGCTACATCAGCTGATTTGACCGAATCTACGAACCTGCATGGTTTTGGGCTCGGTTGGGAAGATAAACCGGGCTGGGGTTGGTATGATCGCTCCAGCAATGTAGATGGAGCCATTTTGCCTTCAGAGATAACAGAATTCATGAACTCTGGTGTAGCTGCTGGCATGGCTACTGTTAATCTTGCTGAAAATCCTTATGAAGACTTTAACGGTTATTGGGTCATCATGTCTACTTATGGATCCTTTGCCTACTTGAAATATGGTCCTATGAGGCTGCTAAGCCAGTTAGCTCAAGATTGTCCGTTGAAAGTAGGTAAGGTCATATGGGTTTTGGGACACTCAGGTCCAGAAACAGCGGAAGATTCACGCACGCATTTTGGTGTATTCTCTCCCGGCGTTTCTCAATTATTCCCCAAAGGGCAGGTGATCAACCTTTATCCTTGGGAATATAACGAGGTTCCTGTGGTGTTGGGTGAGGCCTTGAGTAAGGACGTTCCCATAATTGCTCTGCACTTAACAAGGCCAGCTATCAATATTCCTGATAGAAAAGCACTGGGCATTGCTCATTACTTTGACGCTGCTAAAGGTGCTTATCTGATAAACGATTTTGATCCTGCACGTCCCAAGCAGGGCACGGTAATCGTGCGAGGAACGAGTACTACGGCAAACTTGGTAAGCATTTTACCTCAGATAAAGGAAGCTTTTAACGTAAAGATCGTTGCCGCAATAAGCAGAGAATTATTTGATATGCAACCGCAGGAATATAAGATGCAGATATTACCGGCTTCTGATTGGGCTGACTCCATGGTTATAACTAACGAAGCGCTATCACTCATGCAACCTTGGATCTTTTCTAAAGTGACCGAAGAATATTCATTGTCCAGTGATTGGGATAATCGCTGGAGATCTGGCGGTTCTGTAGATGAAGTTTTAGAAGAAGCCCATTTGGATTCTCAGTCCATATTCAAAGGCATAGAACGGTTTGTTAAAGACAGAGAAAAAAGGTTAGCTCGCTTTAAAGAGCTGGGATGGTGAAATAGGATATGAAGATGGAACTTAGCTCTGCTGATGGAATCATTGTTGTGGATATTCAGCGTGATTTTTGTCCCGGAGGTGCACTTCCTGTGCCTGAAGGTGATGACATTGTCCCCTTGGTAAATGAACTCTTACATAAGGCGGAAAAATCAGGTTGTTTCATTGTTTATACAAGGGATTGGCATCCACAAAACCACATGTCTTTTAAGACATTTGGAGGTACGTGGCCAGAACACTGCGTTCAATGGACCGCCGGAGCTGAGTTCCATCCTTCTCTTTATCTATCTGATAAGGGCGTCATTATTAGTAAAGGTACAAACCCAGAGTTTGAAGCTTATAGCGGATTTCAAGGAACCGATTTAGATGCTACATTGAAGGCTAATGGTGTGCACAGGTTATTCATCGTGGGTTTAGCTACGGACTACTGTGTTAAAGAAACTGCTTTGGATTCATTACAAAGGGGCTATGATACTTACGTTGTCAAAGATGCCGTACGTGGAGTGAACGTTCATCCTAATGATTCGGAAAACGCTTTGAATGAAATGGAGCAAAATGGTGCAAAAATTATATTTTCTAAGGAGTTGCTGTATTAATGGCTTACATAGAAAGTCCGAAAAACCCAAAAATTAAGTTTGTAAAGAAGCTACTTACCAGCAAAAAAGAGCGTGATGCAAGAAACCAGTTCATTTTAGAAGGTGCAAAAGCCATAGAATCATACGCTCAGTCTGGTGGTGTTATTTCAGAAATCCTCTATTCTAAAGAAGCGAAAAATCTACCAAAAGTGAAGGGTCAGCTTACTGAATGCAGTTATGATGCTATAGAGTCTGTAAGTGACATAGCTGCTGACCAAGGTGTTGTTGCCATTGCCCAAAAGAGAGAATGGACACCGCAGCATGTTCTAAAAAGAGGACGCATCATTTTACTGGACCAGATACAAGATCCCGGAAATCTGGGGACTGCCATGCGCACCGCTGCTGCTTTTGAATATGGCGTTTTGCTAACGGCGGGTAGTGCCGACGTGTACAATCCAAAAGTTGTAAGGGCTTTAGCAGGAAATTTACTTTCTCCCTTTGCATACGTTTTGCCTGAAGATGCGCTGAGGTTGTGTGAAGATCGTTTTGTTGTAACAACATACAAATCTGAAGAAAAACCACAGTTTCAATGGGAGTTGCCGCTGGTTTTGATCCTTGGTAATGAAGGGCAAGGATTGAGCCCCATTTGGAAAAAAATCGCCAAGGCCAATGCGTGGATTCCTTCCAAAGTGGAATCCCTAAACGTCGCAGTAACCAGTGCCATATTGATGTGGGAGGGTTCCAAGATTGGACCTGCAAGAAATCGTTGACGTGCTGGCGGAAACGCATAAGAACGACTTGCACTTTGACTTGAATTTTGAGAATCCTTTCCAGTTACTTGTAGGAGCGCTTTTAGCTGCACAAGCCAGTGATGAATCAGTAAATGCAATAACCAAAGGTTTTTTCAAAACGTTTCCCACGCCTGAATCTGTAGCTACAGCCAGCGAGGAAACGCTGGAAAAGGCTATATATCCTGTGAATTTTTATAAGACCAAAGCAAGACGTCTTAAAGAATGTTGCAAGGCATTATCTACTGCGTTTCATGGAAAAGTTCCTGAAAGCCTCGATGATTTGGCGAGCCTTCCGGGTGTTGGCAAGAAAACAGCATCCATGGTTGTCCTGGGGGCTTACGGTAAGCCCGCAGTGGTAGTGGACAGGCATGTTTTGAGAGTACTCAATCGTCTGGGTTTTTCATACAAGAATGCTGACATGGCTGAAGAGGAAGTAAAAAAACTGCTATCGCCTTCTTACTGGGGTAAACTTTCGTTCGCCTTGATGAGGCATGGCAAGACTATTTGCTTGGCTAAGAAACCTCAGTGTAGCCAATGCCCGTTAAAAGATACTTGTCCCAGCAGCGAGGTCTAAAAATTCATGCCAATGGTCGACCTAATAACTACCATTGTTCTTATCTATTTTGCTGCCTCCGGATTCCTTAGCGGCGCCAGTGCGTTAGCCACTACACTTGCGTTTTTTATCACTGTTTACTTTAGAATTTTTATATCCAGTAGCATTGCAAAGTGGGTTTTTACTTTGCTGACACGTTTTGGTGTAACTGCCGATTATGTACAGTTGCTTTCAACAGTTTTAGCTTTTCTGTTTTTCTATCTTGTGGTAAGAATGCTCATTCGGTCTATTCTGCACATTGTTCTTCCGTCTTCGGGCATAGGGCGTATCCTTTATGCAGCAGGAAGTGCTCTTGTGAACGGTTTTGCTTACTTCTATCTGCTAAATAGTTTACTCAGTCAGTCCTCTCCGTTAAGTGTTTATCTCTTACCTTATTTTAAGAATACCTTTACTTTGCAGCTCTTACAGACCATATTCAGCCACACATTTGTAGTGTGAAACTTTTTGCATCTCTCCGCGTCTACATTACGGAGGTGATACAAAATGAAGAAAATTTATGGTTCATTAGTAGCGGTGGCATTAGTAGCCGCAGTAGTATTGGGAGCATGGCTCTTACCAGTAGGAGCTGCCAGCAGTGAGTCCAAGGATACACCTACGATTTCTGTGAACGGGACAGCGAAGATCGATGTCGTTCCTGATATCGGTACCATAGGCTTTGCTGTGGAATCAACTCAAAAGACAGCGTCAGAAGCATTAGCTGACGTAACAAAGACATCTAATGCGGTTATCAGTGCCCTAAAGCCGATTGTCCAGGATGAGAAAAATATCCAGACTGGCGGAGTAAACGTTTACCCTGTTTACGATTCTACCGACAAAGGTACGCAGTTTATAGGATATCGTGCCAATGTGCAAATATCAGTTAAGTCTTCTGTGGATACGTTATCAAAGATCATTGACGCAGCTTTTTCTGCTGGTGCCACAGGCATGAATGGGATTACTTATGAGTATTCAAAGACTGCTTCTGTCATGGACCAACTATTGAAAGATGCTATGGCGGATGCTCGCCATAAAGCTGAAGTGACATTGTCTGCTGAACATGCTACCCCTGGTACTTTAAACAGCGTAGAGGTTTTGGACAGTGGCATTCCCGTTTGGAATCAAATGAAACAAACGATGGCATCTGCAACGGGTGCTGACCAAACACTAGATGTAATGCCCGGTGTCCAAGAAATCAGTGTAAGCGTAGCAGTTTCCTACGTTATAAACCAGTAGGCACGTCCACCTTTTAAACCATATTCGGGGGGTTAGGCGTATGCGCAAATGCGCATACGCCTTTTTGTTTTAAAATAGTTCATATGGATTATTTTGGTGAGCTTTACTACCGATGTTTTAAGACTAAACTTGAAGAGCGGGCAGAAGAAGAGACCAGACGGGCTATTGAACTCATGGATAAACCGAAGACAGTGCTGGATGTAGGCTGCGGATGGGGCAGACATCTTCATTACCTGCTCAATTGGGGTATAGACGCTTGGGGTATAGAGCCAAATCCATTCTTTGTGGAAGTTTTTCGCGAACGCTACCCCATGTGGAAGGATAGAATTATTCAAACAACTTTGCAAGATGCCTATGTGTTTAAGCAGTTTGGCGCTGTTTTGAGTTTGTGGACGAGCATTGGTTGGGATGAAAGCGCCTCTGCAGAAGAGTCACTTTTCGATAAGTTCAGCCAGTTTTTGCTCCCTGGTGGCCAACTGCTCATTGACGTGGATAATCTTCAAGGTTGGCAAGCACACTTTTGTAAACGTTGGTGGGAACGCGTAGAGGGTGGTTATGTCCTCGACAAACACGACCTGCGAGGGAACATACTTACCACAAACAGGCTTTTTCTGCTTGGCGACAGCCAATACAATGTAAGAAGGCAGTTGAAACTGTATTCCCTTGATGAATTGCAGAATATGGCTGAGGACCACGAATTATTTCTCAAAATGGCATACAGAGATTTAACAGGTAATCCTTTTCAGAAAGAATCAGCCAGAATTGTCGCTGTTTTTGAAAAAATCAGCGCAGCGTGACTTCTCCCCAGTTTATGTTTATCCATTTTCCTCCAGCGGCAACTAGTAAGCTTCCATCATCGTTTATGTTGGATGCGATACCTTCCCAGGACTCATCCTTTGAAAGAATTTTTACTTGTTTGCCTAATAGTGCGAATCTGTTCTTGAATACTTGTACCACGGTTTTATAATCAACTTCTTGGTTGTAAATTTGCTCCATACGTTTTGCTAAATAAGTGAGTGGTTGTTCCAGTGCGACTTCTCTTTGCAGCTCTTCCTTTATGGAAGTGCCCGGGTATTCTTCTGGGAATTCGCTTTGATTAACGTTTAAACCAATGCCTACTATAATCCCCTGCAAGGTGTCTTGCCATATTCCTTCTGGTAGCACGCCGGCGACTTTTTTGCCGTTTATAAGCACATCATTGGGCCATTTTGCCTCCCAGCTTAGACCAAGTGATTCAAGGTATTCGCCAATAAAAACCGCGGCTGCCATGCCTACCAAAGGCGGATTTGCGTAATAGTTTCCTGGCAACGCAAAGCTTACAAGTAAATTCATTCCTGGCTCATCTTTCCATACTCTACCCATACGGCCACGTCCCATAGTCTGATGCTTAGCTACGAATGCAGCAGGCTCGCTTTTCCTATCAATAATATGGGTTCTTGCCAAATCATTTGTGGATTCCACCACATCAAACGTGTATATGTCCATACTGTTAAATCACCCCCTCTTGGCTATTATAACAGTGTTAAACTCAAAGTGGAGGTGACCACAGCATGATGGAATGGTCCTTGAGTGAGCTTTACCCTTCTTTTGATTCTCCGCAGTACCAGGAGGACATGAAGAAGTTAGAAACACAGATTAATGCGTTTAATGAATGGTCAGAAAAGGCACTGACGGATTACAACGACGCTTCCGCTAAGGCAGAAGAAGGTATTAAACAAACCATGGTAATTGCTGAACTTTATGATAAACTTGCCTCTTTTGCCCAACTTACCATGAGTGTGGAAGCACAAAATGAAGACGCTGCGAAAGCTGCAGATAAGGTCCACACGATTGTAGCCAGCATGGCACTGGGCGACACACGTTTTAAGAAATGGCTTGCCGGCATCACAAATTTGGATTCAGTTATAAATGAGTCCAGTCTTCTTAAAGAACATGAGTATTTTATAAAAGATGCTGTCCGTTACGCTAAACGATTGCTCAGTGAACAAGAAGAGCAATTGATAAGCCAGATGCAAACGACTGGCAGTTTGGCGTGGTCCCGTTTGCAGGGCAGTCTCACATCCAAACTTCTTGTGGATATAACAGTAGATGGTAAAGAACAAAAACTACCGCTGACTGTGGTCAGGAATATGGCGTTTCATGAGAATAGAAATGTGCGCCGTACAGCTTACGAAGCAGAACTCAGGGGCTATGAAAAAATCGATGAGGGTGTTGCGGCAAGCTTAAACGGTATAAAGGGCGAATTTTTGACCATATCCGAGAAACGTGGCTACCGTGACCCATTAGAAGCCACCTTAGAAACGATGAAGATGGATCGCAGTGTTTTCGACACGCTTATGGATGTTATGAAGGAAAGTCTTCCAATATTCCGCAGGTATTTGAAGATAAAAGCTCAACTGCTTGGGGATGGAGATGGACTCCCATGGTACGATCTATTTGCTCCCGTAGGTAAAAGTAATAGAACCTTCACCATTAATGACGCAAAAGACTATATCGTTTCTAACTTTGCCAAGTTTGCTCCTGAGCTATCTAACTTAGCTCGTCAGGCGTTCGAGGAAAAGTGGATTGACTACACTCCTCGTGAAGGCAAACGCGGTGGAGCCTTCTGTTCAGGCATACATCCCATTAAACAGTCGCGAATCATGGCAAATTTTGATGGCACCTTTGATGGTGTAACCTCATTGAGCCATGAGTTGGGGCACGCATTCCACAACTGGTGCCAACGGGATGAAAGCATCCTTAATGCTGATTCTCCCATGCCACTGGCGGAAACAGCTTCCACGTTCAATGAGACCATGATAGCTGAAATAGCTATGTCTGAAGCTGACAATGACGAAAAACTCTTCATACTTGAGAAGAGTTTAAGTGGAGATACCCAAGTTGTGGTGGATATTCTAAGCCGATTTTTATTTGAATCAGAAGTGTTCCAAAGAAGAAGTCAGGGCCCGCTTTCTGTCTCCGAGCTCAAAGAGATTATGGCGAATGCCCAAGAACAAGCTTACGGAGATGGTTTAAACTGGGATTATCTTCATCCTTATATGTGGGTTAATAAACCTCACTATTACTACGCAAATTTACATTTCTATAATTTCCCGTATGCTTTTGGTCAATTGTTTAGCAAGGCACTTTACGCCATGTATAAAGAGCAAGGTAAGGATTTCTTGCCCGCTTATGAGAATTTGCTTCGCAATACCGGAAAGCATGACATAAAAGATCTTGGTAGCCTCATCGGTGTAAACCTAACAGATAAGAAATTCTGGGAGAAATCCATCGCCCTCATAGAAGAGGAAGTTAATGAATTCGAACGTTTAGCAAACCAGTAAGTAGGAGCAAGTCCTATTAATAAAAGGGAGAAGACGGCGTCTTCTCCCTTTTTGCTTAAGTATTACAGCACTTATACCACTATTGAATTAGTGGGCCTACGAAGAGCCCCACTATACTTGACAATATCCATACAATTATTGCAGCCCCGAAGGATTTCAGGTAAATACCCGGCACTAAGCTTGCCATGAGCCAAATAATAAAGCCGTTTATAACTAAGCTGAACAAACCCAGTGTCAATATGTTAATAGGCAACGTGAGCAAAGTCAAAATTGGTTTTATGATGATCTGAGCCAAGCTAAGTACCAATGCCCCTAAAATCATAGCTGCCACACCAGAATATGTTATTCCGTGGTAAAACAAACTTACTATGGCCAGTACCACAAAATTTGCGATCCACTTTCCTAAAAATATCATTACATCACCTCCTTTAACGTGATACCATAAAAACGCAAGTTATATTAAAATGTTCCAAATGGTGTATGTAGTAGGTCATAAAAACCCTGATACCGATTCGATTGTTTCCGCGGTAGGTTATGCTGCGCTTCAGCCAGATGAGTATGTTCCTTTTAGAGCTGGAGAACCTAACGATGAAACGGTGGCTCTTTTTTCCTTAGCTAATCACGATTTGCCGCCGGTGTTAAATTCTCTGCATTTGACCGCCGAAGATATGGCCAAACAGGTTTCTGTTTTAGAAGAAGATGCTACGTTTTTGAACGTTGCTAAACGTTTGGAGAAGCAAAAAGTCGTGCCTATTTTAAAGGACGGTAAACTGCAAGGAATCGTTACGGAAAAAGACATTTTTCGCGTTATCCAAGAAGAGCTGTTCAATGAAAATATAATACTTTCTTTGCAGCCAGACGTTCTTCAGAAAACCGTTCCTGGAACGTTTCTTAGTACCCCTGGCGTAATTAAGGGTAAACCGCTTATTTTAGCCTCCTCTGCAGATACTGTTTCTCAGCGGATAAGCGCTGACCACATCGTTATAATGGGCGATAGGTGGGACTTGCTGCCTCTCATAATAGAAAGAAAAGTAGGCGGCCTTGTCTTCACCATGGGAATTACCCCTCCTGAGAAAGAACTTCATAAACTTTTAGATGCTGGCATTATCGTTTATTCTTCTTCATTGCATACGTACAACACAGTTAGGTTGCTTTTCATGGCTCTTTCTGCCAAAGAAGCCATGAATAATAGCCCTGTAAGCGTGTCTCCACAAGATGGCCTCCAGTATTTGAGACGGCTGTCCAATCTTTACCGCCATCGTTACTTCCCCATTGTGGAAGAAGATGGGTCATTTAAGGGACTCTTGGAACTCGCCGACTTGGCCAGTCCACCGAGAAAAAGGGTGGTTCTGGTTGATCATAACGAACACGGGCAAGCTGTGGATGGCGTTGAAGAAGCAGAGGTTGTTGCCATCATAGATCATCACCGGGTGGCTTCTTTTACTACCGATGAACCCATAAAGATTATCGTGGAACCTGTGGGTTCTACCTCTACGTTGGTTGCACGAGAGTATTTGCGCTCTGAGAAAATGCCTGCCCACGATGTATCCACGTTGCTCTTAGGTGGTATTATCAGCGATACATTGAATTTACAATCTGTTACCACGACGCCACTTGATGTGGATGTGGCTCAGTACTTAGAAGATAGAAGTGTTGTTTCTCGTGAAGAGCTTGCAGGCCAACTCTTTCAAGCACGTATCCAAGCTATTTTGAAAGATCCTTCTACGCTTACAAAGGATTTCAAACTGTTCACTTTTGGTAGCGTCAGGGTAGGGATAGCTCAAATAGAAGTTCCTGAAGGGATGTCACTGGTACAAAGTATGCGTAGTTACATAGACCACGTAATGGAGGAAAAAGTTCATCAAGAAAACTTAGATTTAGGGCTTTTCATGCTAACCGACATAACCAGGAAGGGTACTTTGCTCTTTGCTTTTGGAGATAGGCAAATTGCACAAACTGTATGGGCTCGTCCTTTTAAAGATGGATTCGAATATTTACCTCAGGTTGTGAGCCGAAAGAAACAGATAGTGCCAATTCTACAGAAAAATCTTGGTACTGGTAGATAGCAAATTGCTTTAGTAAACGGTCATACTTCTTAATCTTTTTATACGCTCTTCTGTAGAAGGATGAGTGGAGAATAGGTTAGTCATCCAATCGCCTTTCACGTTATTTACAATGAAAAGTTCCGCAAAAGCTGGATTTGTGCTTGAAGCGGCACGTTTGGGCACGCGCTTTCCATAAAGGTCTAATTTCTCCAGAGCACTGGCTAATGCTTCGGGATTTCTTGTAATCTGTGCACTTCCAGCATCTGCCATGAATTCTCTTTCTCTGCTCACGGCTAACCTTACCAATGTAGCGGCTAATGGAGCAAGGAATATGAGAAGCATGCCTATGAGCATTACGATGGCGTTTGAACCTCGGTCGTCTCTATCTCTGCCCATGCCACCCCAGAACATCATGCGCCATGAGATATTGGCTAAATAAGAAACCATGAGCGCTAAAGTCGCTGCCATACTTGTTAGTAGTATGTCTCTGTTCTTTACGTGGCTTAACTCGTGTCCTATCACACCCGATAGCTCTTCGCGATTCATCATCTGTAGAAGGCCCCGCGTAGCCACTACCACGGCATGGTTTGGGTCTCTACCTGTAGCAAATGCATTTGGTTCTTGGGTTTCCATGATGCCCACTTTAGGCATAGGCAAACCTGCAGCAATGCTAAGTTCTTCCACCACGTCAAAAAGTGTCTGAGCTTCCAACGATTCGTTCCTGTCTACCAAATGAGTCCCCGTAGAAGCAAGAACAATCTTATCTGAATACCAATAGCTGACCCAAATTTGCATAAGAGCCATGACTAACGCTATGGTGAGCCAAAGCGTCACATTGCCAAATAAATAACCAATGACCCAACCTAAAGCCAAGATTATGGCGCCAAACCATATCATAAGAAGAAATGTTTTTAATCTTATCGTTCTCATTGTGTCGCTAACGCTTATTGCCAACAATAATCACCTCTTCCTGACTATTATACCCGGCCGCTCACTGGATTAAACGATTTTTTAAATTCATTTTATCGTTTTACGTTTATAATAGTTCAAGAAATGACAATGGATAGAGAAAAACTTCTTACCCTCATACAAGAATCCTTTTATGAAGGTGGGTTACTGCTTGAAAATGGCGCTGTAAGAGCGGCTGCTAACCGTTTTTATACAGCAGCCATGTATGGTGTTATGTTGTTTTTGTCGAGCTCGGTACAAGCTGATGAAACCATTTGGCGTTTGGGCTCGCGTTATTTAAGGAAGAACTCTAAGATGTATAAGACATCATTAGAAATACGCAAACTGCGTGGCAATATCGAGTTTACACTGGATCATGAACCTTCACTGTCGGATGTGAAAAAACTTAGTAAGTTATGCCATGTTTTGACCACATGGTGCATAGAGCAGACAAAGGAACCTTTATGGAACGAGAAATCATACTACATGGAGTAAGGCATCACAATCTTAAAAACCTTTCTTTGAGCATTCCCCGAGAAAAGTATATTGTTGTTACGGGGATATCAGGCAGTGGCAAATCCACATTGGCTTTTGACGTATTATATGCAGAAGCCCATCGCCGCTTTATCGAATCACTTAGTGGCTATGCACGTATGTTTTTGGGGATAATGCAAAAACCTGAAGTGGACTACATAGAAGGGATACCTCCTGCCATTTCGGTGGAACAAAAAACTGCCTCTCATAATCCGCGTTCTATAGTGGGTACGGTAACAGAAATTTACGACTACCTACGACTACTTTTTGCTCATGTGGGTATACCTTACTGCCCGGAACATCATATTCCCATGCTTCCTGTGACGGTGGACGAGATCGTGGATAAAGTCCTCAGAGAATACGAGGGCCAGCACATTTACATACTATCGCCCATTATACGTGGTAAAAAGGGAGAGCAGAAGAAACTTGTAGAACAAGTAGCTAAAATGGGATACACAAAGCTTTTCATGGATGACATACTTTACGACGTGGACGAACCCATTGAGATAGACAAGAATCAGCGTCATACGCTGGAAGTGGTAACGGACAGGCTCACTGTGAAAGCGGAAAACCGATCCAGAATCGCTGACGGCGTGGAACAAGCATTCAAACTGGCCGAAGGCGTCGTAGCTATCATGACTGATCAGGGCAAAGAGTACTTCAGCCAACAAATGGCTTGTCCCATATGTGGCAGGACATTGCCAGAACTCTCCCCACGCCTTTTTTCTTTTAATTCGCCTTATGGCGCATGTCCTGAGTGTAACGGTTTAGGTTTTCAAACAAAGGCATCCGAGGACTTGGTGGTAGATCAAGATAGCCCACTTCTTGACGCGATCATACCTTATCGTGATAATGATTTTTATCAGCAGATGCTCATGGTATTGGCTCGCGAGCTTCATATTGATACGAAGAAGCCTTTCAAAGACCTACCTGCAGATGTCAAAGAAGGCATCCTAAGAAAAGGTTTTGGAAAGATTAGGCTTCCACTTCAAATGGAGAACGGCAGGGAGATAAATGTTACATTCAGACCTGTTTTACCAGAAATAGAAAGGCACATAAGTGAAACAGAAAGCGAAGATGTTTTTAACTGGTACTATCGTTATGTAGAAGAAGTGCCTTGCGATGCATGTGGTGGTTCCAGGCTCAGACCAGAAGCGCTCTGGGTTGAAGTGGATGGCAAGAACATTCACCAAGTTACCAGCATGGATTTTAAACATTTTCGCACGTGGCTTGAGAATCTGCACGTAACAGGTGCAAAAAGTACTGTAGCAGCCCCAATCATGCAAGAGCTCATGAAACGGGTCAACTTCGTAGTGGATATCGGCTTGGAATATATTCAGGTCAATCGCCGCATGGACACGCTTAGCGGCGGCGAGGCCCAAAGAGTAAGGCTTGCCTCCCAGTTAGGAAGTGGCCTTACCGGCGTCCTTTATGTTCTCGATGAACCTTCCATAGGGTTGCATTCACGAGATACGGATAGATTGGTTTCCATTCTTCGTTCTCTTAGAGACGAAGGGAACACTGTGGTTGTTGTAGAGCACGATAATGACATAATTGAATCAGCAGATCACATAATCGATTTGGGACCTTACGCAGGCAAAAGGGGAGGTGAAGTAGTTTTCCAGGGGACTCCTGACGAGCTTAAAAAAGCAGATACATTAACAGGTTTATATGTATCGGGAAAAAAGCAAATACAGATCTCCCAGAAGAGGCGACAGCCTCAGGGGTGGATAAAGCTTCAGGATGCATCACTGAACAATCTTAAGCACATCGATGTGCAATTTCCTTTGGGTTGCTTCACCGTAGTTTCAGGGGTATCCGGTTCCGGAAAATCTTCGCTGGTCATTGACACTCTTTACAAAGCACTGGAGAATTATCAGAGCAAACGCAAAGTTAGCAGTGTTCGTCTTAAGAACATGCAAATTGACGGTACCATAAAACACACTGTTCTGGTAGACCAGAGCCCCATAGGACGAACGCCGCGAAGCAATCCTGCCACATATACGGGTGTTTGGACACCCATCCGAGAACTGTTTGCGTCTATGAGAGAGAGCAAAGAGCGTGGATACAAGGCGAGCCGTTTCTCCTTTAATGTGCCAAGCAGCAGAGGTGGCGGCCGTTGTGAAGCGTGTAAAGGTGAGGGCCAGATTAAAGTAGAGATGGCACTGCTTCCTGATGTTTATGTGACTTGTGAAGTATGTGGAGGCAAGCGGTTTAACAAAGAGACTTTAGAAGTTAAGTACAAGGGTTTGAGCATAGCGGATGTTCTGGATTTGACAGTAGAAGAAGCGTTGGATGTATTTGCCAACATTCCATCTGTAAGGAAGGGTTTAGAAGTTCTTAATGCTGTGGGCTTGGGTTATATAGAGCTGGGGCAAGCAGCAACCACTTTGAGTGGCGGAGAAGCGCAACGGGTTAAGCTGGCAACTTACTTAAAGTCAAGAGCCACAGACCATGTATTTATATTGGATGAACCCACCACTGGTTTGCACAGTTACGATGTCGAAATGCTTCTAAAGGTCCTGCACAAGCTTGTTGATCAGGGCAATACAGTCATCGTCGTGGAACACAATCTTGATGTTATAGGTAATGCTGACTATATCATTGATTTAGGCCCT
Organism: Coprothermobacter platensis DSM 11748; assembly: GCF_000378005.1. GTDB lineage: Bacteria > Coprothermobacterota > Coprothermobacteria > Coprothermobacterales > Coprothermobacteraceae > Coprothermobacter > Coprothermobacter platensis. The sequence continues at coordinate 250,690 of NZ_KB899040.1, forward strand.
GAAGGTGGGGAAGAGGGCGGCAATATCGTTTTTAGCGGCACTCCCGAGCAGATTGTCAATGAACCGCGTTCTTATACGGGCATTTATCTTCGGCAGTATTGGGAAAAACTTCAGCCAAAATTGATTTTGTCGCGATGAAATACACAGGACGAGCGGTTTTAGTTACCGGTGGGTCGAGGGGCATTGGTGCTGCCATTGTACGACGTTTAGCACAGGAAGGTCTCAAAGTTGCTTTTTTCTACCACCAAAGTGTGGAAGACGCCATGAGTTTATTAAACTGGGGTGAACAAAGTGGTTTTTCCATTGTCCCCATTCAGGTTGATTTAAGTCAAGAGATGGATGTGCAAAGGGCATTACAGAATGCCAAAGTCAACGTGGGTCCCATTGATTACTTAGTAAACAACGCGGCTGTAGCGCGGTATGCACTTTTCAGTGATGAGACAAAAGAAGATATGGAACAAATCATTAGGACAAATTTTGAATCTGTTTTATGGGTCACTCAGGACGTGAGTAAAGGGATGGTCCTGAGGCAATTTGGTTCCATCGTAAACATTTCTTCAATTTGGGGGCTTTATGGAAGTTCCTGCGAGAGTGTTTATGCCGCGACAAAAGGTGCGCTGATAAGTTTTACGAAATCCATTGCCAAAGAGCTTGGCCCCAGTAATGTTAGAGTAAATTGTATTGCTCCGGGTGTCATTGATACAGACATGTTAGAGCCACTTTCTAAACAAGACATAGATCAATTGGTTCAACGCATTCCATTATGCAGGCTCGGACGCCCTGAAGAGGTTGCCTCTGCTGTGGCCTTTCTTCTTTCCGATGAAGCAAGTTACATAAGCGGTTCTGTTCTGGAAGTATCAGGAGCGTTTATCTCCTAATAGGCAATATCTTCGTCAAAGTCGGAAGCAGGCTCTTTCTTTGTTCCCACTGCCACTGCCAGTGACTCTTTGCCGACTTCCTTTAATACCACGTAAGGATTAACAAAACCCAGCTTCAACAGTAGAGGAAGGCTATCACGAGAAGATTGTTCCATCAGTGTTTTTTTGTATTTGTCTACCAACTGTTCTTCAAATGGTAATAAGACCTCTACTTTTCCATTTTCAGGAAGCAAATAATAAGCTTCTATGAGATAAGATTCTAATTTACTTGGGGTTGGTATAACGAACACTCTATCCAATGATGTGCTTTTTACACTTCTAAGCCGACGTAAGTGCGTTATGATAGTCCTATGCATAATATCCTTATCTTCCAACTCTGAATGCCATAGTTGCGGGTTGTTCGTCACTAACAGCAACCACCCATAAGTTCCCACTTCGTTGAGAAAACTTACTACCAAGCTATATGCATCACGCTCTGGGAGAGAGTCCACGGATATCAAAGCCACATTTTGATTTGGCTTTAAATCCAGCGTTTTAGGTATTAATCTATATTCCATAAGCTAAGGAGCATCTGAGCGTTTTTAAACGCTTTCCCTTGATAGTGATTGTTAAAGTATAGAAGATATCTGTTGCTGTTTGTCGCCTTTATGTCTTTCATTATTTCCTCCAATTCTTCCTGGCTGTACAAGTAGTTATAGCGCTCATAGGCTTCTTCATGTTGCCACCAATTTTCCTTGTTCCTTCCGTGAAATCGCATATACACGGTGTCATTGGGTATTACTTGCCTCAGAAAAGGTGAATCTTGAGAAACAGGTATAAAATTCCATTCCTTAGCCATGTGGCTTATGGTTTCATCTTTGAACCAGGAAGGGTGTCTCACTTCCACGGCTTTATCATATGGAATGTCTTCCATTACATCTTGTAAATAGTCAACATTTTCTGCTGTTTTGTGAAAAGAATACGGAAACTGAAGCAGAACAACCATTTGCCTTCCTTCCTCTGGTATGGTGTTAAACGCCTCCAGTACGTAGGGAAGGGATTCTTTATTGCCTTTATGGGTGATTTCCTGATACATTTTTACCGCGAACAAGAAATCCTTGTTCGTTCTTTGGCATAAGCTTTTCATGGTCTTTTTACTCGGAATGGCATAAAAACTGCTGTTTATTTCCACTGTATTGAAAAAGTGCACATAGTAATCAAACCACTGTGTTTTCTTAATTGTTTCTGGGTAAACGTAACCCATCCAATCTTTGTAAGAAAAGCCGCTTGTTCCTACTCTTAACTCCATATTTCTTGCCACTTCCTAAAGACAGTGAAGAGCCCAGCAACAAATGCTACCGAGAACGTTGACCACAGTATAAAGGCACTCACTGAACCTGGTGAAATAATGTATCTGCGAGCTCCGTACAGTCCCATCCATATGAGAACTACACCACTGCACATATAAAAAATAGACTCGCTATCCATGTCAGGGAATATTAGGGACAAAGGTATTATGGCAATGGCCGGCCCAACTAAGAAAAGAGGAGAAAACTTAAACAAGAACCCTCCCAATAATGTTGATATGATAAGAAGGCCAATGGTAACAGGTACCATCCTAAGATTGAAACGCCAGGATAAGAACAAAGCGCCTAATAAAAACCAATACCACCGCTGTGCCATATCCAATAGCCATTTTTGCCGTGCTACGGCGTTTATTTCTTGCATTGCTTCGCTAATCATTTCTTGCTCTTCGCTAAAGGCTTTTTCATAATCACCTTCGTAATAACTTATACCCGGTTTATAACTTTCGATATCGGTAAACTTACTGGTTCCAAACAAGGATGTGGAAATACCATCAGCAAGTACAAGTTTTTGTCTTAACAAGAAGAAATTTCTGTATGCTTTGAGTTCGTAGTTAAATGGGAGTACATCCCATGGCACTGTTCCTATGCCCGCAGGTGGATAAGGTATGCCCGCAAGATTAGAAACCAAAGGCATAATATCGTAGACATCCATTTTTACTTGTGTTTTTTGTGGAAGCTGCTGCTTAACGACTATCAAACCATACAGATTCAGCGCTCCGGAGTGCATCTCGATCACAATATCTCCTGGTTCCAGTTGAGAAACCTCACCGACAAAGGTAATCTTTAGGAAATTTCCCTGACCGAGATTTTGCAATAAACTTAAGTTCTTTGGAGCGTTTGCTATTTGCGTATAACCGTCCAGATGGCTGAGTGCATAGGTGTACACTGTGCTATCTGTGGTACGGAAATTGTTCAAACCTGCATTGCATCCCGTAAGAACGTTTATTATGGTTTGATCTTTATTCCAGATAATGGGTATACGTATATGAGATTCCAAATCGCTTTCTTGCTTGGCGCTATCCAATACTTTTGTGGCAAATATAAGCCTGGTTTCCTCTTGAGATTTTGGTGGGGAAAACAGTGGCATATCAGACAGTTTTACTGCCCATGTGTTACGCGGTAGCGTGTCGATAAGCGGAAATATCAACACAAATACGCAAATGGTAAAAACCATAATTATGTTCATCAGCTTATTCATCTTGATATTCCATCATCTACGTATCGGCAGCAGGGGGAAATGTAATAGTAAAAGTGGTTTTCCCATCAATTTGTCCTACTGCTATGGTTCCACCTTGTATTTCTGCAGCGCTTCTTACAATGGCCAAACCCAAGCCTGTGCCGGAAGTCTTTGTTGTGTAAAATGGCTCAAAGATTTTCCCCGTATCGTCAGATGATATGGGCTCGCCATCATTTGATATCCTTAAGACCAGATTTAGACCCTCCGTTTTTGCTTGAATATAAACGTTTTCTGCTCCGGCTTCAAATGCGTTGCCTACAATGTTTGTAACAATCTGGAGTAGATAATCTTCATCTAAGTACCATGTTAATTCTTCCGGTATATCCAAGAAGACATTCTCTTCGCCTTCCAAATGCTGTTCTAAAAATGAGCGTAAATGTATGGGCTTTTTATCTGGCGTTCTGGGGCGGGCGTAGACCAGCATATCTCTGACTAACTTTTCGACACGCTCTTGCTCTCTAAGGATCTTTTCAGCATATGTTTTATCTTCTGTCTTTCCATTTTTTATAATCATTTGCGAAAAGCCCCTTATGGCGGTAAGCGGGTTTCTAATCTCATGGGCAATTCCCGCAGAAAACCGTCCTAAAGCAGCCAAACGTTCTTGAAGGGCCATAGCTTCTCGCATGTTTATCACATCTGTGATATCTTCTGCTACTACGATGAGTTCTTCTTCAGAAACACGCAGTAATGTCAGTGAAATTGTTCGCTCATTGGCTTTAATGGTTTCCTGATAGTAATCAGCACTGTTACTTGAAATTCTTTCTATTAAATCAGGCAAGAGTTTTTCCATAATAGGGTTTTCCAATATGACCTGACCATCTTTTATAAGCGCTAACCCTACTGGGCTATTTTCCATAATGGCATTGAGCGCTTGTGTTTGCTCTTTTAACTGAGCAGCCAATTCGTTAGCAGTGCTGGCTATGAGCCCTATTTCGCCTTTGAATCTGCCTGTGGGTAGCGGGCTTTCTTTTAAAGAGGGTAGTTGCCTTACCAGATTTGTTATGTCTCTGTTGACACTTTCTATGACTAAGAATGCGAGCAGAACAGCTAACAGCAATATTCCGCCCACTGCTTCCAGAACGGTGTTCCGTGTTTTTGTAAAACTCGCCCTGAGGTCTTCTACACTTTCCCATATGCGTGCTGCACCTATCTGCTCGCCGTTCCAGGATATAGGGGCCGATATCTCTATGTTTTTCTTTGCCTCCGAACCTGGATTTTGCACTTCGGCTATGGGGCCTCCCAGAACAGATATGGAATAGGATAGGCCTAACGTAGGCATAGCATTTTGCAGTGCCTGATTATATGGCAATAGGGCGCTGTTAAGCCTTAGGCGAGCTTCTTCTTGGTACTCCGCATCGCCTTTAATGGCCATTGTTATTACAGAATCTTTGTCCTGTTGCGGAGCCACCGCTTCAAAGTTTTTCACCACCAAGTTCAAAACGCCTTGCAACTTTGTTTCACGTTCTTGCAAATAGATGTTCCACATGTTAGTAGAGAATAGCCATGTTATTAAAAAAACTGCTAACAAAAGTGGGACAATGGCGACGATCCAAAATCGCGATTTGAGGCTCATTAGGCGTTCATTTCACCAGTCTTTCTCTTTTTTCTTTTTGTTTGTAGTTAATCCATACGCCAATATATGTTTGAATGCCGATATTTTCATGGTTTATGTTATTATACGTCACAGGAGGTGATGCCAATGTGGATTTTAATCGTTGTTATAGTTTTGCTACTGATCATCGTTTGGATTTACAACCGTTTGGTACAACTGAAAAACCGCGTGCAGAATGCGTGGCATCAAATTGAAGTTCAGCTTCAAAGAAGGCACGACTTAATACCAAATCTGGTGGAGACAGTTAAAGGTTACGCCTCTCATGAAAAAGAAACATTCGAACGAGTAATTAATGCGAGGAATAAAGCTGTATCTGCAACGACACCAGGAGAAATGGGTAAAGCAGAAGGTGAGCTTACCCAGGCACTGGGACGTCTGTTTGCATTGGCTGAAAATTATCCTGAACTGAAAGCAAATGAGAATTTCCTTAGATTACAAGAAGAGCTTACCAGTACTGAGAATAAAATTGCCTATGCCAGGCAGGCCTATAACGATACGGTTATGATGTATAACCAAACAATACAGATGTTCCCTTACAACTTATTATCAGGCCCCATGGGTTATAAACCTGCTGAATACTATGAAGCAGAAGAGGAAGCAAATCAGGCACCCAAAGTTCAATTTTGATTCCGATTTTCACAGTAACAGGTTGAAGGAAGGCTTCCACAAAAAAGAGTGGAAGCCTTCCTTTTTTTTGTTTATGCTCTTCGTTTCAACGTAGCAGCTACGCTACATACTTTTTCTACCCAGTGAGGGTCTGATGCCCAGAGTTTTCCCATGGACTTTAATGTCCCATCCCTGTAGAACACGCCACCTGGTGAGGCATAATGCGTTTTTATGTAGTCCGCTACGAAAAAAACGCCCTCTTCATAACTGCTAAACACTTTGGCTCCAGAAGGATTTCTATCATATGCTTGAAAGCCGAATAGATTTTTTGTTCTCTTGCTGAGGGGAGATTTTCCCCATCCACTTTCCAATACAGCTACACTACTCAGCAAAACTGCATTAACTCCAGATACTGTTTCTGCACAAGCGAAAGTGGGCCCGAGTGTCTCCATGGGCGTTCCTTTTAAGGCTCGCTGGAATTGGAGCCAGCTAATACCGCTGCTGCTTATTATCTTTGTATCAGGTGTCAATTCCCACATTGGTTTTCACTGCCTCCTTAAGCAAGGTTATTTCTTCGGAAAGATCTTTTATAGCCATGAGCAGCTGGGTCAGAGTTTTGTTTATTTCTACGATGAAATACGCTGCCACTGCAATGGGAAATCCTAAACTACCGATAAGTTGAATTAAATCCACGATTCAAAGACACCTCCTCTCTTAGTGAAAAAGCAAGCGGTAGGAGAGAAGCCTTTAGGCTTCTCTCCTACCGCTTTGTCTGCTAAGGCAGCATATCAGTGGCGTTGCGCTCTACGTAGTTTGCATCCACCAACTGAGATGGTCTACCCAGTTTTTCGCTGAGGAGCACATTAGAAGCTATTATGGCGTTAGCTGCGTCTTGAATTTGCTGTGTCGTCAGATTCATTATTGGGTCAGGAATCCTTAGCACCATCGTTTTTCCCGTGTTCGTCTTAAAACTTAAGTTTAGTGTCACCATGTTTTATTCCTCCTTTCTTGCCCTGTTTAAGGCAGTACATTGCTTACTACCATGAGCTGTACGCCGTTGGTTACCCTGTTTGTTAGCGTGCCCATGGCATCTACCAAAGCCAATATGCTGCCAGTACTCGCTGCTGGGTCGATGTTGTTGAGAGACCATAGCCGTTTCTTTCCTTCTTGTGTCATCCACACAATTCTTAAGGTTCTTTTTACCTCTTCCATCTGTGCTTCACCTCCTGTTTTTGATGAGCATGGTAGTAGTATAGGTATACAATAGTATGCTATTCTATAGCTTATAGACCAAGCCATTATGTGATTAAACTGTGCTAAAAGGTGGAAAGGAGCAGCAATGATGAGGCTAAACAGTAAGACAATAAAGCAGAAGTGTCTTGAAAAAGGATGGAGCCTGTACAGGCTTGCCTTGGAGTCGGGTGTGGATCCTACACATCTCTATCGAATTATGAGCGGCAAAAGGGGAGCAGGGGCGAGCACTATTTATAAGCTATCAGTAGCTTTAGGATGCTCGCCCTTGGAAATCATTTACAATGACGATGATTAATTCAGTCTTACTTTGTAATTTATTCCTTCTACTTCCACATCGAACGCTTTCTTTTTCAAGGGAAGGTCTTTTGATGTGAACTCTGGCTGTATTTCTCCTTTAAAGAAACGAAGAGCAATTTCTGGAAATATGGTGTAAGTTAAGACGTCTTCTTCTTTTTTCATAAGGCCCATTTTCTTCAATTCTTCGCGTCGTTTATCAAGTTCTGGTTCTAACAAATCAGCCGGTCTTACGGTGACTATCTGTTCCTTCCATGACGGGCCGAACACTTTCTTTAAAACATCTTCGTCAATGGGTGCAGGTGGCTTCCCATACATGCCTTTGAGATAATCCTTGGATTCCTTGGGTACGATCTTGTATCGCTCGCCTCCTATTACATTTGCTACTGCTTGGCTGCCGACAATCTGACTCATGGGTGTTACCAGCGGTGGATAACCGAATTCATTCCAAACCACTGGTACTTCTTTAAGAATTTCAGGCAGTTTATCCAAAGCGTTCATGCTTCGGAGTTGGGAAAGCATGTTGCTCATCATACCTCCCGGAATTTTGTATTCCAAAACGCCGGGATCGGGGCGAAGAAGTGACTCTTCGTGTAAATGGCTGTATTTGTTCCAAATAACTTGTAGCTTTTCTCTTATTCGCATAAGTAATTTGAGATCATATCCAGTATCCCATTGCGTTCCTTGAAGTGCCGCTACCATGGATTCTGTGGGTGGCTGCGATACCCCATTGGCAAAAGGTGACATGGATGTATCCAGTATGTCTATCCCTGCATGCAGCGCTTCCATATAAGCCATTTCTGTCATACCACTGCCGCAATGTGAGTGCAATTCCAGTGGCAATGTAATGCCAGCAGCTTTTACGCCTTCAACGATTTCTCTGGCTCGTGTGGGTGATATAATGCCTGCCATGTCCTTAATTGCCAGAGAATCACAGCCCATATCAGCAAGTTTCTTAAAATTCTCTACATAATACTGTACGGTGTGAACGGGGCTTTCTGTGTAAGAAAGTGCACCCTGCGCATGTCCGCCATACTTCTTAACAGCCTTTATAGGAACTTCAAGGTTCCTAAGATCATTTAATGCATCGAAAATGCGAAAATTATCGATACCATCCTTCTTAGACAGTCTAACAAATTCGTAGACCACATCATCCGGGAAATTACGATAAGCAACTAAGTTCATAGCTCTGAGCAGCATTTGTAAAGGAGTTTTTGTAAACTTTTCTCTAAGAATAAGGAGCCTTTCCCAGGGGTCTTCGTTTAGGTAACGCATGGCGGCATCAAAAGTCGCGCCTCCCCAGACTTCTACAGAGAAAAATCCTACTTCATCCATCATTGGAGCTACTTCAAGCATATCTTCCGTTCGGAGTCTTGTGGCGAGGAGAGATTGATGACCATCTCTTAGCGTTTGGTCGTGCAGTTTTATTCCCATGTTTTCTCAACCTCCACAGTTAAAACACTATAAGTAGTTGTTTGTTAAAGCCACTTTCATAAATTCTATAGCATATACAATGGGTTTTCATGGTATAGTTACTTACGGTATGAAGAAGTTAGCTGCATTGATAATGCTCGTCATGATTTTGGGTGTGCCTTTTAGCATCGCAGGTGCTAAAATCGACCGTTTGGCCTTAACAGATTTTCCGCTCGCTGAAGACACGGCAACCAAGAATGTAACAGCAACAAACACCGTTTTACCTTACGAAAGTTTACTTAGTTCCGTACCTTACACAGGTTTTCAAGCACTGCGTTTGCGCAGTATGTACCTGCTGGGGCAATACGATGCATTGTGGAATGAATGTGAAAGTGGAGCCAATAACTCCTCTATTACCAGTGTAAGGTTCTACTGCTACGATGTGGCGTGGACTTACGATAGAGAAGTTGCGATACAGATAGGCTCAGCAAATCGGTTTTATTATTATGACCTCTATGTTTATTCTCAGAACCCAAGAAACTACTTAACAAGGGTTATGCTTACAGCATGGCGCAATGGTCAAGTTATGCGTCAAGCTGCAGCGTTAGCGCGGAGTCTTAATCTGCAGGATGTGGCAAACCTTTATAACCACACTACGCAAAGCGCTGCCTACTAAGTGGGAACTGCTGTTCATATTCTTTGTTGCGGTTTATAACACGGTATTTTCTTTACAACCGTGGAAAACTTTGCTTTTTTGGTGCTTCGTCCCTTTGGTTTATTGTTTTATTGTTTTTGCTATTGCTTGGTTGCCAGAAGAAATTGATCATCGTAAATTGACTCTTATCGCGTTTCTGCTCTTGGTTGTGAGTCTTGCCTGGACAGTTTATGAAGCTAAGGGCATTAATTTAAGTGGGTGGCGCACCTTTAGGCTCACTTTACCATTCTTTGTGAGTACCACCAGTGCTGCTTTTTTCATATATGTGTTTCTATACTCTTACAGCCAGCATGCTTTTTGGGCAGAGTTATTCAGTTTAATTTCGTTAATGCTTACACAGTCGCGCGGTCCGATATTAGGTTTAGCTATGGCCATACTTTATGGTGGCGTCAACATATACTGGTTTGTTGCTCTGACAGGTTTTATCATCTATGCCATTCCCTACACACTTCGGGAAGTTATCGGCCCCTATGCGTTCTACACGCAGCGTTTTCACATTTGGCGAGCGGCTTGGGACATGTTCATCATGAGGCCCTTTAGTGGAGTGGGTTTTGGCACTTTCCCGAAAGCATTAGAGATATATGGGCATCCATTTTTGCTCCAGGCGTTGCCTCTTAACCATGCACACGATTTGTTGCTTGAACTGCTAGCAGAAATAGGAATTGCTGGGCCAATAGTTTTTCTTATCTTGCTTTGGCACCTTTATACCATATTCCCCGATGGAAATACCCAGAAAGGGCATTTCCTCAGGATGTCCTTGGTTGCATATTTAGGACGCAACATTTTTGACGTAACTCCTTAAGTACTTGGCTGATGTTTCAGCCACTGCCAAGTTTAAATAAGCCTGCATCAGATTTACCGGAAGAACACCGATGAGCACATATGCAGGAACCATGTTGGCTGGGAGACCCCATAAGACAGGCGCTAAAAGCCAGTTGAAAGCTACCATAACGGTTGTCCTTATGGCAGGAACAACTATCCATTTTGATTTTGTATTTTTCATATAATGGTAAGGAATCAATGTGACCAATATGGACACGATTTTAAAGATCATGCCGATGGGGTTAGCACCAGTTAGATACCCTAAAAAGGCCCAAACTGTTAGTGCCATCAATGAATCTTCCAATGGAAACATCCAAACTCCCAAAAGTAAGAATGCTTCTCCTAAATCCAGTTTTAAAAACTCATAGTTAGGTACTGGATAAGGGATTTCCAATTTGAAAAACACAAACGCCAACGCTACAAAAATAGCTAAACGAGCTAATCGCTTCATTTGTTAACCCTCCTTGTTTATGCGGTGGAGGGCCGCAATCCAAGTGCCCATCTCCCGTCCGGACTATTCACCGTCGGTGCTGGAATTCCACCAGCTCCACCCTGGTTGCGGACCAAGGGTTGCGGACTATTTCCGCCGGTACCGGAATCTCACCGGTCCTCGAGGGCCACCGCCTTCGATTACTTACAAAAGAAATTGTACTACAAGAATGTTTCCTTTGATACCATTAAGAATATCATGGATGCTTTTACGTTGGAGCCAACTTTTCATAAAAGTTTCTTCGTTGCACAACCTGTCCATGGTTACAGATTCACTGTAGATTCTGTGCTTCTACCTCATCTAATAGAAGGCAAATACATAAGCGCTGTGGAATTGGGAGCAGGTTCTGGCATAATGGCCCTTCAGCTTTTTGCTCATGAAAAAGCGACGTTTTTTCATTTGATTGAGAACAATCCTTTCCAGTTTGAAGCACTTACATTGACATCCTCCATAAATAAGTTAGATAGATTTTTTAACTGTTACCCTGATGATGTAAAGGATGTGCGTACTAACGCAGATTTAGTTTACTTTAACCCCCCTTTCGGCAGAGGAAAGATGGGTAAAGGAGAAGATATTGAACCGTTTCTGACGTACCTTAGAAACAATCACTATCAGGAGGTCGCTTACATTGTGCCTTCCTATTTAGATCACGTTTTCTCTGATTTTCTGTCAGAAAGTATGCATTTACGTTTAGAAGTCCAGGTGTGTTACAGGCACAGTACTCGTGTGGTCAAACAGTGGTCCATGGAAAATATAAAGACATCGAGAAGATCTTTGGTTGTTCCATCGGCTGAAACAGACATGATGTACTGGGACTGTGTTTAGCTCTTTGTTTTGTTAAAATTACGGTATGCCATCCATATCCGTTTTTGCAAACCATAAGAACACTCTGAATAGTTCACGGTATGAAGCGTCATGATCTACTTAGTTGGAACACCCATAGGCAATTTAGAAGATATAACTTTTCGAGCTGTGCGCATACTTGAAGAATGCGATGTAGTAGCATGCGAAAGTAAAGAGCGGGCACTTAAACTCCTGGCTCATTTAGGCATAAAAAAACCGCTTGTGTATCTACGCGAAGCGTCACGTGAGACAGATGCACGTCATATAATCAGTCTCGATGCTGAAGGGAAAACCATTGCGGTCATAACCGACGCTGGCATGCCCGGTATTTCAGACCCAGGCGCTTATTTGGTTAAACAACTTAGCAAAGCGGGGGTACCGTATGGCGTCATTCCTGGCCCTTCGGCAGTGGATGTAGCGGTTGCCATGTCTGGTTTAGATGAACCTTGGGCTTTTCTTGGCTTTTTACCGCTAAAAGAGGGGAAACGTCGCAAACTTTTGGAACGCTTCCTTCCCCTAAATATCGGACTTATCATTTTTGAAGGGCCGCATCGTGTAGAAAAACTTCTTACGCTTCTGGCCCATATGTGTCCTCAAAGGAAAGTTGCTTTGATGCGTGAACTTACAAAGGTGTACGAGCAAGTAGTGGTGGGATTCCCACAAGACATATCCCTTGACACATATAAAGGTGAGTTTGTGTTTGTAATTTACCCAGAGGAGCAGTAAACAATGAACCATACTGCTATTGTTATTCTTTGTGGTGATATTAGCCGCCGTATGAGCGTTTGTAAGGCCCAACTTACCGTGAATGGAAAACGCCTTTATGAAATCGTAAGACAGAATCTTTCTCCGCTACAAATACCTACTTTTATTGCTTCAAAGATTGACCTACATTGTGACAACTTGGTAATGGATTTTTTCGTCGAGGACACGCCACTTTCTGGTATCTTAACAGCGATGACGGAACTTCATTTTGAAGAATATGTATTTGTGCCTGTAGATATGCCTTTACTTACATCAGATATGATTGGTCCAATTTTGGAACGATCCAATAGGGATGTATCAGCGTTTTATACAGTTAACGGTTTCCTTCAGCCTTTTCCGGCATTTCTGAAAAGTGATGCAACACATCTCATTCGGAAATGCTTCTTAAACCACTGCTACAGGCTCACAGATGTTTTTTCTCATTTGCCTTCGACCCTTATACCATTTGAAGGGAACTTAGATTATTTCTTAAACATAAACACATGGGAAGATTGGCATGCTTTTAGATCGTTATGCGTTAATAGGTTTGAATAATGGCAAAAATGCATAATCCATACCCTGCGTGGGTATATAGACATACGGAAAGAGAAAAACAAAAAACGACGCAAGGAGGTGGTTAAGATATGTTGAGCAGAAGATGGATTGATCCTTTCGAAGAAATGAGAAGCATGATGGAAGAGATGGATAGAATGATGGAAGAAATGTGGGGCGGCTCTGAGGCTGGAAAGCCGCAAAAAAGAGGCTTTGGCAGAAGCCTAAGACCACCTGTTGAAGTTACCGAAGATGAGCAGAACGTTTATGTACGTGCTGCAGTGCCTGGTGTTCCTAAGGATAAGCTTGAAATAACGGTGGAAGATGATAGGGTCTATTTGAAGGGTGAAGTGCAGGAACAAAAGAAAGAGGAAAAAGAAGGCACTGTCTACAGTGAGATGCGTTATGGCGCCTTTGAGCGTACCATTGCGCTGCCATCGGAAGTGAAGGCTGACGAAGCAAAGGCAGAATACCACGATGGTATTGTGGAGCTTACGCTTCCAAAGAAAGCTGTTGGGTCTAAAGGTGTCAAAATAAGACTCGAATAACGCTTGGACTATCACTCTTGCTTAAACAAAGAAGGCAGACCTTTAGGTCTGCCTTCTTTGTTATCTTACCTTTATAGAAAAATGCGAACATTCCTATTGTTCACGTGATAAAATGAACCTTATAACACTTTTGGCAAAATTGCTTTGAGGCCCATTGGTGGCCTCAGTGTTATCAGGCTCGGGCTCACCATGATGGGCGGCAAAGAGCATAAGGTTGGAGGCACTATTTTTTGACATTTGTGGCAAAGTTGACAAAATGTTTGAGCTGGGTTTGGCGCAGATTTCTCGATTTACTGAACATACCACTCTGGCTTATGGCCAAGTTGGTTCCAAAAAGCGATCGTGTGTGGGTATTTGGTGCTTGGGCAGGAGATAATTTTAGCGACAATCCAAAATGGCTTCTAAATTATGTCAGAAGAGAATTACCTCGAATAAGGCCTATATGGCTTACACGGCAGAGGAAGCTTGCCAAACTAATAAATGATATGGGTATTGAATGCTATTATGCTTATTCATTTAAGGGGTATTACTGGAGTGCTAAGGCCAAAGTAGGCATTGTATGTGTGGGTTTATCGGATATAAACCGATATATAACACCGCCCATACTGGTAAACACATGGCATGGTACTCCCATAAAGAAAGTCTTGGAAGATTTTTCAGGTTCGAAGTTAGCAAAAACTTCTCTGCAACGACTTTCTCCATTTTCTGAAGACCCACATCGTTATGCTTTGGTGACCACCGGTTCTGAACCGGAAGCTGAAGTAATGAAGCGTTCATTTGGCGAAAAAGCTGTTGCGGTAACAGGCCATCCGCGGAATGATGCCCTGATCAACAACGATATCAAAGCGTCTGGTTTCATAACGCAGCAAGAATCACATAAAAAAATATTGTATCCGCCTACCCATCGCATGGAAGGAAGAGACAAGATATTTACAGAATTGGTTTTCCAGTTCATGTCTTTACAGACATTGCTCGATGACATGGATGCTTTTCTTTTAATCAAACTTCACTATTACCACAGAGATGAAGCTAGGGAACTGTCAAGCCAGGTTACGGCTGATAGTCGAGTAAAAATTTTACTTGATGAGCAGACGCATGGTGATGTTTATCCTTTACTTGCTCAAACAGATATCTTGATCACGGATTATTCAAGTGTGTACGTAGATTTCTTGCTGACAGAAAAACCTATCATCTTTTACTGCTTTGATTTAACAGATTACACTCAAAGGGAAAGGGGCTTTAATTTTAACTATCTTGAAGTTACTCCTGGCCCTAAGTGTTTTTCCTTTGATGAAGTCTCTTATTGGGTCAGTACTTTTCTCCAGGATGAAACGCCATATTTAGAGGACAGAAGGCGCTTGAAAAACACCTTTCATAAATGGCAAGACGGCCAGAATAGTAGGCGTGTAACAAGCAAAATTTTAGAGACGCTGGAGGCATTGTAATGAAAGGAGTAATACTGGCAGGAGGCAGTGGGACAAGGTTGTATCCTACGACGCAGGTTATAAACAAGCACTTTGTACCCATCTATGACAAGCCCATGATCTATTACCCCATGTCTGTTATGATGATGCTAAAGATAAGAGATGTGGCATTGGTAGTAAACCCACAAGATAAAGCAGGTTTTGAGCGTTTGTTTGGACATGGAGAGAAGCTTGGTATGCACATAGAATACCTTGTGCAGCAGAAACCCAATGGGCTTGCAGAAGGATTAGTATTGGCAGAAGATTTTATAGGAGAAGACAGCATTTGCTATATGCTGGGGGATAACATCTTTTTTGGTCATGATTTGCCGAACGTACTAGGAAAGGCGAAGGCAGAAGTAGAAGTGAATGGTGGGGCATACGTGTTTGCTTATCCGGTGAAAGACCCGGAGCGTTTTGGTATAGTAGCGTTTAACGATAGAGGGGAAGTGCAGTCCATAGAGGAGAAGCCTAAGGAACCGAAGTCCAATTGGGCAGTGGTGGGATTGTACTTTTACGACAAGCATGCTGTAAAGGTAGCAAAAGGAGTAAAGCCTTCAGAGAGGGGAGAGGTAGAGATAACCTCAGTGAACGAAGCGTACTTAAAGGGAGGGAAGCTCAAAGTAGGGTTGTTAGGGAGAGGGTTTGCGTGGTTTGATGCAGGGACCTATGATAGTTTCATAGAGACGAGCGAGTTTGTAGCGACATTAGAGAAGCGAACAGGACTAATGATAAGTTGTCTTGAAGAGATAGCATACAAGAATGGGTGGATAAGCATAAAGGAATTAATGGAGATAGCGGAGGAGCTAAAGAACACAGACTACGGAGAATACCTGAAAGAAGTGATAGAAGATGCCCTTTGATATGAAACCTCTGAGCATAGATGGCGTTGTACTGGTTAAACCAAAAGTATTTGCAGATGAGCGCGGCTTTTTTATGGAACTAAGCAAAAACACGGATTTGCAGCGCTTTGGTATAGATACAAATTTTGTCCAAGACAACCTCTCTTATTCTCACAGAGGTGTTGTCAGAGGACTGCATTATCAAAAGAGACCTAAAACGCAAGGAAAGTTAGTCACTTGCATGGTTGGCTCCATATTTGATGTAGCCGTGGATATAAGAGTCGACAGCCCCACTTTTGGTAAATGGGTTAGTGTGGAATTGAATAGCGATAATCATCACATGCTGTGGATACCTGAGGGGTTCGCTCACGGTTTTCTTGTGCTGTCCAACGAGGCATTGGTCATGTACAAAGTGAGCGGTTCAGAGTACGCGCCAGAGTGTGATGCAGGCATAAGGTGGAACGACCCTACTATAAACATCTATTGGCCTGTAAAGAATGAAGACATGGTGATCATGTCTGACAAAGATAGAAAACTGCCAACACTTTTAGAACGTAAAGAAATGGGGGAATTGTTATGAGAATGCTGGTAAGCGGTGGAGCAGGATTTATCGGTTCTGCATTTGTGAGGCAAGCAGTAGGAAAAGGTCACAATGTAGCAGTGGTGGACAAGCTTACTTACGCAGGAGACTTAACCAGACTTGAAGAAGTAATGGACGATATAACTTTTTATAAGGCAGATATAACCAATAAAGAGTTCATAGAGCATATCTTTAACAAAGAAAAGCCAGAAGTTGTAGTGCATTTTGCAGCAGAAAGCCATGTAGATAGAAGTCTGATGGATCCATATCCTTTCATAAACAGTAATGTCATGGGAACACAGGTGTTATTGGATGTGAGCAGAACAAAAGGCATTGATTTGTTCATGAACATGTCCACAGACGAAGTGTATGGAGATTTAGGCAAAGATGGGACATTTACCGAAGAGAGTCCGCTAAAGCCAAACAGCCCATACTCTGTGTCCAAGGCATCAGCGGATATGCTTGGCAGGGCATACTATAGATCGTTTGGTTTGCCGGTAGTAACCGTGAGGGCATCAAACAACTATGGACCGTGGCAGTATCCAGAAAAGTTCATACCAGTAATCATTTTAAAGGCTATGAATGGGGAGAAGATACCGATATATGGAGATGGCACTAACATAAGGGAATGGCTTTACGTAGAAGATTGTGCAAGCGGAATAATGGCAGTAATAGAGAAAGGCAAAGCCGGGGAGATTTATAACATAGGGAGCAAAGAAGAAAGACCCAATATTGAAGTAGCAAAGGCAGTGCTAACCATATTAGGGAAAGATAAAGATCTAATGGAGTTTGTAAAAGATAGGCCGGGACATGATTTCAGATATTCACTGGATGCAAGCAAAGTGAAAGCAGAAGTAGGGTGGACGGCAAAGACATCGTTTGAAGAGGGGATAAAGAAGACAGTAGATTGGTACGTTAGCCACATGAATTGGGTAGAGGAGAAGAAAGCATACTTAAGTGAATACTGGAAGAGAGCGTATGCAGAATAGATGAAATACCTCATTATAGGGAAAAGTGGCCAGCTTACAAAAGCATTTCAACAGCTTTTAGCAGAAAAAGAAGAACCATTTATTGCCTTGTCGCATGAAGAGGCGGATGTATCCAATTATGCCCAATTAAAAAATGTCTTCGAACAGTACAAGCCCGATTTTGTACTTAACTGCTCTGCGTACAACAATGTTGATAAAGCCGAGATGGAGTACGAAGAAGCATTCAAGATAAACAGCATTGGTCCTTATAACCTTGCTCTATTAAGCCAAGAGTATGGCGCCTTTTTGGTGCATTATTCCACCGATTATGTATTTGATGGAACAAAAACAGAAGGACTTTATACCGAGGAGGATAAGCCAAATCCACTGAACAAATACGGTTTGAGCAAGCGAGTAGGAGAACGTCTTAGTTTGGAACTTTGCACTAATAAAAGTATGCTTCTATTTAGAACAAGCTGGGTTTTTGGTGAGGGGACGCAGAACTTTATTCACAAGGTGCTGGGATGGGTGAAAAATGAGGACGTGCTCAAAATAAGCGCAGATGAAGTGTCAGTCCCCACGTGTTCAACAAGAATCGCTCTGGTTACTTATGAAGCTATTAGGCAGGGCGTGAGTGGTTTGTACCATCTGGTATCGTCCGGCTATGCTTCGCGCTACGAATGGGCAAAAGCCATTCTAAACGTTTATGGAATAAACCGCGTGGTTATACCTGTGCCAGCGGATACCTTTGAGCTTCCGGCAAAAAGACCTTCGTTCTCGGCTATGAGCAATGAGAAGATAAACCACTTGTTGAATTTAGACATTCCTAATTGGATGGAAGAACTTTCAACCTTTGCCAGGAGTAAGAATGGGTAGGAATGTTGATGTTCTCATGGCTACTTATAATGGTGAGCCGTTTCTCAGAGAACAGCTCCATTCCATTTTATGGCAGGATTTTACAGATTTTAGATTAGTTATTCATGATGACGGTTCTACCGATGCCACTCTGAATGAGATTAACAAAGCTGTACAGAAGCATGCACATAGCATTACATTACTAAATGACGGTGTGGTTTTAAGAAGCGCGAAGAAGAACTTTGAGCACCTACTTTCTTCAAGCGATGCAGATTACATTTTTCTCGCAGATCAAGACGATGTGTGGTTTCCCACAAAGTTAAGCTCTATGATGGAGACATTGCTGGGTGTTGAGAAAACAGTCGGTAGCGATGTTCCTATCTTGGTTTTTAGCGACTTAACGCCCATCGATAGTTTGGGCTACCCAAGGTCTTCCTCCATGTTTAAGCTGGAAAATGTTGATCCTTCTTTAACGTCTTTAGAGCTATTGCTTAGCAGAAACATCATCCCTGGCTGCAGTATGGTTTTTAATAGAGCAGCACTGACGTTTGCTTTGCCTTTTCCTCAAGAAGCTATTATGCACGATTGGTGGATAGCCTTAACCACTGCAGCCACAGGAAAAATCGTTTACTTACCCAAGGTTCTTGTTCTTTATCGTCAGCATGCACATAACACTATTGGGGTTAAAGACCACAGTTTGAAAAGCAGTGCCATGAGAATGCTTCGCGCTCCATCAAGGATGGTGACCCATTTTCGCAATTTGGGCAGTATTACTATCGCTCAGTCTGAAGCATTACTTCGCAGATTAAACGAGCGCAAAGGTGATAAAGAATGGCCCGGGATTCGTGTAGTGGAGCAGTATCTTGAATACAGGCATGCACATATGACAAAAAAGTTACGCTACTTGAAGATATTTTCACGAGATCGTTTTGAAATTGCGAGGTTTTTACTGTGGAAATGAAGAACTACATAAAATTTGCGAGGTTTAGCTTTATTGCATTATTTACACTCATGTTTGCTTTGCCCAGTGCATCTTTTACCTATGTAAAGTATGTTCTGTTCGGTTGTCTTGCGGTGAGTTGTTTATTAATTTTGATAAAAGAACACCGAGAAATTCACTTGCCGCGTGATGTATTGTGGTCAGTTAGCCTCATCTCGTTGGCGGTGCTTATTTCTCTTATAACTGCCGCATGGCACCATACACTTAGCGCTGATACGCTGTTTGAGTTACGCAGTTTTGTACTCATCGTTTGTGAAATCTTGGCTGGTATATTGCTTTTTAGCATCGGTGCTCTAAGATGGCAGGATTTAGCAAAGTTGTTCGTTGTATCGTTGTCCATTTACGGTCTTATAAAACTTTTGTTCTTGGTTTTTGTGTATTTCAACCCTGCGCAAGGCACAGAGCTAAAAAGGTTTGTCTTCCCAGATGCATTTATGGGAGGCTATGTCTTACTGAATGGTTTTTATCGGCTCGTCGCTGTCAACGATTACTACTTACCTATTGCGTACGTAGTTTGTGACTTAGCCAACTTTAAACGTAGCGGCAAGATAGTGGCTCGGATATGTATATTGACCGTAATATTTTTGAGTTTCTCAAGGTTTTTGTGGTTAGAGACGGTTGTTCTGATTTTGGTGGACATGTTGTTTCACCAGGAGAAGGTTCTTTCATGGAAAAATGTTGCCTTTGTTGCACTGGGTTTTGTTGTCTTACTTACAGCGGCACAGCTTTTAGGTGCAGACATCATTGGTACGCTCCGAAGCCGTTTTTTTGTAGAAGGTGGTGTTTCGCTGAACTATAAGTTCAGTCAGATTGCAGCACTCTTGGGTGAGTTTGTTAAACATCCCGTTTTAGGAAAGGGCTTGGGGTCTTCCGCACAGAACTTTCCCAAAGGTTGGGCTATTAATACTGGCGTAGAAACGCATATCATCGGTTACTCTTATGAAGTTTTCCTACTCGTTATCTTGATGCAGTTTGGACTTGTAGGAAGCGCTTTGCTATTCAGTGGGGTTTATATGCCATTCTTCAGCGCTCGTATAACGAACAGGTTTGTTCTGCTATCGATCATTTGCGTAACAGCTTTCTTTGCATCTGGTTTTACAAACCCTGTAATTATTAATGCCCCTACTGGTTTGTTTCTTTCTATGTGGTACATGTTTCGTTACGAAAAAGGGTGATGATAATGAAGAAGATTTCTATTGTTGGCATTGTGGGGCTGCCACCCAATTACGGTGGGTTTGAATCCTTTGCCGACCATCTGGTAAAAAAACTTGGCAGTAAGATGAAGTTTCGTGTCTACTGCAGTAATAAAAGTTACAAAGAAAAACAAAAAGAGTATTTTGGAGCGGAGTTGAAGTATATACCGCTAAACGCTAATGGCTGGCAAAGTGTGTTCTATGATGGGTTTTGCATGCTTGATGCTATTTTCCATTCCGATATAGTTTTTGTGCTCGGTGTGTCTGGTGCTGTTTTCATGCCACTTGCCAGATTCCTATGTGACATCACAGGCAAACGGTTGGTGGTCCATATGGATGGCTTGGAATGGAAACGCGCTAAGTGGGGGCGCATGGCTCGGTCGTTTCTCCTTTTTAGCGAAGGTTTGGCAGCAAGGTTCTCACATGTGCTCGTAACGGACAACGAAGCAGTAGCAGATTATGCAGAGAAGCGTTACCATAAACGCCCTGTGGTTATTGAGTATGGAGCTGATGATGTTTTAGAAAAAGTGTTGATGGACAGCGATAAACAAAAACCCTTGAACCTTTTTGAAAACTATGCCGTGGCTGTATCTCGTGCAGAACCAGAGAACCACGTGGATATGATTTTGGAGGCATTCAAGGAAATTCCTGATGTGAATTTGGTTTATGTTAGTAACTGGAACCATAGCCGTTGGAGTAGAGAGCTGAAAGAACGTTACAAGAATGTTCCAAACATAAAAATGATTGGACCTGTTTATGACCAAAAAGTTCTTAACCGCATACGATCTCACGCCTCGTTTTATGTGCACGGGCATAGTGTAGGTGGAACCAACCCGTCCTTAGTTGAAGCCATGTGGCTCGGTCTTCCCGTAGTTGCTTACGATGTGCCGTTTAATCGGACGGTTACGGAAAACGCAGCTTTTTATTTTAGCAATGTTGAAGAGTTGGTGCAGGTAGTAAAAGCTTTGAATGAAGAAAAGCTCCGCGAAAATGCTGCTAAGATGCTTAAAATAGCAGAAAAACGCTATTCGTGGGATAAGATATTCGCGCAGTATGAGAAATTGTTCTTGCGTGACATAAAGAATGCACAGGCAAAAACACCCCTCGGACCATCACCCAAATAGGGTGCTTTTGCCTAAAATGCTCCCGTGCTATTTGGACAACATGATGTGCACATTCTGCACATCTTCTTTATTCAAAATCCACGAGCTGAGCCCATCTATATAGGTTGCCGTACCTCTTAGGAATATCGTTTGTAATTTGTAGTTTGAGTATTTTTCTGCATTCCTCGCTAAAGAAAGCAATTCACCGGATGAGTAGTTGGTGACTACTACGTCTGGATCTTCCAATATAAAATTAGCCACAGTTAAATAGGCCTTCTTGGCTTTTATTTGCTTATACAAAGCGCTTATAAAAGCTTGTTGACGTTGTACTCGCTCTACATCGCTTTTTCTCGCTCTTACATATTGCAATGCCTGTGCTCCATTAAGTGTTACCTTACCCACGGGCAAGGGTGGGTCTACATTGTATTTTTCATTAAAACCTGGTTCTATTGTTACAGTGATGCCTCCGAGCACGTCAATTAGTTTTGTAAACCCGGCGAAATCTAAAACAACAACTCTATCTATCTTTATATCGAATAACTGTTCTACTGTTTGCTGGGAAAGTGCTGCTCCACCTACTTCAAAAGCACGATTTATGTTAGTTGTCATGTAGCCTGGAATCTGCACCCTTGAATCTCTCGGTATAGAAACTTCTACAATGCGATTCTTACACGGTTGCAGCGAATAGATCATCATCGTGTCTGATCTTGGCCTACGGTTGTATGGCTCACCTGTATCTATGCCCAGCACCAAAATATTTGTTGATCGCGTATTGCAAACCGCCGCAGGAATTTTATCACTTGAAGCTGTATGTGTTGATGTGGCAGTAGAAGTGGTTTTCTCAGGTTGGTTTTCTTCTGCCGTAGCTGTATCGGTTTCAGGTTCTGCTTTGGGTATAACGTATGCTTCTTCCGCTTCTTTTAAGCCATGTTCATAGGAAGTATACCTGACACAAACATAGCCTGCCAGCACAACGGCCACAGCCAAAATAACCAGTAAAATAATTCTTTTCGTATTATTCTTTTTCATATGCAAACTATTATTCTGAGTTTAGCACTCTCGTGTTAATTTTTGTTAAAGACAGTAATACCTAATGATTAATATACTGTTTTATTTTGTTCAGTGCTTGTTTTGTAGTAGATATTGCATTTTCTTCGTGAAGCGCAAATAAACTGCCGAAATACACCAGTGCTGCTACAACAATGAGCAGGATTAAGTGCAAGCCTTCATAGGGCATAAAATGTTGCCATAGCAGTATTACAGCCATCATTATCAGCCCGGAAACTGTGCTTTTCCATAGTTTCCCGATGATATATATGAGGCTTATATGATGCCTACGCATCCATGAAGAATAGAGCCACAAACAAAGAATTGTCCACGATATGGCTGTACCCAATGCAAACCCAGCTGCATACATTTTTAGATGTATGCCAAACAGATAATTGAGCGATGCATTCAGTAGTATACCGACAATGTCTCTTTTTAGTGGCGTTATATTGTCTTTTTCGGACAGAAACACCGTATTAAGTAAGCTTTGCAAAGCAGAGAAAGGAACACCTATGGCGTAATATAGCAAGGCCGAGGCTGTCAACGTTGCGGCTGCCAGATCGAAGGCTCCGCGCATGTAAACAATTTTTACAATGGGCAAGGCAAGGACAGCAAGACCTATACAACAGGGTAGAACAATTAACCATATGAGCTGTGTCCCTCGGGAAACTTGTTCTGCCTGTGACTTCCAATCTTGGTTCGCTGAAGAAGAAGATATGCCAGGGTAAAGCACGCTTATTATAGGTGTGGAAAACAATGTTATGGGCAGATTATAAAGAAGTGCGGCATAGTTCAGAGCGGATATATTACCTACGGGCAAGAATGATGCCATCAGTTGATCCACCAGCGTGAAAGATATAACAACCACTTGTCCAGCCAAGACAGGGAGTAAGAATCTCAAATAATCAGAAACGTAACTATTCCATAAACCTTCACCTTTCATATGGGCCTTATATGGTATGGCTAAGTAATATGCTATGGCAAAGGTCACAAAGCCAGTGGTTAATGCTGACAAAGAAAGTGTTGTCGCATTAGCCCCGTGAAGGAATCCTGCCAATGCAAGCACTAAAACGCCTGCCGCCGATGCAAAGATGTTTATGCCTATCTGAGGCAGAAAGTTTTCAAAAATCTGTAGCAGAGATATTTGCATAGATGAAAGTACCTGAAACAAAAACACCAATGCAGTGAACCTTATAAAGTACATTGTTAAGGAAAGACGCTGAGGGTCTTTATAAAAACCGGGTGCTAACAATGCTATGAACGGTTGAGGGACAATCATCATTAGCGCTACAAACACCACCAAGATTGTAACGAGCCACCTGTAAATGCTGGCATATGCTTTCCAAAATGCATCTTCGCCTTCCTGGTTTCTTAGATGAATAAGATAAGGCAGAAGCGAACTGTTGATGGCTCCAAAAAATGCTGTGCCTATCCTGGTGGGTATAGCTTGGCTCACATTGAAGGCATCTTTTATCACGCCAGCTCCAAAGTAGTATGCAGTTAGCATTTCCCTAAGGAAACCAAATACCTTTGACCACATTGTGGAAATTGAGAGCGCTAATACGGATTCTTTTCTACTCAAATTTAGTTTCTTTGCCACGGTCTAATTGTAAACCAACCTTTCTAGTAGGTTCTGTTCTGAGTTCTATTAATCTATTCTTCTGCTTACCTTGTTGAGTTGCGTTATTGTACAAAACAAAAGAGTCGTCAGACGAGCAAGGAAACTATTTCGCCTTATACTTTAAGCTCATTAGTTTTCTAAGCTTTAAGGTAGAAATCGTAAATTTCTTCCATCATAGGCAATACGTTTTTTAAATCATATGCTTGGACTAATTCTTTGCTTCTCGATCCCAATTTCTTTCTTAGCTGTGGTGATCTCAACAATGTTTCGAGTGCTTTTGTTGTACCCTCAATATCATCCAACTCAACCAAAAGACCATTCTCTCTGTTAATAACTAAATCTCTATTTCCTCTAACGTTGGTGGCGATTATCGGCAATCCAACAGCCATCGCCTCCATAATTGCTCTTGTCAGTCCCTCGTGTTTTGAAGTAAGGACAAATATATCCGAAGCGGCTAGCAATTCTGGGATGTCTTTCCTGAAGCCTAAAAACTGGACTTTATCTTGCAGTCCTAGCTGTCTGACCCTTGTCTTGAGTTTTTCTTCACTTTCACCGTTGCCAACTATTAGGTAATGAAAATTCTTTTCCTTGAGTATAGCGAGAGCCTCTAGTACTTGTTCATGGTTTTTCCTAGGAATCAATTCTGCTATTGTAATAATAACTATTTCATCTGCACCTACTCCTAAACTTTGACGAAGTTTTACGGTATCAACTAAACCAGCTTTTTCTCGGATGGCATTAATGTCAACCCCTACGCCAGGCACATAAAAAACTTTTCCATTGTTGTATAACTTAAACTTTTTTGCTGCTAAGTAATCCTCCTGATTTATGGTTATGAGTCCGTCCGTCCAATGGGCAGCTATTTTTTCCATGTTGTAATAGAGTAACCAGTTTCTTAAAGGTGCACCTTTGTAGAAATGAAAGCCGTGGGCCGTATAAAGCACAGGGTGAGTGTTTGTTCGCTGACAAGCCAAACGTGTAACAAAAGCTGCCACTGGCGTATGCACGTGGACAAGTGAAAAAGGCACTTCTCTTAATAGTTTTTCCATCTGAAAAAGTGACGTAAAAACTTTCGGCGAGTAAGGACTCCTGGTAAAGTCAACGTTATGCTTGACTACACCAATATCATCAAATTCTTGCTGCCTGTTTGCAAGTTTGGTTGCCACATGCACTTCGTAGCCCTTATTCTGCAAAAGTTCCATAAAGGGTATGTGGAAGTTTAACAGATGACTTTCTACAGTAGCAACAAAAAGGACGCGGCCCTTGTATTTTTGCGGTGTGTTTTCCATAACTTACTCCATCACCATACTACTATATAAAAGTTCAATTACCATAAGTCTTTCGTAACGCACTGATCTCCTTTATGTTACGATTTTACCATGAAGATTGTAATTAATGGAGGTGTGACATTAACCAGTGAAATTCAGTGTAGTGATACCGACATATAAACGTCCTGACGATTTACGAAAGTGTATAAGTTCTATATTGAATCAGTCTCTTCTGCCGGAAGAAGTTTTGATAATTGACGATGATGATTTAGGTAATGGGCTGATATCTGAGTTAGAGGAAAATTGTTTTAATAAAACTGTGAAAATGATTTACAACAAAAAAGACCTTTACAACGAACAAAGAGGTTCTAGTGCATCGAGAAACAAGGGTCTACAGCTTGCTAATAACGACATTGTCTTCATTTTCGATGACGATATTGAACTTTACGAAGGTTTTTTTGAGCACATAATGAAGATTTGGGAAACTAATAATGAAACAAACTTGGTGGGTGTTGGCGGTGTTATTGTTAATAACCGCAAAAAAGGAACATTTGAGAAATTATTTAATAAAGTCTTCTTATTGGATTCCAGAATCTCTTGGGATGTGAATGATTTGGGCTTTCAGGTGTGGAATGACTGGGTTAAGGATACAACAAAAGGTTATTACGCACACGGGGGTGTCTGTTCGTACAACAAACGTTTAGCGAAGGAGCTTGGGTTGTTTAAGACGTTCAGTGGCGGTCGAACTGCCTTGGAAGATGTGGAGTTCTGCCTCAGAGCTAAAAAAAATGGTTGTTATCTCATGGTAGAACCTAAATCACGTGCCTTTCATCATCAGAGTAAGGCTGGCCGTGAAAATGAGAAAGAAACTGGCTACAAAGAAGGGTATAATCGTGTTCTCATCTATTTCGCGCACTGCCACAAGAATTCTTGCACGTACCTGAAGTTCCGTTGGGCAAGTTTCGGTTGGGTGCTTAGGCAGCTATTGGTGGGGCATTACTGGAAAGCTGTGGCGATTCGTCGGGGAACTAGAGATGCGTTGAAGGAAATTTTCTTGGCAGATAATGACTATGGACGAGGTAGTATTCAAGGGAAGTGACTTAATTGCTTGAGGAATTCTCTTGGTTTGTTAGAGCCTTAGACATTAGGGAGGCATTGTAATGAAAGGAGTAATACTGGCAGGAGGCAGTGGAACAAGGTTGTATCCTACGACGCAGGTTATAAACAAGCACTTTGTACCCATCTATGACAAGCCCATGATCTATTACCCCATGTCTGTTATGATGATGCTAAAGATAAGAGATGTGGCATTGGTAGTAAACCCTCAAGATAAAGCAGGTTTTGAGCGCTTGTTTGGACATGGAGAGAAGCTTGGTATGCACATAGAATACCTTGTGCAGCAGAAACCCAATGGGCTTGCAGAAGGATTAGTATTGGCAGAAGATTTCATAGGAGAAGACAGCATTTGCTATATGCTGGGGGATAACATCTTTTTTGGTCATGATTTGCCGAACGTACTAGGAAAGGCGAAGGCAGAAGTAGAAGGAAATGGTGGGGCATACGTGTTTGCTTATCCGGTGAAAGACCCGGAGCGTTTTGGTATAGTAGCGTTTAACGATAGAGGGGAAGTGCAGTCCATAGAGGAGAAGCCTAAGGAACCGAAGTCCAATTGGGCAGTAGTAGGATTGTACTTTTACGACAAGCATGCTGTAAAGGTAGCAAAAGGAGTAAAGCCTTCGGAGAGGGGAGAGGTAGAGATAACCTCAGTGAACGAAGCGTACTTAAGGGGAGGGAAGCTCAAAGTAGGGTTGTTAGGGAGAGGATTTGCGTGGTTTGACGCAGGGACCTATGATAGTTTCATAGAGACGAGCGAGTTTGTAGCGACATTAGAGAAGCGAACAGGACTAATGATAAGTTGTCTTGAAGAGATAGCATACAAGAATGGGTGGATAAGCATAAAGGAATTAATGGAGATAGCGGAGGAGCTAAAGAACACAGACTATGGAGAATACCTGAAAGAAGTGATAGAAGATGCCCTTTGATATGAAACCTCTGAGCATAGATGGCGTTGTTATGAATACATGGAGGCAAGCAGTAGGAAAAGGTCACAATGTAGCAGCGGTAGGCAAGCTCACTTGCGCAGGAGACTTGACCGGACTTGGGGAAGTAATGGACGATATAACTTTTTATAAGGCGGACATAACCAATAAAGAGTTCATAGAGCATATATTTAACAAAGAAAAGCCAGAAGTTATAGTTCATTTTTCAGCAGAAAACTAGTTAGACAGGAGCTTGATGTATGAATGATCGAGTTGATATAGTGATGGCAACATATAATGGTATGCCTTACATTCGTGAGCAGTTGCAGTCCATACTTTGGCAGGATTACTCAG
Source organism: Coprothermobacter platensis DSM 11748 (assembly GCF_000378005.1). Lineage (GTDB taxonomy): Bacteria > Coprothermobacterota > Coprothermobacteria > Coprothermobacterales > Coprothermobacteraceae > Coprothermobacter > Coprothermobacter platensis. Next base: position 278,377 of record NZ_KB899040.1, read on the forward strand.
AGTTTAGATTACTTGTTCACGATGATGGGTCTAACGATGGCACCGTAGAAGAGATAAGAAAAGCAGCAGAGTGTTATCCAGATAAAGTTGTTTTCATTGAGGATGGTATCACATTCAAGGATGCTAAGAAGAATTTTGAACACGTCCTGAAGATGACTGAAGCTGATTACATTTTTCTTGCAGACCAAGATGACGTTTGGTTACCTTCTAAAGTGTCTGTTATGGTAAAGGAGATATGTGAATTAGAGTACACGCATGGCAAAACTACTCCTGTACTTGTCTTCTCAGATTATGCTTTGATTGATGAAGCTGGGTACTCGTTATCACCTTCTATTAAAGCTCTATGGAAAATAGACCCGAGTAGTAGGAAGGCAACATCCTTAGAACTATTGCTTAGTAGAAGTATTGCACCGGGTTGCGCCACGGCTTTCAACAAATCTCTACTACAACTTTGCCTTCCTATCCCTAAAGAAGCCATAATGCATGACATATGGTTGCTCCTTATGGCTAGCGCGGTAGGGGTCGTAAAGTATGTACCTTTTGTTTTTACTCTTTATAGGCAGCATGGCAAAAACACGATAGGAGTGAAAGATCAAAAACTTATACACAAGTTGGCAAGGATTCTAAAGTCTCCTGCTCAATCGATTGGTAAATTTGCTGCTGCAGGACCGGGAAAAGTTGGACAGGCTAAGGCTTTATTAACAAGGCTGGAAGAGCTTCACCTTGGGAATTCGAAATCTGCAAGAGCCATCACTGATTATATAGAATATCGTACCGGAAATATCGGATACAAGCTGATACATTTTCCGAAATATGCGGTGGATAGTTTCACGTGGGAATTAGCGCGCTTTTTGCTTTGGAAGGGGAAATAGTAGGCATGGAGTTAATTTTTGAGACTTTGCTAAGATATAAGCCATAGTGTATAAAGGAGAATATTAGGCTGGGCAAGTTAACTACTGAAGTTTAGAAGATTAATAGGTATCATTCCAAATTGTTCGGCAGGTAAGTATTCATCGTTTTATAGATTACGTAGTTAGGCAGATGCACGATAATGATGCGTACATTACTTTGGATAAAAGATGTTCATTGCAGCAGCGTGGGGTGAACAAACGTGTTGAGTGTTCGCTGAACGTTGGAGCGGCCTTCTGCTATATGTACGAAATGTTAAAGTTAGAGTCATTGTTCTAAAACCTCAGGGCAAAGGCTTGGCAAAAAATAGAAAATTGGGAAGCTTTTTAGACAAATAGTTATCAGTTCTGTGAGATTCAATTTGATCTCAAGTGGTATTAAGAGAGTGTCTAGCTCAAAAAATTCCTTCATAGACTATGTCGATTTCAAATACTGTCTTAGAATCAATGAGAAATGGTTAAATGTGGTGGATCAAAAACTTGGCGATTTCAAAACACGTTATTCTTTGCCGCGACGAACCACTTTGCCATTCGCAGGCATTATGTAACAACAAATAGAGTTGCAGTTGTGGAAAGAGTATTTCTCTCTGGACCTCAATACAGCATATATGACATGTCATGCTGTGCTGAAAAGTTAAATAGGGCAACACTTTCTGAGAATAACAAAGTAGGAAAACTCATGAATGATTATTGACTCTATTTTGGTGATATTTGAGAACCTTCAAGGAATTTAATTTTTAACCTAGAGTACAAAAGGCGATGGCTAAGCCTATAGTAAAAGAATTAACCATCAACAGCTTCAGCATACAATACCGTTTCATCTCGCGCAGGCGGGCATACTGTCCGTTCGAGAATAATCAGCTCTTATGTGAATTTGCGAACGAGTTACACTTATTAACCAAGTAATAGTTCTAAAACTTAAGGTATTCAGCTTGCTTTTAAATGCCATTCGGTATTTGAATTAAGATGTTTTTCTACAATAAAAGGACTTATAAAAGCTATAGCGTGCTGAAGCTATTCAATAACAGCCAATACATCTTGATTTCAGATGTTCTTACTGGTTTAGAATATTAAGGATGGACAAGACGATTCTTGTGCTGGATGCTTTTATTAAACAGGATATAAAGTTGCAATTGTAAAGTGTAGGAATCGTTCTTCAACTTATATGAAATGCCTTTGCATTTTGGTGTATCATTTCACAAGAAAGAACTAGATGTTATTTGTGGTCCTGATATTCATGAGACAATAGATTTTCATATTGTAGGCTTATAGGAGGGATGATGTTTGACAATAAGTTTACTTGATCTAAAGGCTCAGTACGAACAAATACGAACTGAAGTACAAGGAGCAATTAATACTGTTCTCGAATCTACTAAATTCATTTTAGGCCCTAATGAAATATATTTTGAAGAGGAAATAGCAAAATATTTAGGGGTAAAACATGCTGTTGGTGTTGGCAATGGTACGGATGCTTTAGTTATTGCTCTTGATTCTCTGGGTATAGGGTTGGGTGATGAGGTAATCACGGTGCCTTACACGTTCTTCGCATCTGCTGAATGTATTTCTCGTGTAGGTGCAAAACCTGTTTTTGTGGATGTTGATCCTACAACACTTACCATGGACCCAGAGAAACTTGAAAGTGCAATAACTGCTAAGACAAAAGCCATAATTCCGGTTCACATATTTGGCAGAGCGGCAAATATAAGGAGAATAACCGCTATTGCTCAAGAACATCATTTGTTTGTGGTGGAAGATGCCTGCCAATCCATGGGTGCTGACGCTGACGGCAAAAAACTTGGTACCTTTGGGGATATAGGAGTGTTCTCATTCTTTCCGACCAAGAACTTGGGTGCTTACGGCGATGGAGGCCTAATTGTAACGAACGATGACACTTTAGCGGAGCGTATGCAAATGCTCCGGGCGCATGGAAGCAAAGTAAAATATCACAATGAAATGATCGGTTATAATAGCAGGCTGGATGAAATTCAAGCAGCTATACTTAGAGTCAAGCTGACACATTTAGATGACTGGAATCAAAAAAGACAAGATATAGCACGGAAGTACAACCAACTTCTTGATGGGCTCCCGATCCAATTGCCAGATATTGGTCTTGAGAATCAACATATTTTCCACCTTTATACCATACTCACAGATAAGCGTGACGAACTAAAGGAGTTTCTAGAGAAGAAGGGGATAGAGACGGGTATCTATTACCCACTACCTCTTCATCTCCAACCAGCGTATAGCGAGCTCGGATTTACGGTAGGAGACTTTCCTGTATCTGAGGCGGCTTGTAAAAGGAACTTATCTTTGCCTATGTATCCAGAGCTTACCGATGAGCAAATTGACTATGTTGCAAATTCCGTGAGGTCATTTTTTAAGGAGGAGTTAATGCCATGAACAAGTATCAACCGGGTCACGTTGATAATGAGTTAGCTGATGATTTAATTCAGAAAATAGAGCAGAAAACGGCGAAAGTTGGAGTAGTTGGTCTTGGGTATGTAGGCTTGCCTCTTGCTGTGGATAAGGCAGTTGCCGGATACCAAGTTCTGGGTTTTGATGTGCAGGAAAAAAGGGTGGCTATGGTGAACAGTGGCATAAATTATATCGGGGACGTAGTCGATACAGAGTTGCGCGATATGGTGAGTGCCGGCAAGTTGAGAGCTACCACTGACTACGATGAGATAAAAAACCTTGATGTGGTTACTGTCTGCGTGCCCACACCTTTGGATAAAAACAAACAACCAGATCTAACATTTGTTAGAAGCTCTGCGCAAGAAGTGGCAAAGCGCTTACACAAAGGTATGCTCATAGTTTTGGAGAGTACCACTTATCCAGGCACAACTGAGGAAGAACTGAAGCCCATATTTGAGGCGACTGGTTTGAAATGTGGATCAGATTTCTTCCTCGCGTTCTCTCCTGAAAGAGTTGATCCGGGGAATAAACAGTACAATGTGAAAAATACTCCAAAAGTAGTAGGTGGTGTTACGCCGACATGCACAAAGGTGGCTGCAGCTCTTTATAGCAATGTGCTTCAAAGTGATGTCTTTGAAGTATCAAGCCCCCGTGTGGCAGAACTTGAGAAGCTCTATGAGAATACTTTCAGAAATGTGAATATAGCACTTGCTAATGAATTAGCGTTGATGTGTGATCGCATGGGAATCAATGTATGGGAAGTGATTGATGCCGCAAGCACAAAGCCTTACGGTTTTATGCCATTCTATCCGGGTCCTGGATTGGGTGGTCATTGTATTCCTATAGATCCACTTTATCTTTCATGGAAAGCAAAAGAATACGATTATTACACAAAAATGATAGAAACATCTGCAGAAATAAATGATGGTATGCCGGAGTACATAGTTGATAGAACATACCGTATTCTGAACAGGTTTAAGAAATCCATCAACGGTTCCAGAATTTTGCTACTTGGTGTGGCTTATAAAAAGGATATTGATGATATAAGGGAATCACCTGCATTAAGAGTAATTGCTCTTCTTGAAAAAGAAGGGGCCAATGTTGTTTACAATGACCCCTACATACCAGTTTGCTCTATTAACGGGAAAGAATACCGTTCTGAAGAAGTAACTGAGGACTTACTTGAAAGCGTAGACTTGATCATTATCACAACTGACCATTCTATTTATGACTATGATTCTATTGTAGAGAATGCTCCTTTTGTGTTCGACACCCGAAATGCAACAAGGCACATTGCGCAAAATCGTGACAAGATAGAAGTACTGTAGGTTAAGTGAGGGATAAAGAAAATGTCGGATAAATTAAGGTTTGCGCTTATCGGGTGTGGGAGAGTTGCCCCAAAACATATTGAGGCATTAGCTAACAATATTGAAAAAGCTGAGTTAGTTGCGCTCTGCGATTTAGAAGAAAGCAAAGCTCTGAGCCTTAAGGAGAAGTATGAATCATTGCTGCAAACAAAGGGAGCGCATGTTCCTCAGATTCGTGTATACACTGATTACCGCGAATTGTTATCAGGCAATGAAGGTATCAACGTGGTTAGCATCGCCACATACAGTGGTACCCATGCGCGCATTGCTTGTGATGCTATGCAGGCGAGCAAGCATGTCATTGTTGAGAAACCCATGGCTCTTTCTACAATGGATGCCCAGATGATGATAGACGTGGCTAAAAACACAGGTAAAAAGTTAACTGTGTGCCACCAAAACAGATTCAACCCACCCGTTAAAAAGCTTCGTGAAGCTTTGGAACAAGGGCGTTTTGGGAAGCTTGTTCATGGGGTTGCCGTCATACGCTGGAACAGAAACGATGAGTATTATAAACAGGCTAACTGGCGTGGGACATGGCAGCAAGATGGCGGTGTACTTATGAATCAAGGTATACACGATATCGACCTATTGCAGTGGATGATGGGGCCTGTGGACCATATATATGCCGAGGCTGACACATTTCTTAGGCCCATAGAAGCGGAAGACATGGGCGCAGCACTGCTCAGGTTCAAGAATGGCGCCATAGGTATCATTGAAGGTTCTGCATGTATTTACCCTAAAAACTTGGAAGAAACTTTGAGCATTTTTGGAGAAAAAGGCACTGTTAGAATCGGTGGGGTGGCACTAAACAAGATACTTGATTGGAAATTTGCAGATGGTTTAGATGATGAAGAACAAGTGAAGCAGTTGGTAAATTATGAGGACCCTGAAAGTGTTTATGGGCATGGCCATACCCCACTCTATGCAGATTTTATTGACGCTGTTTTGACGAATAGAGATCCTTACATCTTACCTGAAGAAGGGAAAAAGGCAGTAGAAGTTGTGCTTGGTATCTACAAATCCCGTAAGCTTGGGACAGCTGTGGGTTTCCCCATAGGCGATTTTTCCACCGTCGATATGGTAGAAAAGAGGTAGCTTTTATGAGATATATATCTCCGAACGCTAAAATAGGAACAAACGCAAAAATAAGTGAATTTTCCGTGATTGAGGACGATGTTGTTATAGGTGACAACTGTACTATTGGCTACTACGTCATCATTCACCGAGGTTCTATTATCGGAGATAATGTTCGCATTGACGACCACGCTGTTATTGGGAAACAGCCCATGAGAGCTGCTACGAGCATATTCAAAGAAAAGGGAGAAAAAGAAGAACCTCCTTGTAGTATTGGTGACAACTGTATCATCGGAACTTCCGCTATTATCTATGCAGGAGCACAAATTGGAGCTGTTTGCTTAATTGCAGATCTTTCCACGGTGCGTGAAGATGTTACGATTGGCGATTATACAATTATAGGGCGTGGGGTAGCCATCGAAAATGGTTGCAGAATAGGTTCTAAATGCAAAATTGAAACCAATGCTTATATAACCGCGCTCTCAGACGTGGATGACGAGGTGTTTATTGCTCCATGTGTTGCTACTTCCAATGATAACTCTGCGGGCAGAGATGCCGATCGTTTCACTAAGATGAAGGGTTTAGTTGCAAAACGAAAAGCACGCATTGGCGTGAATGCGACAATACTTCCTGGCAAAGTCGTGGGAGAAGATGCGTTCGTAGGTGCTGGTGCGGTAGTCACCAGGGATGTGCCTGCTGGTACCATAGTTACTGGCAATCCAGCTAAGCCAAAAAGTGTTTGAGCGGGCTAGAACAGCTGAAAGTTGTTTCGCTTGTTGGTGCAAGGCCACAGATAATTAAGGAAGCGGTGGTGCAAGAACAGTTGGAAAAGAGTGGCACGCAAGAAATACTAGTGCACTCCGGGCAATATTATGGCTATGATATGTCGTACGTTTTCTTTAAGGTTTTGAAGATGAAACAGCCTGATTACACATTGGGGTTGGGTCTGGTACTCACGGACAAATAACTGGCAAGGTTTAAGATGGTATTTCTTCAAATGTCATCTTGATAATCACGCTGCATGTATATTCTGCTTAAGGAGATATTGACACTACAGTGGTTGGAGTTAGGCCAAAGACAGCTACGGTGTACGTAGGAACATGCAAACATCATAAGGCACATCTGGTTTCTGAACAAGCGAACAAAGAAGTTACTAATGATGTTTCATGTTTTCTGTTTGTTCCGCCTCAATGTGCCGTTGAAAACCTTGCATAACGTAAAAGCTAACTAAGAATATACCTTTGCTATTTTCTTAAGAGTATATAAAAAACTGTTGTTGCCTTTCAAGGTGAGATGTTAGAATGATTAACGTAAAAAGTTTTTATATAAACCATATTGTTTGGACAAGGAAGGAGTTCTATGTATGTTTGTTCAACGAAATGAGTTTGAGGTTGAATCATTTAGAAATGCGAATATTCTAGTTACAGGCGGGGCAGGATTTGTCGGCTCTAATCTTGTGAGAAGGCTCGTAGAACTTGGAGCTAATGTAACTGTTTTAGATAACTTTTTTACTGGCTTTAAGGAAAATCTTACACAATTACCTGTCCAAATAATAGATGGCGATGTTGAAGATGGAGAGTTAGTGAAACGTCTTGTTCAGACAAGCGAATACGTTTTTCACCTTGCTGTCAGGAATATTATCGTCTCTACCAAGGAACCGATGAAGGATTTCTTGACCAATGTCGGAGGAACGTTAAACGTACTTCAGGCTTGCTTAGCAGAGAAAGAACACATTAAAAGATTGGTATATACCTCTTCAGTTTCGATATACGGAAACGCTAAATACTTGCCAATAAACGAGGACGATCCAAAAACCATTTTAAATCCATATGCTGCAAGTAAACTCTCCGCTGAAAACTACTGTATGGCCTATTTTGAAACATATGAGGTTCCTGTTTCTATAGTAAGATACTCAAATGTTTACGGACCAAATCAGAGACCTGAAAATCCATATTGCGGGGTGATATCAAAATTCATAGCTAGTGCTTTCTCCAATTCACCACTTACAGTTTATGGTGATGGTGAGCAAACAAGAGATTTTACTTTTGTGGACGATGCAGTTGATGCGACCGTTAGAGCAGCAATTGTTAGCCCTGGCTTGGTTTTCAATGTGGGATCAGGTGTAGAGACGAGCATCAACTCGTTAGCCTCAACAGTAATTTCCATTATTGGAAGTAAATCTTCCGTTCAATACGTTGATAAGCGTGACATAGATGATGTGAGGCGTCGGGTACTTAATATCGATTTGGCGAGGCGCGTTTTAAGATGGAGCCCATCCACATCGCTAATACCAGGGTTAAAAAAGACCATAGAATGGTTTGAAAGCAAGAAAGATGAACAGCAATAAACCTTTGGTCAGCTGTATCGTAGTAAACAAAAACTATGGAAGATTCTTGGCAGATGCTATAAATAGCATGCTGGCTCAAAATTATCCGAAAGATTGTCTGGAAATCTTAGTTGTCGATTACGGGTCAACTGATTCCTCAAAGGAAATTATTGAAAGTTTTGGTAGTTCAATAAGGAAGCTATATATTGACTCCACTTTTTTGGGTGCTATAAATACTGCAATCAAGAAAGCTCAGGGTAAATACATATCATTTATAGGCGCAGATGATATGTGGTTGCCCGACAAAATAGTTAAGCAAGTAGACATATTGGAAGCCAATCCAAACATTGGATTAGTTTATTCAGATATGATTGTCATTTCTGAAGATAAAAGGGTTCTCGCTCCTTCTTTCTGGAAATTGTACAGTATTAAACCGCTCAAGGGTAAAGTTATTTACGATTTGGCTCTTGGAAATTTCGTATCCGGTGGTACTATTATGGTCAGGTCGGATTTGACAGATTTATATTACCCTATACCAGAAAATGTGGGCTTTGATAGGAGCGAAGATTGGTGGATTGCTTTAAATATTGCTGGCCATTATGACCTAGAATATATTGATGAACCACTTACTTTATACAGAGTCCATGGGCAAAACATGGCTATTGGTATGGATGTTAAAAAAACTTCACTTGATAGCAAAATCGATGTTTTATCGTCTGAAGTGTTAGCTATTCACAAAATACTTGAAATATTGAGACGTGACGCCGAATGCCCACAAGAGCTGTTGAATAGAATGCAAAACAGGCTAGCTCAAAAGGAAACAGAATTAAGACTCGCACAAAGCGCAAAACGTAGTTTTACAGAGTTTCTAATGCAGTCGATACACGACCTATTTTCTAATCCCTTATCTATAAAGGCTTCTTTAAGGGTTTGGGGATTAACATTGTTCCCACATACATTTAATACACTTAGAACAATTAAGAACAAAAAGCTAAGCCAGTAAACTAAAATTGCCACTTATCAATAATTGATATTGACATAGTGATATATGCAGTGTTTGCTCACCACTCGAAGATTTCGTCGTCTTTGAAAAACAAAGCTATTTCACGTTCGGCTGCTTCTATGGAATCGGAGCAGTGAACGGTATTCATGGGCATGCAAAGACCATAACGGCCACGTATGCTGCCGGGGGCAGCCTCTAACGGGTCAGTGGCTCCTGCCATCTGTCGCGCTATGGCTATGGCGTTGTCGCCAGACCATACTGTTATGAATATGGGGCCGCTGGACATGTAGTTCACCAAACGCTCGAAGAAGTCTTTGCCTTTGTGTTCAGCATAGAATTCTTCCCAAAACTCGCTGGGATACCAGCCTAGTTTGGCTGCGACCATTTTCATGCCGCGGTCTTGAAAAAGAGCCGTTATTTCACCGATAAGATTTCTGCGAACAGCATCTGGTTTATAAATAATTAATGTTTTTTCTGCCATAAATACATTATATCATCTGTGTTTTTTGCAAACAGAACACCATTATTGCAGTGTTAATATATGGCTATAAACGGACGTTGGGAGGGGCCATGACAAATCAGGAAGTGGCTAATTTACTTAGGCAAATTGCAAGGATACTGGAGATAAAAGGGGAAAGCACTTTTAAAATAAGAGCTTATGATGAAGCAGCTACGAGGATAGAGAACCTTTCTGACCCAATAGAACAAATTTGGAGAGAAGGTAAGCTCAAAGATATACCGGGAGTTGGTGAGAGTATAGCATCAAAGATAGAAGAGTATCTAAAGACAGGCAAGAGTTCATATTTAGAAGAAATATCCAGTGACATACCTGAAAGTCTGTTTGCGCTTATGGATGTCCCAGGAATTGGTCCTAAGCTTTCTTGGCGTTTATACCAAGAAGCAGGGATAACTAGCATTGAAGAGCTTGAAGAAGCGTTAAAAACGCACAGACTCCAGGGCATGCGCGGGTTTGGAGCAAAAATGGAAAAAAAGTTACTTGACGGAATACAGATGTATAGACAGCTTAGTGGTAGAATACCGCTTTATTTGGCGCTTCCCATTATTCACAATGTCATTTCTTATCTAAAAAGTAATGCGTCATTTGTAGATATAGCACCTGCTGGGAGTTTAAGGCGAGGCAGGGCAGATATAGGGGATTGCGATGTGTTAGTTGCAACTGACAATCCTATTCCTGTTATGGACGCTTTTGTCAAAATGCCCGGCGTTACTCAGGTTTTGGCTAAAGGTGATACAAAAACATCGGTTTTTACAGGAGGTTTGCAAGTAGATTTAAGAGCGGTACCTGTAGATTCGTGGGGTGCTGCTCTTCAGTATTTTACGGGCTCTAAAGCGCACAATATTAAGCTCAGAGAGCTTGCCATAAAGAAGGGCTATAAGCTCAACGAATACGGTTTATTCAAGATGGATAACGACGAAAAAATTGCCGGGCGAACAGAAGAAGAGATATATAACGCTTTGGGTCTTCCGTGGATTCCCCCTACAATGAGGGAAGATAGAGGAGAGATAGAACGTGCCATGAGCGGGAAACTGCCCACTTTGGTACAACAGAAAGATATAAAAGGTGACACTCATGTGCATAGCACGTTTTCTGATGGGTCTAATTCAATTGAAGAAATGGCACGAAAAGCAAAAGAACTTGGTTATGAATGGTTGGTAATGAGTGACCATGCTACTGGTATAGGTGTGGTAAATGGTTTAACGCCGGAAATACTGCCCGATTACATAAACGCCATAAGAGAAGCAGAAAAAAAAGTGGGCATAAAGATATTCGTGGGCATGGAAGGGAATATAAAAGCCGATGGCACGTTTTTGTTTACCGATGAGCGCTTGGATGTACTTATCGCGGCTATACACAGTGCATTGAATCAGGAAAAGGAAAAAATCCTCGGCCGCTATGAAAAGGCATTTAGTGATGCAAAACCAAACATCGTTGCGCATCCTACGGGCAGAATACTGGGTAGACGAGAAGGCATGGATGTTACCTCAAATGAGGTGATACAACTGTGTCACAAATATGGTGTGGTACCTGAATTGAATTGCACGCCCATGCGTTTGGATATCGACGATGTAGGTGTTCTCACAGCAATCACGCAGTACGATATGCCAATAACTATTGGTACGGATTCTCATGATACTGATGAGCTGGATAATATGGCGTTGGGAATCATTCAAGCTCAACGTGGATGGGCTGATCCAGACCATGTAATAAATACATGGCCTGCAAAAAAAGTGGAGGAATGGCTTAAAGGGAAAAATAAGCAATGAAGTGTTTCACAATTATTTAAAAAGAGCCATTATTAAGCGGTGCTATAAATAAAAAAGAGGTGAGAATGGATGTATAAAGTCGTTATGATAAGACACGGGGAAAGCGATTGGAACAAGCTAAACTTGTTCACCGGCTGGACAGATGTCGATCTTTCCGAACGAGGTGTGCAAGAAGCCATTGATGCTGGCAAGAAGCTAAAAGAAGAAGGTTACACATTCGATGTTGCATTCACATCTGTATTGAAGCGTGCTATCAAGACACTGAACATCGTGTTAGAGCAGATGGATCTTCAGTGGATTCCTGTTTATAAGCACTGGAGGCTCAATGAGCGTCACTATGGAGCTTTGCAGGGCTTGAACAAGGCTGAAACCGCAGAAAAATATGGTGAAGAGCAGGTTACACTATGGAGACGTTCTTATGATGTACCGCCGCCACAGTTAGAGAAGAGTGATCCACGTTGGCCTGGAAACGATCCGAGGTACGCTTTGGTTCCCGAAGATGAACTTCCACTTAGTGAATCTCTTAAAGAAACAGAAGCTCGTGCCATACCTTATTGGGCTGATGCTATAGCACCATCTATAAAAGAAGGCAAAAAGGTTCTGATAGTAGCTCACGGTAATAGCATGCGTGCCATCGTGAAATACTTGGATAAAATGTCCGGTGATGAAATAGCCAAGACAAATATTCCAACAGGTATACCGCTGGTTTATGAGCTGGATGATTCACTTAAACCTATTAAGCATTATTACTTGGCTGATGAGGAAGCAGTAAAAGCCAAGGAACAGGAAGTAGCAAACCAAATTCACAAGAAATAGACACTCTCCCCCTCCCATGTTTTTTGAAGATGGCTCCCTAAAGGGAGCTATCTTCATTTAGAAATTACGTTTATTATTTTTGCTGCGTTGTCCCATGCAATAGTTGCGCTTAAATTATCTACAATAAAACGTAAAGGTAAAAGTGTTCTGCCATTTGCTATAATTGGCACCACGTCTGCTTTGCTCTCATCAATAAGCTTGCGTTTACCGTTTACATAAGCATAGCGTGAACCAATCCATAACTCTATGGTGTTTATACTTTCTCCTTTTTTAAGAGTAATGGTCACTTTCTGCTTTGCACTATCCCAGGTTATGGTCCCACCCAAAGCTTTCACTACATCGCTTATAGGCAGCAGCGTGCGGCCACTTTTTATAATGGGAGGCATGTCCAAAAAGTGCGGTTTTCCGTTTATAAGGAATTTGTCATTCATGACCTGCAGCTCTACATTGGTGGCGGTAGAAAGTCCATTTTCTACAAATGGTCCGTTAAACTGTGTTAGTGCGTGTTTGCTGCCCCAAACACCGGCATCAGGCGGCAACCAAACGGTGTAGTTATTTGTCGACACGACGAAATAATAGTTATGTGTACCCGATTTCAGCGCAGTCTTGTACTGATATGTTCCGCTATAGGGCGTGCCATATGCAAGTATCATTTTATATGGTTTTCCGTCCACATATACAATAACTGTGGGCGTTACTTTTTCTGGAACAACCAATGGAAGTTCATAGGTGTATACGGTATCAGCAGAATAAACGCTGTAAAGTGGCTTTACATAGCTTTGAGTGGCGCTCATTTGAGGAGAATAAGGTACTTTTGCCGTAAAACCGTTATTAGGCCATGTGGGAATAAGCCCTCTGAAAGGCTGAGTAATTTCCAGCTGCTCAAATGTATAAACCATGCGTCCGTTCCATGGGTCGTTTACTAAATACTTGAATACACTTTGTGTGGCATCATAGCCATATATGACCATGTAATGTCCGCCACCTTTGTCGCTGTTTACCATTAGAGGATGCCCTGCGTTTATTTCTTGCATAACACGTTGTTGTACATAACTTTTTGATGGTCGCCAAATGATGGTGCCTAAAACATCGTTTCGAGCCAAAAAGGGCAACACATCACTGCTGGTCTTATCTGTGCCATTACGCCATATGAATCCCCATGCGCCCCAACCTTGAAGTCCGGGTCTTTGTTCTTGGTTCGCAAAGTAATTCCAGGTTACGTCATTGTAAACAGATTTATAGTGATAAGCTCGGCTGATGTACCAGCCGTAATCAGTAGGTGTTCCATCCATGCCCTTTATGGTGTATGGCGCCACGCGTCCGTAGTACCCCAAGACCATGGCGGCTGAGGTTACACCGCATGCTCGAGAGAAACTGAAACCGATAGGGATGTCGTCATATTGACTTAAGTAAGGAACCAGTAGCTCGGCCCTTTTCGGATAATTGGCCGCGCTCAAGGTGTTCAAGGGGAGCGCAGCCAATAACAGCATTAGCAGAGTGAAACATGCAACCAGAAGGACAATGTTTTTTCTTTGTTTCAATTTCTCGCCGTGAGCCTCCGAAGCACCATTTCTTGAGGCATAGCCTCCATGAGGTGGAACAAAGAAGGCCCAACAGATTTTCCACTTATGACTGCTCTAACAAAGGGAAAATAGTCCCGTGGTTTTATGCCTTTATCTTGAGCATACGCCCTTAGAACCTGCTCTATGTGCTCGGCATCCCATGGTTGTGCTTTCAACTCATCGGATAAACCATCAAGAGGCATGTTTTTTTCTAAAATGGTTTGCGCTTTTTCATCGATGGAAAAGTCGTCTGTAAAGATGTAATCAGCCATTTCTACAAAGTCTTTAAGAGTGTGCATGCGGTCTACCAAAAGGGGTATGAGCTTGATGTGGAATGGTTCCACCTTAAAACCTTTAGCTTCAGCGAACGGTTTTATGCGTTCCAACAATTCTTCAGGGGGGAGCATTTTCATATGCTCACGGTTTATGTAATTGAGTTTATCTGGATCAAAAACGGCAGCGTGCAATCCAATTTTTTTGGGATCAAAAAGGTCTATCAATTCTTGCTTTGTATAAACTTCCCTGTCTGGATCGTAAGAGGCGCCTAACAGCGCTAAGAAGTTAAACAATGCTTCAGGTAAATAACCCTCATCACGGTATGCTTCAACGCCTACAGCGCCATGCCTTTTAGAAAGCTTTGTTTTATCTTTACCCAAAATCATGGGCACATGACCGAATACAGGCGTTTCCCAACCAAGTGCTTCGTAAATAAGAATTTGCTTAGGAGTGTTGGGGATGTGATCTTCACCTCTTAATACATGCGTAACACCCATAGTGTAATCGTCTATGACCACGGCGAAGTTATATGTGGGTGTCCCGTCACTCCTTACCAATATGAAGTCATCTAATTCGCTACTGTTTATCTCGATGTGCCCCTTTACCATGTCGTCCCAGGCAATGATACCTCTATCTTGAGGCACTTTTAGCCTTATAGCATAAGGCATGCCTTTGTCCAATTTTTCTTTGATTTCTTCCTGTGTAAGCCGAGAGCAGCGTCCATCATAGCGTGTGGGTAACCCAGCTTTACGCTGCTGTTCACGCATTTCCTCCAGTTCTTCTTGCGTGCAGAAGCACCGATATGCTTTGCCTTCTTTGAGGAGCTGCTCAGTATAAGATTTGTAAATGTCCATGCGCTGGGATTGATGATAAGGTCCTTCGTCCCAATCGAGCCCAAGCCACTTCATGGAGATGAGTATCTGCTCCGAATACTCAGGCTTACTGCGTTCTGGATCGGTGTCTTCTATGCGTAATAGAAATGTTCCACCAAATTTTCTTGCGAATAGGTAATTGAACAGTGCAGTACGAGCTCCGCCCACATGGAGAAAACCTGTGGGGGAGGGCGCAAAACGTGTTTTTATCATGCCAAACCAAGCCTCCTTTTGCTCTCATAGACGGCTTGCTGAATTGCTACAGACAAACGGGATGCATCGCTACCGCCAGCCTGCACCAGTGTGGGCCTGCCGCCTCCTTTGCCGCCTATGTAGGAAGCGGCAATATTTATAACCTCTCTTAGGTTTACTTTAGGTGCAATATCTTGTGAAGCTGCCAATACCAGTATGGGTTTATCGTTTTGCAAAGTGCCCAAGGCCGCCACAAATGGTTTATTAAAACTCCTCATGGCATCTATGGCAGTTATAAGCGCGCCCGGGTCTCTGGGAGGGAATACGGCATTTATAAACTTGATACCGTCTATTTCTTCTGCTTTGTTGAACATTTCTTTGCCCTCGGCAGTATAAACCTGTTCCATAAGATGTTTTATTTGTTTATCTTTTTCCTTCATGTCTTCTGTGAGACGGTCTATTTTTGTTATGATCATATCTTTGGTTGTATCCAAGTGGTTAGCTACGTCCTTGACCAGTTTTTCCAACGTTTGAAGGTGTTCCCATGCACGCATTCCCGTTACCGCTTCTATTCTTCTGATTCCTTGGCTGCTAGCTGATTCACTTAATATGTGAAATAACCCGATATCGCCTGTACGCTTTACATGGGTACCGCCACAAAGTTCCATGGACCAATCTGGAACTTCTACAACTCTGACGCGTTGCCCATATTTTTCCCCAAACAACGCTGTGGCACCCATGGCTTTTGCTTCGTCAAGACTGGTTTCGAAAATGTGTAGTTCTTTATTAGCCATTATTTGTTCATTGACCAAGTGTTCTACTTCTGTAATTTGTTCCGCAGTCATGGCCTCAAAGTGGCTAAAGTCGAAGCGCAAGTAATCTGGGCCCACCTTTGAACCGCTTTGCCTTACATGGTCTCCTAAAACTTGCCTAAGGGCGGCATGAAGCAAATGCGTTGAGGTGTGCGCTCGCTGTATGGCATGGCGCCTCTCCACATCGATTTTCAAATGTGCTTCCTGACCTTGTGTTATGGTACCTGACTCTACCTTGCCGTAGTGCACGTATACATTTCCACCGATGACTTTTTGCACGTCGTCCACGCGGAATGATCCTGTTTCAGTGGTTATGACACCATGGTCTGCCTCTTGTCCACCGCTTTCTGCGTAGAAGGGTGTGCGCTCTACTATGATGGCACCTTCATCGCCCTCATGAAGTTCTGCTCGCTGATTGTCTTTCACTGTGGCAATTATGGTGGAGTGGTCTTGCACGCGTTCATAGCCAGTGAACTCCGTCTTTATTAACAGCTCGGCGTTCGCAGAAACACTGTTTTCCGATGACATGATAACTCTGGCAAATATGGTATCGGTTAGAACGGCTTCGCCGCCTTTCCATGAAGCTCTGGATTGTTCCTTGTATTGTTCTATGATTTGGTTTAGTTTTTCCTTATTCAGCTGGAGGCTATTCTCCTCCAAAACATCTTCAATGATGTCCAAAGGCAACCCGTAGGTGTCGTAAAGTCTGAACACTTCCTCAGCGGGCACCTCTTTTATGTTCTGCTTTTTTGCCTCCTGAACTACTTCGTCCAAGTAATGCTGGCTGCTTTTTAGGGTGCGCAAAAATGCTTCTTCTTCTTGCTGTATGAGTTTTTGCGTCAGGTTTTGCCCATTTACGAGCTCGGGATACCATTTACTGTAATGATCAACAACCACAGGTACAATCTTGTAGAGAAATGGGTCACTTTGGCCGAGTTGAAGACCGTATCTAACCGAACGGCGGGCAATACGTCTTATTACGTAACCTCTGCCTTCATTAGAAGGAACTGCTCCGTCGGTTATAGCAAATGTTAATGCTCTTACGTGGTCTGCTACAACTCTGAACGGTACAAGGTTTTCTTCATACTTCTTACCTGTTATGTCCTCTATGGCTCTTAATATGGGTTCAAAAAGATCTGTTTCAAAATTTGTTGGTTTGCCTTGTAGAATAGCTGCCATGCGCTCCAATCCCATGCCTGTGTCGATGTTTTTTCTGGGCAAATCTGACATGTTGCCATTTTCGTCTTGATAATACTGCGTGAAAACAAGGTTCCAAAACTCTCTGAAACGTTCTCCTTCTGCTGCGGGTCCTTTAGATGGATCATCGCATGGCCATTCTTCGCCCATGTCATAGTAAATTTCACTGCAAGGACCACAAGGGCCTGTTGGCCCAGGAGGGCCCCAGAAGTTGTCTTCTTTACCCATGCGGACAATTCTGTTTTCTGGAATTCCCACTACGTTATGCCATATTTCGAAAGATTCGTCATCATCCTGATAAATAGTTACCCAAAGCCTATCTGGAGGAAGTTGGAAACGCTCTGTGATCAACTCCCATGCCCATGTGATGGCTTCTTTTTTGAAATAATCTCCTACAGAGAAATTGCCGAGCATTTCAAAAAATGTGTGATGACGTGATGTGTGCCCAACGTTTTCCAAGTCACCTGTACGCAAGCATTTTTGTACGGTTGTCAGCCGTTTATTAGGTGGCTCGGCTTGGCCCAAAAAATATGGTTTAAACTGTACCATACCGGCACTGGTAAACATTAACGTTGGATCGTCCGGTAGTAATGATGATGAAGGAACTCTTAGATGACCTCTGTCTTCGAAAAAATTTAGATAAGTTGAGCGTATTTCATCTCCGGTCATATACATAAGGCTGTTACACCATCCTTTCTTAGAACGGAACAGTTATTAATTATTTTAAATCATGGCTTCTGTGACAATCTGCATTAACTTTTATGTTCATTTATGAATGATATGCATTGCGTTATATAATCCTCATGTTTTCTGTTGTTTTGTAGGACCTTTGTTTGCCTATGTCTGAATAACGCCCACTGTTTGTAAAGGCTTATCACTTCATCGTCGTTTTGAACCAACGCTGCTCTGACAGCCTTTTTGCCATGAGAGCACAGTGCCAATGCGGGATTAGAAAGTTCCATGTTGGAGAGTTCTTCGGCCGTTTTTACCAAAGAAGAGGGTAAGCCAAACAAACGCGGATTTAAATATGACTGGCATGCGGCAGTGCGAACCTCTACAATGGGAGGTAAATGCCTCTGTGGAAGTTTGAGCGGCAAAGCAAAAAACTCCGTTAGCACTTCCACTGCTTTTATCCAATTGGGGGATAAAATGAGCTTTAAGTATTCCTGAAATAACCTTCCTTCGCTAACGGTCGCCAATAAAGAGGGGTCAATCTTTTCACCTTCTGGTGCAAAGTTTAGTTCAGCACAAAGCTTTGCGCAGCGAAAAATTCTCACAGGGTCTTCCTGCAATCTTTCTTTTGTAAGGGTTATGCGCTTCATAAAGAGGTCTTCCATGCCCATTCTTGGATCTTTAACATTTCCATTGAAGTCTAAAGCTATGGCATTTATGGGAAAATCGCGCTTATCCAAATTAAGCTCGAAGCTTACATCTAAGGTTACCCCTCGGATTATATAGCGATATGTTTTTATATCTTTTCCTAAAACCGCTTTTGGAGGGAATGGGGGAAGTTCGCTTGTTATGATATCATAATCTTTAGGCAGTTTTGCCAAACATATATCTCGCAAACTGCCTCCGACTATGTAATCCATGCTATTATTTTATATTGGTATGGTCGGATAAAGAGCGTACTACATTTTTGTGTAAATAAAGTTGTAAGCGGAAGGAGGAAACACAGTGGATACGATAATGGCAAAACCAGGTCAGGTGGAAAAGCATTGGTACCTGGTGGATGCTACCGGAAAGCCTCTCGGTAGGCTTGCGGCTGGCATTGCGCGTCTGCTCATGGGAAAACATAAACCCATCTGGACACCTGGCGTGGATTGTGGCGATTTTGTTGTTGTGATTAATGCAGAAAAAGTGGCTTTAACGGGTTCTAAAGAGCTGAAAAAGGTGTACTATGATCACTCTGGATACCAGGGTGGGCAAAGGGTTACGCCGGCATGGTTGATGAGGCAAAGAAAGCCTGAACAGCTCATATATAGGGCTGTGAAGAACATGCTTCCGAAGAACAGTTTAGGGCGTAAACAGATTACGCACCTGAAGGTTTATGTAGGGCCAGAGCACCCTCATCAAGCTCAGCAACCCATAAAGATTGAACTGCCATAAGAACGAATAGAGAAGGAATTAGGAGGGACTTATGCAAGCACAAGCACCGGTAGTAGGTAGAAGAAAACGGGCAGTTGCGCGAGTCAGGATAATGCCTGGGACCGGTCGCATTCTTGTGAATGGGCATGATTACAAGGAGTACTTTCACAGGGTAACCTTGGAGAAAGTGGTTGAAAAAGCGTTTGAAGCCACCGGAACCATGGGACAGTACGATGTAATCGCCCGCGTCGAAGGCGGCGGCAAGAGCGGTCAGGCAGATGCCATAAGGCTTGGCATTGCCAGAGCATTAGTAGCAGTTAATCCTGAATGGCGTAAATCACTGCGCCAAACCAAATTGGTTTTCTCGTTACTTACGAGAGATCCAAGAGAGAAAGAAAGAAAGAAATACGGTTTACACAGGGCTCGTAGGGCTCGTCAGTACAGAAAGCGTTAAAAACGCTGTACAATTATATTGTTACATCTATAAGGTGCGCCTGTAGCTCAACTGGATAGAGTGACGGACTACGGATCCGTAGGCTGGGGGTTCGAATCCCCCTAGGCGCACCATATTGAGAGAAGCTCATCAGGGCTTCTCTTTTTTTTGTGTTATTTACGTACTGTTTCTTTGATATATTTGTCAAGGTTATGTTCTTAGTTTGGTCCTTTTTCGCTTGTAATAGGTTTTAAAACTTCGTATGCGTGGGTATTTGTAAAAATGAAGATACATTTGGCAAAGATTGAGGTTAAATCGTTGGAGGTGAAACAGTGACCTATTTACTTATCGTAATTGTCGGTTTAATTGCAGGCATAGTCACAGGGTTGATTGGCGCCAGTGGTGTTATGGTTATTGTTCCCGGTCTTGTGTTGCTTGGCTATTCTACGTTTGATGCCATAGGGGCAAGCTTATTTGCTGATACCATGGCGTCGCTTGTGGTAAGTTGGACGTATTATCAAGCGGGAAACTTAAACCTAAAACAAGGTTGGTGGATAGCTGTCGGCTCCATTTTGGGGGCACAAATTGGAAGCTTTATATCCCCGCACATATCTGAAGGCGGTTTAGGTGGTTCTTTTGGTATTTTTCTTCTTCTCACTGCAGTAGTTTTCATATTGCGCGGTTATAGAAGGCAACCTGTTCTTGAAGCGGGAGAAGAAGCAGGAGAACCCAATATTTTTGTGCGTATGCTGAGAAAGAATGTCGTAATTTCCAGCTTGCTATTAGGAACACTTGTTGGGATAATCAGCGGGCTAATCGGGGCTGGCGGCGGTGTCATGATTCTGCTGATTTTGGTCTTCTTGCTTCAATACAAGATGCACGAGGGCATAGGAACATCTACCTTTATTATGGCGTTTACCGCAGCATCCGGAGCCATTGGACATGCCATAACAGGCAATTTGCCACTATTGGTAGCCATTTTGAGTGCTTTAGGAACAGTTGTTGGAGGGCGTATAGCGGCTCGTTTCGCCAACAGGGTAAATGAAAAAGTTTTGAGTTATGCGGTAGGGATTGTTTTTGCGGTTTTGGGCATTGTCATGTTATTGAATCCCAAATCTGGAAAGGTAGGCTTTAGGCTGCTCAAGGGAGCTGTCGCTGTAGCATTAAGTGGTTAGTAATGCTTGCTGACAGAGAAAGGTGGTAATTGGACAGTTGTGCATACTCGCAAGAAAGATTGCTATCACAAAGTAGCGCAATGAACTTGTGATGCATAGAAGTCGTTCTCAGTTGAAGTAGTGATAAATTTTAAGAGTTTTTACAGGCGCTTTCTGTCTTTGAGAGAAAGCTGATGAACAAGATTCACAGCGCGAAATCCAAAGTTGACATTTATAATGTTGCAATTTACATGGATAATGCACACGTATACAATTAATCAACTTCTTTAAGGAAAGTGAAGGAGCGCCATAAAAAGTTCTTCTACCGAAGTTCTCATAGACCTACTGATGTTTAAGTTAAGCAGGCTTGACCAATTCTAAAAACCTGCGGTTACATATATGCACAAAAAGTGTTTCGAAACATTCTTGAGTAGACTATCTGCTATTATTGTTAATAGTAATTTAAAATGTTCGCGGAGGTATTTTTATGAAAGGCATTGTTCTGGCTGCTGGTTTGAACACGCGTCTTTACCCTGTTACCGTGGCAGTGAATAAACAGCTGCTGCCCGTCTATGATAAACCTATGATCTATTACCCGTTGTCCATACTTCTCATGGCTGGAATAAGGGACATACTGGTCATCGCAGATCCATACAATGTTAGTGCATTCCAAAGACTTTTGGGCAGTGGTGAGCAGTTAGGTGTCAAGTTCAGCTATGCTGTGCAATGGGTTCCCCGGGGCATCGCAGATGCATTCATAGTTGGAGAGTGGTTTGTAAACGGCAGTAGGTGTGCGCTGGTCCTTGGGGATAATGTGTTTTTTGGGCCCTCCTTGGAAAAGGCTGTGTCTGAAGCGGTAAATTTTGACGATGGTGCCATGGTTTTCGGCTATCCGGTGGAAGATCCGCGTTCTTTCGGTGTGGTGGAATTCGACCCCGAGGGCAACGTACTCTCCTTAGAGGAAAAACCTAAGCAGCCAAAGTCGAATTATGCCGTACCTGGCCTGTATTTCTACGATAATCATGTGGTTGAAATGACAAAGATGCTGAAACCATCTGATCGAGGGGAACTGGAGATAACAGATCTGAACAAAGCATACCTTTCGGAGAATAAACTAAAGGTAAAGCTCTTAGATGACGACCTGCAGTGGTTTGACACCGGTACGCACGATAGCCTTTTGCATGCCAGTAACGAGGTGGCACGATATCAAAGAGATACAGGCACATATGTGGGATGCTTGGAAGAAGTGGCATACAGGATGGGCTTTATCAGTAAAGAGCAGTTAAAAGTGCTGGGTAAAAGATACAAGAATACGGCTTATGGGCAGTATTTGCAGAAAGTCGCAGATGGAGGATAGCATTACATAGTTAGTAATGCTTGCTGAGAGGGGAGGCTGATAACTATGCTTTCGGGACATTTTGTTCGTTTGCGTGCTTATGAACGAGAAGATTTAGAAAAAGCCAGAGCCATATATAATGATCCAGAAGTAAACATGTACCTACGACCTGATATACCATTTCCGCTTAAAGCAGAAGACGAGATAAGGTGGTATGAAAGCCAGAATCCTTATGGTAGCGGTTCTTATTCTTTTGCCATAGAACGATTGGAGGACAGACAGTATTTAGGTTCTTGCGGTATTGATACGGTAGATTGGAAGAACTCTCACGCTTCTGTAGGGTTATTTCTCGACAAGCTTTATTGGAACAAGGGTTATGGAACGGATGCTTTATCTACGTTGGTAGATTTCTGCTTTCAGGAAATGAATTTGCACAAGGTATACCTTTATGTTTTCGCTTATAACCAGCGAGCTATCCATACTTATGAAAAGATCGGCTTTAAGATTGACGGTACTTTACGGGAGAATGTATTTAAGAATGGAAAGTACCAAGACGAACTGGTAATGTCCGTATTGCGTAATGAATGGACATTACCTTCTAATGATTAAATATGAGAGCATGCTAATAAAGTATGGTGCTGTTTCAAAGCCGCATCGTACAGGTGATTTTTCTCGGGGTTCATCTGTTCAAAAAAGTTGTGGAATTATGATCGCTTGCTTTAGCATTATAAATACTGTAAAACCATAGTGAACTGAACAGCTTTTCATCATTAGGAGGGGGAAGAATGAAAAAGTTTTTAACGTTTTTTGTGGCTTTTGTTATCGTCGCCTTTATTCATGAAGGAACTCACGCATTAATCGCTGCAGCTTATGGTGAGTTTGCTGATTTTCTTGTACATCCATACGGTTTTGAGGTTGTCTTCAGGACGCCTACTATTCAAAGGCATGGTATCCAGTGGGGTTTTATTTCAGGTAGCAGTAGTGTTCTAACAGTGCTTTTGGGCTATTTATTGATGTTTTTTGTAAAGCCTATGGCACATATGAGGAACACTTTTCTAAGCGCTGTAGGTTACTGGCTTATCATGATGCTGTTGCTGTTAGACCCACTAAACCTCTCTGTTGGCCCATTCTTGTATGGAGGGGATATAGGCGGCATTGTGGCTCAAGTCTTGCTCCCTGCTTACGGAATAAAAACGGATCATCCTTTATTTAAGCCATGGTTTCATTTTATTGGTTCTGAACAATGAGCAAAGGAGGAGGCAATGAAAAGGCATAACGGGGCTATGAGAAGTTCTATTGCTTTTCTACTTGTTTTCACAGCTCTTTTAACTTTTGGGTGCACTACAAAGAACAGTTCTTCGCAGCGAATAGGATTCACTGGGTCAAGTTATGGCAACCACATGGATTATAAATTTACCACCTTTACGGGAACAGAAAGCAATAGTTTTAAAGCGCAGAAAGGCGATATTGTTACACCAACATACAATATCACGCTTACAAAAGGGAAAATTACAATCCAGCTTATAAGTCCGACAGGCAAGATACTTTGGAAGCGAGATTTTACGAAAAGTGAACAAGGTCTGATCCAGTTTACTTTAGATGAAACAGGTTGGTACAAGTTTCTTGTTTCCGGTAACGCATCGGGCGGGTCGTTTGACCTTTCTTGGACTGTAGAATAAAAGGTAGCAGAACTTTCCTTTTTGGTAAAGTGGGGGGTTTGTTATCATTTTTAATGATGAACAGTCACTTTTTAGGCATGTGATTGTGTAACGCATTTTGTTTAAGGTTAGGCTCTTGAGCGATAACCTGTAGCAGTTTGACAAGAAGAAGAAGGATGGCTTGCAGTCATGTGAGCTGTTTTAGAAACAATTATGGCAGATGCGCTACAAAAATGCGGCTTATGGTTAGCATTTAGAAAGAATTGCTGACTATTTAGCTTAATTATGGTGATAGAAGATGTTAGAAACTGATACGTACTTCATGCACGAAGCACTAAAAGAGGCGTTAAAAGCTTATCGATCCGGCGATGTGCCTGTGGGGGCAGTTGTCGTTGTGGAAAACGCCGTTGTAGGTAGAGGCCACAACTTACGTGAGAGGGACAATGATCCTACCGCTCACGCGGAAATATATGCCCTTCGAGATGCTGGTGCCATTCTCGGTAGATGGAATTTGAGCGGTGCAACACTTTATGTGACGTTGGAACCATGCTTGATGTGTTGTTATGCTGCTGTGTTATCCAGGGTTGACCGGGTTGTTTTTGGTGCATATGACCCTAAAGCGGGTGCTCTGGTTAGTAATATGGATTTTCTATCTTTGCCTTTTCTCAACCATCGTTTTGATGTAGAAGGTGGCGTTATGGCAGAGCGCTGTGGCGCTCTTTTGCATTCGTTCTTCAAGACGTTACGTGATGAGGTATGAGTTCTTTAAAATAATGGTTTGCAGGCAAAAAGGGGTAGAACTGTTATAATCATAATATACGGAGAGGTGCCCGAGTGGCCGAAGGAACCCGACTGGAAATCGGGTAGGCGGTTAATACCCGCCTCGAGGGTTCAAATCCCTCCCTCTCCGCCAACCCGGTACGTGGAGCGAAGTACGGCTGTGAACCCCGCCAGGCCTGAGAGGGAGCAACGGTAAGCAGTTTAGTGCTTGTGCTCCACACCGGGCTTTAAAGAAACATCACCACAAAAAAGGAAAGTATTGGTAAATTATAGATATGGCTCTCTACAGAAAATATAGACCACAAACCTTTGACGAAGTCATAGGACAATCCCACGTTACAGAAATTTTAGTTAAAGCGCTAGATAATCAGAAGGTTTCACATGCATATTTGTTTGCAGGACCAAAAGGTTCTGGCAAGACGTCGTGCGCTCGCATATTTGCAAAAGGCCTGAATTGTGAGCAAGGCATAACGTCGAAACCTGATAACACGTGTGAGAGTTGCAAGCTCATAAATGAAGGGCACAGCCTTGACGTGATAGAAATTGATGCTGCATCTAACAGAGGAGTTGACGAAATTAGGGAACTTCGCGAGCGTGTTAAATACAGACCCGCACAAAGCCGCTATAAAGTTTACATTATCGATGAAGCACACATGCTTACCCGTGAGGCGTTCAACGCGCTTCTTAAGACGTTGGAAGAACCACCTGATTATGTGGTATTTATTTTGGCAACTACTGATCCGCAAAAAATTCCTCCAACGGTACTGAGTAGATGCCAGCGTTTTCGGTTCAAGAAACTTACCAGTGACGAAGTTTATCAAATACTTGTTAATGTGTGTAAAAAGGAAGGCTTTTCTTATGAAGAGGAAGCTCTTCAACTTATTGCAGAGGTGTCTGATGGAGCAGTACGTGACGCATTAAACTTGCTGGAACAGATTTCTGTTGTGGATGAAGGGAACGTGACAGCGAAAACTGCTCGTTTTCTACTCAATGTTGTGGATGACGATGTGGTCATAAATCTCTTTTCTGTGGCTTCCCAAGATATGAACGAGGCGGTTTCTCAAATGGCCAATTTGTTGGAATCTGGCATTGAACCCATGGAATTATTCCGCCCATTAAAGACACTGGTAAGAAGAAGTGTGTTCAAAAACAATCCTTGGCCACGAGAAAAGGCGCTGAAAATGTTCAAGGTACTGGAATCATTTAATTACACTATGGAGCACACAGAATTCCCAGCAGTAGCCCTGGTGGCCATCCTTAATGAATTAGGTCCCATCATTGCTGACCAAGATGAACCTTCTTCAACCGATGTGCCAGCGCCTAAACGTCAAAGAAGACATCAAGAGACGAATATAAACATGGATCCGCAGGAAATACAAGAAACACCTGAAAAACCAGCATTTGTTGAGGAAGTAGTGCCTAAAGAAGATATCGTAGAAAATGCTAAAAGCAGTTTTTCAGACGAGAACGAAACTTCAACATTGGGTTGGTTGAACGATGTAAAAAATGATTATTTGCCTCTATACGTGGTTCTAAAGGAAGGAAAAGCGCGTGTAGATGCAGACAAATTGATTCTATCTTTTCCAGGACTTAGACACATCTATGTGAAATTCATGAATCTGCCTAAAATACGAGCTGTGCTAAAGAAGTACGGAGATTTTAGTGTGGATGTGGAGGCAAAACCTGAACAAAAAGATGTGGGTGTTCTGGATCTATTTACAAAAGTGTTTCCCGGTACTCAGATAGAGGAGGTCAAGTAGTTTGAATTTGGAGGAACTTAGCAAACAGTTCCGAAGACTTCCCGGGGTTGGCCCAAGAACGGCTGAGAAAATGGCCTATTACTGGCTTACACTGGAAGATGAAGAAGCAGAGCAATTTGTACATACCTTGGAGAACTTCCGTCATGAAGTGGGTTTATGTGTGCGCTGCCATAACTTGGCAGTAGGCAGTGACCTATGTGAAATATGCAACGATAACAGAAGAGAAAAAAGCATTGTGATTGTGGAAACACCTCAGGATGTAGAAAACATTGAACAAGCTGGCATTTATCACGGATATTATCATGTGCTCAACGGCTTGATTTCACCTCGCAGAGGAATAACGCCAGATCAGTTATTCATATCTGATCTGAAAGAACGAATTATGAACGAAGGCATTAAGCAGATTATTATAGCAACGTCCTTTACATTAGAAGGGGATATAACAGCAGATTACTTAACCAAACAACTACACGGTTTGGGCGTACCTATTTATCGCCTTGGCGCTGGTTTGCCTGTAGGCGGAGAACTAAATTATGCCGACAAAGCAACGCTAAAGGCGGCATTTATGACGAAACATGAAGTGGGGGAAGAAGAGTAATAATGACGAAAAGAGTTGTTACCGATAATTTGGATGAAGTACTAAATATACTTCCTCCTTGGATTTCGGAAAGGCTCAGACAGAGCCCCATGTTGAGTGATTTGGTGGACATCGTTTTAGATTTGAAACGTCCGCCCGTTATACGGTTTAGCGCATCGCAGAACGTTTGGGACGATGTCTTGGTTAGTGAAGATGACATACAGTATGTAGTACAGCATATAGGTAGTTTTGGCAAAGATAATAGAGCGGGTTTGGAAGGGACACTACATCGTATATCTTGTATGAGGAATAGACAGGGGAAAATTATCGGGTTAACTATTAGAATTGGAAGAGCCATTTATGGCGTAGTAGACCCTTTGGAATCTTATTTTACGCAAGATAAGAGCATCCTTTTGATGGGACGGCCGGGTGTAGGAAAGACAACCCTTCTAAGGGAAGTCGCGCGCCTTTTGTCTGTGGATTACCAGAAGCGTGTGATAGTTGTGGACACATCAAATGAAATCGCTGGCGACGGCGATGTACCTCATCCAGCTATTGGATTAGCTCGCCGAATGCAGGTGCCTGAACCGAACATGCAGCACGATGTGATGATAGAAGCCGTAGAAAACCACATGCCAGAAGTTATCATCATCGACGAAATAGGCAGAAAAGAAGAAGTGGATGCAGCACGGACCATTGCTGAAAGAGGCGTTCAACTTATCGCTACAGCTCATGGAAACACATTAGAAAACATATTAGTAAACCCAACGTTGTCTGATTTAGTTGGTGGTGTTCAAGTGGTTACGCTTTCTGACGAAGAAGCTCATCGCCGAGGAACGCAAAAAACGATTTTGGAACGTAAAACGAGTCCCACATTTGACATACTCATAGAAATACGCTCGCGTGGTGTTTATGCTATTCATGAGGATGTGGCAAAAGCGGTGGATGGGCTTTTAAGAGGCATTCCACCTAACCCGCTGATATTAAAAGTGAATGAGGACGGTTCTGTAGAGCGCAGTTATGAGCAGACACTCCCACCTGTGTCGGTAGTAGAACAGCAGCAGATCGAAGGCAGACGCGAGAAAAAGGCGGAAAGGGGCTCTGAGATAAGGATACTGCCTCTGGGCATTTCTCGAAGTAAATTAGAGAAAGCTATAGCCAACCTAGGTGTACCTGCTGTGGTTGTAGATGACGTGAGCGATGCCGACATGGTCCTTACATTGAGGTCTCAGGTTAATAAGGGATACCAACGTCTTAGAGAAGCAAAGGTAAGAAATGTGCCCATAAAAACGATAAAGAGCAATACCATGAGCCAAATGGAAGACTTTCTTTCTGACTTTTTTGCTGTTTCTCCAAGAGAAATGGAAGCAGAAATAGCAGAAGCACTTCAAGAGGCTGAAGAGGCCGCTATGCTTACAACGCAGGATCAAAAGAGGCGAGAACTCAGGCCAGAGCCACATCGCATAAGACGTTTACAGCATGAGCTTATAGCAAAGTATGGTCTTCTTAGTTTTAGTGTGGGAGAAGAACCACATCGGCATGTTGTTGTCACATTTCCGGGAGCAGAGGAATAAATTGCTATGTTTATTGTCATCGATGGCATAGATGGATGCGGAAAAAGTACTGTGGCTTCACTTTTGTCTAAAGAAATAGCTAAATTCAGACCGGTGTTTCATACGTTTGAGCCGGGGCACGTCCGTGATGGTCTGTACAGAAAACTGATTATGGAAAACGTTGCTAATCCGTATGTAGTAGCAGCGCTGTTTACCGTGGATAGAGCAGAGCATGTGGCAAAAATGATAAGACCAGCATTAGACGAAGGGCAATGGGTAATATGCGAGCGATACGCTGACTCTACACTGGCTTATCAGGGTTATGGTATGGGCTTAGATAAAGACTTAATCAATCGCATGAACGATGAGGCGGTTAAGGGGCTTTGGCCAGACAAGATTTTCTATTTGGATATACAACCACGCTTGGCGTTGGCACGTTTAAGTAGTAAAGATAAAGATGCTCTTGAGCAGCAGGGTATAGAATTCTTAACAAGAGTGCGCGAGGGATATGAGGAAATAGCAAAGGAGAAGAATTACATTCGTATTGATGCGACGAAATCTCCTAATCATATAGTAAAGCAAATTTTGGAGGAGGTGCACATTTCATGAAATTGTTTATAACCATATTGCAAGAAGAAGACTACAGACCTCTTGCGGAGCGGCTTACCGAGAAAGGCATCTATCATACAAGACTTGCAGGAGAAGGTGGCTTTCTTGGAGGTAGAAAAGTAGTGCTTCTAAGTGCTGTGGAAGATGAAGAAGCGGATACCCTCCTTGGACTCATAAAAGAGTCTTGTAGTGAAAGGGAAGAAACCATATTAGCTGAAGCACCATCAGGGTTCATAGGCATGAGTATACCAATACCTATGAAGGTACATACCGGGGGTGCGGTGGTTATGATTCTTCCGTTGGAAAAAATATTGAAAGTATGAGCGAATGGGCCGCACGCCTTGAACAATTAGTGGGCAAAATCTCGGCACCTATCGCAGTTGTTGGCCCAGATTGGTCTGATGCCTACGTATGGGTTAAACAGCGCATAGGTAATGTGTCGCCACAGAATTTGTTGGAACTACAAGAAGAAACATTGGGCATAGATGCTGTACGCGAAGCTGAGGAATTTCTTAGCTTTGTCCCTGGCGCTGAATTGAAGTATTTGTTAGTGCCTGGTGCAGATAACTTAACACCGGAAGCCCAAAACGCTTTCTTAAAAACGTTGGAGGAGCCTCCAATCTATGCGAGGATATTTCTTTTTTGCCAACGTTGGAGCAGTTTGTTGCCTACCGTAAGGTCACGCGTGGTGAGTGTGACACTTGCTCCAAAGAGCAAGGAAGAGTTAGGTGTAACGAATCACTGGGAATACCTTATGTGCGGTGGGAGTAAAAAGCTCTTACAGGTTTTACGAGAAAACATTGACTGGGCAAAAGACGTAAAAGGAAAAAAGGTATTGTTCTGCAAGGATTTAGATAGTTATAAATTAGCTGCCTTCTTTTTACAGCTCATGAATGATAACGGGAAGAAAATAAATCTTTTGAATGATATGTTTGAAATGGAAAATGCGTTGCAATCTAATGTGAACAAAGAAATGGTGTTTGATAGGATGTTGATGACTGGAGTGACAAACAAATGATATATTTGGTTCGAACCATGTTTAGCCAAAAACCGGGTTTTATTGAAACGGACGAGCCATTAGAAAAAGGACATAACATAAGAGTAGTAAAAGAATATGGGCAAGTACCTGCTGTGGTAGTAGGGACGTGGAAATATGGTGCAAATGAACTTTGGGGTTATGGTGGCCCTTTAGGTGATGTGGATTTATCAGTGCTCGAACAAGATGTCAAAGAAGGATTAGGTTTTTTGCGCCATGAAGGTAAGAGCAATCTTGATATTGCCATATTTGCAGCTGAAGAGAGTGTGGACAGGCAAACAGTACAGGCATACTTCGTTGCAGAAGGACGTGTAGATTTTCGAGATTTGGTAAGGAGCTTTCAGCGCCGTTTTAGCAAGCGCCTCAGATTGTGGCAAGTTGGTGTTAGAGACCGCTCTCAAATGGTTGGTGGTATAGGCGTTTGTGGAAGTATGCTTTGTTGCCATGCGTTTTTGAAAGATTTTGAATCAGTGAGTGTAAATATGGCAAAGGAGCAGGGACTTCTTTTGAATCCAGACAAAATAACCGGTACGTGTGGGCGATTACTTTGCTGTTTGCGTTACGAACATGAGTGGTATTGTGAAGCATTTTCAAAAATGCCTGATCAAGGTAGCCGTGTGAAGGTTCATAAAGATGGTCAGCTCAAAGAAGTCCGCTTAGTCACTAGGAATGCTGTTCTTGGGACAGCTTATGTGGCTGATGATGAAGGTAATATGTTCTGGGTTGATTTTGAAGAGATAATCCGCACGTGCGATGTGGTTCAAAGGAGAGAGGAAAACACGTAAAACAAAAAACACGAAATATGTTCTTGGTGCGGAAGGGGGGATTTGAACCCCCAAGGGCGATTAACCCACTGGCTCCTGAGGCCAGCGCGTCTGCCAGTTCCGCCACTTCCGCATTACTTGCTTTAATATTATACTATAACAGTGTTGATCATATTTGGTTTTTGCTTTGAGTTATATAATAGTTTATGGGCTTTTCACCAGTGAACTAAATTGTTGCCCGGGAAGGGGTGTGAGTTCAATGGCCGAGGGCGGCTTTTGGAAAAGAGTTACAAGCTTCTTTACCGCGTCCGATGAGGATGAAGACATTGTAGAAGAGGATTATAGTGATGAAACCTTTGAAACGAATGAACCTACTACACTGTTGCCAGCGATATCTTCGCGTCCGGTAGCAGCGGGTTCTACTATTTGGGTTTATCAGCCAAGTTCATTTTCTTTTGATGTGGATTCAAGTTTCATAGGCGCTCGCATAAAAGATGGTTACATCATCATATTGAATCTTCAGGATCTTGATGATACAGCAGCTCAGCGCCTCATTGACTTTGTCAGTGGTGCGTTGTATTCAGTAGAAGGAAAATTGAAAGCCATATCTAGTAGTGTATTCCTGCTGATTCCAAAGAATGTGAGGGTCGAAACATTTGATGAAGGTTTTAGCGCAGAATAGAAAAGCTCATCATGATTACCAAATACTGGATACCTACGAAGCGGGAATTGCGCTTACGGGAGATGAAGTAAAATCTGCCAAGGCTGGAAATGTCCAGCTTCGTGATTCTTTCGTGCGCATAGAAAACGGTGAGGCTTGGGTTTACAATATGCACATTTCTCCTTATGAAAAAACCGGTGAACCATTCAGACGCGATGCAAAGAGGAAGAGAAAGCTTTTACTTCACAAGAGCGAAATCAATAAAATTATGGGTTTTCTAACACAGAAGGGCTTGACGGCTGTACCGTTGTCTATGTATGTTAATGACAAAGGCATAATAAAGCTGTCCATCGGCGTAGCGAAGGGTAAGAAAACGGTGGATAAGCGCGAAACAATAAAAGAGCGCGACATAGAGCGGGAAATTAGAAGAGAAGGTAAGATTAGTTACTAACAGTTTTGGGTAAAATATTAATGCGGGGGCGAAAAGGTTTCGACGGCGAGTCGGAGCTCGGAGCTGCAGGTGGGGTTGGCTGCCAGACCTTAAAAATGGTAGCAAGGCAAAAAATAAATGCCGAACCAGAATTAGCATTAGCTGCTTAGAATAAGCAGCCGCTCTTCGGACTGAGGCTGCATACGTTCGAAAGAGTGTCAAAGCATGCAGCAGCCCTTAAATAATCGCACCAGTTATTTAAGGGTACAAAGCAGGTGCTGGGCAACGTGATTGGGCTTCCTGGATCACGTTACCGAGACAAATCAGGAAAGCTAAGCCTGTAGTAGCAATGGGTGGCGGCTCGTCGGACGCGGGTTCGATTCCCGCCGCCTCCACCAAAATGTTAAATACATTAATCACTTTTGTGTCCTCTCAGTTGTGTTAGCATAATCCCAATTACATCTATTCAATTAGGCATTTTTCCTTTTTTAAGGAGGTTTTTATGGATACTCATGTAGTTGAGAAAAATGGAATGAGGATTGCTGTGGTAAAAAGCAATAACATGATAATCAGTGATGAGCAGTCGGTGGTGGATTTTATAGCAAAAGTACTTGAGGAAACCGGTTGCGACAGGATAATTGTTAGTAAGGACATTGTTCCTGAAGAATTCTTTGACCTAAGTACGAGGCTGGCGGGCAGTATTTTGCAGAAATTTGTGAATTACAACGTGAAAATAGCCTTTGTAGGCGATTTCTCTTCATACCCGAGCAAGAGTTTAAGAGATTTTATTTATGAAAGCAATAACGGCAACGATGTATTCTTTGTTCAGACTGAGGAGGAAGCATTCAATAAACTTAAAGCAGTTTAGCAACCTTGGAGGTAGGGAATGCGGCGGATTGATAGGGAAGTTACTGATCCAGCAAGGATTGACGAAATTATAAGAATATGTGATTGCTGTAGGCTTGGGATGGTAGACAAAGATAGCGTTTACATCGTCCCGCTGAATTTCGGTTTTAAAAATGAAAATGGGAAAAGAATCTTTTACTTCCACGGAGCAAAAGAAGGCAAAAAGATGGAGCTTGTAAAATTAAACCCTTTAGTCGGTTTTGAAATGGATACAAACCACCGGATAAGTGTGGGTAAAAATGCTTGCGATTATTCTTTTCTATATAGCAGTGTTATCGGAAAAGGCGTGGTAACGTTAGTCGAAGACGTGCAAGAAAAAAGGAATGCGCTAAATCTAATAATGCAACACTATTCAGGTAGAAATAACTGGACGTTTCATCCCGAAGCGTTAGAAAAGATCGCTGTTATGAAGCTTGAGGTAACGGAACTTTCTTGCAAGGAACATGTATGAACTGCTATGCTCTTATAAACAATCCTTAATGTGGAAACCACAAGGCTGATAATCTGGAACATTACTTTAGTTGATGTATCCAAGTTATTTGAGGGCCTTGGTGATCTGGTAGGTTTAATACGCGTGCGGCAAGGAGGAAGAATAAGTCAAGAGAGCAAACTTGTTATCGCCATTTGCCAAATGAAACAGGTTTTTCTAGGGACAGTGTTTTTTTTGCACCGCTTTGTTTGTAGTATGCTAAAAAGCATGAGTCCTCGTAGGAAGAAGTTTATGCTAACGTTTGTTTTGGTTGTTACGATAGGTGCGCTTTTGGTGGTTAGCTTATGGGAAGGACTAACCGTCAGACCCTACACGTTGAGTACCGGGAAGATTAGTACGAAGCTAACGATTGCAATTCTTTCTGATCTCCACAGTACAGTTTACGGGGAAAATCAGTCGGTACTTCTTAAGAAGGTCAAGGAGCAAAAACCGGATCTTGTGCTTTTAGCAGGTGACATCGTGGATGACAGGAGACCTGCAGAAGGCGCTATAGCGTTGCTAAAGTCAATTGCTACGGCGTATCCATGTTTTTACGTGACAGGCAACCACGAGTTCTGGTCTGGGCGAGCAGATGAGATAAAGGAGTCCATCCGTTCTTTAGGTATTACTGTGCTGGAAGGAAGGTGCACAGATATCACGCTGAAGGGCCAGCAATTGCAGATTTGTGGCGTGGATGACCCGGACGGTTTTACACATGAACGGTTCTACGGTGAGGAAATTTCTGCAAGATGGGATGAACAGTTTGAAAGGTGTAAGAAAGAACTGAAGAAAAACGTGTTTTCCATACTTCTATCGCATCGTCCAGAGCGTGTGGCGTATTACAAAGGGAGCGGTTTTGATCTTGTGGTGTCGGGTCATGCCCATGGTGGGCAAATAAGGATTCCTGGGCTAATCGATGGCTTGTATGCTCCAGATCAGGGGCTTTTACCTAAATACACTGGTGGTGTCTACGATTTGAGGGGGACGAGAATGGTTGTGAGTCGTGGACTCAGTAGAAGTTTCATTCCCAGGGTGTTTAACCCTCCTGAATTAGTCATCATGAATATAGAACCTTTACAGTGAACGTTTCTTCAAGAATGCGTTCGGAGCCAATCTTGTTTTTTCCTTTCGCTTAAAATCATCGGAGCTTAAGATGGCTGCGTCGGAAACATAGAGAAGATGAAATGAGAGAGTTGCAGGCTGTTCTGAAATTTGCTCAAAAGCGTATCGATGGTGCCTCAGGGAAAACAAAGGATAAAATTCAGCAGGTTATAGATTTTATCAGCAAACAAGTTGTTGCTATCCTGTTTGTGGGTTAGTGGCTGACAGATACGTTCCTACGATCATCAGCGATAGTGCTACGGGAAACAGCGAATTCGGTGGTGTTCCAAACAAGAAGAAAGAAAGAACAACGCCTATGAATGGTCCCACGGCATAGAAGGTGCTTGTGCGTGCCGCCCCTAAGTAACGCTGTGCAGAAACATAGAAAAAGATGCTGAGTCCATATGCAATAAAGCCGAGGAACAAAGCAGCGAAAACATGTGAAATGCTGGAGCTAATTTGTCCAAACGATGCTGCAATGCAAAGAGAACCAAAACCTGAGCAGAAACCTTTTATGACAACAACTTCCATGGGGTCTCTCATTGAGAGCATCCTGGTGCAGTTGTTTTCCAAACCCCAACAGGTAGTGGCTGCAAGTGCAAGAATAGAACCAATGGATAAAGTGTAGTTAGCATCAGCCTCTGTGGACAGAAGTATGCAGGAAATGGTAATAAAGAATATTGCAGTCCAGAGTCTTGTACTTATATGTTCTTTAAAGAGTATGGATGCGATGAAAGCTGTGGCAACGATTTCAAAGTTGCCCAATAGAGAAACGGTGGCTGCGTTGGACATGCTTAGTCCGTACATGAGCAGTATTGGAGCTGCCACGTCCAAAACGACCATTCCTATGACATATGGGAAATCGCTTCTTAAAATGTGTGTTTCACTTTTCCCCTTACCTAAGATGCTTCTGATTACCATAAGAACAAAAACGCCTATACCTGCACCAATGTAGAGAAGTGCTGCCATTAGAGTTGGGCTAATGTCACCAAGAAGGATTTTAGAAAATGGAGAACTCAAACTATAAAGTGCAGCGGCGAGAACTGCCAGAAAAGTCGCTCTTGTTTCTTGTGCGTTCATAAAATGGAGCCTTTCTTGTATGTTCTAAGCTTCATATGAAAATATTATAAGTGTGACAGTGGTTTCAAACAAAGGTGAATTATAATACACAATAGGGGTACAAGAAAGGTGATTTATCTGTTTTGAATTTAATAACCTCGGGTTTGGGTATAAGTCATGTAACTGAAATAAGGGGTGATTACATTGGCAGAAAAAGACAAATTGGATGAGGTTTTGGAGTACTTCCGTTTAAAATCATCTGAACTTAAGATGGCTGCGTCGGAAACATTGGAAGATGAAATAAAAGAGCTGCAGGATGTTCTGAAATTTGCTCAGAAGCGTATCGATGCTGCCACAGGGGAAACAAAGGATAAAATTCAGCAGGTTATAGATTTTACTCAACAAAAGATTGATGAATTAACGGTTCAGGCTGATTTAGGCACATCCCAAGCAAGGGACGTCGCTGTGTCTTTAGCTGATGAAATGGATGAACTTATAGATGATTTGCAGCGTTCAGATCTGACGAAGAAAGCTGGAGATGTGGCTAAAAGTGTGGGGAATCTGCTGGGCACTATTGGGAAGAGAGTTGGAAAAGGTGCATCAGATCTATCAAAAACAATAAGCATAAGAGCAGAACTTAGCAAATTGAATAATAGAAGAAAAGATTTGATAACACAAATAGGTGAAAGCGTTTACAAAGGGCTGCATGTCTCTGGAAGTTTGGTAGTAACGGATGACTTAGTTAAACTTGCTAAAGAAGTAGAATCTGTAGAAAACGATATAAATAACAAAAAAGCAGAGCTTGCAAAAGTAGGGAAAGAAGAAAACCTGTCTGATGAACAAATAAGCAAGATTATTGAGGACGTGGACAAGGAATAGGCGTTAATATTTTGATGTATTATAATAAAGCCATAAGGAGGGGATAAGGTATGCATGACATGACTAAGAAGTTTTTAGAGGATGCATTTGCTGGTGAATCACAGGCACACATGAGGTACACGATTTTTGCCGAGGATGCGGAACAAAAGGGTCTTAAGAAACTTGCTAATTTGTGGAGAGCTATTGCTTATGCAGAATTTGTACATGCCAAGAATCACTTTAAGGCGCTTGGAAGATTAGGAGACGTTCCGGCTAACTTGCAGATGTCTATTGATGGTGAAACATTCGAAGTTAATGAAATGTATCCTGTTTACAACAATGCTGCTCAGTTCCAGGGAGAAAATGATGCCGTTAGATCAACCCATTTTGCTTTAGAGGCAGAAAAAATTCACGCTGGAATGTATACAAAAGCGTTGGATTTGTCAAAACAGGGCAAAGACTTTGAGGCAGATAAGATATTCATATGCCCTGTGTGCGGCTACACAGTTGAAGGGGAACCACCTGAGAAGTGCCCCGTATGCGGTGCACCTAGGGATAAATTCAGGGAATTTAACGCTGACTAACCTTTTTATCGGAACCAGTGGCTACAGCTATAGCCATTGGAAGGGAGTGTTTTATCCTGAAAGCATAAAAGGGGAGTAAATGCTCCCCTTTTATGCTAAAAGTTTCAACACAGTTGAAATAAATAATACTTTTTATCATGTGCCCATTGAGAATACCGTAAAAAAATGGTTATCCAATTTACCTGTGGGCTTTGTCTTTTCCATAAAAGGTAACAGAAATATTACACATTTTAAGCGACTAACCGATGTAAGCGATTTAGTAAAACAGTTTTATAAATCTTTATCTCCTTTAGGCGAACATCTGGCAGTGGTTTTATGGCAACTTCCGCCTTCACTTAAGAAAGATATGAATGTGCTGAAATCGTTTCTGGATGTTTTGGACCATGAGCCAAAGGGTAAAGCGATAGAATTCAGGCACCAAAGCTGGGTCGATCCAGAGGTTATGGATGTTCTAAAAGTACATAATGTATCTTTTGTAGTCAGCCACGGAGATAATTATCCTTTAGTGATCAACGAGACCACAGCCAATTTTGTTTATGTAAGGTTGCATGGTTACCCTTTACTTTACAGGTCCGGATATTCACAAGAGCAGCTAATATGGTGGCGAGAATATATCCAAGGATGGCTAAGGCAAGGTAAAGACGTTTTTGTTTACTTTAATAACGATGCTGAGGGCTACGCTGTTGAAAACGCGCTTTTGTTAAAGCAAATCTGCGCATAAAGTATATACTTATAGCTCGCTTTAGAGCGTTTTTGTGCAACTTTCCCTGTTTCTCTGGCGTATTACTTATAAACGCCCTAAGGAGGTTCTCATCTCACGATGAACCATACAAAAAACACGTCTGTAGAAAAACTGCTCGTTGTACTAATATTCTTCGTGGCTTTTGCGTTAAGGTTAAAGATGCTATTCTCAATGAATTTGTTCCCCGGTACCGATGGTGCTTATTATCTAATTCAAACCCGAAGTATCTTAGAAACAGGTAGACTTGCGGGTGCTGACACGCCTCTTGTTTTTTATATAATGGCGGCTGCTTCGTGGATAGTAAGGTTGTTTTCCAGTTTGTCTACAGAACAAGCGGTTTTGGTAGGTGTAAAACTAATAACGGCGTTAGCTCCAGCATTGGCAGCTATTCCTGCTTATCTGTTAGTTAGATCTGTACAAAAAGAAAATGGCAGTATCCTGCTACCTGTAGCTGCTGCATGTATTGTTGCTACGCTTTCATCTGGGCCTATTAGTCTTTCCAGTGATTTCATAAAAAACTCTTTAGGCATGGTATTCTTCTTGTTCATGGCCTATTACGTTGTAAGGTCACTGAAAGATGGTAAGCCTAAAAACATTGTGATGGTCATGGTTTTCCTTGGTCTGTGCGGAGCAACACACATAGGTGTTTTTGCTTTGGCTCTGTTATTTGCGGCTGTAACAATGCTGGGTTGGATATTGTTTGTGGAAGGTTTAAGTAAGAGGGCGCTAAAAACGGTTGGTCTGGTAGTAATTCTTGTCACTGCTGTTTTTGCCGCTCTTTCGTTGGTAGGAATCAGCAAATCTGTTTCCGTACTGAATTATGTGAAAAGTGCATTGAGTTCTCTCGGTTCCATGGGAACAATGCAAAACAGGATGATTAGAGGGATGGGGCAGACGGAAGGTTCTGCAAGCTTGTTCATGTTGCTTTTGGGTGGTTTGTTTGTAGCGTTTCTTATACAGAAAGACAAACTTGAAAAATGGGAATTAGCCATTGGTTTAGGTTCTGCTTTAGCTACCTTATTTTGCCTCTATACACCATCCTTTGTTACATACAGTTCAAGATTCTTGAACATGGCGTTTGGTCCCGGCTTAATTGTTCTTGCTATCCTACTTAGGCAGATGGAATTAAAGCCTCAAGCGTTGCTGTCAGGTGCTGTACTTGCATTTGTGTTAGTTGGTATTCCTACCGATTTGCAATCAATGAACAACACGGCCATTAATGAAAACGTCTATGAGGAGCTTTCAATATTTAGGAATTCAATTACCGACAGTAGTCACACTCTTGTTATCGCGCAGCATGGGCTTGAATATTGGGCTGGTTGGATACTTCATACTAATTGTGCACAGACGGCAAATACTGTAGATACAACAAGATATTCTACTGTTCTTTATGTTCAAACGAGTGGTGGCAATGTCTTTGGCGATTTGACCAGAGGCAAGAATAATTCCTCACAGGTTTTTGGTTATGCGCCTTCTCCTACGGATGCTCTTGGCGATAATCCTATTCCTCAAAACATGGGTAGCTTGGGAGCTCCAGATTTTAGCGGCAATGCCCAAATACCAAACGAACCACCAAGCAACATGCAAAGTCCTGGAAATCAAGGGCTATCGACAAACACTGGTACTATTGTCTATCAGGGTGATTATGTCACCATCTATGAATTAAAAGGAAATTTGACGAGTACCACATCTAAAAATGGGGCTGGGAAATAGCCTATAAAAAAAGAGCGCAGAAATCTTACAGCAACGATGCCTGCTATAATCGTAACAATGAACACTTACTTAGTTTATGATTCTGGTACAGGTGGAGCATGGTTTTCTCTGCAACTTCTGGCTCTACGGAAAGCCACGCACGTTATCTTCTATGCTGATACGGCACACTTTCCATTGGGTTTAAAGAATGAAACAGAATTGTACGGTATCTTACGTGATTTTTTCACTTTTTCGAGTCCGTTAAAAGTAGACGGTATT
This sequence comes from Coprothermobacter platensis DSM 11748, assembly GCF_000378005.1. Lineage (GTDB taxonomy): Bacteria > Coprothermobacterota > Coprothermobacteria > Coprothermobacterales > Coprothermobacteraceae > Coprothermobacter > Coprothermobacter platensis. The sequence continues at coordinate 318,012 of NZ_KB899040.1, forward strand.
TTCTTGGCATGCAATACCATCAGCAGTGTTTATTTGCGCTATTGGCCATTGTTTAAGAAGAATATGGAAACAAGTATTCCTATTTTTCATACGTACTCTTATCATGAAGGATTACCGAAATTACAAAAACCGCTTATCTTAGCGACACAATCCACTGTGGATGCTCGTATTTACACATACTTTACAGGCGGAAAGGGAGTAGAAGTAAGCGCGACTAAGCTTATAGATGCCGTTCAGCGGAATAACAGTGAGTTAGCCCAGGCTCTGGTCCATAACATATGCGAGTACGCCAAAAAGGAACGTTTTAGTGACATAGTTTTGGGATGCACGCATCTTAGCGAAGTGGCTGGGCTTTTTGCGGAAGAAGGTTTCCGCACTTATGACCCATTAGGTCGCATTTTGGAGAATTTAACAGCAGAATCTCCGTCTGATGGGGGCGATTTGAGTTTGACTTTGCATGCCACAGGTTCTTATGACGATGTGCTAAACTATGTTAGGAGAAAAGCTTCTTTCTTACCTGAGGAGGTCTTGCTAAATGCCGATAAATGACGTCTATGTTTTATATGGATTGTTTGGTTTGGCTGCCATTTTGGTTATTATTAACATCTGGCTGTTGGTTAGGTTAGCAAGAATCAAAGGGTACGAAAAGCTGAATGCTCAGGTTAGTGAAGCTTTGGCAGACCTTGACGAGGTTAAGAATAATTTGTCTTCATTGGAGGCTGATGAAGAGAGCGATTTTTCGTACAGTAAGGTCGTACGTTACGATGCTTTCCAGGATGCCAAGGGACGTCAAAGTGGCTCTATGTTAGTGCTGAATAGAAAAGGAACAGGATTTATAATTACAATCATAAATAGCCGAGACAGATCGGCAACCTTCTTAAAGGAAGTGGTAGAATACAAACCAGTGCAAGCCTTGTCACCAGAAGAGCAGGTGTTGCTGAATGAAGCAAGAAAAGGTTAGAGAAGATAAGGCCGTTTGTATACATCTGACATTTAATCAAAAGAAAATTGAACTTAATTGTGGAAGGCGCACTTATCGGTGGCTATGCCGGTCTGTGATGGTTTTATTCCTCATATTGGGGATAGTTTTTTTCAATATGCAACAAACTAAGGGTTTAACCGCGTTAGCTATGCAAAAGCAGGATGTTCAGCAAACAAAACAGTTGGTTGCACAGTATGAGTCGCAAATGGCACTTCTGGAAAAACAAAATCAGCTTTTGACAGAGTTTAAAGAGAAACAAGTACAGCAATTAGAAGCTAAGTTAAAGACGGTGGTGGACACTGCTGCAAATACACTTAAAAAACCCAGCCTGAAGAACTTAGTTGCTACCACATCTGTCGCAGCGGTTTATCGTGGTACAGATGATATTGACAAGCAAATTCAGAGCCTGCAAAGTCAAATGGATAAAGTAAAAAACACTATCACGAAATACGCAGATGCATTGAACGCATTTCCTGATAAATGGCCAGTATATGGCGATATAACAAGCACCTTTGGATGGCGTCACTGGAGCTCCGGGTGGTCGGATTTTCATACGGGGCTGGATATAGCGAATTCTTGCGGGACACCTGTATACGCTGCTGCAAAGGGTGTAGTAGTGTTTGCAGGGCGTGAGGGTGATTATGGTTTGAACATCATTATCAGCCATGGCAATGGCTATACCACCAGGTATGCTCATTTGAGTTATATTGATGTGAAAGAAGGGCAAACCGTTCTAAAAGGAGATTACATTGGCAATGTAGGTGAAACAGGTTTTGCAACGGGATGCCATCTGCATTTTGAAGTAAGACTAAATGGTACCTTAATAGATCCTTATAAAGTACTGGATTAGGCACACTTGGATACTAAAAGCAAAGAGGCCCATCTACACAGATGAGCCTCTTTGCTTTTATGCCTGCTGGCTATATGCCTAACAATGTTTTAGCCGTATTTTCTACGCTCAACGATAAGTTGTTAAACTCTTCAAATAGAGAAGATGCTTCTTCATACAATGGTGCTGTTTCTTTTTTTGTACTGTTTATTTTCACATTAGCAAAAGCTGAAAACATAGCAGCTTGAGCTAACTTTACACCGCTATATAAATCAGATGCTACCGCTGGAAGTATTTCTTGCGCAACAGGTTCGATGGTTTCTAAGGATTCCTTAATAACCTTCATGGTGTTGAGTGGAACTTGAGTGGCTGTCAGCAATGCACTTTTTATGGTTGCTGACCTAACTTGTTTCTCTTCTTCATTACTTTTTGGAAGATGCAGAGCGTCCATATAAGAATCAAAAGCCCTTTTGTCTTCATCAGAAAGAATAAGAAGCTGATGACGAAGTGTATCCAAATGCTGCGCTGCTGGCTCAAAGTTAGAGTCTTGAACTTTTTTCTGGCTAACCCTTATGGACATGGCCATTAGGCTGCAAGCCATGGCTGCGACAACGGCAGCGGCGGCTCCACCACCGGGTGTGGGTGCATCTGATGACAAAGCGTCTAAAAAGGCTCCTACAGTTTCTTTATCTATCATATGAAAGCCTCCATTCATCAATGTTCTTTCATGCCTGCTATAATCATAGCATGTACAAAGTTCTAACAGCTGTACTCATTGTCTTGGTCGTTCTTGTTGGTTGGTGGGCATGGGATCAGCTTCATGGTGCGTTGAGTGTGAGTACGACTACAGGAAACTTTAAATTTATTTCGAAAGGACAAGACGTATCAGTACCTTGTACCAGAGGCAATAGCATAACCTCAGAAAATGTGACTCTTTACACATCTAATCCTGACACATTGATGAAATATCTCGCATTGCAGCAGGTAAAGACGTGCAGTGCGCCCATTACTTGCATGGCCAAGGGTTTTGATGGGGACAAGCTTTATCTTGATCCGAATTGCTATTTCGATTTGGGAACAGGTGGCGCTTACGCTGATGTATTCGAAGCATTAGATACGTATCTTGGCGTGGGCAAAGTAGTCATAGGGTCTCGTCAGCTTGAATCAGACCCCGTTTCCAAACTTATTACTTTATCGCCGTATTATTTCATAACAGGTGAACAAGGAGTAGAACTGGTCAGGATAAAAGACGCGTCGTTGGATAAGTTTTGGCAAACTCTCGGCGTTACGCCTCAAGTAAGTGTAGACGGGAATACCGCTAATGTGAGTTTAAATCTGCCATCGTATGATGACCACTTATTGTACGCGATCTCATTGAATATAGAACATTTTATGAAAGTGAGCAATGTTGTCATTAACATAAACGGCTTAGAGGCTTTCCGGCACAGCGTGCCATATGGCTTAAAGCTGGCGCAAGGTGCTGATGGCTACTTAGTTACAGGAGAATTGCAGGATAGTAGTGAACTTAGGAGTTTCTTGATTGATGCATCCATTACTGATTCTGGAAATACACTATCCGTTAAACTGGATGAAGGAATTAGCTCTGAAAATTACAGCCTTGTTTTAGCTGTTTTGGACACCGTTCGTGGAAGAACCGTAAAAATTACTGCCGGTCCTTATACGGATCTGGGCTCTTTTCCCTCGCAATTTTGATCCCTTAGCAACCATTTTTTCGGCAAAGCCAACACAACATTTTCATTTTTCTTAAGCAATGGCAGAGGTGTGAGAAACACTTTTTCATACGGTAAATCTATACTGCTATGTTTTTGAAAGGTCACGGCTGAGGACAGCATGAGAAGACGTTTTGGAAGAGTTGCTGTTTGCTCGCCTATGGATACTTCCATTACGTTACCTACAGAAAGTTTTTTAAAAGGACCCTCTATGGTTGATACAGATGTTTTCAGGAGAAAAGCACTTTGGACTAATGTGTCTGGAATGTTTCGGTGTGTTCCATAGATACCTAATAAGTCTGCGGCCACAGAATAAAGAGATTTTGGTTTTTCTTGCTGATAAAAATTGTGAAAAAACGTGAACATCTGGTCATTGGAGTAAACCTTTTTGGGCCCGATGGTTTTTAAGAGTGATCGCTCTTCTTCTATGTATGAAAGTCTTGTAATGCACTGCTGTGAATGTACATTTTGACAGTGTTTTTCTATTTTCTTTTCATAGTGAAGAAGAAAATCTTCGTATATATAACAAAGGCTTGCAAAAAAGTCAGTAAATTCCATTGCCAGGCGGTTGAAGGTTAATCCGCTGCTGGTAAGCAATGTCCTCCATGTCTGCATTACAGCGGGTTGCAAAGGAGGGACTATTTCAGAGAAGTATGCCTCTATGTTTGCCACATGCTCCGCATAGGATATGCTGAGTTCTCTGGTGTCAGCTGGTAAGCACTCAAGGATGCGCAAAATGCTATCCATGTCGAAGTACATTCTCCGTGCTTCTTCTTGTGAGGAGATGTCGTAAAAAGATGGCAGTCTGTTCATTATTACGTACCTGACGTGCTCCAATTGTTCACCCGTTAAGAGCGCATTGTTGAAGCTAATAACTGTGTCTAACTGTTTTCTACCATAAGGTATGGCATTTGCACTGATGGATGTGCTGTAAACTTCTGATTTTTGGAATTGTCGAAGAAAAACATCTTCAGTTCTGTCGTGATGTTTCATCGCTAAGTACCATAATGGAGCGGCAGAAGGAAGACCCAACCTAAAGAATGGGATGTTCCCAGTGGAAGTCCAAAACTCTGCGAAAGGGCTCATGATTTCTCTTATCTGTTCTGCATGTCTGTCCTTTTTGGGATGGTTTACGCTTTTTGCTGCAAGAAAATCAGATGAGAGTTTATTAATATCGTGCACTACTGCCAACAACTTTATACCCAATTTTTGTTCCCAATTGAGACGCGTATTCGTTGCCTCCTGTACATAATTCTTCATGAAGTATAATATGCTAAGATGGGCATGAAGACCTACGACTTTAGAGAAGATGAGTGGTTACAATATAGTCCTATTCTGACGGGGTCAGAAGAACAGCTTAAGCTCTTGGAAAATTTCTTTCATGTGAAAATCGTAAATAGTCCTGAAGGAACGGCTATCACTGCGGAAGACGAGGATGATATAAGAGCTTTCATGGACTTCATTGAATCGCTTTCGAAGACACTTAGAGGGGGAGAAACGGTTAAGACAGAGGACTTAGAAAGGTTTTTGTCTTCTTTCAGGCAGTACGGTAAGCTGGTTTTGGGCAACGTTATTACGCTTAACGCACAAGGAAAGCCCATAAGGCCAAAAACAAAGGGTCAAGAGCTATTTGTTGATGCTATGGGCAAAAAGGATTTGGTTTTTGCTGTAGGCCCAGCAGGTACTGGGAAAACCTTTCTTGCTGTTACTTATGGTGTCGCTTTATTAAAGGAAAAAGCTGTTCAGCGTCTGGTTATTTCACGTCCCATATTGGAGGCAGGAGAAAAGATAGGTTTTCTACCTGGCGATATTTATCAGAAAGTTGATCCGTTTTTCAGACCTCTTTATGATGCTTTATTTGAGTTGATGGGTCCTGAGAAAACCCAGCGGTACATTGAAAGAGGTATTATCGAAGTTGCTCCATTAGCTTACATGCGTGGGCGGACTTTTGATAATGCATTTATCATTCTGGATGAAGCGCAAAATACAGGAAACGAACAGATGAAAATGTTTCTAACGCGCATGGGATTGGGTTCAAAGATGGTTGTTACGGGAGACATTACACAGATTGATCTACCAAAGCCAAAAGAATCTGGGCTCATAAGAGCTTTAGACATACTTAAAGGGTTTCCAGAAATATCCATTGTCAGACTTAGCGAAAGTGATATCGTGCGTCATCGGCTGGTGCAAAAAATTGTAAGGGCATACGAGGACTATGAAGAACAGAATCCGTTATAACGCCGTTGTTTTGCTTTGGATCTTGGGGATAGGCATACTGCTCCTTGGGCTGTTTCCTTTGAGAGCACCAGTGGAAAATGGTAAATTCACGCGTTCTGTACTGACAGATAGGAATTTGTCCATTAAGTATGGTGAAAGTGTTGAAAGTTCTGTTATGGTTAGTGATGAACTCACCGTAAAGTCATACGTGAGCTCACTAAGTAAATTGAGTGAACAGACAACAGATAACCAGCTTAGGCAGGCTATAGCATCGCTGAGCAAATACATTCAAGAGAAAGGCATTTATGAGACGGAAATACCCATAAAAAAAGAGTGGCTGAAGAGTACTTTCAACCTTAGCACAGATTTGTCGCAGAAACTTGAAAATGTGGTTAAAGATATAATCACGAAGCCTACATGGGTCGCTCGCCCTTTGGATGTTATAACAGCCATATCTTCTGCTGAAAATGTAGTTATCCCAGCTGGCACATTGGTGGCTCAAAAGGGTGATGTGGCACAAAGCGAACAATTGAAGGCACTAAACCTCATGGGACTTTGGGTTCCCGGAAAGCTCATATTGCCATTGAAGTATTGGATTTTTGTTATCGCTATGCCGATTATGTGGCTCATAATAGCTAATCGCAGTGACGTTTATAAGTCATATTCAGGCATCTTCTACTATATCTACGGCATTTTAGGTTCGGTTATGTTCCTGTATGCTTATCGTTTTTCCAGCTTGCTTATAGCTTTCCCACTTTTTGTCTTTGCATTCATGCTGTTTGCAGCGAAATTCTCTAAAGATGGCTTTTGGTCGCTTGTGATACCAACGACTGTCCTTGCTACGTTATCTGTTCCTTTGGATACATACAGTTGGATTGCTTTATTGTTGGTCGCTTTACTTATTTATAGTGTTAAGGCTAAGGTTTTCCAATATGAAACGATACTGAAATACGTTGGCTATTCGTTTTTTGGGTTAGCATTGCTGGAGATTTTGTGGTGCTTCGGCAACATGGTAAGGTCTCTAACGGGTGTTTGGTATGCGCTTACCTTGACGGTTATGGGTTTTCTAATCATAAGTGTTCTTATGGCTTTAACATTTTTGTGGGAAGAAAGAAAAGGCTTTTTAACGCCACTTACCATACTTAAGTTGAGCAACCTCAGGCATCCATTGCTTCAGCGATTAGCCATTGAGGCTCCGGGGACATACCATCATTCTATGGTTCTTGCTCAGATGTGTGAAGAGGGTGCTTCTGCCATAGGAGCAAACCGTATCTTAGCGCGTTTGGGAGCCATGTACCATGACATTGGAAAGACAAAGCAACCGCAATACTTCATTGAAAATAACCCAGGTGCCAACGATTTACACGAAAAGATGAGCCCAAGTTTGAGCATGCTTATACTGTTGTCTCATGTAAAAGAAGGTTTGGCTTTGGCCGAAAAATATAAATTGCCTACGAGTATAAGGGAGTTCATAGCAACGCACCATGGAACAAGCATTGCAAGTTTCTTCTACCATAAGGCAAAAACGAGTGGCGTAGAGGTGTCTGAAGAAGAATTCCGTTATCCAGGGCCGCTACCAAAGGGGAAGGAAGCTTCTATTCTCATGCTGGCTGATGGATGTGAGGCTGCAGTTAGGTCTTTGGATGAAAAAAATGAAAGTACTATCAGATCTACTGTAGATTCCATAGTGAAGTCACGACTGGATGATGGTCAGCTAAACAATTCTGAACTTACTTTTAAGGATATGAGCATTGTAGAAAATGTGTTCGTACGTGTTTTAACGGGGCTTTATCACCCGAGAGTCCAATATCCAGGAGGTGCCGAAACGTGATCGACGTAGGAAAGGAAGTCGCTGTGCCCAGAGGCGCCATAAAACTTACAAAGAACACTCTAAAGGCTTTAATGCAGCGTTTTGGGTTACAAAAAAAGGATGTTTCTGTTTATTTTTGTGATGAGCGCACCATTATGGATCTTAACAGCCAATACAGATTCAACGATGCACCCACAGATGTTCTTTCTTTTGCAGGTGAAGATGACTTTTTAGGTGAAATCATCATATGCGTTCCTGTGGCTTTAAGGCAAGCCCAGGAGAGCAACGTAGGTTGGCAAGTAGAGTTTGCCATGTTACTGATACACAGTTTCTTGCACCTATTGGGCTATGATGATGAAACAGAAGAGGGCTACAACGAAATGGTTTCCATACAAAACCAGATACTAAAGGAATTTGGGTATGAAGAATCAGCGATTAACAGACTCCTTCCGGACAGCCGCTAAAGGTTTTTACCAAGCGTTCCGCCGGGAGTATCATATAAAAGTAGCTTTCCTGCTCACATTCATTGCTGTAGTTTACAGCTGTGTACTGGGCTTAACGTTGGCAGAATGGACGACTGTGGTTGTGTTATCTGCCATGGTTGTTTCACTGGAAATGATGAACACAGCATTAGAGAAGCTGGCTGACGCTGTACATCCTGAATGGAGCGAGGAAGTTGGGCTATCCAAGGATTTGGCAGCAGGCGCTGTCTTGGTATCGGTGGGCGCTGCTGCTGCAGTTGGGTTTCCCATGTTCGTCAGCGCCTTTTGTAGGCGTTTCGCTGTTTCTTTAACATATGGTGTCCTGGTGAATTTAACACTGTTTATCATTGGAATAGGGTTGTTGCTCATTTGGGACATGTTTAGGAGGTAGGAAATATATGGCAGATGTGAACGACGTCGTTGAGAAATATGCGTCCTTAATAGACGCTGCTAAGCGCGCTCGAGAAAATGCTGTGGCGCCTTTTTCTCATTTTAGGGTTGGAGCTGCCTTACTTGGTAAGAGCGGCAAGGTTTACATAGGTGCAAATATGGAACCTGATGTGATGAACTTGGGCCTATGTGCTGAACGTACTGCCCTTTTTAGCGCATTGGCACAAGGCGAGCGCCAGTTTGAGGCAATAGCTGTTTATAGCGGAACAGATGAGCCTGGGTATCCTTGTGGGGCGTGCCGTCAAGTGTATTCAGATTTGGCTCCAGATGTCCTTTGGATACTTGTAGGCGATAAGCAGGTTAAAATAGAAAAGCTTGATGATATATTACCTAATCGTTTTGTTTTGGAGGACCTTAGGAGGTGAGTACCTTGTCAAAATCGGGCATCGTTTCTCTTGTAGGACGTCCTGGTGTTGGGAAATCTACGCTTTTGAATAGCTTGGTGAAGCAAAAAGTTTCCATTGTGACACCACGTGCTCAGACGACCAGAAGGCCTGTTAGGGCTGTCCTCAATACTGAAGGTGGTTCTCAAATAGTATTTGTGGACCTTCCGGGTGCTAAAAAACCGACAGATGCCTTAGGAGAATACATGTTCGACACTGTTTGGACGAATGTGGAAGAATCTGATTTGGCTCTGTTTGTAGTAGATGGTTCTTCTGTGCCACCTGGACCGGGTGATATTTATGTTGCCAGAGATCTGATGAAAACAGGCATCCCATCGATTTTGGTGATAAACAAGATGGATTTAGTACCACCTGATGCCATGGAAGAACGTGTGCGCATGTTCGAGTCTTTGGGAGATTTTGTAAGCACTGTTGCGGTCTCAGCACTTAGTGGTAACAATGTATCACAATTGGTAAGTGCTATTGAAGATCGTCTGGAAGAGGGGCCAACATTCTATCCAGAAGGAATGACCACAGATCAATCTATGGAAGCATTCATAGGCGAGATAATAAGAGAGAAAGTTATGCTGCTAACAGCAGATGAACTACCTTATGCTGTGGAATCACAGGTAGACTTCTTGGATGAGAGCACCGATATAGTGCGTATAAATGCAACCATTTATGTAGAGAGGGAATCACAGAAGCCCATAATCATAGGTGCTAATGGGCAAATGATCAAACAAATAGGTACCTTAGCACGTAAGGAATTGGAAAAGGTTCTGGGCAAGCATGTGTTTCTCGGACTATGGGTAAAGGTAAAAGAAAACTGGAGAAACAATAAAGAAGCTCTATATTACTTTGGCTACCATGTGGAATAAAGAAGGTTTTAAGAAAGCGCAGCTTGTTCTCGCAAACAAAGAAGAAACATTTACTCTTGACGAAGTACACACGGTTGCTGCATTTGATGTATCTTTTCAAGGGCACTTAGGTATAGGCGTAGCCGCCGTATTCGACTATTTTTCCTTAGACCTATTGGAATGCCAGACATTTGTATGTGAACCCTATGTACCTTATGTTCCAACATTTCTATCATTCAGGGAAATGCCTTATGTACTTGCTTTGTACTCACGTTTACAAAACAAACCTGATTTGCTACTGATAGATGGACACGGAAAAAGCCATCCAAGAAGAATGGGTATAGCTGTTCAAGCTGGCTTAGCGTTGAGAAAGCCTTCTATTGGTGTGGCTAAGCACTTGCTATATGGCGATATAGTAGACAGAGAAAGAGGAACATATGTAGTGGACCCTGTATCGCAAGATGTTCTGGCTTACGCATATAGAGAAAAGCCGAGATTCAATCCAGTTTTTATTTCAGTAGGTGCAGGCATACCCACTGTTGAAGACGCGGTAAATCTGGTTATGCCGTTGTTCAAAGGCCATCGAGAGCCAGAGCCTTTGAGGTATGTACACAATGTTTCTTTAAATGAAGGGAGGACACTTGTCCATGGATTACAACAGACTTATTGACCACACGTTATTGAAGGCAGAGGCAACAGCGGATCAAATAGAACAGTTATGCCACGAGGCAGTGCAGTATAACTTTTTCTCTGTTTGTGTAAATTCGGCTTATGTCCCGTTGGCAAGAAGTTTTTTGGATAACTCCGGTGTAAAAGTAGCCACCACTATAGGATTTCCTTTAGGAGCTTCAGCAACACGTGTAAAAGCTTTTGAGGTAGAAGAAGCATTAAAAAATGGCGCAGAAGAGTTTGACGTGGTCATCAACGTAGGGTGGCTCAAAAGCAAACTCTATAAACTTGTGCAGCAGGATATCGCAGACGTAGTGCAAGCGGCTTGTGGCCACACTGTAAAAGTGATAATTGAGACTTGTTATCTGACTGAAGATGAAAAGAAAATAGCATGTTCGCTGGCAGTTTCCGCAGGGGCACATTTTGTTAAGACGTCTACGGGGTTTGGGACTGGTGGAGCTACTGTTGAAGATGTAAAACTCATGCGTTCCATTGTAGGTCCAAACATAGGTGTTAAAGCTTCTGGCGGTATTAGAGATGCCGCTACATTGAAAGCTATGGTTGATGCAGGAGCTAATAGAATCGGTGCCAGTGCCAGCGTAAGAATTATGGAGGAACTGCGTATTGAATGAATTTGAAGAACAGTTCGCCATTCTGCAGAGGATTCCATATAAAGAAACTGATCTGCTTTTGTCTGTTTTAGGCAAGCACATCGGTAAAGACTTACTCACTGTTCGTTCTGGCAGAAAAATACCCAATAGGTGGAAGAGTTCTTTTTCTGAAGGGAGTATTTTGCTTGGCCGTATTATGAAAATAAAAAACTACAGCATACTTACAGGTGTTATCAACGAGCAGTATGTACCGGATAAATATCCTGTGTGGACTGTTTTGGCGCTTGAAATAATGGCTAAGATGCCTTCTTTAGACAGCTCGCTTTTTGAACTGCTAAGGCGCTTTTTGCAGTCAGAAGGAACGCGAAAAGATTTTGATCAGTTCCTGGTTTCTTTCATGGTTAAAGAAAGTTTACAGCCCAGCTTAAACAGCTGTGTTGTGTGCGGAGAACGAAGGGAATCATTTCCGATAAAAGCGAGTCCATACTTAGGCGGCTATGTATGTGAAAAATGCGGAACAGCAGAAACAGAAATTACCGTTGTGGATTACGAATCGTTGCTTCAGGCATATAAGAAAAAAGGCGAACTTACAGATAATATGCGTGCATTTTGGCTCGATTGTTTGGAATCTGAGCTTAATGCAAAACTTGTTTCCAGGGAGGGGTTATAGTGACTTTTCAAGAGCTTATTATGAAACTGACAGACTTTTGGATAAACCAAGGTTGTATCATGGCTCAGCCGTTCGATATTGAGGTGGGAGCAGGTACAATGAACCCCAACACATTTTTGAGAGTATTAGGGCCTGAACCATGGCGTGTGGTTTATGTAGAGCCTTCCAGACGTCCTGCCGATGGACGTTATGGGGAAAACCCGAATCGTCTTTACATGCATCATCAGATGCAGGTCATACTTAAACCCGCCCCAAGCAATGTTCAAGACCTTTATTTAAGATCGCTGGAGGCTATTGGCGTATCGCTAAAGGACCATGATATCCGGTTTGTTGAAGATAACTGGGAATCGCCAACTTTAGGTGCTTGGGGTATAGGATGGGAAGTTTGGTTAGATGGAATGGAAATCACCCAGTTCACATACTTTCAGCAGGCTGGCGGTTACGATTTAGATGTGGTTCCTGCTGAACTTACCTATGGTTTAGAGAGAATTTCAATGTACTTACAGGGTGTGGAAAATGTGTTTGACTTAAAATGGTCAGACAAAGTGACCTATGGAGAAATGCGGAAGCATGAAGAATATGAGCATTGCGTTTATGCTTTCGAAGAATCAGATCCTAAACAGCTTCGCGAATGGTTCGATTCCTATGAACGCGAGGCGTTGCATCTCATTGAGAAAGGGCTTGCATTGCCAGCTTATGATTATGTTCTGAAATGCTCTCACACGTTTAATTTGTTAGATGCGCGTGGCGGTTTTTCTGCCGCGGAACGAAGTTCTTATGTTTTGAGAATAAGAAAGCTGAGTAGCAAGATTGCAGGCCAATGGCTCAAACAAAGGGAAGAGGCTAACTTTCCATTAATGGGGAGGTGGAACTAATGGAGCTGCTTTTCGAACTTGGCTTTGAGGAAATGCCGCCTTCTCATTTAAAGGCGTTACGTGAACAAGTATTAAAGCGTTTGCCAGAGGTTTTCAGTGATTATGGTATAGCTTATAGTGATGTCCATACGTATCTGACACCCAGGCGTTTTGCGTTGATTGTTGATGGACTTCCAGAGAAGCAGGATGTGGTGGAAAAAACCATAAAAGGTCCACCCAGTTCTGCATGCTACATGCCTGATGGGAGCATAAAGCCCGCTTTGCAGAAATTCATGGATGCAAATGGTGTCACATCTGAAGATATACGCATCGTAGAAGAAAACGGCAAGAGTTATGTCTACGCATTTAAAAAAGAGGGTGGTAAGGACGTAAAAGCTATCCTCCCAGATGCTTTAAGGGAAATATTCACGGACTTATGGTTCCCTAAAACAATGCGCTGGGGAGACGGTTTTACCTTCGGAAGGCCTGTGAGGTGGATTGTATCTCTATTGGATGATCAAGTACTGGATATAGAGCTATTTGGAGTTCAAGCTGGCCGTTTGTCACGAGGTTTGCGTGTGTTTGGTCAGGATGTGGAAATCAATCGCATAGCGGAATATCTTCAAGAAGAGGAACAAAAAGGCATGGTCATCGTAGATGAAAACAAGAGGAAAGAGTCCATTAAGATGCAGGCACAAGAACTTGCTGCACGCTTTGGTGGAAAGCCTCATTTACCAGACACGTTGTTAGAAGAGCTCACCTACATTAACGAATTCCCTACAGGGTTCGTAGGCCATTTTGAAGAAGAATTCTTGAAGTTGCCTAAAGTTGTCTTGGAGACGGTCATGATACACCATCAACGGTACGTTGCTGTAGAAGGTGAAGATGGCGACCTCATGCCTTACTTTATCGGTTTCAGAAACGGCCCAGCAGAGAATGTACAGCAAGTCATAGTAGGAAACGAAAGGGTAATTAGAGCTCGTTTTTACGATGCACTCTTCTTCGTGGACGAGGACATAAAAAGGCCTTTGGCTGACAGGGTAAATGATTTAAATAGAATCAGCTTCTTGGGAAATTATGGAACATTGTTCGATAAGGTGAAAAGAGTCAAATCACTCTTGCGAGTTTTTAATAGGCAGGATGATGTGACGGCACAAAGACTTTGTGAACTTTACAACGCTGATTTAACGACGATGATGGTTCAGGAACTTCCAGAACTACATGGTTATATGGGTGCATTTTACGCAGAGCGTACAGGCATAGCACCGGAATTATCCCGTCTCATTGCTGAAGTAGTGGATAAACCTACGCAAGAGACGAGTGCATTGATAAAGGTATTGGATGCTTTGGACACGATTTTTGCGGGTTTTGATATGGGTTTTGTTCCTTCCGGTTCGTCAGATCCGCTGGGTCTAAAAGGGTTAGCTTTTGACGTGCTCAATGTTGTGTCAGCGTTTTTCCCCACATACTCCGTTAATGATTTAATCGCAGCGAGTGCTGATGTACTTGGCAAAGAACAACTTAAAGAAAAAGTTGAAGCCTTTTTCTTAGACAGGCTAAGCAGTTGGGTTCAATGCCAAGAAGTGCGTGTTAAGAATGCGATTATGGATAGAGCCTTATATAAACCATTGGGTCTTTTCCCTGTTTTAGTCGATGTACTTCAACCGTTTTGGACAGGGAATTTGGTTCAAACCATCGCTTTGGCTCATAGAAGAATTAGAAACATTTTAAGGAATCAGGATGGCGGCGTTTTTGATTCTGCGTTGGCTTCTGAGAATGATTTAAACTTGTATAACAGTATGCTTAACAACGGCTTAAGAATAGACTCTTTAAACGAACCGAGCAAAGATGCTTTAATGAAGGTGCTGGAATATTTAGCTGCGATCAGTGAAAACGTACACGAATATTTTGATAAGGAATTGGTCATGGCAGAGGACATAGATGTACGTAAAAACAGAATAGCTTTGCTTTCTGCAGTGGACAACTTGTTTAGCAGATTTGCCTATTTCGGCGATTTAGTAATGTAGGAGGGTGGATTATGGCAAAAAGCATTTACTTCTTTGATGATCCCGAACCAGTTGGACGCGAACTTCTGGGAGGGAAAGGTGCGGGCTTGGCGGAAATGACAAAGATTGGGCTGCCAGTGCCTTATGGTTTTACTATTACTACGGAAGTTTGTAGGGAGTACTACAGACTCGGTGGGAAGCTTCCTGAAGGACTTAGGGAAGATGTTATCCAGAGCATGCATAAACTGGAAGAGCGAACAGGCAGGAAATTTGGCGATACCAATAACCCGCTTCTTGTTAGTGTGCGTTCTGGTGCACGTGTGTCCATGCCTGGTATGATGGACACAATTTTGAACCTGGGGCTAAACGATGAGAGTGTATTGGGGTTGGCAAAACTAACAAATAATGAACGTTTTGCATGGGATAGTTACAGAAGATTCATCACCATGTTTGCAGACGTTGTCCTGGGCATATCCAAGGATGAATTCGAAAAAGTGCTGGACGAAGTCAAAGAAAAAGAGCACGTGAAATATGATGCTGAAGTTTCCGCGGAGGGTTTAAAAGACGTTGCGGCAAAGAGTAAAGAACTCGTTAAGCAAGTAACGGGGAAGCCATTCCCCATGGACGTGTGGGAACAATTGTTTATGGCCATAGAGGCTGTTTTCAAATCATGGAATAACCAGCGCGCCATTCTTTACAGGCAGCTAAATAACATTCCTGACGAATGGGGCACTGCGGTGAACATTGTCCAAATGGTGTTTGGCAACATGGGAGACGATAGTGGCACTGGCGTTGCGTTCACTCGTAACCCTGCTACCGGAGAAAAAGAACTTTACGGAGAGTATTTGACTAATGCTCAGGGCGAAGATGTGGTTGCGGGTATAAGGACACCGAAAGCGATAAAGGAAATGGCAAATGAATGGCCCAATACCTATGCTGAGCTCACACGTGTCGCTTCTTTGCTGGAAAAGAACTACAAAGATATGCAGGATATGGAGTTTACCGTTGAGAAGGGTAAACTTTATATGCTACAGACCAGAAGTGGTAAGAGGACTGCTCAGGCTGCCGTTCGAGTCGCCGTGGACATGGTCCATGAGGGTTTAATCGACAAGGAAACAGCTTTATTAAGAGTTAGTCCCGAGGATGTAAATCATCTACTGCATAAACGTATCGACCCCAACTCAAAAGGACAGCCTATCGCGGTCGGTTTAGCAGCATCGCCCGGTGCAGCAGTGGGGACTTTGGTTTTCAGCGCCGATGAAGCTGTAGCTGAAGCAGCAGCGGGAAAAAATGTTATTCTGTGCAGGCCTGAAACGACACCTGATGATTTACACGGTATGGTTGCCGCGCAGGGCATATTGACTACAAGGGGCGGTATGACGAGTCACGCAGCTGTTATAGCCAGAGGCATGGGAAAACCTGCTGTTACTGGAACAGAAGCTTTAAAACTCGATTCTGAAAATGGTGTTGTTCAGACACCTGGTGGCACGATTATTCGGCGTGGCGAAGTGGTTACCATTGATGGCAGTACCGGAGAGGTTTTCTTGGGCGCTTTACCTTTGGTTGAGCCTGAAGTGGGTGCCCATTTTGAAGAACTCTTAAGCTGGGCGGACGAGTTTAGAAAACTTGGGGTAAAGGCGAATGCTGACACTCCAGAGGATGCAGCTCTGTCGCGCAAATTTGGGGCAGAAGGTATCGGTCTTACAAGGACAGAACATATGTTCCTTGGCCCTGAGCGTACACAGATCGTCCAAGACATGATCATGGCTGAAACGACGGAAGAGCGGCAGGAACCTCTGCAGCGCCTACTGGAATTGCAGCGTAGTGATTTTATAGGCATATTAAAAGCCATGGATGGTTTACCAGTTACCATAAGACTTTTAGACCCACCTTTACACGAATTCTTGCCTCAACCTGAAGACCTTGCAAAGGAGCTTGACGAAGCAAAGAAGAAAGGCGCATCTGACACAGAAATCGCCAAATTAGAGCGTCTTTTAAGACGAGCTATCCAGCTTCAGGAACACAACCCCATGATGGGTTTTAGAGGTTGTCGCTTGGGTATTGTTTATCCTGAAATTTACGAAATGCAGGTAAGAGCAGTAGCTGAGGCTGCAGCACAGCTTAAGAAAGACGGATATAACCCGCGCTTCCAAATCATGCATCCCTTAGTTGGGACAGAAGCAGAAATGAAGTTCTTAGCGGACATGACTCACAGAGTCGTCAACGAGGTGCTTTCGGCCAATGGAGTGCAGCTCGATTATAAAGTGGGCACCATGGTAGAAGTGCCCAGAGCAGCTTTAGTTGCTGGCGATTTGGCTAAATACGCTGAGTTTTTCTCTTTCGGTACTAATGATCTTACCCAGCTTACCTTTGGTTATTCCAGAGATGATGCTGAAGGGAAATTCTTGGGTACTTATGTCCAGAAGGGCATTCTTCCAGAGGATCCATTTGTGAGCCTGGATAAGAGCGGTGTAGGTAGATTGATAAAATTAGGTGTTACGGAAGGTAGAGCTACCAGACCCGAACTTGAGGTCGGTATATGTGGCGAACATGGCGGAGATCCAAAATCTATAGAATTCTGCCATGAAGTTGGGTTAAACTATGTTTCTGCCTCGCCTTACCGTGTACCGTTAGCGCGTTTAGCGGCCGCTCAGATAGCCATAAAAGAGAAACGGGGAGAGATATTTAAAGACAAATAAGGATAAGCATCGCTTTAGAGAAGAAAGGAGCCTCTATAGAGGCTCCTTTCTTCTCTATTAAGGCTGTACCGTGTAAACGCTATTGCTGGCTGAGTCAACAGCTAAGTAATAAGTGAGCTTGACATCACCGTAAGCTCTGTTCAAAGGTATGAATAGGGTCTCGTTTATGATAAAGGGGGCACCCGTTGTCATTCCCATTGCTTGATACTGTTTTAAATAAGTGTTGACTTGTGTTGTTACCTGCGTATTATGTTCTATGAAGAGTTCGTTTATCCCTGTCTTGGGCACTTTATAGAAAACTACATGCTGTTGATTTAAGCTTCCCATGTAGATAACATTTCCTGGCAAAGTTAAACTGTCTATGACACCACGTTTCAAAGGCGTCATATCCAGCGTAACAACATTTCCTTTTTCTACACCATAGGAAAGCAACAGTTCTCCATTATCCTCGGTGAAGAAAAGTGTTTGGGGAGGTTTCGTGTATTGACTGGCAGATACCAGGTGATCATTACCTAAAACAAAGAAACGCTGCAAATCCGTCGTTTGTACCAGTCCTGTGTCTTCCATCTCTGTTATAAGTTTGCCTTCACTAACAAAATAGTGTTTTGGTGTTTCAGCCTTTGCGTTGGTTGCTTGAAAGTTGCGCGATGTCATGTCTAAGAAAAAACTTAGTGACCAGTCACACTGGGACGCTTGGCCAATTATGTGTTCGGTCACATTCATGGTTACAGACCAAAGTTTTTCAGTAACCGGCTCCGTTTGAAAATCAACATCCCTGGTTATGAAACGTTGTGAAGGAAAACTCTGCGCCGTACAGACTGACGACACGCCGCCGCGTACTAAGTTACTCACCAAATTATCATCGTTCTCATGGATTGCTAAGCTTAAGGCCTTTATCCAAGGAATAGGCTGGGCGTCTCTCTGAAATTCCAAACGTTTTACTGAAGCAGATGTGTTTTCCCATAAAGAAATATAAAGCCCATCATCCAGCGTAGACCACCAAACATCGCGTATATTCGCTTCGTACTTATCAGTTTCATAAATATCTTTTGTTGATCTGGTTTTCTCATCATAAATACTTACTTTCATTGTGGTGTTATTCGTTGAGACGAAGGCTACTACTGGAGAAGTTTTTGAACAAGACAGCATATCTACATTTTGTTTAGCAATATTGCTGACATTACGATTTACTAAATCGTAACTACTCATTATGTTGCCGTTGGCATAATATATTCTGGTCCCATCTGCGTTTATGCATGCTCGAGCTTGATCTGGAAGTATTCTTTCCAAGCGCCCGCTGAATATTGAGTATAGGTAAATCCCAGATGAATCGTTTTGTTCTCTTAACGTTGGGAAGGGCGAAAGACTGATGAGTATTACTCCGTTGTCAGTGCTCAAATCCAAGCTAATTATGGCTGCCTTTTCTTTGAAACTGACTAACGGTTTTGGAGAGAACCCTTGGCCCTGGTCCAAGTAGAAAACTTCTCCAGAGCGTGAAGCAACAGCGAGTGCGGTATCGTTGCCGAAATGATTAGCTGAGAACATCGACACGTTGTCCATAAGTATGGTAGGGTTTTTCTTGTTTGCCGAATAATAAAGTAGTTTACCGTCGGCACTAAGGCTGAAGACATTGTTTCCTGACCACCGTACTTCGCTGGTACTCAGATTCATAGATGCCACAGAACGGTAATCCACCAGCGACAAGCGTTTACCTTTTGTGCTATCGGATTTGATCTCGACAAAAAGAATGATAATTACGACAATAATGATGGGTACAAAAAGCCAAGATTTCTTGATGCTTTTCATCAATATTATATGTTAACCCATTTATTGGTTAAAAATAGTTCCAACGCTTATTTGTGGCTGGGCCTTATTGTGATAATCTTATAGATGTAAATATGCCTTCTATGAGTTTGTGAATGAATGGTATGTAAAACGACGTAAGGAGTTGGATGAAAAATGACTAAAGCGGTTTATCCTGGCACCTTTGATCCCATTACCCGCGGTCACCTGGATATTTTGATGCGCGCTGCAGATGTATTTGATCAGGTTACACTTCTGGTCCTCAGTAATACACAGAAAAAATCTATGTTTTGTTTAGAAGAAAGAGCTCGGCTGGCAAAGGCGGCCATAGACGAGTGTGGGCTTTTAGGTGGACGTAATATTATCGTGGATTCGTACGACGGTGTTACGGTTAGATACCTTGAAGAGCATGATATACGCGTTATTATTAGAGGTCTAAGAGCGGTAAGTGATTATGAATATGAAATACAGTTATTTCTGGCTAATAAGTATCTGGATCCGAAGGTAGAAACATTGCTCATGCCTACAAGTTTGAGATATCAATTCGTTTCATCGAGTTTAATGAAGGAGATGGTAAGTTTCGGATTGGATGTTTCAGAATTCGTTACACCCACGGTAGAACAAGCTCTTAGAGAAAAATTGGAGGTGAAACAATGAAGATTTTGGTGCTCAATGCGGGCAGCAGCTCGCTAAAATTCCAGCTTTTCGACATGGAAGATGAATCCGTTATGGCTAAAGGTATCGTTGAAAGGATTGGTCTTCAGAAACCGTCTATGACATACACCGCAAAGGAAAAAACGAAATTTGAAAAAGATGAACCTATAAGCCATAAGGAAGCACTTCAATGGGTATTGGATACGTTGACATCCACTGATCACGGTGTCATTTCATCACTTGATGAAATAGGTGCCGTGGGACACAGGGTTGTTCATGGTGGAGAAGACTTCACGGGTTCGGTGCTTATCGATGACAAGGTTATTGAATCACTGGAACGAAACAAGAATTTAGCACCATTGCACAACCCACCAAATCTAACAGGTATTTACGCTACTCAAACTGTTTTACCAAATGTTCCCATGGTCGGCGTATTTGATACGGCTTTTCACTCTACTATGCCTGAAAAAGCTTACCTTTATGGTTTGCCCATAGAGCTTTATGAGAAATATAAAGTGAGACGTTATGGCTTTCACGGGACCAGCCATCATTATGTAGCTCAGGAGGCTGCACGACGTTTGGGCAAAGATATAAAAGACTTGAAAATAATAACCGCGCATTTGGGAAATGGTGCGTCAGTTTGTGCTATAAAGGGTGGGCAGTCCATAGATACGTCCATGGGATTTACGCCTCTGGAAGGATTAGTTATGGGCACACGTTCTGGAGACATAGACCCGGCCATTGTCATTTGGATGATGCGAGAGCTTGGTATGAGCTATGACGAAGTGGATAACGTGCTTAATAAGAAAAGCGGCATTCTTGGTTTAGTTCGTGGAAGAAGCTATGATATGCGGGACATTGAAGACTGGATGGCAGCAGGAGACGAGGAAGCTCGCCGCGCCATGGATGTATACTGCTACAGGCTTAAAAAGTATATTGGCTCTTATGCTGCTGTCTTAGGTGGCTTAGACGTTTTGGTGTTTACAGCAGGGGTGGGCGAAAACTCTCCCATTTTAAGAGAAATCGTTTGCGACGGTCTGGAATTCTTGGGGATCAAGATTGATAAAGAGAAGAACAATGTTAAAGGCGATGCTATAATAAGCGCCGCAGATTCAAAGGTAACTGTGATGTCCATAAGAACTGATGAGGAACTCATGATTGCCAGAGACACTTATAGGATTGTGAGGGGATTGAAATAAGCGAAATGATTCTTGACTTGAATACGGTCAGGCGGCAAAAAGGCTATGCAAAGATTGATTTACCTGATTTGCAAGGCCACTTAAGCTTGCCTTATGAAATTAAAAACTTGATCGGTTCAATAGAAGTTAACCAATGGGAATTTGAAAAGTTTGATTTATTGATTGATGGATCAGTGGATGTGCTGGTTCCATGTGACCGTTGTGGACAGATGTATTGGCAACATGTAACGCTTGATGATAAAGAGCTTTTTGTTATCGGTCATGAACCTAACCGAGAGGGTGAAGAGAAGCATCTCTCTGAGGACGATATTTCAACATTCTACACGCCCAATGGACGCGTGGATGTGATAGAATTGTTGAGCGAGTATATTCTTAACAGTTTACCCAGCAAGCTCGTTTGTAGTGACGAATGCGCTGGGCCTGAAGAATTATTGCAAAAGTTAGAGTTTATTGATCTCATATTAGAAGACCAAGGAGGTAAATAAATAATGGGTGCACCAAAGAAGAAACCAACACAGATGAAACGAGATCAAAGAAGGGCTCATATCAAAGCAAGTGTTCCGAATTTGATTGAGTGCCCTCACTGCCATGAGCTTATCCCTTCTCACACTGTTTGCCCAAATTGTGGTTGGTATGCAGGTGAGGAAAAGATAAAAGTAGAAAAAGAAAAGGATTAGCGAGAGCACAAAATCATGAAAATAGCCCTTGATCTCATGGGGGCTGATCAGCCAGCTGGTGTACTGCTGGAAGGTGTTTACCGTTATGCGCGTGACCATCGAGAGGATGAGCTGTTAGCGCTAATTACAAAGGATGAAGTGCTTCGCGATACAGACCTGATAAAGCCTGTCTATTGTGAAGAAGTAATTAAGCAAGAAGATCCTCCTACGGTGGTGCTCAAGAAACGTAGAAGCAGTATGTGCATAGGCTTAGAAATGGTTGCTGACGGCAGTGCTGACGGTGTGATCAGCTTTGGTAATACGGGGGCTCTGGTCATTGGCGGAGTAGCTTATGTGAAACGCTTAGAAAATCACATGAGACCTGCCATATGTATTGCTATGCCCTCTGTTTCAAGTGAAACATGGGTTTTAGTAGATGCCGGGGCGAATGCTGAGGCTGACCCAGAAGATTTAGTAGATTTTGCAGCTTACGGGTCTGCTTACTTTAGGTCACTACAGGGGCATTCGCCTCGTAAAGTCGCAATTCTAAATGTGGGGAAAGAAGATCACAAGGGTTCTAAGCTTATCCAGGATGCTTCTAAGCTCATGAAACGTATGCCAGAGTACGCGGGTTTTGTGGAACCTGATGAAATACTTTTGCCTACCGTAGATGTTGTAGTAACTTGGGGATTACTTGGTAACGTGTTTCTAAAAACCGCAGAAGGTGTACTGGATATTGTAAAAACTGTTGTGAAAAACATAAGTGAGCAAGGAATAAGGCAAAAACTAGGTTTAGGTCTTATTAAGAACGATTTAACAGGGGCATTTAAAAAGTTCGATTACAGAAGCTATGGTGTTAGTCCCATACTTGGTTTAACGGGAAATGTGTTAAAAGGGCATGGGAAAAGTGATCCTGAAGCGGTATATAATGCTCTACGAACTGGTAAATTGCTCATGGAACGAGATACTATCGGTTCGGTAAAGGAGGAACTTATAAGGTGGAGAGAGAAAAGATCTTCCAGGAGTTAAAGAACATTCTACGCGATACAGTGGCAGTGGATGATGAAAACGTTACCATGGATTCTGACTTAGTAGCCGATCTAAATTTGGACAGCCTGGATTTAGTTGATCTTGCTCTCAGTGTAGAGCAAGTATTTGGCTTTGAATTCAACGACGAACAGTTGAAGGATATAAAAACTGTCAAAGACGTGGTTGATATCATAGAATCATATCTTTATGCTCGATGAGAATCTACCCTGTTTTTCTTTCTCACGCTGGTTGCCCTCAGCGGTGTGTATTTTGTAATCAACATGCTGCTGAAAAAGTAAAACCCTGGCAGCAAAGCGTAGAGGAATCAATTGCTTACATAGAGAAAAGCAATCTGGTTTATGATGAGGTGGCTTTTTATGGCGGTACGCCCACCTCATCGTTATCTTTTATATCAGATTTATTAGAGCCTTTTCAACCATTTATTGAGGCAAATAAAGTAAGAGGCATAAGATTGTCTACACGTCCAGATGAGCTGGACAAAACAGTGGTAGCAGCATTAGTTGATTACCATGTGACCACGGTGGAACTGGGCGTTGAGAGTTTTTCTGATGAAGTGCTGGATGCTTGTGGACGAGGTTATCATCGTTCTGACGTTTTGAGTGCTTACGAACTTGTAAAACCGCATTTCAATGTGGTTTTACAAATCATGGTTGGTTTACCTAAAGAAACAGAAGAAGACAGACGCTTCGCCATTGAGTATACCGTGGATTTACATCCCTGGGGCGTAAGGTATTTCCCAACATTGGTTCTGCGAAATACGGTCTTGGAAAAGATGTATAAGGATGGATACTACAAGCCACTTTCTATGGATGAAGCTATTCATTGGTCGAAGACGGCTTACAATAGTTTTAAGAATGCTGGTATAAGGGTTCTCCAAGTGGGGCTTCACAGTTCAGAATTCTTAACTGATGAACTTGTGGCGGGCCCTTACGTTGGCAATTTTGGCGAGCTGGTTAGGAGTGATTTTTAGTGGGACTTTTTGACAGTTTTAAATCTCTTTTTCATCAGACTGTCCTCAAAATGCAAGGCAAAGCGCTTACGCCTCAGCAAGAGGAAGAGCTGCTTTCTACTCTTATTTCCTCTGATTTTAGTTTAAAAAAGGCTCAAACGCTTTTAGAAACTATAAGAGAAAAAGGCAACAGTACGGATGTGGTGAGGGAAGTGCTTTTAAACTCAGCACCCCCGTTTGAGCCCTTGAATGATACTTCTGTACCATCTGTGTTTTTCTTGATCGGCGTCAATGGTGTCGGGAAAACTACCACAGTTGCTAAGCTTTCTCACATGTATGCAAGTAAAGGGAAAGATGTCGTTGTTGTAGGCGCTGATACATTTAGGGCAGCAGCTCAGGATCAGCTTAGCACATTAGTTCAGAATATGCCTGTTACATATGTGGGCGGGGACAGGGGTTCCGACAGTGCATCTGTTCTTTACAAAGCATTGTCAGAACATTCTCATGCGTCGCTGTTCTTAGTTGACACTGCTGGTCGAATACATACATCAAAAGCACTTATTGATGAACTGACTAAGCTTATCAAAGTAAGCAAGAAATTTTCTTCAGATTATCCACAAGAAATCCTATTAGTACTTGATGGTACTCAAGGTATGCAAGGTTACAGGCAAGCTATATCTTTTGTGAAAGGTGCTCCCATAACAGGATTGGTACTAACAAAGATGGATAGTACGGCTAAGGGTGGCATGATTTTTTCCATTTGGGATGAACTAAAGATACCTGTTAAATTACTTTGTTTTGGACAGCAATTGACGGATATTGACTTTTATACTCCTGAAAAGATAGTAGATGCCATATTAGGAGATGACTACAATGCATGACGAGATATGGGCACTTCAAACAACTATGGTGCATGCTGTGGAGCTTGCCTTACAAGAGATATGGAAATACTGGTATACCCCTGTAACCTGGGAAGAGAAAGGAACTGATGATCGAGTAACCTTCTTAGACAAACAGATTGAGAACAAAGTCGAGCGTTTTCTGCGAGAACGTACAGGATATGGCTTTATGGGTGAAGAGTATGGATTACGTAGTGAAGGAAAACGTAGGTGGGTTTTAGACCCCATTGACGGTACAGTAAACTTTACCGTAAGGTTACCGCTTGTGGCAGTGTCTTTGGCACTCATGGAAGATGACGAAGCCATTATGGGTGCCATAGGCGAGGTTGCAAGCAAGCGCGTTTATTGGTCTGATGGAAACCAGCTCTATCGCGGAAACGTTGCAATACAGAATAGCCGTTATGTGAAGAGTTTAGATGAGGCGTTTGTTGGTTTGGGAACGCCGAGAAAAGACGACCCTTATGGAGCAAAGTACGGTGTTTTTCTTTCTGATCTACAGACAAGAGCAATGCGCCTTAGAATACTCGGTTCAGCGGCTCTCGGTTTGACTTATGTGGCTACAGGTGCGCTGGATGCATGTTTGATTCCGCGCTTCGAGCTCTGGGATGTGGCCGCAGGCAGATTATTGGTAGAAGCAGGTAAAAGTGTGCTTTATCAGTATGAACCCAACGCTGTTTTGATGGCCGCACGTACTCCTGAACTGTTATATGAACTAAAACAGCTTTGGGAAAGTATATATTTTGGCAAATAGTGGTAATCCTCTAATAGAGAGGTAAATATTCGTAACTATCGGAGAGTACTTATCTCAATGGTTAATATGCTGGTAATATCGAGCCAGCATGTTCGAAACGGAGGATAAAAACATGGTGGATAGAAAAATGGAAAGAGCAAGAAGGATCGGGGGCATTGGAACCGTTTTTTCTCTGATGTTCTTCATACCCGTGGTGGGTTGGATTATCGGGCTAATCGGCTTAGTGCTACTGTTTTTTAGCTGTACAGGAAATTGTTAAGGACTCCAAACAAGAAGGCGCCGAGAAACGCTTACTGGCAGCGGTAATCCTTGATGTTTTGTCGGGTATTTCCCTGGTATTGATAGCCATTATATTCATGGTAACTATACATCAGGAAGCGAGCTTTGGATGGCGTGGTTCTTATAACAACATATTCCAACTAGGTTTTGCTTCTCTTGCATTGATCATACCTTATTTGTTAGGAGTTATTTCTGGTTTGCTTTATAGGGACGCTTTCCAGCGAGTTGAAGAAACAACAGATGTTGCTAACTTTAAACTGGCAGGCAACCTAATTATGTGGGGCAAAATATTGAATATTGTCCTTGTAGGACCTTTTGTGGAGCTAATCGGTAGAGCACTTTTAGTAGCCGCTTTTTTGCAGCTCCCTGATACACTGCAACCTAAAGAGTAAAATCCCTGCATATTTTTTAGAAGAGGGAACCTTTTGATTCCCTCTTTTTTGTTATCTTCCTTTAATGGCCTTGTGCGTGGTAAAATATTTCTTGCCAAGTGTTTTTTTGCTTGGGGGATCGTCTAATGGGCAGGACACAGGACTTTGGATCCTGGAGTGGTGGTTCGAGTCCACCTCCCCCAGCCAATTAGGCAATGGGGGGTGAAACGTGTGCAAAACAAAGAGGTTTTCCTCTCACGGTTATTAGGTGAAATTGGCGCCATTATCTACGTCATATCACTGGCCACATTGAATGTTAATCTTCTTATCGTAAGCTTGGTTCTTTTGCTTATCGCCTTGGAAGGAATTCAGAAAATCAGCAGGCAAAAAAACATGACAGCAACTTTCGTCATAGCCATGATTTTAGACATTGTGGGAGCAATGGCACTTTCGTTTGGTTATGTTATCGTCTTATCAACATTTGGAATGGAATCGTATGCAGGCAATTTCAATTGCACAGGTCCTTGGTGCAACTTGTTGCTTTCCAATCCATTTGGTTATATCCGTCACCCATTTGTATGGTTTAAAACCGTTGGTACCATTGCTACCTTGCTTGGCTACGTTTTGAGCATCATAAGTGGTTCCCTTTACAAGAATTTCTACACTAAACTGGGCAATGCGTTTAGCATCGACAGCTTCAAAAGAGCGGCAGGATGGATTTACTGGGGTAGAATACTAAGCATTGTTTTTGTGGGCATCTTTGCAGATTTCGTTGGAAGATTTTTCTTAGCTATCGCTTTTTCCAATTTGCCTGATTCACTACCAACACATTACGAAGAAGCTGTATAGCTTTTGCCGCTGACACTGGGTAAGCTGTATGAAGTATTAACGCTCAGGTTTTTCTTTTTGTACGGGAATTTGAATTTCCGTTAGAAATTCTTCAGAAAGCCTTGTTTCGTGGATGTCAATGCGGTAAAACTCCAAAGCAGGCCCTTGGATAGTGTAATTGTTCTGATGAATGAATTCGAAAAGCTGCCCTAAATACAACCTGCTTTGTGAATAAGGACCTCTGTACAATATGGAAGCATATTCTCCATCATTCAAGGTAATATCTCCATTTTCTTGATCAGGTATGATGGTAAAAACGGCTTCGTACTCGTTATAGATGCCATTCTTTATACTGTCCATATCGTAGATAGCGCCTATTTTAGGATTTCCCAATATATAAAATTCACCATGGTCTTTCTGCATACGTTTTACGAGAAAGTCTACTTCTTCGTCTCTGGTGATTTTTCCGTGAAGTATCAAAGCGTGCCTTTTTTCAATCCTAACTATGCGCGGAATAAAAAGTTCTTTAATAGAAATCGTGTTCTTGATATTTTCCAAACGTTTGTTGAGTTCGCTTTTGATCAGCTCAAGTTGTTGAATTCTTTCATCGATTAATGTTATTTCCTGTTCAAGAGTAGCAGTGGTCGTCTGAATCGATCTTCCATCTATGTACTGCTTTATCATTTCCATAGAAAAACCCAGAGAACGCAGTTCTTTTATGATGTTCAGTTTCCATATGTCGCTCAATTGATAAATGCGATAATTGTTTTCGCCACGGGTGGGGCTAAGAAGCCCAAGTTTTTCATAGTACATGAGAGAATCTCTTCCGATACCATATAATTTGGATATTTCCCCAATGGTGTAATAACTTTCCATAGAAACCTTCTTTCGCGCTTGACATTAGTATTGTACCAAGGTTTAAAGTAAGAATTGCCATGGAAAGAAAAGGAATAATACATAACCAGTTTTTAAGATTTGTTGTCCCTTCCATCTTGTCGATGTGGGTATATTCGCTTTATACCATGGTGGATGGCATGTTTGTGGGACACGGTGTGTGCCCAGATGCTTTGGCTGGTGTTAACATTGTTGCGCCCTTTGTGAATTTGATATTTTCCATAGGAGTTGTCTTTGCTACAGGGGCATCTACACTTATCTCTATTGAGCTGGGCAAAGGTCATAGAGAACAGGCGAACAATATCTTCAGTACGATAACTTTGATTGTTATTCTGATAAGCGTTTTTCTGGCATTGGTGACGCTATTCAACTTAAAGAGTATAATTTCGCTCCTTGGCGCTCCGGAAGACGTTTTCCTTTTCTCTTTTCAATATCTGCGTATCATTGTTATATTTGCGGTATTTCTTATACTCTCTTATTTCTTTGAACTGGTGGTAAAAGTGGATGGCTTTCCGGGTTTAGCCATTGCGGGGGTACTGCTCTCAGGGATAGCAAACATTGTTTTAGATTACCTTTTCATAATGCAATTCGGGTGGGGCGTTACAGGAGCTGCTGTAGCCACAGGCATTTCGCAAGTAGCTGCCACATTGTTTTACATTTTTCATTTCTCCCGTGGACACTCGAACTTGCAATTTGTGAAACCACGTATGCCCCGTGAAATAGTTCGTAAGTCCATTGCTATAGGCTTATCCGCGGGTATCATGGAGATTTCCAGCGGTCTTGTAACTTTCATTTTCAATATGGTAATAGGGCTTAAGCTCGGTAGTGATGGACTGATCAGCTTTGGCGTTATTTCATATATAAACCAGTTTGTTTTTATGACTGTAACGGGCATTAGCCAAGGTTCGCAGCCACTAATCAGTTTCTATTTTGGCAAGAGGGAGCAGAAGGCAGCTTCTGAGGTTCTACATCTTGGTATGGTCTACGTAACTGCGGTAGGTGTTGTGGCTTTCGTGATTTGTAACGTTCTCACGTCGCTATTGGTAGGTTTGTTTTTAGACATGCATGATGACCTGGAGGTATTTACGGCGACGTTGCTACCATTGAGATTATTTTCACTATCATTTCTATTTGTGGGATACAATGTGCTTTTTGCCTCGTATTTTTCTTCGGTGACGAAGATAGGAGAGAGTGTTGCCGTTACGGTGCTTAGGGGGCTCGTATTTGCTTTGTGCTCCATGGCTATTTGCATATTGTTTTTGGGTAATTTAGGCATTTGGATATCGCAGTTTATTTGTGAAATAGCTACATCAATATGCATCATGATCATGTTAAGAAGGCAACCTAATTGGAAACACATTTCACAAGAAAGGGAGGAAAGAAAAGTTCCAAGCTAAATTTTCTTCCTCCCTCAAAGGATCATTTAAGCAATGTTATCCGCATTTACTGTAGCCGCAGTTAGGGCAGGTGAGACACCCTTCTTCGTTCAACATGGGTGTACCACATACTGGACACAAGCTTATGCCCTCACTGCTTAGAATCTCTTGTACTCTTTCATCTCCGTAAATTGCTTTCATGGCATCGATCTGTTCTTTATCAAGTTTCGGAACCTTATGGTTGTTTTGACTGTGGCTTCTTTCTTCATTAACACCCAAGGAGAATATGGGTGTAGCGCTTTTCAGCCCATTTCCGAGGATATTAAGCCCTTTATTAACTGCCTCTCTAAGGGACAAAGCTATGCCGTGTGCAGTGCTTCTTAACCCTTCAGGTGATAGTTTATAACTCACAGGATCCACAGGTTGCGTAAGCTGGTCAACGATTTCATCCAAAGGAATGCCATATTGCAAACCGATGGACACAAGGCGTGCTATGGCTTCAATCTCTGCGGGAGCCACAGAACCGCTCACATTTGTGAAAACTTCAATGGGGCGACCGTTTTCGTCGACATTTACCGTAACGTAGAGAGTTCCGGTACCTGTTCTGAACTTCTTGGTAAAACCTGTGAGCACTTCGGGCCGTTTGGGGAAAATACGCTTTGGCTTGCCAACTTCTACGTTTTCTTCAATGGCGCTTTCGCCTTGCGATGTGCTGGACGGTGCGTTCAAAACTTGCAAATCTAATGATTTATCGCGGTAAACGGTTATTGATTTTGCACCAAGTTCATAAGCCAGCGCATATATTTTTTCTACATCTTCCACAGTAGCTTCGTAAGGTAAATTCACCGTTTTCGATATAGAACTGTCGATGTTTTCTTGCCATGCGGCTTGCATTCGCACGTGCCATTCTGGATCTACTTCCATCGCTGTAGGGAACACACTTTTCAATTCTTCAGGCAAATCCTCAATGCTTCTAAGTTTGCCCTCATTGTCAATGATGCGTGTTACAAGTTCTTCGCTATAGAGATTTCTTTGTTTTAGTATATCCAGAAGCGTGGACTGCACTTCCTTGAAATTGCCTGCTGTTATTTTTCTTTCAAAGGCAAGTGCAAAGTAAGGCTCAATACCGCTATTAACATTTGCCAAAATAGAAAGCGTCCCCGTAGGAGCGATGGTTGTTACAGCAGCATTGCGCATGGGCGTACCCATTTCTTTCCATTTGCTTCTGTCATAAAACTCGAAAACGCCTCGCTCCTTTGCAAGCTCCTGGGATGCAAGGTGCGACTTTTCTTTAAGGAAAGCGCCAACTTTGCGTGCTTCATCCAATGCTTCTTCGGAATCGTAAGGAATGCCAAGAAGTGAAAGAGCGTCAGCCCAGCCCATAACACCAAGGCCTATGCGTCTGGCTTTTTTAGCATAGTTCTCTAATTCGGGTATGGGGTAATCATTGGCTTCAATGACGTTATCGAGGAAACGGACAGCAAGTTTTATCGTTTCTTCAAAGATTTCCCAGTCCCATTCATAGCCGGAATCTGTCTCTTTAAGCATATGTTTTAGGTTGATAGAACCCAAGTTGCAAGAACCATAAGGTGGCAGTGGCTGTTCACCACAAGGATTAGTGGCTTCTATTTGGCCATCATCCAAATAATCTTCGCTGTTTATTCTGTCTATGAAGATAATGCCTGGGTCCCCTGTACGCCATGCATTTTCAGCAATTTTGTGCATCAATTCGCGTGTGTTTAATTCACCAATTGTTTCTCCTGTGTGAGGTGCTATCAATTTAAAATTAGCGTTAGCTTTGTAAGCTTCCATGAATGCTTCTGTTATCGCAACTGAAATGTTGAAGTTATGCAGTGGGCCTTTGCCACTAGTGTTTTCTCTTTTTGAATCGACAAATTCCAGAATGTCTGGGTGGTGAACATTCAAAACACCCATCTGGGCGCCACGTCGTTTACCACCTTGAGCCACTACATCTACCATAACGTCATAAATGTGCATGAATGACACTGGTCCTGAAGATTGCCCACCGCTGCTTTTTACTAATGATCCTTTTGGCCTAAGGCGGCTAAATGCATAACCTACGCCGCCTCCTGCTTGCATGATTTTTGCTGCATCCCACAATGTTTTGAAGATCCCATCTATGCTATCTTCCACAGGGAGCACGATGCAAGCAGACATAAAACGCCTGCCTTTGTATTTTTCATCTTTTGGCAAACCAGCATGGAACAGTGTAGGAGTATTTGGAAGGAAATTTCGTTTCCACAGCATGTCAAAGAAACGTTCCTCTATGGTTTGAATTTTGTCTTGATCAGCCCCCCAAACAGATTCTGCCTGCGCTATTCCGTGCGCTACTCTACGCATGAGCTGCTCTGGCGTTTCTATGGTATTCCCTTGCTCATCTTTCAAAAGGTAGCGTTGTTCCAATACCCTGAGTGCAGTTTCACTCCATTGAAGTTCCATACTTTATTGACCTCCGTTCAAATATGCCGCTAATTCTTCGTCCAGTATTTTTCCTACTAAAGCACCCTCTGCTTTGCCTTTCAATTCTTGCATTACAGAACCCATGATTTTACCACGTTCTTTTATATCTTTTGGTTGCATCTGCACTATGTGTGCTTTAATGACGTTTCTTACTTCTTCATCTGACATCATTTTTGGCAGATATGCCTCAAGCACTTCAAGTTCAGCCTGTTCTTTTTGAGCAAGTTCATTTCTTCCAGCCTTTTCATAAAGTTCAATAGCTTCTCTGCGTTTCTTTACTTCCTGCCTTATTGCTTGTAATACGTCTTCATCATCCGCTGTTTTCATTTTTTGAACTTCTATATTTTTTACGGCGGTAAGCACAGAACGAACGACTTCCAATCTCAGGGTATCTCGGGCTTTCATATATTGTTTCAACTCATCTTGTAATTGTTCTTTTAAACTCATTTTTTGCCCCTCCTTTATTTCCATAACTTAAATATAAGACACACTCCCCAATAACACTTAAAGAATATATTATTCTTATATGATACCGTTTTAAGCGGGAGATGAAATGCTATGGTTCATTACCTTTCTGTAGAAGGACTTTTCAAGTGTGAAGTGGAAGATGGACAGCCATTTTGGGATGCCATAAGCACGAACGAGCAGTACCGTTCAATATTGGAAAAAGAAGAAGCCGTGGCTATTCACTTAGGGAAAGATATATTGCCTCTACAAGCGCCTGTAAAAACGGATGGAGCTGTGCGCCTTGTCAGACGAGATAGCGTGTTAGGCCAACGCATAGTGGAAAAGATGTGCTTATTCTTGGTAGGGATGGCTGCTTACAGGTTATTTGGTGAGAAATATATGGAAATAAAGTATTCCTATGGCTCTGGCATATTCTGTTCCATGGAACAGCCGCTAAAGGATAGCGAAGTAGATGCACTCAATAATGAAGTGGAAAAGCTTATAGAAAAAAACGTTCCTATAAGTTGGGAACCTACTTCCTTAAATTCATCCATATTATCATCTTCATTCGTTAGGGGTAAGAGCAGCCTGTTGAAATATCCGAAGGTAGAGCATCAGCTCTTCTACAGTCAAGGATATGGGGAAATATCGTGGCTTCCCATTCTGCCCAGTTCAGGTATGGTTAGAAAAGTCAATGTCATAAACTACACGCCTGGCTTTGTGGTGGTGCCAGAAGGGAATGTTTTCGAAGAAATACCAAAACTATTCCAAGCCTTTTTCGAATACGACCAGTGGTTAAACGTTCTGGGTATTAGAGATGTGGGCGATATAAATGCGTTGGTTCAGAGCCGTGAGATCATTGAACTTATAAAGGTTGCAGAAGCGCTACATGAAAAGCGTATTTCTTATATCGCTGATGAGATTTCTAAAAGAGAAGCAAAGCTTGTGCTCATCGCTGGCCCATCGTCTTCTGGGAAAACGAGCTTCTCTAAGCGCTTGTCGATTCAGCTTAGGGTAAATGGGCTGAGGCCTGTCTACATGGGCACTGACGATTACTTTGTGCCAAGAGATTTGACACCCAAAGATGAGAACGGTAATTACGACTTTGACTCCTTGAATGCTTTAGATTTGCAGACCCTCGTACAAGATATAAACAAACTTTTGAATGGTGAAGAAATTGAGGTAAAAAAGTATGATTTTGTAAAAGGTGTCCGCATAATTCAAGAGAAGAAAATGCGTTTACCCAGTAATGGTGTATTGGTCTTAGAGGGAATCCATGCTTTAAATCCCAAAACTACTTTGGGCGTGCCAGCACATGTGAAGTATAAGATTTATGTGAGTGCATTGGCGCATTTGAATCTGGATGAAGTAAACAGAACGTATACGACCGATGCACGTTTGGTTAGGCGTATGGTTCGTGACAGTTTCTACAGAGCATATCTTGCTGAAGAAACACTCCGTCAATGGCCTTTGGTAAGACGTGGTGAGGACAGGAACATATTTCCATATCAGCAGGAAGCGGATGCGTTCTTTAATAGTGCGCTACCATATGAGCTTCTCGTACTCAAGCCTTTCGCTGAGCCCATGCTTCAACAGATACCCGAAACCTTAAAAGAATATGCCGATGCTTGGAGGCTTAAACGTCTATTAAGCTATTTTGACACATGTGAGTCCGCATTTGTTCCCAACACCTCTATTCTGCGTGAGTTTGTGGGGGGAAGTGCCTTTGATGTTTACTAACGCATGAGGCTGACAATGTTCTGGAAAACGGTATAAACAGTGGGCAGTACTTTATAATTGAAATAGGGCTGCTCATCACGATATGATGGCAGACATCTTTAATGGTATTGGTGTTTTCAGTTTAAATGTGTTTTCCGTATGTATATGAACAAGTTAAAAGGAGGATGATAGCCATATGATACCTTGGGTTGTTCTTGAAAGGCTTTATCTTTATTATTCTTATGTGGACTCTCTACCGCCAGAGATAAATTGGGTTTCTTCCCAGATGTTAGGAGAAGCTTTGGGCATATCTCCGGATTTAGTCAGAAAAGACATGACATACTGCGAAATAAAAGGAAAACCCAGGCAGGGTTATCCTGTTCCTGAACTAAGGAACTATCTTAAAAAGCTTTTGAAACTGGATACGTCAGTGAATTCGGTTATAGTTGGGACAGGTAGACTTGGCTCTGCACTGGCAAACTATGAGGGATTGAAGAAAAGCAACATGCATGTTGTGGGACTGTTCGATACCGATCCGAAAAAAGTTGGCACTACGTTGGGTGATCTAACGATCATGCATTTAGGTAAGATGCATGACTTTATTAAAGAAAATGACGTTGTGTGCGGTGTAATAACTGTTCCGGCTCATAGTGCTCAACAAGTATGCGATCTGTTAGTGGGTGCTGGTGTTAAGGCAATATGGAACTTCGCTCCGGTAGCTCTTAAAGTGCCTGATGGTGTCTATCTGCGGAGTGAGAACATCGTTCAAGGTTTTGTTCTGCTGCGCATTAGCTTGCTTGAGGCAAACCAACATGGATCGTAAAGAAATAGTTGGCGAAAGTTTACACGTATCCGGTGTGCTGGCAGCTCAAAAAATGCTCACTGCGCCGAAGGGTTTAGGTCGTGATAGCATTGACGTCATGCTCATAGAGGATGAAAAAACACTGTCGAAAATATTGGAAGAGGCAAAACAATTTCAAGAAAAATGGCCATTTTTTGACAGAGACGCTCATACGCTTGAAGGCAAAAAGTTTATGATCCTTTTGGCATTCGCAGAAGATAAAAAGCCTGCTAACCTCAATTGTGGTTTATGCAAAGCAGACTGCGATGCTGCTCGCGAAGGAAAGACTTTTTGCGTGTTTTCTGCCATGGATTTGGGCATCGCATTAGGTGTTGCGGTGGATGTATTCAATGATTTTGGTGTAGATAATCGGATACAATGGACTCTTGGTGAAGCTTGTAAAAGCCTTGGCCTTTGCCCTGAAGGAAGCGTTGCCATTGCCATACCTATGAGCGTAAGCAGTAAAAACATATTCTTTGATAGGCTATGGTGGAACAGGAAGTGATGATTCATTTATGAGAGTATTAGTTACTGGCGACTGGCATTTAGGTGCCGTAACATGGAGGCGGAAGCCTCAAGATAGAACACCAGAAATACAAGCGTGCTTGGAAGAAATCTTGGATTATCTTCGTGAAGAACCAGTGGATCTTATCGCAGTTACAGGTGACTTAACACATTATTGGGTTCCTTTGGAAGGCGAAAAGCAGCATTGGCTCATGGACTACCTTTATAAACTATCAGATTTTGCTCCCGTTATAGGTGTGTTGGGTAATCACGATTGGAAGGGTTTGGTAAGTTTTGACAAATTTGCACGTATAAAGAATGTTTTCATAGTGGATAAGCTTGAGCAACTTAATTTGGATGTAGGTGGAGAAAAGGTATGCATCACGGCGCTACCCTATTTTGATGCTAGAAAAATTATCACACCTACTGATACCAATACCAGAGAAGTCATGAATGACGCTGTCCAATCGGTACTGGACGAAATTTCTCCGCGTAATTGCAGCGGGGATTCTACATACCGTTTTTTACTCACGCATGGTGTTGTGGAGGGCATGTCGTATTCAAAGTTTGGTACTAACGAAGTACCCATACCCAGAGTACTGCTATCACAGTTCGATTTTACATTTTTGGGGCACATCCATGATGCCAAGCTTATCACAGACAATCATACGCAGAAGATACTGGGATGTTATCCTGGTGGCGTCGCAAAGCTGGACTTTGGAGAAGAGAGTAGTCAACAGGGTTTTTACATTGTCGACTTCAGCGGTCAAGGTACGAAGACCTATTTTCACCCGTTTATTTCTCAAAAGAAATTGAAACAGGTTACCGTTATAGGGAGCCCTTCTCCTAAAGTTGTTAGTGATTTAACGACTTTTCAAGGTTACGTGAAAGTAACACTTCAAGAGGGCGATTTGGTTGCTGTACAAAGGCTGTATGAATTGCCTTCAGTGGTTTCAGTAGAGCTTGAAAGTGTAACAGCGGACGACACAGAAAACAGTAGAGTGAAGTTTTCATCCATGGAAGAAGCTTACGGACAGTATTTAGAGAAGCAGGAACTTAAATCAGAGCTCAGAGATAAACTGTTAGAAAAATTCTCCAGTTATTTGCAGAAGGCAAGAGAGGACGATACATTGTGAAACCTGAAAAGTTGGAAGTTACCAATTTCTTGGGTTTAAAAAAGATCTCTTTGACGTTTCCTCCTCAGGGCGTTTTTGTCATAACGGGACCTAATGGTGCAGGAAAATCTTCCATATTGGAGGCGATTTACTTTGCTCTTTATGGAAAAACAATGAGATTGCCTGGGGATGTGAAGAACACTGCCATTATTAATAGAAATGCTCGGCATAGCACTGACAACCCTGCCAGAGCTGAAGTAATTTTTACCTTTTCTCAGCAAGGTCGTAAGTACTTAATAAGAAGAGAACTGGAGCGGAACACAAAAAAGGTAGATGATTCTACCCATAATGCATGGTTTTTCGACTTAGATGGTCCCCATGGAGACGTTCCTGAAACCGGTGTAACAAAAGTTAATAAAAAGATTGAGGACGTCCTTGGTTTGAATCCTGAAGTGTTTGCTTCAACGGTTTTTTTGGGCCAAGGCAGAATAACCGATTTAGTAGAGGCGAAACCGGACAAGAGGCGAAAAATTTTTGATTCTATTTTGGAAACGCATAATTTAAGTAAGATGCAAGCACTGGTGCGTGGTGATTTGCAGCAAGTTCAAGCTCGGGTGGAATCGCTCACCGAGGAATACAACCAACTTAGGGAAGGACCGTCCGCTGATGAATTACGCCAACAACTGAGCGACGTTCTATCCAAAATAGAAGAAATTCGCCGTCAGCTTGAGCAGTTCGAACAGATGTCTAAGCGTTTTGAAGAAATCCATCAGGTTAAGAGTGATATGGAAAAAACGCAAAACAACATCAACGTGCTGAAGTCGCAGATTGAGGAGCTAAGGTACAAAGCTTATGAGGATGCCAATATTAAACTAGCAAAAGAATTGCGAGTTAAGTACATTCAATTGGAACAAGACGAAGCGCAGTTTGAACAACTAAAACTGCAAAAACAGGGATTGGAAGAGAATGCAAAACGCTTTGGTGAAATTGCCGAGAAGCTATCAAAAGACATAGAATCTCTTCACCACCGCCTGGAAGAGTTGGGTGAAGAACAGCAGCTTGAAGATGAACTGTCGTACTTGGAGCATAGTTTACAAGAACTAAACGCAGCGAGAAGCAAGCTTGATGACGCCTTTAATACATTGATGCAATGCAGAACACTTAGCAGTGAGATGTTGACTTTGCTGGCTGAGGAAAAAACACTTAAAAAAGATGTTTCTGCCTTGGATAAGCTGCTTCGGTTCCTTGACGAGCGTAGAGGCGTGTTTGAAAAATATTACGAAGCAAAGCAGGAAATAAAAAAACTCGAAGATGAACGCGCTAAAAACATGGAAGAAGCAAATAAACTGCAGCGAGCATATCAGCAGTTAAACAGTAGAATGCAAACTGTCAACGCTGAATTTCCCAACGCGGAAAGAGATTTTTTGGTAAGCCGCATAGTGGAAACTTTGAGCCCACAAGATGAGTGCCCTATTTGTGGGAACGAAATCACAGAGTTAAAAACCGTTTCTCTTCCTGACGAATTGTTGCTGGAGTTTGGCCAACTGGAAATGCAGAAGTATCATGTGGAACAACAGTTGAAGAAAATCAATGAGCACATGGCTGAGTTGGAGAATCGATTGTCTGAATTGCAGGCTGTTGTTTCCAAGTGCCAGGAACATTTTACGCCGAATCTGTCAGCAAGAATAGAGCGCTTATCATCCGTGGGTGAAATGAACACATGGATAGAGAGCCAAGGTCAAATCTATGGCGATAGGAGAGAACGCTTAGCAGTGGTACAGCAACAGCTTTATGCGAGGGGAGTTCAACTAAGAGCGCAGAACGAACGTTTGAAATCGTTATGTTCCAATGTCGAGATAAGATCGGCTCTTCACGAAAACAATCTGCAAGATAAGCTTGTTGCTATGGAAAAAAATATAAAAATGACCGAGCAAAAGATAGCCGCCTTATCTAAACAAATAACGGATTTGAAAGAAATGCGGCAAAGCATAACGGTGGAGTTGGCTAAACGCGGTGGAGAACTGAACAAAACACAGGAAAGCAAAACTGAGACTGAAAAAGCACTGAAAGAGCTAAATCGCCGCATAGACACGATTTTGTCAAGGATAACGGATGAGCGCTCTCTGCTCAAAAATGAACTTTTGGAAAAGGGCCTGACGATGGAGAATTACGAATCGTTAAAGAATCGCGATGTTCAGGGCGCAGACGATAAGCTCAAAATGCTCATGGGTAGTTTGGATCAACTTCAAAACGCATTCAATGAAAAACAGGACCAGTATTTATCATTGCTTGCAGATGTGAAAGAAGAAGGCGACTTGAATTCAGTACAAAGTCAACTTCAGAGTGCCAATGAAACATATAAGCAGTTACTTAAAGAATCTGGTAGCATCGAGGATGCCATTAAGCATGCTGTGGAAAGGGAACAACGTTTGAAAGAAAAAGAGAATCAACGTGCCTTGCTGGAAGAAGAACTTAGCGTGCTTACGCGTTTATGGGAAGACTTAAAAGCTGACCGTTTCCCGGATTTTTACCGTGGTGAGATGATGAATGAAATTGTGACTTCTGCTTCTAACCTGCTTTGGGAGATGAGTGGCGGGCAGTTTAATCTCATTTTTGATTCTGATTCTTTTCGCTTTGATGTTGTATTTGACGACGGTTTGACTTCTGACATAAGTAATCTAAGTGGCGGCGAGAAAGTGCTTGTAGCATTGTCATTGGCATTCGCCATTAGTCAACATTTTGCTGGTTCTTTAGAATCTATTTTTCTTGATGAAGGTTTAGCGTGGTTGGATAAAGAAAACAACACGAAGTTAGCTCAGTACTTGCAGAATATGGAAAATAGCTCTATGGTTGTGGGCATAGTAACGCATTCAGAAGAGTTCGCGATAAACTTTCAGCGTAGACTTTATGTGAATGGGGGCACAGCGCAGTGGACATAACATTCAAAAAAGAAACGCTGAGTATGTGCAAGGATTTGTCTTTGCAGAGGGGTGTGGAGCACTCTTCTTATGACAATGATTACTCCACGTTCGCTAATGTGGAACCGCTGCCAGAAGATTTTGGCGGATTAAACGTTGTCAGCTACACGCCGCTCTCTCCTTCTTTGATAGAACGTTGTGAAATTGATCAATTGGAGAGCCGCATAGCCATAGTAGACGGTGTGCAAATGACCATGCTCCGTAAAATCCAACGTAACGGTATGTGGGCTTATTTGGTGGGATTGGCAGCGGGAGCAGTGGAAATTTGGCCTTCACGTGATCTTATCCCCTCTACTATAAAGCGCGAGTTGGTACTGTTTGTGCCCAAAGAAAATTTAACACTGCCTTTTGACGATTCTTACGGCAATATACGTTTTAGAACGGTGCCTTATGAGCCAGAAAATGAACGTAGACAGCTCAACAGCGTTGTCAGTGATACCCGCTCACAGCTTGAGATAGATGCTTTGAACCAAGCCGTAGCGGATTTCAATGGCGAAGGATTATTGCTCAGAGATGGTAGGCTCACCTATGGGGATCCCATGACCAGGTTTAATGGCCCAGTGGGACTTGTAAAAACGTTGGAGCCTCGAAGTAATGTGAGTGTTTTCAGTAACTACGTACAAAGGTTGAATTTTGGCGAGGTAAGCTGCTTAATAGAGACAGAGAACAAGAACGAAGAGGACGGTAGCGGAATCAGAAGGTATTTTGCTTATTTACGGATTATGGATGTGGGAGACCCTGAATCGCTGGAGGGTATCGTTCGGCTGGATTTCACGGGGAAAGCAGATATTGGTAGTTCCTTGGCAGACGTTGCTCTTCGAGCTGCAAAAGTAGTGTTTTCTCTATCAGTGGAAGGCCCTTATCCACGGTCTCCTTACAACCTGTTGACCATAAACTGGTTAGAAAACAGGTTGAGGTCTCTGCTGCCGGATCCCATGGTTGTAAGTTTGGATATTGCCCGGGAGGTGAACAGGTTTGGAAGCTAATAATCCTGTAGGTATTGTTTCTGGTTTAGAAAAGAATACACCGACAGAATTCTTCGTAAATCTCTTTTCAGAAGATGGCCAAAGCATAAAAGTGCGCATTGGCGATGTCATACGTGTGAGCGTCTTCTACAACGGTCAGGAAGTAACGTATTACGGAACTGTTTATGATATTGTTAGCCGCTGGGATAGTGATGTGGACTCAGGGTTTAAGGAAAAAGCTGTGTTTGAAAAACTCGTCCCGGGAACACGTTTTTACGTGGCTGCAGTTGCGGTGACTCGGGCATGTTATAGTGCTCAAGAAGTTTTTGATGAACCTCTTTCTGTGCCAGCACCAGGCACACCAGCTTTTCTCGTTACTGAGAAGGAAGAAGTAGAAAAAGCGCTGCGCTTTGACGAGCTTAAGAAACGTGGGTCTCACTTACCCGTGGGTGTGATGATAAATGGGCAACCTGCTTACGTTGATTTAGGGTTTATACTCGGTGAGAATGGTGCGCACATAAACATAAGTGGGCAATCCGGCGTGGCTGCAAAAACCAGTTATGCGACATTCCTCATGGCTGCAATGATTCAGAGAGGCAGAGACACAGGCAGATATGCTAATGCGTTACGGCAAGGACGTTACATCGTTTTTAATATGAAGGGTGAAAGCTTGTTCTTCTTGGACTGTGACAGCGAAGATTGGCTAAAAGCTGACGCTCATGACAGGGAAATGTGGATGACTATGTACGAGTCCATGGGACTTGATCCTGAGTGGAAATTTCCTTTAGATAACATTGTTTACTTAGGCGTGGCTGAGGGGTTGGGCGGCGCAAAGCTAAAAAAACCAGATATAAAATCGAGAACCAAGGCTGAAGGACACTTAAGAGTTTATGGATGGGATTTCATAGATATCATACGATATCGTTTGCTGGAACTTGCGCTGGATGAAGAAGAAATGTCTCTAAGTCAGAATATGCAATTACTTTTGTTCAGCATACAAGAGAAAATGGAAGAATTGTTAGAACAGTTGGCTATGGATGTTGAAAGAGTATTCAATGAAAGAAATAGCGGCGTAAACACAGCTTTCTATAAAGACGAAGAAAAACTCAACGCCGAGGATACTGAAGAAAACAGCGATGAAGACTCAGAGGATGTTCTGGAATTACTTAGAAAAGCAAAAAGTAACATAAAATGCTCTGTACCTGAAGACCCTTACGAGCGTTTGCGCTTGGTACTGTACGCCAGCAATGTGGAACCAAGAAAAATCCTACAAAAATACGGAATACCGGAA
The DNA here is from genome assembly GCF_000378005.1 of Coprothermobacter platensis DSM 11748. Classification (GTDB taxonomy): domain Bacteria; phylum Coprothermobacterota; class Coprothermobacteria; order Coprothermobacterales; family Coprothermobacteraceae; genus Coprothermobacter; species Coprothermobacter platensis. The sequence continues at coordinate 359,311 of NZ_KB899040.1, forward strand.
ACCGTTGATGATTTAACCAACTACTTGAGAAAAGCAGCCTTAGGAGAAAAAGCTGACGTAAAAGCAGATGAAATGCATGCAGTGGAAGAATGGCGTAAAGCCATTTTCGAAAACGAACTTGGTACAGCTACGGTTTTTGCTTTTGTGAGACGTCTGAAATTGGCTAGAAAAGAGGGCTTATCGAAGCTTTGGCGTGAATTGCCTTACGGTTTAAGTGGCGATGTAGAAAATTTACCTGACGAAGAATTCGAATATAACGTTGGGCGCTCATGGGACCGTTCTGGTGGCATTACCGTAATAGACTTATCCAAGCTTCACTCTTCCATGCAAACATTTGTGGTGGGGGCCGTTCTTAGGCAGGTCATGGAAGCAAAAATGGCGAACCCATTAGCTACTGAACAGCCTGTATTCATTTTCTTGGACGAGCTTAATAAGTACGCTCCCCGAGCGGAAGGCGGTGCCATGGTCAAATTATTCCGCGATGTGGCTGAGCGCGGTAGGTCTTTCGGTGTGGTTTTGGTAGGTGCTGAACAAACGGCATCTCAGGTTGATTTCCGTGTTGTTACACAGAGTTCTACCACCATTGTGGGGCATCAGAAGGCGGCAGAGTTAAACCATGATGAGTATAAGCATTTACTCGACAGGCAACGTGAGATGGCTTCTTCAGTAGGACCAGGAGTGGTGTTTATTGACCAACCATTCCTACGTGTTCCCATCATGGTTAAGTTCCCTATGACCAGATGGTCTACCAAGGAGACAAAGGTTTCAAATGAGGGCGGTAGGCTCAAGAGGATTTTAGGATAAGCAGGAATCATTACAAATTACAAAGAGGAGAGTGAAATAAGCATGAAAGCAGACCTTCACATAGAGCTGGTTAAAGAAGTTCCTGAGCCGCAAAAAGTGACCAATTGGAATGATTTTTTGGATGGTGCTGAAACCTTTATGAGCGCGGTAGAGTCCAAATTTGAAGAAGAAGGCCTTTATTTTAGTGCTGAGATACGTTTGTATTCTGGAATGGAAGCAGGCGATTTGATAATGGCCTCCACACTATATGATGTGGATATAACAAAGGCTAAAGATATTGTGTTAGCCTTGGAAAGTTGGACCAAGGAAAATGGGTTTACCCTTGGAGAGGTATCCCTGGAATTTGGTCAAGAACAAGATGTGTCTGCTAAACTCAATATCGGTCGACTTTTATCTGAGAATGGCTCGAAGATGGAAATAGAGAAAGGAAAAGTAGCATTAGTTTTTATACCTGCTTCACTTAAGGATTTTGATGAACTGTTTTCTCTGGTGATAAAGGACCTGACTGATTGAATAGCAGTTTACGGAGCAGTTATGACCTTTTGTATTACGTTAGAAACGCCTTTCCCGTCGCTATCAACTGCATACACACGCAGGTTCATGGTTCCTTTAGCCTCGCCGGAAAGGCGTGTAAATTTATAACTGAATGTGCCATTGAAGTCTGTGCGTAAAACCATTATCAATCTATTACCATCCCAGAAAGTGACGTAATAAGCACCTGCTTTGTTGTTTTTTGTCACTTTTCCGCTAAAAACAACCCAATCTGCTTTTAATGTATCCGCTGTGGGATAACTCAGTTGCAAGGTGAGGGTTTGAGATGCCGTTGTCGCTTGATCTGGGGTAGGAAATCCATAAGAAAGCATGCCTGTGGGAGTAGTTGTATTCCCCGTTGGGGAAGTGGCAGTGCAAACTTCCTTCACGACCGTAGTGGTTTGAACTACCGTTTTTGGTATGCAACTTTGACTTTCTATGGCCGGTTTACCGGCCAAGATAAGAAGTGCTCCTAAAAACAAACCGATTGCAAAAAGCAGAATACCTGAGACACTTCTCCTGTTTTGAGGCCTTTCAGGATAGTACATAAGTTTTATTTTATCAGAAGTTGGCGCTATTCGTTGTAAAATTTAGCCATGGAAAGAAAACGTATGGTTTTAGCTACAAGTAACTTAGGAAAGGTAAGAGAAATCTCTAAGATCATAGGAGATATTGTAGAACTTGTTCCTTTTGACGGAGAAATGCCAGAGGAAACAGGCAGTACCTATTCGGAAAATGCTTTTATAAAAGCAAAAGCAGCTTTTGATAAGTACGGCATAGCTTCATTGGCAGATGACTCGGGGTTAGAGGTAGACTACCTTGGCGGACAACCGGGCATTTTTAGTAACCGTTTTATGAATTTGAAAACAGATAAAGAAAAGTACATGAAAATACTTGAATTAATGCAAGGTGTACCCTGGGAAAAACGTACGGCACGTTTCCACACGGTAGTCTGTTTCATTCATGATGAAGGTAAATCGCACTTTTTTGAAGGCATTGTAGAAGGTTTCATTGCCAATGAGCCTGCGGGAAGCAATGGTTTTGGCTATGATCCCATTTTTTATTACCCACCGCTAAACAAACATTTTGCAGAATTAGACGCAGAAGAAAAGAATGAAGTAAGCCATAGAAGCAGGGCTTTCTTGAAATTTAAAGAATTCTATACCGGTGTTCTTGAAGCAAAGCAGACAAAAGGAGGAGAAAATTATGAGCGATAGTGACCAAAAGCAGCCCCAAATGGACGCGCAATATGATCCTTCTCATGAACTTTATTGGTCGAAGAAATGGAAGGAAGACCATGTATTCCACAGTGAAATAGATGAAAACAAACCGCGTTTTAGTATGGTTATCCCTCCTCCCAATGTAACTGGTTCACTGCATATTGGCCATGCTTTGGACTTATCTCTTCAAGATGCGGTTGTTCGCTATAAGAAGATGAACGGTTTCAATGTGTGCTGGGTTCCCGGCACAGATCATGCAGGCATCGCTACGCAGAACGTTGTTGAACGTTCCCTTCTTAAAGAGGGGATAAAACGTCAGGACATAGGGCGTGAAGCGTTTTTAGATAAAGTCTGGGAGTGGAAAGATAAGTACGGAAACAAGATATTGGACCAAATAACGCGCCTCGGTTGTGGTGTTGACTGGGAAAGGCTTCGATTTACCATGGATCCTGTTTGTGCAAGAGCCGTACGCCATGCGTTCAAGGAGCTTTTTGATCAGGGGCTTATTTATAAAGGGCATTACATGATTAACTGGTGCCCTCGATGTGGTACAGCCATATCAGATTTAGAAGTGACTTATGAAGAAGAAGATGCTCATCTTTGGTACATACGTTACCCATTTGAAGACCAAAAGGGTTTTATCGTGGTGGCTACGACACGTCCCGAGACCATGCTTGGAGATACAGCTATTGCAGTTAACCCTAATGATGAACATTATCAAAGTGTTATAGGAAAGTTTGTTTTGGTCCCTCTGATAGGTAGAAGGATTCCCGTTGTTGCAGACGAAAGTGTGGATCCCGACTTCGGAACCGGTGCTGTGAAGGTTACGCCTGCCCATGACCCAACAGATTTTGCTGTGGGACAGCGACATGATTTGGAAGTCATACAAGTTATTGGATTGGATGGGCGTATGACTGATGCTGCCGGCAAATATGCTGGTTTGGATAGATTTGATGCTCGGGAAGCCGTGGTAAACGATTTAGAAAAACAAGATTATTTAGAAAAAATAGAACCTTACAGGCATGCTGTGGGTCACTGCCAGCGCTGCAACACAGTTGTAGAGCCCATGATATCAGATCAGTGGTTTGTAAAATTAACTGCCATGGCTCCTGAAGCGAAGCGTGTGGTAGAGGATGGAGAAATCCAGATTGTTCCAGATCGCTGGGTAAAGGTTTACCAAGATTGGATGGATAATATTCGAGATTGGTGCATTTCCCGTCAGATTTGGTGGGGTCACAGAATACCTGTTTATACATGCCAAGAGTGTGGCTATGTATTTGCAAGCGAAGAAGAGCATGTGGATACATGCCCCAAATGTGGTGGTCCTGTAAAGCAAGAAGAGGATGTGCTTGATACCTGGTTTAGCTCCTCGTTGTGGCCATTTGAAGTTTTTGGTTGGCCAGAGCAGACTGCAGATCTCAAATATTATTTCCCTACGACCTTGCTTATAACGGGCTATGACATTCTGTTTTTCTGGGTCGCTCGTATGGTATTCATGTCCACTACGTTAAACAAACAGGTTCCTTTTAAACAAGTGTTCTTGCATGGTTTAGTCTTGGATGAGCACGGTCAGAAGATGAGTAAATCAAAGGGAAATACGGTAGATCCCATGGACATGATTGATGAGTACAGTGCTGATGCATTACGCTATGCGCTCATTTCTGGCATGAGCTTGGGAGGGCAGGACGTAAACTTTTCAGAATCACGCATAGAACATGGTAAGAACTTGACAAACAAAATATGGAACTCAGCTCGTTATGTTCTTAACGTGGTTGCAGATAAAGATTTGAGCAAAGAACCCGAGCAGCTTTCATCTGTAGACCGCTATATATTGAGCCGATTAGAAGAAACGAAAAACGTAGTTGTACAGTGCTTCGACAGTTACGATTTTGGGGCCGCTTTAAGAGAAATAGAGAGTTTTTACTGGGCAGATTATTGCGATTGGTACATAGAGATGTCTAAGGTAGAGCCGACATATGGCACGTACTGGACGTTGCGCCACGTTTTGGAAGAATCGCTGAAAATGCTACATCCATTCTTGCCTTTTATTACCCAAGAGGTATGGAGTAGAATCGGTTTTGATTCGTACTTAGTAAATGAAACGTGGCCTGCGCCAAGGAAAGATTTTGTCGACTCAGTTGCTGTAGAAAGACTTTCAGTAGTCAAGGACGCTATTAGGGGTATAAGGAACCTCAGGGCTGAACTCAATGTAAAACCTTCTCAACGCATTAGGGTTTTGCTCCAAGGGGATTTAGACAGTTGGTCCGAATTTATACCATATATAAAGTTCTTGGCTCGTGTGGAAGAGGTAAGCCAGACTGCTTCTGCTGTGGAAAATGCCTACAGCGTAGTAGTCGGAACCGACGTATTTTATGTTCCTCTGCAAGGCATTGTGGACATTGAGAAGGAAAAGAGCAGGCTCCTTAAACAGAAAAGCGACTTAGAAAATCGTATCAGCGTTTATGACAAACGCTTGCAGAATAATGATTTCTTGAACAAGGCTCCCAAAGAGGTTGTGGAAAAACAAAAAGAAGAGCGACAAGCATTGGAGGAGTCTTTGAGTCAGTTGGTAAAAAGGTTAAGCGAATTGGGGGGATGAGTTATGCCTGCAATGGGCATCATTACTTGTCACCCGCCCATCATTATTCCTGAGATAGGCGGAAAAGAAACGCGCATGGTTCAAAGCACTATTGATGCACTGAAAAAGGCATCAGAAGATGTGGAGGCATTCGGGCCAGATGTGACCGTTATCATGTCTCCACATGCTGTTAGTCTTAATGGACGCAGTATTCCCGTGCAAGTAACGGATAAGTACATCGGGGATTTCGGGGATTTCGACGCGCCACACGTCACCATGTCCTATCCATGTGCTACTGATGATGCTTACAGCATGAAAAAGTGTGGCGCCTCAGCCATCCGTTATGGACTGCTGGATTATGCATCCATGGTTCCACTTTACTATTTAAAGCCGAAGACTCCTTTAGTGGTTATGGGGTATGCTTTTTCGTTGACTACGCAGGGGTATGTAGAATTCGGCTCTTGCGTGAGAAAACTTTTGGATGATGGAAGGAAAATACTTTTTGTGGCTTCGGGGGACCTCAGCCACAGACTTATCCCTGGAGCTCCGGCTGGATTTAATCCAAATGCCAAGTTGTTCGATGAAAAAGTTGTTGAGACGATAAGCGAATGGTCTCTAACAGAATACCTCACGTTGGAAGAAATGAGAGACATGGCTGGTGAATGTGGCTATTGGTCCATTGCCACACTTTTTGGGTTTATGGGTGAATCTGCTCACGCAGAAGTACTTAGCTACGAAGGTCCTTTTGGTGTAGGTTATTGCGTAGCAGAAGTTGCTCTCTCGATGGAAGGCGACAGTTTATGATGAATAACGACAAGGAGCAGCACCATCCCTTTGTAATGTTGGCAAAACAAGCGTTAGAGACATTTGTCATGAGAGGGGTAGTTATAACACCGCCGAACCCACTGCCTGAAGAATTCAGGAGAAAAGCTGGATGTTTCGTAACGCTCGAGGAGAATGGTGAGCTCAGAGGATGCATTGGAACAATTGAGCCCATTTATGATAACCTGGCTCAGGAAATCATAAACAACGCCATAGCTGCTGGTACAGAAGATCCACGTTTTCCACCTGTTACTGTGGACGAGCTTGATATCATTGACTACACGGTGGAAGTGCTTTCGTCATTGGAAGAAGTAGCTGACGAGTCAGCGTTGGATCCAAAACGATGGGGCGTTGTGGTTCAGTCAAAGTTGCGTCCCTATAGAAAAGGTGTCTTACTCCCAAACTTAGAGGGAGTAGATTCTGTTCAGGAGCAGATAAGAATATGCCGTTTGAAAGGTGGCATAAGCCATAGCGAAGAGGTTAGACTTTTTAGATTCACAACAGAGAAATACAAATGAAGCTATTTGCTAATTCTAAACAAGGTACTTTTTGCTTAGCTTGTCCTCGGGCTTGTAATTTAAGCCGTGTTAAGGCATATTGTGGCGTAAGGTCTGCTCATGGAGAGAATGTTACCTGTGATGTGTATGGCTTGGTAAGTAGTTTGGCAATCGACCCAGTGGAGAAAAAACCAGTATTTCATTATATGCCTTCCAGCGATGTGCTTTCTGTGGGTACGCTCGGTTGCAATATGCGCTGCAAGGGATGTCAGAATTGGGAAATAGCTCATCGTGATTTAGATACATATCATTGGCAACTCAAAAAAATAATGCCTGATGCTTTGTCTGATTTGGCTTTGGCGCATGCCCAAGGCGTCGCCTGGACCTATAATGAACCAACGGTGTGGGCAGAATACGTTCATGATAGCGCAGAACTCTGCAAGGCAAAAGGGCTCTTCACGATTGTCGTTACGAACGGTTATTACTCGGTTCAGACATTTGCCCTATGGGAACCTGTCATCGACGTATTCCGCATCGATATCAAGGGCTATTCCGATAGTACTTATGATAAGTTTGCTCCCGGGGTTAAAGCCTCCGTAGTATTAGAAAATGTTGAGAGAGCGATTTCTCATGGTAAGCATGTAGAGGTAGTAACGAATGTGATGCCAGGCATCAATGATAGTGATCTGCCAGATATCGCATCATTCTTAGTACACCTTAGTCCTGACATTCCTTGGCACATCACGCGTTTTTTTCCTGATTTTGAGCTTTCCGAGTTAAAACCTACACCAATTAAGACGCTGACGGATGCCCGGGCCATGGCCATGGATAAGGGACTGCATTATGTTTACGTGGGAAACGTTGATATGGCAGAAGTGGAAAACACTGTATGCCCTTCTTGTGGTAAGCTTTTAATTGAACGTAAAGGGCTTCTCGTTACGCATAACTTCATTGTGAATGATAGATGCCCTAATTGTGGACAAAAAATCTACGGACGATTTGGAGGTTAGTAATTGAGGCGAAAGAGTTCTCTACCACTGGTATGGAGCATACTCATCGGTTTGTTCTTGGGAACGTACCTGGGTTACATCCTGGGTAACTATATACCTTTCTTCAGTCATGCATGGAATCTGCAGCTGGGGCCGTTAGCGTTAGATTTGGGTTTTTTGAAGCTGCAGTTTAACATAGCTTTGGGTATCAACGCCATGTCACTTTTGGGCGTTTTGTTTATGTTGTATGTGTATTTGGTTCAATAAAACACATGCTAAAAAGGAAAATATAGAGGAAAATAGGAGGTTTTAAAACGATGCCAATAGATTTAGGGATAGATCTCGGTACAGCGAATAGCTTGGTTGCGGTAAAAGGTAAAGGAATCGTAGTAAGTGAACCGTCTGTGGTGGGTTTGGATAGAACGACGCAAAAGGTGTTAAAGGTGGGTAATGAGGCCTTCGAAATGGCCGGAAAGACGCCGGAAAACATCGTTGTAATAAGACCGTTGAAGAGTGGTGTCATTGCAGACGATTACACCACGGAGATCATGGTTAAATACCTCATAAGTAAGGCAAAAGGTCACGCCAGCTTTTCTGTTTTCCCCCAGCGTCTTCGCGTTGTCGTGGGTGTTCCTACCGGTGCAACGCCTGTTGAAAGAAAAGCTGTAGAAGATGCTTGCAGAAATGCGGGTGCCAGAGATGTTTGGGTAGTACAAGAACCTTTGGCAGCAGCAGTAGGTGCGGGTTTACCTATTACGGAACCCAGAGGTAACATGATTGTGGACATAGGTGGTGGAACTACCGAAGCTGCTGTTATCTCTTTGGGCGGCTTGGTTTCTTGGAAGTCAGTTCCGGTTGCTGGTGATGCTTTCACGGAGCGCATAATCGATTTTGTGAAAAACGAATACAACCTGTTCATCGGCGAACGTACGGCCGAAATGATAAAGATAAATATCGGATCTGCTTATCCCATGGAAAAGATGCAGATGGAAGTTACGGGCCGCGACTTACTTACAGGTTTGCCAAAACGTGTAACGATTTCCTCCGATGCCGTTCGCGATGCTTTCAAGGATTTGTTGGGCACGTTAGTTGATGCTGTAAAGGCTACACTGGAAACTACACCGCCTGAATTGATTGCAGATATCATGGAAACAGGTTTCTATCTAACCGGTGGTGGATCTTTGCTTAAAGGTGTAGATAGGCTTCTAAGTGAACGCACGGGTGTTCCTGTCCACGAAGTAGAAGATCCATTGACCGCTGTAGCACGCGGAGCTGGCATAATAGCTGGCAATATGGAGCTTCTGAAAGAAATACTACAAGCGTGAGCATGAATGAAGGTAAATCTTGCCCGGATCTTAGAGTGGACCATAGCTGCTTTATTGATCTTGGCTGTCTTTACCACGGTAAGTTGGAATACTTTTTTTAGCTATGTCTCCAGACCGTTTCTGTGGATAAGGACTGGCGTATACAGGGTCAGTGATGCCATATCTACGTTCTATTGGTGGAACACCGATGGACGTGATGTGTATGAACGGATGCTATCTCAGAATGAAAAGTCGCTTGTTCGCAGTGTTACAGGCAGCGTCAGGTTTGGGCAGATAAAGGTTATTGGTCTAAGGTGGGATAAGGATCATATCGAACTAATTGCCACAGGGGTCAAACCGCAGGTAGGCGACTTGATAACCACTGACACGGATATTTTGGTGGGCCAGGTTAGTCAGATTACGGGGAATGACTTCATTATACGTACTGTTTATGACAAGAGCTTCAGCGTTCCTGCAGTCATTTCCCGCACTGGTGCTGTGGGTAGACTTTTTTATCAAAAGAATCAATTGACCTTTCAGCCGGTAGGTTATGAAGATATTCTTCCGGGTGATTACATCGTTGTGCCTACGTCAACACCACTTCTCGTAGCTATAGTCAGTGATGTTTCAGACAAGCAGTACATAAAGGCGAATACGGTTTTGGTTGACTTAAGAACGTATGGCTTAAAATTGTGGCATAAAACATGGTAGAAAGTCTGTTTTTCTTGGTCACAGGTATGATGTTCTTTCCGCCGTTGGCTATAATGAGAGTGCGGGCTTTGCTTAATAATCTCGGGTTTTGGTCCTGGGTTGTCGTTTTTATCTTGGCTTTGGGTTTTGATGGTGCATACATGCACCCATTTTCGCTTTGCACCGTCGGTCTTTTACTTATGGCACAGATATTTGAATGGAATTGGAAAAAGCTTTTTGGCATCATGGCTGCTGTAGTAGTGCTTTGGGGCTTTATTGTAAATTGGTGGGCGATGCTCATCTTACCACTTGTCTTAATAGAGGCGTGGGCGGATGCGGAGTAATAAGGTTCTTTACGCATTAGGTTCGTTGGTTCTAATCGTGATGGGTTTGTTCTTGTGGCGTCTTTACTATCTTCAAGTTGATCAATATGATTACTATGCTGTAAGGGAGAAAAACAACTATACCCGTTACGTGACTGAAGAACCTGTGCGTGGACGCATTCTGGATACCAAGGGTAGAGTACTGGCTTATGATGAAGTAGCATACAATGTGGCTGTAGTTCCATCGTTAACGAAAAGTGCTTCAGCGACAAAACAGCACTTATTGCAGTTAGGGGCAAAGCAAGCAGATATCGAAGCAGCCTTTGAAAGCAGTGAGCTTTATCCATTTCAGCCTATAACGGTCATACAAGACTTGGATGAATCAAAACGTTTAAAAGTGCTGGAAGTCGAAAATGATGACCCCGCTATCAAACTGGTAATGGGTTCTAAGCGCATTTACCCATATGGTGAATTGGGTGCGTTTATAACGGGTTACGTGGGTAAAGCTTCAAAAGAAGACCTGCAGAGTGATTCCAATTTGAGACCAAGCAGCATCGTTGGCAAGATGGCTGCTGAAAAAGTTTTTGATAGTTATTTGCGTGGACAACCTGGAATCACTGAGGTTTTAGTAAACGTTTCAGGTAAGGTTATCAAAGAAAAAACGGTTTCTACTCCTGTTAAGGGCTATGATGTTTACTTGACAGTGGACATGGATTTGCAAAAAATCGCATGGGATGCAGTGGGCAATGAAGTAGGAGGGGTAATCGCGGCCAATCCAAAGGATGGAAGTATTTATGCTTTAGTTTCTAAGCCAAGTTTTGATCCCAACGTTTTCATAAAAGGCATCGACCAGGCAACGTGGCAACAATATGAGAAAAACAGCAGTTTGGTTAACAGGATGACAAAATCGCAAATCCCTGCTGGCTCAACTTTCAAAGTCGTCACCGGGTTAGCAGGTCTTTACTATCATGCTATTACGCCCGATTTTACCATAAATGACCCTGGGTATCTTCAGATCGGTTCCACAAGAGTATGGAATTACCATCACAGAAGTTATGGCACGGTGGATTTCATAAAAGGATTGGCCATGTCAGACAACGTTTATTTTGGCACTGTGGGCCTTAGAGCTGGCATAGATAACATATATAAAGTGGCAAATACCATGGGGTTGACAACTTATCCATGGATTGAATATGATTCTGTGAGCAAAGGGACCGTACCAAATCAGGCATGGAAGCTAAAGAACATAGGTGAACCATGGTATCCTGGCGATACAGTTAACACAAGTATCGGGCAGGGGTATGTAGCTGTTTCTCCCATTCTCATGGCGCAAGTGTATCAGCAGATAATAAACGATGGGCAGCTTTATAAATTTAGGCTTCTTAAGGAAGTGAAAGACGGGAAAACGCTTATATTACAAGGGAAGCCCGAATCAAGAGCGCAAAGCACCATTTACAAATCATGGTTCCCTGTAATAAAAGAGGGTATGAAGGCTGGTGTGGACTGGGGCCTTCTCACAGGGTTGAAATCAAACCTTTACACTGCTGCGGGGAAGAGTGGTACCGCAGAGACCGAACGTGCAAACAAATACCATAAGTGGCTCATCGCCTACGCTAATTACGATGCACCAGAGATTATGGTAGTTTCTTTAAGGTTGTACACCACCGATACAGAGCCTGTTAAAATTACTAAGACAGTTATGGAGGGTTATTTCCGTGGAAAAACAGTTCGTTAAACTATCTGGTTTGAAAGAGGGATATCTGGTGGAATATAACGGGGATAATCCCCAAGAATTGTCAAATATCCTTACAAAGTATTTATCTTCTTATGGTGAATTGCTAAAAGAGCATACGTTATTTGTCCGTTCTGGTCTTGATGAACAAGCCCTTAACATAGTAAGAAAGAATCTCGAGCAATTTGGTTTTAGCAACCGTGTTTTACCTTATAAACAAGAAGCAGCGCCGAAGGAAGAGAAACGAGAACGAACTGCCGGCAAAGCATTAAAAAATGCTGAATTGCTTTTTCGTATGGTTACCGGACCGCTGCGTGGTGGAGAAAACATTTATTCAAATGAGGGCGTTTTCCTTTGGGGCGATTTGCACAAAGATGGCATAATAAAGGCCCCTTGTGTTATTGTTATGGGAAAGGCGGCTGGCAAGGTAGTTGTTCCTGAAGGATCTTTTGCTTTATTCCGTCAGTGCGAAGGAGCGTCAGTGCAGGTGGGTGATGTTCTTTATGTCGATATTTCTTCGAAAACATGGATACTTGTAAGTGATACAGAACCAAATACGATAGAGGTTTTCACAGATGAAAAACAGGCTGGGAGGAGGATAAGCCAATGGCTGGACAATGTGTTGTTGTGACGTCCGGAAAAGGTGGAGTTGGAAAAACCACGATTACAGCTAACGTGGGATATGGCTTGGCGTCACTGGGTAAAAGGGTTTTGCTCATTGATGGTGATATAGGGTTAAAGAACTTGGATAGTGTGTTGGGCCTCGAGAGGCGTGTTGTGTACGACTTGTTCGATGTTATCAGTGGCAGAGTAGATTTGAAAGATGCGCTGGTAAAAGACAAACGTCTCCCTGAGAACCTGTTTCTGTTGGCTGCGTCTCAAACACATTTCAAGGAAGATGTCCCTGAAGACAAGTTCAGCACTGTGGTAGCGCAGGCAAAAGAAATGTTTGAATATGTGTTTGTGGACAGCCCTGCAGGTATTGAGCATGGTTTTCGTATAAGCAGTCGTTTTGCCGATAGGGCGGTTGTTGTTACCGTGCCTGAGGTTCCATCCATTCGAGATGTTGATCGTGTCGTAGGATTGTTAGAAAACTACAAAGTGAAGATCGATGGGGTAGTTATAAACAGGCTCAATCAATCATTGGTAAAGCAGGGAAATATGCTTTCGCCAGACGATATACTGGATCTTTTGGAGATTCCTTTATTGGGTGTGGTTCCTGACGATACGCTTATTGTCCAAGCAGTGAACCAAGGGGAACCGTTGCTTTCTAAGTATCCATCTTCACCTGTGGCACATGCATACTTGAATATTGCTCATAAACTGCTGGATCCTGATTATGTTGCTCAAGAGGTAAAAAAACCGAAGAGTTTTTGGTCCATATTCGGTTTTTTAAGAGGTGAAGGCTAATGTCCTGGTTCAGTGACCTTTTTGGAAAGCACACAAAAGATGACGCGAAGCAGCGTTTGGAAGTGATGTTGATCCACGACCGAGGTCTTTTTGACAACGCTGATTTGGAGCAGATGGAGAAGGAAATATTAGCCGTAGTAAAACGTTACGCAGACATAGAAACCGGCGCAGCAGAAATAAACGCCGACCGTTTGGAAAATGGTCGGTTACTGCTTAGCATAAGAGTGCCGGTTAGTGGGCAGAAGACTCGACGGTGAAGGTTCGTTTATTTTTTGCTTTTGTCTGTGTTATAAGTGCTTTGTTCTTGGTGGCTTTCGGGCTGGTGGGTATATCAGCCGCCACTCAACCTGGTTACGAGTTTAGTAGTTTTTTTACGGATTCTGTGCGAACGCAAGTTTTTGCTTTTGCCGCTGGTCTCATAATAGGTTTAGTCGTTCTTTATATTGGGTTTTCTTATTTGCTTAGGATTGCACCTTATTTGGGTGGTATTTCCTTAGCACTTCTTGTGCTAACGCTGATTATCGGCCATGAGACGTATGGTGCGCAGCGTTGGATTTCCTTAGGTTTCTTTCAGTTTCAGCCGTCAGAACTTGCTAAACTGACCTTGCCGCTATTCCTTGTTTGGATTTCTGCTCATTTTAGTGGTTGGAGAAAATGGGTCGTGAGCACGTTGGTGGCTTTGTGTTTTATTGGATTAGTCATTATTCAGCCTGATTTAGGTACCAGCATTGTTTTACTTACAGAGTTTTTAGGTTTTCTCGTTGTGGATGGTATTAATTGGGGAGTGCTTTTCTCTGGCGTCTATGCCTTGATATTGATGTTTCCTGTACTTTGGGAAAAAGGTCTAAGAGATTATCAGCGTAGACGTCTTCTCAGTTTTCTTAACCCTTACGATGACACAACGAAAGATGGTTATAACTTGATCCAAGCCTGGACTGCCATTGGCGCTGGAGGTCTTAGGGGGAAAGGGCTTCAAGACGCATTTTTCCTTTACTATGGCTATTTGCCCGTGGATTATGCTGACTTCATTTTTGCGACAATTGCTTACGTTCTTGGTTTTTGGGGCGCCCTTGCTGTAATCATTTTGGTTTGCACATTCTTGCTGGGTGGCTTGGGCTATGCTTTCTTTGTTCCTAACCAAATTCAGCAGAAATTCTGTTTTATGGCACTATGCGCCTGGGCAGTACAGTTCGTTATAAATATTGGCATGAACCTGGGGCTCATGCCAATAACAGGGATACCGTTGCCTTTTATCAGTTATGGTGGCTCGGCAATTCTTATGAACACCGTAATGCTTTTTGTGTTCTTGTCCTATAGACCAGAACCTGAAGCACACGAAACGCATTAAGGCCCAAGAACAACCTCTGCTGAGCCTCCATCCAGACTTTCTCTGAGTGCGCTACTTATTTTTCCCACATCAATACTTCGAATGTAGTTTATCTCACTGTCTGGATTCCAAATGATACCGCGCGACAGAAAGCGGTCTGCTAAAAGCATAGAAATGGTGGACGTGGACTCCAATCCCATAGTGTAAGCACCTAGTGTAAAGCGTTTAAACTTTTCTAACTGTTCTTCATCCAACTCGCCTTGACTGAGTTTTTCCAGTTCTTCATCAACGATTTCCTTTGCTTTATCGAGGCCATTGGGTTTTAAGTCGCAAGCGATCACGAGTGATCCTGCCACAGATGTACCTTCTATGTTTGAATACACAGAATAGCTTAGACCTTCTTCCTCCCTAATTCTTAGGAAGAGCTGGCTGAAACTGGAGCCGCCTAAAATATTAGAGATTAATTGGTATGTGAAAATGTCATCGCTGGTTGTACTACTACCTCTCAGGGCCTTGCGGTAATACAGTTGCTGAGTATCTTCTCTAACCCGGGATTCTCCCGCGTGGAATGAAGGGGCGTCTATTGATAAGCGCTCACTGTTCAACTCGAACGGTGGGTGAAGTTTTTCAATAAAAGATTGGACAACGTTTGCTTCCATGGGCCCGACCATGGCAATACAAGGTTTTCTTGAAAACATCGATTTCCAGAAGCTCTCTATCTTCGGCTTTGTGGCATTTTCTACATCTTCTCGTCTACCCGCTACATCTTCGCCCATGCGGTGTCCATCCCACATCAACTTTTGCAAATAGGAGTAAGCACGTTCTTCAGGCTGGTCTTCTGACATTTGGATCTCACTTATTACCACTTGCTTTTCTATAGAAAGAGCTGTTTCTTCTAAAAGTGGTTCATAAGCCAAACTGAATATGACATCGACTGCGTTCTGCCAAAATGGTGCTGGTACAGTGGCTGTGAAGTATATTGCATCGAACGTTGTAAAACCGTTATAACGGCCACCGACACCTTCAATTTCCATAGCTAAATCTTTACTCGTGGGATACTTCTTTGTGCCCCTAAACACCATGTGTTCCAAAAGGTGAGCGTATCCTAACTGGCCTTCTTCTTCAGCCATGGCTCCACCTGGTATAGCCATGGTGACAGAAAACACGCTGGTGTCTCGCTTCGCATATAAGCTCGAAAATGGTGTATCACCGATCAACTCAATATTCATGAGAATATTCCTCCGTTTTAACGTTTTTGAGTTCTAAGAAATGTCGTTACTCTTCTTCAAACGCTCTTCAAGCTGTGCTTTAGAAGGGCGCTCGTCGTTAAGAACTGTATACCGTGTATAGGCTACTGGTGTGTCTACTTCTATAACATCATTGATTTTTATAGTTTCTGACTGCTTTGCTGTTTTTCCGTTTATGCGCACATAGCCAGCTTGAATGATCTTTTGGGCTAAACTACGCCTTTTAATGATGCCGCTTTCCTTCAAAAACTTATCCAATCTCATGTTTAGATTGTTCCCAAAGTTCATCAACGTTTTTATTTTCTTTGTGTTGAGTTACATAATCCAAACGTTTCTGGAACTTTCTACTGGCTTTCAGCAATGCGTCCTCTGGGTCTACGCCTAAAAGTCTGGCAATATTGATTACAGTAAAAAGCAGATCGCCTACTTCTTCCGTTTCTCCATCATGATTGTTTTCTTCATAAGCCTGCCGGAGTTCTTCGAATTCTTCCGATAGCTTGTCACTTAGTTGCATCGCATTTTCCCAATCCAAACCATTGTGGTGGGCTTCGTCTTGCAAACGCAGGGCCCAAGTAAAAATGTTTGGTGGAATGCTGCTTTCATCTTTTTTCTTACCTTTTCTTGATTGCCATTTGCTCAAAACCGTAGCAGCATCGCTATCTGTGTCTGAGGCGAACACATGCGGATGCCTGGATATGGCTTTTTCAGAAGCCATTTGAAAAACAGTTTCTAAGTTAAACGCATTGGTTTCCTCAGCGATGGTACTGTGGAGGAACAAATGCAGCCATAAATCGCCCAGTTCTTCAGCATAATTCTCCATGTCATTGTTGTTTATGGCATCCATTAATTCGCTGAGTTCTTCACGGCTCAACGTTACTAATTGATATGGTGTTACCTCTTTGTCCCAAGGGCATTCTTTCCTCAGCGTTTCCACAATTTTCTTAAAACGAACGAAATGGAAACCCAAACTTTCAGCAGGGTAAACCTGTAATGGTGTGGGTTCAACGTTTTCATCTAATTTGAATGCTTTTTGCGTTTCTAACGCCGCACGTTCAGAGGTATACCCCATAGTTTTTAAAAACACCTGAGCAAACGTGACTGCTGTATCCACATCCATGCACAGCACGTTTACGGAGTCATGGTTTAGCAGCGCTTCCCAAACGCTTGTGGCAATGTTTGACCAGTCGTTTTCATCAGCGCGTATTTCAATGGCATTGGGCCATTGTTCAGCGCCTTTTTCATCCTCCACAATGACGTGGAGTCCTTTTATGAGCTCTATATTTATCATATTTAAATCTTACACCAGTGCCTTTTGGCTGGTATAATCATAGCTATGTAATATTAACAGTAGGTTAAGAGGAGGGGGAAAGTGTGGTAGGATTTTTTGCGGCGGCAGTATTGTTGCTTGTTACAGTTATTTTGAGTGCTCGCTGGGTACTCCACATAAAAGTGGAAAACCAACGGGCTGCGGACATCAGCCGGCATATACATGATGGTGCCAAGGCTTTCCTGACCAGTGAATACCGGGTCATGTTTCCATGGATAATGTTGTTATTTGTAGCACTCATCTTTCTTACCGGCTATAAGTCTGCTATTGCGTTCATAGTTGGGTCTGCATTTTCTGTGGCAGCAGGTTACATAGGGATGCAGATTGCCACACTCTCCAACGTTAGAACAACTGAGGCAGCCCGTAAAGGGAGTGGAGATGCTCTTTTAGTAGCATTTTCTGCTGGTTCTGTTATGGGGATGACCGTTGTTGCTTTTGGTTTGCTTGGTTTGGGCGTTGTGGCTGCCATGTTTGGTGGATTTGAGGCATCTGGTTCCATCATAAGTAGTTTCAGCTTAGGGGCGTCCTTTGTAGCTTTATTTGCACGTGTTGGAGGAGGCATATTTACAAAAGCTGCCGATGTTGGAGCAGATTTAGTAGGGAAAGTGGAAGCGAACATCCCTGAAGATGATCCAAGGAATCCTGCAGTCATCGCAGATAATGTGGGGGATAATGTAGGAGACGTTGCCGGGATGGGTGCTGACCTTTATGAATCCTATGTGGGTTCTATCGTTGCGTGCATTATTTTAGCTGTAACTCAGACGGACAATGTCGGTTTGAACTTTACTTTGTGGACCGCAACATTGGGTGCGCTTTCTTCTTGGTTCACAGTTCTACTGGTGCGTTACATATCTACTCATTCGCGCATGGAACCAGCAAACATATTTAGATTGGGCAGTGTACTCGTAACGACCATGGCTGTCGTTTTAGTCTGTTTTATCCCCATTTGGACAGGGGCAAGTTGGTCCTTAGTGATTGCCACCATAGCAGGAATGTTAGTGGGAATTACTATTGGTTTTATCACAGATTACTATACCATGGGCAAACCCATAAAGGAAATTGCTAAAGCCAGTGAGACAGGCGCCGCTACCAACATACTATCTGGTATGGCTATCGCTATGGAATCTACATTTCTGCCCGTTATTTTGGTGGGTTTAGCGATCATCGTGGCTTACGTGAGTGCGGGGTTATTCGGCATCGCTTTAGCCGGTGTCGGTATGCTTTGCACCCTGGCATTCTCTCTTTCTGTGGACGCTTATGGTCCAGTGGCAGATAATGCAGGTGGCATAGCAGAAATGGCGCATTTTCCACCTCAAATCCGCGATGTTACGGATGGTTTGGATGCTTTAGGTAATGCTACTGCTGCCATGGGTAAAGGATTCGCCATTGCTTCGGCGGCGTTAACTGCATTAGCATTGTTTTCTGCGTTCAACAGCGCTGTAGGCTTGCAAGCGCTGGACATTTCTGACCCGCGTGTGCTAACAGGTGTCATGATCGGTGCTGCATCTCCATTTTTGTTTTCTTCCATTGTCATAAATGCCGTTTCTACAACTGCGTTTGTCATTGTTAAAGAAGTTAGACGTCAGTTCAAAGAGATTCCTGGTCTTCTATCTGGACATGCTGACCCAGACTATGTTGTATGTGTGAGCATTAGCACCAGCCACGCTCTAAAGAATATGGTCATTCCAGCCTTGTTGGCACTCATTTTGCCGCTGGCTTCCTATTTCTTATTGGGGGTAGCTGGGGTAGGTGGTGTTCTCATAGGACAAACTGTGTCTGGTTTTGTAATGGCTATCTATATGGCTAATGCAGGTGGCGCTTGGGACAATGCAAAGAAACTAATAGAAGGTGGCCTTTTAGGTGGTAAAGGTTCTGAGGCACATCATGCTGCCGTTATAGGCGATACGGTAGGAGATCCTCTAAAAGACACAGCTGGCCCTTCCATAAACATTCTTATGAAGCTGAGCACAGTTGTTTCTCTCATTCTTATACCTATTTTCGTAAAGATGGGCTTACCAGCACTAATAGATTTGATTGTTAAATAAAAAAAGCCTCCAAGGAAGGAGGCTTTTTTTATTTTTATATTAGTGAGCAGACAATAAGCCGAGTTCTGTCTCCACCAAGAATTGGTGGATGGCAACCATTTCTCTGGGCGCACTGTTGCCAATACGCTCAAGCGGCCTACCCGCCAGCTCGCCGAGCAGGGTCTCAGCTGGCTGCTTGGCCTTGCACCGGATGGGGTTTACCATGCCAGCACTGTCACCAGTACTGCGGTGGGCTCTTACCCCACCTTTTCACCCTTGCCAACTATTCCCCGATGGGGAATAGCGGCGGTTTGTTTTCTGTGGCACTGTCCTTGAGGTCGCCCTCACTGGGAGTTACCCAGCATCCCGCTCTGTGGAGCTCGGACTTTCCTCAGTCTCTATTTGACTGCGGTTGCCTCGTCTGCTCTTAACATATTCTACCATGTTGTTCCAGTGGGACTCAATATCGTAATACTCTCTGGTTTTTTGTGTAAAGATGTGCACTACAACATCTCCCATGTCCACCAAAATCCAATCACCCGGATTGAAACCTTCAACTCTGTAATGGATGTGTCTTTCGTCGAGGAAATCCTCAAGAGCGTTAGCCAGTGATTGGCTGTGTATGAGCGAATTTGCCGTGCACACAATAAAATAGTCAGCTACTGTGTCCAGAGAACTTATGTCGATTATTTTTATGTCTGTTGCCTGCTTATCATCAAGCAACTGTTGTATATCCTGCATGTCTTTATCCATAAATGCCTATTCACCTCCTTTATAAAAAGGTATTTTATATAAGTTATGACTTTCTATGAACGACTGCACGGGTTCTGGAACTAATAGTTTTATGGGTTTTTCTTCTTCACACCGTTGCCTTATGTAAGTGGAGGAAATATTCATTGGTGTCTTTTCCGTAAAAATAGCTGTTGCGTCAGGCCTATCCGTGATTATGGATCCTCTTGGAATGACTACAAAAATAGCATTTTCCACAAGGATATCATAATGTTTCCATAAATGTAGGTTTTCCCATTCATCACTTCCAATGATGAAGTACGGTTTTTCACCGATGAGCGCTCTAACTTTCAAAAGGGTCTCGAATGAATAAGAAGGAGTACTGCTTCCTTCCAGTTCTGCAACAACGAATCGTGGTTCTATTTGGAGCGCCAGCTTCAGCATTTGAGTGCGGTTTTCATAAGAGGCTTGTGGCTTCTGTTTGTGGGGTGGAACATTCGTTGGTATGAACCAAATAGAATCCAAAGGTACTGTTTCCATAGCCAAGTAAGCCATGAACAGATGTCCCACATGTACGGGGTCGAAAACACCAGATAATATGCCTATCTTAGAAGATTTCGAAGGCCTTATCATGTATGATCACAGTATCTCCTTCTTTTGCTCCCATGCGCCTCAGCATCTCTTCCAATCTACGTTTCTTTAGTTCATGCTGAATATACTGCAAATCCCAAGGTTTACTTGTATCATATCGTGATATATAGCGCGCCCATCGACCTTCCACAAGCCAGTAGTCGTCTTGACGAGTAACACTAAAATCATCTGGCAGAGGTGGTAGTTGCAAAATGGTTTTTTCTTCTTGCATTTGTGGTTCTTCATCAACTTGTGGGATTAGGGAAAACATTATGTCGACAAGTTCCTTAGTCCCTTCTCCTGTTGCAGCGCTGGTTACTATGACGATCGATTCCAGCTTGGAAAATTCTTCTTTTAGAGACAATTTTTGTTCGTCATTTAGCAAATCAGCCTTGTTTAGAACCAGAATTCTCGGCTTTTTCAAGAGCGATTGGTCGTAGGCATTTAATTCCCCGAGAACAGTCTTATAAGCATCTTCGGGGCTATTCCCATCAATACCTGCTGCGTCCAGAACGACGGCAATCACATAGCTTCTCTCAATGTGCCTTAAGAACGTAAGGCCCAAACCTTTCCCTTCATGTGCGCCTTCAATGAGCCCTGGCACATCACCGACTACCAAAGATTTTTCACCTTTTTTAACTATGCCAAGTACAGGGCTTTTTGTGGTAAAAGGGTAGGGGGCAATATCAGGTTTAGCCTTACTGATGACACTTATGAGTGACGATTTCCCAGCATTAGGAAGCCCGACCAGGCTTACATGTGCGATAAGCTTAAGCTCGAGTTTGAGATGCCTTACCTCGCCTTCATAACCCATTTCTCTAAAATGAGGTGTTCTGCGTGTTGGTGTTGCCATGTGGGTATTGCCTTTACCACCTTTTCCTCCTCGAGCTACCAGTAATTTCATATCAGGTTTGTCCATATCTACGGTGGTATTTGTTTCTAAATCTGTCACTATTACGCCAACAGGTATGTGTATAAAGAGGTCACTGCCATCTTTGCCGAACTGTTTTTGGCTACGTCCTGGTTCTCCGTCCTCGGCAATAAACTCTTTTTTGTACTTAAAATCATAAAGGGTGAGCAAAGAGCTGTCAGCAACAAGGTAAACGCTTCCTCCTTTACCTCCGTCACCGCCATCTGGCCCACCTTTTTCTATGAATTTCTCATGACGAAAAGAGGCGGCTCCATCGCCGCCTTTTCCGCCATGAACAACTATTTCTGCCGTATCAATGAAAACCATTATTATTGCTGTGAGTTGTTAGAAACGACACTAACGAATTTCTTGCCGCCTTTCTTCTGGAACTCAACAACACCATGAGTTAAGGCAAAAAGCGTGAAATCTTTTCCTTGACCGACATTTCTGCCTGGCCAAAACTTATTTCCTCTCTGTGTGACAATTATGCTTCCGGGTTTTACCGGTTCTCCGCCATATACCTTTACACCAAGGTACTGGGGATTGGAATCTTTTCCATTTTTGGCGGAACCCCCGCCTTTGTGGTGTGCCATTTCTTCTATCCCTCCGTCGTCACTGGTGTTTTAATGCTGTTTATTTTAAGTACGGTGTAGTGAATTCTGTGAGATTTTTTCCTGTGATAATTTACTTTTGATTTGAAACGCCATACATTAATCTTTCTTCCTTTGAATTGCCTCACTGTCTCATAATCAACTTTGGCATCTTTCACAGTAGGCGTTCCAATGAGTGTGGTGCCATCTTTTACCATGAGGACATTTATCTCTTCAGGTTTTACTTCGTCCCAGCCGGGCACCAGTATAGCAGAGCCCTCTTTGACTTTATACTGTTTTCCCCTAATCTCAAGTAAAGCGTACATACGGCGTGAATCCTCCTTTTATATATTTTGGCGGAGGGGGTGGGACTCGAACCCACATGGCCCTTCCGGGCCGCCGGATTTCAAGTCCGGTGCCTTGCCAATTAGACTACCCCTCCATCTTTATCATTAGTATAATGACAGCACAATATATATTAGCACATCCCAAGCATTAACTGCAATCTAACCAAAGTAGTTTATTTTACCGCCATTTAAGTGCTTAGCCATTCTTTTCCCAAGGTAATGCAAGTCGGTTTTCTTTGCCATTGAGCAATCGGCTGATGTTCTCGTGATGTCTCCATGTGATGAAAGCCGCTAAAAAGAGTAATGCCCATGGTGTATATGGAAGCAAATAGCAGCCTACGGCAAAGGCAGCCCACAATCCCAGCAAAGATCCCAACGATACCCATCTTGTAATAATGAACGTTATACCCCACACAATAGCAAATATGAGGGCAAACCGTATGTCGAATCCGAGAAGTGCGCCAAAGGATGCTGCAACACCTTTTCCACCTTTAAAATGCAGGAACGGAGATATGCAATGGCCAATGATAGGTGACAAAAAAAGGATCCATTGCTGCGCAATTGAAAGATCACCAAAAAGGTGAAAGGCTAATAGGGCAGGGATAAGACCTTTAGACATATCGAACAGGAATGTTACTAAAGCAAAGCTAACACCCATAACTCTATATACGTTTGTGGCGCCTATGTTTCCAGATCCAACCTTTGTTATGTCAATTCCACGTGTTAGGCCTATAATGTAACCAAATGGTAGAGCACCCCACAAATATGCTCCTACTACACATAGCCAGTAAACAATCATTCGTCGCCTCCTTTTATTTGTTTTTATCCATAAATGTTTTTCTATTAAATTTTCTTCATATAACATTAGATGTAATCTAACTGCGCTGTGTTACACTTTACCATAAAAATATTAAGAAGGTGTTGAGGCGTGAAGATGGCTGAAAAAACACGGAAAATTGCGTTTATTTTGGTTTTGACCATGATTTTTTGGGTTTCACCTGCTCTTAGTTACTCAAATCACACTTTGCAGCTTTTTCCTAACAAAAGGACGGCTATAGTAGATGGGAAAAACTACACGTTGACGGCGACACCGTTACTTAGTGGAGGACGTTTGTTTGTGCCTATTCGTGATGTGTCGGATCTTTTGGGCATCACTGTGTCTTGGGATGCAAAAGTAAAAAAAGCGGTAGTTTCATATCCTTTTGTGCCTGATTTAACGGCTGAAAATCAAACATTGAAAGAGAACTTACAAGACAGCCTATCTTACCTTCAAATCTTAGAGGATCCTCAAACAAATGCGCTTTTAACGACAATAAAAACGATAAAAGAGCAATATCTTTATCCAGAAAAAACGTCGTCGATAGCATATGCTGCAGCCAAAGGTGCGGTGGATAGTTTACAGGATGCATATTCGGGTTTTTATGACCCTGTAGAAGCTAAGCAGGTTTTGGAGGCTGTACAAGGTAATTTTGTCGGTATAGGAGTTTATTTGCAGGAATCTAAAAGTGGTATTGTGATTGTGAAAGTTGTTCCAAATTCTCCTGCGGAGAAAGCAGGATTAAAAGCAGGAGACATCATAACAAAAGTAGATAATCAAGATGTTTCTCAATCATCCCTTGACATAGTGAGTGCACTGCTTAAAGGTGAAGAAGGCACTACCGTAAACTTGACCGTTACCCGTAGTGGGAAAGCGCTGTCTGTAACGGTTCAGCGGAAGAGTATTACAGTACCTACAGTTACGTTGAATATGAGTACGACTACCGTTGCGGTTATTCAGATCGATCAATTTACAGAAACCACGCCTACAGAACTAAAACAAGCTTTGCAGTCAGTTAAGGCACCTAAGCTTGTTTTAGATTTAAGAGGTAATCCAGGTGGGTTAGTGCAGTCACTCGTAGATATAGCTGGCATGTTTTTAGGACCAAAGCCTGTATTCGTTTACAGAGATAATCAACAAACAGCAACCATAGATGCTGAAGGCTCTCAGATCTATACGGGTAAGATGTATGTTCTTGTAGATAAGTATTCAGCCAGTGCTGCAGAAATGCTTTCTGGTGCCCTCCAGGACAACAAGCGGGCCATTATCGTAGGTGAGAGAACTTATGGAAAAGGTGTGGGCCAGACACTTTTCGACTTAGATGATGGTTCCTTACTGTACTTGACGACATTTGAATTCCGCACACCTACTGGAAAAACAATAAACAATTACGGTATTGACCCAGATGTGAAAATTGACCCTGCTACAGCATTGCAATATGTCCTCGGGCTTCCTTAGACAATGAGCTATATAATTAAAGCCAGTAGGTGTGAATGGTTGCACACAATAGTGTGGGAGGTGTTCTGATTATGAAGAGGGTTTTTACATTACTGTTGGTAGTGGGATTAATTCTTGTGGGCTGCGGTGGTCAGAAAACATCCAATACCCTATCTGTGGGAACATCGGCAGATTTTCCTCCATTGGAATCCATCGATGAGAACGGCAATTTTGTGGGGTTTGATATCGACTTGATGAATGCTATAGCTAAGCAGATGGGTTACACCGTAAAATGGGAGAATTCTGACTTTGCTGGATTGGTTGCTTCAGTACAAACAGGCAAGTACGATGCAGTTATATCGGGCATGACCATAACGGCTTCGAGGCAAGAAGAAGTAGATTTTTCTGACCCTTATTTTAGGTCTGACCAAGCCGTTGTTGTGCAGAACAGTAATACCACGATAAAAAGCCAAGCAGATTTAGCTGACAAAAAGATAGGTGTTCAGCTCGGAACTACAGGAGAAATGTTGGCTCGTAAACTGGTAAATGCCAATGGAAAAGTGTTTACGTACGATAGCCCTGACCAAGCATTTTTGGACCTTAATACAGGTAGGCTTGACGCTGTGGTCAACGACTTGCCAGTAAGCAGCTATTTTTTGGAGAAAAATTCAAACTTGCCATTACATATAGCGTTTGACATTCCAACGGATGAGTACTATGGCATTGCTGTGAAGAAAGGCAATACCGACCTCGTTACAAAAATCAATAAGGCACTCGCTGAACTCAAGAGTGATGGTGAATATGCCAAACTGTATAAATCATGGTTTGGTCAAGAACCTCCAACACAGTAAATGGACGAGCTGTTAAATTCTAATCATTCTTTCATAGAAGAGAGGGCACATAATGGATTTTAAAATAGATTTGTTGACAAATATCTTTCCGCTATTATGGTCCGGTTTCCTGACAACGCTGGGACTGACTTTTTCTTCTTTGATAGTTGGCTTGGTATTTGGCCTTCTGCTTGCTTTGATGAAGATTTCTTCAAACTACATTTTCAAGGCAATTTCTATCGTTTATATAGAACTCGTGCGTGGAACACCAGCTTTAATGCAGATAATGTTAGTTTACTTTGGTCTTCCCGCTTTAGGCTTTAATATAGACAGGTTGACGGCTGCGGTGGTAGCTTTAGGATTGAACAGTGCTGCCTATTCGGGAGAAATATTCAGAGCCGGTATTGAGTCTATTGAAAAAGGACAAATGGAAGCGGCAAGAGCTTTGGGTATGACAGGCAGCATGGCTATGCGACTAATCATTTACCTCAAGCCTTCAGGGTAGTCATACCACCTTTAGTTAATGAATTTGTGGCTCTTTTAAAAGATACATCGCTGGTTTCCGTAATCGGAGTCGCTGATTTAATGCTTAGAAGTAGAAACATGATTTCTTACACGGCGAACGTATTCACTCCACTTATTGGAGCATCTCTGCTTTATTTGTTGGCAACTATCCCAGGGTCTCAACTTTCTGGTTATCTGGAGAGGAGGTTCAAATTCTAACTATGCCTCCAATATTAGAAGCAAAGAATATCGTGAAACGCTTTGGAAAACATGAAGTGCTCAAAGGAATAAGCGTGTCTGTGGAACCGCAGGAAATTTTAGTCCTTATGGGACCTTCTGGTGGCGGAAAAACAACCTTTCTTCGCACTCTTAACTTATTAGAAGAGCCGACATCGGGTGATATCTATTTTAAGGGGAAGAAGATTGATCCGCGTGGTGCTGACGCTAACATGTTAAGGAGAAAAGTCAGCATGGTCTTTCAGTTGTTTAACCTGTTTAACCATCTAAATGTATTGCAGAATATTACCATAGGACCTACAAAAGTGCTTGGAAAGTCGCAACAAGAAGCCGAAGCTCAGGCTATGGAACTTTTGAAACGCGTTGGTTTAGAGGAAAAGGCAAAAGCTATGCCGTCTTCACTTTCCGGTGGTCAGAAACAGCGTGTTGCTATAGCACGTGCTCTCGCCATGGAACCCGATGTCATACTTTTTGATGAACCCACATCTGCTCTTGACCCAGAATATACAAAAGAAGTACTGGATGTGATGAAAGAACTGGCGGAAGAAGGTATGACCATGGTGGTGGCCACTCATGAAATGGGTTTTGCAAAAGAAGTGGGCACCAGAATCATGTTTCTTGAAGATGGCCGTGTCATCGAAGAAGAAGAGGCTCGCACCTTTTTTGAAAATGGTCCTAAAACAGACAGGGCTAAGCAATTTCTATCGAAAATCCTTAAAGCTTAATCTTTTGTTTTAACTGCATGTTATAATGATGTTGTCTCATGATTAAGTTAAGGAGGTAGAACTATGGACGCCAAGAACTTTATAAGCGAGCGCGGGGCGAGCCTCAAACCCTCCGCAATTAGAGAAATATTTAAATATTCTGGAGATCCTAATTTCATATCCTTTGCAGGGGGTTATCCTGATCCAGATGTCTTTCCCATTGAACGGCTCAAAGAAGTAATGACAGAGGCTTTGGACAAATATGGAAAAAAAGGTTTGCAGTACAGCGCTACCGAGGGCGTACCAGAACTTCGACGTTACCTTGTTGACTTCATGGCTGAACATGAAAATGTTAAAGGCCAAGGGGAAGAAAACATCATTATAACAACAGCGAGCCAGCAGTCTTTGTTCTTAGTGGGTCTTGTTCTTATTGACCCTGGAGATGTGGTATTGGTGGAGGCGCCAACTTATTTGGGTGCTCTATCTGCCTTTGATCCGTTTGGTCCTGAATATGTTTCTGTTCCCACGGATGAAAATGGTGTCATTCCTGAAAAGCTTGAAGAAATTGTGCGCGATTTAAAGAAGCAAGGAAAACGTGTGAAGTTTCTCTATGTGATTCCGACGTTCCAAAATCCCGCAGGCTATACGCTTAGCTTAGAAAGGCGGAAACGCTTAGTTGAAATCGCCGAGAGGGAGGATTTCCTACTTGTAGAAGATGACCCATATAGTTATCTGGTATATGAAGGAGAACGTCCGCCTTGCATAAAGTCTTTTGATACTAGTGAACACGTGGTCTATCTAAGCACCTTTTCGAAAACATTTGTGCCTGGCTTCCGCTTAGGTTGGATTGTAGCGAACAAAGATATTATTAGACGCATCGCTATAGCAAAGCAAGGAGCCGACCTTTGCACCGGTGCATTCATGCAGTATGTCACGTACCTTTATATGCAAAAAGACTATTTCTTTGACCACATAGAAGCCATGAGAAAAATATATAAAGTAAAGCATGCTGCCATGTTAGAGGCACTGGACAAATACATGTCAGACATTCCTGGGGTATACTGGAGCAAGCCCAAAGGCGGTTTCTTCGTATGGCTGGTAGTACCTGAACAAGTTGATTGCGATCAGTTATTTGATAAGGCAATCGAGAACAAAGTTGTTTATGTACGTGGGTCAGCATTCTTTGCTAACGGCCAAGGTAAAAACACGGCCAGATTAAACTTTAGCCAACCAAAAGTTGAAGATATTGACAAGGGTATAAAGATCTTGGCTGATGTCATAAAACAAACGATAAACAAGTAATTTTTTTGCCTTGTAGTAACAGTGGACATGTTTGAGGAAGCTCTATCACTTCTGGATGGTGGAGCTTCCTTTTTTTATTAGCTATGTTTAACCTCCTTTGTCACGACTTATAATATTTAAAGATTCTAATAACAGAGGAGGTCTTGTGATTATGCTGTTAGAAGGTAAGGTTGCAATCGTTACTGGTGGTGGTTCGGGTTTTGGTAGAGCAACTTCACTTCTTTTTGCAAAAGAGGGAGCCAAAGTTGTTGTAGTGGATTACAACGAAGAAGGGGCCAGACAAACAGCAGAAGATATTAAGAATGCTGGGGGACAAGCCATTTATGTAAAAGCTGATGTGTCTAAAGAAGAAGACGTCAAGCATTTCGTGGATGAAGCTGTTAAAGCTTTTGGAAAACTAGACATTATTTTCAATAACGCAGGTATTTACGTACCGGGAAATGCCGAAGAGCAGAAAACCGAAGATTGGGACAGAATTATCAATGTCAATTTAAGAGGTGTATTCTTCGGGTGCAAGTATGCGATTCCTGAAATGAAGAAGAATGGTGGAGGAGTGATCATAAATACGGCATCGGCAGCGGCCCTCATAGGTTTCCCAGAAGCTATTGCTTATGCTGCCTCAAAAGGAGGGGTGGTTTCCCTCACCAGAGCTGTGGCAGTAGATTTTGCCAAAGCGGGGATAAGGGCAAACTGCATATGTCCTGGAACGTCTGAAACAGCAATTACAAAGGATGTTTTGGCTAACGAGCAACTACGCAATATGTTCTTGGCGCCCATACCTATGGGAAGATTTGGTCAGCCCGATGATATAGCAAAGGCAGCGTTGTTTTTAGCATCTGACCTTTCTGCTTATATTACTGGAGCTACCATTCCCGTAGACGGCGGATGGACCATGGCTTAAACTACTGCTTGTATGTGAGTTTGGCACCAAACTCGCCTGCATTTACACAGTGGGCGAGTTTTTTTTGTTATAGCACGCTTATTTGGGCAAGAATAACATTATGAGAAAAAGGTTAGTTAAGATCGGTTTGCAGACCTGTTACAGCCATGGACGTGTATTCGCAGATGTTTGTCACATAGTCGCCCATACGTTCAAGGTGTTTGGCTGCGAGCATTAAATCAATGGTCTCTTCTAACTTCAAACCTTCTTGACCGCTTCTAAGCCGTTTTTTTGCATCTGCGTAGATAGTATCAAGAACATCATCCTTCTTAGCTACTTGAGCAGCAGCTTCTGGGTCCCGATTTAAGAAAGCATCTATGGCTTCGCCAAGCATTTCTACCACAATTTCGCCCATGCGCTTAAACGTCAATGCGTAAAAATCGTAGTTCTGGCTGGGCACAGTCGGGTCGATGGCAATGCGTGCTACGTTCATGGAGTGGTCTACAAGACGTTCTATATCCTGAGCAATTTTTCCTATGATAATTACTGATGTAATATCCTCGGGGCACTCTCTGGCTGTCTGAAGTACGGCCTCTTGGATGCTCCTATTAAGTGCGTCCACCTTTTCATCCATGGCAAGTACACTATTTGCTTCGGCAGGATTCTTCTTCTCTACGGCTTCCAAAACTGCGATGCAAATGTCTCTTGCTAAAGAAGAAAGATAAATGAGTCTTTCCTCAAGCATATTAACTGCTGACTTCACAAAAAAATTATAACTCACACCCAGGGTGTTTATGCATTAAGCTTTTTTAAGAGCGACATTTACCTTTAGACCATGTGGTTCGTTTTCTTCAAGCCAAAGCCTTCCATCGTGGAACTTAACAACTTCCAGAGCTATGCCTAACCCTAAGCCCAGTCCGTCAGCCTTGTTTGTGGCTCTGTAAAAGTCCTTAAAAACTTTTTCCTGCTGATCTTCAGGTATTCCTTCACCTTGGTCGGCAACTGTTATGACGACATTTTCTTCCTGTTCTGCCATGGTCACCGTTATTTTGGATTTTTCTGGGCTGTACTTGAGAGCGTTGTCCAGCAGATTAAGGAATAACGATTTTAACAAACTCTTGCTGCCTACAACAAAAACATCGTTAGCAGGTAAATCTGCTTCGATAGAAACTTTTTTATTATCGGCCAATACATTCATTTGCCAAATCACTTCGCCGATTAAACTTCCCAAATTAACTTTGTCCATACGGTCGACTAAACCGCGATCCATTTTTACGAGAAGTGCCAAGTCACTGGTAAGTTGATTTAATCTGTCCATTTCGTCGATAATACGTCTTATCAAATCATTGCGCTGTTCTGTGTCATCCTCTTCTTCCAAAAGTTCAAGCATAAGCCTTATAGAGCTCAAAGGAGTTTTAAGTTCGTGCAGCATCTTCTGATAAAGTTCCACATCCTCTTTGCTGCTGCCATGGGCACATTCCTCAATAACGCCAGTAATTTCACTATCTGTTCTCTTCAAATGCAGATAATAAGAACGCTTTTCAGCAGAAGGCTTCAAATAAAATGGCGTAGACGATGTCCCATTCTCTCTGCACTCCTGGAGTGCATCAATAACCTTGTGGTCTTTGAAAAGTTCATATAAGAATTTGTCCGTAGGCACATTTCCTACTAAAGACTCAAACTGCTTGTTGTAGTTTACTATGCGGAAATCACTGTCTAAGACGAATGATGGCACAGGCAAGTTTTCTAAAACGTTGGACGTGCTTTTTTCATCAGATTTATCTTCCACATTGACGGTGCGAAACAGAATTACAACTGCTAATATCGCTACAACTGCGATTATTACGATACCAATATCCACTATTCTTTTCTTACCTCTCCGTTGAATTTATACCCAACCCCGCGTACGGTCAAAATGTATTTGGGTTCATTTGGATTGGGTTCGATTTTGTCGCGCAGCCACTTAATATGAACGTCCAAGGTACGCTTATCGCCATAGTAATCGCTGCCCCATATTTCGTTCAGCAAGTACTCTCTGGCGAGTACTTCTCCGGCTCTCGACATGAGTATTCTGAGAAGTTCGAACTGCTTCTTAGGTAGCAGGTATACGCGGTTGTTAACGCGTAACTCATGACCGCGAAGATCCAGTGCGATGTCATCGCAAACTAAACGACGTTCTCCCACGGTCTTTTTCATACCATAAGTTCTGCGCAACACTGCACGTACCCGAGCCACCAATTCTGGTAAGCTAAAAGGTTTCGTAATGTAGTCGTCAGCACCTAACTCTAACCCAAGAATGCGGTCAACTTCTTCTTCTCTTGCAGTAACAACGATTATTGGTGTGTCGTATTGGCTTCTAATCTCCTTTAAAATCTCTTTACCATCTACAAGAGGGAGCATGAGGTCTAAGAGCACTAAGTTTGGCTGGTGGGCGTAGAATTTCTCCAACGCTTCTTTACCGTTCATTGCCTTGATAACTTTGAAACCTTCCTTTGTTAGCTTTCGTTCAATAGCATCTAAAATATTTCTATCATCCTCCACTACAAGAATTGTTTCGGATTGATTCTCCATTTCTACCACCACCTTCTTCTTAATAATGTTAACTTAACACTGTTAAAATTTCAAGGGCAACCATAGTCCATGGGCCTGTTATACAATGTGTTCGAAGGTGATGCGTTGTGGTGAATGAAACCTCCGATTATGAAGCGGTTGCTCAATTGCTCAAAGAGAGCTCGCATGCCGTGGCATTGACGGGAGCGGGCATCAGCACTGAAAGTGGTATCCCTGACTACCGAGGACCAGAAGGCCTTTGGAAAAAGTATGACCCTATAAAGTATGTAAGCCGTTCCACTTTGTTATCAAGTCCTGACACGTTCTGGTCTTTCAATCTGCCCATGTGGATGGAATATAAAGCCGCCGAGCCTAACGTGGCTCATAAATTGCTGGCACGTTTGGAAGAAATGGGAATTGTGAAGGCCGTGATAACGCAAAATATCGATGGTTTGCACAAAAAGGCAGGTAACAAAAAGGTTTATGAAGTACACGGTACTCTCGATACTGTTACCTGCATGAGATGTCACAAGAAGTATCCTCTGGAGGAAGCCTGGAAACAATATCAAAATGGTATCAAGGTACCCACATGTTCTGCTTGTGGAGGCATGCTTAGACCAGATGTGGTTTTGTTTGAAGACCCTATGCCTCCCCAATTTTTCGATGCCTTAAATGAAGCAAAAGAAAGCGATCTTATGATCGTTATGGGGAGCAGTTTGGAAGTCTATCCTGTGGCCGAGCTTCCGTCTTTGGCACATAAATTAGTCGTAGTAAACTTATTAGCAACACCTTATGATGATAGAGCCGACTTTGTGTTTCATGAAAAGACAGGTGAGTTTTCAGAAAAGCTGGCACAAGTTCTTGGCATAATTGAAGAACTATAAATAAATAAAAAATATTAAGGAGGTACACGTGAAAATACTCATAGCGGATGATGACGGGATTTTCGCTGATGGAATCAATATTTTGGTTTCTCGCTTACTAAAATGGGGTAAAGCTGAATTAACGGTTGTAGCTCCGGACCGTACGAAAAACGCTACAAGTCATTCTCTTACTTTAGACTCCATTCTTAGATTGAGAAAGACGCACATGCCAAACGGGTTTGAGGGATTCTCAATAGTGGATGGTTCACCAGCAGATTGTGTCCTTGTTGGTTTAAACGACATTGTCCCAGATGCCGATTTGGTAATCAGTGGCATTAATTTGGGCACTAATTGCGGCATAGATGTGCTTTATTCGGGTACTGTTGGAGCAGCGTCTGAAGCAGTAATCAATGGAAAGCCTGCCATAGCTATTTCTTCTGAAGGTATAGAGCGTCCTTTCTTAGAAAACAGCGCTGACATATTAGTTTCTTTGATGGAACAGGGGCTTCTAAACGTACTTAGCAAAGATTGGGTTATGAATATAAACGTACCTGCGTTACCCATGGAAGAAATAAAAGGAGTGGCTT
Source organism: Coprothermobacter platensis DSM 11748 (assembly GCF_000378005.1). Lineage (GTDB taxonomy): Bacteria > Coprothermobacterota > Coprothermobacteria > Coprothermobacterales > Coprothermobacteraceae > Coprothermobacter > Coprothermobacter platensis. The sequence continues at coordinate 392,053 of NZ_KB899040.1, forward strand.
GGGCACATATGAGCAAGCATGGGTGGACTAACAGGGTGCAAAGACGTGAGGACCCCAGAGGACAAGTTTATTATTGGGTAACCGGAGAACGGTCAAAAGGAGATGAAGGGCAAGAAGGAGATTACGAACTTCTTAATCAGGGTTTTGTTACACTTACGCCTGTGGGCTTAGATTTGACCAATTACAGCGTTATGCAGGAACTTTCAAAGCGCATGTTCTTCCACATATGATGGTGAGTTAACGTTTATTCTTGCTATATCGTTGGATAGTTCATGGGCAATTATCCAAATGAGTGCTTTCACATTTTCTGTTTTGAACACATCGCTGTGATTGTCTAACTTTACGATAAAACCATCTTCGTGGGATGCCACAGCCACATAAACGTGCTGTTGCAGAGAAACACCCACAAAGTCATCGTCACTCACTATTGCTGGGATGAGCAATGTTCCTTCTTCGTTTTTGTAAGCAGGCCACATTCTTATTGTTCCAAAGTTTGTTTTAACGGTTTTCTCTCTAACTGTTCCTGTTATGTTTTTGATCACAGCGTGTGGCATTACAACCTCCTGTATTATGTATGGTTTTACCGAAACGTGTTTTGCCTTTTGCAGTGACACAGTATATATTCTCTTTCCTTGGTTTATCCATTTTTCTTCGTATTTTGTTCTTATCTGTACGTTATTCCTTATATGGTATGCACTAACATTGAATAAGCCACTTTTTTGAGCATTGTTCATTGCTTCCTCTGCATACTGTTCTACGTCTGTTTGCAATGTAATAGTACCATTGTGTTTGAGACGTGAGCAATAAATCTGAAGTTTTGGCAAAGTAAAAAGTCTCCTGTCGGCATGTTTCTTTTCTGGCCATGGAAGGGGAAAGTTTACGAAAATATGGTCTATGGATTCTGGGGCAAAAAGTTCTCTAACGCCCCATACACCATCCATAAAAATCAGTGCTGTTCTATTCTTGTCTGCTGTTTTTAGAGCTTTCTCTATACTTACCAAAGAAACTTCAAAGCCGACTACTCTTTCGCCGGTTTCTACCAACTGTTCCATAAACTTACCGTTGCCAAATCCTATTTCTACTGCCAAGGGTCCATCATTGTCGAAAATACTGTCCCAGTCTAATGGGAGTAATTTATCCTGAGGTTTCAGAAGCATACTTCCAACGTCTTTCTACCAGCGGTACGGTGCATCATAACGTTGGCTTTTTTCCCGCCTAATCAGCGGAAGAGCTATGAGACCAAACACTACACCGAAAACGAAACCACCTATGTGTGCCCAATATGCCACATAATCCATGGAGTTTAACAATGTTGGAAGAACATTGCCTTGGAAGAACCAGAAAAGAAGCCAAAACCATGCAGGTAATTCTATGATAGTTATAAAGAAAACTAAAAAGACCAATGATGCGATGCGAGCCCGCGGATAAAAGACAAGGTATGCTCCCATAACTGCCGATATAGCTCCTGAAGCGCCTATAAAGAAATCTGCACTGTTAGGCATCATAAATATGTGGGTCAAGCCTGCTACCATGCCGCCTATGAGATAAAAAGGAACATAGAATTTTCCTAAGTCAGATTCTAAGTTGTCTCCAAATATGTACAAGAACCACATATTGGAAAGCAAATGATATAAACTACCGTGGAACCACATACTAAGAAACAGCAACCACCATGCGTTTATATCTAGGGGATTAACGCTGGTCATAGCTAAGAACTTCTGTGGGCTTATGTAGTAAGAATCGGGAAGGTATGGCTGAACGAAAATATAAACCACAACATTGATGATGATTATTGCTATTGTCCAAAAAGGAAATGTGCGGCGCCTATTTATATCGAATAGTGGGAACATTGTCTAAAGACTCATCGCTCCTGGTATAAGATACTGACCGTTGAGATGCACCTGGTTGTGGATACAGCATTAGCAGATCGAATACTTCTGAAGGGATGTTCGTATTTACATTTAGGTTTAAAGCTTTCGCCTGTTCAGGAAAAATCGGGTTATCATGGGTGAAGTGACCTTGACATAAAAGGTCTGCTACTTCTTCAGCCTTCTCATCATCCATGTGCTTATTCAGTAGATCTCTTACCGTGTTTTTTACTTGTTCCAGTGCTTTTTCGCTGATATCTGCCAGTATAAGTGTTTCGTCATCTACATTTTGAACGCCTTTTTCTTTTACTGCCCTAACGATGCTGGCTGCTGGCATGTTATTTATTTGTGGATCTAGCGGTCCTATCACAGCATGCTTATCCATGATGATTTCGTCTGCTGCTAAAGCGATAAGCGTTCCGCCGCTCATGGCGTAATGAGGTATTATCACCGTTGTCTTGGCAGGATGGTTGTAAAGAGCCCTTGCGATTTGCTCTGCAGCCAAAACTAAACCGCCAGGTGTATGCAGCACTAAATCGATAGGGACGTTAGGCGGTGTACTTCTTATAGCTGTTAGTACGGCTTCAGAATCCTCCATAGTTATGTAACGCGCTATGGGAACTCCCAATAAAGAAACATTCTCTTGCCTATGTATTAAGGTAATCAACCTTGAACGTCTCTTTCGCTCCAATTGGTGTATGACAGACTGCCTTGCGGCCTCAAGATAACGTTGATGTATGGCAGGAGATAATGCTGAGAATATGACAATGAGCCACAATATGCTCCAGATAGCATCCAATGTTGTATTACCTCCTTTCAAATTAGTTGAATTATATAACATGAATCTATTTGTTATGAATCATTAAAAATGATTTCAGAATCATAACACATAAACGTTGACTAAAATCCTTTAACGTTCTATAATGTGGGCGTGGTGAAGAGGTTTAGAAAAATAGAAAAAAAGAGACCTGTGGATGGTAATACAGGGCGTTTTTGGGCAGCGTTTAGCGATGCCTATACATTTGGCATAACATTACTTGTTTCTATGGGGCTTTTTGGTGTTGTGGGCTACTATCTGGATGAGTGGGTTCATACCTTACCTACGTTTACGGTAGCTTTTATACTTATAGGTATTTACTTATCTTTTAGAGTGTTTATAAAAGATATTAATCGTCGAGGAAGGGTAAAAAATGGGCAATGAATTGACACTTTCGGTTAACAGTTTCTATTGGAGTTTTGTAGTTACTGCTATTCTTTGGGTTTTATGTTGGTATGTGGGTACTCAGGTTAAAAAAGGTAACACATGGACTTACGCCGTCATGGCTCTATGGAACTGGTTGATTTCTTATGGCAGGCAGTTGCTTGGTGATTACGCGGAAGATGCGATGCCATTCTTGGTATCCTTCTTTGTCTACATCCTGACAGCCAATTGGTTGGGTTTATTGCCGGGCTTCATTGCCCCCACACGTGACCTCTCTGTTACGTTGGGGTTAGCTATTTTACTTCTGGTTTGGATACACGCATTTGCTATCCGAAAGATGGGCTGGAAAAAGTACTTGGGTGTGTTTTTCACGCCAGCTTGGTGGATGTTCCCTCTCAATTTGATGGAGCACATAACGCGTTTGCTCTCTCTTTCCGTCCGTCTTTATGGTAACGTTTCTGGTGAACATTTGGCTGTAGCGGTTATTTCTTTATTAGTTCCGTTGATTGCACCTATTCCACTTATCGGTTTGAGTATGTTTACCGGTTTCATACAGGCATACATTTTTATGACTCTGGGTATGGCTTATACTGCTGAATTTTTAGAAGAAGGAGGTCTTTTACATGACTAATGTTGTTGCTGCCATCTTGTCGGCTGGGTGGCCTTTAGGTATTGCGGCTGGTCTGGCTGCGCTGGGCATGGGTATTGCTGCGGGTAAAGCGTTTGAGGCAATTTCACGTCAACCTGATGCATCAGGAGATATAAGAAGCTTGACGCTTATTGCTTTCGCTTTCATCGAATCATTGGTTATTTATGTTTTGGCCGTGGCGTTTCTTATGCTCTTCGTCAGACCAGGAGTGTAGAGTGATGTGTTATGAGCTTTAGTTGGTTTTCACTCGCAGCTTCAATAATTAACTTACTTATTCTTTATTGGATACTTCAGCGCTACCTGTTTGGTCCGTTGCTAAAGATCATAAAAGATCAGCAGGATTCTTGGCTGAAACGTGAGAAGGATTTAGAGCAGAAAGAGCTACAGATCTCTTCTCGCGAAGAACAGGTAGAGCACGAGCGTCAGGAGTTAGAGTATGAAGTAAGAACGTATTATGAACAAGCCATGAAAGAAATCGAAGCATTTAAGGAAAGCGAACAAGCCGATGCGCGGAAAAAAGCTGAAACGGTCTACCAGCAGATTGTAAACGCTGCTAAAGATGAGGCAAACCGTATTCGCCGTGATGCGCTTCAAAATGTGGACGAAGTTATAAAAGATGCGGTAGCAAAAGTATATGATTCATTCTTTGGAGATGTAGGGCAAGGTAAGTTCATTGTGCTTCTTTTTGAATCACAGTTTGATAAGATAAAACCTCTTTTATCCAAGGACAGAGCCTATACTTTTGTAAGTTCTCACCCCCTCAATAATGACGAGCAAAATGAAGTTAGCCAACTGCTGGAACAAATAGGCGCTTCTGTGGATTCTTTTGAGGTGGATAAAGAGCTCATTCTTGGATTTAAGCTTTCATGGAAGGCAGAAATGGTTGAGTATTCTTTGGCTCAACAGATTAGGGATTATATAACTTTGGAGGAGGCAGGAACCATTGGAAGTTAAAAAATTGCCTTTCCAACTTACGGTCCAAAAACCGAAAATTGAAAAGAAGTTTTATGGGAAAGTGGTGGCTTATCGTGATGGTATAGCCACCATTGAAGGTTTGGGCAATATCGGTTATTACGAAAATGTACAGTTTGAAGGCGGAGCACGTGGTCTGGTTATGGACGTGGATTCACAACTGTGCTACGTCGTGGTCACTGATGGTGATGCGCACATTGACGAACTGTGCCTGGCTACAGGAAACGTACCTGCCATCCCGGTGGGAGAAGAGGTGTTGGGTAAAGTTCTCGATCCGCTAGGTCGGATTTTGGAAGGAACATCGTTTACTCCTTCTCAACTTTATCCTGTGGAAAGGCCTGCAAAACCTCTTTACGAGCGTTCACGTGTAAATGAGCCTGTAGAAACGGGTGTGGCTGCCATTGACATGCTCATTCCTGTTGGTCATGGGCAGCGTGAACTCATATTGGGCGATAGACAAGTCGGTAAGACAACGTTAGCTACGGATATATTGATCAACCAAAAGGGAAAAGATGTTATAGGTGTTTACGTAAGTATTGGCCAAAAGGTTTCAGACACGGCTGCTATTATTAACAGCTTCAAGGTCAACGATGTTATGGATCAAGTAGTCATGGTTGTAGCTGCCGCAAGTGATCCTGCCATTGTTCGTTTCTTGGCTCCTTATGCCGGTGCTTCCATAGCTGAGTATTTTATGGAGCAGGGAAAGAAAGTTATCATTGTATATGATGACCTTTCTAAGCATGCTGTGAGCTACCGTGAGCTCACTCTTATTCTGCGTCGTCCCCCTGGACGTGAGGCTTATCCTGGTGATATATTCTATTCACATTCCAGATTACTGGAACGCGCTGCAAAGATAACAAACGGTGGTTCCATAACTGCTTTTCCTATATGTGAGACGCAGCTTGGCGACTTTTCTGCATACATACCAACTAACTTGATATCTATCACTGATGGTCAGCTTTTCTTAGATAGTGGTTTATTCAATGCTGGTAGAAGGCCTGCAGTAAATATTGGGCTTTCGGTATCTCGTGTTGGAGGATCGGCACAATATCCTGCGGTGAGGAAGCTTTCTTCTGGGCTGCGTTCTACACTGGCTCGTTACGATGAGCTTTCTGAATTTACAAAATTTGGAGGGCGTTTGGATGATGCTTCTCAAAAAATACTGAACCGTGGGGAAAGAACAATAAGGTTGCTCATTCAGGGAGCCCATGAACTTTATAGTTCGGTGGAACAGGCGGCTTTGCTCGTCTTGCTCAACGAAGGCTATTTCGACAACGTGGAAGTGGGCCAGGTTAAAGAAGTTTGGAACAACATCAGAGAGTACTTGCGAACGCAGGTTCCTCAACTAAAAGAAGTCGATCTGCGTAAACCGTTAGATGAAGAAACAACAAAGTTAATACTCATGGCTGGAGAGAGGGCGAATCAAGTTGGCCAGTCTAATGGACCTGAGACGGCGTCTTAATACCATCGATGGTTTGAGCCGTATTTCCAGAGGTTTGCGCATAATAAACAGCTATTACATGGCTGCTGTGCGCCGTGATTTTGAAAAGATGGAAACATATGAGGAAGCTGTAAGAGATAGTGTGGGGTCTGTGCTGGGGCTGCTACCATCTGAATTAGTAGAGCTTTCCAGGTTTGTCTCTACCCCCTCTACGGCGCCTCGTGTTGTATTGGCATTCTACAGTGATGGTGGTTTGTGCGGTAATTACAACGAATTGGTGTCTGAAGGAATTAAGACACTTAAAGTAACCAGTGATGATAAGGTTTACGGCATTGGGACGTTGGCACCTGATAAACTTGGTCAGCTTGACATTAAGCCAGTGGATTACATAGGTGGTTTGTATCAATCGAAGAATACGCCGTTGCTGGTGGATTATTTTCTTGGCATCACAGAAGAGATATTTTCCGAGTTGTGGCTCGTATTCCTACGTTCCGTACCTGCTAAAGATGCTCAGTTTGTTACGCAGCGCATAAGTCCCATAAATTTGGAAGTCGAAGCACGTCAAGGCGAGCTCATAGGTGAGCCTGAAGACATTATTGATCAGGTTTTGAGTTCCTACTTAACGGCCGAGATGCTGCGCGCTTTCTACACAGCCGCATTTAGCGAGTTTTATATGAGGTGGTCAGCTATGACACATGCTGAAGATAAGGCAAAAGAGTTGTCTGGTGCAGTTCGGCTTCAAATTACACGAACTCGTCAGGAACGTATTACCAGAGAACTTCAAGACATTATAGGTGGTATGAATTATGGAGGGTAAAGTTACAGGTATTCATGGTCCAGTTTTGGACATAGAGTTTAGTGATTACACCCCATCTGAGCGAGAACTTATAAAGGTGGGCAATATAATGGTAGAATGCCGTGCGCTCTTAGGCGAAGGCAAAATAAGAGCTGTGGCTCTCGGCCCCACAGAAGGAATAAGGAGAGGGGACAAAGCCGAAGCCATGGGGAAATCCATGACCATAAAGCTCAGTGAGAAACTCATAGGTAGGATTTTGTCTGGTATTGGTGACCCACTGGATAAAAAAGAAGCACCTGAAGGTGAAGAAAAGGCTGTTTTTAACCCGCCACCTCAAGTTACTGCTGTGCTTCCTGTTTCTACAGTGTTGGAAACAGGTATAAAAGCACTGGATTTGCTCGCTCCATTCCCACGCGGTGGTAAGATAGGGCTTTTTGGAGGAGCCGGCGTTGGCAAAACGGTATTGGTTATGGAACTTATCCACAACGTTGCCACACGCCATCGTGGTTATTCAGTGTTCGCTGGTGTGGGAGAACGCACCAGAGAAGGCCAAGAACTTTGGGAAGAAATGCAGGAAAGTGGTGTCATGGACCATCTGGTCATGATTTTTGGTCAGATGAATGAACCGCCTGGCGTCAGAGCTATAACTCCTTATACTGCTGCCACTGTTGCAGAGTATCTCCGGAGTCATTTTGGCGGAGAAGTGCTTTTGTTCATGGATAATATATTCCGTTATGCACAGGCGGGTATGGAGGTCTCGACACTTCTGGGACGTATGCCTTCTGCCATGGGATATCAGCCAACATTGTTTTCAGAGGTGGCTGAAGTGGAAGAACGCATCAACAGTTTAGCTGAAGGCGCCATTACATCTGTTCAGGCTGTTTACGTTCCTGCTGATGACATCACAGACCCTGCTCCGGCAACCATATTCGGCCATTTGGATTCCTCTGTTGTGCTATCACGTGCGCTCACAGAAATTGGAATCTATCCTGCCGTTGATCCTTTACAAAGCAGCTCAAAAATGCTTGACCCAGAAATTGTAGGTGCAGACCACGTGGCTGTTGCCGGTCGTGTTAAAGAGTTCTTACAGCGTTACGAAGAGCTTCGCGATATCATAGCCCTTTTGGGTATGGAAGAGTTGAGCCCGGAAGACCGTGAAGTTGTGTTACGCGCAAGGAAAATTCAAATGTTCTTAAGCCAACCTTTCTACGTGGCAGAGTCATTCTCCGGTTTGCCTGGAAAGTATGTCCCGCTGGAAAGAACCGTTGAAGGATTTAAAGCTATTATCGATGGAAAACTGGACAATGTTCCAGAGAGTGCATTGTACAACATCGGCGATATAAGCGAGGCAGGCGTTAATGTTTAGGGTAAACATTGTGAGTTCTGACCAGGTTCAGTTTTTTGAGGCAAACGAAGTCATCCTACCTTTGGTGGATGGTTACATGGGAGTGCTATCACGTCATAGTCCATTTGCTGCCAGCTTGGATGTTGGTTTGGTTACCGTAAAGACAACGGATGGCATGGAAAAGAACTATGCTATTGCAGGTGGAGTCGCGTCGTTTGCTTCAGGTTTTTTACGTATAATTACTCCTGCGTTATATGAAACTGATGATATAAATGCTTTTATAAAGCAACTGGATGAGGAATATAAAAAGGCGCATGAAGCAAGCAGCCGTTACCGATCCATACAGCTCAACCCTTAGTGATTCTAAAAATGTGCTGCAAATAAATACAATGCCGTTTCGTTGTTCATACCATATGGGCAATATGCCATAATATCTCTATGGCTTTTTTGAATTTGTTTGATCAGGGGAAGATAAAACAAATTGCCGAGCAATTGCCACATCCCTGCATAGAAAAGCAAAAACGGTCAGTATTAGATGCTTTGGGATATGTACTGGCGGAAGATGTCATTTGTGAAGAAGATATTCCTCCTAAAGCGCGTTCCGAAGTAGATGGTTACGCGGTCAGAAGCCGAGATGTAAAGGGAGCATCTGTGGAACGGCCTTCCCTTCTAACAAAGGTAGGGACAATAGCTGTGGATGAAGTTCCCACGTTTACACTGCTTCCCGGAGAGTGCGCGTACATTCCCACAGGGGCAATTTTACCCCAAGATGCTGATGCTGTCGTTATGATAGAACATGCGGAAGAAAGTGGTAACTTTGTGGAAGTATTTAAGACTGTAGCTCCACTGGAAAATGTTATATCGCCTGGCGAAGATATGAAAAATGGTGATGCTGTGCTTAAGCAAGGTGATGTTATCGACGCTGCTGCAGTTGGCCTACTGAGCTATTTGGGGAAAACCGATGTGAGTGTTTATGCGCCACTGAGGGTGTATGTCGCGGCAACAGGTAATGAAATAGTAGAACCCAGTGAGGCTGCCCCTTTAGGTCGTTATCACGATGCAAACAGTTTCAGTGTAACTGCATTGCTTAATGACCATGGTTTTCTTGCGACGCGTGGTCCTATCATACCTGATGACATAACGTTGTTGAAGCAAACCCTTAAGGAAGCATCAGAACATTTTAATGCTGTAGTTTTCACAGGTGGCAGTTCGGCCGGTGTACGCGATTTGGTTGTGAATGCTTTAAGAGATGAAGGCGGAACTTTGATTGCGCATGGCTTTACCATAAAACCGGGGAAACCGACTATTATTGGTTCTATGGGCAGCAGCGTTTTCATAGGTCTTCCTGGTCATCCCATGTCCTGCTACGTTTCTGCTTCACTTATTCTTCTTCCGCTACTGCGTTCGCTGAGAAATGAAGAAATAAAACCTCTACCACTTCTCAAAGCTCGGCTAAGAACATCTGTCTTTTCTAAAATAGGCGTAGAAGAATGGATTCCCATGAAACTTGATTTTGACCATGCATCCGCAGAATTATGGGTTGAGCCTGTGTTTTCTAAATCTGCTATGGTTAGCAGTTTGGTAAGAAATGACGGATTTCTCAGGGTTCCTCCCGAAAAGGAGGGGCTGGAAATGGGAGAATTGGTGGAGGTACTGTTATTATGAGCAATTCAAGAAAGATTTATTATAATGTGGTTTCTTTAGAAGAGGCTCGGCGCATTGCAGCCAGCCTTGCACCACAGAGAGTTACTGAAGTTGTTCCCACGCGTGTCGCCCTCAATCGTATCACAGCAGACCATGTTTTAGCTTCTCGTAACGTACCTCATTATGTGGCTTCTGCTTACGATGGGTATGCAGTGGATGCTTCCGTAAGCTACGGTGCTTCTGAGAGTAATCCACGGGAACTTTTGACATATAGAGCTGTAAACACTGGTGATCCGCTTGAATCCAATGAGAACTGTGTTATTCCTTTAGAGGACGTAGTGGAACAAAATGGTAAGAAGCTCATTTTCAAAGCGCATGCTGAAGGAAACAATGTAAGACAGATTGGTGAAGACGCTATAAAGGGCGATCTGCTGGTTCCTGCTCTGCACCGGCTTGAACCCATGGATTTGGCGCTTCTGCTTGCAGCTGGTGTTTTTACTGTGCCAGTTATAAAAAAGCCCCGAGTTATTGTTATTCCTACTGGTGACGAAGTTGTTGCACCAGAAACAGATCTGGAAATAGGAAATATTCCCGAGACAAACAGTGTTTACATAACTGAAGAGCTAAAATATTATTTTGATTTTAGCGTTCTCCCTCCTGTAAAGAATGACCTCGAGGCATTGAAATCGGTTGTTGATGAAAACATTGGCAGTGCGGATATTATTATGACTATAGCGGGTTCCTCATATGGAGAGAAAGACGTTACCACACAGTTTCTTTCCGCTTCATTGGATGGTGAGGCAGATATTCTTCTACACGGTGTGAACATCAGGCCAGGGAAGCCTTTATGGCTGGGACGTTACAAGGGGAAACCCTTTGTGGCGATGCCCGGGTTCCCCGTATCTACTTGGGCTGTTTCAAACTTTGTCTTAGACGCTCTGTTGAAAGAATATTATGGTTTTATTCCTCATCCGTTCCATGATGTTTCTGCCTTAACGGGTCGGAAAGTTCCGTCTGAAGGTGGAGTTGTGGAGTTTGTCAGGGGCGTTATAGGCAAAGCCGCTGAGGGCATTTCTGTATTTATGCCACTAAACAGGGGAGCGGGAGCGATGTCCAGTGTCGTTAGCGCCAATGCCGTGCTTGCCATACCTGCCAACTCGGAGGGTTATATGGAAGGCACGAAGGTGAATCTGATGGCTCGGTATGAAGATTGGCCTTTATTGGTTGCATCTGATGACATTGCATTGAAATTCTTGCTCAGTGAATTGAGAAAACATGGAGTATTCATAAACTATGTATTCACAGGTTCATCTACGGCTTTGCAACTTATCAAGCGTGGCTTTTCTGCCATAGCCGGTGCGCATTTGCTGTGCCCTGATGGTTCCTACAATACCTGTATGGCACCGGAAGGTGCTATAAAAGTGCCTTTTGTTAAACGCCAGCAGGGATTCATGGTTAAGAAAAGCAATCCGAAACATGTTATGTCGGTTTCAGACTTGTGCCGCCCTGATATTGTCTTTGTTAATCGTGATAAAGGTTCTGGAACGCGTGTCTTATTGGATCATATGTTGCAGTTGGAAAAGGTGAACCCGGATGTGATAAGAGGCTACGATCATGAAGAGGTTTCACATCTTCGAGTGGCCATGGCTGTGGAAAGCGGTGTAGCGGACGTAGGTTTGGGCATAAAGTTTGCCGCAGATGTGGTGGGATTGGACTTCATTCCTGTTGTGGAAGAAGAATATGATTTGTTTTTCTTGCCCGATTATGCGTCTACGGCAGAAGATGTTCGGTCTGTTATGAATGATACAGCTTTTAAAGATACTATAGCGTCTATGGGTGGTTATACGCTCATAAGCGATTGAGCAATCATGCTTGATAGTTACGGCCGAAATATTGACTACATAAGAATTTCCGTAACCGATAGGTGTAACTTTCAGTGCCTTTATTGTAGCCACCGTTTGGATGTCCTCCCACGTGAGCAAGTGCTCAGGTTTGAAGACATATTGAACATTGTTAAAGCGGCGAAAGATCTCGGATTCAAAAAGGTTCGTTTGACTGGTGGTGAGCCACTTTTACGCCGCCACATCGAGCAATTGGTGGCCATGCTTCAGCCTGTGGGTTTGAGCATTCATATGACTACCAACGGTTACTTCCTCCATGAACTTTCCAAGCCCCTGTTTGATGCAGGATTAAATGGCGTGAACGTAAGTTTAGATTTTGTAGACGCTGAAAAATTCAGAAACATCACTAACGGCGGTCGTGTTGAAGATGTCATTGCGGGCATAGATAGTGCTTTGGATGCAGGATTGAAAGTCAAATTAAACACGGTTTTTACTTCATGGCATACAACGGATGATATGAAACAATTGATCATGTTTTCCAAAAGTAGAAGCATACCCATACGTTTCATAGAATTGATGCCAAAAAATGAATCGTCGTTCTCTGCCTTGTTTAGAAATATCTCTGAAGCAAAAGAAATGATGGGCGCGTTTACTAAAATGACGGTTGAACAAGTGAGCGGTTCAGACGGCCCTGCACAGTACTTCGTAACAGAAGATGGCGTAAAGGTGGGTTTTATAAGTTTCTTTAATCTAAATCAGTGCAAACAGTGTAATAGACTCCGTGTTAGCAGTAACGGAACTATTTATCCGTGTCTTCTGAGCAATAAAAAGCTTGATGCTTTTGATGACATAAAAGCAGGTACAGATAAAACCAAAGAAGTATTATCAGAGGCCATTCTTATGAAACCTATTCATGGGAACGCCAATGAGGTGGGGCCCTATATGTCAGAGATTGGTGGTTGATTATCCGAATATGGACACTTATGAAGAAATAACTCATGAATTAGATACAGCACCGTGGTTCGGTAGAACTCCTGAATTAACGCGTATGGACGCGCTTTTAGATGTTCTGGGCTTACCTCAATTTGGTACAAAGAACATCATCGTTACAGGTACAGACGGTAAAGGCAGTATTTGTAGTTACCTGCATTCTATCCTGAAACAGAACTATAAAGTGGGTCGTTTCATATCGCCGCATTTGGAAGAATGGACGGAACGAATAAGAGTGGGGGATGACGATATTCCCAAGGAGGATTTTGCTCGCCTTTACCTTAAGGTTATGCAAGGTGCTGAAAAAGCGCGTCCATTGTCGGGCGAAATGCCTACGGTCTTTGAACGTCTATTGGCTGTGGCGTTGCTTTATTTTCAAGAACAGCGTACCGATTGGAACGTAATCGAAGTTGGCATAGAAGGGCAGTATGATTCCACAAATCTGCTTCCCGCGAAAGCTGTGGTGGTTGCATCGGTGGGATTAGACCATATGCGTCTATTGGGCAATACTGTGCCTCAGATTGCGCATACTATCGCTTATGGTTTTAGGCCCCACAGTATCGCTGTCATAGGGAACACAGACAAAGATGCTTCGGAAGTTCTTGAACGGCGAGCGCTGGAATATAAAGACTACGTATACCGTTATGGGCGCGATTATTGGTACGATAACGGATTTTGTGGCTACGGAGGTAACATTCCATTTGAGATTAGCCTCAAGGGGGTTCATCAGTGGTACAATGCCTGCGCTGCCATACAAACAGTGCTTGCGCTTAATGGGAGTGCCTTGACGGTTAGCAAGAAAGACATACAGACGGGACTCAAAAATGCTTTTTGGCCCGGAAGGATGGAAACTCTTCGAGAGCATCCTTTGATGATTTTAGATGGAGCACACAACGCACATGCCGCAAAAGCGCTTAGAGAATCTCTGGACCTTTATTATCCAGGGAAAAAGTGGACAATCTTTTTTGCAGCCATGAAAGACAAAGATTGGCGATCCGTACTTCTGAATTTCATAGACATCGCTACTCACATATATGCCGTTCATATGCCTTATGAGAGGGCAGAAGATCCATCCAATATAGTGAGTTATTTGAAAACGCAAGGTGTTTCTGCGTCTACCTGTGATGAGAGCGATGTACTGCGTTGCAAAGAAGACGCCTTGGTTTTCGGGTCTCTTTATTTAGTTGGTGATGTGAGGAGGTTGAACGATAATGCATGAGTTTAGTCATTTCAAAAATGATGAAGCCATAATGGTAAACATCGGTGAGAAGTTTCTTACCCATAGGCGTACAAAGGCAGTTCTTTTCGGAGCTCGGTTCAACAAACGATTGGCAAGAAAGGCCATGTCCCTTACTCATGAGTTTATCCCCATGGCACATCCTCTGCCCATGTCTCCCATGGATGCAACGTTTAAGAAAAACGGCAACATGGTTGAAGTAGAAATACATTGTGATTATAAAACTGGTCTGGAACTTGAATCGCTCATGGCATCCACAGGTTTCATGCAGGATTTGCCTTATCTTGGATTTGCTGCTGTCACGCATAAGGAAGGTGGGAAATCCGGCATTATGGATAGAAAGATAGAGACTTACAAAAAGGGAGAAACCAGTTTGGATAAAGGTGTATGGTATCGTGTTGTAGGAAAAGGTTGGCTTAAGCTCACTGATCATGGAGAAGAAAAAGTCTCTGATTTTGAACTTGAAGAGGGGGACATAATCATATGCAGCTTACAGTAAGTGCAAAAGGCACTGTAGCATTTAGACCTGATAAATTCGAATTGGTTTCTTCAGAGAAACTGCCTAAGGGACCTTTTCTGGAAACAGCACGTTTATCAGCCTTTTTAGCGGCAAAACGTGATAGTTTCTTTGGAACAAAGGTTTTCATCAATCACATGGAGGTAAATCATCACTGGGGCCCTTCGGAACTCACCTTTACCGTACGAATGGTTGTCGATGGCAACTATGACGACATAATACGAAGAGTATGGTTTGCAGCTTTTACATGTTGTATCACATGCTACGACATGGTAAAGGCTGTTGACCCTGATGCCATCATTGAGGATGTTTCACTATTGTCAATAAATGACAAAACATTGCCTGTGAAGCCCTTACAACAGGTGAACCCGGTTTCCGATGTAGCGTTTTCTCCTACTGTCATCATCTCAGGTGGGAAAACTATTCATGCAGGAGCAGTTTTACCTAACCAGTCGAAGATATATGTGAGGTGCCTTGACCATGAACAATGCGAGTGATAAAAACATGCAGTCATCGTTAAGCTGTTGCATTCTCATATGCTCTGACAGAAGTTTTAGAGGTGAACGTGAAGACAAAACAGGACCTTTGCTTGTAGCAAAGGCAGAAGAGTTGGGTTATGCTGTAAAAGAGTTAAGAATACTACCTGATGAACGGCAATTGATCGCTGAACAAATTCGGCGTTGGTGTGAACTACCTGTTGACCTGATTTTAACATCAGGAGGCACTGGGGTAGGGCCTCGTGACGTCACCCCTGAAGCTACCATGGATGTCGTTGATAGAGAAATTCCCGGGATTCCTCTTATGGCACTCATGTTTTCTCTTAAAAGCACACCAAACGCCGCATTATCGCGGGCTAAGGCTGGAGTTATACAACAAACCATAGTGGTGAATTTGCCGGGTTCACCAAACGGTGCTTCCGATATTTTCCAGCTTATCGACCCTGCGTTAAAGCATGCTATTCCAATTGTTCACGGGCAGATTATCGAGTGAGACCTTGTTCTGCCAATGCTGCTGCACCGAGCAGTGCCGCATCTTTGAGATTACTTACCACCGTCTTTGTCTCCTTTAATGGAGGAAGTGCTCGCTTCTTGAACTCAAGAGCGTAAATGTCCTTCCAAAGGGGATAAGTACTACTGATGCTGCCGCCCAAAACGATTATTTCTGGGTTTAGTATGTTTGCCAATGATCCAGAGGCTACCCCCAAGTAATAACCTAAACGCTGATACAGATAAAGGGCTTCTTGGTCGCCGGCTCTGGCACGTTCATGTATTTGGACGCCGGTAACTTTTTCTCCTGTGCGGTCGTTGTACCACTTCTCCAATGCCCATCCACCTGCTAACGATTCTAAGCATCCTTCAGAACCACAAGTACAATTTGGCCCACCTGCTTCTATGACCATGTGTCCTATTTCCAGTGTTGCCCCTTGAGGGGAACGTAGAACTTCTCCGCGGTAAACAAAGCCGCCACCTATACCAGTTCCCAGTGTTATGCCCAGGAGCGCATGAGGTTCATTATGAAATTCATACTTCCATACCCCCAGTGCAAAGATGTTCGCATCATTTTCTACAAACACTGGTATGTTCAGTTCATCGGCTACGAGTTTCCCCAGAGGGAAGTTTTCCCAACGCAAATTTCGTGCAAATATTACATTTCCTGTTTCATAGTTCACTTGGCCTGCCACACCTATGCCCACAGCATCTATTCCTCTGCCTTGGCCGTAGGATGCGATTAAACTCGCTATGTTTCCGTTTGGGCTGTTCAAGAACCTGTCTTTAGAAATCAATGTGCCATCTTGCATTACGCCAATATCTACTTTTGTTCCACCCACATCCACCGCAAGTACTTTCATTTTTGAATTGTTCCTCCTTTCGTTTTCACCACAATGCTACTTTTGTTCGCGACTAAGCCTCCAAGAAAGTTCATCTTTCCATTTTATGGTTTGTTTGCTATCTGCCTTGGAAGAAAAATGGTTCACTACACATTCAGCAATGTGTGCATGGACGTTTGAATCCATAGCAGGTATAAGTTTGCCCTCACTTAAAGAAGATAGAGACAAACTACTGGCAATGTCAGTGCCTACTTCAGCATTATACTGCTTACGAGTGACCAGTAAACCTAACATGAGACCTGGAAATATAAGCGAATTATTCACTTGGTTTGGTTCATCGGACCGTCCAGAAGCATATATGTCTACACCGACGTTTTCTGCTTCTTCTCGCGAAATCTCTGGAATGGGGTTGGCAAGCGAGAACACAGCTCTCGGCTTTTTCATATTCTTAATGTACTCTACAGGGAATACACCAGGGCCAGGTCGAGATGCGGCTATAAGTATGGATGCGCCTTTCAGCGCTTGTTCTAATGAATGCTTTTTGACCAGATTCGTTTTACGTAACAGTGATGACATCCAGTGATTGCTTGCATTATCTGAACCATATGTTTGGTCTTTATCTACGACGACCACGTTTCCCACATCACCAGTGAGAGCGTCCAACAGTTGGAGAAAGCCCATATTTGCTGATCCTGCGCCCAATAGTACGATTCTCTCGTCTTCTAACCTTAATCCCATCATCGTTACTGCAGACAAAAGCGCTGTAAGTATGACTATGGCGGTGCCTTCCATGTCATCATGGATGATAGGTATTTCCAAATCGTTACGCGCTGCTGTTAGCACATGAAAAGCATCTGGCTGCTTTATATCTTCTAAATTGATGCCTCCCAGAGATGGTTCAATGGCTCTTACGAAAGAAAGTATGCCTTCTTCAGATGAAGCCTTTATGCAAAGTGGCAATGCGTCTATCCCAGCATAGTACTTATAAAGAGCCGCTTTTCCTTCCATCACAGGCAGACCTGCTTCCGGCCCTATATCGCCTAAGCCCAGAATACGTGTCCCATTGCTTATGACACCTATGGTATTCCATCTGTTTGTCAAGGACCAAACTAACTCTTTATCAGCGGCAATGTCTTGGCATGGTTGTGCCACACCTGGCGTGTAATAAACATGTAAGTTTCCAGAAATGGGAACACGTACAGTCGTTCCCCATTTACCTCTATACAGTTTATGTAGAAAAGAGGGTGTTATTTCCATTTTCTCACCACGCTAAAAATCACGACTAAAACGAGCATAGCAAGTAAGCTCCTGCTAAAAGCTAACAAGCCAATTTCGAGAGGATTTGTTATACCTGAAAGGACTACCTGAAGCAAAAACGTACCTGCAAATACGGAGCCCAATTGGCCAGCCACATTGGCACTAACCGCGGGTAAGAGCAAAAATGTGGCTGGTTCCTTTTTTTGTGCGTACTTGTGTACAACTCGTGCTGCCATGGGGAATGCGCTGTTTCCTGCAGCACCCAGAGCGGGATTAAAGTTATGATCAAACAGGTGCATGAACTTTGCCACCAAAATACCTGCTGCAATGTTTATTATGAACGCTAATAAGCCTATGCCCATGATTGCCAGTGTTTGGAGCTGGAAGAACGTCTCTGCTCTTATAGACCCACCTATAAGCATCCCTACGAAGATAGTAGCAACAGGTGCCAGTATTTCCTCGGCAGCTTCCTTAAGTGACAGCGTTTTACCATTTTCTTTAAGGAAATAACCGAAAACCAAAAAGCCCAAGAGTGGAAGTGACATGGGAGCAAGCAAACCTGCCGTAAGAATGACAATGAATGGGAAAACCATTCTTGCCGAACTGGATACTTCAGAATGCGCTGTAGTTTGAGCTTTTATTTCATTCTTTGTTACCAATCCTCTTAAAAGAGGTGGTATAAGCAAAGGTACGATGGAAACATAACTGTAAGCTGCCATGGATATCGTACCTACCAAGTCTGGCTTCAGCTTGGAAGCCACATAAATGGATGTAGGGCCATCTGCCGTTCCTATGCTTGCTATGGATGCGGCGCTGGGAATATCAAACCCCATACTTATTGCAATAAAAAACGCTATGAAAATACCGACCTGTGAAAACAAGCCCAAAACCATGTAACTTGGATTAGCAATAAGTGGTCCGAAATCCATCATCGCGCCTACGCCTATGAAGATGATGAGCGGCAACAATTCTGTCCTAATAAGCGCATCAAACATTTGATCCATGAGTCCATTCGGTTCGGCCAACGGGCTGTTGGGTATGTTTACTATGAACATGAAAAACCCAATGGGGATTAGAAGGAGTGGTTCCAAATCATACCGATATGAAAGATAAACTAACGCTAGCCCCAGAGCCATTAAAGCAATTTGCGACAATAGCAAACTGTCCAAGAATACAGCACCTCCTATGCTTACAAGAAGTATGTTAACATAGCAAAAGAGAGGTGAAATCTTGAAATTTGTCATATTAGCAGCAGGAGAAGGCAAACGCTTAAAACCGCTTACTGAAGATCGGCCAAAAGCCATGGTCGAAGTTCTCGGCAAACCCTTGGTTCAATGGCAGATAGAAAGTTTACAACGTGCTGGTGCAAATAGCCATGACATAGCCGTGGTAGGTGGGTTCGGTTATGACGTTCTGAAACAGTTTTTGCTGGGCAAAGATGTACAGATACTTTACAACCCTTATTGGAGTGTGGCAAACAATGTCCTAACGGTGTATCACGCTTTTCAACAAATTGATGACGATATTGCCATAATAAACTCTGATGTTATCGCTCAAGACAACGTTTATGGGCTATTAACACCAAGTACAGAGCCTTATGCCGTGGTTGACGGAACGGTTAAAGCGGCGGAAGAGGAAATGAAAGTGAAATTGGAAAATGACAAGATTGTCGTTTTTTCAAAATTCATTGACCCTCTGGAATCTGCTGGTGAGTACATCGGATTTTCCTTCATTCCAAGGCGGCTCCGTTCAAAAATGCTCTCTATCATTGAAGGCATGTGGAATCGTGGAGAAGTGCAAAAATGGTACGAAGATGCTTTTAACATTCTCTGCCAGAGTCATCCCATGCTACCCATTTTTTGCGATGGCTTACTTTGGACAGAAATTGATACGCACGAAGATTTGGAAAGAGCGAAACACATCGCTACCGAATTAACCAGTAGCGATTCTTTGAGAGGTTTACCTAAGGATGTTTAGCAAAGCGGTTAGCTTACCCATATTTTGGGTTATCGGAGAGAACGTCATGGGTGATATAAAAGACGTTCTTTCCCAGTACAATATGGTTTTTCATCATCCTTTGGTTGTCACCGGCAGCGGAGCCACAGCGGTTCTGGGCGAGAAGTTTTTCTCCACATACCACCGTGTAGCTGTATCTACGAATCGCATAGCCGATGTGGAAAAAGTTAAAGCGGAGTCGCGTTCTGTTGGATCTGATTTGCTTATCGGTTTCGGTGGTGGCAAAGTCATCGATGTGGCAAAAATGGCTGCTACAGAGCTGAATTTGCCCTTCCTATCTGTACCTACTGCCACTAGCAACGATGCCGTAGCATCGCCTGTAGCCGTCATCGATTTTGGTGATTATGTAAAGTCCATGGGTGCCATGGCTCCCATTGGTGTTGTGGCTGACTTGAACATATTACGTAATCAGCCAAAGAATCAATTCTTAGCCGGAATAGGAGACCTTTTTTCTAATTTATCGGCTTTGGAAGATTGGAAGCTTGCTTCCGAACGCGGTTTTGAACGTGTGGATCCAGTGGCAGCTTACCTGAGCAGGAATGCCGTGGAAAATCTATTTGAGGCCATTGAAAACAACGATGATCTTTACCAAGCTTTAGTCGAAGGCTTGGTGGTTTCTGGAGTGGCCATGGTGCTTGCTGGCAATAGCAGGCCCAGCAGTGGAGCAGAACATCTGATTTCTCACGCATTGGATAAGTTTCCAAAGCATAGCTTGCATGGTTTGCAAGTGGGTGTAGCAGCGTTTTATACGTTGAGATTGCACGGTCTTGATTATCGTTATTACAGGTCGCTTTTAAAACGCATTGGTTTCCCCACCACTTTGGACGCATTAGGTGTTGACAAAGAAACCTTCATGCAAGCCATAGCCATTGCGCCTCAGACACGCACTGGCAGATACACCATTCTTAGCGAAGTAACGCCGGAGTTATTGGAGGAAGCGTACAACGAAGTTTACGGTGTAGGCTCCAGCATCAACGGGGAATTCTCTTCCCAGGATTAAGTAGTTTTCGTACAGTTTTCCTAAGATAGCACTTGCATATTGCTGAGTAGATGTGCCGGTTTTGTCATAAAGTTGGCTGCCTTCCTTTTTTATCTTTGCCACGCCGCCGTCGCCTGCAAAATATGCTACAAGACCCCAATAAGTGTTGCCGTCCCAATGCTGTATACGTTTTGATAAATAATACGTTCCTGCTTTAATATTGCTGCATATGTCCGTGGGGTCACTGGAAAGGCCCAACTGTGGCCTAAGTTCTTCGTATAGAGCTGGCATTATCTGCATCAGACCAGCTGCACCTTGTACGCTCTTTGCCTTTGGATTAAATCCACTTTCTTGTTCTATGACCGCTGTGGTGAGTAGTGGGTCAACATAATAAAGGTAAGAGTATTCTACAATGCAGCTACTCATAGTCGTTCTATCCTTATCACTAAGATTTCTATTAATGGCTGTTTTTAATGTAGATGCTTGAATACGCGCTTCTATGAGTTTACTGATTTCTTCTACTTTGAACACCGGAAAGGAATAAGCAGGGAAGTTATCCAGGTCTTTTGGCTTCAGTGTTCGTGAAACAACAGGTGAAAGTATGCTAACTATCACTGAGTGATCCAACGAATCCCAATTATTTTGAATCATGTGCTCCACATAAAAGCTGGCTACTAAAGCCAAAATAAGCAGTACCGTTATGACAGAGTGAACGAGTTTGCCACGAACCACCAGTTTTTCTCCTTTCTCGGACTAATTGTACCTTTTTCCGCCAAATATTGTTCGAAATAGTCTCTAAGCAGGGTAGGGGAATAAAACTCTATGGGTTGGTTCTTAAGCATGCCGAATCCACCAGCTCCTGAAGCTCTGTAACTGGTTAGGCTAACCCAGTAATTTTGCCTCTGATGGATTTCTGCTCCCATATATTTCGCTTTTCTCACCCTGCATCCCTCAGGCTCTGTCAGGTCATATATAACCTCCACACCACCTATTGTCTCAAAATTGTATGGCTTTACAAATGGATGCTTCACAGGTTTTACCCACTTGGGACTGATAGAAAGCAGATAATAATAACGGGCATTCCATTCCAGTGCCTTTTTAAGAGTGGCTCCACTTATTTTTAGAACTACAGGCTCGTTCTCAAAGGGGTATAAGTTGAAAGCGTCCTTGCGTGTGAGCCACCCTTTTCTAATTACTGCTGGTTCGAAAGGGGAAGTGGGGTGCATGGTTATTTCATTTTCTGTGGCATAGCGTAATACGTCCAAGTACAAGTTGGATACTGGTTCCGAAGAGATTTTCCATGTATCACTGACAAAGTCCTCTGAAGCAATGCCGATCACTTCATTTATCCAGTCGTTAATTTTCCTATGTTCGCCCCAAAACATATCCAGTATTGCCGGGTCATCTTCGACACCATATAAATCTACGTTTTGTACATTTGTTATGCGGCCATCATTGATTTCAATTAAAGCGACACCACGGCCGTAAGATGCTGGTTGAAGGATTATGGTTTTGCCAACTTTTATTGGGCCGAAAGCCCTGTGTGTGTGACCAAAAACGATTACGTCAATGCCGGGGACCTTGGTAGCCAACGCGTAAACGAAATTCTCTTTTGATGATTCAGAAACTTTTCTCCGTTTTATTGGGTCATACTCTATTCCAGAGTGTGCAAGGACGACAATCGTATCGACCTGCTGGTCTTTTAATTGAGCGACTAACCTCTTTGCTACAGTTATTGGATCATCAAAGCGAAGGCCTTTCCATTTCCATGGTAAATCGAAGTCTTCTATGGCAGGTGTCGTGAGTGCTATAACGCCTATGCTCTTATTTCCGAATCGATATACCTTGAAAGGCAGCCACCGTGTTTGGTTTGTTGTTTCATCTTCAATATTGGCGCTCAGCAGTGGGAATCGTGATTGATTCTCAATTTCTTTTAAATATCTCAGTCCATAGTTGAATTCATGATTCCCCACAGCCATTCCGTTTAGTTCTAATTCGTTGTATGCTTCTACCACTGGATTGACTTTGTTGCCAAAAAACTTATGAGCGTAGAACGTTAAGGGAGAGCCCTGAAATGCGTCTCCGTTGTCAAAAAAGAGCGTGGGGTTCTTCTCGCGTTGTTTCTTTAGAAAGGTACTTACTTTTGTCAAGCCACCGGGGAATGCTTTTCCGTGCACGTAATCAAAGGGTAAAAGCTGGCCATGTAAATCTGTGGCAACTACAATGCTAACCGCCGACACGTCTAAGGGTTCCCTTTTCGAACATAAGCAATGCCGTAAGCATTGTTTCCTACGAAAGCACCTATCACCGGGCTTGCCTGCAATAAATATGCTCCTTTTGAACGCGCCAGGGTAATAATGTCTTCATTCAAATCCGTATACGCCATGCCTACTGGGTAACTGTTATCGATATCGCTGGCTATTTCTTCTACGTACTTTTTAAAAATCGTAAATGGGTTTCCTCTTTCGTTTCTTAACGGTTTTACTTCTCCACCTTTTACCTGGATAAGCGGAACAGTTTTCAACAGGCCTCCCACAAAACCCGCAATAGTGGGAAGGCGTCCTAACCTAACCAAGTTCTGTAGCGTCGCTATTACCGCTATTACATTCACTCTATCTCTTAGTTTCATAAGTTCTTCATATGTTTCTTGCATAGTCTTTCCTTGTTTTCTTAGCTGAACGGCTATATGAGCTAAAACTCCGCCTCCTATGGAGGCGCTGAGTGTATCCATTACCATAATGTTCTTTTCTGTTTGCAATGCAGCGCTTTGAGCTGATTGGACGGTGCCACTGAGTTTTGATGAAACGTCAAGAACCAATATATCTTTCTCCGGCACCTTGTCAAATACTTCTTTAAAATCTTCTGGCGTTGGTTGGCTCGTAGTAAAGCTATTTACCACAGAGGACAAAATCTTGTAAAAATAGTCCCGTGTTATCTCCACACGATCTTTTAAGAACTTTTCACCTATGCGTAGATAAACAGGAACGACACTGAGGGCAGGGTAATTTTCAAAGTGGTCAATCGCTGAGTCTATCACAATGTGAAACATCCCTTTGATGTTGCCCCCTTTCTTAGCGTGCTATCATTCTTGTTTTTGTATGTAAGCTACAGCAAAAGTATTATTCCCTGTATAAGCACCCACTATGGGGTTTCCACGAGCCAGCAGTGCATTATGCTCTTTCACCAACTGTTCAATTTCCGGGACATAATCCGTGTACCCTATGATAAAGGGGTGAGAACGATCGGCATGTTTCTCCGCTTCATCTACGAGTTTTTTCAGAATATTGAATGGATTGCCGCGTTCATTCCGCACAGGCACGATGTCTCCTTCTCTTAATTCTACCAGTGGTTTTACTCTGAGCATTTCGCCAACTATCCCAGTAAAACGCGATATTCTACCAGTACGTACAAGGTTCTTCAACGTTGCTATGACAGGCGTAAAGCGAACTTGCTCACGAAGCACATACAGGTTTTTCACAACTTCTTCCATGGACATGCCCTTTTCACGCATGCTCATGGCTTCTAACGCCAACACACCGGCTCCCATGGACAAGTTCCATGTGTCGAACACAGTGACGTTTTTATTGCTTTCCTGTGCGGCAGAAAGTGCAGAAGCGTATGTACCGCTCACTTTGGAGGTTATAGTCATAACAAGTACATCTGTTTCTTTTGCCGTTTCTATGGCAGATACGAAATCTTGAGGGTTTGGCTGACTGGTGGAAATGTGGTCATATTCTGTAGGGAGTATTTCAAAAAACTCTTCTCGACTTATATCCACCATGTCTTTCAAAAGACGGTCTCCCACCTTTACATACAGCGGCACTATGGATAAATCGTCGTAATGCATTCCTTCTGGCAAATCAATTGCAGAGTCGATTACGATGTGAAACATCCCGTTTGTTCCTCCTTCCGCCTTACGGCGTGAGTTTGTGGAGCATCCGCGGGAACGGTATAGTTTCTCTAATGTGGTCTAACTTGCATATCCATGCCACAGTACGTTCTAAACCTATGCCGAACCCTGAGTGGGGGACAGAGCCATAACGTCTCAAATCTAAATACCACTGGTATTGTTCTTCATTGAGATTGAATTCCTTCATCTTTTGCAATAGCAAATCATAATCGTGTATACGCTCGCTACCTCCAATTATTTCACCATATCCTTCTGGTGCGAGCAAATCAGCTGCTAATACGACATCCGGGTTTTCAGGGTCAGGTTGCATGTAGAAAGCTTTTATCTTTGCAGGAAAATGTGTTAGAAACACAGGCTTATCAAAGTAATTTGCTAAAAATGTTTCCTCTGGTGAGCCTAAGTCATCTCCCCACTGTACATCAAAGCCATTCTTCTTGAGAAGATCTACAGCATCAGTGTACGTGATTCTGGGAAATGGAGGTTCCACTTTTTGCAATGGTTCTAACGGCCTTTCTAATATGGACAAATCTGCTTCATTCTCACTTAGCACACGCTTTACAATGTATGTGACAAATTGTTCCTGAAGCTGAAGGTTGTCTTCATATTGAAACCAAGCCGCTTCCGGCTCAATCATCCAGAACTCGAGAAGATGACGTCTGGTTTTGCTCTTTTCGGCTCTAAATGTGGGGCCAAACGTGTAGACTTTGCCCAGAGCCATAGCTCCTGCTTCTGCGTACAGTTGTCCGCTTTGGCTCAAATATGCCTTGTCACCGTGATAATCTACTTCAAACAGTGTGGTGGTTCCTTCTGCAGCAGCTGTTGTTATTATGGGTGTATCAAACCTGTAAAATCCGTTGTCGCTAAGGAACTGAATCATGGCATTTTCTATGGTGTTTCTTATGCGAAGTATGGCGCTTTCTCTTTTACTCCTTATCCAAAGGTGACGGTTGTCTTCTAAAAACTCGATGCCGTGTTCTTTTCTGCCCAATGGCCAGTCTTTTGTGGTATGGAACACTTCTAAGAAAGACGCATGAATTTCATAGCCGCCTGGTGCCCGTGGCTCACTTTTAGCAAGCCCACGAACAATGATAGAACTCTCTAAAGAAGCTTCATGAAGTTGGTTCCACTGTTCTGGTTCCAACTTTTCTTGTTCAAGAACAATTTGTATGAAGCCAGAACCATCACGCATTACCACAAAAGCTATTTTTCCCTTCTCTCTTTTTGTGTGAATCCAACCTTTAAGTTGTATTTCTTCGCCTTCGTGTCTTCCAACATCTTTTACGCTAACCGTTTCCATCGTATCTCACACACTCCTTGCCGTCGTGTTCTCGTCTATCGTTTTATCATCACATTATTTGGTTCTTTTGGTTCTTCGGAACCTCGAACCCTATGGGTTTTGCCTTCAATGCGGCAATCTGCGGAATGAAATCGAAGGCTGCTGTTACTACAATCTGCATAGAGACTTGAAACTCCTCAAAGCTCAAATTCACTGTGGGGAAATCGCACACAAGCCGTATCATCCCGTCGTCAGCTATGGCAAACTTTGCCATGGCTATGCGGTAATTCATCTCAAAAAGCTGGTTAAGAAGTTCTTGGGACACGGTTTCTTCAGCCATCAGAGGTACCTCGAAGCGCAAAAAGTTTTCACTAAGCATGAGCATGAGGTCCACTTCTACATTATCTTGGTGAAAAGGTATGACCCATTGTGCACCATTGTATTGGAATTGGAGATTCAAAATTCTTAAGTATTCATTTACAATGCCTGGTGTGACCATGGCTTTTTACCTCCTTTTAACATGTACTGATAGGCATTTATCATTGCCACATGATTGTTTGTTATATTATAAGCTTATAAACTCTTGTCTGGAGGTGGCTTTTTGTGAAGATTCTAATTGCGTCTGACTTACATGGAAGCGTAACAGCTTTTCAAACCATACTTGATAGGGAACAGTTTTTTGACATGGCACTTCTGTTGGGCGACTATCTTTATCATGGGCCAAGAAATCCTTTGCCCCAAGGTTACAACCCTATGGAATTGGTGAACGTCATTAATAGTTTGGACGACGCAGTATTGGTAAAAGGCAATGTGGATGCCGACATCGATCAAGAGCTCATAAAATGGCCTATGAGCCCGGTGGTGCATGTTGTACTGCCTGATGATGTACACATACTGGCACATCACGGAGATAAGCCGTTAATGGGAAAGTTTTACAAAGCACAAGCTGTTTTGTCCGGTCACACGCATATCAAAGTTCTGGAATACGACGATGAAGGGGTCCTGCGCATAAACCCAGGAAGCCCATCTTTACCTAAAGACAATGTGCCTTCTTATGCAGTTTTAGATGGGCTTCATGTCATGCTCAAGTCATTAGACGGCTCTGTATTAGCTGAACAAGACATCCTTAGCTAATGTAGATTCCATCCTGGGTCTATCTTTAGCTGTATGACTGGTTTTATATTTCCCACCAATTCTTTTCTGTGGTTTTCTACGGGTGGGCAATAAAGATGTTTTAGTGGCTCTTCGTTCAATTCTTCTGAAGATATAAGACCAAGCTGGCGTAGTACCTCTAAAGAAATTGCCCCCAAAGCTCTGCTGCTTCCATCTACGACTTTTATCCCAACACCAATGCCTTTGCCAACGACAGAGATGAGTTGGACAGCTTCTGCTCCCCCTTTAGTTAAGAACGATCCATGGAACGCCAGCATGAACTCTGTATCGAAGCGTCCATGCCCAGCGATGAGATGTGGATATGTGGTCATGGCATTGATTACTTTTTTTGCTGGCTCTTGGTATTCTTGCGGAAGAACCTCTGGCTTTCCCAGTTTAGCAAATGCCAAGGCTGCATTAAACAACGGAACGCCAAACACGGGTACTCCACAGCCATCTATGCCAATATTAACGCGTTCTTTTGGCATTTCGAAAAAGGAAGAAACGACTTTTAAAATGCGCTGCTGCACGGGGTGATCAGGCAAATAATACGTTTCTACGGGCCAATTGTTGTAAACGCATTGAGCTAACATGGCCGTGTGTTTGCCTGAACAATTGTGAAATGCAGGTGTGAGGGGAATGTTGTTGATTTTGATATAATCTGCTGTTTGTTTATCGAAGGGTTCATGCATTCCACACTGCAAGTATGTTTCATCAAGACCAATTTTCCCCAAAGCTGATCTCACCAGCGAAACGTGTTCCAAGGTACCTGCATGAGATGCGCACATTACAGCTAATTCTTCAGTGGTAAATCCGTATTTTTCATCCAAATGATCCATGAGCAGAGGTAAAACTTGTAGCGGTTTTGATGCTGAGCGCAAAAACGTTACGCGCTGAGGTGATCCGGCGGAAGCAATCAATCTTCCTGAACAATCAACGACTACCGCATCTGCATAGTGAACACTTTCCACCAATTCGTTTCTTGTTACTACAGCACCCAGAGTGGGTTGATTCGCATATTCGTCCACAGTATCACTCCTTGAGAATTATCGTTAAATCTCCGTTAAATTTTAGCACTTTTGCATGCAAAAAACGCTTTTGGATAAATGGTGAATTACGCATAGTAATATGAAGTATTATTAAGTAATACGCAGCAAAATGGCGCATTGATTTCGCTATGGCATTTGATACAGGAATACATGGCTTTATACTTGTTAATTGTGAATAATACACTGAGGAGGACACGAAAAACATTGAATAATGAGCTGAGTTTGGGGGAACAAAAACAATCTTTAGTCTATGGTCCTGTTACAAGCAGACGTTTCGGTACAACGATTGGAATTGGCTTGGTTCCTTTAAAAGTTTGTTCTTTTGATTGTGTTTTTTGTGAACTTTCTGTACATACAAATGTTCATACATTGGAACGGAAGACTTATGTAAGTGTTGAAGAAGTACTCAGCGAGCTACGTAAATTCCCAACTCAGGAGGCCGACTATCTTGCGCTTTCAGGGGCAGGAGAACCGTCATTGGCTGCGAATATGGGTGAGGTCATCGATGCATTGCATGCTAAATATGAAACACCCGTAATCGTGCTGAGTAATGGAAGTACCATTTACATGAAAGATGTACAAGATGAGTTAAGAAGGGCAGAGGCGGTAAAACTGACCTTTTCAACCATGGATGAACAAGCGTTTAAACGGTTGAATCAACCGGTGGAAGGGCTTACTGCAAAAAAGGTCGCAGATGGCATTGAACAGTTTGCATCAGATTATGAAGGAAAGCTCTATTTTGAGGTCGTGGTTGTGAAAGGCATAAATGATGAATTGTCCGACGTTAGACGTACTGTAGAATTTTTGTCACGTTTCAACCCTTATCACATCGATATTAACAGGCCCGTGCGGCCTGGAACAGCACGTTATCTGGAGCTACCGGATCGCGCAGTTTATGAGCCGCTAACCGGTGAGTTTTCAGCTTTGCGTGTCTTTTAAAAAAGCAGAAAAAGGTTCAATGCAGTTTAACCACTGATGGGTCAGCGGTGCTGGTAGCACAGACAGCGTAATCAAAGCCTGTTACTACCGGCACTTTTTCATCTTCAGAAAACATTTGCGCACTTGTCAATAATGAGCTTTGAGAGCTCGCTTTGTTCGCCGATTTGTCCAATGGCCAGCATATGGCAAACGTGTGTCCATCTTCCGATTCATAAGCAAAAAATGTTTCTAACGTTTTTTGGTGGTTCCAGGGCCATGGTGTGGTTTTCTCGTAGTAGTTTGAAATGTCATCTGAAATGCTTGCTTGAGGCGATTCCGTACTTAACGCTTGAGAGCCCACAGGATATGTCCCATGGTCGATTTGATATAGTTCTAAATAATGCATTACTTTAGGCGACGAAGCCAACAATGTGCTTACGTTTGCGCGTTGCCTTGAAAGTGTGTACGATGGATAAAGTGTCAGCGTTAGCAAAGAGATAATAGCCAACACAACCATTAGTTCCATTAAAGTGAAACCACGCTTCATTGAACTGCCAGACACAGTAACAACCTCCCACCATTTTTAAGCGATGAACGGGCTTCTAGCATGCCCGTGTGTGTAATAAGCCTCCTGGAAATACTGCTCCATTTTAACATGGCCTCAATAGGGAAGGTATTTACGCCTTTATGTTATAATCAAAGACAGAAAAAGAAAAGTGGAAGTAGGCGCCGTGCCTCACCTATCGGCTGTAAAAGTTAGTGATGCTTGATAGGTTTATATGTTGAGGGCCAGTGGGTGCATACTTTCACCCACTTTTTTAATTTGTGCATATGAAGTATGCAAAACCTTTTTCATAAGGAGGTAGAAGAACATAAGCAGTCCTAAGGATTTAGGTCCCAGGGTTAACGAGCAAATCAGATCGCCTAAAGTCAGGGTGGTCGACGAAAATGGAAAGCAAATGGGCGTTTTCATCACAGCAGAAGCTATTAGAATGGCACGCAGCAGAGGTTACGATTTGGTGGAGGTTGCTCCCACAGCTGATCCACCCGTGTGCAGGTTCATCGATTATGACAAGTACCGCTTTGAAATGGCGAAGAAAGCTAAAGAAGCGCGAAAGAATCAGACAGTCATTGAAGTGAAGGAGATTCGCCTTCGCTTAGGCACAGATGTACACGACATGGAAACAAAAATTAAGAAGATGAGGGAATTTCTGGAAGATGGAAACAAGGTAAAAGTAACCCTGCGTCCTAGAGGCCGAGAAAGGGCTCTTGAAGAGCAGATTCGTCAAAAATTGTTGTCCATTGCAGAAAAATTGTCTGACGTGGGACAGATTGAACAAGATGTCCGCGCGGAAGGCAGAAATTTCTACTTTATGATAGGGCCGAAGAAAAAGAAGGAGGCAACTAAAGATGGGAAAACCGAAGAACAGCAGGACAGCGGAGAAACGCTTTAAAATCACTGGTTCCGGAAAGTATATGTACCGTTCTGCCATGAACCACTTAAGAAGACATAAAAGTGCTTCCCGGCTTAGGAGACTAAAAGCACCAAAAGTCATCGATGAAACGTATTTGGGCCACGTACAAGATTTGTTGCCCAGGCCTTAGGAGGTGTTCTTGAATGCGAGTTAAAAGTAGTGTTACACAAAGGGCAAGACATAAGAAAGTACTAAAAGCGGCAAGGGGTTATTTTGGCTCTTCTCACCGCATTTACAGAAAGGCGCACGAAGCTGTTTTAAAAGCTGGTGAAGACTCTTTTGGAGGTAGGAGACAGCGCAAACGTGATATGCGCAGTCTCTGGATTACCAGAATAAACGCTGCTGCCAGAAACAATGGTGTGACGTATTCTCATCTCATGCACGGTCTGAAAGCTGCAGGCATACAAATCGATAGAAAGATGCTTGCTGAACTTGCCGTGACTGACCCGGAAGGTTTTACCGCTTTGGTTGAGAAAGCCAAGGAGGCAGTAGCCGAATGATGCAGGGAGCTGATGAGGTCGAAAACGTATCAAAATCTTTTGATGAGGACCTCCACAGTCTGCCCTTAGAAGAACTTAAAAACAAGTACCTGTCGAAAAAAGGCTTGATTTCCAAGCTTTTGGAAAAAATCCCGACGTTGCCACCCCAAGAGCGTCGGGATTTTGGTAAATACGTAAACAATCTTAAAAAACACATAGAAGAGACCATTAAAGAACTCGAAACCGCAAATCAGACAAATGAAGTTAGTGGTGGACGGCGTATCCTTTTTGACAACGATGTCACCTTAGAGGGCAAAAAACCGCCACTGGGTAACAAACACATTTTGTTTAAAGCACGTGATGAACTCATGGAGATTTTTAAATCCATGGGTTTCAGTTTTTTTGATGGTCCTGAGTTGGAAACAGATTTCTACAACTTTGAAGCATTAAACTTTCCTCCTTACCATCCTGCTCGTGACATGCAGGACACGTTGGTTGTTGGAGAGAAAGTTCTGCGTACCCATTCTTCAGCCATGCAGGTCAGGGCTATGCAAACATGGGGCGTTCCCATAAAAGCCATTCTTCCAGGCAGAGTCTATCGTCGCGAAGAGGTTTCTGCACGTAAGTACCCAGTGTTTTATCAATTTGATTGCCTCGCTGTGGGAAAGACCATCGGAGTAGGGCATCTTAAGTGGACACTGGAAACATTCCTCAGCGCTTACTTCGAAAAAAATGTTACCGTTCGTTTCCGTCCCAGCTACTTTCCCTTTGTAGAGCCCGGCAATGAGGTGGATGTAAAGTGTGTCTTTTGTGATGGGAAAGGATGCAGCGTTTGTGGCGGAACAGGATGGCTTGAAATACTTGGCGCGGGTATGGTGCACCCAACCGTATTGGAATATGCTGGTGTTGACCCTGACCAGTTTAGCGGTTTTGCCTTTGGTGTGGGTGTCGACCGCATGGCCATGCTCAAATATGGCATCAACGATATACGCCTCCTTTATGAAGGGGACGTAAACTTTTTGGGGTCGCTTTAACATGCTTGCGGACCTTGTAAACGTGGTGGTGAATGTCGATGAGATTTAGCTTTAACCAACTTAAAAACTGCTGGATTGATGGCGAACATGTTTCCTGGAATGATGTCAGAGCTTACTTGGAAAAGCATTTGGAAGTTGAAGTAGAGGAAGAAACTCCTTTTGATGTAAATCCGTCTTTCTTTCTTAAAAGGGTGGTTTTTGATGACCCTTGTTATGTAACCTTAAATGATAGGAATGTTCTTCCCCTGCCAAACGAAAATCTGAGTAGTGTTCCAGCGGAGCCCCTTTACGTCCTTGTTGACCAGCAAAATGGTCGTCTGCTGAAGCAAGAAGACCTTCCGGGCTTGCCCGAAGGTTTTGATATTTTTCATGTTCTCCCTGGTGGTCTTCTTACTGTCAAGGGAGCCATGGAAGGGTCACTTCGCGACATTCTGCATCTTCCGGACATTTCCATAAAACTGAGTGTTTTGCCTAATCGTGGTGACTTGAGTCACCTTTATGGTTTGGCTCGGGAGATTGCGCTGGGCATGGGTCTTGTTTTAAAAGAACCAGAGCCGCACATCAGCTTTACTCCAGGCAACGGTCTTGTCACCATTGAAACAAAAGGCTGTTCTGCCTATGCTGGGCTGCTTGTGGAAGATGTGCACGTAGAAGAAAGTCCTTTTTGGCTCCAGTATGACCTCATACGTCTTGGCCAGCGGCCCATTAACAACGTGGTGGACTTAACGAATTATTTCCTTCTTTACTATGGCCAGCCCATGCACGCTTTTGATTATGATAAATTGGAAGGCGGCCGCATTATCGTTAGGCAAGCAGCACAGGGTGAAAGAATTGTATTACTAAGTGACCAAGAATTTTCCTTAGATGAAAACTGCATGGTCATTGCTGACGCCAATAAACCTGTAGCTGTTGCCGGCGTTATGGGTGGTAAGTTCGCTTCTGTAAGTAATGAAACAAAACGTGTTCTTGTAGAAGTAGCAGCATTCCTTCCTTCTCAGGTAGCGAAAAGCTCTCGAAAGCTCGGCGTAAAAACCGATGCCAGCATGCTTTATGAACGTGGCGTGGCACCTTGTGGCCAGACGTCATTTGCCTTTCTTTTTGCGGAATTGATGCAAGAATTAGGAGCTGGCACAGCTAAAGGGCTTTGGTTTGCCGGGAAAGAAACTTCACAGAAAACAGTTCCGTTCAATGCAAAGCGCATTGTTACCTTGGCGTGTGCCAGTGAGAGCGATCTTGAGCAGATGATACTCACAAAAAAATGGCGTGTGGATGAACAAAGCCAACAACTCGTTTTGCCCTCTTACCGATGGGACATTGTTCGAACGGAAGACTTAGTTGATGAATTGGTTAAGTTTGTGAGTTATGATGCTATTCCATCATTACCGTTGACAGAGTTTGTACCGTTCAAAGAAAAAGACTCCATAACCAAAGAAAATGAACTGCGCAAAGCGGCTTCCATATATTTTCAGGAAGTTTTCATGGTATCTCTTGTATCTGATAAGGACATGCAGAGTTTATCCAGTGAAATGCATTTTGATATGAAGCATGCTGTAAGCGTGGACAATCCTGTAAGCCGTGAACTGGCATTTTTACGGCCAACTTTGCTTGTAACATTGCTTAAAGCAGCTCAACTCAATCAAAACCGTTTCCAAGATAATGTGCACATCTTTGAGATTGGTTCCGTTTTTGAGCGCATAAGTGATAATGATGTGTCAGAACGCAGACACATCGGCTTTCTTGTAAAAGGTTCCTATTTTGACAGTGCACCAGATAGACGCCAAGCGTGGACATACCGTGATTTTAAAGGTGTGTTAGAAAACGTCTTATCTCGCACTTATGGTTTGACTCTAAAATGGGAAAATGCTCCGGTAGATTGGGCTGATGCAGAGTCGTTTAGTGGTACTATTACCTGCCTTGGTCAAGTTGTGGGGCACTTGGGCCTAATAAAGCCTTCACTGTTAAAAGCTTTTGATGTACGTGGTCCCATCTTTGCTGCAGAGCTGGACATCGATGCTTTGCCTCTGCCAGGAGAAAGACAACCGCAGTTCCCGCTTCGTTTTCCACAAAGCTGGCGTGATTTTTCTGTGGTTATGCCCCAGTTTGAGCCGGTCGGAAAGCTTGCCACCCTGTTTGAAGGAGAACCGCTGGTGAAAAGCTGGAGCGTGGTGGACATGTACCGTGGAGAAAAAATAGGTGCTGACGAGAAAAGTGTCACGGTGCGCATGTGGCTTGGCACGGATGAGCGCACGATAACCAGCGAAGAAGTAGACGAGGTTGCGAAACGTGTACTCACGAAATTGGAAAAGGCGGGCTGGCATTTAAGATCATGAGAGATGATTTAGCAAGCATTGAGTTTGACAAAATTGTTTCTCAAATAAAAGGTCGTGCGGCTTCTGATTATGGCCAGCGTTATTTGGATAGCCACCAACCATCTTCAGAACGGGCACAAGTTGAAAAGTGGTTAAAAGAAACAGAGGAGGCATGGGAACTCATTCGGAAGAATGTAGACCCCTTTGTTTTTTATGTCCCTGATGTGGATTCCATTATTTCTTTGCTTGAAAAACAAGCATTCGTTTCCATAGAAGAATTTCTCTCTTTTGTTAAAGCGGTGGAAGTACTTACACAACTAAGAAATAAAGTCGGGCCCGAACAAGGGCTACTGGGCGGTTTGGCAAAACGCATAGTACCTTTGGACGATTGGGTTTCTGAAGTACGAGCTAAGGTTGACGAGAGCGGTTATGTGCGTGACGATGCCAGCAGAAAACTTAGCGATATAAGACGCGACCAAAAGCGTGTCCAATCAGAAATTCAAGAAAAGCTGCAAAAAGAAATGGACCGCTACCAGCGGTTTCTTTCTGACCGCCTCGTAGTAAAACGTGGAAACCGTTATGCCATACCTGTCAAGAACTCTAATGTGTCGTCTGTGCGTGGCATCGTTCTCGACTGGTCTGGGTCAGGGCAAACAGCTTATGTAGAGCCTTTTGCTGTGGTGGATTTGAATAACAGGCTTGAAGAATTGCGGTTTTTGGAGGATCAGGAAATACATCGCATTTTCCAAGATTTATGTGCTGAGCTGTATCCTGTCACTGAAGAACTTAAAACATCTTTGCGTATCCTGGCAGAAATCGATGCCAGCTACGCTAAAGCAAAATGGGGTTCTTCTGTGCGTGGTACATTACCCACCATTTCTGATGAAGGCACGGTAAGCATAAAAGGCGCACGTCATCCACTCATCCCGCACGATAAAGTTGTTCCTGTGGACATCGTTGTTCCTTCGGGCAAAGTGGGTGTCATCCTGAGTGGACCAAACACGGGTGGTAAAACTGTTACATTGAAAACCATCGGTTTGTTTGCAGCACTTTTAAAAATAGGTGCGCCTGTACCTGCTTTAGAAGCCCAACTGCCACTTTACGACAGCATTTTCACCGATATTGGTGATCAGCAGAGTATCGAAAGTAGCTTGTCTACCTTCGCGTCTCACATAGCACGTCTAAAGATAATTGTGGAAGAAGCTGACTCTGGTGATTTGGTGCTCATCGACGAACTGGGCTCTGGGACAGACCCTGATGAGGGCGCAGCCATCGCCGAAGCGCTGGTGGATTTCTTAGTTCAGCGGCGGGTTCAGTTTTTCATAGCCACCCACTTATGGCGCTTGAAAACACTGGCGGCAGATAGACCAGAAATATTAAACGCATCAGTGGACTTCGACTTGGCTAATCTGAAACCACTCTACAAGCTAAACATGGGTGTTCCTGGCAGGTCTTACGCTTTAGAAATTGCACAAAAATATGGCATGCCTGATCTTTTCATAAATACGGCTCGATCCAAACTTTCAGAGGACCACGAACGTGTGGAAAAACTCATAGAACAATTGCAGCAAAAAGTGAAGCACTATGAGGAGTTGGAAAAGGAAATCTCTAAATTGCAGGCTGAAGTTGAGGAAAAGAATGCAAAATTAACCAAAGAGTTGGACCAACTGGAGTCGCGCAAAGGAAAAATACTTGAGGAAACGCGTGCCAAAGCGAAGCGTATGCTTCAAGAAGCAGATGACCAGAGCAGGCAATTACTTAAAGAGCTGAGCCAGCAGAATAAGGCAAATCAGCGTGCTTATCAGATCCGTGAGCAGATTAAAAATATGCTTGATGAGGCAGTAAAAGAAGGTAATGGCACCGAAATCGTTGCAGGGCGTGGTCAAGAACCTGTGGTAATGGAAATCAGGGAAGGGGATACCGTCTACGTTAGCAAGTTCAAACAGTTGGGATTAGTACTTAGCCTTTCCGACGACACTGCTGAGGTTCAAATAGGACCTTTGAGAGCAACGGTTGCACGTAGTGAGCTTAGCAAAGCTGAGCCTAAAAGAGAACACCATCGCACATCCAATAGGGGCATTGAAGTGAATGTTACCGAGGATGTACCGATGAAACTGGAGGTACACGGGTTAACGGTTGATGAAGCCTTAGAACGTGTGGATAAATACCTTGACCAGGCTTATGCTGCTGGCTTACCTTATGTTTACATCATTCATGGCAGGGGAACGGGTACTCTTCAGCGTGCCATCCATGAGTACTTAAGAGAACATCCCCATGTCAGCCGATTCCGCTTCGCAGAACCTAACGAAGGCGGAACCAGCGTGACCATGGTTTATTTCAAATAAGAACAAATCTGTCTTTTTTTTAAACGTCTACTTCTTTGATGTCTTTTACGTTATTGTGTTCATCCATGATGAGTATGGTAGCTTTCACCTGTTCTTGGGGTTCTTTTTGGGCGAAAGACATGATGATTACAGGGTCGCCTACCACTGCTAAACGTGCTGCCGCCCCGTTTAAGCCCACTTCTTTTGAACCTGCCTCAGCAGGTATGAGGTATGTTTCAAAACGCTCACCATTTGACACATTAACGACCAAAATGCGTTCGTAAGGGACCATATTGGCTTTTTTTATGAGCTCTTCATCTAAGCTCAAACTTCCTTCATATTCTACGTTGCACACCGTTACCCTTGCATTATGAACTTTACTTTTCAATACTGTTATCGTCATGGCTTTTCGTGAATGACTTTCACTGCACCTCCATTACTAAATTGTCTATAAGCCGCACCTTACCTAAGAAAACGGCGGTGGCAATAATGATTTTGCCTTTTGTTTCTTGCATTAGCTGTAATGTATCATAATCAACTATTTGAAAATACTGTACTTTAAAACCTTTTTCAGCTAAATACGTGCTGCACGCCTTAACAATTTCTGAAACGGAACGTATGCCTTTTTCTTCTATAAGCTGTTTCGCCATCTGCAAGGATTTATAAATTGCTGCAGCTTTTTCGTGCTCTTCCTTTGTCAGATATGTGTTTCTTGAAGACAGTGCCAAACCTGATGGTTCACGAACGGTTGGAACAGGCACAATGTCAATGTCCATATTGAGGTCTCTTACCATTTCTTCAATGATGCGAAGCTGCTGAATGTCTTTCATACCAAAAAATGCTTTATCGGGGCGCACAATGTTGAACAATTTGCTTACCACCGTAACCACACCGCGAAAATGCCCGGGGCGGAAGCGTCCACACAAGTTATTATCTAAATTTCTAACATCGACAAAAACATCCACTTGCCGCGAATCTTTGGGGTACATCTGTTCTACCGTGGGTGCGAAAACATATTCCACACCGTGTTCTTCGCACAATTTTGCATCATGATCTAAGTCTCTGGGATACACCTGGTAATCTTCTGTAGGGCCAAACTGCATGGGATTAACAAAATCACTCACAACCACAACGTCTGTTTGGGTTCGTGCCGCGTCTATGAGTGCCAGATGCCCTTCATGAAGGTAACCCATGGTCGGTACGAGGCCCACTGTTTTTCCATCATGTCTGGCCTCTGCTACCTTCTGTCTCATTGTTTTAACGTCTGTGATAATTTCCATTTTTTATAGAAGCCTCCTGTAATGTCAAGCGGATAAAGTTACTTTACGTTTTCTTCTGCATCCTTTCTGTATGCTTCAGCCGCCGCTTTTAACTCATCTCTTAAGTTAACATATGCTTTGGCAAATGGCGGCCTGTTTTTTGTTAGCCCGATAAAATCATAAAGTACAAGAACTTGTCCGTCGCAATATGGTCCTGAACCTATGCCTATTGTAGGTATGTCGATGCTCTGTGTAATGGTTTGTGCCAATGGCGCTGAGATATTTTCTAAAACAATAGAGAAAGCACCAGAATCGCTGAGCGCTTTTGCGCTGCGTCTTAAATACTCTGCATCTGATACTTCCCGACCGCGTTTGCTATAACCCAGTAGTTTTCCACTTTGTGGTGTAACACCAATGTGAGCCATAACGGGTATGCCAATTTCTGTGAGTTTTCTTACCAAGTAGGCGATTTCTTCGCCGCCTTCCAGCTTAATTGCATCGCAGTTTGTTTTCTTCATTACGGCACCGCAGTTTCGCAATGCTTCTTCTAAACTCACTTGATATGACATAAAAGTCATGTCCGCAACCACAAACGTGTTTGGAGCTCCGCGTTTTACCATCTCTGCGTGGTAAATCATCTGATCCAATGTTACCGGCAACGTTGTGTCTCGGCCCTGCACCACGTTACCCAGTGAATCGCCCACAAGCAGGGCGTCAATCATGCCCGTTTCCTCTAGAGCATTGGCGAAGGAGTAGTCGTAGCATGTGAGCATCATAATCTTCTTTGTACCTTTAAGTTTCTTGAACTGTACTGCGTTCACTGTTCATACATCCCCCTTCATAATAATATTTGCCAGTAACGTGTAAACAATGGACCAATCACCCTTCAGCGCAGCTGCTTCAGCTTCTACCACCTTCAAATCTTTTCTTACTGCTGGTCCTGTTAAGCTTTCTTTCCCCATTTTAATGTAATTATCTATGGTAGTGGATACGATTTCCTTTACAAAGATTTCACGTTCGTCTTCTTTAAGACCTACTTCGTTAAGCATTTCTCCACCTTTTATCATCAGTGCATCTACGTAGTTCGAAAGCAGCACGGCTGCGGTGTGGTAAAGAACTTTTTTGTCACTCTCTATTGTAAACAGCCTTAGCGGAATAAGGCGTGCCAAATCGCTGGCAACATCCAATGCGGTTTGGTCGCCTTCAAAGGTAGCGATGGCATCGTGAAGTAAGCTGGGGTCCTGACTTGGTATGGGCAGCCATGGGTGCAGAGATCCCACGCTATCAGCCATGCCGTTCAAAATACTTGATGAGTGAAACCCACTGGTATGTATAGCAACGGTGAATCTGCCCTTAAAGGTTTTTGCCACATCACTGAGCGCGCTATCGGTTACAGACACGAATGCCAGATAACCATTAACATCATCAGCATTTTCTATAACATTGCACTGAACAGTTTGTGCAAGGGTTACTGCATGTTCCAGTGTTCTGTTCCACACCCTTAAGGTTCCAAGCTGTTTCAAAAATGGTGCAAAGGCTCCTGCAACACGCCCCGCTCCAATAAGTACAACGTCCATATTAGCCTTATTTTATAACGCTTTAGTCATATATAAAACAATATATGAGCAAAAGCTATGAAATGTTGATAGCGTATCTTTCTATACGCAAACTTATATAATAGAGGGAGTTAATCCTCATTTTAATAACTTCAGGGAGGCGAACAGTTTATGGAGGAAAAGAATTTTAAGCCCGTAGTGTATGTGGACAAATTCACCGACGGCATTCTTGACCCAAATAAGGAGATGGAGTATTTCGTCAAAGATGAGGGCTACATTATTGCCAACACGGCTCCGGGTTGCTGGGGACCCATGATTACTCCAAAGCTGAAAGGCGGGCACGAGGTAGCAAAGCCTGTTTACGTGGAAGGTGCAGAAGTGGGGGATAGTGTTGCCATCTATGTTAAGGGGGTGCAGGTAACATCTTTAGCCACCGCTTCCGGGCACGACGTGGTTATGGAAGGTCGCTACGAAGGTGACCCATTCGTATTAAAGAAGTGTCCGAACTGCGGCACCGTTAGACCTGACACAAGGATTGAAGGCACAGGACCTGACGCCGTAAGATGTGCAGTCTGCGGTGCCGACGTTTCGCCTTTTAGGATAGAAAACGGTTACACTATTGTTTTTGACCACCAGAAGGGTATTGGCATCACAGTTTCTGAGGAAATAGCAGACCAGATTGGACAAGACCCACGCTATTACATGCAGACACCGGCAAACTCTGTGCAAAATCCAGTGGTTGTCATGGCTCCACATGATTTGGTTGGTACGGTAGCGCGCATGCGACCATTTTTGGGTCAGCTTGGTTCTACACCATCGATTCCATTCCCAGATTCGCACAATGCAGGAGATTTTGGTCAACTGCTCATCAATGCTCCCCATGAATATGGTATGACCAAAGAACAACTCGACGAACACAGAACCGATGGACACATGGATATAAAGATGGTTCGCCCAGGTGCTGTGGTGATTGTGCCGGTTAAGGTAAAAGGTGCAGGCATCTATGTGGGAGACATGCACGCCATGCAGGGCAATGGAGAAATTGCTGGACACACCACCGATGTTGCAGGCATTGCCACTTTGCAGGTGAAGGTGCTCAAAGGCGTTACGATTAAGGGCCCCATCATACTACCTAATGTAGAAGACCTTCCTGATGTTGCTAAGCCATTTAGCGATGAAGAAATGGATGCAGCTTATGGTCTTATACAAGCATGGGGGCAACAGCAGATAGAAGAAAGTTACCCACTCAGCTTTGTTGGGACGGGAGCCACCATAAATGATGCGACGGAAAACGGTTTAAGACGTGCTTCAGAGTTCTTGGGCATACCTTATGGAGAAGTGCTTAACAGAGCCACTATCACAGGCGAAATTGGCATAGGTCGTTTGCCAGGCGTTGTTACGGTGACCATGCTTGTCCCTGAAGAAATTTTGGAGAGAAAAGACCTCATCACTTTAGTTGAAGAGAAATACAGATAAAAAAAGTGCGTGTGGGTTGCAGGGCTTATGCCTGTGCAGCCCACTTTATGAATTTTCTGAAGTAGACTCTCCAATACTCTTCGCTGTGGGTAGCTAAGGGGTCCACCGTTAGCGTTGCATTTTCAGGACCAAGCTTTTCTTGAAGAAGCTTGCTTATACTTATGTTTGTGTTTAAGAAGCCTCTTGCTTCATCAGGTCTGTCGGGGTCTGTTACCTCGTTTCCGCCCACATACATCCACACCCTCAAAGGGTTTTCTATTTCCACTCTGCTTATGAAATCTGCCATCTCATCGTATGCGAAGAGCAATGCGGTAGAGAAGGCGCCTACTTTGGAAAATATGCCATTGTACTTGAGTCCCATGTAAAGGGAAATTAAACCCCCCATGGAACTGCCTGCCACTAAAGTATGCTCTCTGTCTGAGAGTGTTCTAAATTCTTCATCAATAGCGGGTTTTAGCGTGTCCACGATGTATGCAGAGTAGTCATCACCTTCGCCGTCCACCAGCACATAGTTCCACGGATCATCAGGTGTTTCATAGATGCGGCACTGCCACGGGCAGTACTCATCCAACCGTTTAGTGCCTTCTGTGTTGCTGTCAATGCCAACGACGATGAAGCCATACTTATCACTGCCCATGTTGAACAGATCGTCCAACGTCTTATCGACCTGCCAAGAATAACCAGAAAGCACGCTGGGTTCAAAAAGATTTTGGCCATCCTGCATATAAAGGACGGGATAACGCCTTTCCTGATTGCTAAAGTAATCTGGAGGCAGGTAAATCCTAACGGTTCTGCTCCTTCTAAGCTGAGGAATGCGTGTTTCTCTTATTATTAGCCGTTCATCCATAGGTATAGCTCCCTTATGAGCAAAAGAAGGGCATCGCTAAATGTTTTCCCATCCCTGCATTAGCAGCTGGCGTCTCTCATCGTCATTAATGACCAGCGGGCAGGTCTCAAAATCCACGTGGCTTAGATGTTGCCTGTACTTCAGTTCAAACGGATGTTTGCTTTCGTCGCCAATTCCTTCTTCGTCAAGGGTTTCTCTTAGAATTTTCATAAGCTCTTCAGGTAAAACCGAGTTAACTCTGCCGATTACTTTTTCTTCTCCCATAATGCGCTCTAAGATCCTTCTTTGGACTTCTTCCTCTATGGTACCTGCGTAGTAAAGGTTGTAAACCCACACATCGTCAAACACTTGACCTTCACGACGGAGCCTTCCTATGCGCTGTTCGAGGCGGACCGGGTTCCAAGGCAAATCTACATTGATTAAGCTACCAAGCATTTGGAAGTTCAAGCCTTCACCTGCGGCATCTGTACCTACTAAGAAACGGAGCTGTCTATTGGTTACCATGTCTTTGACATCGTTCCTGCTAAGTGGCTGAAATGCCCCTCCCTTAAACAGACCAGAACCATTGGCAGTTCCCGAATACAAACCAATGAGTCTATCGGGGAAATCTTCTGACAAGCTCCGTGCCACGGCCCTTGCTGTATCGTAATACTGTGAAAATATCAAGCAACCTCGCTTTTCCCATTCCCCCGTGGAGAGAAGTTCTTTTATTTTTGTGTACTTTGGGTCTTTCTCCACTTGACCCTTCAAGAGTTTGATAATATCTTCAAGTACGCGCATTTCTTCTCCTTGTACTTGAAAACCGCTCGCGCTTCTTTGCAACTCCTCAAAATCTTCTATGTCTTCTTGCTCTGTTTGGGTGAGCATATCCGTGCTTATTGCACGTTTGTAATAGATTCTTTCTGCAGAATTCAGGCCTGCTTCAATAGAGCTTCCTAACCTTCTGAGTAGCAGCACTCGATAGAATCCTTTTGCACCTTGCCCACCCAATATATTCGTAAATTCAATTGCTTTTAGGTATGCTTTCTCCATATCTGGCGTCAAGTGTAAGCCGTTTTCCTGACCCTCTACAAAATTAACCTTTATAGGAGTTAGGTAAAACTTACCTGTAGAGGGATCGATAGTTGTTTCCAGCATTTCTCTGCGTCTTCTTACGATACAGCGAATAAAAGGATTGTAATTTTCAAAGAAACGTTCTCTTACCAGCTGGTCAACTATCCCTTGAACTATGGGATCTAAGTTGTCAAAACTAATGTTCCTATTGTTTGAGCCCGTTATTCCAACTTCATTCTTCCTCAAGCCCATATGTGTTTGAAGCTCACCTATCAAAGGATGTTCTGAGGCTGGAGGGAGAGGA
This sequence comes from Coprothermobacter platensis DSM 11748, assembly GCF_000378005.1. Classification (GTDB taxonomy): domain Bacteria; phylum Coprothermobacterota; class Coprothermobacteria; order Coprothermobacterales; family Coprothermobacteraceae; genus Coprothermobacter; species Coprothermobacter platensis. The sequence goes on from NZ_KB899040.1 coordinate 435,055, forward strand.
TTTCTCATCCAGTTCCACGCCTCTCTACTGTTCCACCCTTGTGGGTATTTTCCTGTAATTATTTCAATTGCTTCTTTTGGATTTCTAAGCCACCGAGATGATGCATCTCCTAAAACCTTCTGGCAAACAAAAGGTCTATCATCCTTAGTCTTCCAGTTGCCATTTTCATCCTTGCATCCATCTCCACCTGCCAAAGCGTACAAAAGGTGCCAAATTTCAGCAGGATCCAATTGTATCGGCGTGGCAGTAGCAAAGATCATTGTTTTCGTTCTCAGAGATATCTTATTGAGAAAAGCCATAAGGTTGTTTGGCGTGGCAGAGTAGGGGTCTGTTGGCTCTTTTACCCTCGCCTTATGTGCTTCGTCCACAATCACAGCAGCATATTCGTTACGCAGTAATTTTGACGACGGGCTGTTATCATCATCACTGCCGCTATGAACCACCATACCTTGAGAGATTATGGCAATTTTTCGCGGCGCACTGCCGATGTCGTGGTCGCGGTCCTCTGTGCCATCTTCTAAGTGCCATCCTCTGCCGGTCCATGCGGCGCTCGGAATGCTCCACATGCTGTTAAGTTCGTCCTGCCACTGTTCTACCAATGGCTTAGGGACGATGATTAGCACAGGCTTGTCGTCGTACAGTGCGATGAGCTCGGCAATTATGGCAAGCTGGGTTGTCTTACCCAAACCCACTTCGTCAGCCAATATATAGCGCGCCCCGCCCTGGGATACATGATCTTCAAAAGCCATCTTTATAAAATGTTTCTGATGGTTCCATAGAATATCTCCGCGTTTGTAGAAAGGTGATTCAATTACAACGCTGCACGGCGAAACCTCACGTTTCTGATTAGCTCTCCAGTCTGCTAAGCTTATCTCTTGGCGTTTTGCAAGGCGTTCAATTTCCTGTTCTACTGCTTTAGAGAGTGGTACTGATAGCTCGTTATTCCAAAAGTAGTCAAATTCTTTTTGAACCCACTCAACAGCATCCTCCGATTCGTCTGCCCACAATAGCTCATAATTTTCAGCCCACCCCGGTTTGGTCTCGTTCATGCTACCCAAGAACGCTACCTTGCTTCCATCTTTTCTCGTTATTACACCCGCTTTACCGTGTGCCAAACCATATATTGCTTGAGGAACTACTCTTACATCAAGCTTTCCACTACTTAGAAGGTCATAAAGTTTTTGAAACCTGCTCTGCATCTGAGGCAGATGTTTTTCTAAGTTTGCCTGTCGGAATTCCCGGAGCATCTCTTGCTCAACTAAACGAGCCACTTGAACATCCTCCGGCTCAACGTGCGAGTTGCATATAACTCTTACTCCGTTTTGTACGCTTTCTATTGCTTCACCAGCGACCTCAAGCACGGACGAACTGAAATACCCTGCGAGCCTGTCGTACCGCTGCGCATCGATAAGGTTTGGGTTAAGGAATGATTCCAGCAATGGTTTCTCACGAGACGTAAAACGTTTAATGCTCATCCCTTGTCACCTCTACATTCTGTCTGCAGAAACACGGTCTGCTATGTGTGAAGCTATCCGTGCATCATCTTTCCACTGTTCCATACCTACGACGTCTTTGAACTGAGCGATGTATCTTAATAGTTTCTCTATTTTGTCCTTTTTTGAGAAATACTGCAAACCGAATGTTTGCCTTAGCCACTCAAAACCTGCTTCTATGCCTAACAGTTCATCGTTTTCTTCTTCAGCTTTCTTTCGTGCCACATACAAGGCATTGAGCACAAGGAAGAGGTCTGTGCTTCTGAAAGGGTGCTCATTGCTTAAGTGTTCTTGACCCAGTTCCCATGCGGTTTTAAGCCTTGCCCTATTTGCTTTAGTATCAGCAAGCAGTTTATCGTAGTCTTCAACTTGCAAGGATTTGGATGTATCTTGGAATGCTTTCAGTTTCTTTTCTCCATTGTACTCAAGCTCTAAACCCCGAATGTAGTACTTTTCATAAGGACTTAGTCTGTTCCAAAAGTCTTTCATTTCGTCCAGGTCAAGGTTGAGTACCCTTAAGGTAGTAGGCAAGACTAAGCCGCTTGCGTACTGCCTCATATCGTCAATAAACTGCTCTATTTCTTTTTGGCTTGCCTGCAGGTTGTAAGAGGTCAGAACTCTAAGTGCGGCATAGCTCCCTGCCAGCTCGAAATCGGCAGGGCTAAACAGCGTACCATTTGCGTGTTTTTCAGCTTTCGTCATATCTTCTATTTGTTTTTCTATCTCTTTTCTTGTAGGCTGCCGGAGTTCTTGAGGGAAGGCAAGATCCTTGCGTGACTTCGGGTCTTTCTGGAGTATGATGGTAACCGTTGACTGCACGTAGTTACCTTCTTTTAAGCCGGCTGCCTCCGTTTCTGTGGAAACAGACCATGCATTTAGTACCTTCAAATTGGTTTGAAGAAGCATGTCAACCAGCATTGCGTAAACCTGGGTGCTTTGATGGGTGAACATGATAGCTACGTAGCCACCATCTATAGTGTTTTCTTCAATTTTTGTCAAAGCTTCGCCCAAACCAAACTTAAAGGCATCGTCCTTACCTTTTATGGCTTTGTCGCGCATGGAGGAGGTGTACCAATCGGGGAAAAGTTCTTTGAGCCATTTTTTGTCCCAAGCTAAGAAAAATTCTGATATTTCTTCGTAGTTCACAGCATCAGCATAGGGTGGGTCGGTGAGCCAGATGTGAGCAGAATAATTCAGTGCCCTTGCATCCTGTGTTTGGGCTGAATTTTCAGCAGGCTCAAAATACTTTTCAAGGCGTAAAAACCAAGTGCTTTCAAAAAAAGAAATGCCACGACATCCATAAACGTAAAGAGTGTTAAGCGCCTGGTTTGAGAATGTGTTTTCGGTTTTGTCACCGTACCTATTCAACATACATAGTTTCGATCCTCTGTCAGCGGCTCTATTAATTGCTAGCATCCCTACGACCTTTTCTTCTTTTGTCTTAGCTTCTTTGTCTACCAGTTCGCTTAAAAGCCCAATCAGCAATAGTTGACGAGGGTTAAACAGTTGGTGCCAATATCTCCAACCACGCTCTCTTCGTAGCCTACTTGTCTCTTCACCATCTTCTATGCGTTCGCTTGGTATGTATCCCTTTTTCTGCCACTCATGGAAACGCTCACTGAGCAGCTCTATTACCTTTTGCTCACGCTCAAGGTCTTCTTCTGTCGGCTTAGCGTAGTACCAGTTGCCGTTTTTGTCAATCCACATAATGCAGTAAAGCCGCTCCTGAAAGACATCATCAGGTTTGGGCACAAACTCATCCTTTTCCCACTCTCTTAAGCCCCATTTTATGGTTCCATCAGGCAGCCTTTTGTCACCTCGTACCACTTCAGGTGCATTAGTGTGCCCACAGTGAGGGCATACAATCTTGCCGTTTCTTACAGTGGCGCTCTGCTCTGCCTCCTGCATTTCCTTAGCACTAACGTTGTTAACAATGTCTATATCAAAACTTCTCGATGTTGGGTTCTCTTTAAGCTTTGCTACCGTTTTCTTTTTCTGGCTTATCACCCAGGTAGGGGAAAGTGGTATACGCCATCCGCAGTCTGGGCAAACAACTTGGTTTAGGTAAATGTAAGCTTTTGCTCTGTGACCTTTGCTGTTATGTTCAATGCCCCACTCCGTTATCTGCTTACCAGCCAGGTCATAGACACGTTTTTGGAAATGTTCAAGCTCTTTGATTTTATCTTCAGGTAGAGAAAGCAAATTGATTGCTGCCCAGGTGAGTGCAGTGGCTAAGGGGTTCAAGTCTGATGCGTATGCGTTAAAGCCTAGACGCGCCGCTTCAAAGGGTATACTGCCACCACCGCAAAATGGGTCACCTACAGTAGGCACTTCTCCAAAACGTTTCTTGCCCATTTGCTCTACAAATTCATGGTAACTGTGAGCGTTGGTGCCCAGATAGTCATTAATTTCTTTCCATGTTTCCTCGGTAAGGTTATCTACCTTGTCTAAGCTGTCACAGTAGCGTATTTGCAGGTCGTGGGGAAGACGGTGGAATACGTTAAGCTCTAATTCTTTTGCTTCTGTCTTGTCAATGGTGGCAAACGTAATCTTGAAATCTTTTGCTTTTTCCTCTTGTGTAGCGTCGTTAAACGCTTCGTCCGGGGGAAGGTGCGCAAGTTCGCTGTTAGAACCTGCATAGGTTACCTGCGCTCCATATTTAACCCTTTCTGCGTCGGACATGTAAAGATATTTAAGCCATGGCTCAATCGCTTGGTTCTTTCTTAAATCCAGCTCTCTTTCACCTAAGCCTAAGAGCTTTAGATAAATCTCAAGGTCTTTATCTTTTTCATTAGAGGCGGGCATGAGAATGCCAAGCAAGACTGCCCTGACGTAGCTTAAAGGCTTACGTCCCCACCATTTACCCAGTGCCGTGAGTATTTGCCCTGCACCAGCCTTTCTTTCTTTATATGCCTCTTGCGAGATTAATGTGGTAGGGAAAACATCCTCAATTACGCTTCTGTAATAATCGTTCATGCTAAAAATCCTTTCTACAATTCATAAGAATCTTGAGGAGGTTCAAACAGCTCAAGCTGTTTTATCTCTTCCTCGTTTACGGGGTTTTCCAACAATCCCCACTTTATACCTGTGCGCCAACCTTGCCTATCGTGAACGCCGCCGCTGGCTGCATTTACCAAGTCGTAAAGAAACCAGCGTTCTTCAGGCCTTAGCCCTCTCCAGTTGATTATTGCTTTAAGAAGCCTTATATCGTCTGGTTCTTCCACATCCTCTATTGCCCAAAATAGCAATGTAATTTCCTTACCCAGCAGCCAATGTATGGGGTTGTTTCCTACCTGCCATTTGCTTGTCTTGTATCCGTCTCTGTGAAGGCGGAAATTGAGGTCCTGCGTTAGGAATGGTTTTACCTTGTCAAATATGGATTGGCGAAGTTCAACCCTATGTCGGTTATTTATGGTTTGTCTAAAGTTTTCTGCTGCCAAATCCTCTTCGCCTTTCCAGTCGAAGCGCTCAACCACCCTTACGGGGTCCTTTTTATTCTTTGGTATTACCACCATAAAGTGGTGCAGCGTTTCCAGCGGTTCAAAGCCAAAACCGTAGGTCGGCCCCATGGGTGTTGGCTGTATTCTTTTCTGTTTCCTTGTAGAGCTCATTAGTCTTGCTCCCATTCGGTAGAATCAAGGTTTTCAAACTTGAAGTTTGATTGACCGTTCACCCAACTGCTGAAATCTCTGCCATGTTCAAAGTAGATCGTTCTAATTTGGGCGCTGATATTCACCGAATCGTTTTCGTCGGTCTTAAGAAGATCCGACATTTTTTCCACAATGTCAAAAAGCTGGTCCGGTTTCTGATAGATTCCTTCTTTAGTCCGCAGATATATGGTCGCGTTCTGCGATGGTGTATCTGCCGTTATATAAGCCTCAGCTATTGAAGCATTGTATCTCGCTAATGTGTCTACCAATGTTCTCAAATCTCTAAGGCTGGGAGCGGTTATGTATTTATCGCTCTTTGGGCTAAAGAGCAGTGGCTTGGCTTGGTCCACGTGCTTATCGACAGCTACGGTAGTTAGAGGTAAATATTCTTCTCCTTGTGGAGCTTTCACCTGTACTTGGCTTGCTTCTGTTGGAACGACCAGTTCCACAGCCGATGTAGCCTCTGAGGCAGTAAAAGTTTCTGTACTTGACCCATATTCATACACAAGCTTATCTACTTTCGGCAGGACCTTTAACTGCACGTGGATGTTACCGTTTTCATCGATGGTCTTTTCCGTCTGCTTGACCTTAATAGGGATGTTTATTGTAGTGGGGTCACCCAGCGTTTCACCAAAGGCTGGAATAATTGTAATTTGTGTGTTATTCTCAGGATTAATCGTGAGCTCGGTTAAATTAGTTTCCCTGTTTGCGTCTGAAATGTTTTCTAAACGGTTTCCGAATGTCCAATATATTGCGTCTGCGTCACGAGTGTATAGGCGTATTGTCACCGTTTCATTTTCAAAATCGTACTCCGCTATGTCGTAACTAAGGATTTCGGGAATCTTCTCTGGGCTCAATATGATAGTGTTTCCATCAATTTTCCACATGCCCTGTTGAACCATCCAGTGGATGAAGCCATCGAGCACGTTCATGTCATGCCAGATCCAACGAGGCAGCCTCGCCATGCGTTCTTTTATCTCGTTTGTGGTTATTTCCTTTCTGATAGATTGGTCTCCGAGGATAACGGTTCTAAACCTGTTTAGAAAATTTTCCATGTCTTCTGATTTATCGGCACTAAATTTGAAATACTTTTTCCCTTCCAGCGACTTTGTTATCACTACTGCCCCGTCTCTGTTGTTACCTTGAAGGATTTGCCATAGGTCGTCAGCCCTCTGATCACCTGCGCCTCTGAGCTGACCTTCAGGCAAGAACGAGCTCTGCATGGGGCCGCGAACGCCGCCGATGGAAGAATAGTCAATCTCTAACTCATCCAGTGATGCCGCTCGAGTAGAAATGTCGTAACTGGGATAGTAAATTTTGTTAAAAGTGTTTTTCATATATTGGATCGTATCCAGGGCAGCCTGATTTCGTGACTTGGTAGCACGCTCAAACTCTGGGTCGGTTTCTCTTATTCCGCTGTCGCGGAGGTTTCTGATTACCTTTTCCCACGCTATGTAATTCTTTGTTTTTTCTATCAAGGTATCGTAATAGCGCTCAGAACCCGTGAGAAAGAGAACGCGGTTTTTCCACTCTAACGTGCTGAGCCACCATTCTTTGAGTTCTTCGTTCAGCTCGCCGCGGGGGCTGACGGGCTTAGAAATTATCAATGTTATATAATCGCGCCTGCTTCTTACACTGCTTTCCATTGTTTTTAGGTCGTTGGGCATAGCCTCTACGTACTGATATACACAATCCGTGTTGCCTGGATCAAAGAAGTTTTTGAGTAGGTTTGTAGCTGTGCTTTCCGCCTCATCGAGAGTTATTGTGTTGAACGTCGCGTTGAAAAGCGCCACAACATTTTCCCTGTAGGAAAAATACTTCTTGCCCTTGTCGTTTTCAATGCCAAATCGCGTTTGGTTCCAATATTCGTCAAGTATAGGACGCGCGTCAGCTATGCTGTCGCCGCGTTGTAGCGCATAGAGAAAGATTTCTTCATCGAAAACGCCTACTGCATTGGGATCAGTGGTAGAAAGGGATGCAAAAAGTACTGCCCGAGCGAACTTGCTGGCTAAATCAGTGTTGTGGCTTTTGTCCACTAACTGCGCAGCGGCACGTCCGCTCACGGCGTGGACATCTTGCTGCAAAGCATTATTCAGGCTTGGATTTATGGATGTTATCAACGTTCTTGTATCTTCATCGTCAAGGCTGTAATCGGTAACCCCTATGAAATACTTTTTCTTAGCGAGTTCACCGTCGTTCGCATATAAGTATTTAACAAAACGCCGCATGAGCCTTAGCAAGCCACGGGTTTGTTGAAAGTTCAGGTTGTTTTGGAAGTTCTTTGCAAGATCGATGATGCCCGGGTGGAATGGGTAGGTTTTGGAAAAATAAGCTATAGTGGCATCGCCAAAACCTGTTGAAATCAAACCGGATTTTTCCACTTCACCAACGAAGCGTTTGTAGTCAGCAACGATCTCTTTGACATCAGGGTTGTCTTGATTGTCTCCTGAAACTTGTGGATACTCTTTGAAAAGCTTCCTTCTTAGAATTTCATGGATATCTGGTCCACTGGTGTCTACGGGCGTTATAGGTTCTCCTGTTCGGTTAGCTTCTTTGCTAAGTGCACCGGCAACCACGTTTGTTACATACTCTCCACCTTTTTCGTAAGCTGCTTCAAGGTCGGCGAGCAATACCATAACCTGAGAGAGCTCATCGCTATTCATCGCATTGAACAGGTTGGCTAAACCTGTCTTTATCAAATCGGCTAAGGTTTGTTCACCAGCAGGAATGGATAAAGCATAGTCAAAATAAAATGGTATTTCATCCATAAGAATCAGGGTTGGTCCACCCTTTAACAGATTCTTCCATTCGCGGTCGCTGGGCGCTGCCGCACCCATTAACACTTCTCTGCGCAACAAGTCTTCTCTACCGAGTTGTTTAGCAATTTCTAACCACGGTAATGTATCTGTCCACCTACCGGTGAAGCCCAGTACACGTACTTCACCGTCGTATGGATATGGGAAATTGGCATCTAAAACGTGTTTTCTGACGTGGGGATATTTGCAAAGCAAGCCGGTGGCGATCATAGTGTGAGTTTTACCGCCACCCATGGCTTGTTTTAAGACAATAAGACCGCTACCGACCTTTTTGTCGGAAAATCTACTGAATGTTTTTTCAAACACTTGCTTCATGCTGCTTGTGACGTATGTTTTGTCGAAAAAATTCTGGGGGTCAATTTGTCCATTTAGAAGTTGATCTAATTCTTGTACGTCATCTGCGTCATTGCCGGCTAATGTTTCTTGCCTTGGAACACATAAATCATACAGTGTTTTCATAAACCCACGCCTCCAATTGACTCATACATGGCGCACGGCATCATTTTTTGACAATCACTCCTTGCAAATGTAACGTCTATAAGCTGATGCATACGCACTATATGTTATATGTTTATTATATATAACAAGAGCTTAGCGTATAGCGAAAACATGACCATTATCATGATGGACAATTGTTGCTTTATCAAGGAAACCAAGAGAAAACGAACAGAATAAAGGGGTAGGGCACAGCGTCTGCAATAATTGATAGGCTGATCATAGCTAAGGTATGCTATGCAATTTGAGGTTCGTGACTATTTAGTGCAAGAATGGTAAACAATTTTGGTGCTATTACTGTACTCACATAACTTTATTGGCAAAGCAGTACGGACGTTGCCTATGTGATGTATATAAAAAACAATCATACGGAAAGAATAAAGCGTGGTATAAGGGCGGTCACCATTGTTGTAAAATAATAGTGTAGTTTGTTAAAATATTTTCTTGGTTGTTACGAGAAAAATAACAAACCCTGCTTTCCTAAAACAAAGAGATGGAAAGCTGTTTAGACCGAAGGGAGGAACTTATGAACAGAAAGTATGAACTCATGGTAATTTACAGAGCCGAAGATGACAACGGCTACCAAGAAGGTAACGACTGGGTTACGGAAAAGGTGCAGTCGTACCAAGGACAAGTTACGAAGTTAGACCCGTGGGGTCTGAGAAGGTTTGCTTATCCATTGGAGAAGCGCACACAAGGTTATTACAGCGTATTTCAAATTGAGCTTCCCATTGAGAACTTAGACGAGTTTTCTCAAGATATGAAAGTGGATGAGCACATCCTTCGTTTCATGATTACTCGAGGCGAGTAGAGTGCTGAATAAGGTTTTGCTTATCGGTAGGCTTACCGCCGATCCGGTTATTAAGGCTTTACCCAGTGGCAAAAGGGTGGCTAATTTTACGTTGGCCATAGACAACCCCGGTAAAGACCAATCAGGAGCTCCGCTTCCGGCAGATTTCATTGACTGCGTTGCTTTCGGTGATAATTTGGTGCGCCTTTTAGACCTTTATGTGAAAAAAGGACGTCTCATATTTGTAGAAGGAAGGTTGCGCATTAGAAGTTATACCGACCGCAGTGGCATTAGAAGAAAAGCTGCAGAAGTTGTACTAAGTTCCATTCAGTTTTTGGATTCCAAACGTGATGCATCGCAGAGTGCGGCGGCTACTTCAGGTAGCGGCAGTAGCATGCGGCCAGATGACATAGATACCATGGATATTCTTGATGAAGTGGAATCAAAGCTGAAAGAAACGGAGAGTTCCAGCGATTTTGACGACGATAATTTTGATGTGCCATTTTAATGGCAAAGATAGAGCTTTTATGGAACGTCGGTGTATTAAAAGGCAGGAGACTGCTGACTACATTTAGGAGGTGACTTAAGCAATGCCAGTACAAAGGAAAAGAAGAGTAAGACTGTGCCCTCTTTGCGCAGATGGCGTAAGAGAAGTTGATTATAAGGATGTAAATAGGCTAAAAAGGTACGTATCGGACAGAGGCAAGATTTTACCGCGCCGCGTTACAGGTGTGTGCGCTTTCCATCAGAGGTCTCTTTCCAGAGCTGTAAAGCGTGCTCGTGAAATGGCTCTGCTCCCTTACGTAGTGCAGTAAACAAAAGGACATGAGACAAAACAACACAGTTGCCATAGTTGAGAGCGGGCTTATGTCCGCTCTTGCTGTTATATTAGTGCTTCTCGGCTGGTACATACCTGTGGTGGGTGCACTGATTACATTGATTGCACCGTTACCGTTTTTGGTTGTGTCCGCTAAATATGGCCTTCGTTATGGCGCTATAACGGTGGTGGTATCAGCTCTGATAAGTTACTTTTTCACAGGTGATCCGCTCATAATTGTTAGTGTGGTGCTTTCTTTGGGAAGCATAGGGCTTGCTTTAGGCTATGCTGTGGCGCACCATTTTACTGCCGAACGAACGCTCATTTTGGGCGCGGCTGTATTTGTGGTGGTTAGCGCCATCATGCTGTATGGAAGCCAGCTACTTCTTCACCAAAACCTACTAAAAGATTTTGCCGATATGCTTAGACAGTCTGCGGATATCATCGCAAGGCAGTTCGGTTCTGTGAGCACGGCCACAGGCACGATAACGAGTAGTACGGCTACTGCCGTTACCGCTTCAGGTGCCATGACATCTACGGCAAGCGCTGTGGGAACGGCTACCCCTGCTTGGCAGACAATTGTTGATTCGTATAAAAGTTATGCGGATCAATTGGAAAGCGGCATGCTCACACCTGCACTCATACTGGTAGGCAGTATCGCCCTTTCGTTCTATAACTATGTTATTTTGAAGCCGTTCGCCGGGAGGTTGGGCGTTTCACTTCCCAACATGCCCACCATGCAGGAGATTAGGCTGCCTGCTTTAGGTGTATGGCTTTTACCTATTGCTATGCTACTTATGGTGATAAAGAGTAATTACACTGCCTATATGGGCTTGAATTTGTACATAATAGGCTTGTATTACTTGATATTCTGTGGTTTATTTTATTTAGCACGGATTCTCCTTAAAGACAAAGACAACAAGCTCATAAAAACGTTGTTCATTGTAGGTCTCATTTTCCCCTATGTGCCGGAAATATATTTCCTGTTCGGCATTTATGACTGCATGATGAGACTTATAAGAAGGGAGGGGTAAAACGCTATGAAAGTGTATCTTCTTAAAGATTTGCCAGGAACAGGCAAAAAGGGACAAATTGTGGATGTAGCAGAAGGCTATGCGCGTAATTACTTGTTTAAGAACAATTTGGCTGTGGTAGCCGATGATAAGCTCATTGAAGATGTAAAAAAACGTGAAGAACGCCAGCAAAAAAAGGAAGAAGATCGTTATAGAAATGCTCAAAACCTGAAGGCTGAACTTGAAGGTAAGCTGGTGACCGTAAAAGCTCCTGGTGGTGAAAGTGGCAAGTTATATGGGTCAGTGACCACACGTCAGATTGCTGAGGCTTTTAGAAAACAACTTGGATTGGATGTTGACAGTAAAGAAATCAACATGCCTGAAACGATAAAAAGTGTGGGAACCTACGAGATTAGCATTCATTTGTTCAAAGATATTTGGGCTACGGTTAAAGTGCGTGTGGAAAAAGACAGCGATAAGGAAAGCAAATAAAAAGAAACGACAAAAAATAAAATAATTAGGAAAAAGATGGCGAAATGCAAAAATGATAAATGAATCGTTGGGTATGCCTTATTCTCATGAGGCCGAGGTTTCTGTTTTAGGCGCGTGCCTCATAAACAAAGATGCTTTAGCTGAAGTATCTGGCTATTTAATTCCAGATGATTTTTATGAAGAGCGCCATAAAACCATGTTTCAAATGATGACACAGATGTATGAAGAAGGCGTACCTGTTGATTTGGTTACGTTCGTAGAGCGCTTGAAACGTGATAATCTGCTCGACGGCGTGGGCGGGCAGGATTATATTGCTCAGGTGGCCTCTTCTGTTTATACGGCTGCCAATGTGAGTGCCTATGCAAAATTGGTCAAAGAACGTTCTTTGCAGCGTTCGTTAATCAGGGTCGGAACAGAAATTGCACGTTTGGGTTACACAGGCAAGAATGTGGAAGAAGATTTGGATAGGGCGCAGCAGTTGGTGTTTAACCTTTCCATGTGGAAATACATGAAGTCGGCTGCCCCAGTAAGCGAGTTGGTAAAACAGTACTACCAGCTCATAGAAGAACGGTACGCACAAAGAAGCAGGGTAACAGGTTATCCTACGGGCTTAAAGAGACTGGACGAGCAGCTCGCCGGTTTGCAAAAATCTGACTTGCTCATTTTAGCCGCTCGGCCAGGCATGGGAAAGACGGCTTTTGCCTTGAATATAGCGTCATACATGGCCATTGAAGCACATATCCCTGTACTTTTCTTTTCTTTGGAAATGTCTGCTACCCAGCTTGTACAACGTTTGCTTTCGTCGGTTGCTAATGTTCCTTCTCAAAAACTAAAAACGGGTTATTTGGGCACCGATGATTTTGATGCGTTAAGGATCGCTATGTCGCGTTTGGAAGATGCTCCCCTTTGGATCGATGAATCTCCGGGCTTGTCTGTTTTGGAAATTCGTTCCAGAGCACGAAGGGCAGTGGTAGAGCAGGGCATAAAAGTGATAGTCATAGATTACTTGCAGCTTGTACGGCTTGGCCAGAACATCGATAACCGTGTGCAAGAGGTTTCTGAAATAACACGTTCACTTAAAAATTTGGCCAGAGAGCTTGACATACCACTGCTGGTTCTCTCACAGCTCAGCAGAGCAGTGGAACAGCGAGCAGATAAGCGCCCTCAACTAAGTGATTTGAGAGAGAGCGGAAGCATTGAGCAGGATGCCGATGTAGTCATGTTTTTATACAGCGAAGATTATTACAAGCAGCAAAAAGGACTCAGACCTGAAAGTTCCACTATGGATTTAATGGTTGCAAAGCACAGGAATGGGCCCACTGGTGAAGTAAAATTACTGTTTAGGAAAGACATAGGACGGTTCTATTCATTGGAAGAAAACGCAGATATTTGGGGTGATGAAGGTGCAGCAGATGGAGAATAATGATAATAATAACAAGAATGTAAGCACCGAAGCGAAGGAGTATGATTTCAGGCAAGCTGAAGAGCGCTGGTCTAATTACTGGCAGCAGCGTGACATGCATAAGGCTGAAGAAACCACGAAAAAGCCTAAAAAATATGTGTTGGAAATGTTCCCTTATCCATCGGGAAGGCTTCACATGGGCCACGTTCGTAACTATACGTTGGGTGATGTGGTAGCACGCTACAACAGGATGCGCGGCTTCAACGTACTGCATCCCATGGGATGGGATGCTTTTGGTTTGCCTGCTGAGAATGCAGCCATAGAGAGAAACATACACCCAGAAACATGGACACTTTCAAATATTGATTACATGAAACAGCAGATGAAAAAGTTAGGGTTTAGCTACGATTGGGACCGTGAATTAGCAACCTGCCTACCAGATTACTACAAGTGGACGCAATGGCTTTTCCTCAAGCTTTATGAAAAAGGTTTGGCTTATAAGAAAAGAGCAAAAGTAAACTGGTGTCCTCACTGCAAAACCGTTTTGGCAAACGAACAGGTCATAGATGGCAAATGTTGGCGATGCCATACACCTATCGAGAAGAGAGAAATAGAGCAGTGGTTCTTTAAAATAACCGCTTACGCGGATGATTTACTTAAAGATTTAGATGATTTGGATTGGCCAGAATACGTAAAAGCACAGCAAAGAAACTGGATAGGGCGGTCTGAAGGTGCTACGGTTAGGTTCCAAATAGAGGGAACAGACAAATACATAGAGGTATTCACAACCAGGTTAGACACCATTTATGGCGCTACGTTTATGGTGCTGGCTCCAGAACATCCGTTGGCAAAAGAGCTTACTCAGGGCACTGAACTTGAAGAGGATTTCAACGCATTTTTGAAAGCGATAACGTTAAAACCTGAGATAGATAGATTGAGCACCGAAAAAGAAAAAGAAGGCTTCTTCTTAGGCAAGTATGCGATTAACCCATTCAACGGTGAGCGTTTACCCATTTATGCTGGTGACTACGTACTGATGGAATATGGCACAGGAGCTATCATGGCTGTTCCAGCGCACGATGAGCGTGATAATGCATTCGCAAAAAAGTATCATTTGCCTATAATACCGGTGGTGGTTCCCAAGGATGGGACCAAGGCAAGTGAAAAAGGAGAAGATGTTTTATTTACCGATTATGGTACGTTGGTTAACAGCGGGCCATACAGCGGGAAAACTTCTGAAGAAGCTTTAGATTTGATGGCCACATATTTGGAAGAACACCAGCTGGGAAGCAAGAAGGTTACCTATAGGCTGAGAGATTGGCTCGTAAGTCGACAACGTTATTGGGGCGCTCCCATACCCATGGTTTACTGCGAAAAATGTGGTATGGTTCCTGTGCCAGAAGAAGAGTTGCCTGTGGTTCTTCCTCGTGAGGTAGATTACATGCCTGGTGATTTGGTATCACCACTGGCTACAGACCCTGCTTTTGTGGAGACCACATGTCCCAAATGCGGCGGTCCGGCACGTCGCGAAACAGATACCATGGACACGTTCGTGGACAGTTCATGGTATTATTTCCGCTACGCAGATGCTCGCAACGAAAACGAGGCTTTCAGTAAAGATGCCGAGAATTATTGGCTGCCAGTGGACATATATATCGGTGGCGTGGAGCATGCTGTTCTGCATTTGCTTTACAGCAGGTTTATAACAAAAGCTCTCAAAGATATGGGATACACCCATGTGAGCGAACCTTTCAGCAAATTGTTCACTCAAGGCATGGTGACATTAGGCGGTTCTGCGATGTCCAAATCGAAAGGTAATATTGTGGACCCAGACGATATCCTTAAGAACTATGGTGCCGATGCCGCTCGTATGTACACGCTCTTTGTGGCACCTCCCGAAAAAGACTTTGAATGGAGCCAGCAGGGGTTGGAGGGCATTGTGCGGTTTCTTAGGCGCATATGGAACTTCTATGGCAAACACGCTGCGCGCCTTGAAGGTGTAAATAGCGCAAATGAAAATGTCGAGGCCCATAGCGAATGGGATAGCAAAGCATTAAGGGCATCTAATAGACTGGTTTACAGAGTTACATCAGATATTGAAGACAATTACAGGTTTAATACTGCTATTGCTGGCATGATGGAGTTTCTTAATGAAATCACCGAGTATGACGACAAAGTATCCAGCGCTGTTATGAAAGAGGTGCTGGAGACATTTGCAAAAGTTTTAGCTCCGTTTGTGCCGTTTATGGCAGAAGAGCTTTGGTCTACCATGCTCGGTAATGAGCCATCCGTGCACGAGCAAAGCTGGCCTGCCTTCAACGAGGAACTTCTCGAAGAAGCGCAGGTTGAGGTGGCTGTACAAATAAATGGCAAGTTCAGAGGAACAATTATTGTGCCCAATGGGGCTCCGGAAGAAGATGTTAAGAATGCAGTTTTGCGAAGCGGTTCATTCACGAAGTATTTCGACCAGGGGTACAAGAAGTGTTTCTACGTGCCGAACAAGATAATAAACTTCATCGTTTAGATTTTTGGAAGAAAGCCACCACTTGGTTGGTGGCTTTCTTTTTAGTGGGGGCAATTTTCTTTGAGGTTGGGTACCGTTTTGGTGCAGCTAACGCTTTTTCTCAAAAAAATGCTGCTGCAATAAAGAATAGTGCAGATAAAACCTCAACAGCTTCTTATAATATGCAAATCCAGAATGACGAACCGATAAGCGTTTATGTAACGGGTGCCGTGAGCAAACCGGGGGTTTATACAGTTATACCTGGTAAGCGTATAAATGATGTGGTAACCATGGCAAGCCCTAAGAATGAGGCGGATTTAAGCAAGCTGAATTTGGCTGCTAAGGTGTCTGATGAAATGATGATTTACGTGCCCTTGAAAGGCGAGGTACCCCAAAGTCCAGTATCGTCACCTTCGGGCAGCTCGAGTGGTGGTACGTTGTCAGGTAACGGTGGTTTTAGTCAATCAGTAAACGGGCTGATAAACATTAACACGGCTGACGCTGCCCAACTGGACACACTCCCCGGCATAGGACCTACATTAGCGCAGCGTATAATCGATTACCGTGAAGCAAATGGCCCATTTCAGAATATTGAAGAGATAAAGGATGTAAGTGGTATAGGTGATAAGAAGTTTGAAGATATAAAGAGCATGATAACGGTACGCTAAAACAATGGTGCTCACCGTTTTATGCGCTGTTTTTGCTCTCCAGTTTTACCCATGGGGGATACTTTCATTTTTTGGTGCTTTCTTTTTGCTTAAGGATAAACGATGGATAGCGCTCATAGGGATTCTTATTACCCTTTTGGGCTATAGCAGTATTTACCAGTCTCTAAAGATGGATGGTACCACATTCAATGCCGTGGTACTCATCGATAGCGACGGAAAGGGTTATTATGGTCGCTTACCAGTTTGCTCGAGCAAGGTAGGTTTGCAATCGGGAAGTTTCGAGATGAAATGGGAAAAGTACCACTGTGCTGTACCAGTGAAGACGAAAACAGTTAGTACTCCGCTTTTTTCTCTAAGATCGTTCATGGAAAAGCGTTTGAATAATCTTAAATCTGCTCCTCTTCTTAACGCTTTAGTACTTGGAGAAAAACTTCCTGTGAGAATACAGGAACAAGCGATAAAAACAGGAATATTACATGTCTTTGCCATATCTGGGTTGCAAACGACATTGCTATTGGGTTACATTCAGCGTTTCGGTAAGAATAAAATGCTGACACTTCTTGCTGGTATGGTATTGGTGTTCTTTTATGGCTTTGCTGCGTCAGTTCTTCGTAGTGTGCTAATGTACGGTGTTATGCTTGCCATACCCAAGGGGAGAAAGTTAGGCTTGGGTGGAGTAGCGGCAGCGGCATTGCTTGCATCATTTCTTGATCCTCTGTTTCTTACGCGCATATCGTCCATCCTTTCTGTAGTGGGTGCAGCGGCTGTTGTTTATTGGGGAGACAGCTCATGGTCTGGTGTAAAAATAAGCCTTTCTTTGTTACCGGTGAGCTTGGTTTTCTTCCATTCATTCTCTCTTATTAGTGTCGTTTCTAATGTGCTGATGGTTCCCATCTTCACCTTGCTTTACGGTTTGGGGGTGCTTTATGTGGCGGCGCCACTTAGACTTATTGGCTTTGCTACCGATGGCATCGGTTCGTTACTACTTGCTTTGCACCAATGGGTTGAAGTTTTGCCATCTTGGTTTGTGTTGAATTTTAGCTCTTTGGAGGTGTTCATCATACTTGTCGCTGTGGTGCTGACCTTTACTCTTAAAAAGTGGTGGATACCCATACTTGCTTCCATCGTCTTTGTGCTTGTGCCAGCTCAGAATAGGGTAGTGTTTTTAGACGTGGGTCAGGGGTCTGCAACGCTGGTTCAGAAAGGTTCGTACGGTCTACTGGTTGATGTTTCAAAGAATGACGTGGTTTTGCGCGACGTGAGGTGGTACGGAATAAGGCATTTGGCAGTTATCATCAGCCACGATGATAATGACCACAATGGGATGTTGGAGCAGGTTCAATTGTCGTTTCATCCAACCGTCTTTACGACTTTTGAGGGAGACACTGTCTCTTTTGGTCCTATAACGGCAGAAACGCTTTGGCCTCCAAAAAACTTTGTAGGAACAGATAACGAGCAGAGCAAAGTTATTTACTTGCCAGAATGGAATGGACTTATCACGGGCGATGTGCCACAAGCATATTTGCCTGCTGGGGATTATGATTTCTTTACTGTTCCACATCACGGCGCAAAGATGACATCGCTTAATTTGACTTCTTCTGTGGGTGTTATTTCTGTGGGGAAAAACAGTTATGGGCACCCTAATGCGCAAACGTTGAATTTGTTGGAAAGCAAAGGGATAACCGTTTATCGTACAGATGTGTGTGGCGACATTGTTTTGGAACGTGGTCAGTTTTCTTGTAACCCTTAGTAAACTGCAAAAGTGTTGTTTTAGGCATCTAATGAAGTGTATCAAAACCTCATTTTTTCTGCTTCAGTGCTGTATTTTGTGGCTCTTTTAGTGATATAATTTTTAATATGAAAAGTAAATTTAGCCTTAAAAACGTATTCATAGCAGTGGGTTTAATTGTGGTTTTCGCCTTATCCTTCGTAGGCGGTGTTTACGCTCAGAAGATAGTAATGCCACAGCAAGGAAGTGTGGATATATCAGATATCTTGGGCACAGCTACTGATAGATTATCCAGCTTAACTGGTTCTAAGGCAGATCAGGTTTGGCTCATAGCTGGTTTGGACACGGTGGGTAAGATGAACGAAGGAGGTTCAGTGGGTCATAATGATACACTGGTCCTTGCCTTTATAAGAGGTTCTACAGTGAATCTTCTTTACATACCGCGTGATTCGTTAGTGAACATACCCGGGTATGGGGTAACAAAAGTGACGCATACATCCATGTATGGTGGCGTTAGAAAACTGGTTGAAGTGCTAAAGCAGAATTTTGGTGTAACAGTAGATCATTATGTGGTTATAAACTTTACCACGGTCATAAAAATGGTGGATTTAATGGGTGGCTTAACAGTGGACGTGCCACAGCGTTACTGTTACCAGGGTGTTGGTGTGCCAAAGTACACGTGTTTGAGCGCAGGAACCCATACGCTCAATGGAACACAGTTCCTGGTTTATTGGCGTATACGTGATTATGGTTCCACTCACATGTCTGACTTAGATAGAATTTCCAGGCAGATATCGCTTATAACGGGCACCAACTTAAAAGACCAAGTTATCTCCAAATTGTCACCATCTTTCTTGTCTAACGGTATCAATTTGTGGAGCGATTATGTTCTTTCTGATATGAGCTTGATGGAAGTGGCTGGCATGGCAAATAAACTAAAAGACGCTAAGCTTCAAGTGGACATGCTCCCGGGAGACGCTTACACCACGCATGTGTTTGACTTAAGTGTACCCGTGTCTGTTTATAAGTGGGACGCAGACTGGCTGAAAAACTGGTATGCACAAACGTTGGGTTCTGTGGGGCAAGCATTTGCGTCGCAGGTTAATCCACCTGAAGTGAATTTATCCAGTTCGTCGAGCCGAGGGTCAGAAAGCGGTTTGCCATCCGTTTCTACCGGTACCGGTAAACAAACTACATCAACAAGCAAAACGGGTTCTTCTAAGACAAGCACCAATAATACGTCCAGCCCAACAACTAGCAAGAGCGGAACCACGGGTAAAACGAGCGGCAACACGTCGCCTTCTGGAACGGTTACTGCAAGTAGTGCGAATCCATCTACGGGAAGTGGTAGCGAAGTGGTGAACCCTGTAGAAAACAGCACAACGGCAACTGAATCTGAAGTTTTGCCTGACAATAGTAGTACATCAACCAGTAGCACGGCAACAGAGGGAACGTTACCTTAGCGTATTATAAGAAAGGCCTTTTGTTAGCTAATAAAAGTAACCGTAATTGATTATGACATTTGCAGAAAATAAGTACTAAATAGGTAAAACGGGTGATTTGAATTTGGCGCATTCCATGAAAAAAGTTTATTACTCGCTAAAAGAAAGCGACATTGTTCCAGCGAGTGTACTCTTATTTTTGGAAGTTTCGGCAAATTGGGATAAAGTTGATAGCTGGATGAAAGATTTGTTATTTCCCGCTCAATTGAGGGGCAACATAGTGACCATGGATTACTACAGCCCTGTGGGAAGGATGAAACTACTTTATAACAAGAAAGATGTTTTGGAGGAGATAAGGCGTCTATTGCCTTTTGTTGAAGATGTTCGTTTGGGAAAGGCACGGACCAAAGTTAGAAATGCAGGTGATTTTGCTGCACAAAAGGATAATGAAACTAAGCTTTTGACACCGTCCGATGAGCATGTGTGCACGGATGGCATTAAAGATAAAGAACTGGCTGAACTTTTTGAGAAGTACGTAAGGATTAGGAGGTCATGGCAGGAATGGAAAAGAGCTTAAAGACACAGAATTACGGTGCAGATCAGATTCGAGTGCTCGGTGATCTTGAGGGCGTGCGAAAACGCCCTGCCATGTACATTGGAAGCACCGATAAAAGTGGTTTACATCACCTGGTATGGGAGATTGTCGATAATGCAATCGACGAAGCCATGGCAGGTTTTTGCGACTACATAAAAGTTACATTGCTTGATGACGGGTCTGTGGAAGTAGAAGATAATGGGCGTGGCATACCGGTAGAAATTCATCCACAAGAACAACGTTCAACGTTGGAAGTTGTTCTAACAAAATTGCATGCGGGTGGAAAGTTCGGCGGTCAGGCTTATAAGGCCAGTGGCGGATTGCACGGTGTTGGTTTGTCGGTTGTGAATGCGCTTAGTGAGTGGCTGGAAGTTACAGTAAAGAGAGATGGAAAGATGTACTGGCAGCGCTATGAATATGGCAAGCCAGTTGCTGATGTGCAGGAAATAGGCGATGTCGATGATCCTAATATTTCTGCCACGGTGGTGCATTTCAAACCAGATAAGACAATATTTTCTGAAACCCGTTTCGATTATGAGGTCATAAGGCAACGCATAAGAGAGCTGGCTTTTCTTAATAAAGAAGTGACCATAGAGCTTAGAAAAGATGGTCAAGAGCCAGAAATATTTCACTATGAATCAGGTTTGGCGGGCTTGTTGGAAGAAATTGCCGAAGGTGACCAGAAGGTAACCGACATACTCCACTTTTCAGGAGAGCAGCAAGACATTCAGGTGGAAGTAGCGTTCGTTTATGTGGATGATTTTGACGAAACGATTGTATCTTTTGTGAACTCTGTTAGAACAGTTGACGGCGGAACACACGTTCAAGGGTTCCGTTCTGCTGTTTCAAAAACGCTTGCTGAGGTTGCCAGAAGAAAGGGTCTGTTAAAGGACAACAACGTATCTGGCGATGATTTTAGGCAAGGTTTGAGAGCTGTGGTTGCAGTAAGGGTTCCAGAGCCAGAGTTTGAAGGGCAAACAAAAGGTAAGCTGGGCTCTAAACAAGTCAGAGGCGTAGTGGAAGATATTGTATCAAAGGCTTTTGACAGTTACCTGGAAACTCAAAACGAAGTCATGAAGACTTTGGTTCAACGAGCCTTGGCTTCTGCAGAGATGCGTGAAACATTTAAACGTACTAAAGAAATGATGAAGAACAGGCTCAGAGTGGAGTCAACGGTATTACCTGGTAAACTCTCTGATTGTTCAAGTAAAGATGTAGAACGCAGAGAACTCCTCATTGTTGAGGGTGAAAGCGCTGGCGGTTCGGCAAAGCAAGGTCGAGACAGAACTATACAGGCTGTATTGCCTCTTAGAGGTAAGATTCTCAACGTGGAAAAGGCAAATTGGAAGCGTGTCGTAGATAATGAAGAAATACAGGCATTGATAGCTGCCATAGGAACTGGTGTGTCTGACCACTTCGATTACACCAAGCTAAGATATGGAAAAATCATCATCATGACCGATGCTGATGTGGATGGTGCTCACATTCGTACGCTGCTCCTTACATTCTTCTTTAGGATGATGAGGCCGCTGGTGGAAGAAGGACACATATATTTTGCTCAGCCACCCTTATATAAGATTGAACGAAAAAGAAGCAAAGATGTGACATACCTTTATACCGATGAAGAGCTTCAAACATTTTTGAAAAAGCATGATGGAGAGAATTTTGAAATACAGCGTTATAAAGGTTTGGGTGAAATGAATGCTGAGCAGCTTTGGGAAACAACTTTGGATCCGGAAACACGAAATCTTTACCGTGTCACGGTAGATGATGCTGAAAAGGCTGATGAATTGTTCTCCATACTCATGGGTGAAAAGGTTCAGCCCCGTAAGGAGTTCATTTTTGCGAATGCCGATTTGGTTAAGAACTTGGACGTGTGAGGTGCTGTAAATGGCTGGTATTCACGATAGGTTTATTACTGAAGAATTAAAACAATCTTACATCGATTACGCGATGAGCGTAATCGTTGGTAGGGCACTTCCTGACATTAGAGATGGTTTGAAACCAGTGCAGCGCAGGATTGTGTATTCCATGTATGAGACGGGTAGTACATACAATACGCCATACAAGAAATCTGCTCGTATTGTGGGTGACGTGTTGGGTAAGTACCACCCACATGGCGATGCTTCTGTTTATGACGCACTGGTCCGCATGGCACAGGATTTTGTTATGCGGTATCCGCTGGTAGACGGCCATGGAAACTTTGGATCCATGGATGGAGATCCGCCTGCGGCTATGCGTTACACCGAGGTAAGGCTTACACGTTTAGCTGAGTTTTTGGTTCAAGATTTGGACAAGAACACGGTGGATTGGATACCTAACTTTGATGGCACTCTAAATGAACCACAGGTTTTGCCTGCAGTATTTCCTCAACTACTGGTTAATGGTTCTAATGGTATCGCTGTGGGCGTGTCTACTTATATACCACCTCATAACCTAACCGAGGTCATAGATGCTACGCTGCATTACATAGAGAATCCTGAATCGAGTTCACGAGATTTAATGCGTTTCGTCAAGGGCCCTGATTTCCCCACTGGAGGACAGATCATAAATCCTGCAGATTTAGTTCGTGTGTATGGAGAGGGCAAAGGTGTCATACGCGTTAGAGGTAAGGCACGTTTGGAAGATGGCCATGGCCAGAAGAACAAGTTGGTCATTTATGAAATTCCCTACATGGTCAACAAAGCTGAACTTGTATCCCAAATTGCCCAACTAATCAGGGATAGAAAACTGTCAGGCGTAGATGAAGTGCGTGATGAAAGCAACAGACAAGGGGTTCGTGTGGTTCTTGAGCTGAAAAAGGGTGCAAGTTTTCAGCACATACTTAATCAGCTTTATGAACAAACAGGTTTGGAAACCTCTTATGCACTGAACATGGTAGCGCTCAAAGATGGTGCTCCTGTGCAGTTCTCTTTGAAGGACTACATCAGTTCGTTTGTGGAGTTCCGTAAGGAAACTGTTATAAGGAAAACAAAATATCTTCTCGATAAAGCAACCAAGCGCCGTGAAATTGTTGAAGGTATATTGAAAGCGCTGGATAGCATAGATTTGGTCATCAACATTATCAGAAATGCAGAAACTACAGAGCAGGCCAAACAAGATTTGATGGCAAAGATTGGACTCACTGAAGTACAGGCTGAAGCAGTCCTTGAAATAAAGCTTAGATCGCTGGTACACATGGAAAAGGAAAAGGTGCAGCAGGAATTAGATGCTCTGCTTAAAGCCATAGAAGAGTACAACGAAATACTCGGCAGCGAGAAGAAACTACTTGAGGTCATAGCAGAAGATCTTCGCAATGTGAAAAAGTTGTTCGGCAATAAACGTAGAACGCAGATAGGCTTTTCTGAAGCACAGATACAGGGTAGTGAGGAAGGCACAGAAGAGTTCTATGTAGAAATGATGGACCTCAGCATCGTACGTAGGTCAAAGAATGTTCCTGCAGGCGTGGACTATGTGAAAGTGCAAGGTAGCGATACGGTAATGTTCTTAACGAGTTTCGGTAAGATTTTTGCCATATCGGCTTATGAAATACCAGAAAGTCAAAAAGGTGTTGCGCTGAATGCGTTGTTCCCCATGGGGAATGATGAGCGTGTAATCATGATCGGCACTGAAGGTCAAGAGGTTATTGCGCTATCTGAGAAAGGAAAAGGTAAACGGTTTAAGCTTGATTCTAGCAAGATTCCTACGCGTGGTGGATACTATTTCTTGCTCGATCCAGGAGACACGGTTGTCTTGGTAGTGCCTGTAGCTCCAGAGATCGTTATCGTAACGGCTCAAGGTAAAGCTGTGAGACTGGATGCGGAGAGCATTCCAGAGAGGGGTCTACGCACTGGCGGTGTGAAAGTTGTCCGTATTTATGACGGAGACAAAATCGCTGGTGCCACTGGAATTACCACACCATATGTGGTAACGATGACTGAAAATGCTTATGTGAAAAAAACTCCGGCTGCTGATATACCAAAACGTAGGCGAGGAGCGGCTGGTGTCTTCATACATAAAGCCAATGAAAACACTGGCCCTGTTATAGGCGTTTCCTGCAGTAACGATGAACTACTTTATAGAGCCGGTAGAGAATGGAGAAAACTCTCGGTTAAAGATGTGAGAGTCTGCTCAAAGGTGTCTATGGGTAAAAAAGTGCTGAGGACGACAATAAATAGGTTGGTGTAATCGTATGCCTTATACGTTTTTGGACCACACAGCAGACTTAGGTGTTGCTATTAGTGGAGAGTGTATGGAGGAATTATTCCAGTCGTGTGTGGATGCACTACGCGACTGGAGTTTCTCCGAAGTTGGGAATGGCACTCTTGTCCACAACATTGAACTTAGTGCGGAAAGTGAAATGGAGCTTTGGTTCAAGTTCCTAAACGAGATTGTTTTCTTTATGGACAAAAATGAGGCACCAACCCATGTTACTCTAAAAGAGTATCATCTTGGAGCTGTATGCTATCTGAGGGCAGAGCTGACCGTCGTTCCTGATAGTAAAAGGAAACAAGACATAAAGGCCTTTACTTTACATGATTTCGGTTTTCAAATGCAACTTGTTTTCGATGTGTAGAAAGCGTAGCCGAAGGAAAGAAGGCGGGTGAGTGCCATGGCTTCTTCGCCATTATGGAATAAACGTGATGAGTACATTTACGAAATACCAAAAGGTACAAGAGAAGGTATGAATGTTCCAGGAGTGATCTTTGGCTCTGAAGAGATTGTGAGACAAGCGGAATCCGATAAGGCTCTGGAGCAAGTTATTAACGTGGCTACCTTACCCGGTATATTGAATTACTCAATGGCTATGCCTGACATACATTGGGGTTATGGATTTCCTATAGGCGGAGTGGCGGCATTCGATATAGACAACGGAGTTATAACTCCTGGGGGCATTGGTTTTGATATAAACTGTGGCGTAAGATTGCTCTCAACCCCAATGGATGAAGAAGAGTTGAGACCAAAACTGTTAAGCCTTTTAAATGCTTTGTTCATGGAAGTGCCCAGTGGAGTCGGGTCACAGGGTTTTCTAAAACTACGAGGGAAAGAGCTTAATGGCGTCCTTGAAAAAGGCGCAATGTGGGCAGTTGAAAATGGATTTGGGTATGATTCCGATCTATCAGGCATTGAATCTCAAGGGCATATGGATGGAGCGGACAGCGAAAAAGTATCATCCAAGGCTAAAGAACGGGGTTCTGATCAACTTGGAACACTTGGGTCGGGTAATCACTTTTTAGAGGTACAGGTAGTAAGGCACATTTATGACCAGACCATAGCTGAACAATGGGGGCTTCATGTAAACCAAGTTGTCATCATGCTTCATACAGGTTCACGTGGTTTAGGCCACCAAGTGGCCACCGATTACATAGATGTCATGCTTCGTGCTTCAAAAAAATATGGCATAAAGCTTGTGGACAAGCAGCTTGCTGCTGCTCCTTTTAAAAGTGAAGAAGGGCAAAACTATTGGTCTGCTATGCAATGTGCTTCAAATTATGCTTGGGCAAATCGGCAAATTATTACGCATTACGTTCGCAACGCATTGAACAAAGTGTTTGGCAAAGATGTAGGCGAGCAGACCCGCGTAGTTTATGATGTGGCTCATAACATTGCCAAGGTAGAAAAACATCAAGTAAGAGAAGGTTTAAACCTGGACGTATTGGTTCATAGGAAAGGAGCTACCAGATCTTTTCCCGCTGGTCACGATGCATTAGCCGGTGTTTTCAAGGAAACAGGTCAGCCCGTAATCATACCTGGCAGCATGGGAACCAGTTCTTACTTGTTGGTGGGCATGCGTAAAAGCATGGAGATGAGCTTTGGGTCTACGTGCCACGGTGCAGGTAGGGTAATGAGCAGAAAAGAGGCTGTGCGTCGCGGCGATTACAATGTCTTAATATCACATCTAAATGAGCAGGGTATCCTTCTAAAGAGCACAGACCGTGAAACGGCGTTGGAAGAGGCCCCTGAAGCTTATAAGAATGTAGATGAAGTGGTTGACGTAGTGGAAAAAGTTGGGCTAAATAAAAAGGTTGCTCAAATGTGCCCTATGGGAGTTGTCAAAGGTTGATAAAAACGTGTAGTGCTGAAGAAACGGTCGCTGCGGGTTTTGATTTTGCTCAATATCTTCATGTGGGTGACTTGGTTCTATTATTTGGCGCACTGGGCACCGGTAAAACGACCTTTGTGAGGGGTATCGGTCAAAGGCTTGCACCTGGTGCCAAGGTATCTTCCCCATCGTTTAACTTGCTTAAAGTTTATGACATGCAGGATGGCGGTAAACTATACCATCTGGATTTCTATCGTGTTATTAGTGTGAAAGAACTGTGGGATATACGTATTGAAGAGTTCTTGGAAGATGGAATTGTATTGGTAGAATGGCCTGGGCGTTTTCCAGACTTAATAGAGCTTCCTCACTGGAAAGTGATTTTTAAACTGGAGGATGATTGTCGTTGCATAGAAATCGTAAGACACTCATAATTCAAACAGCCGTACCTCAGGAATTTGCAGGCATTTATGATACCGCCACACAGCAGTTTTGCTGGCAGTCTTTAGAGGGAAAGAACCTTGAAGCTTTATGTGGCGTGGATGTGCCTGCTGATTTGGATGCATTGGCTGTTGCTGTCGGGCCAGGAAGATTCAGTTCTACACGCGTGGGCGTAGGTTTTGCCTTTGGATTGAGCTTCGCAAGAGACTTGCCCATAGCGGCACTGGACGTTTTTGATCTTATGGATAACGGAGAGAATGGGTGGTATTTAATAACGTCCAGAAAAGATGAATTCTATGCAAGTTACAGGCGGAATTCTATGGAGATTCGGCGGACTATTTTGGAGACAGTGCCTGAGGATACTGTGCGCATCGTAGACAAGGAACATCCTTTAGGCTACGAAGATGTGGAGCGTTATGTTTCATCACATAATGGTTTTTCTTTTAGTAGTGATTGGCAGTCGTTAAGAGTAGCTTACATGAAAGATGTGGCAGAGGAATACAAGTTATGGAAATAGTTGAAGTTGAAGATGCCACGCAAGATGATCTGGACGCCATTTATGAGGTGGACAGGCGAGCTTTTGAGTTTCCTATGAGTAAAGCAAGTATAGAACGTGATCTTCGTGACGAACGACTTTCTAAGTACTTTGTGGCTCGAGCTCTGGGTGTAGTCGTAGGCTATATCGGTTTATGGTGCATTTACCCAGAAGCACATATTATTTCCGTTGCCGTGGACCCAGACTTTCAAGGGCGCGGGATAGGCAAAAAGCTCATGGAGACCTCTTTGAAATGGCTAAAAGACGCAGGCTTTAAACATGTTTTTCTCGAGGTTAGAGTGGATAATACCATTGCAATAAACCTATATAAACAATTCGGCTTTGAAAACGTTACTGTTCGTAAGAACTATTACCAAGATGGTTCTGATGCCTTTGTCATGGTATGTGATCTTGGAAAAGCATCTAATATTGATGGAGAGCAAAAAAATGAATGAAATATTGGCTATAGAGTCAAGCTGTGATGAAACCGCTGTCGCCACCTTGACAAAAAATGGACAAGTAGGTCTGAGCAGAGTTATAAGCCAGATCGATATGCATGAAGTATTTGGTGGAGTCCTGCCTGAAGCGGCAGCACGTAGGCATTTGGAAGCTCTACCTTATCTGCTTCAAGGAGTGACACGGCCTGATTTGGTATGCGTTACAGCAGGACCGGGGCTTCTTCCAGCACTGCTTACAGGTGTTAGTGTTGCATTGGGTTTGTCCCATGGTTGGGGTATTCCTTTGCTGGGTGTAAACCATGTTGTTGCGCATGTAGCCGCCGCATCTCTGGAACAAGACATTCATTTGCCTGTGCTGGGTTTGGTTGTGTCGGGCGGTCATACGTCTTTCTATTTTATTGAACGATGGAGTGAACCCAAGCTTATTGGCTGGACTTACGATGATGCTGCTGGCGAGTGTTTAGACAAGGTTGGGCGGGCTTTGGGCATGAAATACCCAGCGGGCCCCGCCATAGACAAACTTGCTCTGGACATTTCTGATCGCATAGCGCTACCGTTACCGCTGAAGAACGAATCATCTTTTAACTTTTCTTTCTCTGGTTTAAAAACTGCTGCTTTACGCCACAAGGATGACACTTCGCCTGAGATTCTGGCAGCTTCACTGATGGACGCTGTAGTTGCGCATCTAATGGATCGTGTAGATCGCGTTATGGCTGATTATCATTATCCATTAGTCGTAGGTGGTGGCGTCTCTGCTTCCTCATATTTGAGAAACAGGTTTCTGAGCAAGTACGGGAACAATGTTCTCTTTCCAAGCCCTAAGAGAAGCACCGACAACGCTGAAATGATTGCTGCTTATGGCCGATTACTCTTGGATGAAGGTGTGAAACCATCAGCGTGTGTTAGTCCGGATCCGAATATGGAACGCGGTTGGTGTTGAATAGCACCCCCATGGTCGTGGTATATTATTCTTTAGCAACTGTTTAAAGAAATTGCTAAGGAGGTGTCCTTATGGAGATTAGACCATTGGGCGACAGAGTGCTCTTAAAACCATTAGATCAAGAGGAAAAGACAAAGTCCGGTATTGTGATCCCTGACACTGCAAAAGAAAAACCTCAGAAAGGAAAAATTTTGTCTGTAGGTAGTGGTCGGATTTTAGACAATGGAACGAAGGTTCCTTTAGAAGTTCAGGTCGGAGACATTGTTATGTTTTCCAAGTACTCCGGAACAGAAGTTAAAGTTGACGGAGAAGAGTATTTAATTGTTTCTGAACGTGATATTTTGGCCGTAGTCGGTCACGAAGATTAAGAAGGAGGTGTAGATAACTCATGGCATCTAAAATGCTTTCATTTGATGAAGAAGCAAGAGCTAAACTGCTCAACGGAGTCATAAAACTGTCTCAGGCTGTAAAAGCAACACTGGGACCGAAGGGCCGCTATGTTGTTTTAGAGAGAAAATTTGGTTCACCGCTCATTACCAATGACGGTGTGACTATTGCGAAGGAAATAGATCTTGAAGATCCTTATGAAAATCTTGGCGCGCAGTTAGCAAAAGAAGTCGCTTCCAAAACTAACGATGTCGCTGGAGACGGAACCACCACAGCAACAGTGTTGGCTGAGGCTATGGTAAAAGAAGGTATGAAAAATGTTACGGCTGGTGCAAACCCTATCGCTCTGAGGCGTGGTATTGAGAAAGCCGTAGATTCCGTTATAGATGAGATAAAGAGACTTTCAAGAACTGTAAACGGGAAACGTGAAATAGCTGAAGTAGCAACAATATCTGCAAAAGATACAGAAATTGGAAACATCATCGCTGAAGCTATGGATAAAGTAGGAAAAGATGGTGTGGTCACCGTTGAAGAAGGTAAATCGTTAGCACTGGAGCTCGAGTTTGTAGAGGGTATGCAGTTCGATCGCGGTTATATTTCTCCATATTTCGTGACCGATCCTGAGCGCATGGAAGCCACATTGGAGGATCCTCTGATCGTTATTACTGATAAGAAGATCAGCAATGTACAAGATTTCTTGCCGCTTTTGGAGAAGGTTGTGCAGTATGGCCGTTCCTTCTTAATCATAGCGGACGACGTTGAAGGAGAGGCTTTGGCTACATTAGTAGTGAACAAACTTAGGGGAACGTTTAACGCTGTTGCTGTAAAAGCTCCTGGGTTTGGCGACAGAAGAAAAGAAATGCTTCAGGATATTGCCATTGTTACAGGTGGCCAAGTGATCAGCGAAGAACTTGGTATCAGTTTTGAGAGCGTTACTCCTGATATGTTCGGACATGCTCGCAGCGTAAAGGTAGACAAAGACAATACCACTATCGTAGGTGGAAAGGGCAGCACTGAGGAGATTTCTAAACGTGTTGCTCAGATAAGAAAGCAGCTCGAAACCACCGAGTCTGATTACGAGAAAGAAAAACTTCAGGAACGCTTAGCAAAACTTGCTGGCGGCGTTGCTGTTATTAAAGTTGGCGCTGCTACCGAGACTGAAATGAAAGAAAAGAAACACAGAGTTGAAGACGCTGTGGCAGCTACCAAAGCGGCCATGGAAGAGGGTATAGTAGCAGGCGGCGGTCTTACTTTAATAAAGGCAGCAGCCGTTTTAGACAAGCTTCCACTGGAGAACGATGAGCTTATCGGTGCCAATATTGTGAAAAAAGCTCTTTACGAGCCCGCCAGAGTTATTGCCGAGAATGCTGGGTTCTCTGGAGAAGTTGTCGTTGAAGAGCTTAAGAAGAGAGAATACCCGATGGGCTTTGACGCCACTAAGGGCACCTATGTAGATATGTTTGAATCAGGTATTATCGACCCAACCAAAGTTACGCGTTCTGCCTTGCAGAATGCAGCGTCCATCGCAGCTATGGTGTTAACCACGGAGGCTCTCGTTGTGGAGAAACCAGAGCCAAAGGAAAATACACCAGCGATGCCACCTGAGGAATACTAATCAACTAAAAACAAAACTTTAGCAATATTAGAAGGAGGGGACCAGTTGTTGGTCCCCTCCTTCTTTTTTAAGGTTGTTGCTGTATAATTTAATGAAAATAGTCCCAAGGGAAGGGAGTGTAAGTTGAATGAATTATCTTATCAAAAGGATCTTAGAACTCATTCCTACGTTCCTCATCGCCACGCTCATCGCATTCATACTGTTCTCCTTAGTGGGCGATCCGTTTGAGGGAATGCGTCAGGACCCGCGATTAGCTTCTCAAGTAGAACGTTTGAAGAGAATCTACGGCTATGACAAGGATCCGGTAACGCGTTACTTCTTGTGGCTTTACAACTTCTTCAAAGGTGAATGGGGTTACTCCATTATGGCCAAGCGGCCAGTGTTCAATGTGGTGGTGGAGCGAATACCCGTATCGCTTGCCATGGGTGTAGCTAATACGGTGCTGTCAACGCTCTTCGGTATCTTGCTGGGCATCTATTCTGCCTTGCATTTGTATTCGACTGCCGATTATGCAGCTACTGCTCTGGTGTTCTTTGGTATGTCCATGCCGTCGTTCTTTTTCGGGGTTCTCGGGCTCTTTTTCTTTGTCATCTCGTGGCCGCTGTTTAATGTCGGCTTGATGACGCCAGGGTTCCATCCTGAAATGGCGAATTTGCTGGAGAAAACCATTGAGTACGGAAGGCACTTGATGCTTCCCATATTGTTGCTGACAGTCCTCGGAATGGGTGGCTTTGTGCGTTATGCTCGTTCTTCCATGTTAGAAGTGCTGAACATGGATTACATTAGAACAGCACGGGCAAAAGGTTTACCAGAAAACGTTGTGGTAAGAAAACACGCGTTAAGGAACGCTCTTATACCCATTGTGACGCTGCTGGCTTTAACGTTGCCAGGCGTTTTGGGGAGTGCTCCAATTACTGAAACAATCTTTAGTATTAATGGTTTAGGTAAACTGTTCATAGACGCGTTAGGAGCCAACGACCAGATGACATTGATGGCTAACTTGGTTATTTCAATCGTTCTCGTCATTTTCGGTAATCTGTTAGCCGATATACTTTACACTGTCGTAGATCCACGAGTCAGTTTGGAATGAGGAGGGTATAAGTCATGGCTGATAACGACAAAGAAAAAAACCAAAGCAATATCAACGCAAGCAGCAATGGCACAATTCCTCCTGCAACTGCTGACTATGAGGTTTCCGAGGAAAATTACTCTTTCTGGGGTGCTGTGTGGCGTCGATTCAGGCGTCATAAATTAGCCATTTTTGGTCTTTGGGTATTGGTCATTGTGTTCCTGTTCTCATTTGTGGGACCAGTGATTTACACCACTGACCCATCAGAAAATATTTTCGAGGAAGATGTGGCAAATTACTATCTTTCTCAGATAAACAAAGTTATCAAAAAGGATCCGGCAATAAAAGAATATCTTGGCCAATCTCTGACACAGTTTGAGCAAGATCTTAAAACTGCGGATCAGTTGAAGACAAAGGCAGCCAGCGGCGACTATGAAGCGTTGAGCCAGCTTGCGTTTAGCAGGAGTGATATATCTTCACTCAGTATGCAAATACTAAGCCAAATGGCTTCCTACACAGACAGCAATGGCAATCAACCTTATACCTATTTCTTGGATATGACGCGTTACCTCAGCCCTCCTGGACTTCCAGTAGGTGCTCCAGGTCATCCACTGGGAACCGATGACCAAGGACGAGACTTATTAGCCAGGGTCATGTTCGGTGGTAAAGTTTCATTTACTATAGGTGTGGTATCAGCTTTGATAGCTGTTATACTGGGAAGTTTGATCGGCTTAGTGGCTGGTTACGTTGGTGGTGTTGTAGATACACTGCTCATGCGTTTCGTGGACATTATGCTTTCTATCCCGAGTATGCCGCTTTTATTAGCATTGGCGCCTCTAATCCGGCGATGGACAAAGACGCTGACAGAAGGAATGGGCCTTGGTGTCTTCGGCGCCATACTTCCTATGGTGTTGGTGCTCGCTATTTTTGGATGGATGGGGTTGTCGAGGTTAGTACGCGGAGAAGTTCTGTCTTTAAGAGAACAGCAGTTTATTGAAGCTGCTCGCGCTATCGGCGTGCCCACCAGCAGAATTCTGTCACGGCATCTGTTCCCGAACGTTATTGCACCTGTGGTTGTTGCTGCGTCATTGGCAGTGGCTGGAAACATCATAGAAGAAGCCAGTTTGTCGTTTTTAGGCTTCGGTATTCAACCACCAGCTACGTCATGGGGCCAAATACTTAACGTTGCTATTAACTTTATAAACAGTCCAGAACAAATTGTGCGTTATTGGAATATGATTTTCATTCCGGGTGCTTTGTTGTTCCTCACGGTGCTTTCGTTTAACTTTGCGGGTGACGGTTTAAGAGATGCCGTAGATCCCCGAATGAAGTTGTGAGGTGAATTTGATGGATAAAAGTAACATTTTGGAAATAAAGGACCTTCATGTAACTTTCTACACTGAAGATGGTGTTGTGCGTGCTCTTCACGGTGTAAGTTATGATGTGCCGGAAAACGAGACCTTGGGTGTGGTTGGCGAATCAGGTTGCGGTAAATCCGTTACGGCTCTTTCAGTAATGCGCCTTTTGCCTCGCCCTCAAGCTCGTGTTGAGCAGGGAGAAATATGGTTTAGGGACAAAGACACCGGAGAAGAGATTAACCTGCTTAATCTTCCAGAAGAACATATGCGCCACATACGTGGGAACAAAATTTCCATGATCTTTCAAGAGCCTATGACAGCGTTAAACCCTGTCTACACGGTGGGCGATCAGATTGAAGAGGCAGTGCTTATACACAACCCCAAAATGAGCCAGAAAGAGGCCCGTGAACGGGCTATTGAAATGCTCAAGACGGTAGGTATTCCTGCTCCAGAAAAACGTGTGGATGATTTCCCTCACCAAATGTCAGGCGGCATGCGTCAAAGGGTCATGATAGCAATGGCTCTATCGACAAATCCTGAGATATTGATAGCCGACGAGCCGACTACAGCGCTTGACGTGACCATTCAAGCCCAAATACTGGAACTCATGAATAAGCTACAAGAGCAGTTCGGAATGAGCATCATCCTTATCACTCACAACTTGGGTGTTGTGGCTCAAAATGCTGACAAGATCGCTGTTATGTATTTGGGGCGTATTGTGGAAAAGGCTCCTGTGAGAGAAATATTCCATGATCCCAAACATCCTTACACGGAAGGGTTGTTGGCCTCAGTGCCACGTTTGGACAAAGGTGGACTTAAAGAGCACTTGCCAGGTATAAGTGGTAGTTTACCATCTCCTTATAATCCGCCGCCCGGATGCAAATTCCATCCTCGGTGCCCTTATGCCTTTGACAAATGCCGTGTGGAGGAACCACCTCAAGTGGAGATTAGCCCAGGCCATACTGTTTGCTGCTGGCTCCATACAAAGGAGGAAACACGACATGAGTGATAATAACAGCGATGTCTTGTTGGAAGTTAATGACCTTGTAAAGTGGTTTCCTATAAAAAGAGGTTTCTTCGGTGGTGTACAGGGCAATGTTAAAGCTGTAGATGGTGTAAGCTT
The DNA here is from genome assembly GCF_000378005.1 of Coprothermobacter platensis DSM 11748. Lineage (GTDB taxonomy): Bacteria > Coprothermobacterota > Coprothermobacteria > Coprothermobacterales > Coprothermobacteraceae > Coprothermobacter > Coprothermobacter platensis. The sequence continues at coordinate 468,905 of NZ_KB899040.1, forward strand.
CAAAATTAAAAAAGGTGAAATCCTTGGTTTGGTTGGTGAAACGGGTAGTGGAAAAACGACCATAGGTCGCTTGGTGTTGAGGCTTATTCCTCATACTAAGGGACAGGTCCTTTTTGATGGTATTGACATAACAGCAATGGATTACAGCAAATTCAGACCAATGAAAAAGGATATGCAAATTATCTTCCAAGACCCTTATTCTTCGCTAAATCCAAGGATGACCATAGGTGAAATCATCGCAGAGCCATTGATCGTTCATACAAAAATGAGTACTAAAGAGCGTGAGAAACGCGTGTACGAACTGCTGGAACTGGTTACTCTTCGCCCTGAACATGCTCGGCGTTATCCTCACGAGTTCAGCGGTGGTCAGCGTCAGCGTATCGGTATAGCACGCGCCTTAGCGTTAAAACCACGCTTTATTGTGGCTGATGAACCCATAAGTGCTTTGGACGTTTCAATTCAGGCTCAGATTACCAACTTGCTTATTGACCTGCAAGGAAGGTTAGGGCTATCGTTCCTGTTTATCGCTCACGACCTTTCTGTTATAAAGCACATGTGCGATTCGGTGCTAGTTTTGTACTTGGGAAAAGTTATGGAATATGGTACGAATGCTGATATTTTCCAACAATCGCGCCACCCATATACGCAGGCGCTCCTCTCTGCGGTGCCTGTACCAGATCCTGATTACAAACGTGATAGGATTTTGCTTCAGGGAGAAATTCCTTCTCCAATAGATCCTCCGTCTGGGTGTGTATTCCATACGAGATGCCCGTATGCAACAGACAAATGCAAAACGGACGTTCCTGAACTAAGGGAAGTTGCTCCTGGACATTTAGTTGCTTGCCATTACGCTTAGCATACTCAAAGGCTGAGTTACGAGTTTTCTCTTGTAACTCAGCCTTTTTAAAAGAGGTTGACAGTTATGATAGTGAATTTCATAGATATTTCTACGGCGTTGTGGCCTGGTTTTACTTGCACGGGCATTGTTCTCGATGATCCCAGTGATTGGTGCAGAAAGATAAGTTTCAGCCATGAGATTCTAAGTGTAAGACGCGCCACGAATTTCTTAAGGAAGAATGCGGATGTCATAGATGGTGTAGTGATTATTGGCAATGGCTCAGAGGCTGCAACGCTGTCGGCTGTTGCACGTGACATTGTAAAACCTGTTCGTTGGGTGCTTGGTGCAGAACAAGAGCCGTCTGATGCTTCTTCGAGCTTTAATAACATTTTACTGATGTATAGCGGTGGTTGGAATAAGGGTTGGGACCAATTGGCGGAAAAGATAACTTTAGGGATACTTGACGAAAAATATGTGAAAAAAGGACTTCAATTATCGAATGATCTTTCTATACCGGTGGAAACGCCCTTAAACACTGTTCCTAAGAATTACGCTCAGAACATTACAACTTTTCACTGGCTCTGGGCTTGAAGCTGCTGGAATGAATCGTCGGCCATATAGGACGAGCGAACTAAGGGCCCAGCAATGGTTATGGGTATACCTACTTCTTTCGCCATATTTGAAATGTCTGCAAACTCCTTTGGTGTGTAGTACTTGCTCACGGGCCAGTGTTTCTTAGAAGGCTGCAAATATTGGCCCACTGTTACGATATCGGCACCTGTTTTTGCTATTTCTTCTAATAATCGAGCAATGTCTTCCATGGTTTCGCCAACACCTACCATGAAACCTGTTTTTGTGGTAAACCCCATAGACTTGTAAAATTTGAGCATTTCTAAGGAGACATCTAAATCTCCTTTAGGCCTTAGCTTTGGAAACATGTTTCTCACTACTTCTACGTTGTGTGCCACAACATCTACGCTGGGTGTTATAAATTTATCCCAATTGCTTTTATTCTTATTGAAGTCTGGGATCAGCGCTTCCACTTTTGTTTGCGGATTCTCCATTTTCACTTCTTCGACTATGGAACGGAAGAATGAGCTACCTCCATCTCGTAGATCATCGCGCGTTACACTGGTAAGAACTACATATTTTAAGTTTAAGCGTTTAACCGCTTGTGCTACGCGCTTTGGCTCATTACTGTCCAGGGGCATGGGTATGCCACCTTCTACGTTACAGTAGAGGCAGTGACGGGTACAAACACTTCCCATGACAAGAAATGTGGCTGTTCCGTGATTAAAACATGTTCCAATATTGGGGCAGCGCCCTTCTACACATATGGTGTTTAAATCCAATCCTTGTAAAGCTTGCCGGACATGTTTTGCCGTTTCACTATCTTTTAGATTTGTTTTTATCCAATCTGGTTTAGTATTTTCCATAGTTTCATTTTAGCATCGCTTTACTATGTTATATTAAACGTGTGAGACTGTACAGGTGTTTGCCGTTTTCGTTGTATGCCGATTTTGTAGATTCGGTAAGCGAAGAATGGGTGATTCCAAAACCAGAGCCTGTTTTTTGGAAAACGAAGAAATGCGGTGTTTATTGCCTTTATCCTTATGCACAGGCAAAACCAATGATTAAGCAATGGAAATTTAACGGGGATGTGGCGCTGGGTTATCGACTGGGACAAGTTATTGGTGAAACCTTTAAAGATGTTCTTCATGACAAGACTATTTCATATGTGCCACGGTACGGCGAAGGATATCCATATGTGGGAAACCATTTGTTTTCGCTTTTAGGTGGTATTGCTGACGTCTCTGGTTGTGAAGTGGTACCTGCTTATAAGAAAATAAGACAAACATTTCCGCAGAAGGCTCTTTCACGTCGTGCGCGCATGATGAATCTGTCAGGTTCATTTGCCGCCGTAGGCAAAGCTGATATTGTGGTGGATGATGTGTTCACTACAGGCTCCACGTGCAGCAGTATTTACGATGCTGCACCGTTTGAAGCATGGCTCGTAGTTTCTCGCGTAGACCTAATACTTGAGCACTAAACATTTGCTAAGCATGATATACTTTATAAGGTAAAGCGGAGAGGTGGCCGAGTGGCCGAAGGCACCCGCCTGCTAAGCGGGGATACGATGTCGAGTCGTATCGAGGGTTCGAATCCCTCCCTCTCCGCCATTTTTTTAGGTTTAGGGGTTGAAATCAGAACAAAAACGCGTTTTCCCGTAATTTTCCTTCACAGAGAGCAAGAAGCTTTTCAATTTTTTCGTAGAAATACGTGGTAGCTATCTGTGTAGTTGGATTAAACTGCAAGATGGACGTTGTTAGCGAAACATGGGTGAGATAAAGCCTGAAGTTCATTATCATCATTTTTGACATATATATCCATCTTACAGAGCAGTCAAGGAGGTAAACTTGATGATTAACGATTTTATTTACGAAATTCCGACAAAAGTGTATTTTGGAAAGAATCAACTTCACCGTTTAGGTCAAGAACTTTCACACTTTGGCCAGCGTGTACTTCTCACATACGGCGGTGGTTCTATAAAAACATCTGGGTTATATGACAACGTTGTAAACGAGATTCGTTCCTCCAAGCTTGACTTGTTCGAGCTCGGTGGGATAGCACCCAATCCTCGCATAGACTCCGTGAGGGAAGGAGCTGCAATCTGCAAACGCGAGAACATCGATGTGCTGTTAGCGGTAGGCGGCGGTTCTACCATCGATGCTACGAAATGGATGGCGGCCGGCGCATGTGTCGATTTTGATCCTTGGAAGTTTTTCTCCGACAACGTTCGAGTGGAAAAGGCTTTACCTGTGTGCAGCGTTTTGACACTATCTGGAACAGGTTCTGAAATGGATGGAGGCGGTGTAATAACAAACCCCCAGACACATGAAAAGATAGGGCGTGGTTCAAAGTTACTAGTCCCCAAGGTTTCTTTTCTCGATCCCACGAACACGTATACGGTTAATGCGTATCAAACGGCATGTGGTTCTGTGGATATGATGTCACACATAATAGAGGTTTACTTTCATCCTGAAAGAGACTTAGAGATGCTGGATCATGTTATGGAAGGTCTTTTAAAAACGGTTATTAAGTTTGCGCCTATGGCTATGGAAGAACCTGAAAATTATGAAGCAAGAGCAAACCTGATGTGGACAAGTTCTTGGGCCATTAACGGATTTATCAGCTCTGGAAAAAGGCATGAATGGAGCTGCCATCCTATAGAACATGAGCTATCTGCGTTTTACGATATCACACATGGCTTGGGCTTAGCTATATTGACCCCACGATGGATGGAATATGTTCTGGACGAAGATAATGTGGAACCGTTTTATCAGTTTGCTGTTAATGTTTTCGGGGTAGATCCCAAACTACCGAAAATGGATGTAGCAAAGGAAGGCATAAAGCGTCTAAGTGATTTCTTTTTCCATACATTGAAGCTCAGCAGTACTTTGCATGAGCTTGGCATAGATGATAAAAACTTTGAAGTAATGGCAAACAAAGCGTGTCAGGGGAATGTCTTAAAAGGATTCAAAACACTAACGCCACAGGATGTAGAAAACATATACAGAATGTGTTTGTAGATTCAAAGAAAGAAGTACACATGGAACTTAAGTTGTCTTCTTTCAGCAATAAACGTGTTGAGGCAGAACTAACTCCTGTTAGCTCTGCTTTTTTTACGTGTTGTGGTGAGAATGTTAGAAATAATGGGGATATTCCGGGTGCTCCAACGTTATATATGCACGTATGCACACTTAATTATACATATGCACTTATTGACAAATCGTATACTTTACTTTAAGTACTGACTGATCACGCAAGTATCGTTGTTTATACACTATTTGGTTTCCTCAAAATGATTCATGAGAAAGTTCATTTTTGACTAAATCGCGTATAATATACTATATTCTTTTGGGTGTGAAACGAAGGGAGGCTTCATCGTGAGGTGGTCCAAAAAGGGTGTCATAACAGTAATGGTTTTGGTGTCACTGTTCATCATGGGTTGTTCCGGAGGTGGAGGAAGTTCCACAGGTGGAAGCAGTGATACCATAAAGATTGGACTTATTGCACCTATGACTGGCAGTGAGTCTTTGTACGGTCAGGCTTATCAGCGTGGCGTTGAGCTCGCCATCAAGGACATCAATAACGCTGGAGGCATTTTGGGTAAAAAGGTGCAGCTACTTGTGGAAGATGATCAAAATGATCCAAACCAATCCATAAATGCAGTGCAAAAACTGGTCACCCAGAATCATGTAGTGGGTATTATTGGATCGTTTTCATCCAAGTGTTCCATACCAGCTCATGAACAAGCATGTTCCTTGAAGGTACCAATCATTTCTCCCACATCTACAAATCCAAGTGTGACCACAAATAATGATGGTACCCACAAGTGGTGCGCATTCCGTGCCACATTTATCGACCCATTCCAAGGAGAAGTAGGAGCGAAATTCGCTTATCAGAATATAAATATCCGCAAAGCAGCAGTGTTCTGGGACAACGGCAACGACTACAGTATTGGTCTTGGCCAGGCGTTTATTACAAATTTTGAAAAACTTGGTGGTCAAGTACCCATAAAAGAAGCATACACATCCAGTGACCAAGATTTTTCAGCACAGATAACAAAGGCCATACAGGCGGGCGTGGAACTGATTTATTTGCCTGATTATTATTCCAAGGTGAACCTCATATCTGGGCAAGCAAGGAAACTTGGGTATAAAGGTATTTTCATGGGTGGCGATGGTTGGGACGATCCAGCATTAGATAAGACAGTTTTGAGCGGTTCTTACTTTACAACTCATTATTCTCCTGACGACCCTGGTTCAGCCTCTCTGGTAAGTGAGTGGAAGGCTGCCTACAACGGAGAAACACCATCGGGAATAGGTGCTTTGGCTTATGATGCTGCTGTCATATTGTTAAAGGGAGGCATAGAAAAAGCAGGCACCACTGATGGAGAAAAAGTCGCTGATGCCATGGTTCACATAACAGACCTGAAAGTCGGAACAGGCACTATATCGATAAACTCGCTGGGAAACACAGTGAAACCCGCTTATGTTATGCAAGTTACCAGCGGTGAACCAAAATTTATTACAAAAGTAGGGCCTTAGGTAAGTATTACTTGCTCCGAGGGTAGCACTCGCGGGTGGTGCCCTCGGACTTATTGGAGGTGAAACGAGCTATGCAACAGGTCATAAATGCACTAATGCTTGGTTCCATGTACGCTCTTATTGCCCTCGGTTATACCATGATTTACGGTATCATCCGGTTCATAAATTTTGCTCATGGTGACGTTTTTATGGTGGGTGCCTACATTGTTTTCAATGTGGTTACCATATTTAAGTTCGGTTTTTGGGGCGCGCTTTTGTGTGCTGTTCTTGGTACGATGCTGCTGGGCGTTGTTATAGAACGCGTGGCTTATAAACCGCTTAGGAATGCGCCTAAAATATCTCTTCTCATTACTGCCATAGGTGTTTCTTTGTTTTTGGAGAATTTTGTAGCATTGCCCGTGGTAATGGGGTCTATGCCCAAGGTTGTGCCTTCTTTTATTCCGATTTCCATATATAGTTTAGGCAATGTAAAGTTTTCGTCAGCTCAAGTAATAATTCTGGTAACAGCGGTAGCCTTGATGATATTCTTAGGTTGGTTCATACGCAGTACAAAGTTGGGTCGCGCTATGAGAGCTGTATCTTCCGATTATGCTGCTGTGCCTTTAATGGGAATAAACGTGGATAACATCATATCCATGGCTTTTGCTATTGGTTCTGCTTTGGCTGGAGTCGGCGGTCTCCTTTATGTCATTGTTTATCCTGAGGTTGATCCATTTATGGGCATTATGCTCGGTACAAAGGCCTTTATTGCCGCAGTGGTAGGTGGCATCGGTAACATTTATGGAGCTGTTGCCGGAGCATACCTTATTGCTTTTTTAGAAGTTGCTATGGTAGCAGCTGGATATTCTATGTGGCGCGATGCTGCTGCCTTTGGCTTGCTCATCATCGTATTACTTATAAAGCCATCTGGCCTATTTGGCAAATTTGAAAAGGAAAAGGTGTAAAGCCATGAAGCGGTTATCTAAAAATACAATAACTACTATCGTGGTCATATTAGTTTTATTGATCGTACCTCAAGTGCTTTACAGTACCGGAGTAATAACCATTTATGTGCTGTCCATACTGATGGAAATATGTTTTTTCTCCATAAGTGCGCTTTCCCTTAATTTGGTATTTGGCATTGCCGGGCAATTTTCTTTGGGACAAGCTGCCTTTGTTGGCGTGGGTGCTTACGTTTTTGGTTACATTATCAATCAGGTTCCATCATGGTGGATGTTATTCCCAGCATTAATCGCCGGTGGTTTGGCGTCAGCAGCATTGGGCTATGTTGTCGGTCTTCCCACGCTGAGGCTCAAAGGGGACTATTTAGGTATCGCAACCCTCGCTCTGGATCAAATCTTTGTCGTAGTGATACAGAATATAAAAGCTGTTGGCGGAGCAAGAGGCTTTCTTTTGGGTATAGGAAGTTCTTTTCGTCAATGGTGGCTGTTTTTTGGCGTTGCCGTTATCAGTGTCTGGATAATGAGAAATATTGTCTATTCTAACTGGGGCCGTACGATGATTGCAGTAAGGGAAGACGACATCGCTGCAGAGGCTGTTGGCATAGATACCACGAAATCAAAAATTTGGGCGTTTGTTATTGGCTCGTTTTTTGCGGGCGTAGCCGGTGGTTTATCTGCAATTTACAGCGGTTTTCTACAGCCAAACTCTTTCAACTTTATCCAGTCTTTTAATTATATGGTCATGGTCATTATGGGAGGTCTTGGTTCGCTGGGAGGTTCTCTGGTGGGCGCTTTTGTGTATGTGGCATTCCTGGAAGGATTTCGACTGTTGAAAGATTGGGCCATGTATGTGCCGTTACTCGGCAGCATAGCTCAAGATCAATATCGCATAGTGTTTTTTGCACTGATCCTGATAGTTATCATGCTTTATGCTCCTAAGGGCATTATGGGTGGAAAAGAATTTGCCATTCTTAAGGGTAAGGAGCTGGAAAAGAAATGAAGCCTGTCCTTGAGTTCAATAATGTTATCGTTTCTTTTGGTGGACTAAAAGCAGTAAATGATGTATCGTTCACTATCGAAGAGGGGCAGATATTCGGCCTTATAGGGCCAAATGGCGCTGGCAAAACAACGGTATTCAATACCATAACAGGTTTTTATAAACCAGATAGTGGGGAAATACGCTTTTTAGGTGAACCCATAGAAGGTAAACCCACATGGTGGATCACACGTAAAGGCATATGCAGAACATTTCAAAACATAAGAGTTTTTAAGCAATTGACAGTCTTAGATAATGTGCGTATTGCACTCCATGAAGCTGCTGAATACGGATTATTGGATGCTGGCACACATGCTACGAAAAAATTCCGGCAGCGTGAAGAAGAAATAATAAAAGTATCTGATGAGCTATTAGGGGGAATTGGTTTGCTCGAGGAACGAAGCAAGATTGCGTCACAACTGCCTTATGGTAAACAGCGAGAGTTGGAAATCGCTCGAGCGTTAGCATTAAAGCCAAAGTTACTTCTATTGGATGAACCAGCAGCCGGGATGAACCCAACTGAGACCATGGAATTAGGGCGCTATATAAAATCTATTAGGGATAATTTAGGCATTACCATTTTTGTTATCGAGCACCACATGGATTTGGTTATGGGTATTTGCGAAGAAGTCGCAGTGATGGACTTTGGGGTAAAAATTGCTGAAGGCACTCCTGACGTAGTCAAGAATAATCCACAAGTTATTTCGGCTTATCTTGGTCAGGAGGTGAGCACAAATGCTTGAGCTTGATTCCTTATTCGTTCGCTATGGCGGTATTACGGCTGTGCGCGGTATCAGCGTAAAAATTGATGACGGCGATTTGGCGGCGATAATCGGTGCCAATGGCGCTGGAAAGTCATCTACTCTAAATGCCATTGTTGGCATGGTTCCCGTAGCCGAAGGGAAGGTCTTCTTCGATGGCCAAGATGTAACAAGAACGCCTACTCATGTGAAAGTAAGAAAAGGTATGGTACTTGTGCCCGAAGGGAGACGAATTTTCCCAAACCTGACCGTCTATGAAAACCTTCAGATGGCTGGATATGCAGTAAAAGATTGGAAATCAGAACTGGATTTTGTTTTTACGTTATTCCCCATACTTAACGAGCGGTTTAAACAATCGGCAGGAACGTTGAGCGGTGGAGAACAGCAGATGCTTGCAATTGCCCGAGGAATAGTAGCTAAGCCTAAAGTATTATTGCTGGATGAGCCATCTTTAGGCCTTTCTCCTGTATTGGTTCAGCAGATAATGGGTGCCATAAAGCAGATAAACCAAAGAGGAACCACGGTACTACTAGTGGAGCAAAACGCTTTTGCAGCTTTGAGAATAGCGTCTAAAGCTTTTGTAATGGAACTCGGAGAAATTACGCTGCAGGGTGAACCTTCGCAGATTGCTGTCAATGAGCACGTAAGAGCTGCTTATCTGGGCGCCTAATCGTTAGGGTGCATGAGCCAAAAGGGTAGCAAGTATTGTCAAGTGGCATATGTTATGTGTATAATTTATTTGGTTGGTTGAAGTTGGACCTTGACAAGCGTAAGGCCTCTGGGCTAAAATAAGTAAAGTTGAAGGGCGGTTAGCTCAGTGGTAGAGCGCTTGTTTCACACACAAGAGGTCGGAGGTCCGAGTCCTCTACCGCCCACCAAGGTGCGGGAGTAGCTCAGTGGTAGAGCATTTGCTTGCCATGCAAAGGGTCGCGGGTTCGAATCCCGTCTCCCGCTCCATTGTTTTTCTTTCCCCCTCCACGATGATGGGCCGGCGTAGCTCAACGGCAGAGCAGCTGATTCGTAATCAGCAGGTTCCCAGTTCAAGTCTGGGCGCCGGCTCCATATGTAATTCGGACAAAATCTGTTTAATCCTTTTTAACAACTATTGGCATATATAATTGATTTTGTTGTGTAGGAGCGTGATGTGATGGACTTGAAATCGATAATTTACGAAACTATTGAAAAGCAGTTCAACATAACCTCGAAAGACGATATTCCCTCATTTGATTTGCAGCTTACGCCTGATATTGGCATGGGCGAATATGCTGTTCCTGTGGGATTTGTTTTGGCTAAGAAGCTGAAAATGGCGCCGGATAAAATAGCTGAACAGATAGCAGAGAACATGCATGGTCCTTTTGAAGCTCACTACGTAAAAGGTTTTGTCAATATTCGGATGAGTGACGATTGGTGGTTGAGTCGTCTTAATGAAGCATTTGTTTCTTATCCCCACATTACAGGCAATGCGTTGGTAGAATTCGTGTCTGCTAATCCTACGGGTCCTGTACACATTGGACACGGAAGGGGAGCCGTAGTTGGCTCCATTCTTACTAATGTACTTTCACGCGTTTATGACAAAGCCGATTCTGAGTTTTACATAAACGATGCCGGAGAGCAAATCAGAAAATTCTGTAACAGTGTCGAAGTGCGGATAAGACAACTCAAGGGAGAGCAAGTTGAACTACCCGAAGATAGTTATCATGGAGATTACGTAGTAGACATAGCGAAAAAGGTACTTGGAACGTATGACTGGGATCATTTGAATGAAGAGCAAAAATGGAACGTATTGTGGAACGGCGCTGTAAGTATGATGGAAGAATGGCACAAAGCAACCTTGGACAAGCTTGGTGTGATGATGAACATCTGGACAAGTGAGCGTCGCATTAGAGCGGAAAAATGGCCTGAAAAAGTTCTGGAGTTGCTTGGAGAAAAGCATCTAACTTACGAACAAGAGGATGCACTGTGGTTCAAGTCAACCGCATTTGGTGATGATAAAGACAGGGTTTTAGTGAAGAGCAACGGGGAATACACATATTACTTGGTTGATATTGCCTACCACCTTGAAAAAATCAGCCGTGGTTATGATGTCTTGGTGGACGTGTGGGGAGCTGACCACATAGGGCATCTCTCACGCATGAACAGTGCTCTAACCGCATTGGGTTTTGAAAATCGCCTGAATGTGGTTTTGGTGCAAACAGTTAGATTCTGGCGTCAAGGGGTAGCTGTTGCAATGTCAAAGAGAAAAGGCGAGTTCCTCAGTTTGGATGAGCTCATAGAAGAAATTGGTAAAGACGCTGCACGTATTATGTTTGTCAGTAGATCTGTAGACGCCACATTGGATTTCGATATCGATGTTGCGAAGCAAAAAGCTATGGACAACCCTGTTTACTACATCCAGTATGCCTACGTTAGAGCCAGGAATATATTGATGAAAGAACAAGAACGGCAGTATGGGGACGCTAAAGGTTTTGATACGTACGAGCGTACGCTTCTTCGTTTATTAAACGCCTATGAGGATCGTATAGCACAGACTGTTAGGAAAATGGATCCTTTTGTCCTGGAAAGCTATGCTTGGGATTTATCCGATGCTTTCCACAAGTTTTATCAATTTGATAGAGTTGTTGGCTGTGAGTATGAAAACAGCCGATGGCTTTTAACTGAACGCTTTGTGGAGGTTATGGAAGAACTCTTCGATATACTCGGTATAGAGAAACTGGAGCATATGTAAAAAGGGGGCGTATATGGATACCAAATTTGTGTTTGTTACTGGCGGTGTATTAAGTTCTGTAGGGAAGGGAATTGCTGCAGCTTCAATAGGGATGTTGTTTAAGGCACGTGGCTACAAAGTAACGGCAGTGAAGATGGATCCTTACCTAAACGTGGATGCGGGCACCATGAGCCCGTTTCAACATGGGGAAGTGTTTGTAACGGAGGATGGCGCTGAAACTGATTTAGACTTGGGCCATTATGAACGTTTCTTGGATGAGAATTTGTCTGGTAAAAACAATATTACTTCTGGCAAAATCTACTCTCATGTTATTGCTAAAGAAAGAAAGGGTGACTACCTTGGTTCCACTGTTCAGGTCATTCCACATGTCACTGATGCCATAAAGGAGAGTATTTTGTATGGTGCGCAAGGCTCAGATCTAGCGGTGGTTGAGATCGGCGGGACAGTAGGTGATATCGAGAGTTTACCGTTTTTGGAAGCGGTCAGGCAACTACGCAGAGAATTAGGGCCTAATGGTAGTGCCGTAGTACATGTTACCTATGTGCCCATACTGGATACAACGCAAGAAGCTAAAACGAAGCCCACGCAGCATAGTGTAAAGGAGCTGCGTTCCATAGGTCTTCAACCTGATGCGATCATACTTCGTTCGCATTTGCCTCTGGAAGAGCATGTTCTTGAAAAAACTGCTTTGTTCTGCGATGTTCCCTTAGATGGGGTAATCAACAGCTATGATTTGCACTCTGTTTATGAAGTACCTTTACTTCTCGAAGAAAAACACTTGTTGCAAGTGCTTGAACAAAGGCTTTTTGGAACGAGCAAAGAAGCTGACATTAGTGCTTGGCGCAACATGGTAGGTATGAAGACAGAAAAGAAATTGACAATAGCGTTAGTTGGCAAATATGTGACGTTGCCTGACGCATACATTTCTGTAGTTGAAGCAATAAAACATGCTGCTATTAGTAAAGGTGCAAAAGTAGAGGTTATCTTAATCTCTTCCGACAATTTAGAAACTGCAAGTGATAGTGTTCTCAAAGAAACATTTGATGGCATTGATGGCCTTGTTATACCAGGAGGATTTGGCGGAAGAGGCATTGAAGGCATGATCAAAGTGCTTCAATATGCACGGGAAAACAAATTGCCGACACTGGGTATCTGTTTAGGTATGCAGGTCATGTCTATAGAATTTGCTCGCAATGTTTTGCAATTAGACGGTGCAAACAGCACAGAATTTGATCCTGCTACATCTTATCCTGTGATAAGTTTGTTACCGGAACAATCTCAAATCGAGAATATGGGTGCGAGCATGCGTCTGGGAGCTTATCCTTGCACGCTAATAGAAGGAACGAAAGCGCAAGAAATGTACAAGAAACCAGTAGTTTTTGAGAGGCATAGACATCGTTTCGAGTTTAACAATCTTTTTAAACAAAAGTTCGAAGAGAACGGTTTCATTGTTTCAGGCATTTTTGAACCAAAAAACCTCGTGGAGATACTGGAATTGAAGGACCATCCATTTTTTGTGGGGGTACAGTTTCACCCAGAGTTCAAGTCGAGGCCTATGGCGCCTCATCCGTTGTTCCAGGGCTTGATTGCACAAGCTTTGGAGCGATCAGCACTGTGATATAATAACAGCTGCGGGGCGTAGCGCAGTGGTAGCGCACTCGTTTGGGGTGCGAGTGGTCGGCGGTTCGAGTCCGCCCGCCCCGACCAATTTTTGTTTCTTGGAGGTGGCTACCCCTTGAATTCTGATGAAATAATCCAAAATTATCATGATCACATAAATCCAGGTTTGGCTGATTTACTTCAACTTGGTGGATTAGCGGCAGTTGATGACAGAGCCGAAGGTTCTTATGTGTGGGACATGGACGGAAATAAGTACCTGGATGCTGTTGGAGGTTACGGTGTCTTTGGTTTGGGACACAGACCACCAAAAGTTATTCAGCGAGTCAAAGAAACACTTGATAGGATGCCCATGGCCTCTAAAATTTTTGTCTCTCCTTCTGAAGCTGAATTAGGTTATGTTCTTTCAAAGGCTACTGGTTATGAGTATTTCATGTTCTTAAATTCTGGTTCTGAGGCTGTGGAAACAGCATTAAAACTAGCTCGTTTGACCAGTGGCAAGCAAACGCTCATTGGGATGACAAATGGCTATCATGGTATCACCTATGGTGCGTTGTCTGTTTCTGGCAGAGATTTTTACAAAGAGCCGTTTAAACCGCTCCTACCTGGTGTGAAGATCGTTCAATACGGAGATATTGAAGCGCTGCGAAATGCTTTAGATGAAAACGTAGCAGCAGTTATATTGGAACCCATACAAGGTGAAGGCGGTGTAAACGTTCCACCTGACGGTTACTTAAGAGCTGTAAGGAAGGCTTGTGACGACGCTGGCTGCTTCCTCATCTTAGACGAAATTCAAACTGGTATGGGCAGGACAGGTAAATTATTGGCAGAAGAATGGGAAGATGTTCGAGCGGACATCGTGTGTTTAGGTAAGGCGCTTGGTGGTGGCGTAGTTCCCATAGGTGCAGTAGGTGCCAATGAAAAAGCATGGCAAGGTTTTATTGATAACCCCTTAATACATGAGAGTACATTTGGGGGAAACCCTTTAGCAACCAGTGCTGGTATAGCATCTGTTCAAGAAATACTGGACAAGCACATTTGGGACAATGCTTACACTATGGGAACAAAACTGATAAATGCATTGAAGAGTGAAGCAGAGAAATATCCAAATCTAATTAAAGAAGTTAGAGGGCGTGGACTTCTTATAGGCATTGAAATGGCTCAGGAGGGTTATGGTTTGCCCATGATGGGCTTTATGCTTGAGGAAAAGACACTGGTGGCTTACGCTTTGAATAATCCGCGCGTCATACGTATAGAACCTCCCTTAATAATCGGTGATGAAGAAGTTGAGTGGATCGCAAACGCATTTAGCAATGCCTTGGTAAAACTTCAGGATCTTGCCAAGGATTTGGAGGTGTAGACAAGATGTTAGTTGAAGAAGAGATTATAGTCAATGCACCTGCTGATAAGGTTTATGACATCGTAAAAGACATGGGACGGTATGCAGAATTCATACCGTCGCTGAAAGAAGTTACCGTTTTAGAGAGTGGACCAAATTACACCATAACCAAATGGGTTTCCAAGGTTCAGACGTTTACGCTGCAATGGACAGAACGTGACACCTTCTTTGATGATGATAGACGTATAGAATACAAACTTGTAGAAGGTGCTATGAAAAAGTTCGAAGGGAAATGGTTAGTAGAACCTCAGGCTGATGGAACCACGAAGGTTCATCTCGATGTGGACTTCGAACTGGCTATGCCGGCACTGCGTGACTTTTTGGGCCCCATGGCGAAAAAAATCATGCGTGATTCACTCAAAGCGTTGCTCCAGGGTGTAAAAGCGGAAAGCGAGCGCTCATGAATAAGCGTGTCATTATAGTAGGAGCTGGGCCTGCTGGTATTTTCTGCGGTTTGCGCCTTTCAGAGTTTATCCCTGGAGAAAATATAACCATAATTGAAAAAGGCAAACCCATAGATAAACGCAATTGTCCTTTGCTTATCACGGGGAAGTGCATAAATTGTGAGCCATGTTCCATGATCAGCGGATGGGGAGGAGCAGGCGCTTACAGTGACGGTAAGCTGAACATAACGGGTGATGTGGGCGGCTTCTTAGTTGATTTGTTGGGTGAAGAGCGTTTTTCTTCTCTTGTTCCAGAAGTTTTGCAGTACTATTTCGACCATGGTTCTCCACGCAACTTGGACAACGTCTCACAAGACCCGCAGGTTGCTGACTGGAGCAAAAAAGCTCGTCTATTAGGGATGAAACTTGTAACATTTCCTATTATCCATTTGGGTACAGACAAAACTAAAGAAGTACTTTCCAATATGTATAGAACACTCTCAGATAGAGGCGTTAAGGTGCTTTTTAACAGTGAAGTCGAGGCTATCATTACAGAGAATAACCATGTAACGGGAGTGAAGATTAAGGATGGCGATTCCTTAGAATCTGATTACGTGGTGGTGGCCGTAGGACGTTCTGGTGCTGACGATGTTACAAGGTGGGTAAATCAATTACATTTGAGTTTTGGCACTAATCCCGTAGATTTGGGTGTCAGGGTTGAGGTTCCTGCTGAAGTTCTATTACCCATGACCGATGTTCTTTATGAAGTTAAGCTGGAATACTACTCTCACGCTTTTGAAGATAAAGTTCGAACATTTTGTATGAACCCAGGTGGAGAAGTGGTTAAAGAGCATCTGGATGATGTAATCACGGTGAACGGGCATTCTTACAAGGAAAAATTCTTGCCCAATACGAATTTCGCTGTTTTGGTAAGTACTTATTTTACCGAACCGTTCAAAGATCCTGTAGCATACGGCAAGCACATAGCAAAATTAGCAAATTTGCTCAGTGGTGGTATCATCGTGCAGCGTTTTGGCGATTTGTTGAATGGGCATAGATCCACCCCTGAAAGGATTAAAAGAAGTATTGTTACACCTTCTCTTAAGGACTCGGTTCCTGGGGATTTGAACGCTGTTCTACCACGTCGTGACCTAGAAAGCATAATAGAGTTTTTGCAGTTATTGGATAAGTTCGCCCCAGGTGTGGGCAGCAGAGACACATTACTTTATGGAGTAGAAGTTAAGTTTTACTCAATGAGACCCGAACTTACAAATACGTTGGAGTCAGAAGTGCAAAACTTGTTCATGGTAGGAGACGGTGCAGGTATAACAAGAGGATTATTCCAAGCGGCGATGGCTGGTCTCGTAGTCGGAGACGCAATAAAGGAGAGATGCTTGTGAGTGCCGATTTGGTATTTGGGCTACAATGGGGTGACGAAGGAAAAGGCAAGGCTGTGGATTACATTTCGCCCAATTATGATGTTATAGCTCGCTTTAATGGTGGTGATAATGCAGGCCATACCGTGGTTCACCAGGGACAAACATATAAGTTTCACCAGATTCCTAGCGGTGTTCTGCACGGTTGCCTCGGGATTATAGGAAGCGGAGTCGTACTGAATCCAGAATCTTTGGAACAAGAGTTGACGCAGCTAAATGGCACACCGAAATTGATTATTTCTAAACGGGCACATCTTATTTTGCCGTCGTACAAGCTTCTTGACCAACATCTCGAAAGTTTAAAGAACGGAAAAGTTGGCACGACAGGCAGAGGTATAGGACCAGCATACGGTTTTAAGGCATTACGGTTTGGTATTCGCGTAGGCGATCTGTTTGAAGAGGATTTGCTAACGAAACTCAACGATGCAAAGAAACTTGTCGAAAACCTTGGCGTGGAATGGCAGGAACCAGATATAGAACACTGGAGGAGCATCCTTGAACCTTTTGTAGGTGATGACTATAGAACTTTGCATGAATGTTTGCTCGAAGGCAAGCATATACTTTTTGAGGCTGCGCAGGGAGTCCTTCTTGATTTGGATTTCGGTACTTACCCGTTTGTGACATCGAGCCCAACATTTACAGATGGAATTCACGTAGGTTCTGGCTTTAACGGAAAAGACTTGGATGACATTATCGGTGTTACCAAGGCATATACCACGCGCGTGGGTAATGGCGCTTTTCCTTCGGAACTTGATGGTGAGATGGCAGATTTTATAAGGAAACAGGGAGCAGAATTTGGCACCACTACAGGGAGACCGCGCAGGGTGGGATGGCTGGACTTAGTGGCACTCAAGTACGCCTGTAAAATTTCTGGTTGTAACAAGATATTCCTGACCAAAGTAGACGTCCTCTCGGGATTAAGTGATGTGGGTCTGGTAACAGCTTATGAAAGCAACGGAAAACGCTATGATGAATGGTTTGACTTTGATGAAACAGCTTTAAAACAAGTTCGACCAGTTGTGGAATGGGTGAGTGGGTGGGATAGCCCCACACATGATGGTTCTCCAGACAAGAATCTGATTTCTTTTATGGATAAAATAGAAAACACAGTGGGAGCAAAAATCCAATGGATCTCCTTCGGCCCTGGTGACGAAGAAACAATGCGCATGATATAATTGCCTATGGCAAACACATGATGACAGTTAGAGCGGGGCGTAGCGCAGCTTGGTAGCGCACCTGGTTCGGGACCAGGGAGTCGGCGGTTCGAATCCGCCCGCCCCGACCATTCAAAAGGGAGGAAACACGAGGGAATGAATGATCAATACAGAACCCCTTATTACAGTGGCCTTTTGGCCTATATTGCGAAACATCGTGCAAGTTTTCATATGCCAGGGCATAAACGAGGCCGAGGCATTCATCCGGATTTCAAGGCATTTTTAGGTGAAAATGTTTTTCTTCTGGACTTAACAGAAGTACAAGGGGTTGATTACCTCCATAAACCCACAGGTATTCTTAGAGAGGCCATGGATCTTCTTGCAGATGCTTATGGAGCCAAGGAGTCGTTTTTTCTGGTAAATGGCAGCACTGTGGGCAACGAGGCTGCTCTGATGACTGTAGGCGGGCCAGGTAAGAAGATACTTATAGCAAGAAATAGCCATCGCTCTGTAGTAGGTGGTCTCATCTTAAATGGTTCTATCCCTGTCTACCTCCCTGTTAATGTTGACCCTGAATTAGGTATTACCACAAGCGTTTCTCCAGAAGTTCTTAAAGAGTATTTGGAGAAAAACGATGTTGATGGTGTTTTCTTAACAAATCCCAATTACTACGGCATATCCGGTAATATCAGTGAACTGGTGGACATCGTACACGAGCATAATTTACCTATCATTGTTGATGAAGCTCACGGAGCCCATTTCCATTTCCACCAGGCTTTGCCTCTTTCTGCTGTGGATGCGGGTGCGGATATCGTTGTCGAATCAACGCACAAGACACTTTCATCCATGACGCAGAGCTCTTGGATGCATATTAATGGCAATAGAATAGATGAGGACCTTCTGAAAGCATCATTAAGAACTTTGCAGAGCAGTTCTCCTAACTACGTACTTTTGGCAAGTTTAGATGTGGCTCGTATGCAAATGGCAACTGAAGGAAGTCAACTGCTAAGTGCAGCGTTGGAGGTTGCGCAGTATTTGCGTACTTCCATAAATGCCATACCAGGTCTTCAGTGCTTTGGTAGGGAACGGATAGGACGTTATGGCATCTTTGATGTGGACCTGACCAAGATAACTATTAACGTTCTTGGTTTAGGGCTCACTGGATATAAAGTAGAACAATTGTTGAACGATGAATTGGGTGTGGAAGTAGAACTTTCAGATCCTAATAATATATTGGCTTTTGTAACCATCGGCGACGATTATGACAATGCAGATAAGCTCATAAAAGCAATGAAGAGCTTGTCAGAAAACTACTATGGTAAACTACAACCTCTGGAAACTGCAGCGGTGCATACGTTCCCAGAATTGCCTGATGTAGTTCTGACACCACGTGAAGCATTCTTTGGTGAGAAGAAAACTGTAGCATTCAAAGATTCTGTGGGAGCGGTGAGTGCAGAATCTGTGGTACTGTATCCGCCAGGAATACCTATAATTGCGCCAGGCGAACGTATTACTGAAGAAAGTTACGAGTACATTATTAAAAGAAAAGAAGAGGGTGCTGAGGTTCAAGGCACTGCTGATCCAGAGTTGGAATTTATTGAAATCCTCAAATAGTGTTAATGTCACTATTATAATGTATGTGGATTCTATTGAGGAGGTGAGGCTGTGGAAGACTTTTTTGAAAAAATAAATGCTTTTGAACAAGAAGCTACACGCATTGTCGATGATGCTGCTACACAGGCACGGCAGCGTGTTGAAAATGCACGTAGCGAATTGCAAGAAAAACTTGATTCCGTTGAAAAAGAACTTCGTAAGGATATTGAAAAAACATTGGCTGCCAATAGCGAACACTGGGAGTCTGTAAAAAAAGAACAAGTTCAATCCTATAATCTAAAACTCAGTGAATCGGCTAATAAAATAAGCAAGAATACCGAAAATATGGCAGATGAGCTGCTCAATGAATTTCTAAGGGTGTGATCATTTGGCTATAGCTGAATTAATGAAAGTAGGTTTTTGTGTTCCCAAGAGTAATGTGGGAGCACTACGGAAATATCTATTTGAAGTGTCTGACTTTCATCCTCTCGATTTAAACGGTTCTGTCCTCGGTGATTTTGCTTCGCTTAAGGAGCGGTTGGAACATGTAGTTAACGTTGCGGTGAAACGTAAACCACAAATTTACGGGACATCTATTCTTTCAGAAAAGGAAGAAATTTCCTCTGGATATATTGAAATTGGTCCGATTTTATCCCATATTGAAGAGCTTTTGGATAAAGAGCAGCAGTTTTTGAGTGCTATTGAAACGATTAAACGACAGCTAAGCTCATTTGAACCATTTGCATGGGTTAGCGCTCCATGGGACAAGTTGAACGATTGGCAATGGCTGACAGCTGTTTTGCTTAAGAAAAATAAGAATGTTCTAAAGTTGCTTGAAAACTCTAATGCTGCCTGGTTTGAAGGAGACAATGGTGTTATCGCTGTTGTTTACAAGGGCGATGATGAACTTCTGAATATGCTCCGCGATTACATGCTTGATCAAGCATTGCTTACTGATATCAACGCTCTTCTAAAAGACTTGAATAACCAACGTAATACGCTGGAAGAGGAATTGCGAGAAGTTCAAGATCAGCTCGGTAGCTTGCTGGAAGAAAATGCCTCTCAAATAAAACGTGCGTTTGACTATTACACTGTATCTTTGGACTATGCACGATTAATAAAGGGTTCCGTGGACACAAATTTCCTCGGCATTGTTGTGGGTTATGTCCCTCGAAAACTGTATAATAGTGTTTTACATGAAGTAGAAATGCTTGGTGGGACAGCCGTGGAACTTCCTCAAGAGGAACAAGAAACCTTCCCTACGAAATTGGTGAATTCTTCATTTTTCAAACCATATGAGTCCATCGTTCTTATGTATGGACCTCCGCTTTACAGTACTTATGATCCCACGCCGTTAGTGGCTTTATGGTGGAACTTCTTTTTTGCCTTTATGCTTGGCGATGCTGGTTTTGGTCTGATTATCACATTAGCGAGTTTGTACGGTTTGAGAAAGTTAAAAAGTATGAAGCAATTATCTAAATTAGGTTTGAATATAGGCATTGCCACAATGGCGGTGGGCACAGTGACATGGAGTTGGTTTTCTACTCAACCGTTTCTTATAAATGGGAAAGCTTTAGGACTGTTTTATCCCTTGAATTCGAACGATGTCAACACAATGTTAGTAATTTCACTTGCTATCGGTGTCGGGGCACAGTTTTATGCCATGGGAATAAAAGGCTGGTGGATGCTTAAGCACAAAGATTACCTGGGATTTTGGTCAGATGTGTTTTGCTGGTGGGGCCTCTTAAGCTCTCTCATTTGGCTCTTACTGGGCGGTGGAACAATGGCAGAATACACTGCTATCTTTTTTGCCGTGAATCTTCTACTTTTCCAAGGTCGAGCTTCAAAGAATTGGATTGCGCGTATTGGGATGGGCCTGATCGGCCTTTATGGAATAATCAGCCCTTACGGTGTAGCCTCGTTCTTGGGAGATGCATTATCTTATTCTCGTCTAATGGCGCTGAACTTAACGGGAGCACTTATGGGTCAAGTCTTCAATACCCTTTCTTTCAGCGTTATGAAGAGTGGTATCGTGGGTATGGTTGCTGGTGCGTTGATGTTTGTTCTTTTCCAGGTTTTCAATTTTGCCATATCCGCCTTGGGAGCGTTTGTACACAGTATACGTTTGTTATTCCTTGAAATGTATGGACGGTTCTATGAGGGCAACGGTGAGTCATTTAAACCACTTAGGAGAACAGGACGGTATTATGAGTTTAAGGAGGTAGATTACGAATGATCATTGATGGGACGTCGGTGGCTTTGATTGGTGCTGGATTAACGGCTGCACTTAGTGCTGTTGGTTCTGCTTGGGGAGTTGGCTTAGCTGGAAAGGCTACAAGTGCGGTGTTGTCAGAGAAGCCTAATCTATTCGGACAAATGCTTGTGCTACAGGCTCTACCTGGAACGCAGGGCTTTTATGGATTCATCGCTATGTTCCTCGCACTCGGACGAATAAATGCTGCTCAGTCGATTTCTATTGCTCAGGGCGTGCAACTCATAGGCGCGTTACTACCTGTTATGTTAGGCGAGTTGATTAGCGCTTATTGGCAGGGCGTAGCTTCTTCTGGAGCCGCATCAATGGTTGCAAAACAACCCGATTCTTTTGGTAGAGCCGTTATCATACCTGCATTGGTAGAAACTTATGCTATTTTGTCTTTGCTTGCAAGCATATTGCTTCTCGGAGGAGTGAACCTTTAGTGAACGAAGATAAATTGAAAGCAGTTATCTTCGAGGAAGCGAAGCGGCAGGCAGGCGATATCATAGCTGCTGCTGAAAAAGAAATTGAGAAGCTTCGCGATGAGTATGCTAAAAAAATGGATGAGTTGCGTAGTTCACTATCGCAAGAGAAAGAAAGAGCGTTATCTGTTGAAAATGAACGTTGGGAAAGACAAATTGAATATGAAAAGCGTCTTGCAAGAGAACTGACGATTTCTAAAATCGTGGAACAACTACGCGTGGACATCGAAAAGAAATTGATAGATAAAACGTATGCCGACTTATATGCTGATTGGCTCATGAATAAGTTACCTGATGCTGACGAATGGTTCATAGGTAAAGATTACCTTGCACTTGGAGACGCGTTTTCTAAAAAAGGAATACGATGGAGTGCTAGCGACACAGGCGTAAAAGCAAGAAAGGGCAACACTACGTATGATTTGTCGCCCAGTGTCGTAGCAAACGCAGTCTTGGAAACGTATTCTCACGATATCTACGATCAGATAGGAAAGATGTTGGCATGAAGGGTTTGGCTGATATCTCTGCTTTAGTTGCCTCAAGGCAAGATTTAACTGTGCCTTTAGACACATTGAAGAAGTTGCAAACGGATCCATTTTGGATCAGGCAAATACCTTTGAGCAATGCGCTTAAAGAACAGATATCAGGGAAATCCGCACGCCGGGCTATGGAAGTACTTTGGGAAAATTTTTTGTCGGAGCTTGACGAACTTTCTATGTACCTGGAGGAAGATGGCTATGACATTGTAAAGGCATTCTATGAAGCACGATTTAAGGGAACAGAATTCGATGAGGAGCTTCTTAGGAAAATGCCTTTCGGTAATGTGTTGTCTGAGCTGTTTATTAGATCGAAGAACACTAAACAAACGGCGAATGAGTCACCCGTTGATTGGCGAGTAGAATGGCTAAAATATCTCGAACAAGAGTATTATTCTGGTTCTTTCTTGGCAGGGGTTCTTCGATATATTGAATTGAGATTTCAAACTGTGGCAGGGCTAAGCTTAGCCTTGCTTAGAACGGAGTAGACAAAAATCATGGCAGAGATAATTGCCTGCGGCAATGGCGGATTATACGACTTCCTGAGTTTTTCAGGCATAAATGTTATGAGATCCGAACAAATTGATGCCTTTGTTTCTCGTTCAAATGATACAGTAGTACTTGTGACAGACGGAATCGCATGCGATGTGGAAACACTTACGCAATTAGAGGAGAAATACCCTGCTAAGTTCATACCAGTAGTACTGGACCCAAAGCAGGGCGTTGATGTGAGCTCTGCAAAAAAGTTCGTTGAAAGAGCTCTCGGCATAAAGCTCGATAGGTAGGTGATAATTAGTGGGAGGATACATAGTTCGCGTCGCCGGACCTTTGGTAACGGCAAAAGGCTTGGAAAAACCTATGATGTATGAAGTGGTACGAGTAGGTGACCTCAAGCTGTTTGGTGAGATTATTGGTATAGAAAATGATTTGGTGTTTATCCAGGTTTATGAAGATACCAACGATGTAAAGCCTGGTGAACCCGTTGAAAATACAGGACAACTTCTTAGTGTTGAGCTTGGTCCTGGACTGACCAGTAGTATTTTTGATGGAATACAGAGGCCCCTAACGGCGCTTCAAGTGAATACTGGAGATTTCTTAACAAGGGGTTTTTCCATCAATGCTCTTGATCGAAACAAGAAATGGCACTTTGTCCCTATCGTGAATGAAGGCTCACAAGTGGAACCAGGTACATTTTTGGGGGATGTTGACGAATCATCCACCGTTAAGCATAGAATTATGGTCCCGCCGACAATCAGTGGAAAGGTACAATGGATTGCTCCAGAGGGCGACTACACTGTTGAAGAGACCATTGCTAAGGTAGAGCAACAAGGGAATGTGGTTGAACTAAAACTCATGCAAAAGTGGCCTGTAAGGATACCCAGGCCGGTGAAAGAAAAGGTATTTAGCGATATTCCCATGCTTACAGGACAGCGCATCTTAGATGTATTCTTCCCTGTTATTAAGGGGGGTACGGCATGCGTGCCTGGCCCGTTTGGTTCTGGAAAAACAGTTATTCAACATCAGCTTGCGAAATGGTCCGATGTGGATGTCGTAGTTTATGTCGGGTGTGGCGAACGGGGAAACGAAATGACCGAAGTGTTAATTGAGTTTCCTGAATTGAAAGATCCGCGCACCGGTGGTCCGCTTATGGATAGGACTGTACTGGTCGCCAATACGTCAAACATGCCTGTGGCCGCTCGAGAAGCTTCTGTTTTTACTGGTATAGCTATCGCTGAATACTACAGAGATATGGGTTATGATGTTGCACTTATGGCCGATTCGACATCGAGATGGGCAGAGGCCATGAGGGAGATTTCTACCAGACTTGAAGAAATGCCGGGTGAAGAAGGTTATCCAGCATATCTTGCTTCGAGAATTGCATCGTTTTACGAACGTTCTGGTTTTGTAAAATGCTTGGGAGAACCAGAGAGAACTGGTTCCGTCACAGTTATTGGAGCTGTGTCACCTCCAGGCGGTGACTTATCTGATCCTGTAGTACAGGCTACGTTGCGAGCTGTACAGGTTTTCTGGGGATTAGATCAGCAGTTGGCTTTTGCGAGGCATTTCCCGTCGATAAACTGGCTGAACAGTTATTCGCTCTATTTAGATCGGATAGGGCAATATTACAATAGAACATTCGAAAATGATTGGCTACAGAAACGTAACAATGCCATGGTGATCTTACAACGCGAGGCAGAGCTTCTTGAGTTAGTTAGACTAGTAGGCTATGATGCACTATCTACTGAAGAGCAGCTGTATTTGGAGACAGCACGTTCTTTAAGAGAAGATTTTCTCCAGCAAGATGCTTTTGACGACATAGATAGTTATTGCTCGTTAAGGAAGCAATATGTTATTCTTTCGTCTATCTTGTTAATCCACGAGATTATCCTGGACCATTTAAGAAAAGGTGGGGATTTTAACGTTCTTATAAAAAATCCTATAAGGGAGCGTGTATCACAACTTAGATGGCTGAAGGAAGAGGATGTCCCTGATTGGGATACCATGGAAAGAGCTATCGTTGAAAGCTTTTCGGAGGAAGTGAAAGCTCGTGATTAGAGAATTTAATACCATATCTGAAGTAAATGGACCTCTGGTATTTGTTGAAGGCGTGGGCGATGCTGGTTATGGCGAATTAGTGGAATTCATTCTGAACGGGGAAGTTCGCCGTGGTCAAGTTTTGGAAACCACCGATAAATATGCTCTGGTACAAGTTTTCGAAGGAACGCAGGGATTAACGCCAAAAACGACTGTCGCCAGATTTCTGGGGCGTGGCCTAACCTTCGGTGTTAGTGAGAGCATATTAGGAAGAGTGTTCGATGGGCTGGGTTCTCCTAAAGACGGCAAACCGCAGCCATTTGTTGATAAATACGTGGACATTAACGGTGCTCCTATAAACCCCGTAAGTCGTGAATACCCCGCTGAATTCATACAAACCGGCATATCCGCCATAGATGGAATGAATACATTGGTTAGAGGCCAGAAGTTGCCCATCTTTAGTGGCAGCGGTTTGCCACACGCACGTCTCGCAGCTCAAATAGCAAGTCAAGCAAAAGTACTTTCTTCTGAAGAAAAGTTTGCTGTGGTTTTTGCAGCCATGGGAATAACCTTCGAAGAAGCCAACTTTTTTATACAGTCCTTTGAAAAGACTGGCGCTATTGAGAGGTCTGTGCTTTTTCTAAATTTGGCCAATGACCCCACCATAGAACGCATAGCTACCCCTCGTTTTGCTTTAGCTGCTGCTGAATATCTTGCATTTGAGAAAGACATGCATGTTTTGGCCATACTCACAGATATGACAAACTATTGTGAAGCGTTAAGGGAGATTTCCGCGGCGCGTAGAGAGGTGCCGGGTAGAAGGGGATATCCCGGGTATATGTATACAGACTTGGCTAGCATATACGAAAGAGCCGGAAGAATAAAAGGGAAGAAAGGCAGTATAACGCAGATACCAATTCTTACCATGCCTGAGGACGACAGAACACATCCAATCCCAGATTTAACTGGTTACATAACAGAAGGGCAGATTTTCCTTTCTAAAGATCTTCAGCACAAAAACATTTATCCTCCTATTGACGTTCTGCAATCGTTGTCTCGACTCATGCAGCGCGGCATAGGGCAAGGACATACCAGAGAAGACCATTCGGCAGTGGCCAACCAGATATATGCTGCTTATGCTAGAGGTAAAGATGCGCGAGAATTGGAAATTGTTCTTGGCGAAGCTGCGTTGACTGATTTGGATAAACTTTATGTGCAATTTGCTGATCGCTTCGAAGCAGAGTTTATTGCACAAGGAGAGGATGAGAATCGTAGCATCGAAGAAACACTATCCATAGGATGGGAACTATTGAGTATGCTTCCCAGGAGTGAGTTGAAACGTATAAGAGATGAGTATGTCAACAAGTATATGCCGGGGGTACGGGGCTAATGGTTTCTAACGTTAGCCCTAACCGTATGACCCTACTCGCTGTAAAACGGCGGTATATTACCAGCAAGAGGGGGCTTAAACTATTAAAAGACAAATTGGAAGCCATGGTGAAAGCGTTCCGGGAGCTTTTTAATGAATTCGACAACGAGAGGCGTTATATTGAAGAACTTATGGGTCCTTTTATGGAGCTCATGAATCAATATGAGGCTGAAACATCACCGTTAGTAAGAGAAAAAATAAAGGCCATGCGGCTTTTCGATTTGAATTATCAGCTTTCTACCAGAACTGTTTTCAACATAAAAGTTCCTTTTTTAAACGTGGAAATTAGTCAGCGCGAAATGCCTGATCTGTATTTGCAGACCGGATCAGCTTTTTATAAGGCATTAGATCTTTATGAGCAACTTTTGCCTCACTTACTCAAACTTGCTTCTTTACGGAACGCACTTTACGTTATGAGTGAAGAGATAGAGAAGACACGAAGAAGAAGTAATGCATTGGAGTATAATGTAGTACCGCAGCTTGAAGAAACGATAAAATGGGTACAACAGTATTTGGACGAAATGGAAAGGAGTCAGACAGTGCGGATTATGAAGGTAAAAAGCATGCTTGAGAAGGAGAGGAGAGACTAATGATGGGATTAGATGATGCCGTTGCGGCAGTAAAGAGGCTGAAAGCCTTGGCAAAAGCGGAAATACTTGAGTCAGAGGCTTTCGGCTTGAATGAACAACAGATTGCGTTCGCAAAAGAACGCCATCATTATTACTCACGTCTGTTAGATAGGTTAGAAACAGAACCACTGGATGATTTGGTTGAAGATGTTCAAAAGCAAGCCAGTGAGCTTTGGCACAGGGAAACAAAGAACATTACTGAAAAGGCTGACTTGGTAGCTGCAGAGAGTTTTCTCAGAGCAATAGGTTTAGAGCCCGACTACGATAAAGCTTAGCCGCGTTTCACATTTTTCGTCAGACTCTTCTTGAAAATAAGATGTTATGTAAGTCAGAGAAGTATAAATAATTTTCACATCCATCTACAAGATAAAAATTAGCAAAGTATTATGCTCCTTTATTAGGTGTAATAAAAATCCTTTTTGCTTACTAAGATTGACCAACGTGTATTAGTAGAATATTTCTGCTAAGTTGTAGAGCTCCTTGTCTGCAGTCTTTATCTGGGATGCCAGGTCAAAGTTTATGAGTTCCATTCTTCCACCACTGAAAGCAACCATTTTATTAATTGTTCCTTCTTTGACCGCATTTACCAACTGTATGCCCATTTGTGTTGCCAGCATTCTGTCCTGCACAGTAGGGCTTCCTCCCCTTTGCTGATGGCCTAAAACGGTTATACGTGTTTCCATGCCAGTGGCATCCTGTATTTCCTTGGCCAATGCGTGCCCCACACCAACTTCGCTTTGTGGTAACCAAGGCAGTTTTGTCCCTTCCGCTACCACCACTATAGAGAAGCCTCTGCCTGATTCTCTTCTGCGGTAAATATGATCAACAATTTTTTCTTTTTCTACTTCTACTTCTGGAATTACGATGAAATCGGCTCCGCCGGATATACCACCATACAATGCTAACCAACCTGTGGCTCCACCCATGGTTTCGACGACCATAACTCTGTGGTGTGCCTCTGCGGTAGTGTGCAATTTATCCAGCGCTTCAGCGATTGTTGTGACTGCTGTATCAAACCCAATCGTTTCATCAGTGCCATTAATATCGTTATCAATAGTTAACGGTAATGCCAATACAGGTATGTCGTTCTGAGAAAGTAACTCGCAGGTGGACATTGTTTCTCTGTCACCCAATACTGCTAAGATTGTTATGCGGTACCTATCCATGACTTCTTTTATGGTCTGTATTTGGCTCTCATCGATATGCGTTCTGGATGTGCCTAAAATGGTTCCGCCGCGAGGTAAAATACCTGATACGGATTTAGAAGTGAGAATAATCACATCATCGCTAAGGAGACCTGCGAATCCTCCTCTTACCCCAAGTACTTCCATGTCTTTATAATAGGCGGTTCTAACTATACTCCTTATAGCCGCATTGGCGCCAGGAGCATCTGCACCTGCTGTTAAAATAGCAATTCTTTTCATGCTCATCGCTCCTTTCCTTTAGACAGTTTACAACAACTTTAGTGAAAAACGGACATATGCAAAGATGGTATATAAATAGTCACTATTGACTTTGTGGGAGAAAGTGGTAATTTATGGATGATGGGAACTGTGGATGTGCTTACCGGGGAATACGAGTATACCCTTGACAGCAAAAGTAGATTTTTAATGCCAACTGAGTTTCGAGATTATCTGGGCGAACCTATGTATTTTGTCCGTGGTTTTGAGAATTGTATTTACGTTTATAGTGAAAGTCAGTGGCAGAAAATGTCTGAAGATATCAGAAATTTGCCTTGGTCTTCTGATGCAGCTCGATGGGTAAAAAGAATATGGTTTAGTTCTTCAATTAAGGTGAAGGCAGATCCACAAGGAAGGGTATTGGTTCCTCAAGTTTATAGAGACCATGTTTTGAAATCCAATAAAGTTGTTGTTCTTGGGTGTTTTGATTATGTAGAAATTTGGGATGAAGAACAATGGCGAAATGATGCTTCCGAAAAAATCGGTTTGTTGGGAAAGTTTTTGGAGGAAGCTAACAAATGATGAACTATATTCCTCATAAACCCGTTATGGTTAGTGAGATTTCTCAGTTGCTCATCTGGAAAGAAAATGGCATTTATATAGATGGAACGGCAGGCGCTGGTGGGCACCTGGAAGAACTCTCTAAGTCATTTCCTAAAGCGGTGTTCGTGGGTATTGATATAGACAACGAAGCTGTAGAGTTTCTCAGAGAAAAGTTCTCTAATACCGAGAGCGTGCACATTCTCGCTGGCAACTACGCTGATATGGAAAGTCTTTTGACTTCCATGGGCATTGATAAGGTCGACGGCATTCTGTTGGACCTTGGCTTATCAACTCATCAAGCACTGTCTGCTTCCAGAGGTTTTAGCATAAAGAACTCTGGCCCTTTAGATATGCGCTTCAGCGTATCGCAAAAAGTTACTGCTTATGATTTGGTGAACAAACTTAGCCAGGAAGAACTTTCAGATATTATTTACCGTTACGGTGAAGAGCCAAGAGCGAGGAAAATTGCAAAAGACATTGTTAATGCAAGAACGATCAAACCACTGGAAACAACCGGTGAATTGGCTGATTTAGTTGCAAAAAGCGTCGGAAGGCATGGTAGCAGGATACATCCAGCTACACGTGTTTTTCAGGCGCTGCGTATTGCTACAAATGATGAGCTATCAAATTTGGAGAGAGCATTACCCAACATACTCAATTGCTTGAACATAGGTGGACGATTAGTCATAATCTCATATCACTCACTGGAAGACCGTGTGGTTAAGCAGCAATTCAAACGTTGGGAACAGTCTGGTATGGGTGAAAGACTGAATAAAAAAGTAATAAAGCCGAGTCAGGAAGAAGTTGAAGACAATCCAAGTAGTAGAAGTGCAAAAGTAAGAGCTTTTGAGAAGGGAGCTGGGGGAGTTGAGGAATGAGCAAACAGTTTTAGCGGAGAAACCTCAGTATATTCCGCAGTATGAACCAAAAGAAAACAAAACACCCAAGCCGAAATCGAGCTACAAGATATGGGAACGCATGCTTGCACTGACGGTCATTCTTAATGTTGTTTTAATAACAGGTGCTGTATTCCTTTGCTACCGTCTTTCCAACAGCGTATTTACGGTAGAATATTTAAGGAGATCGATGTTGGAGACGCAGCAAGACATATGGAAATTGAATACAGATTTGGAGATGGCTACTAATCAGAAAATGCAGAGCTTGCTTGGTAACGCTGATTATGCTAAGTCACTAACAAGTATTGGACAGCGCTGATCATGTTGGGTTCGCAGTTAGCAAAAGTCGTTGGTGGCCAGTTAGTTGGGGAAGATTTCTATTTCAGCCACATAGCATTCAATAGCAGTGATTGTGACACAGATACCCTTTTTGTTGCATTGCCAGGTGCCAAAACGCACGGGATAAAGTTCTGGGCTGATGCCCGGGCTAAAGGTGCTACCGGTGTCCTTACCGATGTTTCTCCATCCACAGGTAGCTATGTTTTGGTCAAAGACAGCTTACAGGCGATGGAATTATTGGGCAAGTCCTTAGTAAGTGGTTACAAAGGGAAAGTTGTCGTTGTATTGGGCGCTAGTGGTAAAACAACGCTGAAAGAACTGCTAAGGGCATTGGCGCCTGTTCCGGTATGGAGCAGTTATGGTAATAGAAATACTATGATTTCGTTAATCACGGATTTATTCAACGAAGGTAATAACGCGCTGGATTTGCCATATTGGATATTGGAGTTTGGTATACATGAGCCTAAGGATGCTAATGAATTCTTGAGCGTATTTGACCCTTACGCTGTCATCTTTACATCGCTTGGAGCGGAACATCTCGAGTATCTCACAGACACAGATACGGCTATTAAAACAAATCTAATGATAGGCGAACACGCCAAAAAGCGCTTTGCATATGCTCCTGAAGGATACAGCGTGAATGATGCTGTCATATTTGGTGGGAATGATAGCCCATATAGGTTCGATGTAAAGAGTTTTACTTGCGATGGTTGCACCGTGGGGGAATTGATATGTGGGGAAGCGAAAAAGCATTTTGTACTTCCATTCTGGGGGAAACGGTCTTCGCAAAGCGTTGCAGGTGCGGCAGCTTTCTGGCAAAGCGAAGGGTTTTCTTTAGAGTCACTTCCATGGCAGAATATCGAATCCATAAACATATGGGGCAGACAGCAGCTTACTCGATGGAATGATTTACTTATTTTCTTTGATGCATACAACGCGAATCCTGAGAGCATGAAGGAATTTCTGGATGTTGTTAAAGAAGTTCCCTATGCTCGTAAAGGTTTGGTTATCGGTGACATGCTTGAGCTTGGATCATACTCTGCTTATTGGCATAAGCAGTTAGCTCACTGGTTAAAGAACTCAGGCGTGCAGTATCTCGTGCTCGTGGGCGACGAGGTCAGGTATACATTGCAAGAGTTAAACAAGATAGATGGTCAACCCATATATGTGGAATGGTATCGTGATGTGGACACCGCCAAAGCGTTTTTCCTTGTGCCAGATGACCTTGAACTTCTTGGTTTAAAGGGCTCTCGCAGAATAGCTTTGGAAAAGCTCATTCAGGAGGTTTCGGAGGTTGAATCGTAGTTTTTTTGTATTTTTTCTCCTTGGTCTGTGTGCTGGCTATTTAGTGTTTTGGCTTTGTTTAAAGTTGGGCATACAACTAAAGTTCTACCCTAAAAGAATCAGAGAGTTCTATGAAGACCAGAGCAAATCAAGTATACCGCTGAGTGGTGGTATAGGATTTATGCTCCTCTCGATGGGGTTGTACATTTATTTCCGAGAGCCTGCCCTTTTGCTCGGGTTACTGTGCGGTTTGGTCGGTCTTGTAGATGACTTGTCTAAAACGCTTCGGCACGGTGAGGGAATAAAGGCTCGAGTTAAAGTGGTTTTGCTTTTTCTTATTTCACTCGTTTTTCTTAGTTTTGGATTTGATTTTGTTCGTGTCCTTTGGTGTTTCATAGTCATACTCGCTACAACGTCTGCAACAAACTTTACAGACGGAGTGGACGGTCTACTTGGCAGTGTGCTTATCCCTGTGATGCTTATTTTGCCCTTATCAGGCGTTACCGGAGGGCTGCTGGGTGCTCTACTTGCCTTTCTGTTTTTCAATGTTTCTCCAGCGAAACTTTTCATGGGAGATACCGGTTCATTCTTCTTTGGTGGATTTCTGGGTGGGCTTATGCTTATTGAGGGAAAAGAATGGTGGCTTTTGCTTCTATGTTTTATTGGCGTTGTGGAGGTGGCATCTGTAATAATACAAGTAACATATTTTCACCTTACTGGTGGTAAACGTGTTTTTCTTATGACTCCCATACATCATCATTTTCAGAAATTAGGGTGGAGTGATCCTCGAATTGTTACATTATTTGCCAGCCTGCAAGCTATAGCATGCATATTCTTGTGGATGGGGTGGAACATATGGTAGATGTTAGACCCGGATTTTCTCAAGAGCTTGAAGATAAGAACGTACTTGTTCTCGGTTACGGCGTTTCTGGACAAAGTGCTGAATCATTCTTGGTTAGCAGAGGGGCTAATGTTTATGTTTATGATGAGAAAGACATAAAAACTAAAGTGGCTCCTGTACTACATGGTTTGCCAGATGATTTACAGAT
The DNA here is from genome assembly GCF_000378005.1 of Coprothermobacter platensis DSM 11748. Taxonomy (GTDB): domain Bacteria; phylum Coprothermobacterota; class Coprothermobacteria; order Coprothermobacterales; family Coprothermobacteraceae; genus Coprothermobacter; species Coprothermobacter platensis. The sequence continues at coordinate 501,332 of NZ_KB899040.1, forward strand.
AGACCTTTGCGTAACATCTCCGGGTTTTTCTATAAACCATCCCATCATTCGAGAATTAACAACCAATCATGTGCCGGTAGTAGGAGAATTGGAGTTATCCTTCGACGCGAGCAGGTGGAATTACTGGATAGCTGTAACAGGTACCAATGGTAAAACGACAACGACCTCACTCATTGGTCATTTGCTCAAAAAAGCTGGACATCAGGTTGTCATTGGTGGGAATATCGGCGTTCCCATAACGTCTTTTCTTACTCAGCCTATCAGTGAAACAATTATTGTGGCTGAAGTGAGCTCGTTTCAATTGGAAACGGTATACACTTTCAGACCACAGGTGGCAGCTTTTTTGAACCTTACGCCTGACCACTTAGATCGTCATGGGACAATGGAAAACTATTTCAATACAAAGGCGAGAATATTCGCTATGCAACAGGAACAAGACCGAGCAGTCTTGAATGCTGAAGACAGGTGGACACGGTCATTACTAGGAACATTAAAGAGCCAAACGGTTACGTTTGGGATAGAAAAGGGCGATGTTCATTGGGAAAACGGCATGCTTCTTATTGATGGTAAGGCTGTTGCTAGTCTGGATAATGTAAAACTAAAGGGAACGCACAATTTAGCTAACATTTCCGCTGCTGTTGCTTGCTGTCATCACATTTTGCCTGAGAACTTCGATTATGCCAGTGCTATTTCAAGCTTCTTGGCGCCTGAACATAGGATAGAATTTGTTCGTTCAGTGAACGGTGTTGATTTTTACGATGATTCCAAGGCGACAAACATTGATTCTACAGTTGTTGCCTTAGAGGCATTTAGTGAGCCTGTAATACTCATATTAGGCGGCAGGAACAAGGGTATGGATTTTACGCCTCTGGCTGACTTCATCAAAAATGAGTCAAGTGTGAAGTGGATTGTATTAATGGGGGAATCTAAAGATTCTCTAAGAGATGCTTTGATAAAAAAGGGAATAGACAGTTTTTCTGAGGCAGATTCTTTAGAAAAAGCGGTAGAAGAAGCGTTCGACGTCGCTAATGAGGGAGATGTTGTCTTGCTGTCGCCGGCTTGCGCATCCTTTGATATGTTCAAGAATTTTGAAGAACGTGGGGACAAATTCAAGGAGATTGTAAAAGCGTTATGACAAAACTGCTCCAAGTTTTGTCTGTTTTTTTATTGATCGTTATAGTGTTTCTGTTTGGTTTGATTACCTGGCAAACGGGAACTGTTACGGCAAAGAACGTACTTTTATACATAGCATTGATGGCGGGGGTTTACTGGTTCGCTTTTTTTATCGTGTACGGCTTAAGAAAAACGAACTTTTTAGGCAGCCTCCAATGGATCGTTGGAGGGCTCACAGTTGTTGCCCTTTCCATGACGTTAATGATAGGAGAGGTTCGCTACGGTTCAAAACGGTGGCTTTATGGCGTACAGACATCGGAGTTAGCAAAAGGGCTGTTATTGCCAATGTTTTTTAAATCTAATGGAACCTATGTGGTTATTGGTTTGATTTCGTCAGTATTGGTTATCCTTCAGCCAGATTTGGGTACAGGTTTAGTGATTTTGTGTTCCATTGGCATTGCGTGGTTTCTAAGAGCGCAGAAAAACAGAAGCGTGGAAGTAATATGGATGATATTGATGGCGTTGATAATTTTGGTTCCTTCAGTGTTTTGCTATTCTTTGCCCATGAGACAGCAGGTTGTCTCAAAAATGTCCTCCGTTCCAATATTCTATGAACACTGGGAAGACAGATTTCAAAATTGGGCAGATCCATTGAGAGATCCATTTGGCGAAAGCTATCAAACGCTTTCTGCTTTAAGTTCATTGGGGCAATCAGCTGGCTTCGGAAAGGGTATAGGGCTTATGACAAGTTTACCTGTGTCATGGTCAGACTATGCCTTTGCGGAAATGGTCAGAAAGTATGGGATTCTTTCAGGTTTGTTATTGCTTCTTTTATTCGGTGCCTTACTTGAAATGATCATCAATTGGGGGGGTCGCAGTAAGTACTACGTGGCTTCCGTTATGGCTCTCCACATCATAATAAACTTATACACTGTCGCGAATGTACTTCCCGCTACAGGTATACCACTTCCATTTGTAGGCAGGGCGCTTCAAAATTCTATTGTTCTATCTGCTATGATAGGTGCTACTTTGGGGGAAGCATGATCCTAGTTGTTGGTGGTTCCAGTGCTGGGCACAGTATTCCTGCACAGGTTATGGGCAACATATTAAAAGAGGCTGGATTTGAAGTTCATTTTTATAATGGCAAAGAAAAAGTAGACTGGAATAGCGTTGATGCGGTATTAGCTGCCGGTAGCCGTAAAAGTGTCCCTATGGCGCTCCAAGCAAAACTTCATAGAAAAAAACTTTTCTTGCATGAACAGAATGTGATTCCGGGGAGAGCAAATCGTTTCATGTCTGCCATGGCAAATAAGATTTTTTTATCATTTGAAGATTCAAAACTCTTTTTCCATAGCAGTGATTGGGACAAACTTGTGACAGTAGGTATGCCCGTTAGAGAACCTACTCGCACAGTAGACGAACTAAAAAGAGAATTAAAAGTGCGGTGTCCCATGATTCTTGTGACAGGAGGAAGTCAAGGTTCGGCTTTTTTGAATTTTTTCGCTGATCAAGTTTTAATTCCTCTAAGAGAAAAATATTTTGTGGTACATCAATCTGGACGTTTAGAAGAAGAGCGCTATATGAAAAACTACATTAGAGTCCAGTCGTTGCCTGATCTTCAGAATTACATTGCTGCTGCTGACGTTGTTATAGGTAGAGCTGGGTCATCTACTTTACACGAGTGTTTACATTTTGGAACTCCAGCGATATTCTTTCCTATGGCATCATCTCCCGATAGACATCAATGGGCAAACGCTGAAGTGTTCAAAGAAAAACATGGATATCCATTTTTCTGGGAACATGTAGCCAAACCATCTGAGGTTATCTCTACTGTGGAACAGCTAATTGAACAAGGTAGAAACACAGCTACTGATGTGTTCGATAGTGACCTTTTTGTAGATACTGTTAGGAGGGCTATGGTATGAATATCGTAGTATTACTTGGCGGAATGTCGCCAGAGCGTGATATTAGTTTAAGAAGTGGTGAAAACGTCGCTAATATTTTGAGGAATAGGGGACACCATGTTATTACCATTGATACCGCTGAGCCGCATTTCATTGATCATCTTTTGAATAGCCATGCAGATTGCGTTTTCCCTGTACTTCACGGCGAAGGCGGAGAAGATGGCAATATTCAAGGATTCTTGAATGTGCTTGGTTTCCCTTATGTTGGTTCTGACGTAAGAGCATCGGTTATATGTATGGACAAGTATTTAACGAAGCTTGTGGCTATTGATAATGGCGTTCCAACGCCAAGATATACATACATATATGATCCAGACAATGTTCCGCCTTATGAGAATGTGATAAAAACAATAGGTAGTCCTTTTATTGTAAAGCCATGCAACACAGGTTCTACAATTGGGTTAAGTCTGGTAGGTAATGAGGACGATTACAACACAGCTTTGCAAAATGCATTTCAATTTAGTACGCGGCTTCTTTTTGAGGAATTCATAGATGGACTTGAAGTAACAGTGGGAGCTTATTCATTGGATGGAGATATCGGTACGCTTCCGCCTATATGGGTGGTCAAGCCTGATAAAGTATTCGATTATGGGACGAAATATACTGCCGGCGGTGCGAAACACGTTTACGACATACCATTGGATAGCAAGCCATTGAATGAACTTTTGAGCAATACAAAAAAGATTTGCAACGTTGTGGGAATAAGGGGTGTAGTTCGCTTAGATTTTATAGTTAAAGATGAAACTTCTTATCTTCTGGAGATCAACAGCATACCTGGTATGACATCTGAAAGTTTGGTGCCTGATGAAGTAATGCACATGGGAAACGATTTTGGGGACTTTTTGGAAGAACTTTTGAAAGATGCGCTATAAGGTATTACTTTGGTTAGGAGTGCTTCTCGTTGTGTTTTTCGTTGCTTTCGCATTTTACATAACCTATAAACCGTGGACATTGGTTTTCAATGCACCAGAGTACAGTAACTTCTCTACTTTTAAGACAGCAGGTAAGTCTTTCAAAGATGTTATAGCGCATTTTGTCCCTGGTATCACGCAGGTAAAAATAGATTTTAAAAGTCGTTCTGTTCTTATGAATGTCGTATTGCCAAAACCCAAAGGATGTGCAAGTCTAAAGGGCATCGACTATGTGGTTACTGGCTCAACATTAATGGAGTCTAAATACTATAGCAAAGACGCTCTTAATAACTGCGTACAAGTCGATGCTTGGGACAATGAACATGAGAGAATAATTGCAACTATGCAAAATAATGGCATTGTTCCTGTTTCAGTGCGCTATGTAGAAGGAATATATGAAGTCAGAGGAAAAAGGCAGTGTGGCATGGGCACGATAAAGGTAACTTTGCAAAACCTTGATAAGGTAAAGCAAATAATGAAATACTGGCCTGATTGCCATTATACTGAATATAGACTTCTTTATGATACAGGAGCGGTGCTCAAATGAAGAAAACAAGTTACTTTATCATTCTTGGTGTGACGTTGATTATCGGCATTGTCTTGGGATTCCAGCGGAGCGTAGTAGCAAGAAGTTCTTACATCCTGACAAGCAGAAAGGGAGAACTTGTAGCACAAATAGAACAGAAGGAGAATGAATTGGCAAGACTGCAAGAAGAAGTGAAACAGTTAAGTGACCAGATAGCCTCTTTCCCACAGGTTTCCTCGACGGTAGATCTTCAACCTTCCATCGATTTGGAAAAGCGAAAATTAGGATTTAGCTCAGTTCAGGGGCCTGGAATTATAATAACGTTGTCGGATTCAAAACAAAAACCAAAAGCGGAGGATGATCCTAATTACTATATTGTCCATGATTGGCAGATAAGGAACTTGGTTCGTTTTTTGCTTGGGAATGGTGCAGAAGGTGTTGCAGTCAATGATCAACGCATTGTATTCAATTCAGAGGTTGTTTGTGCTGGCCCCATAATAATCGTAAACGGTCAACGTTTATCGCCTCCATACAAAATCATGGCAGTGGGGAATCCTGAAGTTTTACAATCGGTGCTGGAAAAGTTTCCTGATTTAGACCTTTTAAAGGCTCTGAGAGATTCCTATGGCCTTGTTTTCCAAGTGGAAACATCTGATAGCATTACGCTTCCAGATAGGCCCGTAGAGGTGATAGTTAGTGAGAAATAGCTGGTTAGTCTACCTTACTGTGGCTATTGTTGCATTCACAACAACATTTGGTCTTGGTTTTGCAAGAAGTGGCTCTCAAGTAGATCTGAAGAGCCTATCTGAGGGTGATTTGGCCATGATTTATGCTAAAACATTGGATGAAGTTAACAAGTTAGAATCAGCAAAAACGCTGCTAACGGAGGATCTGAATAAGATGCAGAACCAAACGCAAAACGTACAAGCCATCAATGAAGAGCAGGAACAGACACTGCAAAAGTTAAAAGCGCTAGCTTGCGACTCACCACTCACGGGCTCAGGTGTAAGAATAATCATAAATGTGCCTGAAAATACATATTTAGGCTGGGATTGGGCTATTACCTTAGTGAATAATGCTTATAGCGCCGGTGCATTAGGCGTTTCTGTAAACAATGTTAGGCTGAGCCCCAAATGGTACATTTATTATGAAGGTGGTCATCTAAATGTGGACGGTACCAATGTAAATGGTCCTTTTGTATTCGATATCGTGGGAGAACCTGATTCTGTTCTCTCTGCTATGTACTTGCCTAGTGGTGTTTTCGATACTTTACAGCTTTGGGGGGTTAAAATAGAACATGAGCTCAAACCAAAACTCACGATTAAACAGTGCAATAATTAGGAATGTGGTACTTGCTGTTTCTGTTGTGGTCATAGCAGGACTTGGCTTCTATTTCGGTATGCATTTTGGAGAGCGGACGTCCTACTCGTCTTCGCAGGTGCGTTATGTAGGTGTGTTAGTGCTCGTAGTGCTGGATGCAGTTTTTGGCGGAATAAGAGCAGAAATACAAGACATGTTTGATATAGTCATATTCACGACTGGTATTGCGGTGGGCGGTTTGGTAGCTGTGTGGCTCCTGTTTCTCGGAGACCTATTCGGCATTGATTTGAGCTTAGCTGCTGTTGTCACATTTGGAGGAAGGATTTTCCAGAATGTGTCCATAATTAGACGAATACTTATTGAGAAGATAAGGAGGGCAAGGTAATGGAGGAGAGAATCCCCGACCTGTGGGAGGGCATACAAGCGCAGATTAAGGTTGTCGGTATAGGAAGTGCGGGCAACAATGCTCTGAATAGGATGATCAGTGAAGGAATAGATGGCGTCGATTTTATTGCCATGAATACGGACGTGCAAGCACTTTCGAAGTGCTTGGCGCCACAAAAACTCAACTTGGGTCCAAAACTAACAAGAGGTTTAGGTGCAGGTTTGGATCCTGATAAAGGAAAAGCCGCTGCAGAAGAAAGCGTAGAAGAAATCAGGAAACTGTTGGAAGGGTCGGATTTGGTTTTCATTACAGCAGGACTTGGTGGCGGGACAGGTACAGGGGCCTCCCCTGTAGTAGCGCAGGTAGCAAAAGAATTAGGTGCATTGGTAGTAGCAGTAGTTTCTAAACCACACCCGTTTATTGAAGGAACACGTCGGTACAGAATAGCTGATGAAGGGCTAAGGCAACTTTCCGAGCAGGTTGACGCTCTGATACCCATATCCAACGAAAACATATTTAAGATGACTAACACCGACCTAACGCTGGATCAGGCATTTAGTCTCGGTGACCAGATTCTTATGCAGGGTGTAAAGGGCATTTCTGAAATCATACTCAAACCAGGCTTTATCAATGTAGATTTCGCTGACGTGAGAATGGTGTTACAGAATGCAGGTACTGCTGTTATGGGCATAGGCTCTGCCACCGGTGACAACCGAGCAGAGAAGGCGGCGCAACAAGCTATTTCTTCGCCACTTCTGGAGTTTAAGCCCACTGGAGCAAGTAGGCTGCTCTACAATATCACAGTGAAATCGGGGCATATAACCACAAAGGACATAGCTAGTATAGCGGAGATCTTCCAGCAAATCGTCAGCGATGACGCGTTGATTAAATTCGGAGTGGTTTATGATGATGATTTGGAGGACAGTAAAATTGAGGTTACGCTTATCGCAAGCGAATTCAAAAACGAGCCTGTTAAAACGTCGACTACGCAAATTTCTAAAGAACAGCCGGTGAAAGAGGTAAAGCGAGTAACCATACCCGAAATATTTGGTAGATGAGCTGGAAGCAAGAGCAAGAAATTGACAAAATAAAAGCCAGCGAACGGTGGCTCCAGGAGCCTCGGTTTTTTGGTGATGATACAGAATTGGTTGTGTTTCCTGGCAGCTACAGTATTGGTGTAGCCAACCTTGGATATCAGTTTTTGCTTGGCCGTTTGATACATGCAGGAAAGTCGTTTGATCGTTTTTTCATAGACACATCGCTGCCTGATAGCATTAGCTTTGATACAAAAAGACCTATACTGGATTTCCCGCGATGGGATGTTACTCTTCCTTTTGAAGACAATTTGCTTCAGCTAATAAAGTTGCTGCAAAGATTAAACCTGCCTCTACAAGGTTCAATGCGCCAGTATCCAATAATAAATATCGGTGGACCAATGACGTTCATTAATCCTGCACTGATATCTTTTATAGCCAACGAGATGTATGCTGGCGAGGCTGATGATGACTGGCCGGAAGTTCGCGAGACAACGGAATGGAAATTGTCTGCGCATTTCGGGGTAAATTCTGTGGTTACTGGTCCCAGGAGCGTATTCAAAAATAGTATCTTAATTGAGGTAGCGAGAGGTTGTATGTGGCAATGTAAGTTTTGCCTTTACAGACGAGCTTACGGGCGCATACGATTTGTTTCCAAAGAACGTGTTATGGAGACAATAAGCAGTGCCAAAGCGAAAGGCTTTGATAAGGTAGGGCTTATTGCTGCTAATGTTAGTGATGTTCCGTGGATTGGAGAAATACTTCAATTCTGTGAACAAAAAAATGTCAGTGTTAGTGTTTCCTCTCTGGCTGTGGAAACGTTGTCTGAGGAAATGATGCACGCACTCAAGGGACTCGGTGTCGACCAGTTAACGGTAGCGGTGGAGCATGGCGATGAAAAAACCAGGCAGCAACTCGGTAAACCTTTTACTGATGATGAACTGGTAGATACGTTAAAAGCTGCAGAATCCAATGGGTTTAGAAGTGTAAAACTTTATTTCATTAACGGTATAACTGATGATTGGTCGTTTAACGCTTGTAGCGCGGCATCCTTACTAAATCGTTTGTGCGAATCGGTCAATATGAAAATACGTGTTTCTATGTCCGTTTTTGTACCTAAACCGGGTACTCCTATGGAAGATGCCTTATTTCCCGCACAGAAAGATGTGGAAGAAGAGCGCAAGTTTTTAGTAAGCAATTGTCCTCATGTGGAATTTACCTTTGAACCATATTACGAAGCGCGGAAAGAGTTCGTGTTAGGGCGGCTTCTTCCTGAAGATTTGTCATTGTTCTCATCGTTACTTAAGGAGAATGGAGAGCGCAAAGCAATTAAGTTTTTTGCTGAGAAATACGCTTAATTAGAGTGTTATCATATAGTTATTACGAGACCTTTTACAGGCTTTGATGTATAAAACAAAAATGTTTTGTTTTGGCAATACATGTTAGGACTTTTACAAAACAGTTATGCGGGAGGAAACTATATGGCAAAGGAAAAAGGAAAGTACGACAGTACGATTAACTTGCCTCAACCTGTCTTGCGGATGAAGGCCAATTTACCTCAGACAGAGGAAAACTGGCTTGAGTTTTGGCAGGAAAATCATATCTATGAAAAGGCACTGGAACAGAGAAAAGGGAACTCCGTTTTTGTTTTGCATGATGGTCCACCTTATGCCAACGGCGATATCCATTTAGGCACTGCTCTTAACAAAGTTCTAAAAGACGCGGTGAACAAATACAAACTGTTGAAGGGTTTTAAGACACCGTATGTGCCTGGTTGGGATACACATGGTCTGCCTATTGAGCAACAGGTGACAAAACAGACAAAGGTCAATCCGGACGATGTCGCGATTACTGAATGGAGAGATAAATGTCGCGATTTCGCGCTTTCTTATATAGATAAACAGATGAAAAGTTTCAAGCGTTTAGGTGTTTTCGGTTTGTGGGATAACTACTATGCCACGTTTAAACCTGAATACGAAGGTAAAGAGTTGGAAGTACTTGCCGATTTAGTTGAGAAGGGTTTTGTAGTGAGGAAAAGGCGTCCTGTTTACTGGTGCCCTCATTGCAAGACGACGTTGGCAGAGGCAGAAATTGAGTACAAAGAGATATCTTCTCCATCCATTTATGTGAGTTTTCCAGCGAAAAACGGTGATTTTAAGGTGATTGCGTGGACCACTACACCGTGGACTCTTCCAGACAACGTCGCACTCGCATTCAATCCTGAAGAAAACTACGTCTTTGTAAAAGTGGACGGAGAAACGTTTGTCGTTGCAGAGAAGCGTTTGTCAGATGTAGCAAAAGTACTTGAGTGGAAGAACTACGAGGTGATTGCTTCAAAGCCAGGTTCAGCGTTTGAAAGTGAACGATTTGAACATCCCATTTACGGAGATAAAGAAACAGTTGGCATAACTGCTGATTATGTTGCTATGGATGAAGGTACAGGTATTGTACATATTGCTCCAGGGCACGGAGAAGAGGACTATAGTGTCTGGGAAGAAAAAGGCATTTCTGATTTCCCCATGATGATTGATGATAACGGCAGATTTACTGACCAAGCAGGATTCCTTTCTGGCATGTTTTATGAGGATGCGAATGATGTCATATTATCGTTTCTGAGCGAACGCGGAAAGTTATTGCATAAGGGCAGTATCACGCATTCTTATCCTCATTGTTGGCGGTGCCATAACCCTGTCATTTTCAGGGCTCTCAGCCAGTGGTTCATCGACGTGGATCTATATAGGCAGGATGCGCTGGATGCACTGGACAAGACACGCTGGATTCCAGAAGGCTCCGATGTACGAATTCGGGACATGATAAAGAGTAGGCCTGATTGGTGCCTGAGCAGGCAAAGGATTTGGGGTGTACCGATACCGTCGGTGCGGTGTACTCACTGCGGCCGTTCCATATTAGACCCACGTGTTGTTAGAAACGTGGCGCAATCCGTAAGAAAAAGTGGTTCAAATGTTTGGTACTCTGAGCCGTTGGAAACATTCCTACCACCCAAATTTAAGTGCCCTGATTGTGGAGGAACCGACTTTGAAAAGGAATATGATATTTTGGATGTGTGGTTCGACAGCGGAGTAAGTCATTATTCAGTTCTTGAACAGTATCCAGATTTGAAATGGCCTGCGGATTTGTATCTTGAAGGTTACGACCAACATCGAGGCTGGTTCCAGACAAGCCTGCTTACGGCTGTACCTTTGAAAGGTGAAGCTCCTTTTGCATCTGTGCTGTCGCATGGGTTTGTACTAGATGAATCTGGTCGAGCGATGTCAAAAAGTGTTGGAAATGTTATTGACCCATTAAAGGTTGTTGGCGAAACAGGAGCAGACGTACTTCGGCTTGCCCTTTTAATGAGCGACTTTACTGCCGACATACAGGTGGGGCAGAATATTCTGAACCAAGCATCCGAGATTTATAAGAAGATAAGAAATACCTTCAGATTCATGGAAGGCAATCTGTTTGACTTTAAGGACGTTGATGCAGTGCCTTTCGATGAAATGAAAGCTATCGACAGATGGATTTTAGCTCGTTGGAGCGAAATGAAGAAACGCCTTTCAGCTTCGTTCGATGCTTATGAGTTCTATAGTTTTGTAAGTATTTTCCACAGTTTTTGTGTGAAGGAACTAAGTTCCATTTACCTTGACGCAATAAAAAGCAGACTTTATATGAGAAAACCAGGGCACAAAGACAGAAGAAGTGCTCAGACAGCGCTTGCTGTCATGGCTAAGGAATTTCCCATACTCATTGCACCAATATTAACGTTTACGGCTGAGGAAATGTGGCAGGCTCTCAGAAGCCATGATTTAGTTAGCGAAGAATCTGTTTACCTTGCTGACTGGCCAGATTTTAATTTTGAACTTAGCGATAAAGAAAATGATTTTTGGGAGAATGCCCTGGAGCTACGAGAAAAAGCAAATGAGCTTATGGAAAAGCTAAGGCAGAATAAAGAAATCGGCCATTCTTTGGATGCCTCAGTTACTATTTATGGAAGCGGTGCAGATTTTCTAAGCCCCGCTGAGTGGTCTGAGCTATTGGTAGTGTCCTCTGCTGATGTGCATAGTGAAGGTAAGGAATGGGATGTAGAAGTAAATAAAGCAGAAGGCGAAAAGTGTGCCAGATGCTGGAGGATTAGAGAAGATGTTGGCCTGGATGACCAACACCCAGAAATATGCGGCGAGTGTTTAGACGATATAACTGGCTAATACTGGGTATTTATGGGTTAGTCGTGGATAGGATATCGAAGTCTGCAATCCTTTACGCGGCTAGCCCTTATGTGTTAAATCAGGGCGTTTCATTTGGCGTCAGTTTCGGGCAAGGCACTACTATTCTTGTCATATTTGCTGTTATTTTGCTGCTGTGGGTTGCACTTAGTGAGAAAAAGTACCTTTGGTTATCTCTTTTTGGCGCATTAGGTAATGTCCTTGATAGGTTTATTTATGGTGGTGTTATAGATTTTATACACATGGGGAGTTTTCCATGGTTCAATGTGGCAGATTTTCTCATTACTTTAGGGCTTGTGCTATGGGCGATGAAGCAGTTAGGGTTATTAGCGGAATAGCCGACCTTGATGGAAGGCTAGACATTGCACTCATGGACCTCATAGATGATGAGGGTATATCCAGAAGCTGGGTACAGAGGTGCATAAAGTCAGGCCTTGTTCAAGTGAACGGTAAAACTGCTGAAAAATCTTCACAACATGTGCATCCGGGTGACCGCTTGCAAATCACGTTAGAACCGAGGACAACAGAACTATTACCCATGGATGTTGCATACGAGGTTGTTTATCGTGATCAGTATATGGCTGTTGTAAACAAACCACCTCATTTAGTGGTTCATCCAGCGCCCAGTGTTCGAGGTGCTACCTTGTGCCATGGTTTATTAAAAGACTTTCCAGAAATTAAAGATGTTGGTAGTCCAGAGCGACCGGGAATTGTGCATCGCCTGGACAAAGATACATCAGGTTTAATGCTTGTTGCTTTGAACATCGATAGTTATATGCGCTTGATTAAAATGATTGCTTCGAAAGAAGTCATAAGAAAGTATCTTGTGGCTGTTCTTGGAAAAGTAGACGCTCCGTTTCAGGTCAACGCACCTATAGGACGGGACGAAAGAAATCCTACGCGAATGGCTGTCACAGAAACAGGTAAATTTGCCTATACCAGTTTTAAACCGCTTGCTCAAGCTTCCAACAATGTGACATTATTGGAGGCATCTTTGGGAACAGGTAGGACCCATCAGATCAGAGTTCATCTACGTTATAGAAACCTTTATGTGCTTGGTGATGAAACATATGGAAATGCTGAAAGTTCCATGCTAGCTCCACGAGTTTTTTTGCATAGTTACTTTGTCCAATTTCAGCATCCTATAACCGGTGAAGTGCTATGCTTTACATGTCCACTTCCCGATGATTTGAAAAACGCTTGGGACAATTTAGGAGGCGATAGTATTGTATACCCTTCGATTTGTGCGTGATAACGAGAAAGATTTACGTGAGGCATTAAGAAAGAGACAAAGTGATGCGTTTATTCTCGATCAAATACTCGCTTTGGATGATCAGCGTAGAAGCGAAGTTACGGCTTTACAAGAGCTCAATACAAAACGTAACGAATTAACGGCTGTGGTTGCTCAGAAGAAGAAAAACAAAGAAGATGCGCCAAATGAAATTGCTTTGCTTAAAGAACTAAAAGATTCTGTCAATTCTAAAGAGGCCATTGTTAGTGAGCTCGATGGAAAGATTAGAGAACTCCTTATGCAACTTCCGAATATTCCTGACAGTTCTGTTCCAGAGGGCAAAGATTCTTCCGATAATGTGGAGATACGACGATGGGGTGAACCACGACAGTTCTCTTTCGAACCAAGACCGCATTGGGAAATTGGCGAAAGCATGGGTATCCTTGATTTCGATCGTGCAGCAAAGATATCTGGTTCACGTTTTGTTGCTTACAGGGGTTTAGGGGCCTTACTGGAACTTTCACTTATAAACCTGATGGTTTGGACACATGTAAATGAGCATGGGTACACCTTTGTTTTTCCGCCTTATTTAGTTAAAGAAGAGACAGCTTTCGCTACAGGTCATTTGCCTAAGTTTAAAGATGAAATGTACTACTGCCCGGAAGATAATCTTTATTTAATACCCACTGCTGAACTTCCTATGATCGCTTACCATGGCGGCGAAGTACTTAACGAAAGTGAGTTGCCCAAGCGTTATGTTGCATACTCCGCGTGTTTCCGTAGAGAAGCTGGTGCTGCTGGGAAAGATACGCGAGGGCTTATAAGACGTCATCAATTCAACAAGGTCGAGCTAATAAAAATCGTTAAGCCTGAAAACTCATTCGATGAGTTGGAATCACTGGTGCAAGATGCTGAATCCATACTTCAGATGCTGAACCTGCCTTATCGTGTTATTGTGCTATGCACAGGCGATATGGGTTTTTCTTCTGCAAAAACGTATGATATAGAAGTTTGGATGCCTTCCTATGGTCGTTATGTAGAAATATCTTCTTGTTCCAATACCACTGCATTCCAATCACGTCGGGCTAACGTAAGAATGCGTCGACCAGATGGAACAATGGATTTTCCACATATGCTGAACGGATCTGGATTAGCGGTGGGTAGGACGGTGGCCGCTATTATGGAAAACTATCAAAAAGAAGATGGGACGTTTGAATTGCCTGCGGCACTGCAACAGTTTATGAAGTTATAAAAAGCTAAGGTGTGTAACCTTTAAAGAGCATTACGTCGCGGACGACTTGCCTAAACCAAGGAGCCGCGACGTAAACAGCCAACGAAGGACTGATGTTGGCAGGTCGGTCTATGCTCACGAGCAAAATCATCTGTGGATTGTCACCGGGTAGTATTCCCACGTATGAATACAATCTATCGGTTTGTGTGTACTGCCCATTTACTGGAACCTGTGCGGTTCCTGATTTCGCAGCCACATTAAAGTATTTACCCTTGTATGGAACAGCAGCAGCAGATACTGTCGGTGTGGCTATAGTCTTCATTATGTTTCTAACGATGCGAGCAGATTCTGCACTTACTACTCTGGTGGGCGTGGCAGTAGGAAACTCTATCCGCTGCCCATCCACACTTATGCTTTTGACCAGACGCAAATCGTAAAGCAGGCCATCGTTTGCTATAGCTGTATAAGCACGCAAGAACTGTAACGGCGTAAGAGCTACACCTTGACCAAAGCCTGCGTTTAGAATACTTGCTATAGCATTTTGTGGCAAAATTGACGTTGCTTCTCCTGGGAAATTCAAGGCTGGTTTATCCATTTCATACTTTTTAAAACCTTCTATCAATCTTTGATAACCTACTCTCTTTGCCACGTTAGCCATATAAATATTGCTCGATTGTTGCAGAGCCCGTGTGATATCCACTGTACCTAAGTATTTCCAATCTTTTATTGTTATTCCGTCGATTTGTACAACTCCGGGTGAATATACTGTGTATGATGTATCGATGGCTCCTATGTCCAATGCCCAGGCCATTACCAGGGGTTTAAAAATCGATCCTGGTTCGAAAAGTTCTTGATAAACAGGAGAAGAACCTGTCTTGTTTTTTGTGTAAGCAGAAGCTGCCAAAACGTCTCCTTTGTTTGATATTACCGTTATCCATGCACGCTGCGGATTGAGTTCTTGAGCAATCTGGGCAACATACTTGTCAGTAATATTCTGTATGCCAGCATCAATTGTTGTCTCCACCAGTGGTTGCGTTGCCGTCTTCGAAAATGAATAGCGTGTTCCGAGAACCATGCCCAAAGCAGATTCTAAACCTGTGTCGCCGCCCGGGGCGTGGGTGCCTATGATGTACTGAACGTTCTTTGCTTGCTGACGTTCTTCTCTAAGCTCAACCCAAGCGTATGGTGTATCAACATAAACATGCGGTAACGATGTGATTTCGCTGCATTTTAAGCCCAAGGTTTTCTCAAGATTTTCATTGCAACTATCTCCAAGAAGCGCTTTCGGACCCCAAATCCGTTTTGTTATGGAAGAACTGTTATATGCAATCAGACCACCTGAAGACGTTATGGAACCTCTCAATACCAGAGAAGGAGACAACGGCTTTTCTGCCTGATCGTGAATGAATTCTGTAGAGGAAAAGACAGATAAGAACATTATTACAAAAGCCGAGAACAGAAGCAGTGGTATCATTATGTAACGTTTCACGTTTATAATGTTAGCATGAAGCAAGGAAAGAAAGGAGGGATGTCATGATTATAACGGTAACCCTTAATCCAGCTATTGACATGTGGCTGACTGTTTCCAGTTTGCAGAAAGGGCAGTTCGTTAGATCTGAAAAAGAACGTCTCAACGCTGGAGGAAAAGGCGTAATTATAGCTCGCATTCTGCAAAAGCTAAATATGGGACCAGTGGTGGCATCCGGCATTCTGGCAGGTAGGACAGGCTTGAGCTTGGAGGATTACCTTTCCAGAGAAAAAGTTCCGGCGAATTTTGTCTTTTTGCCAGGTTTTGATACGAGATTAAACATCGAAATCGTGGATAATTCTGACGGATCGGTCACACAAATTAATACCAGCGGGCCTTCTGTGGCTGAAGAACATGTTAATCAACTTCTTGATAACATTGGACGCATTAGCCACGTCTCCGACGTAGTTGTTCTGGCAGGGCAAGTGCCATCGGGTCTACCTGAGGATATTTATCAAAAGATGGCGGACACGTTGACAAAGAAAGGTCTAAAAGTGGTTGTCAACTCAGGTGCCCAATTTGTAAATCCCATTTTAGAATCCAACAATGCTGTGAGCGTTGTATTGGACCCAAAGGGCCCCAATGGGTATCAGGCTACATCTTTGGACGATGAAATTGAGTTGGTAAAGAAGTATTTAGGTGACAGACCTGTGCTTAGCTTTTCTTTGTCCAATACAGAAAACGTCATCGGAATGAATGGAAATATCTATCATGTCCGCATCCTTAATCCGAACATAAGGACACTGTGGGGTGCGAACTCCGCTTTAGCTGCAGGTTTGATCCGTGGTATTCATGAAAATGTGAAGCCTGAGGATGCAGTAAGCACTGCTATGGCTATGGCTTATTACATGGCTCGCGACCCTTGGGCACTGTTTGACAACACAGCTCCATTGGATGAAATAAACAAACTTAGGGACTCCATCGAAGTTAGGAAGATTTAATAATTTTCCTTACGTGGAGCCCCTGAGGTAGGGGCTCCTTAAGAGCTAAATTGTTAACGGTCGGCTGTTACGAAAGCTTCGTCATCGTAGTAAAGTTCGTCTGAAAGTTCTATAGTGCCGCTAACCAGCGGTTTTAAGTCTTTTACAGCATAAACTCTGTAGTAATCTGAAGTGTAGAAATAAACATCAGGTGCTCCCACATCAACGGGAGCCTCAGTCACTACTCTAAAGCCCTGTGTTAGCAGGTCATCAGCATCTAAATCATATTCATGAAAATCTCGTATTATATCTGTTATTACAAAACCCATTTCATGAAGGCGTCCTTGAATTTCGTACCATTTCTTGCGACTACTCTCAATGTGTGTAAGTCCAAAATAACCAGTAGAATCTTCACCACGAAGGCCTTCTGCACAACGAGAAAGGAATAAGGTTATACCGTCTATTGTCTCTACTGGATCAGTAATGAATACATCGTATGATTTCCTTATTTCATCGCGAAATGGGTGTTGCACATCATACAACTCTGCACTCACATTAGAAAACCCCAAAGATTCGGCTTTTCCATTTATGTAGTGAACTAAACGCTCATCAACTTCGAGAACTTTAACACTTCTTGGTAACCCAGTAATCGCTAAAGCCAAAGACGTTAAATCGTCGTCACCGACAATGAGTATATCTTTGTTTTCTAAATCACCAAATCGGTGTACCAACGAGACACGCCTTATGGTATCGTCTGTAATGACATACCCTTGATCATAATCTTTTATTGCCTTTGGTCTGTCCTTTGTCACTTCGTGAAATTTATCTGCCCATTCAGCATACGTCCCTCGAAGGACGATAGTCTTTCCCTCACAGGTATCACAAACTGGCGACTCATAAGGCGTGAGTCCCTCGTGTAAAGCAGTATTTTTACCTTCATCAGTTAAAACGAAAATCTGATTGTCAACTTTTACTAAACCTTGTTCCAATAAACGTTGCAATTCTTTTTCAAAATTTGGTAAACTATCGTCTTGATATCTTATGAGTTGCCAATAAGATTTTGGGCCTTTCAGCAAAGCTCTTAGCAGATTTCTTGTTGTTCGGGTCATGGGGTCACCTCCGTCAAAAGTAGCATTTTATTTATTTGCCTTATAGTTCACAAAGCAGCATTTATAGTATAAATTATACATGATGATAAAAGGCGTTGGCGTGGACATCATTTCAGTGGAACGTTTTGATCGTGTTTTGCAAAAACACGGAGACAGGTTATTAAATACATATTTTGCAAAAGAAGAACGGGAAATGCCGTTGCTTTCCTTAGCAGCTCGTTTTGCAGCCAAGGAAGCGGTTAAGAAAGCACTGAACACTCCCAAGATATCTTTTAAAGATATCTTCATACCGTCTCCTGCAAAGGAGGCAGTGTTACGTAATATTGACATAGACGGTCGCATCCTTGTATCTATAAGCCATGAAAAAACGATGGCGGTAGCCGTAGCCATTTGGGAGAGTGATTAGTATGATTCCCTTGGTTGGCAGAAATATGAAGCATATTGAGGAAAACCTTTTTAATACATTCGCTGTTTCACCTTCTGCCCTGGTAGAACTGGCAGGGCAATCAGCCTTTCGCGAAATAGTTACATCTTTTGATGTAAAACATGTCGGTGTTGTGGCAGGTAAGGGAAATAACGGAAATGATGCTTTAAGCTGTGCTCGTTTCTTGCTTAATGCTGGATACATGGTTGACGTGTATTCTCTTTCGCAATCATCGCAACTAGATTACCTAAAGGCATTCGGTGCTCATCTGTCATTGGATATTTCCGAACTAAAAAACGCTGAGCTGATCGTAGATGGCATGTTTGGTTACGGATTTGTTCCTCCGCTGTCCGACAATCTTAGGCATGTGGTAGAGGTTTTAAATGAATTAAGATGCCCTATCCTTAGTTTAGATATTCCTTCGGCTCTTCCAGCTGAAGGTGCGTTGGACGATTTAATGGTTCATTCATCAGAAACGGTTATCATGGGACTTCCCAAGCTCAACGAAGTGACAGGATTGGGGTTGATAAACAGTGGGAAATTGGTTCTAAATAACTTCGGGTACCGTGGGTATTTTTATGGTGTAGGTGCTGATGCTTATATGGTTGAAGAGAGCGATGCTATCAACTTTTGGAAAAAAGCACAAAAAAATACATACCACAAACGCGATGCAGGCCAGGTGACCATTGTAGCAGGTTCTGATCAGTTTCCGGGTGCAGCCATTCTTGTGGCTAAAACATTGGTCTACATGGGCACTGGTTTGATATATATATCCGGTAGTGAATCTGTGCAGAATATGATTGTGAATCTTATTCCGCAGATTATAAAGGGGAATGGCAATGGTGTCTATGTAGCTGGGCCTGGCGTTGTAGAACCCTATTCATGCGTAAGATATTTGCCTGCTGATTCAATAAAGGTTTTAGATGCAGGAATGCTAAGAAGCGATATCCTTGAGGATGTTGATAATGCGGTAATAACGCCTCACGAAGGTGAGGCCGCTCGTCTTTTAAACACAACACCAGAAGTGGTCAGGATGAACCGTTATAAAGCAGCAAAAGATCTTTTTGATAGATTTGGACATGTGGTGGTACTTAAAGGTCCGGGAACCATCATTTACGATGGTTCTTCATACTTTGTTATACCAATCAATGAACCGAAATTGTCCACTGGTGGTACAGGAGATGTCTTGTCTGGTCTCATAGCTTTCTTCCTATGCCATGGATTGGGTTTTGTGAAGGCTTCTATAGCGGCTGTCTATCTGCATGCTTTTGTTGCGAAGTCTTTCACTACGGGTTTGGATTTAAACAAGTTCATTGAAAAACTTTCAGAATGCTGGTGGTCGAACTGTGACCGTTGATGAAGCGGCTGTTTACATACGTAATAACGTTGACATTGTAGAAATCATTTCCCGATATGTTTCTCTGAAGAAAGTCGGACGAAATTACTTTGGTCTTTGCCCATTTCATAGCGAAAAAAGTCCTTCTTTTAGTGTGAATCAAAGCAAGGGCATTTTCAAGTGTTTCGGATGTGGCGAAGGTGGAGATGTCATAAAGTTTTTGTCAAAAATAGAGAACATTTCTTATAGGGAAGCTGTTATCCGTTTAGCTGGAGAAATAGGCATCACTGTTGAAGTGGATGCTAGAACTGAAGCTCTTTTCAAGCTAACTGAGGATTCTCAGAAACTTTTGAATACTGTTTTAGAAACGAAGGCGGGTAGTCTGGCTTTAAGTTATCTGAAAGACAGAGGAATAAAGGACGAAACAATAAAAAAGTTTGGTATCGGGTATGACCCTGCAAGAGATTTTTTGCAGAAGGGTTTGACGAAACGTGGCTACAAACTGGATATGCTTCGAGCTGCAGGCTTAATAA
Source organism: Coprothermobacter platensis DSM 11748 (assembly GCF_000378005.1). GTDB lineage: Bacteria > Coprothermobacterota > Coprothermobacteria > Coprothermobacterales > Coprothermobacteraceae > Coprothermobacter > Coprothermobacter platensis. The sequence continues at coordinate 521,120 of NZ_KB899040.1, forward strand.
ATTCATCTGGCAACGACTTTTTTGCGTATCGTGTGGTCTTTCCCATAGATAACATGAGTAAGCGGGTGGTTGGGTTCGGTGGGCGCTCGTTAGACAATAATAATCCAATAAAGTACTTAAATACTGGAGAAACGCCATTGTTTAAGAAATCGAGAGTACTTTATGGACTTAGGCAGGCTTTGCCCATTATTGATAAGAGCAAGTCAGTCATTTTAGTGGAAGGGTACTTCGATACAGTAGTATTAAGTCAAGAAGGGTTTATGAATGTGGTTGGCATCCTTGGAACTTCTGTTAGTCCTGAACAGTCCAGATTATTGAGCCGTAGGGTGAGGCGTGCCATATTGCTACTTGATGCCGATGATGCAGGCATAACAGCAGCATTAAAAGGGTGCTTTGCCTTACTTTCCCAGAATGTGGAACCTGTGGTGGGCATTTTACCTGAGGGTCTGGACCCCGATGAGACAGCGTTAAGATACAAAGACAAACTTATGGATATTCTGAATGCACCCATGAATCTTGTACCTTTTATAAGCTTTGTAGCAACCAAGTATTTCAAGGGAATTAGGTCGCCGGAGTTCCTCGAGGTGCTTTCTCAGAATCTCCGTGGTTTATCTACCTCTCCTCTGCTGGAGATGGCCTTAAAAGAAATCTCCGAGGCTATGGGGGTGGAGCCAAGGACGTTACTGGGATTTGTTTCTATGAAAAGCAATTCTTCAGAAAATGATTTTAGTGACCGCTCAGTGCAAACGCAGAGAAAGTTAAGTGATGTGGAAAATATTGAAGAGCAGATGGCACGGCTTATCGCAAATACTCCTGAATTGAGTACTGTAGTTATGGCGGATGAATATTTTTATCCCTATACTCCTGGTTTAAAAGAGGTTATGGACGCTGTGACAAAATGGGATCCAGAAATCCACAATGCAGAGAATTATATAGATTTATTTCCCGATTACCTAAAAGACTTTGTTGAAGAATCGCTTGCAGAAAACTTTGGTACATATGAACAAAAAGAAAAACTGGTGAAAGAACTACTTGGGAGGTGGCGAGTAAAAGATTTGGATAATTTCATTAAAAAACTCAGAGAGCAGATTGAACACGCTCCAAGTGATAATTTACTGGAGCAATTACAGGAAGTGCTTAAAGAACGTGAGGAGGTAAGTAGAGAACTTCAAAATATAGAATAGTTTAAGAAGTTCGTTTAATCTTATTATATTTTGGGTATACCATTATGGAGAATTCTTAAGGCAGAGGTGGTGTTTTGGAGAATATGGCCAGTAGAGGGAAAAAAGCGAAAAAAGATTTGAGTGAAGAATTAGAAAACCTCTACAACAGTAAGAAGTTTGGCTTAATGGAAGAAGATTTAGATTTGCTCATCAACAGTTTGGATCCTGAAGAACTGGATGTGGACCAAATTGACCTGTTTTTAGAGGAAAAAGGTATTAGTTTAATTCCTGAAGAGCCTCGTATTTATGGAGAAAGTGTTTCCTATGAACAAGGACTTCCGGAAGAGGAGGAACAGGTAAGAGAGCTCATGCAGGTTTACCTGCATGATGTGGGACAATACGACTTGCTTACCGCTGAACAAGAACGTATTCTTGCTCAGAGAATTGAGAAGAATGATTCCGCAGCACGTGAAGAACTCATTAAAAGAAATCTACGTCTGGTGATTTCTATTGCAAAGAAATACACTAATAAAGGCCTCAGTTTTATGGAACTTATACAAGAAGGTAATATAGGGCTCATAAAAGCAGTAGAAAAATTCGATTGGCGCAAAGGTTACAAGTTTTCTACTTATGCTACGTGGTGGATAAAACAGGCGATAACGCGTGCTTTGGCAGACCAGTCAAGGCTTATTAGACGCCCTGTTCATATGGTTGAAGCATATCACCAATTCCAGAAGAAGTTAAATGAGCTGTACAACCAATTAGGTAGAGAACCTACAGCTCAAGAACTCGCTACTGCTCTTGGATTTAGTGAAGATAAAGTTCTGGCTTTGAAACAAATGTCCAACCCGGAACCGCAATCTTTGGATGCTACCATAGGTGACCAAGATGACAGCCGCGTACAGGATTTTGTTCCTGACACAGGTGAGGGTGCTGCTGATAAGTATTTCTGGGAAGAAGAACGTAGACGTGTCCTTGAAGAAGTCCTCAGTACTCTTAACAAAAGAGAACGAGAAATAGTCGAGATGAGGTATGGCTTAGTTGATGGCGTGGAGCACACGTTGGAAGAAGTGGGAGCGAGCTTCAATATAACACGGGAACGAGTTAGACAAATAGAAACTAAAGCGTTGAGAAAACTTCGTCATCCAACAAGGATTAGAAAGCTTAGAGAATATCTGGATATAGAGTAGGCATGAAGGAACAATTTCGTGTAGAAGCGCCGTTTGTACCAAGTGGCGATCAGCCTGAAGCTATTAATCAATTGGTTCAGGGAATAAAGAACGACTATCGTTTTCAGACGTTACTTGGTGTTACTGGTTCTGGAAAGACATTCACTATGGCAAAGATTATCGAAGAGATGAACATGCCAACTTTGGTAATATCTCCTAACAAGACATTGGCTGTGCAACTGTACTCAGAATTTAGAGAGTTCTTTCCTCATAATGCTGTAGAGCTTTTTATGAGTTACTATGACTACTATAGACCAGAAGCGTATATCCCAGAGACGGATACATACTTGCCAAAAGACGCAGCAATAAACGAGGACATTGATAAAATGCGTCTTTCGGCAATCTCTTCTTTGCTTTCACGCCGAGATACGATAGTCATTGCTTCTGTGTCATGTATTTATTCTTTAGAGAACCCTGAAGTGTTTGCTGGTTCTTCCTTCACTGTGAGCGAAGGCATGAAGCTGGATACGAAGTTATTCATACGCCGCTTATCCCAGATAAGTTATGAAAGGAATGATATCGAATTAAGACCAGGTAATTTTAGGTCTCGAGGTTTTAAAGTGGATGTTTTTCCTCCACATGCCCAAGGAACTATTTCTGTGGTGTTCGATGACGACATTGTCGAAGATATTTATGAAACAGACCCACTCACAGGTGAACGCTTGTTTTCTTACCATTCTTATACGTTCTTTCCTGCAAAGTATTTTGTAACTTCAGAGGAAACAATTCGAAAAGTTGTCGATCAAGTTATGGTAGAGCTTCAACGCCAAGTACAGCAATTCAAAGAGGAAGGTAAGTTCATAGAAGCTCAGCGTATTGAAGAACGTACTAAGTATGATATGGAAATGCTCTTGTCAACTGGCTACTGCAGCGGCATAGAAAACTATTCCCGCTACTTTAGTGGACGACAGGAAGGACAAAGGCCTTATACTCTTTTGGATTATTTCCGAAAACCATACTTGTTATTTATCGATGAGAGTCATCTAACGGTCCCTCAAGTGAGAGCAATGTATCACGGAGAAATGCAAAGGAAAGAAACATTGATTAGGTTTGGATTCAGGCTTCCCTCAGCGAAAGACAACCGTCCTCTTAATTTTGATGAGTTTTTGTCGCTGTTGGACAAAGTTGTTTTTGTTAGTGCAACGCCTGGACCTTTTGAGCTAAGCGTTTCTGATCAGGTGGTAGAGCAGATTGTGCGCCCCACAGGGTTGGTGGATCCTCAAGTAGAAGTAAAACCTGCAACTAACCAGGTGGAAGATGTGGTTAGAGAACTCACAGAGATTGTCAAGCGTGGCGAACGTGCTTTAGTTCTTACATTGACGAAACAAATGGCTGAGCGTCTTTCAACATACCTAAGTTCGCTCAAGTTTAAGGTGCGATATTTACATTCAGAAATCGATGTTATAGAAAGGTCCAAGGTATTGAAAGAACTCAGAACAGGTGTGATCGATGTGGTTGTTGGTATTAACCTTCTTAGGGAAGGGCTTGACCTTCCAGAAGTATCTTTGGTCGCAGTGTTGGATGCTGACAAAGAGGGCTTTTTGAGAAGTGAACGGTCACTTATTCAAATGATAGGACGCGCGTCACGTAATGTAAACGGAAAAGTGATTTTATATGCTGACCAACTAACTGATTCCTTAAAGTTGGCTATCGATGAAACCAACAGAAGACGAGAAAAACAGTTGGCTTACAATGAAGAACACGGTATCACGCCTCAAACTGTTCGTAAGAGAGTTGTAGATTACCTCGATTTCATAAGTGGTCAAGCAAACAGCGCTCGTATGAGTAGAGAAGAAGTTAGCTCTATGCTCATGCAGCTTGAACAGCAGATGTACGATGCAGCTGAGGCACTGGAGTTTGAAAAAGCTATTGAAATTCGCGATAAAATAAAAGAACTAAAAATGGCATATAAAGTATAGCCGATACTCCTGTCAGCAGCAGGGTTGAAAGCTTTTCATGTTTTAATGTTCTTTCCTGTGTTCAATTGCATGCCTGTTCTTTTTATGTTATAATGTCAACCTGAAATGGTTGACAGAAAACGTTTTGACAGAAATGTTCGTTTGTTGGACATATATGGAAAAGTATTGTCACAAGCAGAATTTGAAGTGGCGAGAGACTCTTTATACTATGAGCTCTCTTTATCTGAGATTGCATCTCAGCGGAACATAAGTAGGCAAGCAGTTGAAAAACAACTAAAAAATGCCTTGGCAAAAATGGAGCGGTTGGAAAAGCAAGTAGGTTTTTTACGATTTGTCGACAAAATAGTAGACGCTTTACCCCAATCGGAAAAAGAAATACCCATGAAGATTCTGGAGGAGAATAGCGATGTTTGAAGGATTGGCAAGAAGGATTCAAAACATTTTTGCGCCGTTTAAATCTAAAGGCATACTGAAGCAGGAAGACATCGATCAATTCTTGAAAGACCTTCGCTGGCTCCTCATTGAAGCAGATGTCAGTCTTCCTGTGGTTAATGAACTTATTGAACGATTAAAGAATACACTTAAACCACAAACAGGTGTTGTTTCACCACAGGATTATTTACTAAAGACCGTTTACGAAGAACTTACAGGAATTCTTGGCTCATACAGACCATTAAAAAACAATCCCAAAGGCGTATCTATTTACCTGTTGGCTGGTTTGCAAGGTTCTGGTAAAACAACCACTGCCGCCAAGTTGGGTTACTTCTTGAAACGCTCTGGGAAATCCGTGGTTTTAGGGGCTGCTGACCCTTATAGGCCAGCAGGTGCAGAGCAGCTAAGAGTTCTGGCTCAAGAAAACGGTCTTAATTATGAGAGCTTTATCGAAGATGGCCATGTTAATGTGAACAAGATCAAAGATTTTGCCAAGCGCAGTCTGCATGATGTACTTATTCTCGATACAGCAGGTCGTTTGCATGTCGAGGCAGACATGCTTAAAGAACTTAGCATGCTAAACGCGCAACTAAATCCACAAGAGGTATTGCTCGTTGTGGATGCCATGTTAGGACAGGAGGCTGCAAACATTGCTAAGTCCTTCAAAGAGGCAGCTCCGGTAAGTGGTGTTGTCCTAGCTAAAGCAGATGGAGATGAACTCGGTGGCGCTGCGTTGTCTGTTGCCTTTGTTTCTGGCGTGCCTATTTTGTTCATGGGAACGGGAGAGCATATTAAGGATTTTGAGCCCTTTGACCCAGCGGAAACAGCGGCCATGATACTGGGCATAGGAAATCCAAAATCATTTATGCGGAAGATCATGGAACTTCAGCAGGAGATGGAGGATAAGCCTTCAGCAAAGGGCAAAGAAGAAAAATTCGATATGAGCATGTTGCTGGATGCCTTTGATTCCATAAGCAAAGAATCGTTAGTGGATTATATGGCTCGAGCTCTTCCTGTAAATGCTAATGTGGATCCTGAAGCATTGGAACAAGGTAAGGAACGCATTAAACATATGAAAGCTATTATTCAGTCCATGACTGCTTATGAACGTAAGCACCCGGAGGTGCTCAACGCCTCTCGGAGGCGCCGCATTGCTAATGGTAGTGGAACGACAGTACAAGAGGTTAACATGCTTATGAAACAATATGGAATGATGCGTAAATTTGCTAAGAACCCTTCTCAGCTCAGAAAGATGCTGAAGGGCGGTCTAATATAAAAGGAGGTGTTTTGTAGTGGCAGTAAAGATGAGATTGTTACGTGTAGGAGCCAAAGGTCAACCGTCTTATCGTGTGGTAATTGCAGACGAGCGTTCGCCTAGGGATGGTAGGTTTATTGAGATTGTGGGATTTTATAACCCGAGAACAGAGCCAGAAACCATTCAGTTAAAAGAAGACCGTGTGAAGTATTGGCTTAGCGTCGGTGTACGTCCTACAGATTCTGTAAGAATGCTCCTAAGGAAATCAAACATTTTAGGCTAATGAGGAAGTGATGTCATGCAAGTGAAAAGAAATGTTGTTATTAAAGGGATTGTCACGCCGTGGCTTAGGGACGATTTGAGAGCAAAAGCCAATGCTTTGATAAAACAAACAGAAATAGAAATGCAAACATTGGAGCGTCAGATGCGTCAATTGTCTGTTATGGTGCCTGGAGAGAATGATGCTCAGAAGAATATGGTTCGGCAGCAGCTCCAGTTGGAACTGAACGATAGGGAAACATTGATCAGGCAGTTGAAATCGGATTTGGCTAACATCGATAAGCTCCAAGACGGTGAAGAAGTTGTTTATGCAGTTTTAGAAGGCTTTGTGGATCTGCAGCCTGGTGATGTATTTGAAGATAAGATCAACAAGGCTGAAGTTATCATAAAAGATGGAGCAGTCGTCGAACTGAGAAATGCCTAAAGAGAAAATTTGCTTGGGAAGTTTCGGTAGAGTCTTCGGCGTTAAAGGTGAGATTTATTTTAACCTTTATGGATCTCCTGATATATTGCAAACGGCCGATTCTTTATTCTTAGATGATGGAACAGCGCTAGTGATTCAGCACGTAACTTTAGGTCCTGATGGGCGTTACTTAATAAAATTCCGTGGTGTTAATAGTGCCGAACAAGCCGAAACACTTGTGAACAAGAAGGCGTACGTAAAGGGACGTACTGGATCAGGTGATTTCTATACTACCAGTGAGCTTATAGAGATGGACGTAGTGTTAAACGGGAGTATCGTCGGCAAAGTCTTGGACTTGCAAGGTACAGAAGATGCTCCTTATCTTGTATTGGATATAAATGGAAAAGAAATGCGCACACCGTTCATTAAGGAAGCATTGAGAATCGATCGTGAGGCTAAAAAAGTAGAAATAATAAGCGAGGGTTATTTGGTGTGAAGAAATTCGTTGTGGTTACGCTTTTCCCAGAGGTCTTGGATTGTTGGCTAAACGCAAGTGTCATAGGTAGGGCTCGTGGTAACGTCTTTGATGTAAAGTATGTGAATCCAAGAGATTTTTCCACAGATAACTACCATTCCGTTGATGATTATATGTTCGGAGGCGGAAGTGGCATGCTTATGCGCTATGACGTGTTGAAGCCTGCTTTAGAGCACGCCAAAGCTATGAGCACTAATCCGTTTTGTTTGGCTTTTTCCGCTGGCGGAAGGGTTTTGAAGCAAGACATGTGCCAAGAGATGAGCGAGTATGATGGAGACATCGTCCTGATGTGCGGTCATTACGAAGGCATGGATGATAGAATCATGGACGATGTTGACTTAGAACTCTCCATAGGAAACTTTGTCCTCAGTGGTGGAGAAGTGGCTGCAGCAGTTTTAATGGAGTCAATAATACGTCTGCTTCCTGGTTTTGTGGAAAAACCTATCAATGTGCAAAAGGAAAGCTTTGTTGATGGACTTTTGGAAGAACCTCAGTTCACACGTCCTCGTGTGTATGAAGGTAAGAGCGTTCCTGATATCCTGTTAAGTGGCCATCATGAACGTATCGAACAATGGAAAAGGGAACAAAAGCTAAAAAGAACTTTACTGCAAAGACCTGATTTATTGCTTTCTACACATTTAGATAAAAAGGACATGCAACAGCTCAAACAAATTTTCCAGGAATTAGAAGACGTGAAGAGGGCGATATTTAGTGGACAATAGTAATGGGCAGTCTGAGCGAAGACATTGCAGTTTGTCTATTGCTCTTATGCATTATCCCATGTATGATCGTGAGTATAAGGTTGTCACCACATCCATTACAAATCTCGATATTCACGACATTGCCCGATTGAGTAGAACATACAACTTATCGGATTTTTGGGTCATTACGCCCATAAAGGCGCAGCAGGAGCTCGTAGGGCGCATTATAAAGTACTGGAGTTCTGATGCGGGTAGGTCTTACAATCCCCATCGGGGTGATGCTTTGTCGTTGGTAAGAGTTGTTGATGATATTGAGAATGTCGTAGAGATTATTCATAATCGTGAAGGAAAACTGCCAAAGTTGATAGCTACAGACGCGAGGCCTTACCCCAATATGGTAAACTATGAGTTTGTAAAGGATTTGGTCAGAGCTAATGAACCTGTGGTTCTTGTTTTAGGTACAGGCCACGGTATTGCATACGAGATGATTAGAAGAATGGATTACTTCCTGGCACCGATAAGGCCAAATGGGGATTTTAACCATTTGTCTGTTAGGTCGGCCGCATCCATTCTGGTTGACAGAATCATCGGCGACAGTTTGTGAATGTAAGGAGGTTGTAAAAAATGGACATCGTTAGAAGAATTGAACAAACGATGATGAGAGAAGATTTGCCGTCTGTTGATGTAGGCGACACAGTACGTGTAAAATGGAGATTCAACGAGAAAGATCGCAGCGGTGAGGAAAAGAGCCGTGTGCAGGCTTTTGAGGGTATTATCATAGCTAAAAAGGGTACAGGCATAAGCGAATCCATTTTGGTAAGAAAAATATCTTCAGGCATTGGCGTGGAGAAGTCTTTTCCTATTCACAGCCCCAATCTGGTCGGACTTGAAATCGTTACCAAAGGTAAAGTAAGAAGAGCAAAACTTTACTATTTACGCGATAAGAAACACTTGGTTGTGAAGAAGAGAAGCAGATTCTAATATGCCTCGAAAATTTCTTGGCGAAATTTTTGAGTGGATTATCGCAATAGTCTTGGCTGCAGCCATAGTTATTCCCCTAAGGGTGTATGTGCTGCAGCCTTACAAAGTTTATATGACTTCCATGGTTCCTACTTTCGAACCTGGTGATGTGGTTATTGGCCTTAAGAGTACCGTTGCAGGCAAGATTGAACGCGGCGATGTAGTGATAGTGGGTGGTCCGTTTAGTAACAACGAATTGTATATTAAACGTGTCATCGGACTGCCTGGTGAAATCATTTCCATATCTAATGGCGTCGTGTATATAAATGGTTCCCCCTTGGCCGAGCCGTGGCTTCCCAGCGATGCACTGAACGCATCGGGAGAAATGCCTCCAACAAAGCTCTCAAATGATCAATACTTCGTGATGGGTGACAACAGAATCGCAAGTAGAGATAGCAGAGCCTTCGGGCCAGTTACCAAACAGGAAGTAAAAGCCAAAGTTGTACTTCGTATATATCCGCTGGATAAAATAAGGAGTTTCTGATGAAAGACACACCGTCATGGGAGCTAGAACATCAGCTGTTCGGTGACGCTGTGGTGGGTGTAGATGAAGTGGGAAGAGGCTCTGTGGCGGGCCCATTAATTGTTTGCGCTGCTCGTTTTCATGATTTTCCACCTGTTACTTGGCGCGACTCTAAACAGATGACTCCCCGTGGACGAAAGAATGTTTTCCCCATGCTTTTAGACTCCTGCGATTTCGGTATAGGTATGGTTATGCCTTGGGATATAGATAAGCATGGAATAACCTGGGCCTTATCTTATGCTGCCGAAGAAGCGCTATCTAAAGTTTATGACAATAAAAGTGTAGTTGTCTTCGACGGACGTATTCCTTTGACCAGAGGAGTTAAAAACGGACGCTGTATGGTAAAGGGAGATGCCTTGCTCCCCACAGTGGCTGCTGCAAGTGTTATTGCTAAAGTGACCAGAGACGAGCTGATGGTGTGCTTAGATGGTTTTTTTCCTAAATACGATCTATGCCATAACAAAGGGTATGGCACGAAGAAACACTTGGAAGCTGTAAGACGTTACGGTGTAACAAACCATCATAGACGCTCTTTCCTGAGGTCTTTTGTTGGGGAAGAGTAGACACTTTTCTGAAGACGCAGTGGCGTCTTTTTTATCTTCTCAGCATTACGTTATTTTGGACAGGAATATTGTTTTTCCCGGTGGAGAAGTAGATATTGTTGCCGAAAAAAAGCAACAACTTGTTTTTATTGAAGTGAAGTACAGAAAGTATTTTGATGCTGCGGAGGCTTTTGATTTAAGAAAATTTCAACGCATATGGAATTGTGCTTATCTTTATACGAGGGGAGAACGCAGTTTTCGTGTCGACCTCTTTGCATGCGGACCGAAAGAAACATTCTGGTATAAGGGGGTTAGAGAAGATGGATGTTGTGACAGTATGGAGCGGGTTAACTTATGGTAATGCGTTCATACCTGTGGAAATACAGGTTACCTATGGCGCAGGTCTACCTGCTTTTCATATGGTGGGAATGGTATCGGAAAGCGTGGAGGAATCCAAAGAGCGTGTTCGATACGCTTTAAAATCTGTTGGAAAAACGCTACCTCAAGGAAGGGTCATGGTAGCTTTTTTACCAAGCGAAGTAAGTAAAAGCGGGGCACACTTCGATTTAGCCGTGCTCTATGCGTTCTTAAAAGGCAGCTCAGAAAGGTTCATTGTGGGGGAAGTTGGATTAGATGGAACGGTGAGGATTACTCCTCAGAGTTTAAAGGTGATTGCATCGGCATATTTGAACGGTAAACGTTCTTTCATTTGTCCAACGCTGACGAGCGACATATTGGAACTCATGCCTGAGGCAGATTTTTTTATGATAGATAAAGTTTCTCAGCTCATGGATGGTGAAACATCTAAGCCCCTTCCGTCTCCTAACAAGGTTGCTCAAGCTAAATATGACCTAAATGAAGTAAAAGGCTCCGGTATAAAAAGAGTTGCGTTAATTGCTGCTGCCGGTTGGCATCATATGCTTCTACTCGGTAATCCAGGTGTTGGTAAGACTATGGTCGCCGAGCGTTTGGTAGGGATCATGCCAGAGATGAGTCAAGAAGAGAAATTGGACTTGCTGTCAACTACGGGGTCTTTTCCTGTACAAAGGCCATCTCGTTTTACGTCTTGGAATAGTACGCCCGCTGGTTTCTTTGGTTCAGCAAAGGGATCTCCAGGTGAAGCGACGTTTTCTCATAGGGGCATTCTTATCATGGACGAGTTTCCTCAATATAGAAAAGATATCCTGGAGGGTTTGAGAACGGTTTTAGATACAGGAACGATTGTGGCTTCATACGGGAACCAGCGGCTCACCTGGCCAGCAGATTTTCTTCTGGTAGCCACTTCAAACCCATGCCCGTGCGGATATTTAGGACATCCTAAAAAAGTTTGTAAAGATGCTCCGAGTAGTGTTTTGAGATACTTGGGACGCTTAAGTGGACCGGTGGCTGATCGTATAGATCTTCACTATTGGGTTAAGAGCGATGAAACCGATAGATATGTAGAAGGGGCATGTGACAAGGTTAAAGCGGTTTGGGAGAAGCAATATGAACGGTGGCATAAAGAGGGCATAGATCATGCAGGTAAAATTCCTGGCGAACACGTAGATGATTTAATATGTGTCAGTAGCAGTATAAAAAGCATGCTTAATGACTCAGTAGAAAAGTCTGGGCTCTCTCGTAGAGAACGCCATAAAATACTACGTTTAAGCAGGACAATAGCAGATTTGGACGGTGAAGAAGACATAAGTGTGGCGCATCTTGCCGAAGCACTGTCTTACAGGCAGGTTTTGCCTTGGTTAAAATCTTTGGTGCCATAAGATGGATTACGTGTTGAACGGTAAAGATCCCCTTTTCAATGACAGGTTAGCGGATTTAGATCCCAAGCGTTCTTTGTACCTCCGTGGAAACAGAATAGGTTTGGAAAGAACAGTTGGTATTGTCGGTACAAGGCATGCGTCTCCATATGGTTTAAGAATTGCTTATGAGCTTGGACGCTATTATGCATGCGAGGGCTACGTGGTCATCAGTGGGCTGGCTTACGGGGTCGATGAGAAGGGCCACGAGGGGGCACTTTCTGTGGGTGGTAAGACTGTCGGCGTTTTGGGCCATGGTTTGAACCATCACTATCCAAAGGCAACGCTGCCTATTAGGAAGCAAATTGAACAAACAAGCTTTGTCATAAGTTGGTATGAACCTGACCAAGGTCCACGTAAGCCGTTTTTCAGAGAACGCAATTGGCTTATTGCAGCACTGAGTGATTTCATCGTTGTAGTGGAAGCTCCTTTGAAGAGTGGGGCATTAATCACAGCTAGTTTTGCTTTGGAAATGGGCAAAGATGTTAAAGCAGTACCCGGTGATATAGATAGACCCAGTGCTGCTGGCAGTAACTTGCTCATACTGGATGGTGCGGAGCCCATTGTTTCTGTACCAGAAAGCGAAATGCAGAAATACAAGAGCTGCAAAACTTTACAGGACATAATTGCTGTCAGTGGTAGTCTGGTAGAGGCTGGCCGATTGTTGGCTAAATGGCAGTCTACAGGTATGCTTACCATGGATGGCGATATCATAAAGTGGCGTAGCTAAGTGTTTTTAAAGCGCTGATGAATTGTAAAATATAAACATGGATGTTTTTGTCATAGGCGGCGGCTTAGCTGGAAGTGAGGCTGCTCTCACACTTGCAGATGATGGTTTCCATGTAAAGCTATTTGAAATGCGTCCTTTCACTATGACGCCGGCTCATAAAACCGGCGACTTTGCTGAACTTGTTTGCAGCAATTCGCTTGGATCATTATCTCAGGAAAACGCAAAGGGTGAACTCATCTTTGAATTGACTAAACTCGGTTCTCACCTTATCCGGTATGCCTTTTTGTCTCGAGTAGGAGGCGACAAGGCATTGGTTGTGGATCGGGAAAAGTTTTCTTTGCTTGTTACAGATGCTATCAAGAATCATCCAAATATAGATATCGAGCAGAAAAAGTGTTCTGAGGTGCCTTCCACTGCACCATGCATTATAGCTCCAGGTCCTTTAGCCAGTGGTGACCTGGTTAACTTTTTATCGGAAGCCGAAGGTACGTTAAAAGCAGAGTACTATGATGCAAGTAGCCCCAGTGTGTTAACAGAAACCATTGATATGGACTATGCTTTCTGGGGAAACCGCTTCGATGAAGGGGCGGATTACTTAAATGTTCCTTTATCAAAAACAGAATACGAGTGGTTTGTAGAAGAATTGCTTTCGGCACGTATGGGATATAGGCACGAGTTTGACAGCATGGACAGTTTCTTTGAACGTTGTCTGCCTATCGAAGAGATTGCGCACAGGGGCAAAGAAAGTTTGGCTTTTGGACCCATGAGGCCTACTAATCTCAATATTCCGGATCGCTTTAAGGATGTATACGCTGTTATTCAATTAAGAAAAGAGAATGATACTGGTTCCATTCTAAACATGGTAGGTTTCCAAACAGGCATATCCCAGCAAGAGCAACTTCGTATCTTTAAGAGTTTGCCAGCATTCAAAAATGCAGTATTTGTTCGCTTGGGGCAGATACACCAAAATACGTTCCTTCCTGGTGCTGTGAATAGATATTTTCAAAGCAAGAGCCACGCAAATTGGTTTTATGCGGGCCAGTTTACAGGGACTGAAGGTTATGTCGAAGCCATAGCTGGAGGTTTGTGGGCGGCTATTAACCTGTCACGTTTTCTTAAGAACGAACAGCTTTATGCCCTTCCTGAAGAAACCATGCTCGGCGGGCTGACAACTTATGTGGAGACAACACTTCCTTCTATTCGTCAGCCTATGGGTTCTAATTGGGGTCTGGTTCCTTCCGTAAAAGGTAAAAAGAGCCAAAGGAAAGTACAGAGGGCAGAGAAAGCGAGGATAGCTATAGAAAATGCAGTTAGAGAATTGGGAAGAACTGCTGGATGACTTTTGTAACTCCATGATGTCTGCCGGCTTCTCTGAGCATACGATAAAGTCGTATTACACAGACCTGAAGCAGTTTTTCACCTTTACCACAATTATCGACCAAGATAATGTTGACAATTACTTGATGCACATGTCTTCTAAAGGAATATCTCCTACGTCACTCAATCGCTTTCTTTCATCTTTTAGAAAATTCTGTACATTCTTGGAAAAAAACGGCTACAGGCTTCCCATAATGGAACTGAGCGGTTTTAAAACCGGATTCAAAGTTCCAGAGGTCATCTTAAAACAGGACGCAGACGTGCTCCTTACCTTGCCTGAAGACAACGCTTCACAAATAAGAGATAAAGCGCTTATTTGGTTCTTACTGGGGACGGGAACAAGGATAAGTGAGGCACTTTCGTTAACAATTGAGGATATCGATTTTGCAAATGGCAGCTGTCAAGTTCTTGGTAAAGGGAACAAAAAGCGTACTGTCTATATTCCATCGAAAGCGTTAAAATTATTGACAAGATACATTAAGGAATTTAATATTAAGGAAGGGCCGTTATTCGTAAACTTGAAAGGTGGTCCTCTTACAGACAGAGGTGCCAGATACATTTTGCAGAAAACGAGTGTAAGATATGGGCTTAGAGAGTTATTGCACCCGCATATGTTGCGGCACACATTTGCTACCCATTTGTTAGAAGAAGGAGCAAATTTGAGAGAAATACAAGAATTGTTAGGGCACAGCAGTTTGCGTTCTACGCAGATTTACACACACGTCTCGCCAGCTATGGTAAAAGAGGCAATAGAAGCGATGAGGAAGGAGGCTGGCAAATCCATATGAAAGTAACATTCAAAGATTGTTGGTACCCGGATTTCGACAACCAGCTATTAAGAAAAGGCACGTTTTTTATCGATGGAGACAAAATTACATTCAAAGAGCCTGTTGGCGAAAATGATGCATTATTTACTAATGCCCTGGTTACTCCAGGGCTTTTTGATGCCCATAGTCACGTTGCTATGGACCTTTTTAGAGGTATTGGTGATGATGTTTCTTTGGATGAATGGTTAAATGACTACATTTGGCCACTGGAAGCACGCTTGAACGATGACTATGTTTACTGGTCTTCCTTATTGGCATGCTTGGAGCTGATAAGGAGTGGTTCAACGACATTCTTAGATATGTATTTCTGGGAAAAGGCGACGTTAAAGGCAGCCAAAGAAGTAGGTATAAGACCTATTTTTACACCAGGCGTCATTGAACGTCCAGGTTGGGAAAGCGCGTTAGAAAGGGTAGAGGAGCTTAAGAACTTAGGCGCTTTAGTAGGAGTGGGGCCACATGCTTTGTATACAGTTTCCATGAAGATAATGCCTGAAGTGGTTGAGTTTGCAAAGAAGAATAATCTCTTTCTCCATATGCACCTTATGGAAACCGCGTCGGAAGAAGCTTTCATCCATAACACATTGGGAAAAGATTATCTGAAGCGTCTGGAGGACATCGGGTTCTTTGATGTTCCTGTGGTGTTTGCTCATGGAGTACACTTTTCTGAAGAAGATTTTGATTTTCTCGGAAAGAAGAATGTTGTGGTAGCACACTGTCCTCAAAGTAATATGAAATTGTCCTCAGGCCTTTTCCGCTGGGATAAAGCAAAGAACAACGGTGTTAAAGTTGGCATAGGCACAGATGGTGCGGCTTCTAACAACAATTTAGACTTCATAGAAGAGCTTAGAACAGGCGTTCTATTAGCAAGAGGCGTATCGGGGAAACCTGATCTTCTTTCTCCATTGGAAGCTTTAGAGTCGGCAACCGCCGTGCCAGCAAAAGTGCTGGGTTTACCATTAGGCGAAATAAAAGAAGGGTATTGGGCAGATGTTGTGGTGTGGGATGAGAGTGACATATCTATGGTCCCTGTAGATAAACCTGAAGATTGGCTTTCGCATATTGTTTACTCTTCTGGTAGTCAAGCTGTGAAAGATGTTTTCGTTCAAGGGCGCTGGGTACTTCAAAATAAGTCATTTGTTGGTATCAATCCCTTAGAAGTTTCCGACGAAGTAAATAAGAGAAGGCAAAGTATTAGGAAGGAGGACATATTGTGAAAATAGGCGTTATTGGTGGATCCGGAATTTATAAAATCGAAGGTTTACCATCAACAGAGATCAGTGTCAATACAGAGTATGGTGATGTTTCCGTCTTTGTAGCTCAAGTCGATCAAACGGAGGTATATTTTTTGCCACGTCATGGATTGGGGCATTCTGTTCCACCCCATCTGGTCAATTATAGGGCAAACATAAGGGCACTGCAAGGATTAGGTGCTGACCGAATCATAGCTACAAACGCTGTAGGTAGCTTGAACCCTGATATTAAACCGGGTACTGTGGTTTTAGTGGATCAATTTCTCGATTTTACCAAACTGCGTAAATCGACTTTTTTTGAAGAAGGAAATGTTGTACACACAGATATGACTTATCCCTATTGCCCAGAAATGATTGACGTTGCTTACAATGTGCCTACGCCATTCCCTAAGAGGAAAGGCGGCGTCATGGTTGTTACTGAAGGTCCACGTTTTGAAAGTGCTGCGGAAGTGAAAGCCTATGGAATGCTGGGTGGAGATGTAGTAGGGATGACGTCTATCCCAGAAGTCGTTTTATCTCGAGAAGCTGGAATGTGTTATCTATCTCTTGCTATTGTAAGTAACTTTGCTGCCGGTTTACAAACAGAAGTAAGCCATCATGAAGTCTTAGATATCATGGATAAGCTAAACAATCAGATTCAGACGTTCATAGTTGATTTAATCAAGGCTATGCCAGAAGAGAAACACTGCAACTGCCCGAGGAGGGCTTAGGTGATTTTATTTAAGGAGGTGCTGTGAAATGCGAGTAGTTATCGGTGCAGATCACGCAGGTTATCATTTAAAAGAGTTAGTTAAAGAAAATCTCATCGAATTAGGACATGAAGTTATTGATAAAGGAACAAACTCTTTGGAATCTGTAGACTATCCAGACTATGCTGCTGCCGTATGCACGGACATCGAGAAAAATGGTGGCTTCGGTATTCTCATATGCGGTACAGGAATCGGTATGAGTATCGCTGCGAACAAATTTCCTGGCATAAGGGCTGCTTTAGCATATGACCTGTACGCTGCCAAGAAGGCACGACAGCACAATGACGCTAACGTGCTTTGCTTGGGTGGCAGAGTGTTGGGCCCTGATATCGCCACTGAGATTGTACAAACTTTTTTAAACACGTCTTTTGAAGGTGGTAGGCACCTTAGAAGGATAAGAAAAATAGAAAAGATAGAAGAAAAATATAGTGGTGGGGGATGTGACGAAGAATGATGACCTATGATGATATCGGCAAAGAAGATCCAGAAATCTTCGAGCTTATTAACAAAGAAATGAATCGTCAGCAGGAATCATTGGACCTTATAGCTTCAGAGAACATTGTTTCACCAGCAGTTTTGGAAGCTACAGGCTCAATCTTTACTAATAAATACGCTGAGGGTTATCCCAACGCACGGTACTACGGTGGTTGCGAGTTTACTGATGAAGTGGAATTACTTGCGATAGAAAGAGCAAAGAAGTTATTCGGTGCTGAACACGCAAATGTTCAGCCTCATTCTGGTTCTCAGGCTAACCAAGCGGTTTATTTAGCATTTTTGAAACCCGGTGATACCATTCTCTCCATGTCACTTGCAGCAGGTGGCCATTTATCCCATGGCGCACCTGTTTCTATGACCGGAAAATGGTTCAATATCGTTCACTATGGTGTCAGCCCAGAAACAGAAATGATCGATCTTAACGAAGTGGAACGGTTAGCAAAAGAACATATGCCTAAAATAATCATCGCGGGTGCCTCTGCTTATCCAAGGTTCATCGATTTTGAAGGGTTTAGACGCATAGCTGATGAAGTCGGTGCCATACTCATGGTGGATATGGCTCACATTGCTGGTTTGGTTGCTGCAGGAGTTCATCCGAGTCCTGTGCCTTACGCCGATGTTGTTACCACAACTACTCATAAAACGTTGCGTGGTCCCAGGGCTGGGCTCATATTGTGCAAAGAAGAGCATGCAAAAGCTATAGACAAGGCTGTATTTCCTGGCCTTCAAGGTGGTCCGTTAGTTCATGTTATTGCAGCGAAAGCAGTAGCCTTTAGAGAGGCAATGGAACCATCTTTCAAGGAATATTCTTCTCAAATTGTCAAGAACGCAAAAGTTATGGCAGAAACGTTCGCAAAAAAGGGCATACGAATAGTAACCGGTGGTACTGATAACCACTTAATGCTATTGGATGTCACTTCTGTTGGGACAACGGGCAAGGATGCTGAGGCCATGCTTCACGATGTAGGCATTATCGTTAATAAGAACGCTATCCCCTTTGATAAGTTGTCTCCACGAATCGCAAGTGGTATAAGAATTGGTACACCCAGTATAACTACCAGAGGGCTAAAAGAGAATGAATGCCGTGCAATAGCAGAACAAATCAGTGACTTTTTAATAGAAAAAAGCGATGAGCGCAAGAACGTACTGCGGCAGACTGTGCAGGAGATGGTTAAGAAGTTTCCGGCTTACGGGGAGTGGTTGTAGATGCTGACGGTGGTCGACCATCCGCTTATCAAGTATAAAGTTAGCCTGCTTCGTGATAAGAACACGGGTCCTAAGGAATTTCGGGAATTAGTCCAGGAGCTTGCTATGTTCTTAACGTATGAAGCGACTAAAAATATTGAGTTAGTGGAGCAAACGGTGGAAACCCCGCTATCGGCTACCACAGGTTATGTTCTTTCGCGTAAAATTGCCATTGTTCCCATACTTCGTGCAGGGTTAACTATGGCAGAAGGTGTATTGAAAGTTATTCCAAATGCTAAAGTTGGTCATGTAGGACTTTATAGAGACCATACAACACTCAAGCCAATAGAATACTACGCGAAGTTTCCCTCAGGATTGAGTGACATGGAGTGCATCATTGTCGATCCCATGTTGGCTACAGGCAACTCTATCAAATACACAATAGAACTCTTAAAAGAACAGGGCGTAAGCCAGATAAAAGTTCTTTCTATAATCGCCGCTCCAGAAGGTATAGAGAATGTACTTTCCTGCAGTGATGGTATAGAGCTATACATTGCTGCAAAAGATGAGAGGCTGAATGAAGAGGGCTACATAATACCTGGTTTGGGAGACGCTGGTGACAGGCTTTTCGGCACAAAGTGAGATCTATCTCTTTGGTATATTAGCGGGTGTGGGTAGTTTTCTAATGAGCTGGCTGCTCACACCTCTTACCATAAAAATTGCCTTCAAGTATGATTTTTTAGATTACCCAAATGAGCGAAAGGTACATCATGAAGCGACGCCAAGAATAGGTGGTATGGCTGTTGTACTTGCTTTCGTTATTGGGGAACTCGTTTTTTGGCATGGCAACCCGCCTTTGGGTTATGGTGTTTTAATAACGGTTCTTTTGTTTTTCTTGGCCATGCTTTTTGATGATAAATACGACCTGCCCGCTGTTCTTAAATTTGTTGTACAAATAGGGGCAGCTTTGGCTGTGGTTCTTATGGGCGTCAAAATAGGCGTTGTCACTCTTTGGGGAGGAAGATACGCGGTATTCCCCCAGTGGCTTGGTGTAGGAATATCCGTTTTATGGTTGGTCTTACTGTCTAATGCGATAAACCTTATTGATGGCTTGAATGGACTTTCATCGGGCATAAGTGCAATTGTTCTCATTTTTGCAAGCATTATCACTTTTGGCAAAGGTATTTTTAGCGTCGGTTTAGATTCTTTGCTTCTGGCAGGTGCCGTTCTCGGCTTTTTGCCGTATAACTTTCCCGATGCGAAAACATTTATTGGTGATTGTGGGGCTCAGACGCTGGGTTTTATTATTGGGATACTTTCCATTGTCGGTACCTTTAAAAGCACTGCAGGTATTATGTTTATCGGTTTTCTACTCCTTCTGTTTTTACCTGTTGAGGACACGCTCTCTGCATGGTTTAGAAGACTCGCTGCAGGTCAACATCCTTTTACCGCTGACAGAAAACATTTACATCACAAATTATTAGATTGGGGCTTAACACCCAAGCAAGTAGTGCTTCTTATGTACTGTGCTACAATTGTTCTTGGTATTATCGCTATTTTGTTGATGGGGTGGGCAGCCTGAAAAAGAGAATCGGTATTGTTGTTGGTACAAGGCCTGAAGCTATTAAAATGGCTCCGGTCTATTTAGCGCTTAAAGATAAGTTTGACGTTGATTTTATAGCTACTGGTCAGCACAAAGAAATGTTTTACCAAGGTCTCAGTCCGTTTGGAATAAAACCCACGGTCGATTTAAAAATCATGGAACAGAGTCAATCGCTGGAATCTGTACTATCTAAAACGGTGACAGGCCTTTCTGAAATGTTTAAAGATAAAAAATATGATATGGTACTTGTCCATGGTGATACCACTACAACCTTGGGTGGTGCTCTTGCAAGTTTTTATAATAAGATTCCTTGCGCACATGTGGAAGCCGGCTTGAGGACAGGCGACCTTGATTACCCTTACCCAGAAGAGGCTAACAGAGTATTGGCTGATGATATCTGCACTATTCTCTATGCGCCCACGCCATGGTCTTGGGATAACTTAAAACACGAGGGGCTTGCTGACAGAGAACATTTGGTTACGGGCAACACAGTAATAGATGCACTAACGATAATGCAAAAGAGACTTGGTATTAATACTGATGAAAAAGAGAATTTGGTTGTTGTTACTACACATCGTAGAGAGAATTGGGGCTCACCTTTGGAACATATTTGTGCTGCTATTAAAGATTTGGCATTGGAATTTAAAGATTTTAAATTTGTTTTTCCTGTACATTTGAACCCTGTGGTAAGAAGAGTGGTATATTCAGTTTTGGATGGAATACCTAATCTGGAACTGACGGATCCTATGGAATACGATGATTTTTTGAAATTGCTTGCTAGAGCAAAGGTTGCTCTTAGTGACAGCGGAGGAATTCAGGAAGAAGGACCCCATTTCGGAGTTCCAGTTATTCTGCTTAGGCATGTAACGGAACGTCCAGAAGGAATTCCAAGAAAAATAGTTTTTTTAGCTGGTCCTGATAGCGAAAAAATAAAAGAGTATTTTCATTTTGTCGTTGAAAACACATGGTGGGAGTATGTCAGTAACCAGCCGAATCCATATGGTGATGGCAGAGCATCGGAACGAATAGCGGCTCATTTGTCACACTACTTTGGAATCAGCGAAACGATCCCATCAGCATTTGAGGAGGTGTTTTAGGTCCAATGAGCGTTTTGATTATAGATGGTGGAGTTCCATTAAGAGGTAGAGTAACTGCGCAAGGTTGTAAAAATAGTGCTTTAGCCGTTCTGGCTGCTGCCGCCTTATGTGAAGACAAGGTTTACTTAACAAATGTTCCCGACATAGGTGACGTCAGGACCATGATTAGCATATTAAGATCGCTTGGTTACAAAGTAACATGGAATAGTGGTGTAACGATAAAACCCGGTAATACTATAAAGAACTATGATTTAACAAGAACGGGCGCTGGTTCAATAAGAGGTTCTCTACTTTTCTTAGGTGCACTTTTAGGACGTTTAGGCAAAGTTGTTTTGCCTATGCCCGGCGGCTGTAATATTGGAACACGCCCGATTGATCTCCATTTGAAAGGTCTCAGTTTAATGGGAGCCAAACTCGATGTACAAGGTGGAAGTATACGAGGAGAGGCCCCAGATGGGCTAAAAGGTGCTTATGTTTATTTGGATTTTCCCAGTGTTGGTGCTACAGAAAACATTATGATTGCTGCAGCATTGGCAAATGGCGAGACAACCATAGAAAATGCGGCTCAGGATCAGCAAGTAGTTGAGCTTGGTAAATTTCTAATGGCGTGTGGTGTAAAAGTTCACGGTCTTGGCACAAAAGTTATACGCATAAAGGGCAAACGAGAAATAGGTGGCGTGACATTTAGGGTATCAGGTGATAGCATAGAGGCAGGAACATACATTATTGCTGCTGCTGCTACCAGAGGTTCTATAACCGTTGACGGTATTGATGTGACGTTTTTAAGGCCACTTTTATTTAAGCTTCAAGAGGCTGGCATAGAAGTTGTAGTTACTAATGGTCATGAGATAACTTTGCATTCCAGTCCTCGACCCAGAGGAATTACGATAAAAACTATGCCTTTCCCTGGTTTTCCTACGGATCTTCAACCATTAATGGCTTCCTTGCTTGCTACTGCAGATGGACGTTCTGTGATTACAGAGACTGTCTATGACGGCAGAATGGGGCACGTGAGTGAACTTTGGAAAATGGGTGCCAACATAGAGGTGGAAGGAAATACGGCCATTATCAACGGTGTGGAGAAACTTACCGGTGCACCGGTAGTAGCTAATAATCTCCGTGCTGGAGCAGCTCTTATCGTTGCAGGCTTATCTGCTGAAGGACGTACGGCTGTTTACGGCATGGAACATGTTATGCGCGGTTATTCCAGTATAAATCAAAAACTGAAAGCCCTAGATGCTAGGGTGCAGCTTTTAAGTGATGAAGAAGCCGTCAGTATTGCTTGAAATAGATAGGAGTGCAGTCCCAGTCGTTGCGGTAAAAGAGCCGCTTAAGGACTGGCTGCACGAGCTTCATGTTTCCTTGAAGGTAGGAAAGTTAAGGAAGCACAATTGTGATGTTTACTACTGGGACAAAGGCAAGATATTGTACCATGAAAATTCTGTAGTTATTGTGCCAGAAGAGATGCGAAAGAGTGCGCTGGAGGCTGGGTACAAGCCATGGCAAATATTTACCTTACCTGCTTCTAAAACAGATATTCTTTTTATGTTGAAGCAGGTAAGTTGGAGAAAAAAACAGGGCTACCGATGAAAAACGTTTTAATGGTTGGTTATTGGGGTGGGTTTAATGTTGGAGATGAGGGCTTTCTTGAGATTGTTCTTCCGCGGCTCATGAATATTGCCAATGTAACGGTGGCATCTAAAAATCCAGAAAATACGACAAATAACTTCCATGTTAATGCCATTAAAGCGGAGCCTAAGTCTTTGCTTAACGAGATTAAACGCAGTGATGTCGTTTTAGAGGGCCCTGGCGGTCTTTATCAAGATGCCACAAGTTTCAAGAGTCTGTTTTATTATGCTTCGGCCGTGTTTATGGCAAAACATTTTCGCAAAAAAGTGTATTTATATGGTATAGGTATAGGGCCTATAAAGAGACATGTAAGTGAACAGTTAACAAAAAAAGCATTTTCCATGGCTGATGGTCGCTTTGTACGAGATAAATTTTCTTATGAATGGCTGATGAAGCGAGGAATACAAAGCGAATACGCGGCTGACGTGGTTTTTACGGCAGCAAGCGAGCAATTCAAAGGTTACAAACCTGGGCATGATTCCGTATTGTACATACCCAGTCATAAATGGGAAAACTTGGATGTGGATCAGGTGGATGGGAGTATGGTCATTTTCTTTCCCGGTAAAGATATGCCTATAACAGCTGCTTCCGGTGGCGATTTCATTGACGGTTTACAACTCGGTATTGCTGAGATATTAAAGCTGTTTAAAGAATATAAAGGTGCCGTAGTGGGAAGACTACATGCCGGCATTTTAGCAACCATAGCGGGATTACCATTTGTGTGCATACCATACGATGTAAAGTTGAGCGAATACGCCAAAGAACTTTCAGCAGCCTTAGATGTTCCTGAAGATGCCATTGTTGCATCAAACATAACAGAAGCAAAAGCAAAGTTATCTTCGCTTTTAGAAAATGCTTCTGAGGTTAGTGATAAACTTATACGCTTTTCTTTGGCTCAAAAGGAAAGAGCCGACAGAATGATGCATTATATAGAAGGTTCTGTGTTATGAAGAAAGCAATATTAGTAGATAGTAATTCACTCCTCTATAGGGCGTTCTATGCATTGCCAAAGTTCACATCATCAGACGGAATGCCCACAGGGGGCATTTACGGTTTTCTGAGGATACTTTCGAAGCTTCTTAAAGAGCCTCACAGCCATTTTATCGTAGTTGGTGATTCAAAAGGACCATTATCGCGATCTTCCATACTAAAAGAGTACAAATGCAATAGGCCTAAAGCACCTGATGAGTTGAGCGTTCAACGTAGTGAATTGCCGCAAGTGCTGGCTGCATTGAACATACCTTATGTTGTCTTCGAAGGAAAGGAAGCAGATGATTCTATAGCTTCCTTGTCGGCATTATTCGAACATTGGGGATTCGATATCGACGTTTATACGTCGGATACTGACATGCTCCAACTTATTTCAGACCACACGCGTATTGTAATGTTCAAGAAGGGAATCACCCAGGTAAAAATATACGATAAGAGTACTTTCACAGATGAATATGGTTTTTTACCCAGCCGTTATGTAGACTATAAGGCATTAGTTGGCGACCAGTCAGACAATATTCCAGGAGTAAATGGCATAGGGCCAAAGACTGCGTCATCACTAATGAGAGAATCGGACAGAGATGCCATTAAGAAGAAATATGGAGAGATTTTCGATCGAAACGTGGAATTGATAACATTAGAACGTTTTGATGTACCATTGTCCATGTTTCTTTATAGGATAAAACCTGTCTTCGATTTTGGAACATTGGATGATCTACAATTTCGCTCGTTGATTCCATCGCTTCAAAAAGTTTTGAGTCCTATTGAGGTACAAGTAAGCTTATTTGGTTTAGAGGGGTTAAATGCGTTACCTTGGCAATCTTTGGAACAAAGCACCGTTGTTGCTGAACCATTTCCATTCGCATTCATAAAAGGGCAGGAACCTATAATGAGTTCATGCCTTCTTTTTGCACAGTCTTCTTACTCCATAAACAACCTTCAATTTGCTTCTGTTTTTGTTGATGGTGAGGCAATTGAGTTAAATGAGCAGCTTACTGCGACGCTAATAAATGCTGCATCGTCAGTGAAAGTGGATGGGAATACCTTATGGATTCAGGCATAACCTTAGGATTAGCTGGCTGGATAGGTGTTGGCAAAAGCACTATCGCTTCATATTTTGAAGAACAATTAGCGGCAGAAACATTCCGTTTGGATGACATAAGCCACGATCTTTACAAAAACGACGAATTGTGCGCTCAGCTGAGAAAAACTTTTGGAACGTCGGAACGAAAAGAAATCGGTTTCATTTTACAATCACAGCCTTCTCTTTGGGATAGTCTCGATGGTATATTCAAACCCTTTCTTGTGGAAGAAACGCGTAGGCTATGGAGTTTGTCCCCGTCGTCCTTTCGTATCATAGAAGGCAGCTTGCTCTTAAAGTTGGACTTGCAAGATTTGTGCGACGTGGTAGTTTGGGTCACAATGCATCCTCTGGAAGAAGCTCTAAAACGTAGTAGCGTACGAATGAATAAACCATATGCTTATTGCTTAGGAATCATGGACAGGCAGATTAAGTCTGGTTTGTTCGATCCAAAGAAAATTGACATTTTAGAAGTGGAAGATCAGGAAAGGGATTCGTTGTCTGTGTATGAAGATATTAGACGGCACTTACGCTTATAAACTACCATTTGGCCTCTATCTGTGCATAGATGTAAAAAAGGATTTATTACTTAAATCATGGTTCTCTGATCAAGCGGTTTTTCTCGACAGTCCTCCACCGCCGTTAAAGACGTTTTTGGACGGTTATTACAACGGTTTATGGCAACCAGATTTGTACTTTCACCTCATCCCTTGGTCTTCTTTTAAGGACAAAAGAGCAGCAGTTTATAGATGTTTGATCAATGTAACAACAGGGACCACTGTGACGTATGGTGAATTAGCGCGCTATACAGGCTGTGCCAGTCGTGAAGTTGGTACCTATATGCGTACAAACCCATTACCTCTTTTTATCCCTTGCCACAGGGTAGTGGGAGAAAAAAGTTTGGGTGGATTCACTCCTAATGTAGAATGGAAGAAAATGATACTTGATTGGGAGTCGGCGCAATGCAAAAAGTTATAGTGGTAACTGGGCTTTCAGGAGCAGGAAAATCAACGGTATCTAAGGCACTGGAAGATCTTGGATATGTTGTCGTAGATAATGTTCCCGTGGAACTTCTGAATAGTTTGCTCCAATTGTACGAAGCAAAGAACCAAGAACAGCGTGTGGCTGTAGTTGTCGATAGTAGAAGTTTAAGGGGCCAAGCAGATGTGTCTAACTTTGTCTCCGATTTGCAATTTCTCAAAAGTAAACTACCTCTGAGTGTTGTTTTCTTGGAAGCAAGTACGGACACGCTTTTGTCTCGTTTTAATTTGACGCGGCACTTACACCCGTTGGTTCATGCCACAGGTAGCCGCTTGGCTCTGATAGAGGCTATCGAAAGCGAAAAAGAGTTAATGTCCGAGCTTAGAGATATTAGTGATTTTGTGCTTGATACGACGAACATGAAAGACAAAGAACTTGTTTATCATGTTGAAAACTTTGTTGGTAAGGACAGGGGACCAGAGTTTTACCTAATCAGTTTTAGTTATCAGCGGGGTCTTCCTACTAACGCCGACATGGTTTTCGACGCAAGGGTATTCAGAAATCCTTACTACGTTGAAGAATTGCGTACCCTAACGGGTTTGGACGACGGTGTAGCAGCGTACGTTAGAGCCGATGATAAGTATCCTTTCTTCTTGGACTTGTGGCTTCAATTAGCAGAGAGGACATATGAAGAGCATGTGAAACTTGGTAAACCTTATGTCGTTATCGCTGTAGGATGCACAGGTGGTCAACATCGAAGTGTGCTTGTAGTACGTGATTTGGCTCAAAATCTTACAGATAGTGGCCACAGTGTTGTTACGTGGCACCGTGAACTGGGTAGTGTCAGTTAGCGAAAATTTCTGGATAGAACTTACATCTTTAGAAATAAAAAATCCACAAAGTGAACTCGAGGGTTTGCTATTGGGTTCTGGTGAAATGGATTTAAACGGTGATCTGTTTATTAGTTTTCGCAGAACGGAACCTGTGCGAAGAGTTGTCCGCATATTATCTCAGCTAAAACTTCCCTATGAAATCACTTTTCAAAAGAACCATGCTGCTGGGTCACGACAGACTTACGTTGTAAAGGCAAAAAACGTAACATCTGTTTTGAAGAATCTACCACTGAAAGATACCACAAGGCTAAACTGGGACGTTATAAGAGGCATAATGCTGACTACAGGTTACATATCTGACCTAAATCCTTGGTATCATGCGACAATGGATGTGGAAGTGCCGGAGGATGCAGAAGAAGTAAATTACTGGCTCAAAGAAAGAATCGGAAAAAGTTACCTCATTTCTAAGCAGAATACTAATACAATTCATATAAGATCCTTTGATGCTCTCTATCGGTTTGTTGATGGGTTAGGTGCTATTAAAACACGTGAAGAAATCTATGAGCATCACTTCATGCGGATGAAAAAGATATCTGCTCAACGATTGGCAAACTGTGACAATGCTAATTTAAAGCGTCAGGTTGCAAAAGCAGAGTTCTATAAGGAATTGTTGGATAATAAGGACATAACTATCTTAAATGATGAAGAAGTGTCACTGCTCAAACTTAGAGTCGAAGAGCCTGAACTTTCTTATTCGGAAATCGGAGAGCGCCTTGGGATTAGCAAGAGCAAAGTTGCTCGGCTATTAAAAGCAATAGAGGAGAAGCTGAAAAGTGAATAATAGCGGCTCGCAAAAACAAGTTCAGCGCATAACGGTCAAAAGGCGACAACTCCTTCGAACTTATATGTCAGAAGGGCTAGCACTTCCATTTGCGGATTTTGTTACGAAGTACAGCAGTGTATCGGTTCCTGATGAACTTCTTGAAGATCGCATAAGTAGTCAACCCCAAGATATTGACTGGGAACTTGTGGAACTGCAAATTGACATGATTTTCGAGGAAGAAGAAGCACAAATTGCTTATGGGATCTTAAAATCACTCGATTATCGAGGTTATTTTTCTGGTGATATCCGAGGGCTTTCTTCACAATATAATGTTTCGCTGTCAAAGGTGGAGGAAGTAAGAAAAAAACTAATAACACAGGTGGAACCGTACGGACTGGGAAGTTTAGGAGAAGACGAATTCTCTGAAATCATAAGACAATTAAAATTGGATCGTCGTGAACACCCTATAGAAAGCCAAGATAATAGTCTGCGACAAACAGAACCAGATTTCTATATAAGCATAGAGGACGGTACTTTTACGTTACGCCTCAACGACAAATACGAGTACGTTATTCAGAATACCACAGGCATTTATAAGGTAGTGGCTGAATACCGAATGGATTTGATACGAAGGCTAGCACAGTTGATCATTGAAAACTGCGCTTCAGAATTGGCTAATGGACGAATGACGTTTCTCACACTTGACCAAGCCGCTCATGCACTTGGTGTTTCTAAATCTACTGTTTCAAGGTTGGCAAAGTCAAAAGTATTCGATTTTTGTGGCGCCTTGTACGATGTTTCTCATTTCTTTACAAGAAGCATAAAAGGTATACCGCAAGGTGAACTTCTTATGGAGATTGCAACCATACTAAAAGAGAACCCTACTGCAACAGATGAAATGATTGCCCAGCTCTTGAGAATACGTAAGGGATGGAAATTTTCTCGAAGAACAGTGAATAAATACCGTAATATTTTAAGGGAATATGAGACGAAGACGTGAATTTGTTTGCATAAAAGTATCTTAAACAAGGTTTTTGTGACTTATAATACGATTAATAATGGAGGTGACAAAAATGGCAAAAGTAGGAATAAATGGTTTTGGACGTATTGGAAGACAGGTATTCAAGTCGTTATTTGAAAGGTATCCTCAAAATGAGGTCGTTGCGGTTAATGATATAACCGATACAAAAACGTTAGCGTTTTTGCTCAAGCACGACTCTACTTATGGTACTTTTAACGCTGATATTACCTACGATGCCGACCACGTAATCGTTAATGGTCGCCCGATAAAGGTCTTTGCTGAAAAAGACCCTGCTAATATACCATGGAAAGATTTGGGTGTAGAAGTTGTCATTGAATCTACAGGTTTATTCACCAAGGCAGAAAAGGCTCGTGTACATATTGATGCCGGCGGAGCAAAAAAGGTAATCATTTCTGCACCTGCTGATGGTGATGATATAACGATCGTGTTGGGTGTTAATGAAGACCAATATGATCCCGCAAAACATAACATAATAAGCAATGCTTCTTGCACAACTAACAGTTTGGCTCCTGTGGCCAAAGTTCTTAATGACAAGTTTGGTATTGAGAAGGCCTTGATGACCACAGTACATAGTTACACCAACGATCAGCGCATTTTGGATCTTCCTCATAAAGACCTTCGCAGAGCTCGTGCAGCAGCGCTGAATATCATTCCAACGTCTACTGGTGCCGCTAAGGCAATTGGTAGAGTCATACCTGAACTTAATGGGAAAATGCACGGAATTTCCCTCAGGGTTCCGACTCCTACTGTTAGTATCACAGACTTGACTGCCATACTGAATAAAGATGTTACTACTGACGAGGTAAACAATGCATTCAAGGAGTACGCAGAGGGAAGAATGAAAGGCATCCTTGGCTACACTGATGAACCACTTGTTTCCATGGACTTTAAGGGAACAACATTCTCAACAGTTGTGGATGGATTGAGCACATTTGTTATCGGTGGGAACCTGGTAAAAGTATTAGCATGGTACGATAACGAGTGGGGTTATTCCACAAGATTAGCTGATCTGACTAATTTTGTCATCGAGAGAGGTTTGTAATATGAAATTGAGGACAGTCCGAGAGGCGGATGTAAAGAACAAAAAGGTCATTGTTCGTGTCGACTTCAATGTGCCTCTGGATGCAGACGGAAATGTCGTGGATGATTTCCGTATAAGAGCAGCGTTGCCTACTATACAGTACCTCATTGACAATGGAGCAAAAATAATTCTAATCTCTCATCTTGGAAGGCCGAAAGGAAAGAGAGATAAGAAATATAGTTTGGTAGGAGTAGCTAAACGGTTAGCCGAATTGCTTCACAAAGAGGTTCTTTTTGCTCCTGATGTCATAGGCGAGGAAGTGGAATTGGCAGTCAACGGACTTAGAGCCGGAGATGTTCTTCTCTGTGAGAACGTGCGTTTCCATGAGGAAGAAGAGAAAAACGATCCAGAATTCGCAAAGACTATTGCTTCTATGGGCGAGCTTTATGTAAACGATGCTTTCTCGGCAAGTCATAGGGCCCATGCGACTGTGGAAGCCATAACGAAGTATTTGCCATCATATGCTGGTTTCTTGATGGAAAAGGAAGTTAATTACCTTTCCATGCTCACTGAGAATCCTGAAAGGCCATATTTCCTTGTTTTAGGCGGCGCTAAGGTAAGTGATAAAGTGGCTCTTTTACAAAATCTACTACCTAAAGTCGATGGTATGGTGATCGGCGGAGCCATGGTGTTCACTTTCTGGAAGGCTCAGGGTAAAGAAACAGGAAAATCTATTGTTGAAGCGGATTTGGTTGATTTTGCCAGACAGCTAATGGAAGACGCTTCAAAGCAGGGCAAAGAAATCGTTTTGGCACAGGACTTTTTGGTTAGCGATGAAGCAAAAGAGAGCGTTTCCGTTAAGAATATAAACGATTTTGGACCAGAAGATATCGGATATGATATCGGCCCAGAAAGTATAAAGTCTTTTAAGAATGCTTTGGTAAAAGCCAAAACGGTATTCTGGAATGGCCCACTGGGTCTCTTTGAGGAAGAAAAGTTTGCTAACGGGACCCGAGAAGTAGGTACATTCTTAGGTGATTTTTCAGGAACAGTGGTAGTGGGCGGTGGAGACACTGCTAATGCAGTTCGAGAAATGGGATTGTTCGACAAATTTGACCACGTTAGTACGGGTGGAGGAGCTTCTTTGGAGTTCTTAGAAGGCAAAGTTTTACCTGGCATTGCTCCTCTTTTGGAGGCATAAAGCGTGCGATACGTGTTTGGTAACTGGAAAATGAATGGAACTATAGCTTTCACGCGTGATTATGTGAAAGCGTTGCTAAATGAAGTGCGACCTGCCACAGTGCAGGTCGCACTTTTTCCTCCATTTACTGCTTTAAGCAATATGGCTGATGCTGTAAACGGTTCATTTGTTAAGTTCGGCTCTCAGAATATGTATTTTGAGGAGTCTGGTGCTTTTACAGGTGAAATTTCCCCTGCGATGTTAGAGGAAATTGGAGTGGATTATGTTTTACTTGGCCACTCTGAGAGACGGCATATATTTAATGAGAGCGACGAACTCTTAATGAAGAAACTTGAAGCAGCCCATAGACACAATTTCCCTGTGGTTTTCTGTATAGGAGAAACACTTGATGAAAGGAAGTCCGGGGTTACCAAAGATGTTATCAAAAGGCAACTGATTCTTGTAAAAGATCTTCTAAGATTAGGTGATCTTGTGGCTTACGAACCCGTTTGGGCCATCGGTACCGGTGTTACACCTACGATGGATGAGATTGCAGAAAGTATTTCTTGGGTCAAGGACTACTTGAAGACAGACATACCTGTACTTTATGGCGGAAGTGTAAATAAAGGCAACGCGAAGGATATTGCTGCAATAAACATTGTTGATGGTGCTTTGGTTGGAGGAGCAAGTTTAAAAGTTGATGAATTTGCTATTATAATAAAAGCGTTCGGCGAGAATAATTAGCTGCGAGGTGTTTAAGCTATGAAAGAAGTTTTGATGATTGTTTTAGGCGTTGTGTCTTTTATTTTGCTTCTGCTGATTTCGTTCCAGGAGCCTAAGGAAGAAGGTTTAGGCGCCATTGGAGGTTCTGCATCCATGTTCCACGGCGCATCTCCACGGAGTAAGTTGTTTGACAAGATGATTATAGGTTTTGGAATTGCCTATGTGGCGTTGGTAATTCTGACTGTACTTTTGTAGTGCTAAAATAGTGATTGTATCTAATTAACAGTGGTTCCAAGGTACAAACGTTATTGAATAGCACGATTGTTCAGTTTTGATGAAAATACTGGACAAATCGCAAGTAGGAGGTATTTATATGGATAAAGAATTGAAGGAAAAGATTATTCAGGAGTATGCTACGCACCCAGGGGACACAGGTTCCCCAGAAGTTCAGGTTGCATTACTTACTACTCGGATACAAAATCTCACTGAACATCTACGTAGAAACCCTAAAGATGTGCATTCCCGGAGAGGCCTCATTCTTATGGTAAGTAAGAGAAGAAAACTTTTAAATTACCTGAGGGGGAAATCTCCAGAGAGGTATCAAACATTAATTCAGCGATTAGGATTGCGACGTTAGTATGATTGAAAGAAAAAGAATAGAAGTCAGTGGAACTATAGCTGGTAAAAATGTTGTTTTTCAATCTGGCTTTTTAGCTCTTCAGGCGAATGGGGCCGTGCTTGCTCGTTTTGGTGACACTACAAGCTTGTCTACAGTCCTTATGAGCAGTGAACCGAAACTGGATCAGGATTTCTTCCCACTTACTGTGGACTATGAAGAAAAGTCATATGCAGTAGGCAAGATACCTGGCGGGTTTTTAAAGAAGGAAGGGCGTCCCAGTGATGCTGAAATATTAAAAGCTAGATTGATTGATAGGGCCATACGCCCTATGTTTCCAGATGGCATGCGCAATGAAGTACAAGTTCTTAACATGATATTGTCGGCTGATATGGAAAATCCACCTGATATCGTTGCTCTAAATGGAACTGCCGCTGCCTTGGCTGTTTCTGATATTCCTTTGCCAGAACTAATCGCGGGCGTAAGGGTAGGGTACATAGATGGTAATTACGTGCTCAATCCGACTTTTGAAGAAATGTCCAAGTCTAAATTAGACTTGACAGTCGCGGGCACTCGTGATGCCATAGTCATGATCGAAGCTGGTGCGGCAGAGGTAGATAAAGAGTTACTACTGGGTGGATTGAGGTTTGCTCAAGATGGCATACGCCAGATTATTGATTTAATAGCGGAACTGCAAGAAAAAGCAGGACGTGAAAAGACGCAGGTAACTGTTGTGGAGTTCCCCACGGAACAGATGGACTTTTTGCGAGGTTACAGTGACCAATTGCAAAAAGCTATGGTTACCCCTATTAAGCAGGAAAGAGAGAAAGCTGTCGGCGAACTGAGAAAATCTGTTTACCAGACGATGCTTGAACAATATCCGGACTTAGGAGAACCGCTCTTCAACCTAATGTTTGAAGAGATTCAAAGAGAAGTAGTCAGAGCCTATATGAAATCTACACGAAAACGTGTTGATGGAAGAAGCTTTGATGAGATAAGGCCTCTTTATGCCGAAAGCGGTGTTCTCCCTCGGGTTCACGGTTCTGGACTTTTCATCAGAGGTCAGACGCAGGTAATGTCCACGGTTACATTAGGGAGTTTTAGTGATGTACAGTTTATTGATGCTATAGGTTTGGAAGAATTCAAACGTTTTATGCACCAGTATGATTTCCCGCCTTTTAGTACGGGTGAGCTGAAACCTCGTAGGGGACCGTCGCGTCGAGAGATTGGTCATGGTGCTCTTGTGGAAAGAGCGTTATCGTATTTGATTCCTTCTGAAGAAGATTTTCCTTATACCATACGCGTGGTAAGTGAAGTCCTTGAGAGCAATGGGTCTACTTCTATGGCAAGCACGTGCGCAAGTTCTATTGCCTTAATGAATGCTGGTGTCCCTATAGCTCGCCATGTTGGTGGTATTGCCATGGGTTTGATAGAGTATGACGATGAAAATATTGTTCTTACAGATATTCAAGGTCTGGAAGATCATCTGGGCGATATGGATTTCAAGGTTGCTGGAACGCGCCAGGGCATTACTGCCTTACAGTTGGATGTTAAGGTTAAGGGCATAAGTGTTGACACATTAGATAAAGCTGTGGACCAAGCCGAAATAGCTCGGATGAAGATACTAGATGTGCTTTATAACGCTATTCCTGAGCCAAAGTCGCTTTCCGAAACCGCTCCAAGAATTGTGAAAATTGAGATACCTATTGATAAAATAGGTGAAGTTATCGGACCCGGTGGAAGAAACGTTAAACGTATAGCTCAGGATACAGGAGCGACTATTGATATTCGTGAAGATGGTGTTGCTTTCATAAAAGGTCTTAGTGATGAATCTGTGAATATGGCTAAACAGCAAGTCGAAATGATTGCAAAAGATCCTGAAGTGGGAGAAGAGTTATCTGCGCGGGTTATTAAAGTAACCCCTTCTTACGCTATAGTAGAAATAGCTCCGGGAAAAACAGGATTGCTTCACGTTTCAGAAGTTTCAGAAACACGTATAAAGACGCTTGAGGATGTACTCAGCGTAGGAGATACAATAAAAGTTTGGGTAAAAGAGAAAGATGCCGAAGGGCGTCTCAGGTTTACCGCTAAGGAGAAAAAAGTCGAATCTCGGAAACAGGAATAATCGATGAACGAAAACCTATGGAAAGAGCTTGAACACTTTGCTCTTGGTTGCACCGCTTGCGAACTGTGCAAGAC
The DNA here is from genome assembly GCF_000378005.1 of Coprothermobacter platensis DSM 11748. Taxonomy (GTDB): domain Bacteria; phylum Coprothermobacterota; class Coprothermobacteria; order Coprothermobacterales; family Coprothermobacteraceae; genus Coprothermobacter; species Coprothermobacter platensis. The sequence continues at coordinate 555,345 of NZ_KB899040.1, forward strand.
TCGAAAAAATGTGGTTTTCGGTTCAGGTGATCCGTTTTCCAGATTATGGCTCATTGGAGAGGCTCCTGGATCAACAGAAGACGAAAAAGGTTTACCTTTTGTAGGACAAGCTGGTTCTCTTTTGGATGGTTTTCTCACTAAGAATGGGTTCAAAAGAGACAGCTTGTTCATAACAAACGTGATCAAATGCAGGCCGCCTAATAACGCTGATCCTACTGATGAACAAAAAGATCAGTGCTTTCCTATTTTGACTGCTCAGTTGTCCATAGGTAAGCCTAAATATGTTTTGGCTTTGGGAAGACATGCCGCAGAAGCATTGGTACCAAGGCCATTTAAAAGTATAAAAGAAATTAGAGGACAGATCATCCAGTTGGATGAAGTAAAAGTCGTAGTCACTTATCATCCTGCAGCGGTTCTTAGAAATCCTCGACTCGGTGAAATTGTTGACCATGATATTCAGATGATGTCCAAACTTATTGCTGGAGAGTGAATATGATTAGGTTTTATGCACTTGGTGGTTTAGGTGAAATTGGTAAGAATTTGTATGTTGTAGAAAAAGATGGAAAAATACTCATACTTGATTGTGGTCTTAAGTTTTCGGATGTTCCCGGAGTAGATTTTCTTCTTCCAGATTTTTCATATTTAGAAAAAAGAGCGAAAGATATTGTCGGGCTATTCTTGAGCCACGGGCACGAAGATCATATTGGTGGTGTTCCATTTTTCTTGCAACGTGTTCGTGTACCTGTGATAAGCTCCAGACTAAGCTTGGAACTGGTAAAAGCGAATCTCGGTTCCAAAGCATCAGAATATGAGTTTATTCAGGTAGCACCTGGCGAATCTATGGAGTTAAACCCGTTTGAGCTTCACTTTGTGGAAATGCGTCATTCAATACCGGAAGCATTAGGTCTCTACATTAAGACTGATGAAGCGCGAATTTTCTTTACAGGTGATTACAAAATCGAAGTGGCCCCAGTCTCTGGGAAACCAACTGATTTTAAAACGCTGTCCAGTATAGGAGAAGAAGGTGTTGATTTCCTTCTTGCAGATTCGACGAATGCCGAGCCATCCATGGTGTGGAATGGAGGAGGAAGTGCGGCAGATTGTCTGACTGAACAACAGGTTTATGAGTTGCTGGACAAAGAGATAAGTAGTTCCACGGGTCGTGTAATTGTAAGTACGTTTGCTTCTCACATTGACCGTATTCAACAGATTATTAAAATCGCTCAGAAGGAAGAACGCAGTGTAGCCATTGAAGGCCGCAGTTTAATTAAAAATATGAAAATTGCTGAGAAGCTCGGATATATGGATGGTTTAAGCCATCGTATTGTCACTGCTCAAGCACTGGAGGCACTTCCAAGAAATAAGCAGATGATCATCGCTAGCGGTAGTCAAGGTGAGCCACTTTCAGCTTTGGTCAGGATATCTTCGGGAACACATAAACGTGTGAAAGTTGAAAAGGGCGATAAGGTTATCATAGCAGCTTACCCCATACCTGGGAACGAAAGAGCCGTTACAGATGTCATTAATAGTTTGCTTTACAAAGGAGCAGAAGTTAGGTTCATACATAGCTCTGGGCATCCTTGTACAGCAAAAGATCATCAACTAATCATGCTTAATCTTTTGAAACCGCGCTATCTAGTACCCATTCACGGAGAGTGGCAACATTTGGTGGGGCATGCAGATATAGGAAAACGTGCAGGTTTACCTTCCGAGAATATTTTTCTCATGGAAAATGGTGATGTCTTGGTTTATGAAAAAGACAAGGACAACCCTAGGATAAAGAAGCATGGTATAGAGAACGTTGGTACCTTTATAGTGGATGGCATACTTAGCAAAGTGGAAGCGGCTGTGGCTGTTAAAGAACGTATGAAAATTGGTGCTGAAGGTGTTGTGATCGTCGAAGCTGTTTATATGGAAGACAAGCATGACTGGTTGGTGGATACTGTCATGCTTGGTGTCGTTACGGAATCTTCGCAAAACACAGTGAGCAAATCTCTTAACGATGCTCTTTACAAAATGTTGAGTGACCAATCTCCTGATGCTATGAGTGGGTTAGAATCGCGTATAACAGCTTCAGTAAAAGAGTACCTAAAAGGTATGAACCAGTATCCTGAAGTAGTGGTCCGCCTAAGTACAATATAGACTACCGTTCAATTGAGCTCAGGTGGGGAGGTGTTTGTTATGCTAAAGGGGTTTAGGGAGTTTCTCTCTAGAGGCAACGTTGTTGACCTGGCTGTAGCTGTTATTGTAGGTGCTGCGTTCAACAATGTGGTGAATTCGTTAGTAAAAGACCTTTTCACGCCATTGCTCGGTCTTATTGGCGGTTTACCAGATTTTAGCAATTGGAAACTTGGCCCAGTGATGATCGGTTCTTTTATAAACAGTGTAATTTCTTTCGTTGTTATTGCGGGCATTGTTTATTTTGTTATTGTTCTGCCACTTAACAGTCTGGAAAACAGAACTAAACAGCGAGAGCAGAAAATAGCCTCACCGCCGGAACCATCTGAAGAAGTTAAACTCTTACGCCAAATCGTTGAATTACTTCAAAAGAACTCCGGCGGCGAGCAGAGCTAGTATGCTTAATCGCGCTTAGGAATTACGCAAATGAACTTCCACACAGAAGAACCAGTGTTTTCGTAGCCATGAAGTGCTTGCGGTTCTATGAACATTGCATCTCCTGCTTTTACATCTACAGGTTCGTCACCTACAGTTATGCGCCCTTCTCCTTCTAATGTAAAAATCTCATGTTCCCAAGAATGACGGTGAGGAAACATTTTGGCTCCCACCGGAAATTCGAAGAGCCGCATCTCAAAGTGAGGGACACCTATGTCCTTGTGAAGTAACCAGCGGATGCTTACGCCTCCCTCTGTACCTGAAACATCCTCTGTAGGTACATCTTTGTAATTGACCTTATAATAATCAGCCATACGATCACCTCCAAGGCTTATTCTATCATTGTTGCTGTGCTATAATTAAAAAGCTATGGAAGTAAGCACGTCCCTTTTAAGGCATGGCTCCCACATAAATAGTGGGTAATAGGGGCGGAAGAATAAAAACCATTTGGAGGTGTTTTTTGTGGCAGTAGTGACGTTGAAACAGTTATTAGAGGCCGGTGTACATTTTGGCCATCAGACAAGACGCTGGAACCCTAAAATGAAACCATTCATTTATGCTGAGAGGAATGGCATATACATTATTGATCTGCAAAAGACGTATGAGCAGTTGGAGAAGGCGTACGATTTTGTGAGGGATGCCAGTAAAGATGGCAAAGTTGTTCTGTTTGTAGGTACAAAACGGCAAGCTCAGGAACCAATTCGTGAAGAAGCGGAAAGAGCAGGCATGCCTTATGTCAATCAGCGGTGGATCGGTGGGTTCTTAACGAACTTCCGTACCATACGTGGTCGTATAAAGAAATATAAGGAACTGCTTGCACTTAAAGAACAGGGCTATATTGAGTCACTCGGTTATAAAGAGCAGAAAACAGTGATGAGAGAATTAGATAAGTTGGATAAATACTATTCGGGTGTGAAAGATATGGAAACGCTTCCGGATGTGCTTTTTGTGGTTGATACGAAAAAAGAGGAAGCAGCAATAAGGGAAGCAAAGAAGATTGGTATACCTGTGGTCGCAATGGTAGATACAAACTGTGATCCAGATATGATCGATTATCCCATACCTGCAAACGACGATGCTGTTAGAGCTATCAAACTGGTTACTTCTAAAATTGCGGACGCTATTTTAGAAGGCCGGGAAGGACGTCAAGGTGTAGTTACACCAGAAGGCCAACAGGCAAGCATGGAAGAAATAGCTGAGGAACTGGAAGGCATCGATGAGACCGAGAAATATCTCGATTTGATCGAAGACCAAGAAAAGGAGGAAGAGTAACAATGGATATATCTGCTTCATGTGTGAAACAACTCCGTGATGAAACCGGAGCTGGTTTCATGGAGTGCAAAAAAGCATTACAGGAAACAAATGGCGATATGGAAAAGGCAAAGGAAGTACTGAAGGAAAAAGGTCTTGCTAAGGCTGAGAAAAAGGCCGGGCGTGCTGCGTCACAAGGGCTCATCCACTCTTATATTCACGGTGAGGGTAAACTTGGCGTCCTTGTTGAGGTTAACTGCGAAACCGATTTCGTTGCAAGGACGGACGATTTTAAAGAACTTGTCCACGAAATAGCGTTGCAGATAGCAGGTATGGCTCCTGAGTACGTCAGCATTGAAGATGTACCTGCTGACGTGTTGGAGCAAGAAAAAGAACTGTACAGAAAACAAGCTGAAAATGAAGGGAAGCCTGCTGAGATTATAGATAAGATCGTAGAAGGAAAAGTACAGAATTTTTATAAAACCAAAGTTCTATTGGAGCAACCTTATGTAAGAGACGATTCTAAGGTCGTAAAAGATCTCATCAAAGAAAAAATAGCTTTGATCGGCGAGAATATCGTCGTACGTCGGTTTGTTCGTTGGACTTTAGGTGAGTGAAGGCCATGCAGCCCTTTAAAAGGTTGCTGGTAAAATTAAGTGGCGAATTGTTGGGCGGAGAAAACATCGTTTTCTCCGCTCCTTATTTAGATGCTCTCTGTAATGCGGTTAGTGCTCTGAAGCAGTCCGACCGAGAATTGGCATTTGTGGTTGGCGGAGGAAATATATGGCGAGGGCGCGATGCAGAGAGATTAAAGATTGATAGTACTGATGCAGATTACGTAGGTATGTTGGCTACTGCAGTGAATGGTTTAATGCTTAAAAGTGTCTTTGAAAGCAGAGGCATAGGAACAGAATTAGTTTCGAGCTTCAACATTGATGGTATAGCCTGTCGCAAACATCCTTCGGAAGTAAGAGAGCTGATCAAACAGCAGGTTGTAGTTTTTGTGGGAGGAACAGGTATGCCTCATCTAACCACTGATACCTTGGCTGCGATAAGAGCTGTGGAAATTGGTGCGGACACATTGGTTAAACTGACAAAAGTTGATGGCGTTTATGATAAAGATCCTGAGAAATACAAAGATGCAAAGAAATTTGATCGTATTTCCTTTGATGAAGCTTTGCAAAAGCGTTTAGAAATTATGGATTTAGCAGCTTTCGAATTGTTGCGTGATCATCATATTTCGGTGGCTGTTATAAAAGGAACAGATCCAAAAGCGTTAACACGTTTTGTAGATAACCCGCAAGAAGGAACATTGGTTTTGCCAACAGTGGAGGTGTGAACTTTATGAAAGAGCATGAAATAACCAAGGAAGCCAGAGACCATTTCAAGAAGACTATAGACACTATGAGCGAACAGCTCAGCACTATTCGTGCTTCACGGGTGAGCCCTGCCATACTGGAGCCTATAACTGTGGAGTATGGTGGCTCTAAGTACAGGATAAATGACTTGGCTATGATAGTTGCTCAGGATGCACGTACACTGTTAATAGAACCTTGGGACAACTCCATGATTCCGGCTATTTCAAAGGCCATACAGAAAGCTAATATCGGTGCTAATCCTAGTGACGATGGTAAAAGCATAAAACTGCTGTTTCCTACACTATCTCAAGAGCGACGTCAAGAACTCACAAAACTTGTAGATAAGTATCTGGAAGAAGCTCGTATCGCCTTGCGTAATATCCGCCGCGAGTACGTGGATGAGGTAAAAGGAAAAGAAAAGAAGAAAGAACTCTCAGAAGACGAAAGCAGACGAGTCCAGAATGAAATTCAGAAAGTCTACGAAGAGTTTGAAAAAGAAATGGAGCAAATTTGTGATAAGAAACGAAAAGAGATTATGGAAGAGTGAATCAGGTTGCTTGGGGGGCTAATTGATCACGAGCTCATTGTACGAGCTCTATGGGGCATAATTGTTGTCGTATTAGTCGTAGTGAGCATACTTTCTAACTGGAGTTATGGTTTATTGACATTTTTCATTGGGTTGATGTCTGTTCTTGAACTTGCAAGCATGTTTAGGGTAGACTACATCCATGCAATTATCATTTATGTTGTGGACTACGTTGCTACGGTGTTCTTCGGCTTAGGTATTGGTCTGGCTCTTGGCCTGATAATCGTTATTTTATCCTCCCTTAGGTTAAATCCGTTAGAAAGCACAGATAAGCGTTGGATACTTGTAAAAGTTGTCTCAGTCTATATAGCACTTTGTACAAGCAGCTTTATAATGTTCAAATTGTATGTGCCTTCTCCGTGGATAGTGTTGTGTTTTTGGCTTTCCCTTTGGGTTTTTGATTCTACAGCGTATTTATGGGGAAGGAATACAGGCTCTGAGCGTTTTGCCCCGTTTATAAGCCCTGGGAAAAATTTAGAGGGGTTTGTGTTTGGCTATATAACAACGATACTGTGCAGTGCACTACTGAGTGTTATCTTTAAGCAACCTATCATAAATATGTTTGGCATTTTCGTTCCCTTGTCTGGTATATGTGGAGATTTGTTGGAATCTTGGGCTAAGCGTATAGCTGGGGTAAAAGATTCCGGAAAAATCATTCCGTATCATGGCGGCATATGGGATAGATTTGATAGCTCATTGCTTGCATCACTGGTTGTTTTGGTGGTGATCGAATGTCTGTAAAAGTTGCTGTGTTCGGCGCTACTGGTTCTGTGGGCATGCAGACAATGGAAGTTTTAGACGCTTATCGTAACCAGTACGAGCCTTTTTTGTTATTAGGTGGTCATAACGTAGAGCCTTTAGAACAACTTGGTGCTAAATATAATTGTCCTATCTACAGTCCATGGTTGGCCAATTTTAGCCGAGAACAATTACGTGATCATCTAAAATTGGCGGACATATTAGTGTACGCTGTTTCCTCTGTTGATTATTTGCCAGAGCTGGTCAATTTTCTTTCCCAGGGTAAGCCTGTCTGCCTTTCCACAAAAGAAGTCATTGTTGAGGCTTGGCCATTTATAAAAACTTATTCCGATTTAATACGACCGGTGGATTCTGAACACAATGCCCTGTGGAGATTGGGAGCTGGACACAAAGGTATAGATAAGCTTTACGTTGTTGGGTCTGGAGGTTCTCTTAGAGAAAAAAGTAAAACCGAAATTGAGGAAGCAACTCTCAAGGATGTTATGAACCATCCCGTATGGCAGATGGGTCCAAAGGTTACGTTTGATTCAGCATTGCTTATTAATAAATCTATGGAAGTTATAGAAGCCAGCCATTTATTTGGGTTAGATGGCGAGAATATTGAGGTAATCATAGAACCTTCGGGACATGTACATGGCGTGGTGGATTTCTGCGATGGTTCTCGTGAGGTTTTGCTTTCCGAACCGACAATGAAATTACCTATTGCTTATGCGTTATCATTTCCAGAATATCTACCCAGTGTTTCCTCTCTGCGGTCTTTGCTTGAGGAACAGTTGAACTTCAGAAAGCCTGATACAGAGCGATTTCCATGTGTTGAACTCGGGCATCTTGCCCTTACCGTTGGATATACAGGTTGTATGGCATTTTCTGTCGCCGACCAAATAGCATTTCAAGAATTTTCTCTTGGTCACATAAGGCCATCGGAAGTTTATAAACTTCTTTTAAATGCCATAGACTACTATAGGGGTGAAACTTATCCTGATACTATAGAAGACTATTTTGAATTGAGGCAGGAAATGATAGAAGCGATTACAAAGGAGGCTCACGAGATTTGAATGCTCTTTACGTGGTTATAGCCATAATAGCCATATCTGTATTGTTGGTTGCACATGAATATGGTCATTACTTGGTAGCTAAACGTCTCCATTATGAAGTAACGGGATTCGGTGTAGGGTTTGGTCCCGTTATTTATAAGCGGAAGCATGGAGAGACAGAGTTTAGATTAGGTATAATACCATTTGGCGCTTACGTAGAAGTACCGGCTATGGATGGACAAGGGGCAAGTATTATTAGACCACTTCATAAGGTAGCCATCGCAGTAGCTGGGCCATTAATGAATTTTGTTCTTGCGTTTATTATTATATTCGTTGTGCTCATTGCAGGGAATCCCACTGAGCCGAGTACAACTATTGCATCCATAGTTCCCAATTCGCCAGCATCTCAAGTACTTCAGGTGGGAGATAAAATACTGCAAATAGATGGTCAGAATGTGGCAGACTATTCACAGTTCCAACAGACCATTTCTAAGAAAAATGTCGGAGAACCTGTAGAACTTTTGATCCAGCGTGACAATCAACAATTAAAGGTGCGATTAACAGTGGAGAACATCTCTTACGATGGCCAAAAATTTGTCGGAATAGGCATCACTGCTGCCCCAAAGAAGTATTCTCCTGTTGATGCGTTTGTGAAGTCATTTTCGGAAGTCTGGTTAATGATAGAGCAACTATGGCAAGGGCTGATACTATTGGTGACACGCCCGAAGACCACTGAAGTTATGGGCATCATCGGGATAACGGCCACTATGGCAACGTTTGCGCGTTCGAACTTTGTTGTGTTCTTATACCTTGTTTCACTTATTAGTGCGAACTTGGGTTTTGTCAATTTGATTCCTTTTCCCGCTCTGGATGGTAGCCTCATACTTACGGGGCTTGTTGAATCAGTTATAGGAAAACCACTTCCACAGTCTTGGATTAATGTCATAAATGCTATCGGGTTTGTGTTTTTGATGGGACTCATGGTCTATGTGTCTTTCCTTGATGTAGGAAGGTTGATAGGTCTATGATTGAACGCAGAAAAACCAGGTCTGTAAAAGTTGGAAATCTAACCATTGGCGGTGATGCTCCTGTCATTGTCCAAACGATGTTGAAAACAAATATTGCCAATTTAGATGATGCGTTATCAGAACTCAGAGAAGATATTTCTGCTGGTGCACAGCTTGTACGCTTTGCTGTTCCGGATAAAACTGCGGCGGCGAATATATCAGCTTTAGTTAAGGAAAGTTCAGTTCCTTTAGTTGCGGACATTCATTTTGACCCGCAGTTGGCCATTATGGCTCTTGAGAGTGGTGTTTCAAAACTTCGACTAAACCCTGGAACGATAAAAGATAAGCTTGCTCGAAAAGATATTGTCTTATTAGCGAAAGAAAAGCACGTTCCTATACGTATAGGATTAAATACGGGTAGTTTGCCTATGGAACGAAAACGCCCTGAAGAGGAATTAATCTCATTTGCAATCAGAGTAATGTCTGAGGAAGTGGCAATGTTAGAAGAATTATCATTCTTTGATATCGTTCTTTCTATAAAGAGTTCTGACCCTGTAGAAAATGTTGCCATAAACCGAAGATTGAGCGAAACGTTCGACTATCCTGTACATTTAGGTGTCACTGAAGCAGGGCAGGGGACAGAAGGATTAATTTATTCTGTTTCAGGTATGGCGCCTCTTTTAATGGATGGCATAGGGGACACCATAAGGGTTTCCCTAAATGGTCCTTCTGTAGAGGAAGTTGAAGCTGCCTATCATTTACTTCGCTCCTGCGGTAGGCTAAAAAAAGGCGTTCATATTGTGGCATGTCCAACGTGTGGGCGTCTTGAGAGGAAAACGTGGGATGTTGTTAAGACTTTACGAGAACAGTTAAAAGACGTTGAAAAACCTTTGACAATTGCCGTAATGGGATGCATGGTTAATGGACCACAGGAAGCATCTCGCGCAGATATCGGTGTAGCCTTAGGTTCAGCGGGCGCTGTCCTGTTTAAGAAAGGGAGCGTCATTCGTGTTCTTAAGCGTGATGAAGATATTGTTAACGCTATAATGGAAGAAGTAGGGAGGTTATCATGATCGCACATGCAAAAAACTTTTTTTACAAAACCCTTAGAGAAGACCCAAAGGATGCGGAAGCTGTTTCACATAAGCTGCTTATACGTTCCTCGATGATAAAGCAAATTGCCTCTGGAATATACGCATTCCTACCCCTGGGGCACCGTGTTCTCAAAAAGATAGAAACCATCGTACGTGAGGAGATGGATGGGATCGGTGGCCAAGAGATGACCATGTCCATTATGATGCCTGCAGAAATGTGGAAAAAGACAGGACGTTGGGATATTTACGGTGACGATATGCTAAAACTCAAAGACAGAAAAGAACAAGATTTTTGCCTTGGTCCCACCCACGAAGAACAAGTCACCACACTGGCAGGGCAGGTAATTTCATCATATAAACAGCTTCCTTTGCTGGTTTATCAGATTCAGACAAAATTCCGTGATGAGCCTCGACCACGTTTTGGATTGATAAGATTGAGGGAATTTGTCATGAAAGATGGTTATTCCTTCCATGACAATGAAGAGAGTTTGCATGAAACATACATGGAAGTGCTTAAAGCATATCAACGTATTCTGGGACGGATGGACCTAAGCTTCAGCGTTGTTGCCGCAGACCCCGGCCAAATAGGTGGTAACCTTTCTCACGAGTTCATTGTTCCTGCAAAGGTAGGAGAAAGTACGGTGTTCAAGTGCGATAAATGTGGATACGTTGCAACCTCAGAAGTGGCTACTTCAGTAGCACCAGCACTCGACACCTTGGAAAAACCGGATCAGGCTAAGTTGCATACACCAAATAGTTCATCCATCGACGATGTTTCACAGGTTTTGTCTTTGCCAAAAAGCCGTATTGTCAAGGCTGTCATGGTTATCGGTGATAGCAAACCGTATATGATCTTGGTGCGCGGCGATAGAAATGTGGACGAATCGAAAATGAATAGGCGTTTTTCTGAATGGCGTATGATGACTGATGAAGAGATTACCAACATGGGATTAGTCCCAGGCTTCGTTGGGCCAAAAGCTCATATAGAAGGGCTGACCATTCTTAAGGATAAATCGCTGGATAATGTTGACTGGGGTGTAGTAGGGGCTAACGAAAAAGACTATCATATTGTTGGTGTGAGTTTGGGCGACATACCTTATGATGAAATTGTGGATGTGGGCGCCGTTGTAGAAGGTGACGCATGTCCCAACTGCGGTGGTCCACTGAGTAGTTTTACAGGGTTGGAAGTAGGCCACATTTTTAGATTGGGAACACGTTATTCTGAGCCATTAGAAGCGTTTTACCATGACGCGAATGGAGAAAGAAAACCTTTTATCATGGGCTGCTATGGCATAGGTGTAACGCGGTTAGTGAGTGCTATTATCGAACAGCATCATGACGACAATGGCATTGTTTGGCCATGGGTAGTTGCACCTTTTCACGTCGTTCTTATTCCCATCGGCACTGTACAATCTTCTTTGGATGAACTTTCTGATAGTCTTGTAAAAGCCGGTTTGGATGTTTTTGTGGATGACCGTGATGAACGTCCTGGCGTTAAGTTCGTTGATGCTGATCTGGTGGGGTTCCCTGTTAGAATCGTTGTCAATGCAAAAAACACCGACCAAGTGGAAATAAAATTTAGAAAAACGGGCGAAGTTGTCCGCGTCAGTAGGAATGAAGTTGTCAAGACCATATTAGATGAGGCTAAAAACTTGTGAAGGATAGCGATCAATCATTTTTGGTTCTTATTCCTGCTCTAAATGAGGAGAAAACAATTTCCAGTGTTATAGCTCCTCTTATTGCTGAAAACATTCCCGTAGTTGTAGTGGATGATGGTTCCACTGATGGAACGGCATTCGAATCTGCTTATGCAGGTGCAGTAGTAGTGATCTTCCCCAAAAATCGTGGGAAAGCGGATGCAGTACGTCAAGCTCTAAGGTTTCCAGTGAAGAAAGTGCTTCTTTTGGATGCTGACCTTACTAATTTCACTCGTGAGCATGCTACTCAGGTAAAGAAATGGCTGAGCCAATATGATTGTGCGCGCATAGAATTAATGGGAGGCAGAACTGCTACTACATTGTCTCATATGATAAGTCCTGCACTCGCAGGTCAGAGAATTCTTTCCATGAGCATACTAAGCTCATTCTTTGGTGAATGTTCTGTGAACCGTTTTCAACTTGAAGTGGCCTTAGAGGACTTCTTAAAGAAGCATGGCTACCATGAAGAAGATTTAGTGCTTAAAGGCGTTGGCCAAGTTATGAAAGAAGAAAAGCGTGGCTTGTGGAAGGGCATAATTGCCCGCCTGGGTATGTATAAAGATATTATCCAATACAAACTAAAAAGCAGGGCCGCATAGCCAACGACCCTGCTCTGTTTTCTACTTTTTTAATTTATTGTGTGCTTTTTTTGTTACTCTCTGGGTTCAATGATGAATTTGATCGCAGTTCTGTCTTCTTCTCCAATTTTTACATCGGTAAAACCTGGGATACAAACGATGTCGATGCCGTTTGGAGCCAAAAATCCTCTTGCAATAGCTATGGCCTTGGTAGCCTGGTTGACTGCACCAGCACCTATGGCTTGCAATTCAGCTTCTCCGTGCTTTCTAATTACTTCCGCAAGTGCGCCAGCGGCTTTCTTCGGATCAGTCTTCGCAGAAATCTTCAGTACTTCCATGCTAGAACCCTCCTTGTATCAGTGATTAAGTTTATTATACCCTATGTACGTTAAAGAAAAACGCGTCCCATTTTAGCTCTTGCGTTTCTTATAAGCTTGTGGTGCCCACCATGGCTCATCCCACATTTCTGCAGCTAAGTTACCCCATGGAGCCTTGATAAGTGAAATAAGAAGACCTAAAACCAAACCACCTGCTAATCCGAAGATACCAAAAACATGGGAGATTATCCATCCCATGGTACATGCAGAGGTCAACACTTGAAGATAACGTGCCACAGGTTGCTTCCTAGTCCTGCGAACTATTGCCAACACTACCAAACCAACGGTAATTACGCCTAAAATTGCTGGTAATGTTATCATGTAGTAGAAGTCATAAACAACCATCAGCAAAACCAAAGCCACAAGCCAATAAGCTTTGGACGTTGTCGATGGTGCATGGTTGGGGCTGAGAAAGTATTGAACAAATGCTCCCCAAAAGAACCAGAACACATAAGCGGTAATAAAAGTTATTAACACAGTTCCTACAACAGCCATGGAGAAATTATACTTCATAGGACGAGGTGATATTGTGAGAGTTGGATGGGATATTTCTCATTTGGAATTTACTGTGACTGATTATTATTATTTCGGGAAGCTAAACATGTTTTTGCAGAGGAACGGGTTTGTTGTTGAAGAAGTAGGCGACTTTAACCAATTATCCAGTTTTGATACCATTGTTTTTAATTATCCTGAAGTAGCATTTAATGATATTGAGATTGGCAATATTAGACAATGGGCAGAGGCAGGTAAAAACATTATTTTCGCTGGTTATTACAAGAATGAAGATGGGGTCGGTAGCAACATTAACAAGGTGACACAACATTTTGGACTACGTATGAAACTCGAGGAGCCACAGGATCCTACAAGTGAAGATCCTTATTTCTTAAACGTGAAAAGCAGGTCAGGTCTGGAAGGCGTATTCCCTTGCAGTGACATCGTCGAAGGAGGAGAAGCGCTATTAACTTCAGCCGTGGGTACAACTGCTTGTAAGATAGATGTTGGTAAAGGTAAAATTGTTTTACTAGGGAGTTGCGTTTTCTGGGATTCTTTTAGTCTACCGTTGAAGCAGAACTCTGCTATAACGTCATGCTTATTAAGAGGAGAAAATTTTTAAACAAATCTAATATCTCCTAATAACGGCCATAACTTTGCCAACGATCTTCGCGCCATCGTTAAGGGGTATGCGGCTATATTTTGAATTACTTGGTTCAAGCCACCAAGATCCTGTTTCGTCTCTTCTTATACGTTTTACCGTAGCCATATCTTCTACAATAGCGACTACAACGTCTCCATTAACCCAATCTAAGGAAGAATTTACAATGACAATATCGCCTTCAAGAATGCCGGAACCCTCCATAGAATCGCCTTTTACCCGAAGCCCAAATTGATTGGGTCCATAGAACAAATCCTCTAAAGAGAGGTAACCGTCAAGGTCTTCTACTGCAAGTGTCTTAAAACCTGCAGTAACTTTTCCTATGAGTGGTACTTCCATGGGGACTACAATGGAACGGTGGCCAGAGGTCCGCTTTATGTAACCTTTTTTTTCCAGTGCTTCTAAATGTTTTGCGACACCCCTTGGTGAGGAAATACCAAGAATAGCACAGAGTTCTCTAACAGTAGGTGGATAGTGATTCTCAGCTGTAAAAGACTTTATGGCTTCAAGCACTTCTTTTTGCCTGTCCGTTAACTCTTTCATACAACAATAGTATACCATAACGGCTTTAGCCTTTACATAGATGCTTGTTTCGTGTATAATTACTTTTGATTGTGGGGGCGTGGCGGAATGGCAGACGCAGCGGACTTAAAATCCGCTGGGCTTACGCTCGTGTGGGTTCGACTCCCACCGCCCCCACCAATATGGAAGGAAAAGTCCCTGTTTCTGTTATTGGTAATCTTGTTGGTCATTACTTTGGAAATGTACGGGAAGAAGTGATTGTTGACGCGACATCACTTACAGATAGTGCTATAGTCGATTTAGGTGCTCCTCTGGTGGTGAGCACTGACCCTATAACAGGGGCGGAAGACTATGTTGCTCAACTGGCTGTACATATAAATGCTAATGACGTGCGTGTGGCTGGCGGTGAGCCGGTGGCATTCTTATCTGTTTTGCTGCTCACTCCATCATTCCCTGAAGACAAGTTAGAGCACTTTTTTGAACACTTTAATGCTGGTTTGTCTTTCGAGAATGCGCAACTTATCGGGGGTCACAGTGAATACACCTCTGCGGTTAATAAGCCCGTAGTTATAGGCACCATGATAGGGAAAAAAGTAAGAGATCTAAACCACAATAACATTGGCTCCGGACAATATGTTTTTCTTGCAGGTCATTTAGGGCAAGAGGGGCTTATGCTGCTCAAAGGAACATATCATGAAGACATACTAAAAGTTTCCATTAAACCCATAATGGATGTTGCATTTACTGTACCGTCTTTAGTGTTTGCTCATGATTTGACGGAGGGTGGTTTAGTTGCTGGTTTATGGGAACTGGTAAGAGGTACTCCTTTCGGCATACGCGCTACTCTGGACCCGGTTTACATCGGTGATGAACTGCGTACACTCTCACATTCGATGAATTTCAATCCACTTAAGCTGATTTCCTCTGGTTCTGTGCTATTAGTATGTAATAAAAAAGATGAAATTGAAAAGGCATTCAATGAGCACCATATTCCATTCGCTTTCTTGGGGACATTGGACGACACAGGAGAAGCTTTTTTGAATGGCATCAAAGTAAAAGACCTTGACCCTGAGGGCCCAGATGAACTGTGGTCGGTGAAAGCAAGCTCTTCCGTAGACAAGTAGCGATTAACCCTTTATGAAATGATAAATGTTTTATGCAATTTGTGGTCAAGCGTTCTTTACTTTAGCGTGTATAATTCTATCAGATTATAAAAAGGAGGCCTGCTGCATGGCTATTAAGGTAGACAAAGACATGTGTATCGCATGTGGAGTGTGCATGGCTCTATGCCCAGAGGTATTTCAAGCTGACGCTGAGGGTAAGAGTGAAGTAATACCAGGAGCGGATGAGAGTTTGCCTTGCGTTGATGAGGCAATAGATTCTTGTTCCACAGGTGCTATTAGTAGAGAGTAGAGCTTAGCTGACGTTCTGGCTTACTTGTTGTAAGTTCGAAAAAATGTGCCTGATATGAAATATTGACAATACCAATGCTAATGATGTATGATTGATTTAAGTAAACGATTTTGTTGAGAGGAGTGATTTAATGGCAAATACGATATCAGCTAAGAGGCGCATACGTTTAACTCAAAAGGAAACAGCTTACAACAGATATTGGCGTACCACGATGAGAACTTACGTCAAGAAGGCTAAAAAAGCTATAGAAGCAGGAGATCGCCAAGCGGCTCAAGAAGCAGTGCTCAAGGCACAAGGGATTTTGGACAAAGTTGCAGTGAAAGGTGTGATTCACAAAAACGAGGCAGCGAGGAGAAAATCACGTTTGATGAAGCTATTCAACGAGAAATTCTCTGATACTGCATCCAAAGCTGAGTAAATTGTTTCATGGCTCTTGGTGAAAGGAGGAATTTAGTTGGCTTTGAAGGTGGATAAAGACCTTTGTATCGCATGTGGGGTATGCATGGCTCTATGCCCAGAGGTATTTCAAGCGGATGATGAAGGTAAGAGCGAGGTAATACCTGGAGCAGACGAGAGTTTGTCCTGCGTTGATGAAGCCATAGATTCCTGCCCAACAGGTGCTATCAGTAGAGAGTGAGGCTTATGCCTCACTCTCGTTGCTTATAAGGCAGACGAGATGATACTTCCTGACGTTCTTATTTGCGAACTTATAGAGCAAAAAGCTTTGTGCATAAATCCACTAAATGAATCGCAAATTCAACCATCTTCTGTGGATTTGTGTCTTGGTTATGATTTTCTAATCATGGATAACCTAAACATGCCGTTGGTAGACCCTAAGAGCAAAAACAGCATAACATACCGTGAAGCGCATGTGCAAGAGGGTTCTAAGTTAATACTTCAACCTGGTGTTTTTTTGCTCGGAACTACTATCGAGAAAATCATGCTTCCCAATTTTTTGGTGGCCCGTGTTGAAGGTCGTTCTTCACTCGGGCGAATGGGTATACTTATTCATGCCACTGCTGGTTATGTTGATCCTGGCTTTTGTGGACAGATAACGTTGGAAATTTCAAACGTCAGCAACATCCCTGTGGCACTTTACCCCAAAATGAGAATATGTCAGCTTAGTTTTGAACTTTTATATGAGAATTGTAAAGTTCCTTATGGTGTTAAAGGAAAGTACCAGGGCCAAGAAGGACCAAAAGGAACTAAGATATATATGGATTTTCCAGAGGAGTGATGTAACGTGTATAGTGCTGTAATATTAGCGGGAGGCGTTGGCAAACGGTTCAACTCTAAGACCCCGAAAATAATGCATCGTTTGGGCGAGAAGCCAATCATTTATCATTCTTTGGAAACATTAAAAGCTTTAGGAGATGTAAATGAAGTTATAGTGGTGACTTCTCCTCAGATAGCTAAACTTTTGCCAGAAGATATAAAAATTGTCATACAAGAAGAACCTTTGGGAACAGCCCATGCAGCTTTTTTAGGTGCGCAATCGGCTATAAATGATTCGCTGTTGATTGTGAATGCAGATATACCTTTAGTTTCAAAAGAAACATTTGAAAGTTTCATTAGTTCGCCATCTCTGCGTAGTATCGGTGTGACGCGTTTCCCCTTCGAAAGTGATTTTGGAAGAGTCCGCTTTGCTGATGGTCTGCTGCGGCAAATAGTGGAATTCTCAGACTTAGAAGGCCAAAGAGATAAGGACATCCCGTTTGTCAATACGGGAGTTTACAAGGCGCTAAAACAGGATATTTTAGAGATATTCCCGTTGTTAAGGACAGAAAACGCGAAGAAAGAATATTACATAACTGACATGTTTAATATGCTTGCGCAAAAACAAGGCGTAAGCATACTTATGTTCAATGATTGGGAACAATTCCTTGGAATTAATACGCGTCATGATCTTGCCAAAGTGTTCGCTGTTTACAAAGAGCGCATACTGGAAAGAGTAATGGAACAAGCTACAGTAATTGACCCAAATACAACATTTATTGGTGAGCGTGTTTCCATTGGTCAAGATACGGTGATTTATCCTAATACAACCATTTTGGGTGAGACCATTATTGGACAAAATTGTTCCATTGGGCCAAACGTAGAAATAAAGGATAGTAAAGTGGGCGATGATTGTGAAATTAAGTTCTCTGTTGTTGAAGAAGCTACCATTGATAATGATGTTAGTGTAGGCCCATTTGGAAGGGTAAGACCTGGAGCGCATTTATGTGATGGTGCAAAGATAGGTAATTTCGTGGAAATAAAGAATAGCAGTATCGGTAAGCATACTAAAGTTAATCACTTATCCTACATTGGAGATGCTCAAGTAGGTGAGGACACGAACATCGGTGCTGGTACTATAACATGCAACTATGATGGTTATACAAAGAATAGAACTGTTATCGGTGACAGAGTATTCATAGGCTCCGACACAATTCTGGTGGCTCCTGTAGAACTTGAGGATGATGTCTTCACGGCAGCCGGTTCTGTAATAACAGACAAAATCCCGCGATATAGCTTGGGCATAGGTAGAGCAAGGCAACTAAACAAGGATGGTTGGGTCAAGGAATATAGGCGTAAGAAGGAGATGAAGTAATCGTGGGCGTAGACGGCAGGCCGATGGCTGTCATATCAGGCACAGCTAATAAGCCTTTAGCCCAAAAAATCGTGGAAGCACTTGGAACAGAACTCTTACCTGTGGAAACATATAGATTCAAAGATGGAGAAACAGGAATTCGGATAAAGGAATCGGTCCGCGGTTATGAAGTTTTTGTTATACAACCTACTTCTCCACCTGTAAACGAAAACCTTATGGAATTACTTATCATGCTCGATGCGTTAAGAAGAGCGTCTGTCGCTGAAATAACCGTAATAATGCCTTATTATGGTTACGCGCGTCAAGACAGAAAAAGTAAGCCGCGAGAACCTATTACTGCACGTTTGGTAGCTGAGCTTATAGAGGCCGCTGGTGCTGATAGAGTGGTTGCTGTGGACTTGCATGTTCCACAGATACAGGGTTTCTTCAAAATTCCAGTAGATAATCTTACCGCTATGCCTTTATTCGCAGATTACGCGCGCGATGCTTTGCCTTTCTTGCAAAATGCTGTAGTCGCTTCTCCTGACGTGGGAGGTGTGGTTAGGGCGAACGGTTTAGCATATCGTCTCGATAATAGGCCTCTGGTCATATGTGATAAACGTAGGACTGGAACTAATGTAGCAGAAATTGTTCATGTAATAGGCGATGTGGCGGATAAAGATGTACTTATCGTTGATGATATAATAGACACTGGCGGTTCCTTGATGAAAGCTGCGAAAGTATTTAAAGAACGTGGAGCAAAAAACATATGGGCTTTCGCAACGCATGGCTTATTCAGTGAAGGTGCCGTAGAAGCTATGGAGGAATCCGTATTGGAACGTATCGTGGTGACGGACACAGTACGTAGCGAATACTCGAGTGAAAAAATTCAAGTTGTAAGTGTGGCACCGCTCATCGCGGAAGCCATAAGACGTATAAGAACAAATCAAAGCATATCGGCATTGTTTGATTAAAGGAGTGGTTTAGATGGCATTGAAAGTATTGAAGAGAACAGAAACGGGCACGAGAAGAGTAAAAAAGTCGAGAGTTTTAGGACAAGTGCCTGCCATTTTATATGGGCAAGGCGTAAATCCAACACCTCTCTTAGTAGAACGTACTGATTTAGCAAAAGAACATGTGGCATTGGGGCGGTCTGTTGAGTTAGATTTGGATGGGCAGCTCATAAGAGCCATTGTTAAAGACGAGCAGAGAAATGCTATAACAGAAGAAGTGCTTCACTTGGACTTTCAGGCCCTCAGTGCTGGTGCAACTGTTACAATCACAGTACCTATAGTACTTGAAGGGGAACCTGTGGGTATTAAAAAAGGTGGCATTTTAGAATTCTTGACGCGTGAACTCGAGCTGGAGCTTCCTGCTGAGAAGCTTATAGAAGAAATCAGAGTAAACGTGTCAAACATGGATGTTGGAGACGTTGTACATGTGGGCGACTTAAATTTACCTGAGGAAGCAAAAGTTTCAAAAGATCTGGAAGAAGTAGTTGTTTCTGTGGCGGCTCCTGAGGAAGAAGAGGTAACTGAGGAAGAAACGGCTGCAGAAGGAGAACCAGAGGTTATTACAAAGGGTAAGAAAGAAGAGGAGGAGGAAGCTTAACCTTATTCTTTCATGCTCATTGTTGGTCTTGGTAACCCTGGCGAAGAATACGAAAAAACGCGTCATAACATAGGTTGGTGGGCTCTGGACATTTTACTCCGGCAGCTCACCAACGTTGATTTACGTCTCTATTGTCATAGTCGTGTATATGAACAAACTTCATACACGGGTGAAAAACATCTATTTGTTTACCCTCATACATTCATGAATAACAGTGGCAAGGCTGTAAAGTGCTTGTACGATGGCAAAAATGACATGATCGTCATACACGATGATCTCGATCTGCCTGTTGGCAAGCTGCGTGTACGACATGGAGGGTCTGCTGGCGGGCATCACGGAATAGAGAGCATAATTCAGTCCATAGGGACAGATGACTTCTGGCATATTAAGGTGGGAATAGGGCGTCCTTTGCTTAAGGAAGAAGTCGTAGATTATGTTCTTTCTGAACCTTCTAAGAAAGAAAAAGAGGTGCTTGTAGCAGCCTTGGAGTTTCTTGCATCTCAATTAAAGATATTACTGAACGAGAAGAATTTCTCATTGTTTCAGCAGAATATAAACAGCTATAAATTCAATGAGAATAACTAGCCAAGACCCATTGCTCTACTTTGTCGTTGAGGCAAAGAATGCATTTAAAAGTAATTCAATTCTGCTCCCTGAAAGTGATAAAGAAGCCTTCATAGATTACTATGCGGTTTTGTTTGGTAACGTACCTGCTCACGTTTACAGTGCCAAGGATTTAACTCAAGAGCAACTTCAACCTGAAGGTGAACCTCTTGTATTAAAAAAGAATGTTCCTATGCAGGATGTCTTGGATTTTCTACAAAGGGCAGGATACAAGAAAGTTGATTTTTGTGAAGAGCCGTTTCAGTGGGCGAAAAGAGGATTCGTTATTGATGTATTCTCCAATGAATTGTTGAGATTGGATTTCGACGAAAATGACCTGGTAGAAAGCATACGCATTGTCGATCCAGAAAGTCAGATGTCCCTGAGGCGTGTTGAAGAAGAAACCTTATGGACAAAACAACGCAAGATCCGTGTAGCAGATACCATAACGCAACTGCTGGTTTACGATAGAGATAGAAGCTTGCGAGAGCTCAGCGCTGTGGATATCAAATTAAACGTCCCTATGTCTTTTGTCGCTCCCCAAAGAATTGAAAAGTTTACCACGGTGCCGAACTTCAGCACAGAAGATCTTATGAATTTTCAGGGGAAAATGGTGTTAGTAACGCAATTTCCTGAAGTCTTCCAAAGACGAATGCAGTGGCCCATCGAAGACTGCATTGTAAACGGTATAAACATGGGCGCAAGCCAATTCCTCGTGCAAGGAGCAATAAGAATGCCCTTCACCATCGAAGAGTACGATGTCCACATAGACCGTGAAAGTCTTGGTTGGAAGGTTGGCCGACGTCGTTCACTCCAGTTATCTTGGCAGGGGCTGAAGGTTGGAGAGCCTGTATTGCATCTGGATAGGGGAACGGGAATTTATCAAGGAATAGAGTATCTGGATAATAAGCCTTACTTTTCCATTTTGTTCAAAGACGGTCGGGTCTTGGTCCCATTTGAACGGAGCCAGAAACTGGTCAGAGTTCCTTCATCCATGTCTGTAGATAGCTTAAGCCCTGAGAAATGGGGGCGTAAAAAAGGTGTCCTTAATGAACGCGCGTTGAAAATGAAGACATTCTTAGAAGCACGTTTTAAGCAAAGGAGAAACATAACTTCTCCTCCAATAACACCGGACGAAGAAGTTATGAAGGCTTTTGAAAACAGCTTCGAATATGAGGAGACGTCTGATCAGAAACAGGCCATAAAAGAACTTTCTGACTGGTTGTCTCTGGCGACGCCTGAAGAAGCACTCATTATTGGAGAATCAGGTGTGGGAAAAACAGAAGTTCTCTTAAGGACAGCGGTTGCTGTTGCATCGTCCGGACATAAGGCTGCCCTTATAGTTCCAACACGTGTTTTGGTGGACCAATACATGGCGGCATATGCTGAACGTGTCTCCAAATGTGGGCTCATATTATCGGATAACCCAAAAGATCAGTGGGATATATTAATTGGAACGCATAGTATTTTAAAGAGTAATCTTTATGATGAATCCATTGCTTTAGCTGTCTTCGATGAAGAGCAGAAATTTGGTGTGACGCACAAGAATTGGTTTCAAGAACATTTTCCGTGGATAAAAGTCATTTTCAGTAGTGCTACACCCATACCGAGAACGTTTTTCTTGGCTCGTCGCGGTTACGTCAAGCTTATTAGGATGCATGAGCTTCCTTATGGACGTCAGAAAGTATCTGTTTATGCAGATGAGTATTCTTCATCTTTAGTAAAAAAACTTCTTGCAGAAGAGCTGGAACGTGGTGGACTGAGTGTTTACATTCATCCGACAATTGAGGGTATAGACATGCGCGCTTTAGAGATTCAGCAGTGGTTTCTGGATGCTGAAGTAGAAGTTCTTCACGCTGAAATGAATGACAAACGTATCAAATCGGTATTCAAACGGCTCCAAGACGGGCAAATAGATATTCTGGTCGCTACTACGATCATGGAAGCAGGTGTTGATTTGCCCATTGCAAATACAATAATTGTTGAAGATTCTTCACATTTAGGTGTGTCTCAAATGTATCAGTTGAAGGGGCGTGTAGGTAGAAATAGTGTGAAGAGTTATGCGTGGTTTCTTTACCCACCCACAGCTTCGGTTTCTACCAGAAACAGGATTAACTCTACTGTAAAACTCTTGAATTATTCTGATACATATGCATTAGCTGAACTTGATGCTCGGTACAGGGGTATAGGCGAAATATTTGGGCTGAAGCAACATGGACTTGTAAAACAGGAGGAAGTATTTGCTGTGGATGCTCTTCTTGAGCAGTCCTATAGGGAAGAAGAAACAGAAATAAACAGTTACCCTCTAAGTATGAACGTACCGGAATGGGTTTTGCCAGAGCCTGAACGCAGTAATCTCATTAAAGAAATTTTGGACGCTGATACTGAACGTGAACTCATGCAAGTATTTCTTATGCTAAGAGATTTGGCTGGCGAGTTGCCAGAAGAAACTAAATCTCTGTTTGCTTATTCTGAGCTTAAGGTTCTGGGCAATAAGAGAGGTGTGACAATGATAAAATTCAATCCAGGAAACGTTTTGATTGAAACGGGGGATGAAGTACATCGCTTAAATGTGCGAAGTGTTTCCCCGTGGGAACAAATTATGTCTGCTATAAGATTTTTGGGAGGTGCCGAAGAGTGGTTCGAAATCCTAAAGGTATGAGGGATATACTACCTCCTGAAACATTAAAGTGGCGCCGTTTGGAAATTTTGCTTTCCAAAGTAGCGCTTCTTTATGGATACGGAGAGATTCGTACACCCATCTTGGAGTTTTCAGATCTTTTCCGTAAAGGTCTGGGAGATCAAAGTGATGTTGCTCTTAAAGAAATGTATGAGTTTGTTGATAAAAATGACGACGTTCTCGCATTGAGGCCAGAAGGTACTGCTCCTGTGGCACGAGCTTTTATTCAACATCATTTGTATGATAGCCCCATGGTTAAGCTATTTTACGATGGCCCAATGTTCAGACGAGAAAGGCCGCAGGCTGGACGTTATAGGCAGTTCCATCAGTTCGGGGTCGAATGTTTTGGTATTGAGGAACCTTTTGTTGATGTGGAGATACTCCTTCTGGTAAAGAGAATTTTTTCTCTACTTGGTTCGCCATTAACGTTGCACATTAATAGCTTGGGATGTAACGAATGCAGGCCTCGGTATATGGATGCATTGAGGCGTTTTATTGCGGATCGTATACCTGAAGATGAAGAATTGGACCGTTTTATGAAAAACCCATTGAAACTCTTTGACTCAAAAAATCCTGAGCACTCAATAGTAAAGTCAGAAGCTCCAAAAATAACGTCCTTTTTATGCGATGACTGCAAGGAACATTACGAGACACTGATGGATTTTGCATCAAAGCTGAATCTTGACTTAGTGGAAGATAATGAATTAGCAAGAGGTTTCGATTACTATACTCGGACGGTTTTTGAAGGCTATGTGGGCGATGATAGCTTGGCTGTCATAGGCGGTGGACGGTACGATCACCTGGTAGCTTATTATGGTGGTCCTGATATTCCTGGAATCGGTTTTGCCATTGGATTAGAAAGACTTCTTACGACGCTTGATGAAATTCCTAAGGTAGATTCAGAGCCAACAAAAACGTATTTCTTGGCTACCACAGGTAATGATATGGTTATGGCAGCATTTACGCTTGCTGAACTATTACGCAGCAACAATATTGGTGTAATCATGGACTTGAGACAAGGGAAACTTCAAAAGCAATTAAAATTAGCTGATAAAATGGAAATTGAAAATGTTTTAATCATGGGTGAAGAGGAATACAAAAACAATACTGTCACTGTTCGAAATATGAAGACTGGCGAACAAATGGTCATACCACAGGAGGCGGTCATAAATGGATAGAACTTATATAGGTTCATTAAAAAATGTTTCCAAAGACGTTAATGTTAGACTCGATGGATGGGTTCAATATGTAAGAGATTTTGGAAAAGTTGTATTTTTTGTGTTAAAAGATCGGACAGGCATCGTCCAGTGTTATGTAGGAGCGCCTCACGAGGAGTTATTAGAATTGGCAAAGAGTTTGTCTCCTGACGATGTCGTTAGAGTAGAAGGAAAAATCAAACCTCGTCCAGCAGATATGGTCAATAAGAACATGGAGAACGGAGATATTGAGCTGGAAGCAGAAACACTGGAGCTACTTAACCACTGCATACCACTTCCATATGATGTCAATGGAGATCCGAACGAGGTAACTAAACTGAAATATCGTTATGTCGATATCAGACATAGTGATACACTGGATAATCTTAGAGTAAGAAGCGTTGCATCGACTACTATAAGAAACTATTTGACCAAAAACGACTTTTGGGAAGTAGAAACACCATATTTGACGAAATACACGCCCGGGGGAGCTCGTAATTTCGTTGTTCCTGTGAGACAGCAACCCGGGTATTTTTATGCACTTGCGGAAAGTCCGCAGATTTTTAAGCAGATCCTTATGATAAGCAGTGTGGATAGATATTTCCAATTTGCTCGCTGTTTCAGAGATGAGGACCTTAGAGCTGACCGCCAACCGGAGTTTACGCAAGTGGATATTGAGGCATCATTTATTACCGAAGAAGATATCTACAAACTCATAGAAGGAATGATGGTGGAGCTCTTCAAAGAAACAATAGGTGTTGAAATAAAAGCACCTTTTCCCCGGATGACATACGACGAAGCCATGGAAAAATATGGATCAGATAAGCCCGATTTACGCTTTGAGATGATCATAAACGACTATACGGAGAACTTTCGTGAAAGTAATTTCAATGCCTTTAAGCAAGTTGTTCAGGAAGGTGGAGTAGTACGAGGACTTTACTGGAGCGATCCGTTGGACAGAAGTGCTATGAAGGTTTTAGAGCAGGCTGCTTCGGGAAGTGGAAATAGATTCGTCTTTGTAAGCAAATCGCTAGACGGCATGCTTACCAATGGTCCAAAAGCTGTCTTCCAAAACGAGGATTGGCTTAAAGAAGGTACTTATGTGTTTTCTGCTGGAAATGAAGACAAAGTTCTTCCCTTCCTTGGAGAACTCCGTCTTGCTTTAGGTGAGCATCTGGGGCTTTTGCATAACAATGAATACGAGTTCGTCTGGGTAACAAGTCGCCCTATGTTCGAAATCGCTGATGATGGTTCGCTTCAAGCAGCTCATCATCCATTTACAATGCCAGATGTTACAGATATTAACGAAATAAAGTCGAATCCTCTTATGGTAAGAGCACGTGCCTACGATATCGTGCTCAACGGGGTAGAAGTAGGAGGAGGCAGTATAAGAATACACAATGCTGATCTTCAACGTGCAGTATTCCGTGTTCTGGGACTATCTGACTCTGAGATAGAAGAACGTTTTGGGTTCTTTTTAGATGCACTAAGTTGTGGAGCGCCGCCTCATGGCGGAATAGCCTTGGGGTTCGATAGGCTTTCCATGATACTCTGTGGAGCAGAGAGCTTGAGAGAAGTCATAGCCTTTCCAAAAACAAAATCTGGAACATGCCCTCTAACGGGTGCCCCTGCAAAGCTTTTCACAAATCAGAGTAAGGAACTTATTCCCATATTTAAGCAAATAATTAATGATGAACGGGAGGGCGGTTAGAACATTGTTTATTGAGTTATCTGTACCGTGTACGGAAGAATATGGTCTCCTCTTACAAAAGCTTATAGCGGGGATTGGCCAATTATGGAATATGGATTTAGACCAATTCTTTGAACTTACATTGGTTGTCACAAAAGCTTTTGATGGTGCAGAAAAAACGTCTCCAGAAGCAGTTTTCAAGGTACGCCTCAATCGTCTCGATACTAATAGAATTCAAGTGAATATAGACAGTGATTCGCCTATGGACACTGAAACATACAGACTTTTCATCATGCCATATATGGAGAAAGAAATCGAAAGGTTTAAGAAGGTAATCTTACTTATATGACAGAAAAAGAAAAAAAGCTCGCAAGAGAATTACTGGAGAGGTATGCAAAAACCAGGGATCCTCGTCTAAGAGATACATTGTTTATTATGTATAAGCCATTGGCAGAATCAGTCGTAAACAGATTTGCTCCTTATCAGGTTGATAAAGAGGACTTGAGGCAAGAAGCTTATCGTGCACTGGTAGATGCCATAGATAGATTCAACCCATCCTATGGAAATATGTTTGAAACATTCGCTATTCCTACAATTATTGGTAACTTAAAGCGTTATTTGAGGGATTACGGTTGGGCTATAAGTGTTCCACGTAGCATGGTAGATTCTGCTTATTCCATACAGAAGAAGCTACCAGAAATTGCAGAGAAACTTGGTCACGAGCCGACAATAAAAGAAATAGCGCAAGAACTTAATCTTGGAGAAGAAGAAGTGAGCGAAATTCTCTCCGTAATGGCTGTTAAGAATACGTCCAGTATTGATTCTAAAATAACTGATGAAAGTGACACCACGGGTGAAGAGCTGATCGGGTTGCTTGCTGATAGGGACTTAGAAGATGAAGCATTATTGGAAATAGCTGTTACCGATCTTCCAGATCCTGAAAAATTCATCATTGAAAAACGGTTAGAAGGACTTTCTCAAAGCGAGATAGCAAAGCTTTTGAATATTTCCCAAGCACAAGTTTCTCGGTTTGAACGTAAGGCCATAGCAAGGCTTAGAGAGGCGATCCATGGATAAGAAGGAATTAATGTGGATCATTGTTGCTGCCGAAGGCATATTTTTTGCTATGGCATTTGTTTTCTATTTGCTAACGAAGAATTTCGCTGCATTTTACAATTGGGTTACATTTTTTGCCTGGCTTATTTTTGCTATGTATGTAGTAGAAGCTGTAGCAAAATTGTTGCGCGTACCCAAGCGTTTTGCTGCGTTAGTAGGTGTAATTACAGCTATTGTTCTCTTAGCTGCATTGGGTTTGTCAATATTTTACTTAATACAAAGCACTATTCCGCCTTTGGTAAAAGGTATAGAAAACTTGGTCTCTTCCGTCCCTGCTTGGGAACAGCGGTTCAAAGAATGGTCGCAGCGTAGTGAAGCTTTGGCTTGGTTGTTTAATACGATTACTAAAGAAACGCAGTCTTGGGCAGGTCAACAAACCATAGGAAATATAGTGCAGACAGTGGGTAAGTTTCTTACTTCTTCAGGTGGTAGCCTTGCCCAGATAGCACTGGCCATCGTTATATCGGGTTTGTTTATTCCATATAAAGATCGCTTTCTCTCTTTTGCAGACAAGCGAATTCCTAAGGCAGAACTTAGAGAATTGGATCAAATGATGAGCCAATACGCTCTACAACGTTTGGTGAGCGGTTTTTCTTTGAGCGTGGTACTATTCATTGGTAACTCCATAATTCTTGGAAATAGCGCAATGGCTTTAGGAATAGCAAGTTTAGGTTTTACTTTAGATTTTATTCCTTACGTAGGCCCATTTTTTGCTTTCGTTATCAATGCTGTGGTGGTATTAGTTGCTTCGCCAAGTTGGTTAAGGTTACTGTTTAGCCTTATCGTGTTTCTTCTTGGCCAAGGCATAGAACAACTTGTAGGAGCTACAATGGCTAGCATGCAATTCTCTATACCATTCATCGTCGCGATTTTCCTTGTGATTTTCGGTGGAGTAATTGCCGGTGTTCCAGGATTGATACTTGGTGTTCCTATTGGGGCATATATAATTAATCTCTGGCAAAAAAAGGTGAAGACATGATTGTTGCCATCGATTACGGCACCAGACGCATAGGAATGGCCAAAAGTGACCCGAAAGAAGAGTGGGCATTTGCACATAAGACACTGTCTGGCGTAAAGTTGCAAGAGCAGTTGCTTGCGGAATTAAATGCGCTAAAGCCGAACACCGTCGTTATTGGTCTGCCAAAGAACATGGATGGAACAGAGAGTGAAATGTGTGCTGTGGTTAGAGAAATAGCCAAACAAATTGAATCAAATGGTTATCCTGTGGTTTTTTGGGATGAGCGTCTAACAAGCCGTATAGTTGGTAGACAAGACCCACGAAGTCTGAAAAAGGCTATTTCAGACAAGGGCAAAGTAGATTTAATGTCCGCCGTGTTAATATTACAAGAGTATATAAGTTCAAGGAGGAAAACAGATGAATCACAATGACGAACACGATCATGAGCATGAAGACATGGAAGAAGTAGTTATATCGTTCAATGATGAAAACGGTGTAGAACATCAATATGCGCTTATAGAAGAATTATCCGTGGATGAGTCTTTATATGGAGTGTTCGCACCTGTTGAAGAGGAAGGCGATCTCTTAGTATTCCGAATCGAAGGCGATCAATTGGTCGAAATAGAGTCAGACGAAGAGTTCGAGAAAGTAAGGGAAGCATGGGAATCTCTTCTTGATGAAGAAGAAGAGGACGAAGAAGAGTAGAAAAGCTGCCTGTGTTCAGGATTGAGCTTATTTTAGGAAAAAGGGATGTAGGCGTTGTCCAGACTCTCGTAGAAGGTCTGGACAACGCCTATTCTTTAATGGGAACAAGCAAGTTGTCTGATGATTCTTATAAGATGATCATACAGGCTACTGAATACTTATTCAAAGAACTTATGGGTGTAATTATAGATTGCATGCTATCAGGTAATGTCAAGTCGTTTTCTGTTACTGTATGGAATAGTTGATAGTGCCAGAAGAAAATGCTGATTTCCAAAAACCGGGGGTAATAGCGCAGTACGTTAAGATGGCATACCAGAATGGCGCATCGGATTTGCACTTTATACCTACCAGCAAGGAAGTAAATGTGTTTCTTAGAGAAAGCGGTATTTTGAAGAAACACACCCCAATTAGTAAAGGCGAATACGAACGTCTTCTTAATGCATTCAAGTTCTCATCTGGTCTCGATGTTGCCAGCAGTCGCGTAGCTCAGGATGCTGCTTTTTCTTTACAGATTGATTCATCTGAGAAATTGGATATGCGAGTATGTGTCTTACCTTCTGCTCATGGTGAATCACTGACATTACGTCTACCTACTAGAAACGTTCACGATTCGACCATAGAGTTGGGTATGAACGATTATCAAACTGAACTGCTCAATAAGATAATGGATTCTGGTAAAGGTGTGGTTCTTATAACGGGTCTTACCGGTTCTGGAAAGACAACAACATTTTATACACTTTTGCTTAGCGCTCTCAAGAATGGAATGAAAGTTGTCACTATGGAAGATCCTATAGAGCGGTTTTTAGATGGGATTGTTCAAGTTCAAATCGATGATTCTACGGGTTTTTCATATGTAAATGCTATTAGTGCTTCTTTAAGAAGTGACCCAGATATTATCGCAATAGGAGAGATTCGTGATGCAGAAACAGCAAGAGCGGCTGTAAACGCTGCTTTTTCTTCCAGGCTTGTGGTTGCAACCATGCATGCAAGGGACTTGGGACATGCTATCAAACGACTTGTTCATTTTGGTATACCCAAGAGTGATTTGGAAACTATTATCTCGTGCATTGTTCATCAGCGTTTAGTGACGCTTAGCGATAGCGATCATATATTTAGGACAGGACTATTCGCGATGACGGTTGGTTTGCAGTCTTCTGATGACGAGACGCTGGGAGTACTAAGTAACTTAACGTACCAGAGCCTAGTTACCCAGTTAAGTAATGCTTTACATAACGGTCATAGAATTGTTAGAATAGATGGCGACATGAGGTATGACGAGTGGTAGATGTTTATGACTTATTAAAGCAAGCTGTGGATAACAGAGCCACAGATCTTCACCTAACAGTGAATTTGCCTCCAATGATAAGGGTGGATTCTATGTTGAGACCTTTGGGCGGTGAAGTGCTCACCCCTGAAGATACAGCCACATTAGCACGGCAAATAATTCCTCAGACACAGTCGAGCACTTTCAAGGCCCAAATGAACGTAGATTTTTCCTTCGGCGTTACTGGATTGGGAAGGTTCCGAGCTAATGTGTTTCTTCAACGTGGTAGTATTGCTCTTTCTATAAGAAGACTTCCATTCGATGTACCATCTTTTGCAGAGTTAGGGCTTCCCTCTATAACTGCAGAACTTGCCAATAAGAAAAATGGACTGATTATTCTAACAGGCCCTACAGGTTCTGGAAAATCCACGACGCTGGCATCTATGATTCAGTACATGAATGACCGATACCGTTATCACATTATCACTTTGGAGGATCCAATAGAATACACTTTTCATCACAATCTATCCATAGTTAACCAGCGCGAGGTTGGAAATGATGTTCTGTCTTTCGCAGAAGGTTTACGTTCCGCTCTGCGTGAAGATCCAGATGTCGTTATGCTGGGTGAAATGCGTGACCTAACATCTATTTCTGCTGCTCTTACTCTGGCTGAAACTGGCCACTTGGTTTTAACGACGCTCCACACGAAATCTGCAGCAGAGACAGTGGATAGAATAGTCGATGTTTTCCCATCTGACCAACAGCAACAAGTAAGAAGCCAGTTTGCCAGTGTTTTAGAAGGAATTGTCTCCCAACGTCTGCTTCCCAGGAATGGTGGTGGCTTGGTTTTGGCATACGAAGTGCTCATAGCTACGCCGGCAGTACGCTCACTCATACGTGAAGGGAAAACGCATCAAATACCCTCTTCCATTCAAACAGGTGCTTCTTTTGGAATGATAACAATGGAAAACAGGCTGATGGAGCTTGTGAAAAATGGTTTTGTGGATGTAGACGAAGCCTTGGAAGTAGCCAACTATCCTGATGTGCTCAAACGTCTAATAGATGGGCAGAAGTTTTCTTAATCCAAAAGCTACACGTCAAGCTGATGTGGATGCATTTCTTGAAGATGTTTCTGAGCTCATGGCCGGATCATATGGTTTTTCTGATGCACTGATTATCCTGAGGAATGAAGGCAAGTATAGAAGCTTGTTAGATAAAGTAGAAACATCTTTATCTGATGGCGCACTTCTTTCAGAGACCCTATTGCAGACATGCCCTAAGATTGATCCATTTGTTGTTCTTTACATTGAAGCGGGGGAGAAATCGGGTAACTTAAGGAGCGCCTTAGCAGAGGTTTCATCAAAGATTGCGGCAAAACGCAACCTCCAACGTTCGCTATCAGAAGTTCTGTTTTACCCACGTATGGTTTTGTCTGTTGGATTGATTATTTTTAATTTGTTCTGGTTATTTTTTGTTCCATTCATGAATGATTTTTTGAACGAAATGGGTCTATCCTCCGCCAATGTGCCTTACATACCAGGAATGGGCTTGAGATCAAAGCTCTTCCTTTTACCTTTGGATATAGTCGTCTTAGTTGTAATTCTCGACAGGCGAATTTCATGGCATTTAGTACCTTTTAACGTAAGAAAGTTGAGTGAACACGCATGGTTCTTTTCGTCTTTAGATGCCATGCTGAATGCGGGTATGCCTATCGCCAGCGCTTTAAAATCGTTATCGGATATAAGTTTACAGGAAAAAACAAAACAGCACGTACGTCTCAAAGACATTTATGACACCTTAGAAGGTGGTGAACGTTTGAGCATGGCACTCAGTCGAGATAGCAGATACTGGGGTGCTGGAACCATTTCTAAGGTTGCAATTGCAGAAAGAAATGACTCTTTGGCATCTTCGTTTCATGTTATAGCTGAGCAAACAGATCAAAGGAGAGCAAATGCTATCTCCATGTACACGCAGATGATAAGGTCCATGTCTATTCTAATTGCGGGCATTTTTGTCTATTTGCTGGCATACTCAATTTATAAGCCGATGCTTAATATGTTACTGGACTTGAGTGGTATTTAAGGAGGTGTTTTCTGTGGATATAGAAAAGCTTTTGAGTGGGGCAGACGCATTATTCATATGCGACCGACCAACGTTACGCTGGCTGACAGGTTTTACAGGAGATGAAGGGTATGCGTTTTTTTCTAATGATGTTCGCCTGTTACTTGTAGATTCGCGCTTTACACAGCAGGCTCTATTAGAAACGAAGGGCGTGGACGTTATTGAGTATAAACAACCGCTGTTTGACTTCCTTTCGCAGAGAGGTTTACTAAAGGGTACCATAGCAGTTAATGGTTCTTCCATTAGCTACAATATGGCTTCAAAACTTGTTGAAAGAGGAGTGGCACTGAAGGACGTTGGTGAAGAAATCCTATTTGGACGAGCTGTAAAGACTTCGCAAGAGATCGAATATATAGAGAAATCCATTGATATTGCAGAACAAGCATTTCTAAAATCACTACCTGTTATCAAGGCTGGAGCGACGGAGAA
The DNA here is from genome assembly GCF_000378005.1 of Coprothermobacter platensis DSM 11748. GTDB lineage: Bacteria > Coprothermobacterota > Coprothermobacteria > Coprothermobacterales > Coprothermobacteraceae > Coprothermobacter > Coprothermobacter platensis. The sequence goes on from NZ_KB899040.1 coordinate 587,729, forward strand.
AGAATTCGCCGCAGAATTGGAGTACCAATCAAAGAAACTTGGTGCTGAAGGAATGTCATTTGATACAATCGTCGGAAGTGGTTGGAGAGGAGCGCTACCTCATGGCGTAGCCTCTGACAAGAAATTTGAAGATGGGGAATTAGTAGTTATAGATTGGGGATGTCTGTTTAACGGCTACTGCAGTGACCTTACGCGTACAGTGGCTATCGGAAACGTAGATAAGGAAGCGATGGACGTAGTTAACGTAGTATTAGAAGCTCATGAAAGAGCTGCTTCAGCAACTGAGTTCTCTACTGGAGCAGATTTGGACGCTATAGGCCGCAGTGTAATAGAATCACATGGTTACGGAGAAAATTTTGGCCACAGCTTAGGACATGGCATTGGCTTAGAGATACATGAATACCCATCTATCTCTCAAAGGGTCCAGCATAAGCTTGTGGATGGGCATGTCTTTACAATCGAACCAGGGATTTATTTACCGGGAAAATTTGGTGTTAGGATAGAGGATGATTACGTTCTTGAAGGCGGTAAAATTAAAAGGCTAAGCCATTTGGACCAAATAATAATGGTATAATTATTTAAGCGTGAGGTGATGAAGATTGATTTCAACTAATGATTTACGACCTGGAATTATAATTGACTTGGACGGTACGTTGTATTTGGTAGTGACAGCACAGCATGTAAAGCCTGGCAAAGGCTCCGCTTTTGTACGAGTAAAAATGAAAAAACTATCTGATGGTTCTACTATCGAACAAACATTTAGAGCAGGAGAAAAAGTACAAAGGGCGTACATGGAAACAAAGCAAATGCAGTATCTTTATAACGACGGTGAGAATTTTATTTTCATGGATACGAATACTTATGAACAAGTAACGCTTTCCGGTGACATCATGAGCGATGTTCAGCAGTGGCTTAAAGAAAGCATGATGGTCAACGTCCAGTTTTATCAAGGTAAAGCTGTAGGCATAGAAGTGCCAACCTTTGTGGAACTAAAGGTTGTAGAAACGGAGCCTGGCGTCAGAGGTGATACGGCTCAAGGCGGTTCTAAACCTGCAAAGCTGGAAAGTGGCGCTGTGGTACAAGTACCGCTATTCATAACAGAGGGTGATTTAGTGCGTGTGGACACAAGAACAGGTGAGTATGTGGAGAGGGTTGGATAGTGTGAATGTCAAATCCGATGATATAAATGTGCTAAAAGCTGCTTTGGCACTTAGTTTGGTCGATATACCGGGCGTCGCTGATTTATCGCCCAAGGATGCTCTCAAACGTGTCCAAATTAGTGTTAACCCTTCAGGAAAACTCATTGTGTACATGAATATAGACATTTCTTCTGATGTTGACATGGCGGTTTTGAAGGCTAAAATTGAGGATTTTGTGGATAGGTTGTTATCTTCTTACTTTGAGGAGCAAGTGGACCACGAAATCTTGCTGGAAATAGAAAATGTCAAGAAATAGGGGACCGCTGTTTGAGCAAGGACGTGAGATGCTACTTCAAGAGCTGATGAGTTATGAGCTGGGTGTTGTTGATAAAGATGCTCTTTGGCGTAGCTTAAGTCCGTCCTTGCCCAAATCTGACAGGGTAAAGAGGCATATCAAACGTTTGCTCAATCTTTATTTGCAAGAACGTGATGAAGTCGATATGTGGATTGATAGTCATTTAAAATCGAAATCTTTTGCTGCGTATAGTGACTTGGAAAAAATGATAATGCGCTTAGCGATTTTGGAAACGATGCATTTCGGAGATGAAAAAATGATACCCGTAATAGCTAGCACATGGGTTGATATATCCGAGCGTTTTGTCGATGATAGTTTTGCTAAGGCTGTACACGGCATTATAGGGACTTGCTACGAAGAGAACCATGCAAATACCGGACTATCATAAACTGCGTGAATACAGCTTACCTGATCTGAAAGTATTAGCAGGTGAGATAAGAAAACACATTTTAGAGTCTACTCATCTTCAGGGTGGGCATGTAGCTTCCAATCTTGGCGTGGTTGAAATTACGTTGGGGTTAGCTCATGTGTTTGACCTTGACAAGGATGTGGTGATTTTCGATACTTCACATCAAAGTTATACGTTTAAGATGCTTACAGGACGTTCTGATGATTTGCCTTCTATACGAACACTTGGCGGTTTGTCTGGCTTTAGCGACCCGGTAGAGTCGGAATTTGATCGCCATTACTGTGGTCATGCTGGCACAGGTTTGAGCCTTGCGTATGGAGAAGCCATGGCGAAGAAACTTAAAAACGATTCTGGACGTGTGATCGTTGTCGTAGGTGATGGAGCTTTGACAAACGGTGTAAGTTACGAGGGCCTTAATAACATAGGGGCAAGCGGTCTTCCTATTGTTATCGTTTTAAACGATAATGAACATAGCATTTCGAAAAATGTTGGTGCTATGGCAGCATACCTGGCAAAATTGAGGTCTTCTAATGCTTACCGATCTGTTAAGACATTTATAACTAACACGCTCCGTAAGGCTGGCGCACATGGACTCGAAGAAACACTGGAAAAGGCTAAATTGGCTCTCAAAGAAGCATTCCAGTTGGATACGTTTTTTGAAAAGCTCGGTATTGTTTATTTGGGCCCATTTGATGGAAATGACATGGCTTCCGTCTTGGTAGGTCTAAGAATTGCTCAGTCATTTGATAAGCCCACTGTTGTCCACTTGCTAACAAAAAAAGGTTCTGGGTACGAGCCAGCCGAAAAATCTCCTGTGGCTTTCCACAGTGCTGGCCCATTTGAAATAATGAGTGGAGAAATATCGTTGGATCAGTCACGAAACTTTACTAATGCATTTGGAGAAAAAATGGTCGAATCGGCGGATTCTTATCCAATTGTTGCGATTACTGCCGCAATGACTGATGGAACTGGCCTTAGTAAGTTCTCAGAAAAGTACCCGGAAAGGTTTCTCGACGTGGGTATTGCAGAGGAACACGCCGTTATCACCGCGAGTGCATTGGCCGCGAATGGTTTCATACCCGTGGTAGCTGTTTATTCTACGTTCCTCCAGCGATCTTATGACCAACTGATTCATGATGTTGCCTTGGCGAAGAGACACGTGATATTCGCTTTAGACAGGGCCGGACTTGTACCTGCAGATGGCCCGACGCATCAGGGACTATGGGATATTGCTTATGCACTGCATGTACCTAATAGCCGTATATATGCCCCTTATGATGAGATGACATTGAGATTATCACTTGATCAGGCACTGGAAGGCGATGGACCATGTTTCGTGCGCTACCCCAAAGGGAGCATGCCCGAACTGTCCCTTAGCAGCTCAGGTGAATACATACATACTGGTTATGGAACGGATTTCACGTTGATCGCATATGGCCCATTAGTAGCTGAGGCATTAAAGGCTTTAGATATTCTCAAAGCTACAGGGTTAAAAGGTCAACTATTTGGTGTTTATCAAGTGAAACCTATTCCACAAGTGCTTATAAAGAACGTTCAGGGAAGTTCTCGAATTTATGTCTTGGAAGAAGGTATACGAGACTATGGTGCCGCAGCGCTTTGGAGAAGTCTCGGATACAAAGTGGTTTCTATCGGAGTTAACGATCCTTTTGTTCCGGCAGGATCGCGTTCTGAACTTTTGCATTTGACCATGTTAGATGGTGAAGGTATAGCAAAGCGCATCTGCCGCCATGAATATTCGCAAAGCACGCTTGCTTTTAACTCAAAACTGACGGATTTGTTCTTAGAGAACAAGCCTACTGTGTCAGCGAATAAGAAAAAAAGAGACCAATTTTAATCACACAAGTTAAACTTTCATCCGTTCGCTATCTGCGTTTTTTTGTTCCTTTTATGGATTAAACTGTAGGTGGGTGGTATTCATTGAAGTTTAAGACTTTTCATATCGAATCACATTTGTGGAAGGAGTCTGCCTTCCAAGTAGTGGAATTATTCCGTGAGTTGGCGAAGAAACGCGGAATGCAAGAAGTTGGCGCGAATGATGCTGATGTTCTGGTGGCCATCGGTGGCGATGGAACGTTTTTGAAAACTGCTCAAATGTCCTTTATCCTGCAAAAACCATTTTGGAGCCTGGGGACAGGACGTCTGAATTTTCTTCCAAATAATGTACCTGACATGGAAAACGCCATAAATGAGTTCCTGGATCGCCAGTTCGACCTCGAGACATTGCCTGTGTATCGATGGGCATTTAGTGCTGGTTCTGGAGGTACAGAAGAAGGGTTTTTTCTGAATGATTTGGTTGTCGCAAAGCCAGGATATGATGCAACTATCACCATTAGAGTTTTCGTCAATGGCTTGAATGTCATGTTTGCGGTAGGCGACGGTGTTATTGTTAGTACTCCGTTGGGCTCTACCGGATACAATTTATCTGCTGGCGGCCCTGTAATGGACAGATGTGTGCATGGTTTTTGCGTAACGCCGCTGAATGCTCATCAGACAAATTTGCGCCCTCTCATACTTCCAGAAACGGTAGAAATCTCCATTCAAGTTGAGGAAGCTTACAAAGCTTCTGTGGTGGTGGCAGATGGCAGTACAAACTGTCAGTTACCCGTATTTAAGCAAGTTCGTGTATGGAATGCTAAAGATGGCGTCGTACACATTGTAAGTAAGGATGCCATGTCATTTTACGACAAAATCAATAAGAAATTTGGTTGGTTAGGCATATGATCTCCAATGTGACTTTTACTGGTTCAGAAATCATATCGGATGTGGACTTACCATTTGATAGTGGGTTAAATGTAATAACAGGTGAAACGGGAACTGGCAAAACAGTTCTTATCAATCTTGTGGCGAACGCATTGGGTTTTTCAATGCCCATTCCTTTTTATCTTCGAAGTGGCCAGCTTCAGGTCACTGTCGATTTGGAGTACGCGCAGCACAGCGTTCTTCTTCAATTCGGCGGTAGTAGAAAAAAAACATTCCTTGATGGTGAGCAAGTAAGCCAAAAGGAATTGCGAAACCTCTTCAAAGGAAGAGTTGTTCTCTCCTCACAGTTTGATGCGAAGATTCTTGATTCTCCTGAAGAACTTGTTTATTTGTTAGACTCTTTCGCGCAGTTGGAAGAACTACGGGAAACCTATAGTCATTTGTTTAGTCAAATGAGAGAATTGGACATTGCAATAAAGCGTGTTCGCGAACAGCTTTCACAATCAGCAAAGGTTAGCGAAAGTTTACGATCAGAGTTAGAAGAACTTAGAAACTTCAATCCACGGGTTGGCGAGTACGAAGAACTAAAAAATCAATTGTTACGTGCAAACCAACGGGAACGTATTGTGGAAGACACCAAGATTGTCTTGGATATCACTGAAGATGATGCTCCCTTTATGGATGGATTAAAAAAGCTTAGAAATGCTTTATCGATGCTTAGCGCATTCTATCCGGAAGCAAAAGAACTTCTGGAGTTGTCAGATAGTCTGAGGGCACAGATTCAATCTTATCGAGCTAATGCATCTGAACCAGAAGAAGAATTAACAGACATTGATAGCATTAATGAGCGCCTTTACCATTATGAAAAGTATTTCCGAACTTATGGTTATGGAGAACAAGCTATATTGGATCGGTTAAACCAGTTAAATAATGAACTCATTGAAATAGAACGATTACCAGAAAAACTAGCTGATCTGATGGATCGCAAAGACAAACTTCAGAAAGATTTGCTTTCCACTGGGAAAGAACTTTCTTCCAAGAGAAAAACCTCTTTAAACGACTCTTTGGCATCTGTACAGACTTTCCTATCTGAGACTGGTGTAGACGGCACTTTTTATTGGAACTGGGTGCAAGCAGAGAATAATCCAATAGGGTTGGAAGTACCGGAGATTGGGGTCATGCGGAGTGGCGAAATGGTCTCCGTTTCATCTCTTTCTGGGGGTGAAAGAAATAGGGTATTACTTGCTTTAAGGACAATTCTTAGTCTACCTAAGTCTGTGCTAATTTTTGATGAACCTGATGCTGGCTTAGGTGGAGAAACGTTATCCCGTTTGGTTAAACTTCTCCAAAATATTTCTCAAACACGCCAAATAATACTCATAACCCACAACCCGCAAGTTGCTGCCGCAGCACAGAAGCACTTTTCTGTGGAGCGAATATTAAGCGGTGATAAAATTCGTGTTAAAATAGAGTTGTTACAGGATCAAAGGAGGATTCACGAGATAGCTAAGATGATTGCCGGTCAATATGTTACTGCGACCACACTTGAGTTGGCTAGTGAACTAGTTAGGCAGCTCTCAGGAGGTGAATCATTTGGAGAAGTACGTTCTGGTAATTAACCCTGGATCCACTTCCACTAAGCTCGCACTTTTTCTTTTTCAGGAGTCAGGTGTCGCTGAAAAAGTGGAGAAAACTGTGGAAGTACCTCTGCAGATTATCGAAGAAAAGCCACACTACCTTGACCAGATCTCGTTTAGGCTTTCACAGGTCCGTAGTTTCTTAAAGGAAAATGGTGTTTCAGAAAACCAATTGGTATGCATTGCTTCGAGAGGAGGCCCTATAAAACCTCTTCCTGCTGGTACCTATAAGGTAACGAAACACGTATGTGATGACATAATGTCGGGGCGCGTTTTGACGACGCACAGTTCCCTGATTGGTCCTGTAGTGGCTTATAACCTATCACAAGAATGGGGTATACCAGCCTACTTTACAGATCCTGTTTCTGTGGATGAGTTCATCCCGGAAGCTAAAGTGAGTGGTCTACCTGAAATCCCCCGCTACAGTGCGCTGCACGCCCTTAATATGAGAGCTGTCGCCCGTAAATATGCTGATTCAGTTGGCAAAACCATGGATGATTTAACAGCTGTCATTGCTCATCTTGGCGGTGGTTTTAGTATAGGTGCCATGGAAAAAGGTAGACTGATCGATTCTACAAATCCTAATGAAGATGGTCCATTTCAGCTAGAGCGTGCAGGTTCGCTGCCCATCTCTGATTTTGTCGACTATATATACGATAATTGGCCAGATTTGAAGGCGTTGAATCGTCGCATTTCTGGTAAGGGTGGTTTAGTAGCCTACTTCGGTACTAACAGTTTTAAGGACATTCTTTCTCTAAGTAAAGAAGACAAAAACAAAGCACTGGTTTTACAGGCCATGTACTATCAGGTGGGGAAGTACATTGTCGCCATGAATGCTGTTTTAAAAGGAAGTGCAGAAGTAATAATTCTTACAGGCGGCATAATGCACAATCCAGAAGCGATTGATGGAATAAAACGTTATACGAGTTGGATGAAAAAGCCTTATGCAGTATATCCAGGTGGTTATGAAATGGAGGCACTGGCTTTGGGCGCTTGGCGTGTCATGAAAAACGTGGAGCCACTAAAGGATTATGAGGTGAGTGATTATGGTAATTAAGGGCCTGAATGATTTTGTCAATTTGGCTAAGGCAAAAACAGGTCAAAGGGTGGCCGTGGCTGGGTATGATGAAGAAGCTGCTGAAGCTTTACAAAGGGCCCATAAGGAATTAAACGTGGAATTCGTTGTGTTTGATTGGCAAAAAGACCATAGTGATTACGTTCCAGAAGGCGGTACATTCATACTCTGTTCATCTCCCGAAGAAAGTGCGTTTATGGCTGCAAAGTCTGTTTCTGACGGCGACTGTTCCATTGTTATGAAAGGGTTTGTGAGCACTTCAACGTTTTTGAAAGCCATCCTCGATAAGACGCTCACCCTAAAAGGAAAAGGATTAATGTCGCATTTGGCATTGTTCGAGGTGCCCTCTTATCATAAGCTTATTGGAGTTACCGACGGCGGTATGATCATCGCGCCTACATTGGCTGACAAAGTTAAGATTATCGAGAATGCGGTAGAGTTTTTCAGGTCTTTTGAATATAGTACTGTAAAGATTGCTGCTTTGTGCGCTGAAGAAAGACCAAATCCAGATATGCCTTGTACATTGGATGCTGCATCGTTAAAAGTTATGGCTCAGCGCGGTCAATTTGGTAAAGATGTTATTCTTGATGGACCGTTAGCTTTTGATTTGGCGTATAGTTCCAGGGCTGCGGAAATAAAAGGGGTAAAATCGGATGTCACAGGCGATGCGGACGTCTTTTTAGTACCAGATATTGAAGCTGGCAATCTTTTGGGAAAGAGTTTTTCTCATGCTTGCTTTGGTAAAATGGCTGGTTTGATCTTGGGAGCAAATTGTCCCGTCGTTCTTCCGTCTCGTTCAGACACAGACGAAAACAAGTTCTTTTCACTTGCTGCAGCATTAGCTCTTTCTGGAGGTGTTCGATAATGCCTTTTCAAATACTAACAATAAATCCGGGTTCAACAAGTACAAAGGTTGCTTGGTTTGAAGATGATAGGCTCTTATGGAAGGATTCTTTGGAGCACAGTAGTGATCAGCTTTCACAGTTTGCTAATATTGCATCTCAGTTTGAGTTTCGGGCGCAAGAAATAATAAAGGCTATAGAAAAACATGGTAACGATATAAAGACATTGAGTGCAGTGGTAGGCCGTGGAGGGCTACTTAGGCCTATCCCCAGTGGTGTATTTCGTGTTAATGAAGCAATGATCCAAGAACTCATGGAGGCCAAGCATGGTGAGCATGCTTCGAACCTTGGGGCACCCATTGCCAGCGCCATCGCTCAAGAAGTGGGATGCCCTGCTTTCATCGTGGATCCAGTGGTCGTAGATGAAATGGACGATGTGGCGCGTGTTAGTGGTTGGCCAGAACTGCCTCGCAAAAGTATATTTCATGCTCTTAATCAAAAAGCTGTGGCTCGTAGAGTGGCGCGTGATTTCTTTTCTTTACCTTATGAAAAGCTTAATTTCATTATTGCCCATATGGGTGGTGGCATAAGCATCGGCGCGCACAAAAAAGGACGCGTAGTAGATGTGAATAATGCATTGGGTGGAGAAGGTCCAATGAGCCCTGAAAGAGCTGGAACGTTACCCATTATGAAGTTGGCAGAGTATATATATACAGTCAAGCCTGAACGAAAAGACTTTGCAAAGAAACTTGTGGGGAAAGGCGGCTGGGTAGCACACTTAAATACCAATAGTGGTAGGGATATAGCGGCGTTGATAGCACAGGGTAACAAAGATGCTGAGTTGGTCTTAAAAGCAACAGCATATCAAGTTGCTAAGTGGATTGCACAAATGGCTGCTGTACTCGAAGGTGATGTAGATGCAATCATAATCACCGGTGGTCTGGCCAATATGAATGAATTGGTCGACTTGATACAAGAACGTATCTTGTGGATTGCTCCTGTTTTTGTTGTGCCCGGGGAAGATGAGATGCTCGCTTTGGCAGAAGGTGCACTGCGAGTTCTCAGTGGCATAGAAGAAGCGCAGTCTTACTAATATGACGGCAAACATTGATACGTTCTTTGATGGTAATGAACTTATTGCTTTGGCTGGTCCTCGCGGGACAGGTAAAACCGAGATAGCTCTAAATATTATGGATAAGTTCTCTCTGGTGCAAGTTTATGATGCTGACATGTATAAACCACTGATGAGAGCGAGAGACGTTGACATGGGTGACCGACGAGAGGGTAGTTTGAATAAAGAATGGAAATACATGGACACCCCTGTTATTGAGTACACGCCGGAGGTTTGGCTTACCCAAGGTTATAAAGTGGTTTTGGACATGGGTGGCGGTGAACTTGGTTTAGTACCATTGACCACTTTGAGAAATCTATTGAAAGAACGGACAATTTCGTTTTTTGTCGTGGTTAATCCTTACCGACCCCAATCTGAATTTCTCATAAGAAGAATCTTGTCCATGCTGCCAGAGGAACCACGCTTTATTCTGAACCCGCATCTACTTGACGAAACGGACGTGGACGTGGTCATGCATGGTTTGGAACTTTATAAGGATATGCATTTGGGAGAACCGAGTGTCTTGGTGACGCTTGAAAAGTTAATTCCAGAGGTTGAAAAGGTGACAGATATGCCACTTTTTCCAATAAAAAGGTTTCTTAAGTTGGAGGTGTAAGACATGAATGAGGGAGCTCTAAAAGTTGTGGTAGACGAAGAATTGTGCAAACAGTGTGAGCTCTGCGTATCCATTTGCCCGGTGCACGTGCTTCAAATTTCTTCAAGGATAAACAGCAAGGGTTTTCACCCTGTGGAGATCTTTGACAATGATAAGTGCATAAGTTGTGGTTACTGTGCCATGACGTGCCCAGAAAGAGCCATAGCTGTTTATAAACCGGAGGTGGAGAGAGCATGAGCGATCGCATATTGATGAAAGGAAACGAAGCTGTTGGCGAAGCTGCAGTCAGGTCTGGTTGTCGTCTGTACTTCGGTTATCCTATAACACCTGCCAGTGAAATAGCAGAGTATATGGCTTATCGTCTCCCACAAGTTAATGGGACGTTTATTCAAGCTGAATCAGAACTGGCCGCATCTAATATGCTTTACGGCGCGGCAGCTGCTGGTAAATATGCAATGACTGCATCAAGTAGCCCTGGTATTTCTCTAATGCAAGAAGCTATTTCTTACATGGCTGGTGCAGAAGTACCTGCATTAATTGTGGACGCTATGAGAGGTGGCCCAGGTCTTGGAGACATACAAGCTGCCCAGAGTGACTACTTTCAACTTACTAAAGGTGGCGGACACGGTGACTACCATGTCATCGTTTTTTCACCCTACACGATTCAAGAAGTAATCAATATTATGCCTTTGGCATTTCAAACGGCTTTCAGATATAGGAACCCTGTTGTGGTAGCTGTAGATGGGCTAATCGGGCAGATGATGGAAGCCGTGGAGTTTAACTACTTTACTGACCCTGAAGAGATTCCTTTACCAGATTGGTCTCTTAGTGGCAAATTCCGTCATGGTAACAAGAAGAACGTGAACACTTCTTTGGAACTTGACCCAGATAAGCTCGAAGCAATCAACTGGCGTTTGCAAGGAAAATATCACGAGATAGAAGAAAAGGAATCCAGATATGATTACGTAGGTGTAGATAATCCTGAAACGCTGGTTGTAGCCTATGGTACGGTAGCAAGGCTTACTATTTCTGCTGTAAAGAAAGTTTTGGGCGAAGGCAAGAGTATCGGTTTATTCAGACCCGTAACATTATGGCCATTCCCAAAGGCTGCGTTGGCTCAAAAAGCAAAATCTGCAAAGCGAATTGTTGTGTTGGAAATGTCGGCTGGTCAGCTTATTGAGGACGTAAAACTCTATGTTTACGATCCCACAAAGCAATACGAATTCCATGGCCATCCAGGAGGAACAACTTTTACGCCTAGTGAAATTGAGCAAATTTTGAGAGGGTGATCTGGATGAAAGTAGTATACGAAAGACCTAAAACACTTGAAAAGGTTGTCAACCATTATTGTCCAGGTTGTCACCACGGCATTCTGCATGCCTTAATTGCAGAAGTACTCGACGAGATGAATCTGGCTGATAAAGCTGTTGCAGTAGCACCTGTAGGGTGTGCTGTTTTGGCTTACAACTATCTTGACATTGATTGGATAGAGGCTCCTCATGGTCGTGCTGTAGCTATAGCTACTGGTATAAAACTGGCTCATCCAGATTTATTAGTTTTTACTTACCAAGGTGATGGTGATGCTGCTTCTATAGGTCTAGCGGAAACTATGTACGGAGCCATCAGAGGTATGAATGTTACAACCTTTATGTACAACAACGCCATTTATGGAATGACCGGTGGTCAAATGGCTCCTACGACGCTCATTGGGATGAAAACAACAACGTCACCTTACGGGCGAGATCCAAAGCGAGAAGGTTATCCAGTAAAAATGGCAGAGACGATCGCTCTTCAAGGTGGAACGGCTTTTTCCGCCCGTAGTTCACTATATAATCCTCGTGCCATCACGGACACCAAAAAATATATTAGGCACGCATTCGAGCTCCAAATGGCAAAGGCAGGTTACACTTTCTTGGAGGTTGTTGGAACATGCCCCACCAACTGGGGAATGACACCCGTAGAAGCGTCGGAGTTCGCTAAGAACGAACTTGCCAAGTTCTATCAGCTTGGTGTGTTGAAGGACGTGGAAGGGAGTGAGCAGAAATGACGAAGAATGTCGTCATTGCCGGTTTTGGCGGCCAAGGCGTTATGCTTATGGGTCAGATTTTAGCATTAGCAGCTACGGAAAAAAACCTTAATGCAACATGGCTTCCGTCCTACGGTCCAGAACAGCGAGGCGGAACAGCAAACTGCACCACTGTTATTTCTGATGAAGAAATAGGTTCTCCTGTGGTTGATACACCACAGATAGCTGTTATCATGAATAACCCCTCAATGGAGAAGTTCGAAAAGATGGTTGAACCAAAAGGAACAGTCCTTCTGAATAGTACGCTGATCACCATTGAACCAAAGCGTTCAGATGTAACTTATTTGAGAGTTCCTGCCAACGAACTGGCAGAACAATCGGGGTCACAAAAAGCAGCAAATATGGTTATGCTTGGCGTAATGGGGTGGCTTTGGAAAGATACATTTACTATAGAAGAATTGGAAAGTGCAATGGTTCATAAAGTGGGAGATAAACGGCCTCAATTGGTGGAAATTAACAAGAAAGCAATTGAACTTGGGTATGAATTTGCAAAGAACATTGTTTAAAGGCAATTTTCTGCAAGTAGACATTGTTAATGAGAAATATGAAGTTGTTAGGCGCCCGCATGCAGTGGGCGCCTTAATATACTGGACAGAATGTGATAAACTCGTATTTGTTAAACATTACCGTCCGGCCATTGATAAAATCATATTGGAGATTGTAGCCGGTCTTGTGGAACATGATGAAGACCCATCCCAAGCGGTGAGACGTGAGATTGATGAAGAGGTTGGTCTCAGCGTAGAAAATCTGACATCTTTAGGGTCTTTTTATCCTACACCAGGCTATAGTGATGAAGTAACACATCTGTTTTATGCAGAATGCAGTGGCTCTGAACTGAATATGAATGATCCGAGTGAAAATTTGGAACCCGTTTCGCTTAAAATTGAAGATGTATGGACAACTGTGTTAATGGACATGAAGACATCGTTAGCGCTCTGCTTGAGCAAAGAGAAACACTTACTCAAGCATTTCGGAAATGGCTCGTTTTAAGGAAGCAGGCCTCACAAAAGACTGTTCTTGCTTACAGTAAGGATGTTGAAGATTTTTTTCTCTTTGTAAATGAGTTCCACTCGATTGATTTAGAACAGTTTAGGCAGTTTCTTTTCGACAAGGGGTTATCCCAGGCTACCATTGCCAGAAAACTTTCTGGAACATCTTCTTTTTTCGTTTTCCTGCGCAGACGCGGATTTCCCATGGATAACAGCAAACCAAAGGTCAAGATCCCTCAGAAGATAATAGATGTACCCAAGTGGAAAGAGATGGATGTGGAAATTGAAAGCATAAAAGATGTCCAGATCAGGCTTGCGCTTAGACTAATGCTTCATTGTGGGCTTAGAGCTTCTGAAGTTCTCAACCTTAGATGGACCGATATATCGGGTGATTATATGCTCATTAGAGGCAAAGGTGGTAAAGAGCGTATGCTCCCACTTTCCGAGGCTCTGAAGCTGGATCTGTCAGGAATGCAGCAGAAAAGTACGTACGTGTTTTGTAATAAAAACGGAAAGCAGCGCTCCAGAACATGGTTATGGAGAAAAACAAAAACATATTTGGGTACGCATCCACACATTCTGAGGCACGCATTTGCCACGGAACTTACTAACTATGCTGACATCAGAGTAGTACAGGAATCATTGGGCCATAGTGATATCACTACGACTCAACGTTATACGCACGTGTATAAAGATGCTTTGAAAATCTTAGTGGAAGAAAAAGGTCTATTAGGAGGCGACGGTAAGGATGAGATTTGATAGAGTATTTTGGGTAGTTATCGATAGTTTTGGTGTTGGAGCTGAGCCTGATTGCGAAGAATACGATGATATTCCATCGCTTAATACAGCTCTTCATGTCATAGGAGACCGGCCCGTTCCGGATTTCTTATGGAACCACGGTCTGGGCTATTTGGTTAATGGTACTCCTCTGAGTGTTCCTGCAACTGTGGCTAAACTACAAGAACTCTCCAAGGGCAAAGATTCCACAACGGGACATTGGGAAATGGCTGGGTTGGTTCTGACTACACCTTTTCCTACATACCCTAACGGTTTTCCGCCGGAAATCATGGAGGAATTTGAACGTCGTATCGGAAGGAAGACATTAGGTAATTTCCCTGCGTCTGGTACAGAAATCATCAAACAGTTGGGTGAAGAGCATGTTCGGACAGGTTACCCTATTGTATATACATCTGCCGATTCTGTGTTTCAAATTGCTGCTCACGAAGATGTAATTCCTGTAGAAGAGTTGTATCATATGTGCCAAATTGCTCGTGACCTTCTTACAGGAGATCATGCAGTAGCCCGTGTTATTGCCAGACCTTTTGCTGGTAAAGTTGGAGAATTTTACAGAACGCCGAGAAGGCATGATTTTTCTTTGCCACCTTTAGGGCACACTGTTTTAGACGAACTCGTGGAAAAGAATATTCCTGTGTGCGCAGTTGGGAAAATTCACGATCTCTTTGCAGGCAGAGGCATGACAGAAAGCATTCACACGGAAAGTGACGCTGATGGTTTGAAGGTTTTAAAAGAGCTTTCTACTTCAAAGAAAAGCGGATTAATCTATGCAAACTTGGTAGATTCTGATATGGTCTATGGCCATAGACGTAACGTACAGGGATACTATGAAAACATAATGATGATAGATCAAGGCCTTAAAGAACTCTATCAAGGCTTGACCAACAATGATCTGCTTATTGTGACAGCTGACCACGGGAATGATCCTACATACTCAAAGCATACAGATCATACCCGTGAGTATGTTCCGTTTTTAGCTATTTCTCCGCGTTTTACAGAAAGCAATGTATTAGGAACCATCCCCGGTTATGTGCATGAAGGCCAAACAGTCATTGATGCGTTGGGCGTTTCTACAAATAGGAGCTGGGGCAAGAATCTCTTGAAGGAGGGTTAGTTCGTGGACATAAAAGATATGGTATTTGAAACTAAATCATTCTTAGAGAAAAAAATCGGCAGTATTGATGCTGCAATTATCATAGGCTCCGGGTTAGGTAATTTAGTACAAAAGATGAATGTAGAGGAAGAAATTCCTTATAAGGACATTCCACACTTTCCTAAGAGTACAGTCAAAGGGCATGCTGGAGAGATTATTGTTGGGCATATTGGCACAAATAAAGTGCTCGCATTTAACGGACGTTTCCATTATTATGAAGGATACAGCCTGAGTGAGGTTACTTACCCTGTAAGGGTAGCAAAACTGCTTGGCGCAAAGCTGCTTATCGTCACGAACGCAGCCGGTGGGTTAAATCCAAAGTTCCATGTAGGAGATCTCATGCTCATAAATGATCACATCAATTTTATGGGTGTTAACCCACTCATCGGACCAAATATTGAAGAATGGGGTCCTCGATTTGTAGATTTATATCATGTTTACAGTGATGAATACATGGAAAAACTTAGGAAAATTGCTGTGGAAAAAGGAGTGAATTTGCGAGAGGGTGTATATCTTGCCGTAGCCGGTCCTACATACGAAACGCATGCTGAATTGAAGATGATGCAGGGGTTCGGTGCAGATGCTGTAGGCATGAGTACAGTGCCCGAGTGCATTGTTGCGGCTCACATGGGCCTTCCAGTGCTGGGGGTGTCTGTCATTACAGACCTTGCACTTCCATATATTGTTCAAGAAATAACGCATGAAATGGTTCTGCAGGCTGCTGAAACAGCCAGCAATACATTGAGTGAACTAATTTGGCAATTACTCGAAGAGGTGAGTTTGTAATGTTACCACAGGAATTTATCAGAGTAAAACGTGACGGTCAAAAACACGACAGAGAGTCCATGCATGAGTTCCTTTCGAACTACTTAAGTGGCAAAGTGGCTGATTACCAAGTTTCGGCTTGGCTTATGGCGTCTTTTCTTAAAGGCTTAGATGATGAGGAGACCTATTGGCTCACAGATGAAATTGTGGAAAGTGGCGAGAAGCTCGATCTCAGCGATGTAGATGGTATCAAAGTAGATAAGCACTCTTCCGGTGGAGTTGGGGACAAAATTTCCCTTGCGTTGGTTCCTTTGCTAGCATCTGCAGGCTTAGTTGTCTCAAAAATGAGCGGACGAGGACTTGGGCACACCGGAGGCACTATTGACAAATTGGAATCTATACCTGGATTGAGGACGGAGTTTTCCACGGAGGAGTTTAAAGACTTGCTCCGAAAGGTGGGAGCCGCTATAGTGGCACAATCTGACGCACTGGCGCCACTTGATAAGAAGCTATATAGTCTCAGAGATGTTACTGCCACGGTGGAAGCACTGCCGCTCATTGCATCTAGCATTATGTCAAAGAAAATCGCTGTAAACAGCGACCTGGTTAGCTTAGATGTGAAATTGGGCAATGGCGCATTTATAACGAATCTTGAAGATGCTAAAGAACTTTGTAGGATAATGCTGAGCTTAGGGAAACAATTCGGACGTCGTGTTGAAATTCATGTTACCGACATGAACGAACCGTTAGGCTATGCTGTAGGCAACTCGCTGGAAGTTATTGAGGCTATGGATTTCTTGAAAGGGAAGGTGAACAATCGCTTTAGTGCTCTTGTGAAGCAGCTTTATGTGGACACGCTTAACAGTGTAAACCTGCCTGTTCCCGATTTTGACAAGCTCATAGCTTCTGGTAAACCCATACAAAAGTTTGCAGAAATGGTTCAAGCTCAGGGAGGAAATCCAAAGGTCATTGACGATTATTCCATACTTCCGCTCTCGAAAAACATCTTCGAACTTAAAGCAGACAAGAGCGGTTACTTAGATTACAACAATACTGTCGAAGTCGGTATGGCCATAGTGGAACTTGGAGGGGGAAGGACGCGAAAGGAAGATGCCATTGACCATGGCGTGGGAATAAAGTTCTTTGTCGAAGGCGGCGATAAGGTAGAGAAAGGGCAGGTAATAGCACACATTTACTACAATGACCAGCATTCTTTAGATAATGCTTTGAACAGGCTATCACATTCTTTTACTATAAAGGAAACTGAAAGCGCTCAAAGACCACTCATTTGGTGGAGCACGAATTCCAAAGAATAATGGTTATCGTTGTACATAAGGGCGTTGACTTGGACGCTTTCGGATCGGCCTTGGGATTAAGCAGTGTATTTGGGGCTAAAGTTTTCTTGCCGGAGCCGAAGAACCGCAATGTTGCCGAACTCGTAAAAGGAGTTGAAGAGTACTTGACTTCTGAAGTCGACGAAACAGTTATTTTTTGCGATACCGATAGTGTAGGCAACTGGAAAGCAGAATACATTTTCGACCACCATGGTACTGTTTTTGGCGCGAATAGTAGTGCTGTAACATTGTGGCTGAATCAGTGCGGGTATCTAATGCGTATTCCTGATAATATAAGGTGTTTGCTTCTTTCTGGTATTTATGAGGATACTGGTTTCCTCCGTTACGACTCGACAAAACCCTTGGATTTAGAGAGTGTGAAGCTGCTAAGGCAGCTTCACAGCAATCTTGTGGGTATGGATGTCCACATTAGCCCGCCTTTAAGTGAAGCGCATTTTTCTGCGATATATAAGATCATCGAACGTCAGGAACAAATAGGCATACTGGGTAACACCATTAGTTTATCTTATGTCTACGAAAAGGAAACAAATGGAGAAATATCCTCCATAGTTCAGCTATTGCAGGCAACTCAAGAAATAGATGCTTATGTTTTGCTCGTAGGCGGTAAGAATCGTGTTCTAGGCATATGTCGTGCCCGGGAAAACGTTCCTTTGTGGGATTTATTAGCGTCTCTAAATCCTGTAGGGCACCGATATGCGTTCATTTTTAGAAGCAGAGGTAATGTGGAAGCACTGTTTTCCACATTGCCAGAACTCATTAGAGAAGAAGTGCTTAAGTATACCCTAGTGAGTGATATCACACTTTCAAAAGTAACACTTATTGAGCCTTTACCAGTGGCATCTGCTCTTCAGTTTTGTAGGCAATATGGTTTATCGGTTGTATGCCTTCGTTCTGATCATACATTCTTCTACATTACTCGTCAAGATTTAGAACGTCTAAACAGATTGGGGTACGGAGAACGGGATGTTTTATCGTTTAGTGAGCCTTTCCCGTGTTTCAAACAAGATGAGGACTTAAGCACTGCTTATCCATTTTTGAAACGACGTATGCCGTTGCTAGTAGAAAAGGAAGACGGTTTTTACATTGCCACCACAGATGATCTCATAAGGCAAGGCGTTTTGCAGTTTTATGAAAATCCCAGCGAAGTGCTTAAGGTTGGAGAACAAGTTTACAATCAGATTGGACCTCTCCTTAGCAAGCTTACAGAAAAAGGTGTAAAAGTTTATTTAGTAGGAGGAGCCATTAGAGATTACCTTCTGGGAAAAGAGCCAGACGATATTGATCTATCCTTCGAGGGTGATGTAGAAGCCGTTTACAACGTGTTGTGTTCTATGGGCATCTCTTGTCAGCTTATACCGAAAACGTTTTCCGTAAAAGGTGTATTAAATGGAACCAAGCTTGAATTTACCAGAGCCAGGAAAGATTATTATGAAAAACCTGGTATATTGAGCGAGGTAGCAACTTCGGACATAATTGAAGATTTAGAGCGCAGGGACTTTACGATAAATGCCATTGCCCTTCAATTAAACCCTGGAGTGAGCATGCTCGATCCGTTCCAGGGACTGAGTGATTTGAAGAGAAGAACTATAAAGCTGATCAAACGATGGTCCATATTGGAAGATCCGTCGCGAGCATTTCGAGCTATAAACTATAAAAACAAGTTGAACTTTACATTGGCTCCGGAACTCGAGGAAGAGTTGCGGAACGTGAATGTAAAGGGCAGACCGGCACCTCGAGTTCTCATGGAGTTCCGTGATTTGATGCGTTCCTCTCAGGTTTTCCAGAACATTAAAGATATTGTTCGTTTTGATTTGATGCGCTTTTTTGGCGAATCTTTCTTGTTCGATGACATTTTGGAACAAGGACTTAGCCTGTTAGAAAAAAGAGCGCTCCAGGAGAACATGGATGTTAGAACACTGTCAGAATATGCAATGGCTCTAATTGGATTAGGCTTTCGTAATATGGATGAGCGCAAACGTTTTTTTAAACAATTAGGAAGCTCAAATCGCTTTAATAAACTTGCTGAGGAACTACTTCAAAGGCTCAGATAGAATAACAATTAAGAGAAATCAACATTTTCGGAGGTGACATTGTCTTGTCTGAAAATATCGTAGTAAGTGGAATTAGACCTACCGGCGTTCCCCATTTGGGAAATATAAGGGGTGCACTTCAACAGTGGGTAAATCTTCAAGATAATCATAATTGTTTTTATTTTGTTGCCGATTGGCATGCACTGTTTGGTTTAGAAGAACGCAGCCGCGAAATCGCCGAAAATACAAAAAAAGCTGTTGCAACTTTGCTCGCTATCGGGTTGGATCCTGATAAAAGCACCATTTTCATTCAATCGCATGTACCTGCGCACTTAACACTGTTTACCATATTCTCTGCAATAACCCCAGTGGGATGGCTTGAGCGAAATCCCACCCTTAAAGACATGGTTAGAGCAGACCAGCCGTTACCTTACGGCTTATTGGGATACCCTGTTTTGCAAGCAGCCGATATCCTACTATATAAAGGAACTATGGTTCCTGTAGGTAAAGATCAACAACCCCATTTAGAAATCACAAGAGAAATTGCACGTCGCTTCAACAATTTGTTTGGAACGGATTGCTTTCCAGAGCCACAGGCTGTACTAAATGAATCCCCTGTTTTGCCCGGCACTGATGGAAGAAAAATGAGCAAATCATACAATAACGTTATTAGCATAGAGGACGATAAGGACACAATTGTAAATAAAGTAAAACAAATGATAACGGACCCAGAAAAAATAAGAAAAACAGACCCTGGCCATCCGGACATATGTACTGTTTTTCAACTTGAGAAACCTTTTGTTGATGGTACATATTCGGCAGATATATACCAGCGTTGCACAGAAGGACGTATCGGCTGTGTTGAACATAAAAACATGTTGGCTGAGATCATATGGGATTACTTAAGGCCTAAACAAGAGAAATATTTCTATTATTTAGAACATGAAGAACAACTTAAGAAGATAGTTGACTACGGTGACAAGAGGGCACAAGAAGTTGCTCAAAAAACCATAGAAGAAGTGATGGATATCATCGGTCTATGAAGATAGCGATAGATGGTTTAGCAGGGAGTGGCAAGACCACTGCAGGGAAGCGTTTAGCTAATGATATAGG
>NZ_KB899040.1:609644-1002144 GCF_000378005.1 Coprothermobacter platensis DSM 11748
TGTGTTGGGTCCGATAGTAAAAGGGTTATTCCATGTAGAAGTGGACATGAAACAACCACTCACATATGGAAGATGGATACTTACCCCGAACCATACCAGTGCCTGGGACCCTGTGTGCCTTGCCGCTTCTTTGCCGCGCTCTGCTTACTTTGTTGCAAAAAAAGAACTGATGAGCATAATGGGACCTCTTCTTCATGCCTTAAACGGTGTTACCATTACTCGAGATACCCCAGATATAACGACGATAAAAACAATAAACAGACTTCTTTCTAAGGAAAAACTTGTAGTTATATACCCGGAAGCAAAAATCTTCACAGATGGTGTAATGGGACCTTTTAAAAGTGGGGCATTCTATTTTTTACGCAAACGAATATCTCCAGTGGTTCCCGTCGTTATAAAAGGACTGGAACGGCTTACGCCGGATTCTTTCTTTGGACGTCGGGTAAGTGTTTCTTTCCTAGAGCCTGTGTTTCCCGTAGATACTTTGGGTATGAGAGAAAATGCCATTGCTAATATGATTAAGAGTAGTATGGAGACAGCGTATGACGGAATGTAATAAGGAGATACATCTTGCTTTTCCTCAAGGACCATGCTTTGGTGTCAAACGCAGCATAGAAATATGCGAGAAACTTCTTAAGAAACATGATGCTGTGTATTGCATACACCCATTGGTCCATAACGAAGTAGTCATGCAAGACCTGCAAAAACAAGGGCTGATTCTGGAACCGCATTTGGAAAATATTCCTGATAACTGTTGGGTGATCCTGTCAGCTCATGGCACGTCGAAAGATGTAGTGGCTGAATTAAAAAATAAAGGTTGCCATATTGTGGATGCTGTGTGTCCGCTAGTCCTATTTGTCCACAAGAAGGCAAAAGAGACGGTCATTAGTGCTGGAAAAGTTAACATCGTTGGTGATCCAAAACATCAAGAGGTAGTTGCGCTTTTATCTGACCTTCCGAATGATTCTTACATCCTGGCAGGAGAGAATGGGAAGGCAATAGATCCACGTTTCCCTACTGTTTTTCAAAGTACTACAGACCCTCGTGTGCTTCAAGACCTTAGAAATGAAGGATTTTCAGTAGTAGATACCATATGTTTTGCTACAAAAGGGCGGCAAAAAGCACTAGATGAACTTATAGAAAACTGTGATGCGCTTGTTGTCCTCGGTTCTTCTACCAGCGCAAATACTAAACATCTTGCTATTAAGGCTCAGGAAGCCCACAAAAAAGTATTACTCACTTTAGATTTACTTCAAATAGAGCAATTTGTACAAAAGATTAGTTGCGTAGGCATTATTGCAGGAGCATCTACTCCTCTTTACGTTGTTTATGACGCATATGATAGAATAGTTAGCGCATATGAAAAGATTTGTGATTATCGGAGCTCCTAATGTTGGGAAATCCTCTTTATTCAACCGTCTTGTGGGCGGTCGTGATGCATTGACATATGATCAACCTGGAGTAACACGTGACTATCTCACACGTATAACTGAGTGGAGAGGGCGTTATTTCGAACTTGTCGATACGGGTGGTTTATACCGAGGCGAATCAGATTTAGAATCCTTTTGGCGTCGTTCACTGAGCATTGCAAAAGATGCAGATGTCATTTTGTTTGTTGTAGACGCTAGTAGACCGCTTACCACAGTGGAATATGATATTGCAACTGATTTAAGAAAGATGGGCAAGCCCACTGTAGTAATCGGAAATAAGATGGATCTTCTGAAAGACCCTTCGAGCCATGAGCTCTACACGCTTGGTTTTGAAAACGTACAATTAGTGTCTGCGACAACAGGCAGGAATACTGGTGATTTGCTTGATTTAATGTGGAATTTTCTTTCAGATGATGATAGAGAGGAACCAGTCAAGGATATTTCGTTTCATGTAGCTGTTATAGGCAGAACCAATGCCGGTAAATCGACACTCATGAACAAACTTCTGGGCATAGAAAGAGTTTTAGTTTCTGACATGCCTGGAACCACTTTAGACTTTGTATCTGAAACAATAAACATAAGAGACACCTCAATTGAAGTAACAGATACGCCTGGTTTAAGAAAAGGCGATCTGCGGCGTCTTACTGTACCGGAAATGCTCGCTGTAAAGCGGCTTGAGAATAGGCTGCGAAGACAACAAGTGCTTCTTCATGTGGTAGATGCACCCATGGGGCTTACAGCACTTGATGAGAAGGTTATACGCATCGCCGAAGAAGAAGGTATAGGATATATCGCAGTTCTGAACAAAATTGATTTGGCGAAGAATCCAGAAGAGGCTGCCAAGGTCTTGTCTGATGCTTTTACAAAGAAATTCCCTTGGGTAAACCGGAACGCTGTTGTTCCTGCGTCGGCTATCCAAGGCTACAATATCGACAAAATAAGAACTGCCATTCGTATGGCTCAATACGATTTGGAATTAACCTTTAAGTCTCGTGAGCTCACAGAACTTATCAAACCATTAGAGGAGCTGGTCAGCGGATATAAATTCTACTATGCTGTTCAGGTATCAACGCTGCCTGCTGTAGTTAAGATTTTTGCAAACAAAATGGAAATGCCAGGTAATCTTTTAACATTCTTGCGAAGAGAACTAAAGAAGAGAATGGGACAAAAAACGGCGCTTCCGAAAGTCATTTTGGAGAAATCATAGCATGGTTAGTTGGAATGCATCATACCATTTCATTGCGGTAGGTGGAATGGGTATGAGTGCATTAGCTAAGATACTTGCTGAAAAAGGTGCAACCGTTTCTGGTTGCGACGTTCAAGAGCAGTTTATGACCAAAAAGGATTTACAAGAACACAATGTTCGTGTACTTGTAGGTCAAAATGCGAGCCATTTGAATGGTGTCGACTATGCCGTTTTTTCATCAGCTATAAAGCCCAATAATATTGAGTTCCAAGCAGCTATGGAAATGCATGTGCCATTGTTACATCGCTCTGAGATACTGTCTGATTTGATGGATGACAAGCTTTCTATAAGCGTCACTGGAACACATGGTAAGTCTTCTACTACCGGTTTTATTGCTCAGGGTTTGGACTTAATTGGCTTCGAGCCTACATTTATAGGAGGAGCCGTTGTTAATGCATTAGGAGGCAATGCAAAACTGGGTAATGGCCCAGTGGTAGGTGAGGTTGACGAAAGCGACGGTAGCTTGTTGAGAATTCCTTCTTCTATTAAGGTTATTCTTAATTTGGACGATGATCATTTATCTTTCTACGGTAGTATGGAAAATCTAGCGTCTACGATGCAACAGTACATCAATGGTCAGCCACACAGCAGTATAGCTTTGTTGAATTACAACGATTCGCTATTGAAGAACATGGATCCGCGTAGCCGAAAGCTCTATTGGTACGGCTATGGCGCACCGGACTTTTGTATCGATTCCATTAAATTACAAGGTGTTCATCCGATAATCGATTTAAAATATAATCAGCAGACATTTACTATTTTGAACAATAAAATTTTCGGTGAGCATAATGGTTGGAACTTAGGTATGGCTTTTTCTGCTATGGTAATGGCAGGAGCCGATCCAAAACGTGCTGCTGATGCCCTCCAAAATGTTGAAACACCTCGCCGTAGGCAACAGATACTTGGTACGTTGGGCAAAACAGAAATCATGGTTGATATTGCATTACATCCCACGGAGTTCAGAGCATTAAGAGAAGTCTTCGAGAAAAACAACATGAATGTTTTGCTGGTATTTCAACCTCATCGTTATAGCAGGTATAAGCTACTCTTCTCAGATTTTGTCGAGGAGTTATCGAAGTGGCCACATGTCGTGATTACCGAAATCTATCCTTCAGATGAGCCACATGAAGATATAAGCAGTTACGGCATGTACGAAGATGTTGTAACGCAAGAAAAATACTTTATTCCTGATAAAGAAGAACTATTCCAATTCTTACCAAAAATTCTGTCGAATTTCGATGTCGTATTATTTGCAGGTCTGGGAAACATAGGTAATTGGGCAGAAGATTTCTTTTCCATTAACAAATGAAAAAATACTCGGTAGATACTCAGTTTTACAGCCTCGTTTTGTAAAATCATTAACCCTTTCTTAACCAAGCGTCGTATAATTTTAAAAGTAACAACCTATGTACACAAGCTTATTGGAGGAGGTGTTAATTTTGGATGGTAAGACCTTAAAGAGAGTTCTTTCCTTGGGTTTAGTCCTCGCTATGGTTATCGGCTTCGTTATCCCTATGAACGTAAATGCCCAGGAAGACGTTAAGATTACCGTGTTGGAAACTTCAGATGTGCATGGTCACATTTTAGCTTATGATTATGGCACAGACAAAGTTTCCGCTAACTACGGTTTATCTAAGGCATCAACGTACGTAAGCCAAGTACGCAAAGAAAATCCTAACACAGTACTCGTTGATGACGGCGATTTTCTACAGGGAACACCAATGGTAGAAAACTACTTGACAGCTACAGTGAACCCTATGGCTAAGGTGATGAACTACCTAAAGTACGATGCTGTCGTCCTTGGGAATCATGAATTCAATTTTGGTATGGACACACTATCAAACTTTGTTAAATCATTGGATGTTCCAGTGATTTCCGCGAATGTAGTTAAAGCGGGAACAGATGAACCTTATTTCAAACCATATGTCGTTGTGGAGAGAAATGGGGTAAAGATAGGGATTCTTGGATTGACTACACTTGTCGTGAAGAAAGTTGAAAAGCCATCTAATTTGCAAGGTGCAGACTTAATAGACCCAGTTGAAACTGCTAGCAAGTACGTCAACATACTGAGAAATCAGGAAAAAGTTGATGTCGTGATTTTAGCAGGTCATTCTGGCCTTGAGTACGATCCTGAAACTAATGTCCAGAGTACAAGAGAGTATCCGGAGAATTTTATTTACTCGGTTGTAACGAAAGTTCCCGGGATAGATGCAGTTTTGTCTGGACATGACCATTCACAGTTCGCTAAAGTGATAAAAACACCTTTTGGTACCACGGTACCTGTCGTACAGCCTAATTCTTGGGCTAACGCGGTGGGAAGAATTGATATTACCGTTACAAAAGCAGATGATGGTACATGGAAGGTTTCACAAGCAACCGGCACCACCGTTAATATGAAAGATTATGAAGAAGATAAGAACATCGTTGATATGCTTGCCAGCGAGCAAGAAGAAGTATTGAAGGACATTCGTACACCCATAGGTGAATTTACAGAAGACTTCCCAACCTTGGATTCCTTAGGTGCACGTGTATCCGATAATGCCTATTTCGATTTGCAGCTAAAAGCTATGGAATGGGCAGCAGGAACCGATATAGCTATCCAAGCTATATTGCCTACTAACGTGCCAACATTTAAGAAGGGCCCAATCACTGTAAAAGATGTTAATGCCCTCTACATATATGCAAACACGCTTTACAAGGCAAATGTTACGGGTCAAATGATCAAAGATTTGTTGGAAGCATCAGCTAAGTATTTTGTTTACAGCTATGATCCGCTCAATGGCGCTAAAATATCTTCCGACCCCAATTTCCGTGCTTACAACTATGATGCTGCTGATGGTATCGATTACAAAATAGATGTAACGAGACCTGCCGGTGATCGTGTCGTAGATTTGATGTACAAGGGCCAGCCTTTGCAGATGAATGCTACCTACACTATCGCCATTAATAACTACAGATTCGAAGGAATGAGAAATACTGCTTTGAAGGGCGCAGAAAAATTGTGGGAAAGTGACTATCCCATAACCGATTACATAATTCAATACATTAAAGAAAAGAAAACGATCGCTCCAGAAACGGATAATAACTGGTCTATAACGCCTACTTATCTACTCTACAGCACATCCACCGTTGTGAATGACTACGCTACGCTTGACCAAACAAAAACCCTTTATAGCGGGTATGAAGGGCCTACGGCAACACTCACAAGAGGGAGCGCAGCATGTTTCTTTACTCCCGTGTATGTGACGGAAACACCCACTGCAACTATTCCACCGTTCACGGATTTGGATCCAAATGCCAATAGCTGCGTAAAGCCTCTACTCCAGACAGGTTTGTATGCAGGGTACGGGGATAGTACCGTTAGGCTTAATAACGAGCTAACACGAGAACAAGCCGTGGTAGTAGCTTTACGTGGGTTAAAGGCTGCCAACAAGTTGCCAAGTGATGAAGAAACTGCTTCGATTTTGGCAACTTATTCAGATAAAGACCAAGTATCCGCATGGGCGCGTCCATATGTGGCTGCTGCATTAAAGTTCGGTTGGCTTGAGACCCGTGATGGGAAAATCGCTCCTCAGGACATCATAACTGAAGGCGAACTGGTCAACATGCTTCACTGGAGTCGATTCCCGAACGTCCGCATACTGAGTATTAATGATTTTCATGGCAATATCAGCACTTTCTACAACGATAGTTCGCTAAAAGCAACTGTTGGCGGCTATGAAACGATAGCTTGGTATGTTAACAAATATAGGTCTGAAAATCCACTTTATACTTATTTCTTTGACGCTGGTGACTTGATGCAGGGTACAGGCACATCCACTGCTCTTCATGGTGAACCCCTCATTGCACTGCACAATGCATTAGGTGTAGATGCCATGACTATAGGTAACCATGAATTTGATTGGGGCATAGACGTACTGAAGCAGAACATGAGCAAGGCGAATTTCCCAATAATTTCTTCTAATATCTATGAAAAAGCAACCGGCAAGCCTGTTGACTGGGCGCAACCTGACACTGTTATCCAAAAAGGATTCTTGACAGTGGGTGTCGTCGGCTACACAACGGCTGAAACATCCATAACTGCTCATCCTTCAATAGTCGGGGGCTTAAGCTTTGAGAGTGCTACAGTTGTTGAACCATATATTAAAGAGTTAAAAGATAAAGCTAATTTGGTCGTCGTCGTTGCACATGACAGCGCTTACCAAGACGCGAAAACAGGATCCATTACTGGCAATTCTATAAGCGACTCTATAACACAGATTGCAAGCTATAAACCAGATGCGCTTATAACTGGGCACAGCCACACATCTGTTGCTGGCTATGTAGACGGTGTTCCTACTGTTCAAGCTTGGTATAATGGTCGAAGGATAGGCGGTATCGGAATTCTGTACGATACACTGACTGGAAGCACACTCATGAATACGGCAACATTAATCGCGCCTATTGTTACAGAGAATACAAAAGTGCCAGATATTGCTGCAATTATAAAGAAATATGACGATCAAGTTGGTCCAGTATTCGGTACCGAAATTGGATATACAAAAAATGGACTAACAAGAAATTACAATGGCGAATCGAATTTAGGTGATCTGACATCAGATATAATTCTTGATGCTGCAGAAAAAGCTACGAGCGCTACCATTGACGCAGCTTTCCAGAATGCTGGTGGTATACGCATCGATATTCCAACTGGGACTATCACTGTTGGTACCATTTGGCAGCTTATGCCTTTCGACAACACGGTTGTGGTAATGGACCTGAAAGGAACAGATGTGAAGGCTTTGTTAGAACGTTCTTGCCTTAAAGAAGGGGAATCTGATGCAAATGGCGTTAGTAAGGGTCAGCTTCAGCCTTCTGGTATACGTTGGACGTGTGACACGAGCAAACCAATTGGCCAGAGGGTAGTTAGTATCACTTTTGAGAACGGAAAGACGTTTAGCGAAGACAGCGTTTACAAGATTGCTACCAATGACTTCTTAGCTACCGGTGGAGATGGCTTTGCTCAGTTTAAGAATGGTGCTAACATTACTAACACTTTTGTGGTAGTACGTGATGCCATAATTGATGCGTTTAAACAGATGACGGCGCAAGGTAAGACCATTGATTACGATATAGTAGGGCGCATAACAATCATTCCCTAAAAAGGTGTAATTAGCGTTCCTTATCGCATACCTTAACAAAAAGGAGGGAGGCCATTCAAAGAGGCTTCCCTCCTTTTTGTTATATAATCAAGCTTATGAAAATAGGATTAGCGCAAATAAACCCAAAGGTAGGAGACATTCAAGGCAATACAACAAAGATTCTTGGTTGTATTGAGAAACTCAGCACCGCGGATATAGTTGTTTTTCCGGAATTATGTGTGACAGGATACCCACCTGAAGATTTGCTATTCAATAAAGACTTTATTGCAGAAAGTCAGGTTGCCGTAGCAAAAATCGCTAAAGCTGTTAATTCTCACCAAGCTGTCATCATTGGGTGTCCCGAGCATACAAATGGGGAGCTGTATAATGCAGCTTTTGTAATAAACAACGGCCATATTATCGGTACCCATCGAAAAGTATTTTTACCTAATTATGATGTGTTTGATGAAATGAGGTATTTTAGTTCAGGGCAGACCGGAACCATCATAAGATTTGTTAATCATACAGTGGGCATCATTGTGTGTGAAGACCTGTGGAGGCCCGACGGGCCTGCTCAGTGGGAAGCATCTCAGGGAGCGCAAACCATTATTTCTATAAACGCATCACCTTTTGAACATGGTAAGATGGAAAGTCGATTGAACCTCATTAGGCACATGGCGAAGACATCAAAGGTAAGCATTGTTTACCTAAATATGGTGGGAGGGCAAGATGAACTGCTCTTTGACGGAGCCAGCGTGGTCGTGTCCGATGACGGTGACATTCAAGCAGTTATGCCATCATTCGAAGAATCTCTGTCTTTGGTCAATGTGCCTGCTTCCAGTGGTAATGATATCTTGCACAATGACAGTTCATTCTTGGCAAATGAATCTAACAGCATCGTGCATTGTTTTGATGTTCCTATGGAGACTTCAGATGAGAAGCCTATTTCCGACCTCGTAGAAGCTCCAATTGATTCTATAGCTAATATATATAAAGGGCTCGTTATGGGTATAAAAGACTACGTCACAAAACAGGGCTTTAAAGGTGTTATCGTCCCTGTTTCGGGTGGAATCGATAGCGCGTTAGTTGCCACGATGAGCGTGGACGCACTAGGTGCTGATCGTGTTAAGCTCATCTACTTGCCGACAAGGTTTAATAGTCCGGACTCACTCGAGGATGCAAAAAAGCTTAGCGATAATCTCGATTCACCGCTCATG
Organism: Coprothermobacter platensis DSM 11748; assembly: GCF_000378005.1. Classification (GTDB taxonomy): domain Bacteria; phylum Coprothermobacterota; class Coprothermobacteria; order Coprothermobacterales; family Coprothermobacteraceae; genus Coprothermobacter; species Coprothermobacter platensis. Next base: position 618,658 of record NZ_KB899040.1, read on the forward strand.
GTTTTGAGTATTGATAGCATTTTTGAAACATTTGACAACACACTTAGGAATGAACTTCACAAGGAGTCTTTCGACATCGCTGACGAAAATCTTCAGGCGCGTATAAGAGCAAATATTGTGTTTTACATTTCCAATGCTACTGGTTACTTGGTTTTGTCATGCTCCAACAAAAGTGAAGCTGCTGTTGGGTATGGAACAATTTATGGCGATATGGCTGGAGGTTTTGCTCCTATCAAGGATGTACTAAAGACTCAGGTTTATCAATTGGCACGTTATAGAAATGATCTAAATCCTGTGATACCGGAGCGCATATTATCTCGGGCTCCATCTGCAGAGTTAAATGTGGACCAAAAAGACCAAGATGTTTTGCCTCCATATGACATACTGGATGCATTCATCAATGATTACATGGTCAGTAATATTCCAATCGAAAACTTAACGCAAAGGTATGGCAATGAAGTCGTAAGCAAAATTCTCCGGATGATAAAAGGAAGCGAATTTAAGAGAAAACAAGCGCCTGTGGGACCAAAGATTTCTCCCAGAAGTTTTGGTAAGGGCTGGCGTATGCCGATTGTTAATGGATTTATGCCAAAGGAGAACACGTTAGGAGATTGATGGTATAATAAATTACTGCGGGCGGGGCGTAGCGCAGTTTGGTTAGCGCGCTTGCCTTGGGAGCAAGAGGTCGGCGGTTCGAATCCGCCCGCCCCGACCACGATGGGCCCGTAGCTCAACTGGACAGAGCATCGGCCTTCTAAGCCGAGGGCTGCAGGTTCGAGTCCTGTCGGGCTCACCACTTATGGTGAGCGTAGCTCAATTGGTTAGAGCACTAGACTGTGGATCTAGGGGCTGGGGGTTCGAGTCCCCTCGCTCACCCCATAATATGTTCTCATTGTTGGGCCCGTAGCTCAGTTGGATAGAGCGACAGCCTCCTAAGCTGTAGGCCGCAGGTTCGAATCCTGTCGGGCTCACCACAAATGTGCGCCTGTGGCTCAATTGGATAGAGCAGCGGACTTCGGATCCGCAGGCTGGGGGTTCGAGCCCCTCCAGGCGCGCCAGCATTCTTAGGAATTCTTGAGGTACATTAATGGACATTGTTTCAGGGGATGGGAAATGTGTTCAGCCCTGTGTTGCGATAGTTTAGAGTTTGCCTGAATACCTTAACCCCAACGGTATTTTACGACTAAAGAAGGATTTCATGTAGCGATGACATTCTTGGTTTTGCGGACCTGAATACGAAAAACAGCCAGATTCCAGCTTCTAACCTAACGATTTTTCCCATCGAACGTGTTCCATGATTGCTAACACTTCTTGTGTTAATCCAGCTTTTTGAAGTACAACATACGCTAAGCTTAGTGAAGCATTGCAAATTGCAGGCAAACTGAGAAAAAGATGCCCTAATATGGCTGTTTCTATCATAAGCGTGAGCATTAAAGATAGCATAAGAACTTCCCAGTAGGCAGGGGGTAAGTATATGCCCTCGCTTTTTCACGTTTTCGTAATATCGTTCATCTGGAATACTTGAGTTTATTCTTACCAGAAAGAAATTTGAAAGAGGACCAAAGAAACAACAATAGCTAAGATCTAGAGTTTTACGACTCGAAAAATACCTAAACTTTTTGAAATCACGTTATTTTCTGACTTTGTGGCTTGTAACATTTATGTCACTTAACTGCATGATAGGTATGGATATGTGGGACACGAAAAATCATTCTTGAAGTCGTTCGAGCATTAACGGTTTCTCTTGCTCTTCTATTGTTCTTCCGATCTGTTCACGGACAAGGTCTACTAACTTTTCTGGGTATTTCTCTTTTATCAGTTTTAATGATAAACCTGCGTCTAAGGCGACTAGTATTCCGTCTAACATGTCATATGTGGCACCCATTGAGTATTCATCTGTTATGCCGGGGAGCAAGTCAGGTGTAGGTGGACGATCTAAGATCTCTTTAGGAACTCCCAACAGTTGAGATAGCTGCCTTACTTCGGTCTTGTAAAGATGGGCTATAGGAGCGATATCGCTTAGATCATCGCCGAACCTGACATAATAGCCTAAACGTCGTTCTGTCAAATTAGTACAGCCCGCTACAAGATAATTCAATTGTTCAGCGTAATAATAAAGGAGAACGGTTCTCACCCTATGCTTAATACGGTAATATGCAATTCCTTGATAGAAGTAGGGTAACGGTTTTGAAATATAGTCATTCTGGCCAAAAAACACTGGCTTACCGAGTTCCTTCGTATAGTTGTCGTAATACTTTCTAACAAGTCTTTCCCGCAAGGAGCGAGTTGGAATGTAAGAAAGTGGTAAATCTCTATAAATGCCGATATAACGCAAGACAGGAGTTAGAGACAAGACTTTGTAATCAACATGTTCGGCTTTCAGTAAATCTAATGCCAATGAGGTAGATAACTTCTGAGTGTCTTTTTCCGGTAGCACTAAAGCCTGTATTTTGCTCCTATCGACTGATTGGAGCAAAAGTTTTAAGACAGCAGCAGAATCTAATCCGCCGCTGATTCCGACAACAAAACCTTCTTTCTTATAGTGTTCTAACGAAGACCTCAAGAAAGAGACTATGCGATCTATTTCATTCCTAGCATCCACACCCATAAACTGAATTATATGCTACAAAAATGTTCATTAAAGCATTTTGTTGACAGTATTTTGAAGTTGTGATACTATTTAAAAAGGTTGGGCCCGTAGCTCAGCAGGTAGAGCACCGCCCTTTTAAGGCGGGAGTCGCAGGTTCGAATCCTGTCGGGCTCACCATTGGGCTGTTAGCTCAATAGGTAGAGCAACGGACTCTTAATCCGTGGGTTGCAGGTTCGAGTCCTGTACAGCCCACCAAAGACGGTGCGAAGGTGGCGGAACTGGCAGACGCGCTGGACTTAGGATCCAGTGGGCTAAACCCATGCGGGTTCAAATCCCGCCCTTCGCACCATTTTTTATTTTATTTTCCTAAATCTGAAAAAGTAGTTGACATTATCGGAGGAGGTCTGACATGAACTTAAACAAAGTTTCTTCTGTGGAGGTCATGGTTGAAGAAAATTACGACGGAGAGAAGTTTCAAGCCCTTCAAAATAAAGCGTTGGAAAAGTTAGCCAAGAGCATTCAGATTCCCGGATTTAGAAAGGGCAAAGCACCTGTCAGCTTGGTCAAGAATTACGTTAACCCAAGCTATTTTAAAGAACTGATTGTGGACGAAATGGTCGATGACATATTGGATAACGCAGGTTCACAGTTCGACGCTCCTATTTATAAAGTTCTTGTAAAAGAAGCAAATATTGAAGAAGACAAGGGTTTTGTAAAAATATCTGTGGAACTCCTTCCGCAGCCTAAGTTTGAGCAAATAAACTTCGAGGTTCTTCCCAAGTTTGAAGAGCAGCAAGTGAATGAGGATGAGGTTGCAGGAGTAGTGGATCATCTTCTCGAAGATCAGGCAGTTATAAGAAGTACTGATAGCGAAAAACCTGAAGATGGTCAGCTTGCTGAAATTGAATGGTCTTTACTGGATGAACAGGGTAATCCTCTTAAACCGAGGAGGACTACTGTTGAAATTGGAAAAGAAGAGTTCCTTGAAGGTACTGACGAATTGTTAAAAGGGATGACAGTGGGCGAAGAGAAAACAATGAAGACGCCTGATGGCCAATCTGAAATAAAAATAAAGTTATTAGACATAAAAGCTAAGGTAAAACCAGAGCTTACTGATGAACTTGCATCTGATCTTGGGTTTGATAACGCAGAAGCACTTCGAAACGCTGCTGAAGATGAAATTCGCCGTTACAAGACAGATCAATATGTGGATGGGTGGCTGAACGATATTCTGGATAAAATCGCTGAGCAGCTTAGCTTGGAATTGCCGACATCCATGATTGAAGAGGAGTACGATCACCGCTATGAAGAATTTATGAATATGTTAAATGAACGAGGGCTCACTCTTGAATCTTACGCTGCTCAAATGCAGCAAACACCAGACCAAGTTTTGACTGAGATAAGGAATAACGTTAATAAATCACTGAGGCGGTATTTCATACTGGAGTTCTTAAAGAGCTCTATGGGCATAGAAGCTGAAAACACAGAAGTATCTGAATATATGAAAACTCGCCAGGGTATAAATAGACAGGAAGCTCAGTATGAGCTTGAGATTCAGGAGTTAATAGATGCATTGAAAGAAAAAATCGGTACCGTTGCTGCATCGGAAGGTAGTGACGATCAGGTCGATGTAGCGGCAGATAAAGAGGAGGGTTAACAAGTGCCATTAGTACCTTATGTAGTAGAACAAACGCCTCGCGGCGAACGTGGTTACGATATATATTCGAGGTTACTTAGAGACAGAATTGTTTTCATCAACGGTGAAGTTGAGCCTGAGATGGCTGGATTAGTTATAGCACAGCTGCTTTTTTTGGAAGCAGAAGATCCTAAAAGAGACATTTATGTGTACATAAATTCTCCTGGTGGTGTAGTAACAGATGGTTTAGCTATTTACGATACGATGCAATACATCCAACCAGATGTGGTTACAATGTGCATTGGCCAAGCTGCAAGTATGGCAGCCATTTTGTTGGCAGCGGGTGCAAAGGGGAAACGTTTTGCGCTTCCTAATTCTCGTATTTTGTTGCATCAACCTATGGGTGGTGTACAAGGTCAAGTCACCGATGTCGAAATACAAGCAAAAGAGTTGGTAAGAATCAAACAACGTATAAATGAGATTTTGAGTCATCATACGGGTCAGCCTATTGACAGGATTTTAGAGGACACAGACCGCGATTTTATTCTTACTCCTGAAGAGGCTGTGCAATATGGTGTCATTGATCAAGTTATAACCAAGCGTCCTGGGAAAGAGGATTAGCACTTATGCCGAAAGAAATTAGATGTTCTTTTTGTGGTAGGACAGCGGATGAAGTTGATCAAATGCTTGCATGGCCTAATGGCCTATATATTTGCAATTACTGTGTAGAAGATGCTCACAAACTGCTGGACGCTAACAAAAAGAAATCTGCAGATTTTTCCGCTCTTGACGGGAAACTGCCCACACCATCGAAAATAAAGAGTTTCTTGGACCAATATGTGGTTGGTCAAGATCATGCTAAAAAGATTGTTTCGGTGGCTGTTTACAACCATTACAAACGTGTGAGAAGTAAACTAAGAGGCGATCGCATAGCTGCAGATTTAGGTAAAAGCAACATTCTTTTCATCGGTCCTACGGGTACAGGCAAGACATATGTAGCACAAAACTTGGCAAAACTGTTGAATGTTCCTTTTTCCATAAGTGATGCAACGAGCTTGACGGAGGCTGGTTATGTCGGTGAAGATGTAGAGAACATATTGCTTAGGTTGATCCAGGCTGCAGATTGGGATATTTCAAAAGCCCAGTATGGCATTGTGTACATCGACGAAATAGACAAAATTGCGCGCAAGAGCGAAAATCCTTCTATAACGCGCGATGTATCTGGCGAAGGTGTTCAGCAAGCACTGCTAAAAATTGTTGAAGGGACACTCGCCAATGTTCCACCCCAGGGTGGTCGCAAACATCCCTACCAAGAGTTTGTCCAAATAGACACGTCTGATATCCTATTTTTGGTAGGTGGAGCTTTCGAGGGGTTAGATGACATTATTAGGCAACGTCTTGGACGCCGTACTGTGGGTTTTATGTCAGAACAAAGAGTTTTGGATAGTAATGCCATTCTTGACGAAGTAATTCCTGAAGATTTACTCAAGTTTGGCATGATACCAGAATTTGTTGGGCGTTTTCCTGTTATTGCCACGTTCCATGAGTTGTCAAACGCTGATTTGGTGGAGATTCTTACGAAGCCAAAGAACAGCTTGGTGAAGCAATATCAGGCACTTTTTGCCATGGATGGTGTCGAGCTGGAATTTACTGATAAAGCAGTTGAAGCGGTGGCACAAGAAGCGCAAAAACGAGGCATGGGAGCTCGTGGCTTGCGCTCTATTATGGAAGAAACGCTTACCGATTTAATGTACGATATTCCTGAAAAACCGGAAATCAAGAAAGTGATAATAACGTCGAAATGCTTAAAAGGGGAAGAACCCATATTCCTAACAGAACTTGATCTAGCCGAAGGTAGGAGTGTTGCAAATTATGAGTGAAAAACTACCTGTAATTCCTTTAAAGAATGTTGTAATGTTTCCGGGTATAGTTTTGCCATTGCTTATTGGGCGGCCCAAAAGCATAAAAGCCTTAGAAGAAGCAATGAACGGCTCCAAGAAAGTTGTTTTGCTTGCACAAAAGGATGAAAACACTGACGACCCATCTATTGACGATTTGTATGATATAGGTGTTCAAGGCGAAGTTATACAAATTTTCAGGGCTCCAGATGGTACTGTCCGAATTGTTATTGAAGCTAAAACGAGGGTAAAAGCCACGGTTTCTGACAATGGTGATTATCTGGAAGCCGAATATGAAGAACTTGCCGAAGTAGAGGGAGATCCAACGCGGACGGAAGCGCTTGTAAAAGCCGCTGTGGCACGTTTTGAAGAATATGCGCGCCTGTCAGGAAGAATTCCTGTGGAAGTAGTTGCTGGCATCGGTGGTTTGGATAGCCCTGGCAAGATTGCAGACATGATAGCTGCCAACATGTTCATAAGCTATCAAGAAAAACAGAAAATACTTGAAATATTGACCATTCCTGAACGTCTTGAACATGTTCTTCAATTACTTTTGAGAGAAATTGAAGTTTTGAAATTATCTCAAGAGATTGAGGAAACTGTTCGAGAGAGAATGGAGAAAAATCAACGAGAATACATCCTTCGAGAACAACTGAAAGCCATACAAGAAGAATTAGGGGAGAAGGATGAAAGAACCATAGAGATCGAGCAGTATAAGAAGCGCATCGCAGAAAGTGGTATGCCAGATGACGCGCTGAAAAAAGCTGAAGAAGAGTTGGACAGGCTGCAACGTATGCCTCCATATTCGGCCGAGCTTGCTGTTATACGAACATACTTGGATTGGCTTCTTTCTTTGCCGTGGAACATAAGGACAGACGATGAAGATGATATCGACGCAGTGAAGGAAAAACTTGATAAAAGTCATTATGGTTTGGAAGAGGCAAAAGAACGCATCGTAGAATTCATAGCTACTAAGAAACTTTCAAAGCTCCCAAAGGCTCCTATTCTTTGCTTGGTCGGTCCTCCTGGTGTAGGAAAAACCTCCCTTGCGAAAGCAATAGCAACAGCTTTAAACAGAAAACTTGTCCGTGTATCTTTGGGTGGCATTAGAGACGAAGCGGAAATACGCGGCCATAGGCGCACATATGTTGGAGCTATGCCTGGTCGCATAATTCAAGGTATAAGACAAGCAGGGACAAAGAATCCTGTGTTCGTACTGGACGAGATAGATAAACTTTCGTCAGATTTTATGGGTGATCCATCAGCTGCTTTGCTTGAAGCATTAGATCCAGAGCAGAATTATGCTTTCCAAGACCATTATTTGGAAGTAGCTTTTGATCTGTCAGAGGTTTTCTTTGTCACTACAGCAAATAACCTTTATTCTATACCGCCTGCATTGCTGGACAGAATGGAAGTTATAAGACTCCCGGGATATACGGAAGATGAAAAGCTTCACATTGCAAAGCAATTCATATTACCAAAACTGTATGAACAAAGCGGTATTTCCGCAAACGAAGTTACGTTTTCCGATCAAGCTATTCTAAAAATAATCCGTGAATATACGCGTGAAGCGGGAGTACGTAATTTGGAGAGAAATCTGCTCAATATTCTTCGAAAGATGGCTGTCGAAAAACTGGAGAGTAACATCTCTCATTCACGTGTTAGTGTAAAAAATGTAGAAGAATATTTGGGCATACCTAAATTCCACTACGGTAAATCTTTGGAAAAACCCGAAATTGGTGTCGTTACCGGTCTTGCTTGGACAGAATTCGGTGGCGAGACAATGCTCATTGAGTGCCAGGTTGTAAAAGGTAAAGGTCAACTTATTCTAACTGGAAGTTTAGGACAAACATTGAAAGAATCAGCAATGGCTGCATTGACTTATGTTCGTAGTCGCGCAAAAGATTTAGGTATAGATGAAGATTTCTATAAAAAATATGACATACACATACATGCTCCTGAGGGTGCAATTCCGAAGGATGGCCCATCAGCGGGAATAACCATTGCCACGGCTATGGTGAGTGCACTTAAGAAGCAACCGGTTCCCAATGATTTAGCGATGACAGGAGAGATAACTATTACAGGTAAAGTTCTCGCCATAGGCGGCGTTAAGGAAAAAGTATTGGCTGCGCATCGCATTGGGCTGAATCGTGTTATTCTGCCAAAGGACAACAAAGTCAACATGGAAGAAATAAGTGATGAAGTAAAAAGAAAAGTGAAATTCTACTTTGTGGATACGGTTGACCAGGTGGTGGATATCGTTTTTGGGAAGAATAGCTAAAGTTTTTTTGGCTGTTTTTGGCATCATTTGCTTGTTTGCTGCTGGAAGCTTTGCTGAGAATGCACTGGTTGAGTCGTCGAAGCCTGTTTATACAGTGCTGTTACCTTACGAAACATACATGGGTAATCTATGGCAGGTAGAAGAGCTTCCAGACATCCTACAAGCAATGAATAGTGAGCATGTGGTGGCGCTGGTTTATTACCCTTTTCAAGATGTAGATAAGATTATTCAGGGTCTGAGCACGGATGTCATACTCGTCTCAAATAAACCCATAACATCAGACAAAAGGGTTCTATGGGTTAATATCGGTACATTTGCTAATGATGATTCATATTTAGATCTTTCCTATGAAACCCTACTCACCTATAAAGGCACGATGGCTGTTATCCAAAATAAGAAATTGTGCGCCAAGGATGAGCTCATGGCTTTGACAAATCAGTATTTGTGGTCAAAAACACAAGGTGTGTTTTCTGCTCAGGATTGCCCTTCAGATGCTTTGTTCATCGGTTATGGCAGCGGTTCTTCGCATAAGGTCATTGCTTTTGATGTAAAGGCTTCTATACAATCACTGGTTAAGGGCCAAAGAATTAGAAAGGTGGTCCAGTATTGAACCAGAAAAAAAGAATCTATGTACAAACGTTAGGCTGTCCTAAAAATATAGTGCGTACGCAAGATTTCTATAAGTCACTCGATTATGCCAATAATGAAGTTGTATATTCTCCAGACGATGCAGATGTAATAATTCTTAATACTTGTGGATTTATAGCTGATGCAGTAAAAGAGTCTGTTGTCAACGCTTTGGAACTTAGAGAACAATACCCTGATAAAGAAATAGTCTTCGCTGGTTGCGTTCCACTACGCTTTGGAACAGATACTGTAAGTAAAGAACTCCCGGAAATGAATGCGGTCATAAAAGGCATGGATGTTAATAGCTTTGTTACAAAAGCAAAGAATATGGATGGCTCTATTTTGACATTTCCTTACGCATACGTTTCAATAGCTGAAGGATGCAACGGTACTTGCAGCTATTGTACTATCCCTAAGTTTTGGGGACCTCTGCAGTCCAAATCGATAAAAGACATATTGGATGAACTAAACACTTTGACAGATATTGGTATAAAAGAGGTCGTGTTGGTGTCTCAAGATAGTGGAGCGTGGGGTACAGACCTTTATGGAAAGCCTTCATTATCGATGCTTATCGACGCACTTAGAGATACTGATATACCTTGGTTGAGAATCATGTACGTTAATCCTTCCTACATCAATGAGGCCCTACTAAGTAAATGGCGTGACAATGGGCGTATATTGCCTTATTTTGATATACCTCTGCAGTCTGGATCAGATAGATTATTAAAATTGATGCACAGAGGCTACTCTCGGAGCAAAGCACTTGAGTCATTAAAACTGGTTGATGAAGTATTTCCAGAAAATGTAAAGCGTACCTCGCTTATAGCAGGTTTTCCAACGGAAAGCGAGGACGATTTGAAAAATACTATAGATTTGATAATAGAAGGTAAATTGAATCATGTTGGTGTATTTGCTTATTCCGACGAAGAGGAAGCGCCATCTTACCAATTGCCACAGAAACTGAGCGAAGAAGAAATACAGCAGCATAAGAATGTGTTAGAAAACGTAGCACTTCAACTTCAAGTGGCATGGGAAAGAACACATATAGGGAAAAGTGTTTTGTGCTTGGTAGAAGCATGCAGTGACGGTAGTTTTGTTGGGCGCATGTGGGGACAGGCGCCAGAAATTGATGGTATCGTTGTTGCCCAAGGCAACGCCGAGCCCGGGGAGATGGTGGAGGTTGTTGTGGAAAAAGCAGAACCTGGTGTACTCATTGGCCATAAAAAAGGCGAAAAGGATAATAACTTCTCATAGAACGGTAAGCGTAGCAGAATCATGTACAGGCGGCCAAGTGGCGGCCTGGCTTACATTATTACCTGGTTCATCGAAAGTGTTCGATAGTGGTTATGTCGTTTATACAGTTGATGCAAAAAAACGTATGTTAGGTGTGGATACTAATGAGCCTACGTCAGCTGATACCGCTCTTTCTTTGGCAAGGGCACTACCGAAGAAAGACATAATGGTTGCAGTGGTAGGAAACCTTGGGCCATCTTCTGAAGCTGGTAGCGGTAGGGGAATAGTAACGGCATGCTTTATTGCAGACGAGTCAAAACATACGATGAGAAAGAGCTTCAGACATGGACGGTTAAGAAATAGAACTCTTAGTGCCTATTGGGTTCTGGACACAATTTCCAGGAGCTTTTTATGAGGTTATTCTTTGGTGTTCCTGTTTCAGAAGAACTTAGGACGTTTTATAAGAACTTTATTGAGCCTGAATTGGAGGCTCATGTTATAGGTAAAGCTGTAGAACCTGAAAACCTGCATATTACAATGCTTTTTCTCGGTGACATTTCTGATGTGGGTTTTATCAGCACAATTGCAAGTGATCTAAGCACCTTCTTACCCTTTGAGGTCACTGTAGGAGGATATAACTTTTTTGGGCATCCTCCACGCGTGTTTTTCATGGATGTTATAAAAGGCAAGAGCGAATTAAATGCTATTCATGATTGTCTGTGTACTGGAACAGGTCTCAATGACCCACGTTTTTCTCCTCATGTGACATTGGCACGTATAAAATATTCAAATACAGCCATACACAATATAATTAATAAGCTACCAAGTGATAATTTTACGTGGACAGTTAACAAAATCGTACTTTTTGAATCAAAATTGACGAATAAGGGGCCTATATATTCCGTTTACGAAGAATTTCCACTTAAAGCTTTATAATTAAAATAAGGAGGAAATGCCATGGAAACAAGTGAAAAAGAAAATCAAAGTGATAAACAAAAAGCATTAGACATGACAGTCCAATATGTTGAAAAAAGATTTGGGAAAGGTTCTTTAATGCGGTTAGGAGAATCTGGAAGTACCATGCAAGTAGATACTATATCCACAGGCGCACTCACGTTGGATCTTGCTCTCGGGATAGGGGGCATACCTCGTGGAAGAATAATAGAAATTTACGGTCCAGAAGGAGCAGGTAAGACAACACTTGCATTACATATTATCGCTAATGCTCAAAAGAATGGTGGAACAGCTGTATTTATCGATGCTGAGCATGCTCTGGACCCAGTGTATGCAAGAAAGCTGGGTGTCGATGTAGACAACCTTTATATCTCTCAACCAGATTATGGGGAGCAAGCTTTGGAAATTGCTGAAGAACTAAGCAAGAGCGGTGCTGTAGATGTTATTGTTATTGACTCTGTTGCTGCATTAGTTCCAAAGGCAGAATTGGACGGCGAAATTGGTGATTCATTTATGGGTTTGCAGGCTCGTCTCATGTCACAAGCCCTTAGAAAATTGACCGGTATAGCTTCTAAGACCGGTACTGCAATTGTCTTTCTTAACCAACTTAGAGAAAAAGTTGGTATCACGTTTGGAAATCCAGAAGTAACTCCAGGAGGGCGCGCGCTCAAGTTCTTTGCCTCGGCCAGGATTGAACTACGCAAATCAGAAAATATTGGCGGAAGCGGAGATGCCAGTGAAGGTGCGGTAATTAAAGCAAAAATTGTAAAGAACAAATTGGCTCCTCCATTTAGGACGGCCATGTTTGACCTTTATTTTGGAAAAGGGATATCTTGGACGGCTTCCGTGGTAGATGCAGCCATCATTGCTGGTGTTATTCAAAAAAGTGGAAGTTGGTATTCATATAATGACATAAGACTTGGGCAAGGTAAAGATAATGCAGTATCTTTTCTTGAAGAGCACCCAGATAGCCTTTCTGAAATAGAAAAAGCTGTTCGAGGAACTCTACAGGAGCTTCCAGTGGAGAGCGACGAGTAAGTGCATGGATCCTTGCGAAAAAAGCTGGTCTGGAATATTAAGACGTCTTTCGCGTAAAGATTATTCTAAACACGAGTTATTGGAAAAGGTTCCTGATGAATGTAAAGAGTTTGTCAATGAACGCCTCAATTCATACTTTCCGAACTTAGATGAAATGGTTTTGGAAGGTGAAATTAGGCGTGCAGTTAATCATGGAAAAGGTCCATTGTATCTACGAAACCGATTGTGGGAGAGAAAGGTTTCTGCGGATATGGAACTGCTGTTGGATAATGATGATGTTTGGCATAAAAGTTTAGACAATGCTTTACAAAAAGCAAAAAACAAGATTCAAGATAAGGAAAAGATCATTCAGTATTTGTTAAGACAAGGCTTTACGTACGAAATGATTTCACGGTTCATGAAGGAGGTTGATACCTAATGGCGATGATGATATTTGGTTTACTCATAGGCATAGTGGTTGGCGGTGTTTTAGCTTACTTCTACGCTATAAACTCGACGAAATCGAAAGTTCAAAAGATGATAGAGGATGCTCAGTCAGAGGCCTCATCCATTGTAAAAACAGCACGAGAGGAAGAAAAGAAAGCTCAGGAACGCTCTGAGTCGTTGGTAAAGCAAGCTCAAGAACAAGTTTCTTCTATGATTGCTGAGACAAGCAAGGAATTAAAATCGAGGAGAGAACAGCTAGACAAGCTTGAACAACGTCTTTCTCAGAGAGAACAGCAACTGGATAGACGGATGGACTCTATCGAAGCAAAAGAGAAAAGAGCTGAGCAAAAATTGCAACTGGCAGAAGAAAAGCTTAAATCTGCAGAGTCATTTGAGCAAGAAGCTGTTAAGAAGCTCCAGGAGATAGCAAATATGACTACTGATGAAGCAAAACAATTTTTGTTTTCACGATTAGAAGAAGAGTTGAAAGAGGAATTTGGAGAGAAAATAAGGACATTTGAGGAGAATTTCAAAGAAGAAGCTGACAAGAAAGCTTCAGAGCTTATTGTTAGCGCAATGCAACGTCTGACGACCGAAAAGCCTGAAGATCCTGTAATTTCGGTGGTAGAACTTCCTTCAGAAGAAATAAAAGGCCGCATCATAGGTCGTGAAGGAAGAAACATCAGAACCTTTGAACGTATCACAGGCGTGGATCTGATTATCGATGATACACCAGAAGTAGTCGTTGTCTCTTCGTTTGATCCTATTCGAAGAGAAATTGCTCGAAGAACCTTAGAAAAGCTCATAATCGATGGACGTATTCAACCTGCTCGCATAGAGGAAATCTTTGCTAAGGAAAAAGATGCCATTGAGCAAGAAATTGTGGAGGCTGGTGACAAGGCTGTTAGGGACCTTGGTATCAGGGAGATGAATGCGGATCTAAAGCACATCGTTGGCCAATTGAAGTTTAGAACATCATACGGGCAGAATGTCCTGAGTCATTCGGTCGAAGTTGGTTTCCTTGCAGGTATGCTCGCCAGCGAACTTCATCTTGACACACAACTGGCGAAACGTGCTGGTCTATTACATGATATTGGAAAAGCGCTTGACCATAGCATAGAAGGTAGCCACGCACTCATAGGAGCAGACGTAGCCAGAAAATACAGGGAGAATCCTGTGGTAGTGAATGCCATAGCGTCACACCATAATGAAGTCCCTCAGGAAAGCATGTACGCAGTTATAACACAAATTGCTGATGCTATAAGTGCCTCTAGACCAGGCGCACGTAGAGAAAATTATGCGGCTTACATAAAGAGAGTTCAACAGTTGGAAGAAATAGCTAAGGAGTTTGATGGTGTAGAATCAGCTTTTGCGGTTCAAGCGGGAAGAGAAATTCGTGTTATCGTTCATCCTGAAGTTATCGGGGACAATGAAGCATTTGCGTTAGCCCGAGATATTGCTAAAAAGATAGAAGAAGAGCTGATATATCCAGGTCAGATAAAAGTTACTGTAGTACGTGAGACAAGGGTCGCAGAATACGCAAAATGAAGATATTGTTCTTCGGAGACGTGGTCGGGCGGAGTGGTCGCCAAGCACTGAGTCGCCATGTGCAGGATCTAAAGACGTCACTCAATGCAGATGTTGTTGTTGCTAATGGCGAAAACTCCGCTGGAGGTCTCGGAATAAACAGAAAAGCTGTGGAGGAAATCTTAAACTGTGGCGTAGATGTGATTACCACGGGGAATCATGCCTTCCACTGGAAAGAATGGAAAGATGTTTACGAGAATTACCCCATGGTTGTTTTTCCAGCAAATTATCCAGATATGCAAGATCGTTCATGTTATTCAGTGAAGGGTCTAACAGTGATAAATTTACAGGGGAGAGTATTCATGGACTGCATCGATAATCCCTTTTCATCTGTAAAAAATGTTCTGCGTCGTCTTGATAAAGAAACAATAAAGCTGGTAGACTTTCATGCTGAAGCCACAAGTGAAAAAATCGCGATGGGTTATTTCCTTGATGGGCGTGTGGATGCTGTGGTGGGCACACATACCCACGTACAGACTGCTGACGAAAAGATGCTACCAAATGGAACTTTATACATAAGCGACGTGGGTATGACAGGCCCTTACGATAACTCCGTTTTAGGCATGGATAAAGAAGCTGTGATAGGTAAGTTTTTGAATAACAGACCCGTCCGGTATGAGTTAGCGAAAGGGAGAAACATAATAAATGGAGTATTCATAAATATTTCTGATTCCGAACGTTCAATTACTCGTATTTCCTTTTTAGAACAGGGAGAGGATTAATCTTGAAATATTACATCTTTACATATGGCTGCCAGATGAATAAGAACGATAGTGAAATGGTTAGCGGTTTGTTGAAGAGAGCGGGTTGGGAAGAAGCAAGTAACGCTGTTGACAGCGACGTTGTTTTAGTGAATACATGCTCTGTTAGGCTTCATGCTGAAGACAGGGCCATAGGCACTATCTCGGCACTCAAAAAATTGGGCAAAAAAGTAATAGTAATGGGATGCATGGTAGAATCCAGAGGCAAAGAACTTTTAGATCGATTTGCGCATGTCCAGGCTGCCGTTGGCCCTTCTTATGAAGCAAGAATTCCTGAATTGCTAATGAACGGTGATAGGCTGTTGCTCACTGGCGATGAAAGAGTAGATTTCGACGGATATGGACATTCAAGCCGTCAGCAAAAACACTCTGTTTACGTTACCATAATGAAAGGCTGCGATGATTTTTGTACGTATTGCATTGTCCCCTATACCAGAGGTAGAGTGCAATCAAGACCTGCTGAATCTGTTTTAGAAGAGGTTAAAGAATGTGCACAAGCAGGTGCTTCGGAAGTCACATTGCTTGGACAAAACGTGAACGATTACGGAAAAGACATAGAAGGCTGGGATTTCGCCCGCTTGGTAGAAGAGGTAGCAAAAGTCGACGGGATAAAGCGCATACGATTCATGTCTCCACACCCTGCAAATTTCACTAGAGATGACATTCTAAGGCTTACATCCATAGATAAAATGGCACCGTATTATCATTTACCTTTACAATCCGGAGACGATGAAATATTGCGTCTTATGAATCGTAAGTACACCACTGCGCAGTTTGAAGAGCTTGTTCAGTTTATTCGAGAAAGAGTACCAGGAGTGGCTATTGGCACTGACCTCATAGTAGGATTTCCAGGAGAAACAGAAAAACATTTTAGCAATACACTGGAGTTCTTGAAAAAGATGAGGTTTGATGTTATCTATATGGCAATATATTCTCCACGTCCAGGAACTCCTGCCGCAAAGTGGTCTGACCGGTTTGTCCCAGACGAAGTGATGAGGTTACGTTACGACGAAGTCATGAAGTTAGAAGAGGAAATTGCCTATGGTATAAATCAAGAATATGTAAACACACTGCAAAGCGTTCTTATTGATAGGATAGATCAGGAAAATGGAAAATTCATTGGTAGAACAGCAACAAATAAAACGGTCGTTTTCGATGCAAATAACGCACATACGGTAGGAGAGTTTTGTGATGTTTTGATTACCGAAGCGAAGTCATGGGTTCTTTATGGAAAGGCTCCTAATTAGTGTTCTTGGTCCTACCGGTGTCGGTAAGACAAATTTATCTCTTTACCTGACTCAAGAGCTAAAGGCTGCGAACATTATATCCATAGATACGGGAGCTTTTTACAAGGAGACGAGTGTTGGAACTGCAAAGCCTGAAAAAACGTCCATTAGCGTTGTAAAGCATTGGTTTGTCGATTGCCTTTCTTGTTCAGAGCTCTATTCCGTAGGATCATTTGTACAAGACTGCTCAGAAATTATTGAGGATCTTTGGCAGCAGGATATAACGCCTATACTGGTAGCTGGTACACTTTTCTACTACTATGCTCTACTTGGCGAGCGCAGCTATGCGTCGCTAGGTACTGATTACAGTATTAGGTCTGAAGTAGAATCTGATTTAGTGAAGTTTGGTGAATCTTTCTTGAGAAATGAGCTAAAGGCGTATGATCCTTTGAGAGAATCAGAAATAGCTATAGGTGACGAAAGAAGACTCGTTCGCGCTGTGGAAATACTTAGAATGGGCAAGAAACCATCAGAAGCGCAGGTTTATAATAAATTGCGTTTTAATTCAAATATAAAGATAGGTTTGATGATACCGCGAGATCCCTATCGTGAGCGACTTATGCAGAGAGTAAACACCATGATTGAGAAAGGTCTCATTGAGGAAGTTGAGGCTTTATTGAAACAGTTCAATGAAAGTAGCCCTTGTTTAAAACAAATAGGTTATAAGGAAGTGTGCAACTATTTAAAAGGGAATATCTCAAGTGTTGAAGAACTCAAGCAGAGAATATTCTACAGACACTGGGATTATGCTAGAAAGCAAATGAAATGGCTTAAGAAGGATGACAGCATTACTTGGTTTGATGCTTCTCAGCCCTTTGATGATCTTTGTGAGGAGGTCACAGTTTATGTTAGACGCACTTTGGACAATAGCACAGGTAAATTACAATAGGCTTCTCGATGCATTTCGTGCTGTAAGGCTCTCCGAATCAGATTTATGGGGATCCACAGGTTATGGTTTAGATGATCTAGGTAGAGATAAATTGGAAAACGTGTATTTTTTGTACTTTGGAGCAGAGGACGCATTGGTTCGGCCGAACATCTCATCTGGGACACATGCATCGTATCTTGTAGCATCGAGCTTGGGTTTAAAGGATAAATCGGTCTTATTTACACCGTTCGAACCGTATGATAGCGTTTTTGAAAATATAAGACCTTTGTTGGGGAAATGGTCTGTTTGGAATGGCCAAGACAATTCAAAGGCTGATGTCCTTTGGCTACAGCGTTCTGGGGGATATCGCTGGTTTGAAGGATTAAACATTACGCAAATGCAAACCATTATTGAGCGTTTTCATAGCATCAATCCTAACGGCATCGTTGTCGTTGATAATTGCTATGGAGAATTTGTTGAAGAAAAAGAACCTACTCATGTGGGAGCTGATCTTTGCTTTGGTTCTCTCATTAAGAACCCCGGAGGAACAATAACTCCTACCGGAGCTTATGTTGTAGGAAAGCAGGCATTGGTGGAACGAGTTAGTAAAACACTCTTTGGGCCAGCGTTGGCAGATGAGCAGGGTGCGACAGGGCCTTTTCTCCATTCGGCGTTTCATGGGCTATTCTTGGCACCACTACTTGTATACAATAGCTTGGTGTCGAAAGAAAAACTTGTAGACAAGCTTCCTAATGCTCTAGAAGAGCGTTTCCCATTTTCAGACATCATCGTTAGAACACGTTGGGAAACAAAAGAGAAAATGATCTCCGCTGCTCAACTTATTCAGCATGTAGGACCGGTTAACAGTTATGTAACTTTAGAACCTTTTGCTATGGGCGGCTATAAGGATCCTATCGTAATGGCATGGACTGGCTTTGTGCAAGGAGAATCACTATCCTTAAGCGCCGATGGTACTGTTTCAGAACCTTTTGAATTGTTTATTCAGCCCGGTGTTAATCCTTTTATAATTGAAGAACTGTCTGCAAAGTTGAACTCAATCGTTTAGTATGGTATTATATATTCCAGTTGGGTGCGTAGCTCAGTGGTAGAGCGCTACTCTGACACAGTAGAGGTCGAAGGTCCGATTCCTTCCGCACCCACCATTTATCTGCTATTGGGGTGATGTGAATGGACTCCGTGAAAATTGATGTGAATCCTGGCGAAATGTACAGTGTGCAAGAGTTAATTTCTAAGGCTAGCATAGATGCATTTGGAATTATTACAAATGGCCTTTTATATATCACCGGAGAATCTACCATATTGGGTGATGATCTTGAATTTGTCAGCAAAGAGGAAGCCTTAGAAATCCTCAGACATTCAACTGCTCACTTAATGGCTCAGGCCGTCAAACATTTATTTCCTAATGTGAAGCTTGGCGTTGGGCCATCTATTGAGAATGGCTTCTATTATGATATGCTCGTTCCTAGCGGAATGACTGAAGCTGATTTAGAGCGTATAGAAAAAGAGATGCAAAACATAGCAGAGCAAAAGCTACCTGTGGAAAGACGTTTCGTCACGAAGGTGGAAGCAAAAGAGCTATTCGAATCGAGAGGAGAAACGTTTAAAGTTGAAATTCTTGATGACATAGCTGATGAAACAGTTAGCATATATTCACAGGGAGATTATGTTGATCTTTGCAGAGGTCCACACGTTAATAATACGGGTCTTATAAAACACTTCAAACTGCTAAATATTAGTGGCGCTTACTGGCGCGGGGACGAGAAACGTGAACAACTAACAAGGATTTACGGCACGTCTTTCTGGTCTGAAGAAGAACTTGAACAGTTCTTACACAACCTTGAAGAGGCAGACAAGAGAGATCACCGGAAGCTTGGCAAGCAAATGGATCTTTTTTCTATAAATGAAGACATTGGACCTGGGCTCATACTGTGGCATCCAAATGGAGCTATAGTAAGAAAAGAAATAGAGGATTATTGGCGAGAAACGCACATAAAACAAGGTTATCAACTTGTTTTCACTCCTCACGTAGCTAGGACAAAACTGTGGGAAATATCTGGGCATTTGTCTTTCTACAAAGAAAACATGTTCCCTTCAATGGAGCTGGAAAACCAATCTTATTTGGTAAAGCCCATGAATTGCCCATTCCATGTACAGATCTATAAGACGAGGACGCGAAGTTATAAGGAGATGCCTATACGCTTTGCAGAGCTGGGTACCGTTTATCGTTTCGAAAGAAGCGGTGTTCTGCATGGACTTTTGAGAGTAAGAGGATTTACTCAGGATGATGCTCATATCTTCTGCACACGCGATCAAGTACAAGAAGAAGTGGAAAGCGTCTTAGATATGGCATTAGATATGAATAGGTTGTTCGGTTTTGAAGACCTAAAAGTTGAATTATCAGTGCGTGATTCGAAACACAAAGATAAGTATGTTGGTGATGATGACGTTTGGGAATTAGCGGAATCTGCTTTGGCTAATGCATTAAGAGCGAAGGACCTGAAGTTCACAGTTGAGGAAGGCGAAGCCAAGTTCTACGGGCCGGCTATTGACATAAAGGTTGGAGATGCATTAGGCCGTTATTGGCAAGGGCCCACAATTCAGGTGGATTTCAATTTACCTCGACGTTTTGAGATGAAATATACTGGTCCTGATGGTCTTGAGCACGAACCAGTCATGATACACAGAACACTTCTTGGTTCTATGGAGAGATTTTTTGCCCTCCTTATAGAACAATATGCGGGTTGGTTCCCCTTGTGGGTTGCTCCTGAACAGGTCCGTGTGGTGCCGATTACTGAAGAGCAGATGCCTTTCGCTTCTGAGGTCGCTCGAGAACTGCAAATGTTTAGAGTGACATTGGATACTGATACTGGCTCCAAGCTTGGCTATCGTGTAAGAAAGGCACAAAATGATAAAGTTCCTTACATTCTGGTGATTGGTAAAAAAGAAGTAGAATCGAATTGTGTTTCGGTAAGGCATGGAGTGAAAGGCGACCTCGGTCAAATGAGCGTCGAAGAGTTAAAGAATAACCTAAGCGAAGAAATTGAAAAGAAAGTTCATTTATGAAAACATTAGCAAACATAGAAGTCGCAATAGACTCTAACATTTACAAGGTCGGTTGGAAAAGTTTCCCTGATTCTTCTGCGCCAGAACGTCATGTTGTGGTTATCGGTAAGAGCGATCGTCTTGTGAATATTCTGTTGGACGAGTTTAGTAATTGCGAAGATATCGACTGTTTGAAAAAAGCAGCTGAGTTCTATGATGATGAAGCATGGCTATTACTTGAAGTAAACGGGACAAACCTTTTTGTAATTAACAACTCTAATTTGGTACTTTACCATGAGCAGGCGGGAAAAACCACTTGCCTGACAGACCCGCTATTTGATTTTACGCACAGGCTTACATGGCAGGATGAGGATGGATCACGAGTTAAAACGGTGAGCCAAGCTGTTATCAATAGTGATGATGTGATTCGTATTGAAGAAAATGGCTTGCGAATCGGGAGAATTATTGTTAAGTATATTGAAGAGCTTTATGCTGAAGAATCATTAGAAGAACAGGTTGCAGTTCCTGTCCATGTAAATAGGCTGAGGTCTAAGACGGGTCCTTACGTGTTGGTTGCCTTGATAGCGTTAGTAATCGTAGGCCTGGTTTTTGGACTCCATGGTTCTCGTTTCCTAGTTTTGAGTAAACCTTCAGAGAATAATGTGACCGAAACACCGACAACATCTTCAACGGACATTACTGCCGGCGTGCTTGATATGGTGAAAACAGCAACGAAAGCTCAATTAGGTTCTATTACAGGCAAATGGGTAAGCACAAGTTCAACACAGTGGTATGTTTCTGACGGATCTTACATTTACAGCAGTTATGGTAAGAACGCTGTCGGAACTTCCAAGGGATTGTTCATCGGTAAGCTATGGTATGTTGATACAGTTTGGTATCTGCAATATAGCGAAGGCATGATGCATTTAACTTCTCTAAAAGGAAACAAAATCTCCCTTACGGGAACAGACAAGACAGATTTCGACGCTGTGCGTGACTTTACTGCGTTCTCGTCTGAAACTACTGCAACAGCTATGGTTGTTAAGGACAATGGTGTTGAGGTTTTCAGTGGACAGAACTACCTTGCTCCGGTGAAAACGATAAGCTACCCGAGTGGTTACAAACTCATAGGTGCCATAAAACGAAAACCGTTAACTTTGCTACTTGGAAATGGAACTGATTTACGTATTATGCAGGTTGGAAATGGCGTATTGACGAGCGTGGGAACAGCAGAAAAAGCTGATTGGGCGATGATATCCGGGAATCAGGTGTATACTATTACGGGTAGTGTTCTACATACTCAATCGGTAGATTTTTTGCTGCCATTTAATTCTGCTAATATAGCTTCTGTGGATGGTATGGATGTATTACTAAAGCAGCCATGTCAATTACTAGAATTAAGACCTTAATACTTATAAGGAGGTAGATATTCCATGAATATTCCAGAAGGTTTAAAGTACTCTAAAGAGCATGAGTGGGTCAAGGTTTTAGATGGAACTAAGGTGATGGTTGGTGTTACTGATTTCGCTCAGGATGAACTAGGTGATATTGTTTTTGTGAATCTACCTACACCAGGCCAAACAGTGAATACAGGAGACACATTGGCATCTCTCGAGTCCGTGAAATCCGCAAGCGATGTGTATTCCCCTGTTAGTGGAAAAGTCGTTGAAATTAATGAAAAGCTGAAAAACACGCCAGAGGCAATTAACGATGACCCTTATGGCGAAGGTTGGATAGCCGTAATTGAATTGCAAGATGTGAGTGTTCTTGATTCGCTGATGAATTCCGAAGATTACAAGAAATTCATTGGTGAGTAAGTAGCACAGGTTCTTAGGAGGGACATAGGTGGACTTAGTCACTATTCAAAAAGAGATCCAAAATAAGAAGATTTTTGAGCTACGCCAAATTGCTAACCAGTTGGGCATAAAAAATGTGAAAAATATGACCAAGCAAGAGTTAACTGATGCGATTTTAAAAGTTGCTGAAGCAGAGTTAGAAAGTCAAGGTACTAAAGAGCAAGAACGTCGCCCTGCAGCTGAGCCTGTTCATCAGCAAGTGGAGACGCAGCGTGAAGAAGAACATGTTAGCGCTGTGCAGGGAACAACAACAGCAACCTCTGAACGCCGAGGTGCTGGTATATTATATTTTCCTGATGAACAGCAGGGGTATGCTCTTTTAAAAAACAAGTTTGGACCGACAGGGATAGACATCTATTTATCTATTTCACAAGCCCGGAAGTTCAGATTAAGAGAAGGAGATTATGTCGAGGGCATAATAAGGCCTCCGAGAGAGAAAGAAAAATATCCTGCAATTCTTCGTATCGAAAAAGTGAACGGGATACCTGTCGAAAGAATAGGAGATCGGGTAAAATTTGATGAACTTGTACCTGTGTTCCCTCACGAACGATTTAACTTATACTTGGGTCCGCAGGAAGTTACCAATCGTATGATAGACCTCTTCTCACCGATCGGAAAAGGACAAAGGGGTCTCATTGTCGCTCCGCCAAAAGCTGGCAAGACAACTATAATGAAAAAAATTGCCCAAGCTGTTACCACGAATCATCCTGAAGTGCACGTCATAATCTTACTCGTGGATGAACGCCCAGAAGAAGTAACGGATATGATTCGATCTGTTCCTGCTGCTGAGGTTGTGGCTTCTACATTTGATCTTCCACCTGAAAATCATATCCAAGTCGCCCACATTGTTCTTGAAAGGGCTAAACGATTGGTAGAACTTGGAAAAGATGTTGTAATTTTACTTGATGGAATTACGCGATTGACAAGAGCATATAATCTTGTAATACCGCCATCAGGGAGAACGCTATCAGGTGGCCTTGATCCAGCATCCATAAGGGGACCGAAACACTTCTTTGGAGCAGCTAGAAAGGTAGAAAGTGGTGGTAGTTTGACCATATTGGCCACTGCTCTTGTGGAAACAGGGTCAAGAATGGACGAGGTAATTTTTGAAGAATTCAAGGGAACGGGAAATATGGAGCTAATTCTTGATAGAAAACTTGCAGAGCGCAGGCTATTCCCAGCTATAGACATAAAGCGTTCTGGAACAAGGCATGAGGAAAAGTTATACACACCTGAAGAGTTGGATGCTATTTGGAAGCTGAGAAGAGCTATTGCAGGCCAGGAACTGGAAAATGCTGTAGAGGAAGTCATCAAGTTTCTTGGTAGAACCAAAGACAATAGTGAGTTCCTTGATCAGATAAATAGGCTTCAAATTCTTTAAAAAAGGAGCCAAATGTGGGGAGCGCAAGAGTAAAACTAATAAGTTACACACCTGAACCAGAGAAAGTGGTAGCGTACGCTGCGCGTATATGTTACAGCTCTGAAGACCCTTTCGAACTGTACGATCAGTTGTCTGAAGATCAGATTGCCCGAAGCATTAAGACCGTTAAGAAACGTGGCCACTTAAGTGTTTTAGAGCATGTAAGTTTTACGTTCGTTATCGATGGATGTTCCCGCGTATGTACACATCAATTAGTTAGGCATCGACTGGCATCTTATTCTCAGCGTTCCCAGCGTTATGTTAATCAGGAGAAAGAAGATTTTGTTATACCTCCCACGATAAAGGAAAATGCTGATGCTGTAGCGCTGTTTCAAGAACACTTGCAATCAAGCAAACGTTTGTATGAACAATTTCTCTCCCTTGGTATACCGAAGGAGGATGCACGTTTTATCTTACCTCAAAGCGTGAAAACAACTATAGTAGTTACTATGAATGCACGGGAGCTGTTGCACTTCTTCGCTCTGAGAACATGTAAAAGAGCCCAGTGGGAGATACAAGAGGTAGCAATGCTCATGCTTAATGAGGTAAGACCGCTGGCTCCGATACTATTCGAAGATGCAGGTCCTTCTTGCATTAGCATGGGTCAATGTCCTGAAGGCAACGAAAAGTGTTATGAAGAGGTATCTAAGCAATGGAAATAGTGACACAGGATGGATGGTTAGAAGTTATCACAGGTTGCATGTTTTCTGGAAAAACTGAAGAACTGGTCCGCCGTCTGAGGCGTGCAGTTATTGCGCGCAAGAAAACAGTTGCTATAAAACCAACCATTGATACACGTTATGATTTGATGGCTGTGGTATCCCATTCAGGCTTCAGTTTCAATGCGATCCCCATAGGTGATCCGAAAACAATTCTTTCCATTTCTAAAGATGCCGAAGTTGTAGGCATTGATGAATCCCAATTCTTTACAATCGATTTGATTCCGGTAATTCAAGAGCTTTTGCAAGAGAAGAAACGTGTCATAGTGGCTGGGTTGGACTTAGATTTCCGTGGCGAACCTTTCGGGATAATGCCTAACTTACTTGCGCTAGCTGACGAAGCAATGAAACTTCATGCCATATGTAGCGTTTGCGGCAATATTGCCACAAAGACACAACGACTTATAGATGGGAAACCGGCTCGTTATGACGATCCCACTATTTTAGTCGGCGGATTAGAATCGTATGAAGCCAGGTGTAATCTTCATCATGAAGTACCTGGCAAAACGCTTACACTTTTCAAGGAGTGATGGTTACTTATGGCTCTCGATAATATAATGGACAGCATACTACAAAGGTATGATTTTCTCAATAAAGAGTTGGAGAATCCAGCTATTGCATCTGATCCAGAAAAAATAATGAACCTTATGAAAGAAAAAAGTCAAATAGAGCCATTAGTTCAGCAGGTTCTGGAATATAAGAAATTACTCAGAGATCTTGAATCGACAAGGTCAATCATAGAAGAAACAGATGATCCAGACTTGAAAGCCATGGCTGAAGAAGAGATAGAAAGACTTCAAGCAGCACTTCCAGAGAAAGAAAAACAACTAAAGCTCTTGCTTGTAGAGCCAGATCCCATGGATGAAAAACCAGTTGTCGTCGAAATAAGAGCAGGTGTAGGTGGGGAAGAGGCAGCTCTTTTCGCTGGGGACCTTTTTAGAATGTACACACGCTACGCCGAACGCAAAAACTGGAAAATAGAACTAATAGATGCTAACCCGACCGACCTGGGCGGTTTCAAAGAAGTCGTGTTTTCTGTAGAAGGAGATCGTGTTTATTCAAGAATGAAATATGAATCCGGTGTTCATAGGGTACAGAGAATACCTGAAACGGAATCCTCTGGACGCATTCATACTTCTACTGCAACCGTGGCTGTACTCCCTGAGGTAGACGAAGTAGAAGTGGAAGTAAAGGATGAAGATTTGGAAATCGATACTTTTAGGGCTGGTGGACATGGCGGACAGAACGTTCAAAAGAACGAAACGGCTGTCCGTATAAGGCATAAACCCACCGGAATTGTGGTAACTTGTCAGGATGAGCGCTCTCAGCTGCAAAATAAGATGAAAGCCATGAAGGTTTTAAGGGCGAAACTTTATGAGAGAACATTGGAAGAGCGTCAGAAGAACATGTCTAGCTTTAGGCGTTCTTTGATTGGATCGGCTGAGAGGGGAGAAAAAATACGTACTTACAATTATCTTCAAAATCGCGTTACTGACCACAGAATTAATTTCACTATTTACTACCTTGACCGTTTCTTAGACGGCGACTTAGATGAGATGATAGATGCACTAGAGTCTGCTGATCGGGAGAACCGGCTATTAGAAATGGATGAAAGCGCTTGATCTGTTTAGTTTACTCAAGCGTTCTGATTCATCTAACGCGCTTCAGGACGCAACTATTCTTAATTTAATAGAATACTGCTTTCATATACCTAAGGCAAAGGTGTTCTCTAATAGCGATGTGTCTCCAAACACAAAAGAGCTTGACAGAGTTGTGTATTTGCTGCGAGAAAGAGTTCCGTTCGCATACATAACAGGCAGGGAATCTTTTTATGGAAGAGAGTTCTTTATAACTCCTGGAGTGTTTATTCCCCGTAACGAGACCGAAATTCTAGTCGAAGAGGCACTGAAAGCACCTTTTGAAAAGGTGCTTGACTACGGAAGTGGAAGTGGTGCCATATGCGTCACACTGCTTTTGGAAAATGACAAAAGTACTGCAACAGCAGTGGAAATATCACATGTAGGTTGTCTATGTACGTACTCTAATGCAGAGAAATTCAATGTAAGTAACAGGCTTACTCTTCTTACCAGCTTACCTGATAAGGGCATATTTGATTTGATTGTTTCAAATCCACCCTACGTAGATTTTAAATCACTCCAGAACGTAGATGAAAGTGTTAAACTTTTTGAACCAATGCAAGCCGTATTTCATGAAAATCCCACCAGCGTATATAACGACCTTCTCATTTATGGCAAAGAGCATCTTAGTAAGCACGGAAGAATTGTCTTTGAAATAGATGATGACTTAACTCCACAGATAGTTGACTTGGCTTTATCTCTGGGTTTTGATTGTTCGCTTACGAGAGACTTTTCTAATCTTAACAGAATAGCTGTTATTACCCCCCGATCATTCACGTAGTTACATCGTTATTCACTATCTTTTATAAAAAATAAAGGCGGTCGCTTATAAAATGACCGCCTTTTGCTTAAAATACTCTTTTAGCTATCGTACTCGTGCTCTAGTAGCAACATCGAAGATAACGGCAACCGCAAGAACGACACCGAGGATGATGTACTGTAGGGAAACATCTACACCTAACAGTAGCATTCCATTCGTGAGCGTTTGCATTACGAACGCACCAATTAGTGAATTGATTACTTTTCCTACACCACCTGCAGCTGAGACGCCACCTATATATGCGCCTGCTATAGCGTATAGCTCGAACATGGTTCCTGCCGTTGTTGTAGCTGATTGCAAACGTGACGCGAAGAGAACACCAGATAAACCAGCCAACATACCCATGGCGGTAAACACTATCAAAATAACATTCCTAACGTTTATTCCGCTGAGTTCTGCTGCTTCTGGGTTACCACCTACAGCGTAGATGTGCCTTCCTAAAACAGTCCGTTCTGTTATAAAGTAGAAGAGGAAGGTCACCAATAGAACTATTAACAAAGTCCATGAAATGCCCCTATAAGCAGCCAATTCATAGGTGAGGTACAAAAGACCAGCTGAAATAAACACCATTTCCAGGATAAACATATCCATAGGAAGTGGTTCAAAGCCGCGCTTTATTTGTCT
Organism: Coprothermobacter platensis DSM 11748; assembly: GCF_000378005.1. Taxonomy (GTDB): domain Bacteria; phylum Coprothermobacterota; class Coprothermobacteria; order Coprothermobacterales; family Coprothermobacteraceae; genus Coprothermobacter; species Coprothermobacter platensis. The sequence continues at coordinate 645,982 of NZ_KB899040.1, forward strand.
TCTACGATTTGCTATGGAAGAATAAATTATCGCGATAACTGCTATTATGCCCAGTAACAGGGTCAATTTGTGATAACCAGGCAAGAAGTTCTTCAAACCTGGTATGTCTGGTATGTAGCCGTTTCCAATGGCATTGAACGTCTTGTTACTGATAATAATTGTTCCCATGCCACGTGTTGCTAACAATAGAGCGCCACGGTAAGCCATCCAACCAGCAAGTGTGGCAATGAATGAAGGTATATTCAAATATGCGACCATGGAGCCGTTCAAAAGCCCAGCCAATCCGCCCAGTGCTAACACAACCAAGATCGCTGGTAGGGCTCCAAAATGAGAAAACTGCATAAGGTTTGCTGCGACTGCGCCCAAAAAGCCAGACAAGAATCCTACTGACAGATCTACGTGCCTGATAACGATAACAAGTGTTTCACCGATAGAAAGCACACCCAGATATCCTGTCTGATCTATTAGGTTGCTGATATTCACTGGTGACAGGAAATTTCCCCCTGATAGAACCGTAAACACGACCATAATAGCTAACAATGCTAAGAACATAGCATAATCACGTATGTTTTCAACAAGGAATTTCTTTAAGTGTTGACCGAAGGAATTCAATTGTTCCACCTCCTCTTAGTCGATTGCATAAGTCATAACAGTTTCTTGGTCAGCTTTGTCCGCTGGTAGTTCGCCTGTTATTCGTCCGCGTCCCATAACATAGATGCGGTCACTCATCCCTAGAATTTCAGGCAATTCTGATGAAATCAGAAGTATCGCTTTTCCTTCTTTAGCAAGTTGCCTTATGAGAGTATAAATTTCATATTTTGCTCCAACATCAATACCACGCGTTGGCTCATCCAATATAAGTACTTCTGGTTCAGTAAACAGTCCCTTAGCGACCAAAACTTTTTGCTGTGTACCTCCACTAAGTGTTAAAACTTTCTCTTCAACATTTCTCGTTTTTATACTCAAGTTCTGCACGAAGTTTTCTGCAACATCTATTTCTCTTGCATCATCGAGTATGCTGCCATGCGATACTGCCACGAGATTTGCAAGAGATATGTTTTTCCTAATACTGTCAATAAGGATAAGACCTCTCTCTTTTCTATCTTCTGTTAGGTAGAAAACACCATTCCGAATGGCCTCTGTGGGAGATCTAAAGTGCACTGGTTTTCCATGCAAATACATCTCACCTTGCACTGTGTACTTGTACGGGTTTCCGAATATGCTTAGGCCAAGCTCTGTTCGTCCCGCGCCAATGAGGCCAAATAGACCAACGATCTCTCCTTTTTTGACATACAGATTAGCATCCTTAACAAGGTAACGTCCCGTCTTCGGATCGATTGCATTCCAATTCTTCACTTCGAACACTATTTCGTCAGTGGGCTCTGCGATCTTTGGAGGATACAGGTTTGTTATTTCACGACCCACCATGTGCTTGATTATAGTCGCTTCGTCTACGTCTTCTTTTGCCCTATCAAAATAAGCCACTGTGTGGCCATCGCGTAGAACAGTAATAGCATCTGCAACCTGCATAACTTCTTTCAGACGATGACTTATCAAGATTATTGTCACACCTTGTTTCTTTAACTCTGTTAGCAAGTTCAAAAGGTTTTCGCTTTCCACTTCACTGAGCGCAGAAGTTGGCTCATCCAAAATTAAAGCTTTGGGATTCTTACTCAGTGCTTTAGCTATTTCCACAAGTTGCTGCATGCTGACACTCAGCTCTTTGACCTTTGAACTAGGTCGAATATAATCTGCCCTTACAGCTTTAAGCAACTCTATTGAACGCTGAATTTCGGCTTCCGTGTCAACAACAGTTCCTTTTTTTATCTCATTGCCAAGAAAAATGTTTTCATAAACAGTCATTTCAGGAACCATAGAAAGTTCTTGATAAATAATTGATATTCCAGCCTTTTCGCTGTCACTAATGTTATGAAACTGGACGGGGTGACCCTCAATGAGTATTTCTCCACTGTACTGACCATAAGGGTACACCCCACTCAGAATTTTCATTAGAGTGCTCTTACCAGCTCCGTTCTCTCCAACCAAGCAATGTATTTCACCTTTTTTTACGCTTAAGTTGACGTCGAACAAGACCTGGACTTCGCCAAAAGACTTGTTAATGTTCCTAAGCTCTATGAGTGGGGTGTCCATCTTATCTCACCTGTTTTCTCGTGCTATTGTGTTGGCCAAGTGAAATCGCTTTCACTGTAATAGCCAGAGTCGATAAGGATAGACTTTACGTTGCTCTTATCGACAACCTGAACCTCAGACGGTTTTGATGGAACGTCTTTCACGTTATTGTTATATGTTGTAGTTGATTCTGGGGTTCCTCCGTCAAGGTAAGTCAATGCAGCATTGATAGCATCTCTTACCAATACTCTTACGTCTTTAAATACTGTCATAGATTGCTTTCCATCGATAATGTACTGTACGGATGGCTTTTCTGCATCTTGTCCAGTGATGACATAGCTCTTTACTGCTGGATCTGCCGCAAATGTGTCAGCAATGGATCTTGCTGTTCCATCATTTGGAGCCAGTATAAACACGTTACCCTTTAAAGAAGAGGAAGCTTGAGAAAGGTTGGCCTGTGCTAAATTTTTAGCGGTACTGAAATCCCAGTTTGTCGTGATCTGACCGATAATGCTGGACATTTCATCCCTGGTCAACGTCTGTTTGCTCTTTACAGCTTCTGCCTTGCTGGAGTTTGCGATAACAAACGTTCCGTCAGCAATTTTAGGTTGTAGAACTTCCCATGCTCCCTGGAAGAACAAGAAAGAGTTGTTATCGGAAAGAGCGCCTGCATAAAGATAAAGCGGGTTGTTCTTGCCTGTTGCATGGTCTACCAAATACTGACCTTGCTTACGGCCTACCTCGACACTATCAAACGTTACATAGTAATCAACAGCGTCTGTTCCGAGTATTAAACGGTCGTAGGAAATAACTTTTACTCCGGCATTCTTAGCTGCCTCTGCTGCTGCAGCTGCTGCGCTAGCATCCTGAGGGCACAGAATCAGCACTTTGATACCTTGGCTGATTAATGTCTCGACGTTAGATTTTTCGCGAGCAGAATCACCCTGGCTGAACATGATTTCAGCACTATAAGGCGTGTCCTTCAAAGCGTCGTTGAATCTGGTTTCATCCTGTATCCACCGCGGTTCATCTTTGGTAGGCAGAACGATACCGATAACTTTCTGCTTTTCAGACGTTGTTCCACCAGTGCTCGTGGCAGTACCTGTGTTGTTGCTTGAACCGTTGTTACTGCTGCACCCACTTACAAAACTCACAACCAGTAACAGTGCTACAAGTACTGCTACTGTTCCCTTAAAGCGTTTCATACACACACCTCCTAAAATGTTAAACTACGTATATTTTAAGACTTTATGAAACAAAGTTATAGTTAAATATAAGTTAAAATACCTCAATTTTTCTTTGGTTCTTCGGGTCGGTTATAATTTAGAAAGGAGGTGGAATAAATGAAATATGTATGCCAAGTATGCGGTTTCATCTATGATCCTGAAGAAGGAGATCCAGACAACGGTATAGCTGCTGGTACACCATTCGAGCAACTCCCAGATAACTGGGTGTGCCCTGTATGTGGTGCATCTAAGGACATGTTTGCCCCAGCAGAGTAAACTGAAAAACATTCAGTCTGGAAGGGCAAGCCTAGCTTGCCCTTTTTTTGAATAAATGCACCCATAAAATGGTATACACTAGTTGTCATAAAAAACATGACAACGAAATTGGAGGTGCATATAAATGTTTGATGACTTGTTTCAGCAGTTTTTTGGAGACGATTTTTCGGATCTATTTCCAGAGTTTTTCGAGAGAAGAAAAAGAGACCTCACAGATTATCTGTCTTCATCTGCTATGAACGCGCTTCAAGGAGCTGCTAACTTAGCAGGTGAAGCTGGACATAATGAATTGATGCCTGAGCACTTGGCCTATGCTTTACTTGAGGACGAAACGTTGCGGTCGGTTTTACAAAACCACGGCGTGAATGTCGACAAAATATTGCATGAACTGGAAACAACATTCAGCCCGAAAGGAACTCCAGTGAGCGAAGTTAGTATTGCACCGGAGTTGAAGTCCGTACTTGAAAGGGCTGTCAACATGTCAAGAAATAGTTTCTCTGAAAGTGTAACACCAGAAGAACTTCTCCTTGCCATTATCGAAGATGGTGGAACAGCCTCTCAAATTATGCAGAGGAATAATCTAAAATCAAGCAATTTAATAGATATCATCAATGAAGAAATTAGGAATAAGCCAATTGGTAGAGTAGGGCAAAAAACAACAGAAGGAAAAAGTAATACCAAATTACAGGAGTATGGTCGAGACCTCACCGATCTTGCGCGTCAGGGAAAACTTGACCCCATAGTAGGAAGAGATAATGAAATACAACGTGTACTGGAGATCCTGTCAAGGAGAACAAAGAACAACCCTGTACTCATAGGAGACCCTGGAGTCGGGAAAACGGCCATTGTTGAAGGAATAGCTGAACGAATAGCTTCAGATGATGTGCCTGATGCCCTAAAAGGAAAGCACGTTGTGGAATTGGATATAGGCTCACTGGTTGCTGGTACAAAATATCGTGGTGAATTCGAAGAGCGCATGCAGGAAATCCTTGACGAGATAATGAGTAAGAAAGATGAACTAATACTATTCATAGATGAACTCCATACCATTGTTGGAGCAGGAGGAGCAGAAGGAGCAGTAGACGCTTCAAATATGTTGAAACCAGCTTTAGCTCGTGGCGATTTACACGTCATAGGTGCTACTACTATTGACGATTACAGAAAATACATTGAAAAGGACCCAGCATTGGAAAGAAGGTTTCAGCCTGTTTACGTACCAGAGCCTACACTTGAAGATACCATCGCCATATTGAAAGTGTTGAAGGATAAACTGGAGGCACATCACAAGGTTAAGATTTCAGACAGTGCCATAAAGGCTGCCGTGTATTTATCTGATAGGTACATCGCAGATAGACATCTACCTGATAAGGCAATAGACCTATTGGATGAAGCGTGCGCCAAAGTTCGTCTGAGTAGATCTAGTGTACCAAAGAACATTAAGGATATCGATGAGGAAATTAACAAGCTTCAAAAAGAGTTAAGGTCTGCTGTGGACAAAAATGAATTCGAAAGGGCAGCAGAGCTTCGAGATAGAATTGCTGAGTTAAAAGCGCATAAAGAAAAGGCGGAAACGTCTGCCTTTGGCAATCAAAGTGCAGAACTGACCGTAACTGATAAAGAAATTGCTCAAGTAGTTTCTGCTTGGACGGGTATTCCTGTTACAGAACTTGAAGAGAGCGAAAAGGAAAAGCTGGCTCGCTTGGAAGAAATTCTTCACGAAAGGGTAGTTGGCCAGGATGAAGCTATATCTGCTGTTTCACAAGCTATAAGGCGTGCCAGGACGGGTTTGAAAGATCCAAAAAGACCTATAGGGAGCTTCATATTCTTAGGCCCTACAGGTGTGGGTAAGACCGAGCTTGCAAAAACGCTTGCGGAAGTTCTATTTGGAGATGAGTCGGCACTTGTTCGTTTCGATATGTCTGAATACATGGAAAAACATACTGTCAGTAGGCTTATTGGTTCTCCTCCAGGATATGTTGGTTATGAAGAGGGTGGGCAACTAACAGAAGCAGTAAGACGTCGTCCTTACAGTGTGATCTTGTTCGATGAAATAGAAAAAGCACATCCTGATATACACAATTTGTTGCTTCAAGTATTGGATGACGGTAGATTAACGGACGCAAAAGGTCATGTAGTAGATTTTAAGAACACAATAATCATAATGACTAGCAATCTCGGAAGTCAGATTCTAATGGATGCCGCCGATGGGAAAATAGCAGAAGAAGAAGCTCAAAAGAGGGTAATGGATCTCTTGAAAACCCACTTTAGGCCTGAATTCCTCAACAGAGTAGATGATATTGTGTTCTTTAAACCTTTGACCAAGGACGAACTCAAAGACATAACAAGGCTCCAACTAAACAATCTCGCAGAAAGGCTCCAAGAGCAACATGTGAAACTTGTACTGACAGATAAAGCGATAGAACATATAGCCGAGCTTGGGTATGACCCTGAACTTGGAGCACGACCACTCAAACGGGTTATACAAAAAGAAATAGAAAACAGAATTGCTGAGAAGATGGTGCGCGGCGAAATCAAGCCAGGGAATTCTGTTGAAATTGATTTTGATGGAACACAGTTCGAACTAAAAAGCGCGTAATAGGACACCTCAATAATGTAGGCCCAGACGTTTGTCTGGGCCTTTTTTGATATGTAAACTTATAAAGAAACAACTTCCGATAATGTGCATTATGTTACATAAATCTAAGAAAATGCGTTAAAAACCTTTGTCATATCACACTTTTTCGACATTTCTATAGTTCTTGCAAAGCCTCAGACAACTTCTGTTTCATTTCATTGACGTCAACATAATTCTTTATAAGAACAAGCTTTACATCAGCATTTTTGAAAGAACTTGCAAATTCTGGAGATGTCACAACAATATCAGCTTTCTGAGACTTAGCGCTACTCACATCAGAAACATTTACAGCAGCTTTGACCCCAAGTTCTTTTAGAACTTTATCAATAGTCATCTTTAGTACAACTCCTGATCCAAGTCCCATACCACATACCGCCAATATAGAAACGTTCGTTTTCTTACCTACATCCATTTCAGATCCTCCTTAAAAACGCTTTTCTATGCTTCTGCTTGGTTTAGCCGAGTTGTTACATAACTTGCTATAGCCAATAAAACTACGCAGACACCAATAACACTGATGTACGCTCCTACAGAACCGAGTCTCGACAGGCTACCACCAAGGATTCCGGCCCAGCAAAAGTCGCTATCGCCGAACGTTGTATTGGCCAACCCTAAACCACCCAGGTAAGACAACAGCAAAGCCGGTAGAAACGTGATCAAAAGCCCATTTACAAAAGAACCAATAATGGCGCCCCAGAGTCCACCCGTGGAATTCCCGTATACTCCTGCTGTTCCTCCATCAAAGAAATGTGGAATCATGCCTGGAATAATGAACGCTAATCCCAATGGGCCCACTAAGAACATGCCAACAATTCCGCCGATAACGCTGAAGATAAATCCAATTACCACTGCATTAGGCGCATACGGGAAAACAGTTGGGCAGTCCAGTGCTGGTACAGCATTGGGTATTAAACGCTCTGCAATTCCTTGGAACGCTGGTACAAGTTCTGCTAATATCATACGTACACCATAGATGATAATCCCTATAGCAGCTCCAAAAGTCAGCCCTTGCATAATCGCATACATTATGTAATTACCACCGCCCGTGTAATCCTTTAAAACATCAGGACCCGCAACTATGGCTAGAAATACATATATTATCATCATTACAACGCTTGTGATTACCAATGGTTCTTTAAGAAAAGCCAAATTTTCAGGTACTTTGATCTCTTCAGTAGACTTACTCCCCTTGCCCACAAGTTTACCTATGAGACCTGACACCAAGTACCCAAGAGAATTGTAATGTCCTAAGGCGAAACCAGCGTCACCTGTGATTTTCTTGGTAAATGGATGAACAAAAGCTGGCATGATGGTGGCTATTGTGCCTTGAAGAATAGATCCTATTATGATCAGATTTGCCCCTTTTATGCCGGCACTTCCGATAACGACCGCCAACACCGTCGCCATATACAATAAGTGATGCCCTGTAAGGAAGACAAACTTTGCAGGAGTTATAAGTGCAAATATGAGGTTAAATACAAAGCCAAGCGCCATAATAGCTGCTACTTCAGTTGCGAAGTCTTTCAGAGCAAGGGCGACTATTGCTTCATTTGTAGGAATTACTCCATGGAGATTAAATGCTTCTTTTACCATAACTTCCAGTGGGCCAAGTGTAGTAATTACCAAGTTTGCACCAGCTGAGAGGATTAGAAATCCAAGTATGGTCTTTACAGTACCGCTCAACGTGTCGCTAAAAGATTTCCTTAGTGCCAACAAACCTACTAGCGACATTAGACCAACAAGCAAAGCTGGCTTGCTCAAAATCTCATTTACAATGAAATTTAAAACTGCCATAAATCCTCGCCTCCTCCTGTTTATGGACCACATCTATTCTGTTGCCTAAAGATATTATACAGTTTACCGGCAAAATTATCAGCTTTCCCCCTTTTGATACATGTGAATGTTCAGAATACTGTTTTTAAGAAGTTAAGGGTTAAGAGAGCCTTTCTGACTTGCACTGTTCTTTTGAGTTCTTCCCCTGTAAAACCCTTTGAACAGGCGTGAAAAATGAAACAAATTGAGATTTTTGTCTTTCACGCTAATAATCCCCCTTATCGCAGCAACGGAAGATATGTCGTCTTTTCCTTTGTAAAATGACACAAGCTCTCTTCCTTTAGAAGTTAGCGGAGCTTTAATAACTGATAGTATTACTGCTATACAAGGTAAAGCGAACCAGAACATCAGCAACATCCTCGCACGTAAAAAATAGAATGGAATCCAACCAATAACGCTTACTATCCATAAAATTAAGCTCCACTTAGAAAGCTGGCTTTCAATATCCCATCGAATGTAGGGCTCGCTGCTCTTGATTACCCAGAGGAAAAACTTTTCCCGGAGCGAGAAGAAATAATCAGCCAATTCTGATGCAGAAACTGAGCTACCGATATTATCGAAAACAGGGTGCCCTAATGTCTCAGAACTTTTTCTAATAAGCTTAAGTTGATCGTCCTCAATGTCGACATAAAAAACGTCTTGCTCTACGAGGTATATCATATCTGAGATGACTAAGTCTTCAGTTTCTTTTCGCGTTCTAACATAACCGTATAGAGATGGCCAATAAGTCATAATGTTAATTATAAAGCAGAAAGCGTGGGTTGTCAGAAATGATCTATAAAGGCTTGCATCTTAGTATAGGTGATGGCATAGATGCTATATTAAAACAGATAGATGAACTTCAGATAAACTGTTTTCAGCTTTTCTTGGAGAGTCCACTTTCATGGACGCCTATGAAAGGCATATACAGGTTCCAAACACTGATAGAAAAAGCACGTACCTCCTTTGGAGTCAATACAGTTTTTGTACACTCTCCTTACTTGGTACACTTATCCAGTGGCAACAGTTCTACTCGAGTGAAATCGTGGAAGAAAGTCAAAGAGGACTTGATAATAGCAACCGAATTAGGAATTGACGGTTATGTCGTGCACTTGGATATGGCGCAAGAAAACGATTTAATTACCTTTAAAGAGGAATATTCCTATCATCTTGGCGTTACTACAGCTTCAACTCCCCTTCTGTTTGAAAATATGGCATCCGCAAAGCTAATCGGTTCAAATCCATTCTTCGTTCAGAAATGTGTGGACGAAATCTCAAACATATATCCTGCTTTGGTCTGCCTAGACACAGCTCACTTAGCAGCTGCAGGCTATGATATCGACCATATACTGGAAAATCCTACTTTTCAAGATGTTTTGGATGAAACCACGCTTGTGCACCTTAATGATTTAAAAACTGCTACAGGATCTTCACGCGATGTGCACGAAAACATCGGCGCGGGTTCTATAGGCTTCGGAACCTTGAAAAGATTTGTTAGGTCTTTAAAAGATGGTACATCTGTTGTTTTAGAAACACCACAAGACAAGGTAGACAATAATAGGAAAAACATCGAAGCACTAGACCGAATGATAAAAGAATGAAGAAAGGGCCTTTCGAGGCCCTTTCTTTTGTTCCATCACTAAAGTTAACACCTGTTTGTCAGTCTTCACCTTTCTCGAAGACGACACCATCAGCTTTCGGAGCTTTTGTCTTACCTATGAATCCTGCCAAAACGATCAGGGCAAGAACATATGGGAATGTCTTTATAAGTATAGGAGAGATGTTAGACAGGAGCGGTATCTGTTCTTGGAAATAAGTGAGCGTTTCTGCGTAACCAAAGAGCATTGATGCTAAAGCTGCGTTCAATGCATTATAGTTTCCAAAGATCATTGCCGCTAATGCGATGTAACCTCTTCCTGCCGTCATTGCATCAATCCACTGATTTGGGTAGAGCGTAGCAGCGGCTAAACCTGCGAAAACTCCAGAAAGAATTACTCCAATATACTTATACATGTAAACATTAACACCCAAAGAATCAGCCGCCCATGGATTTTGGCCACAGCTTCTAAGCCTTAAGCCAAACCGCGTTCTCTTGAACAACCATATGGTAAAAAGTGCAAGCGGTATGAAAAAGAATGCCAGCACATTTATCCCGAAAACCGTAGGTGGCACATAAGGGTTAACAGGGCTTTGCGTTTCCATTCCAAAAGCTTGCATGCACAGAAAACGCGTCAAGCCAGCAGCCAAAATGTTAATGGCAGTACCACTGACAACATGGTCTACCTTAAAAGTTATGGTCACTACACCATGAATAAGAGCTAACAAAACTGACCCTAATATGGCTGCTAACAAACCAATAAACCAATTACCTGTAGTCTTCGCACCCCATACATAAAAGAATGTTCCGGACAGCATCATACCTTCTATAGCAATGTTGACAACACCACCTGTCTCAGAGTAAACACCTCCAAGGGCACCGTATGCTATAGGAGCACTAATCTGCAATCCTCTCAGAAGAAAATACCATATGTTAAACATTTTGACCAACCTCTTTTCTCCTCAATGTACGTACATAACGTCTGAGTATTTGGTCGAATACAACAACAGATAGAATCATGATGCCACTAATAGCATTGATAAGTGAATTAGGTACTTTTGTGTACATCTGCAAGCCATAACCTGCCCTTGTAAGGAACGAGAACAGTAGACCTGCAAAAACCACACCTATAGGATTGTTACGGGCTAAAAGAGCAACAGCTAATCCTGTAAAACCAAGCCCCTTGGTTATATTAGGTGTGAAGAACTTTGATATATAGGCAACTTCCTGAAGTCCAACCAGCCCTGCTATGGCGCCTGATATCATCATGGTAGTAAACAGTGTCTTTTTTATATCAACACCCGCATAGACGGAAGCTGAAGGGTTTTGCCCTACCCAACGAATTCGTAACCCTAAGGACGATTTGAATATAAGAAACCACAGACCAATAACTACGACAATAGCTATGACCCAGCTAAAGTCCACAGCTACATAGTTAGGGAACTTGAAACCAAAAATGCCGGTGATACTATTAACGATTTTGTGAAGTGACGGAAACACAGCTGTCGGCTTTAAATAAGGAGTGCGGAGGTTGTATGAAAGTGCTTGTCCTCTTACACCATTAAAAGGTCCATTGACAAGATATAAAACTACCGCGGAAGCAATTTGGTTCATCATAATTGTTCCTATAACTTCGTGGACGCCCTTATAGACTTTAAGCAATATGGGTATCAGTGCCCAGAGCATACCACCAGCCATTCCAGCTAGTACCACAACCAGTATGTGTATTGGCGTAGGTAAATTCAAATAAGCACCAGCAACACCTGCGCAGAGTGCACCGAACAAATACTGCCCTTCCACGCCAATGTTGAATAAACCTCCCTGAAAAGCCACAGCGTTAGCTGCACCGGAAATTATGATAGGAACGGATTGTGAAATGATGTAAGCGATACCAGCTTGACTAAAGGAAAAAGATATAATTGCTCCCAATGCATTAGATGGGCTTTCTCCTATAAACCACACAACGATCATCATGACAACCATTGCGAACAAGAATCCTAATACAGGAGATATTCCTTCTAGTAATCTGTACCACCTTTCTCGGCTATTAACTTTCTGCTTTTTTTCGTCAATCATTCTTCTTTCACTCCCAGCATGTAAAGTCCAATCTGTTCAGGTGTTGCTTCTTCTCGACTGAATTCTTTAATGATTTTTCCTCTATAGATGACCCCAATTCTGTCTGAAAGCGCCAAAATCTCTTCTAAGTCTGCAGAAACTAAGAGGATAGCTTTTCCTCTGACTTTCTCATCAATAATCTGTCTGTAAATAAACTCAGTGGCACCCACATCTACGCCTCGAGTCGGATAAGCAGCGATCAAAACAGATGGATCAAAACTGATTTCTCTGCCAACTATGAACTTTTGTTGGTTACCACCACTGAGAGCATTAGCTGGCACATCCACTGAAGGCGTCCTTACATCAAACTGCTGGATGATACTGGCTGCTTTTTCACGCATAGCTTTGTAATCTATTATTCCGTGATGCTGAAATTCATCTTTCCATTGCCACCCAACGGCGGCATTAACATATAGAGGCATATTCACAAATAATCCCTGCTTCTGACGATCGGCAGGGATGTGTCCAATGCCGATTTTGCGCCGTCCAAGTGGACCAATTTTCGTTATACGTTGGCCACACACTTGCACACTGCAAAGCAAAACGTCACCAGACGAAGGGAAAATTTCTCCGGATACGACTTGAAGCAATTCTTCCTGACCGTTGCCTTCCACGCCAGCTATACCGTATATTTCCCCAGCTCTTACGTGGAAGCTCAGCCCATCGAGTTTCTTAACACCACCTTCCACCAGGGTGACATCTTTGAGAACCAGCAAATCTTCTCCCACTTCAACTTCTGGCACAGGCACCTGTAGCAAAACGGGTTTGCCTACCATCATTTCAGCGATTTTTTGCCTGTTGGCCTCTTGAACAGGCATCTCGCCAATGACCTTGCCTCTTCTTATAACTGTTATTCTGTCAGCAATGGCTACGACCTCATCTAATTTGTGTGATATGAATATAATCCCTCGACCTTGTGCCTTCAGTGTCTCCAGCGTCTTGAATAATTCTTCAGTTTCCTGAGGCGTCAGTACAGCAGTAGGCTCGTCCAGTATTAGTGTCTCTGCCCCTCTATACAGGAGCTTCAAAATCTCCACGCGCTGTTGCAATCCAACAGGAAGAGAATCTACATCTACGTCCAGTTCCACTGGCATGGCATTCTCTTGCATTATTTTCTCGATCTTCTCGCGAGCAGATTTAGCGTCTACAGTTCCTCCTGAGACAGGCTCGCTTCCAAGTACGATGTTTTCCAACACTGAAAGCCCAGGAACTAGCATAAAGTGCTGGTGAACCATACCTATTCCCAGCGCTACGGCTTCGGCAGGGCCAGTTATTCTAACTGGTTTCCCTTTGACAAGGATTTCACCTTTATCTGGCTTGTACTCACCATAGAGTATCTTCATCAAAGTTGTTTTACCGGCGCCATTCTCTCCAACGAGCGCGTGTATCTCACCCGGGAAGAGTGAGAGTGTTACGTCGTCATTAGCTACAACGCCTGGAAACAGTTTTGTAATTCCTTTAAGTTCAATTAAAGGAATTTTCTCATTTGCAGTATCGGAGTTTACCAATCTTATCACCTCTACTTGTATTAAGCTTCAAAGTCTGGCAAAGAAATTATAGCATTACACAGGGAAAAAAAAGGGCTACCATTCTAAGGTAGCCCTTTTTTTACGAATTAATCTTAGGGAAGCTGAAAGTTAGCCAGCTCAGCGTTGCTCGCTGGAACTACGATTTCACCGTTAATAATCTTCTGCTGTAGCTCTTCAATCTTAGGAGTTACACTTTCCAAAAGTGACTTGTTGTAGTCATTAACGGCATAGCCAACACCGTTTTCTTTCAAGCCGAAGTTCCTAATACCACCCTGCCAATTGCCATTCATGAAATCCTTTGCTGTGTCATAGACGGAGATATCAACACGCTTCAATGCAGAAGTTAATATCCTGCCGCCTATTGCCTTTTCCTGGGAATCGGTACTGGAATTGTAGATAAGACCTTGGTCACTATCTACACCGATTGCCCATACATCTTTGCCTGCCTGATAAGCTTCATACGTAGCCTGGAATACACCAGCACCTGAAGCGCCAGACGCGTGATAGACAATGTCTGCACCCTGGTTATAGAAAGATGACGCAATTTCTTTTCCTTTCGCAGGATCCTTAAACGCATCGCCTGTTGTACCGATGTACTGAGAAAGTAGGTTACCTGATGTTCTCAGCTTGGGATTTACGTACATGGCGCCAGCTTTATAGCCAGCTTCAAAAGTCTCTATCAAGGGAGACTGCATTCCGCCGACATAACCAATCTTATTCGTTTTGGTCATGTAACCTGCAATTGCACCAACTAAGAAGGAACTTTCATTGGCTTTAAAGTTCAAGCAAACAATGTTGCTTGTAGATGTAAGACCGTCGATTGTACCATCAACAATTGCGAACTTGGTGTCAGGGAAATCTTTTGCTACATTGATCATTGGGTCAGTAAACATGAAACCAATACCGAAAATGAGGTTGTAACCGTCCTCAGCTAATGTTCTGAGAAGTTGTTCTCTGTCCTGTCCACCCTCTTTTGGCTCCAAGTACTTCAGTTCTACTTCTGTTCCGTAGTTTACTTTGTCAGGGTCATCTTTGATATAACCCTTGTAGTCTTTAGCAATTTGAACTAATCCCTGATAAGCAGAATCGTTAAATGACTGGTCGCCTCTGCCACCGATATCAAACACTAAGCCTATTTTGTACTTTGGCCCAGTACTAGCATTGTTGCCATTATTAGCGTTATTCTGACTAGAGGTGCAACCGCCGAGCACTAATGACACGGCTAGCAAGGCGACTACGATACCAACAGTAAATTTCTTCACTCTTACTCCTCCCCTTTCACAGTTTTCGATTGTGGAAGTATAACTTCCACTTGCGTAATATTATACTATGCTTAAAGTAGTGTCAAGATTAGCCATAACAAACTGTTAAAGGAACTTAAACCAGTAAGAACTAAAATAACGTGGACTAGCTTAAAAGAGTAAAAGGAGGTTGAATAAGGTGTCTGAAAATAAACGCTTAGGCGTATTAACAGGTGGAGGCGATGCTCCAGGTTTGAACCCAGCCATTAGAGGTGTTTTTTACAAAGCATCAGAGTTGGGTTATGAAATCGTAGGTCTAAGAGATGGTTGGAAAGGTCTTTTAGAAAAGGATGCAATACCACTGACTAAAGAAGAAGTGGATGCTGCTTTAACAAAGGGCGGTACTATCCTTGGATCCAGTAGAACAAACCCTTATAACCGCGAAGGCGGTAAAGAACTAGCTGAGAAAAACTTCCATGAACTAGGGCTAAATGCACTGATCGCAATCGGAGGAGAGGATACACTCGGTGTCGCTGGCCAGTTGGTAAGAGATTTTCGACTTCCAATAAATGGAGTACCAAAAACCATAGATTTTGATGTTCCTGAAACAGATTTCACTTTGGGCTTTTTTACCGCTTTAGAAGTCACCACAGACGTTTTGGAACGGCTTCAAGACACTGCAAGGAGTCACCACAGGGTTATGGTGCTGGAAGTGATGGGAAGACATGCAGGTTGGTTGGGCTTATTTACGGCAGTTGCCGGAGGCGCTGACTATGTTTTGGTACCTGAAAAGAAAGCTAACATTGATGACCTGGTACTGAAAGTGAAGCAGGCTGTCTCCAATAAAGGTTTTGCAGTTGTCGTCGTTTCAGAGGGAGCAGTGCTTGATGAAAGCATGTTAAAAGATCGTCCTGTGGATGAATTTGGCCATGTACAGCTTGGCGGTATGGGAGAAGTCGTAGCAAGTTTTCTTGAAAAGCAACTGAATATGGAAGTAAAAGCTGTCATCTTAGGTCACGCCCAGCGTGGTGGAAAACCATCGGTTTTAGATAGGATACTGCCCCAACTGCAAGCGATAAAGGCAGTGGAATGGTTACATGATGGACAAACAGGAGTGCTTGCAGCATATAGAGAAGGCAGTATTAAACCTATAGATTTAACAAAAGTCGTAGGAAAGAATCGTCCTTTACCTGAGTCGCTTATAAACGACTTCAGCGTGTTTTTTAGAGGTTAATCACTATGAAAAGGGTCGGGATATTGACGTCCGGCGGAGACTCACCTGGTATGAATGCTGCCATTGCAGGTGCAGTTACTGCGGCTGAGCAGAAGCGTATCGAGATCATTGGCATTTGGAACGGTTATGATGGCCTTTTAGATGAACAGTTCTTGCCTCTTAGCTCAAGCAGGGTCAGAGGTATTAATTCCCTTGGTGGAACAATTTTAGGTACTTCTCGTAGCGAACGATTCATGTTACCTGAGTGGAGACGTCGAGTACCCGACACCATGGCTTCGACAGGTTTGGATGGCTTAATAATAGTAGGAGGCAACGGTTCTTTAAAAGGAGCCGTTGCCTTAGAGCAAGCCGGCATACCCACTGTTGGGATACCAGGCACTATTGATAATGACCTCGGAGGAACAGATTTTACTCTCGGTTTTGTAACAGCTGCTGAGACTGCTGTTAAAGCAGTACGAAGGCTCACCGACGTAGCCCTTTCAGAAAAAGGCGTTTTTGTAGTGGAAGTGATGGGTCGGAATTCGGGATACATAGCTATGTTCGTAGGGTTAGCAACAGGAGCGGACTTTGTTAATATACCTGAAGCGCCATCTACTCCACAAGAAATCGCTCTGAAACTTAGTCAATCAGAAGAGAGCGCCATAGTTATCTGGGCCGAAGGATGCGGAGATCCATCTGCAGCGGCTGAAACGCTAAAAGCAGCACTCCATCGGGACGTTGAGATTTCTCGTATAGGGTACTTGCAAC
This sequence comes from Coprothermobacter platensis DSM 11748, assembly GCF_000378005.1. Classification (GTDB taxonomy): domain Bacteria; phylum Coprothermobacterota; class Coprothermobacteria; order Coprothermobacterales; family Coprothermobacteraceae; genus Coprothermobacter; species Coprothermobacter platensis. Next base: position 662,524 of record NZ_KB899040.1, read on the forward strand.
GCGGAGGTACTGCTTCCACGCTGGATTCATTTATAGGTTTTGGTATGGGGGCGGCTGCACTGAATGCACTTTCAGAAGGTAGACGCAGTGTGATGATTGGCGTGAGAAACTTACAACCGGTTGAAGTCCCCTATGAAGTGGCTGTACAAACGAACCCTATTCCGCCATATCTTCAACAGATATTACTACCGCTCTTAAACACACGTTGACGTTTAATCTCGTACAAAGCTATACTGAGAGCAACATGAACATTTAAGCTTTCAAAGTCTGTGGGGATATTGGCTGAGCTATCGCATAGCGCCATGACAGTTTTCCTTATTCCCTTGTCTTCAGAGCCGATAACCAATGCAATAGGACCTGATAAATCGTAGTTGTACACGGCTTCACCCTCGTGTGCATCCATGGCTATAATAGAAAATCCCTTTTCCTTAAGCCTCGGAATCACTTGCTTTATGTTCAAGCGCCATACATTACACTTGAGGGCAGCACCTCGGGAAACCTCCACAACCTTTGGCGTAATAGCTCCTGTATTATGGAGGTCGAGCAATACGTTAGGTGCTGAAAACGCCACAGCTGATCGGAAAATCGTACCTAAATTGGTTGCGTCGGTTACACCATCTATTACAATAAGTGGATCTCCCACGTACTTTAGTTCATCCCAACCCAGATATTCCACTTCAGATGGTAAAAAGCCAACCCACTCTTTTTCAGGAAAAAACTCCTTGGGAACTGCAACAGTGGGTATGGGTCTGGTTTTTTCGATCTTGTTTATCAGTTCTTTCACTTTCTCCAACTTGTCAGTTCTGACCCATATTTTTTCCACTTTACCTGCATCTAATGCTTCTTGTAAAGGATCCAAACCATACGACAATTCTTTTTTTAAGCTCATTTAATACCATCTACTCCTTTATCCATCGAGTTCCATTCTTTGTATCTTCAATAGTAATGCCATGCTTGCTCAATAAATTTCTTACAGAATCAGCTTCAAGGAACTTCTTTTCTTTCCTTAGTTCATTCCGTAAATCGACCAGATCTTGTACTAATGAATCGTCAAACTGGCTTTCTGGCAATAAGCGTAGTCCGAAGATATCTTCCATAGAGAATGCAAGGAAATCCCTTATGAGAGAAGCTTCTTTTCTATTTACTTGATCAGTACTCAGCTGAGACATTACCCTGTGAACACATGATAATGCTCCTGCAGTGTTCAAATCTTCTTCCAAATAACTAGTAAAGTCCTTCTTTACTTCCTCCAATACATTTACAACAAAATCGCGAATCTCCCCTTCTGTTGTTATCCAGTTCAAGCGTTCCTTGTAAGCCCTTATATTCTTTACCGTTGCATCGGCTTGAGCATATGATTCTGCAGAGAACGTAACAGCATCTCTGTAGTACGTAGATAAAAGTAAATACCTTAAAACGTCAGGATCATATTGTTCCATTATTTCTTGTGCGCCTATGAAGTTGCCTAAGCTTTTATGCATTTCTTCTTGCCCTATTCTGAGCATACCCGTGTGCATCCAGATTTTAGCAAATGGTTTCTCACCCATGAGAGCTTCCGATTGGGCCCTTTCGTTTTCATGGTGGGGAAAAATTAAATCGGCTCCACCTCCGTGAAAGTCCAACGGATAAGTACCAAATTTTATCGATATCACGCTACATTCAATGTGCCAACCAGGTCGTCCATCACCCCACGGACTATCCCACCATATATTATCGCTAGGTTTTCTCGCTTTCCAAATAGCAAAGTCCCTGGAGTCCTGTTTATATGGAGACGGTTCTATGCGAGCCTCCATCTGAGAGATGTCTTCCGCATTTCTTCCAGAGAGTATGCCATAGTCTGGGAATTTTCCCACAGAAAAATAGACTCCATCTGGTGTTACATAAGCATAATCACGTTGAATTAGCTTCTCGACGGCATCTATAATATCAGGCATTACTTGTGATACACGGCCATATATATATAGCGGTTTGACGTTAAGATAGTCCATTAACCTGTAATACGCCCTTTCATATGTCTCTGCTAAAGCTAAAGGGTGCACAGAAAGCGCTTTTGAACGTTCGATAATTTTATCGTCTACATCCGTGAAGTTAGAAATAAAAACAGGTTTGTAGCCCATACTTTGAAGAAATCTTTGAAATAAATCGAAAACTAACGCTGTTCTAACATGCCCAAGATGAGGTTCATCATAAGGCGTAATGCCACATACATAACCGACAACAGAATCACCAGGTTTCTTATCTAGTTCAATAAGCCTACGACTTTCCGTATCATAAAGTCTCATAATTTCACCTCAAACGCATTTGTAAATGACACGCACACTATACCATCTAAAGGTTTTCCAAACACATTTTCACTATGCGTTACAGATACGTGCACCTTCGCATTTAGAATGGAACTCAAATGATTTTCCATCAGCTTAAGCCATGGACCTAAACGAGGTTGATCTGCCAATAGAAGTACAGAAACATCGGAGACAGTGATATTCATTTCTTTTGCCATTAGCAAAACAGCATTCAATATGTCTGTGGAGGGCTTGTTCTCCCATGTTTCATTATTTGGGAATAGAGTCCCTAAATCGCCTTTGCCAATCATCGACAGAATGCTTTCTGCCACAGCATGGATCACCACATCACCATCGGTCCACGATTTCAAACCAACTACAGAATCAGTAATCTGCACGCCCCCTAATATTAGTGGGCAGGACGGATCAAAACGATGGAAATCCCAACCTATACCTGATGTTTTTTCAAACATCAAATCCCCAATAAAAATATCTCCAGGGAATGTGACTTTTAAATTCTTACGTTCTCCTTCTATGGTGTGTACTTTGAAGCCTAAATCCTGTGCCACACTAGCCTCATCGACATCTTCATTCGACGACTCCATAACAATTGACAGTGCTTCGTAAGTGAACCCTTGCGGAGTTTGAACACGAAGAATTCCATTTCTCGATAAAGGAACACTTTCCTCTCCGGCCATTTTTCTTAGAGCGTCTTCTATATCAATTACTGGCACAACAACGGGATAAATGTCTAACCATGCTAGCACACGCTCGAACAGATCGTCACTAGCTAACGGACGAGCTGCATCATGGATAACAACTTTATCTACATCTGATAGCAACGCAAAACCATTCTTCACTGATTCTTTTCTCGTAAGGCCCGGAGGTGCTACTAAAAGTGACTTATCCTTAGGCTGCTCGTCAGAAACTATAACAATTTGGGCGAAAAGCTGCTTTAAGTAGGGAAGCCTCAATTCCCAATAATCCAATAACGAATAACCATGGAACACTGGAAGCGATGCTTTTCCTCTTCCTCCAGAAAAACGCTGTCCTTTGCCTCCCGCGACAAGAATCAGACCGTTCATAGTTCTCAGTCAGCAACCTTTGTAAATATTATTTTCCCAGTATCGCTAACATGTACATTGGTTACCACGACTCTAACTGTGCTGCCAATAAGGTCAGCAGCATCCTCTACGACGACCATGGTACCATCGTCGAGGAATCCCACACCTTGAGCTCTGATTTTTCCCTCCTTGACCACCTTTATTGTTAATTCATCTCCCACATTAATATTTGGCCGAAGTGCAACAAACACTTCGCTAAAGTTGATAACATCAGCATTGTGTAAACGAGCAATTTTTGCCAAATTTGAATCAAGGGTGACAATTGTTGCTTTCTTATCACGAGCATATTGGATTAAAGCATCATCTACACCTTTTACGCCTCTAGGAGTATATTCTACTAATGCCAAACGTTTACTGCTCTCCTTCATTTGTTCGAGAACTTTTAATGCCCTTTGTCCTTTGTCTCGTTTTACAGGATCTGTGCTATCAGCTAATTGCATAATTTCCTTCACAACGAAGGATGGCACCACTACTCTGCCTTTAAAAAGATCGAGATTGATCAATTCCAGGATACGTCCATCAACCAAAATAGAAGTATCCAAAACAAATTCTGGTTCCATTCCAATTATGTTTTCTCTTTTTTCCCTCGCTCGGTAAATAACAATGGCTCCCCATACAGCGATCACATCAAGAATAAGTAGAATGCCGACACCGAGCGCATATTCCCCAGCATAAATAAGTGGGATGAGTATAGGAACACCCACAACATTAGCTAATATGATGCCTATACCGATGTATTGAAACTGCTGAAACGGAAATGTAGCTGCTCGCTGAAATGCTTGCTCAAACCACTTATCAAAAACTGAGCGGCACGAATAACCGACAGCCAAAGATACGATCGCTGTCGTTCCTAAAATTATTAGGTTGTGGCTATTGAGGAACCGCACAGGAAAAAGACGCTCCACAGCATAGAGCGCAATAAAAACAACAATGGAATAAAACATTCCTCTAAAAAAACGTAAAATACGCACAAAAATCACCTCACAAAAGGTTAAAAGAGTTCTTTTATTAATTCTACAACAGTGGAGGCTTTAGTTCTAATAAGGGAAGCGCTCTGAGATATCTTTGGGTTTTGCTGAGGAATCAGTATGCCACCTGTGAGAAGAATTTCTCCGTAAACGAGAACATTCTGAGAAACAGCGCGCTCTTTTAAACTCGAATATATCGCAGCCACGATGGCCGCGTCTATACCGTAATCATTCACAAAAAAATCTGTTGTGATGTCCACGTAGACATCATACTTGTACATAGGTATTTTTAAGTATTTTTGCATTACCGCGGTAAGTAACAAAAGTCTACTGTTAGGATAGCGAGAACTTATCCTTCTGGGCATCTGGCCATAAGATTCTGTAACCAAGGCATGAACTTGAACAAACTCAAAATGCGTTCCTGTGTTTACAGCACTTACTACTAAACCTGGCTCCGATACTGACTGTTGGATACTGATTGTTGAGGGATTCAAACCATGCTCTGACATTTCCAGCAGTACCTGATCTGTGCTTGGACCGAAACGGTTCTTTACCAATTTTAAAAGCCGCTTATTACCCGTACGCTCTCCTTCAAGATATAAAACTACATCTACCATATGTTCAATCGTTCGTGGGCCAGCAATTATACCCTCTTTTGTGACATGGGCCACAATTATCACGCAGCAGTTAACTTCTTTAGAGAACCTAACAAGTTTTGATGCTACATCTTTTACCGTAACAGGCGAACCAGGTGCACCATCACTTCCATAGGTTATGGTCTGAAGGCTATCAACACAAATAATATCGTAACCACCTAAGTCAACATCATTTAGGTCTCCTGCTGAAACGATGTTTGGCAAATGAATCCCAAGCCTCTCAGCTCGTTTTGTGACTTGGTTTTCAGTTTCTTCGGAAGTAACATAAAGAACTTTACCATCAACAGACCCCAGCAATTGTAATGCCAATGTGGATTTTCCTATACCAGGTTCCCCGCCAAGGAGCATGACTGAACCGCTTTGAAATCCCCCACCTAAAACTGCATTCAACTCATCTAAGAAAGTTGGAATAACACGAACAGGCATAGGTTGATAAACATTCCTTGAGGTTTCAATTTCCGAGGTTTTACGCTCAATAAAAGTACCAAAGTGACCGCACTGCGGGCACTTCCCCAATTTTACAGAGGAAACATACCCGCAGTCGGTGCATTCATATTGTACCTTGTTGCTCAAACTCTGCTTACTTCTCCGTTGGGTACAGGATTGATTATCGTTGAGCCATCTTCATAGTCCATCATAAGTGTTCCTGTTACATTTTCCCGCTGAAGCATGTATTCAGCCAATGGGTCTTTAACTAACCGTTGAATGGCCCGTCTTAAAGGCCGTGCTCCAAAGCGAGGCTCATAACCTTCTTTTATAATCTGCTCCAGCAATCTATCAGAAATTTTTACGGCGATATTCTGCGAACGAATTTGTTTGTTGAGTTCGTCGACCATGATACCCACAATCTGGCGGAGATCATCATTGGTGAGATGATGGAACACTACAACCTCGTCTATTCTATTTAAAAACTCTGGCTTGAAAAACTTCTTAACTGCGTCCATTACTAAGTTTTCCATATTTTCAAACTTTTCTTCGTTCTTCAAAAATCCGATAGTTGCCCCAGCACTTATATCTCTACTACCAAGGTTCGATGTCATTATTATGATAGTGTTCCTGAAATCAACAACTCGTCCCTGCCCATCTGTAAGGCGTCCGTCCTCGAATATCTGAAGCAAAATGTCAAAAACATCAGGATGAGCTTTTTCTATTTCATCAAGTAACACAATGCTATGTGGTTTCCTACGCACAGCTTCAGTAAGCTGTCCGCCCTCTTCGTAACCAACGTATCCTGGAGGAGCACCCACTAATCGGCTAACATTGAATTTTTCCATATACTCCGACATATCAATGCGAACCAAAGCTTCTTCTTCACCGAACATGAATTCTGCTAACGCACGAGCGAGCTCTGTTTTGCCTACACCTGTAGGGCCAAGAAACAAAAACACTCCTATGGGGCGACGATCATCTTGCAAACCAGTACGACTTCTGCGTATGGCCTTCGCAACAGCAGATACGGCCTCATTTTGCCCCACAATGCGCTTATGTAGATAATCTTCAATCTCAAGAAGTTTCTTCTTGTCATCTAAACGCAGTTTTGCCACAGGTATGCCTGTCCACGATGAGATCGTGTAAGCCACATCGTCAAAGGAAACAGTGGGTTGATTCTCATCCATGCTACGTTCATACAACCAGATCTCTTCCATTCTTGAATATTCTTCCTTAAGCGATTTCTCTTTATCACGTAAAGAAGCTGCTTCTTCAAACTGCTGAGAATCTATTGCCAGTTGTTTCTGCAAACGAACTTTTTCAATCTCATCTAAGAGAGCTCGAAGGTTGCTAGGCAATACTTCATTAGCTAGACGAACCTTAGCAGCGGTTTCATCAAGAGCATCAATAGCCTTATCAGGCAAGAAACGCTCCTTTACATACTTTTTTGTTAGCACAACGGCAGCATCAATAGCATCATCAGCTATTTTTACATTATGGAATTTCTCATAAATTGGTCTTAACCCTTCGAGAATCTTATGAGTTTCTTCCTCGTTGGTTTCTTCCACTTGTACTGGCTGGAATCTGCGCTCAAAAGCAGGATCGCGTTCTATGTACTTTCTATAGTCATCATAAGTTGTAGCACCGATTACTTTGATTTCGCCACGAGCCAATGATGGTTTTAATATTGAAGCCGCATCTATCGCTCCTTCAGCAGCACCAGCACCAATAACGGTGTGAATTTCATCAATGAACAGAATTACCTGCCCATTAGTTCTTTTTACCTCATCCAGGATCTTTTTCATCCGTTCTTCAAATTCTCCTCTATACTTTGTGCCAGCAACAATAGAGGAAATATCCAGTTGAACCACACGTTTCTTTTTAAGCGAATAAGGAACTTTACCTGAAGCTATTCGCTCTGCCAAACCTTCAACTATTGCCGTTTTACCTACTCCAGGCTCTCCGAGTAAAATTGGGTTGTTCTTGATTCTTCGGCTGAGTATTTCAATAACTCTGTTTAGTTCATTTTCTCTACCAATGACAGGATCAAGTTTACCTTTCTCCGCCAAAGATACCAAGTCCTTTGAAAACTTATCCAGAACTGGTGTCTTTGTTTTTCCTTTTTCTTCGGGTTCCTGTTCTCCCATTTCCATTACTTTTCTGCGAACGTCGTCATAAAAAACGCCATTTTCATTCAGAATTGAGCTGACCCTTGACGGTTCTTTAAGAATAGCCATGAGCAAGTGCTCTGTTCCTACATACGAATGGGCAAGTTTCCTTGCTTCCTCGCTGGCAGTGTCAAGTAATCTTCTTGCCTCGCTGGAAAGTTCTGGATACTGCAAACTAGATGCCATGGGCATAGGAATATCTTCTATGGCACTTCTTATAGCGTCGGGATCCGCGCCTATCGAATCGATAATAGAATAAGCACGGGTATCCTCATTTAGTAAAGCAAGTACTATATGTTCACGCCCTACGAAGCTACTGTTTAAACGCCTTGCTTCTTCTTGAGCATCTTTTAACGCTTTTCTTGCTTCTTCAGAAAATCTAATAAACAACCTTTACCCTCCTTTTATGTACCTAACTCATTTATGTATTCGAAGACGCTTTGTGCAGCAATTGCTCCATCTGCTGCTGCTGTCACTATTTGTCCTAATGCACCATGTCTTATATCACCTGCTGCAAATAATCCTTTTTTAGACGTCTTCATTTCTTCGTCAGTTTTTATATACCCATTTTCGTCCAAATCTACCAAATCCTTAACCATTTGAGTATTAGGTACATGTCCTACTTGCACAAAAACACCATCAACTGGCAATGTTGTTTCCTTTCCTGATTCTAAGTTTTTAAGCACTATGCCTTCTACTTTTTTTTCACCCAGCACTTCAGAGACAACACTATTCAGTATGAGCTGGATTTTGCCGTTTTGAGAAACCCTATCAACAAGAACTTTTTCCGCTCTAAAAGCATTTCTTCTATGGATTAGGTAAACTTTGCTCGCTATATTGGCTAAGTATTCAGCACTAGAGAAAGCAGAACTTCCGCCTCCAATAACAGCAACCGTTCTATTTCTAAAAAAGGCACCATCACACGTCGCACAATATGAAACGCCTCTGCCTATCAATTGCGATTCTCCAGGTACATTTAAATGCTTATAGTTTACTCCCATGGACAAAATGATTGCCTTTGCGTAGAGCATGTCAAGTCCGTGAAGGGTAAACATACCATTCCTACCGTTTTCTTCAATGCTCTCGACTCGCTCATTGATAAGAACAGCGCCGACGTTCTCAACATGGCGTCTCAAACGTTCTCCCAATTCAAGACCTTCAACCCCATCTGGGAAACCTGGATAATTCTCAATTAATGAGGCAGAACTCACTATACCTCCGAACACACCATCATAAACGACTCCTACTCTTAACCCATTGCGAGCCGCATATATAGATGCCGTTGCGCCAGCAGGTCCTCCCCCTATTATAAGCACATCAAATTCATTTGTCGTTGTCATACGCCACCTCGCATACTATACTTTCGCAGTATGTATTTCCAATTACGTTAATTATGTATTGCCCGGAACTGCCTTTATGAGAAACAAGATACCATGCCATGAGTGCATGTAGGCATTTAAAGGTCATCGGTTTCTTACTCCCTCCAATAAAAACTTGCTCAGAGAAACCTTTAGCTTGTAAGTAGGTGGAAAAGGCAAGTTCACTATTCAGTTCTTCTTTTCTTGCATGCTCATCAACATTGATACCATTAATGATAATATGTTTGATACTTCCGCTCTCTATTTTGGATACTTGCTCTCGCAAAAAAGGACAGGTGAGCCAAAAAACGGTGGGAAATGGTGTCCCATCTTCAAAAAACGGTTCCGTTTCTAAAACCATCGGATAACCGTAAGGGCAAAACACCCTGGGAAACCATGTCCCACGTGGTTTACGGCCCAATTGGCATCTAATGACCGAATCTAATGACCGTGGCACCGTCAACATCGGTTTTTAAAACATCAACCTGTATTTTTTCATTGTAATATTCACTATTTACGAATAGCATCTCACTCTGCAATGTCTTTTTTTGGCTCTGTAAGCTTTGTAGTGAACTATTCAGGTCACGTACTTGGCTTTGTACAGACAAGCATGCAAAAGACAACAGAACCAACATTATTCCCAAAGTAATGGCGGTTGTCATAAGAACTTTCACACTGTGCCTTATTTTTAATTCTGCATCACTGTACGTAGTGCCCATTGTATATCTTCCCAGTCTCCAGGTCGATCGTTATAACCGCTCCATCTTCAGGCTCTTGAATCCACACAACGTTTCTAAGGAGACTGTTTTCATCAGCCTGTTTACCAAGTAGTAATGTTTTTTCTTGTCCGCCATCATAGTTGGCAACGGCATTTAGACGTTTCACATAATGACCGACCAAATATGATTTTCGTGGATTTCTTACTTCTACATTTCCTATCACCATAGGTATGCGATAAATCTTAACTGAGTTCGTACTGCCTGCAACACCCGTTAAGTCTCCGAAGATATACAGAAGTAAATCTCCCCTACTTGCTACATTATGTTCCAAAGACCAGTTCACGCTAAGCCTAAGAACTTCTTCTGCTGATGCAGAAGCTTCTATCCTTACCGGCACTACGGCCCGACTAAGGCATAGTTGTCGCTGCAATCGATCTGTGTGCGTAACAGCAAGAATCGGAACCACAGAACGAAAAGCGGAGGTTATCCTAGCGGAAGAACCTGTCTCTGTCGCAACCACAAGAAGCTCTGCTCCACTTTTCTCGGCTATTCGCACTGCACTTTCTACAAGGGCCTCTCGAACTGATTTCGGCGTCAATGAGGTGGGCGACCTGAATGGATACGTTTCGGCTGCTTCAATAATACGTTTCATTGTCTGAATAGAAAGAATGGGGTACTTACCAAAAGCTGTTTCCCCTGACAGCATAACAGCATCTGCCCCATCTATTACAGCGTTTGCCACATCTGTGATTTCAGCTCTACCGGGAAACGGACGATCCATCATTGTGTCAAGCATCTGCGTCGCTACAATAACGGGCTTACATTGTTCAATACTTATACGGATTATCTCTTTTTGTACCAATGCAAGATCTTCAAGAGGAATGTCAAGAGCAAGATCGCCTCTGGCTACCATTATCCCATCTGCTGCGTCCACAATAGAACTTAGATTCTCCAGCGCCTCATGACGTTCAATTTTCGCTACAATACCTAGATCTTTTCTGCCGTTCTTATCCAATCTTTTTCTCAAATCAATAATGTCTTCTGGGTCTCTGACAAAACTCAGCCCCACAAAATCGATATCCTGTTTTACAAGAAAGTCAATGTCTTTTAGATCTTTTTCTGTCAAAGCTGGAAGTCGCAGTTTTGCACCAGCAAAACTTATGCCTTTCCTTGAAGTTACTACACCACCTGCTACTACAACAGCGGATAAACTATCTTCGTTTTTATCAACTACACGAAGCTGTATTTTTCCATCGTCCAAATATACAAGAGAATTGACAGATACATCCTCCACAAGATATGGATAATCTACAAAAAACACATCATCTGTGCAGGGTTCGGAGCCGAAGCGAATTGTTATCGTATTCCCTTCTGTGAGTACAACACCATTTTTATTCAATGTATTTGTTATGCGTATTTTTGGCCCTTGCAAGTCGGCGAGAATAGCCAAGGGACGTCCTAACTCTTTTTCCACTGCTCTTATGTTTTGAATTCTATTAGTATGTTCTTCGTAAGTGCCATGTGATAAGTTGAGTCTGAAAACATCGGCGCCATTTTTTGCTGCTTCCCTAACTTTATCTAAGTCTTCGAGAGAAGGTCCAGTGGTAACAACGATTTTTACTAGCTTCACTTTTATCACCTCTGAGTTATTATAAATCAGTATTTATATTTTAATCGCAAAATGTGTCAAAGACAGGTTAAAATAAGTTCATGGCTGGAAACAAAACAAAAACCACTGCAAAAAAGGCAGTGTCTAAAGCAAACAACAATATCCAACATAAAACGACAAAGACAAGAAGTAAGAAAAAACGAAAGAATAATAGACGTCTTTTCTTAGTGTTGATTGTAATACCTGCTATTTTTGCCTTTTTGAGTGCAGTGTTTTACTTCGTAGGCAAAATACTGCTTCAATCTGTTACCGTTTGGCAACAGCTTTTTACAATATTAGGCCTACCATCTTGGCTGCTCAGCCTGTTTTTGGCGGCTGCCGTGCTACTCATAGTCGCAGGAGTTGTATCAGTTAAGCGTATACCAAAACCGAGCATTCAGCAAATGCCTACGATAAGCGATTCCTCATTTGATATTGTGGAACCTGTTTCAACTCCGGTAGTTATTGACATGAAAAAGGAACGTTCTACTTCAAAAAAGAAACGCGGTCAAGTTACTGAGGAGCAAACCGTTGAAGCAAAAGCAGCCCCATTGAACAATACAGAGGTTCATCAACCAGCAAATGAAGTGAGGCGAAAGCTAAGAACCAGCTCGTTACTTCCACCTATTAGTTTATTAGAACCACCCACGAAACTTTCTTTCGGCGTCACAGCAGAAACGCAGTCATTAGCTCAAAAAGTACAGGCTGTTCTTGATACATTCAATATTGGTGGGAAAGTCGTTAACTTTATTACTGGGCCTCATGTTGTACGTTTGGAGATAGAACTGTTGGCAGGAACACGTGTTTCGGCTGTCACGTCCAGAAGTCAAGATTTTGCGGTACGATTAGGCATTCCAGAACTGCGTATTGATGCACCCGTAGCCGGAAAACCTAATACTGTTGCTATAGAGGTTCCAAATCCTAAAAGGCAAATGGTAAGGTTATCAAATTTACTTAACGCTACAAGTGACAAATATGCAAGCATTCCGCTACCTATTGGATTAACAGTGGATGGGAAGCCTATTATTGAGGATCTAACAAAAATGCCACACCTCTTAGTCGCAGGTGCTACAGGAGCGGGTAAGAGTGTAGCGTTGCAAAGTTTCTTGGTGTCTTTTCTAATGAATTTTAGCCCTGACGACGTTAGATTAGTGCTTGCAGATCCAAAACACGTTGAGTTTGCTTTTTACGAAGGGCTTCCACATCTCTTGTATCCAGTTATCAACAATCCTCAACAAGTGCTCATCGTTTTAAAAGAGCTGGCTGGTGAAATGGAAGAACGATACAAAATCTTGGCACAATCAAAGTCAAGGAGCATCGTCGACTACAACAAAACACATCCTGAAGAAAAAATACCAATAATTATCGTTGTTGTTGATGAGCTTGCGGATATAATGCTTACTGCTCCTTCTGAAATGGAACAGGTTGTCGCCATTCTGGCTTCAAAAGCCAGAGCAGCAGGTATTCATTTAATAATGGCCACGCAAAGACCCTCAGTAGATGTAATAACTGGGCTCATAAAAGCGAATATTCCGCATCGTATAGCCTTTGCGGTGAGCAGTCAAGTTGATTCAAGAGTAATTCTCGATGTAACCGGAGCCGAGCGCCTTATAGGTGCTGGGGATTTTCTATATTCAAACCCTGCTGTAATGAAACCTATAAGAGGACAATCACCCTTTATCTCTGAGGCTGAAATAATGCGTGTGGTGGAACATTGGAAATCCCAACCCTTAGACACGCAATTGAGAGACATACCCACCATAGAATCATCTGCTTCTGGTTTTGACAGTTCCGACCCAATTGCTCAAGAAGTAATAGAAATGATCAAAACCATGGATAGAGTTTCTACCTCACTCATACAGCGACGTTATAAAATAGGTTATAACAGAGCCGCCCGCATATTAGACATGTTGGAAGAACAAGGTTATGTAGGTCCTCTGGAAGGCGCACGCGGCAGAAAAGTACTCAAACATTAAATCACATTTAGATTGCCTATTCACTGCTTTCGTTTATGAACTCTTCTGCTCGCTCGTATATCAGGTCTATCTTACTATGTAAGTCTGAAAGATCGGTTATGGACGTCAATTCATGACCATCAAATAATCCTGAGTTTTCCAATATAGTAATAAAATCCTGTGTTCCATTGTCCCATACCTGTCTTGAGAGTTCCTGTACCTTCTTGTAAGCTTCTTCTCTACCCATCTTTTCTTGCAGTACGGCAAGAGCTCGCGAAGAAAACAATAGGTTTTTTGATTCAGCCATGTTTTGCTGCATTCGGTGGGCATCAAAGGTGCTGTTGGACAGCAATGACTTTACTTCACGCAGCATGAATGACAATAAATCAAAGGACAAGGGATAAACGATACGTTCTGTACTGGAGTGCGATATATCCCGTTCAAACCACAGTGGTACGTTTTCTAAACCAACTATGACTTGTGAACGAAGCACACGACTAAGCCCTGAGACTCTCTCCCACCGAACAGGGTTGCGTTTGTGAGGCATTGCGGAAGAACCAGCCTGACCCTTAGCAAATTCTTCTTGTGCCTCGCTAATCTCTGTCATTTGGAGTATTCTCATATCTTCTGCAAGTTTGTCAAGAATACTTCCTTCCAAACTGAGACTAAACAGTATGGGAGCATATGTATCGCGTGGAACAATTTGAGTAGTGACAGGTAATTGGTTGAGATCTAAGATAGATAAGAAACTGGTTTCCACCTTGGGATCTAAATTCGTATAAATACCCAGGGCACCAGACAATTTGCCAGGTATGTTGCGTCGTAAGGAAAGCAAGTCCATCTCAGAGCGCTTCAAAGCAACCGCATTTGTCAGAAACCGGAGGCCAAAAAAGTAAGGTTCGGCATGAACGCCATGCGTTCTTCCTGCACAACTGGAATACTTGAATTCATTGGCTCTTTTTACGAGTTCAGCAATAACGTTGGCCGTTAAATCTATCACATGAGCTAACGATTGTTTTAGCTGTAAAGAAAATACAGTGTCCATAATGTCTGATGATGTGAGACCTCTATGCAAGTATTCTGTAAATCGATCAAGCTTTCTGCTTATCACATTTATAAAAGCCACAACTTCATGACGTGTAATTCTTTCCTCAGCTTTTATTTCTTCAGCAGTAAACACGGGCTTGTTGTCCTTGAGATACTCGAATACTTCTGAAGGAATCATTTCCAAATCAGCTTCGGCTTTGAGATATGCCAACTCGACATCATAGAACAATTGATATCTGTTTTCTTCACTCCATATTTCTTCTATGCGCTCATCATTGTATCTGCTCAAAATATCCATCCACTTCGCCTCCCAAAAAGACATAGAACGGAAATTCCTTAACATTTATGAGGAAAAAAGCTTCGGGCCCTAATTCCTCGTATTTTCTCTTTAAAACACGTTCTATTCTCACACCATAAAATGCACCCGCTCCTCCAGGTGCTATTCCATAAGCAAGATTTGTTTCTTGTAGTACATTAAGGACGTCTTTGCTCATGCCTTTAGACACGATGAGCCTCACTCCCAGGTCCTTGCAAGACGGTAAAAAAGGCAGCATGCGGCTTATGCTAGTGGGGCCACAAGAACCTAAAGGTGCCTTACTATTGCCTTTTAAGGTAGGACCTGCAAAAAAGAGAACACTTGGTAATACTTGATGTTCTTCTATGAGTTTTTGCAATCCTCGGTCGCGTGCGATGCCCATTTCGCCAGTGTACTTTACCCAGACGCCGCTACTAAGAAGCAATTTCCATCCACTCTGCTCGAAAGGGCCAACACATAAACGACATGCTAACTGGAACGGCAGAAATGTGTGTCGGCAAAACCCGAAGGAACACATTTCCTACCCAGTTGCCACGTTTTCCTAACGGGTCTACTTCAAGTCCTTTGATTGACGTTACTAACTCGTCGTATTCATCTTCAAAAGATTGAGGCATATTACTGCCAAAAAGGAATCCCATCTTAGACTGCTTACATGCCTCAGCGGCTGTTCCTCCCATAGCTATAGAGATATGAACTGGTGGGCACGCAAGTGCCCCCCTTTCTTTTACCCAAGTCAAGATATCTTTTTTTACTGTCGAAAAGTCTGACGTTCCTGGATACACTTTAAGAAATGAGTGCATTTCAGTTCCCGCACCTGAGATAATTGCTCCGATTCCTCTTACATCCCTTAACTCTTCCAAAAAACACATTTGCATATCCTCTAATGAATGCTGTTCAATAAAAGGCGAAGACAGCATGGATGGTCGTGCAAAAAGGTTGAATTGAGCTTGAAAACAGTTCTTTATTGTTTCAATTTGTCCTTTAGTTAGACAATCGTGCCCGACAAACAGCGTAACTACCCCAGTGTCTTGACACAAGGGAAGTTTTAATGAAGAGCTAACAACCATGTCATTATCTAGTATAGCTTTGAAGCACGCATCATGAACTACATTTAGTGAGTCCTGAGCACGGGTAGGTGTAAACAAAAGCAGTTTTACCAGATCATCGATTTTGTCAAGATATTCTTGCATAATGCTCGTTTTCCCCTTAATCAAAGAGAGGGGCTAAGCCCCTCTCTTTATTTTTTTCTTTTCTTTTTTGTCTTTGGCGTATAAATCTCGTGTTTCCTAAAATCCTCCAGTATCTTATCCTTTTCTACTTCTTTACGAAATCGTCGCAGCATGTCATCCAAAGACTCATTTTCTCGTTTTTTTACTTCAGCCATTGCACTCCCCTCCTTTCAATATTTGCTTTATCCTGGAGGCCAACTTAGGGGCCTTCCACCCAAAAGATGAGCGTGAACATGGCAAACGGTCTGTCCAGCATCAAAACCATTATTGAGAACAATTCGATAACCGCTTGTCAAACCGAACTTGGCTGCCATTTGCTTAGCAGTATCCATCATTTTCATTAAAACACTGGGCTCAGTTTTATCCATATTCGGAAAATGCTCCTTGGGGATGATAAGTAAATGAATGGGTGCTTGAGGGTGTGCGTCACGAATAACTATAATGTCGTCGTCCTCCCACTCCACAGCAGCAGGACTTTTCTTGTTAATGATGTCACAAAAAACACAATCCATCTAACCTCTCGGCACCGCCTTTTCTGGTAAACATTTTACCATACTTTATGGTTCCTATATAATGAAAATGTGAGGCGAGAAAGTATTCTATTTTTTATTCTACTGTTGCTATACATTGTAGTGTTTTTCATCTCCATTTTTTGGGGGCAAACTTCCATACATATGTGGAACATGACTCCAGATCAAATCATGGTCGTACATTACCGTATTGAGCGATTCTTAGTTTCGTCAGCTGTAGGGATTGTGTTATCCTGTACGGCTTTAACGTTGCAAACGATAACAAGAAACTACTTAGTAGATAGCAGTTTGCTTGGCGTGAATTCAGGAGCTGTACTGGGCAGGATATTCTCAATGTTTCTGCACGTTGGGCCGAGCCAATTGTTCTCATTGATGGGAAGCCTATTGGGATTGGGAGCCACTTTTGCACTTGGTAGCATAGGTGGATCCGACATATTACGCCTCGTTGTAGCAGGTGTTGTTGTAAACTCTGTACTATCCAGTGGAATCTCTCTAATTTCTCTATACCTTTATACATCAGCTTCCAGCGTACTATCTTGGACGCTAGGTCATATAAGAATAGTTACATCGGAAGAATGGGTAGCTATTCTGGTTGCATTAATCCTTTGCCTATTGCTCGTAAGTAGAAGCAAAAAACTTGATCTTCTAACACTATCGAGAGAAGAAGCTATGACACTAGGCATAAACTACAGGCAAGAACTAACCTTGCTATTGACTACATCAGCTTTAGCAGGTAGTTTAGTTTCCTCTATTTTTGGTGTTTTTAGTTTTATAGGAGTAGCGGCGCCGAATATGGCACGCCAATTTGTCTCAGGTGGGCATCTTAAAATGTTCTTTTATTCATCACTTATAGGGGCAGAACTCATGGCTTTTTCTGATGTATTTGCTCGTTCAATAATTCCAGGGTTAGAAGTACCAACAGGGCTCATCGTTAGCTTTGTTGGTGCTGTTTTTTACCTTTACTTTTTCTGGAGAACACCTCATGATCATCTTGCCTGAAATAAACTTCTCATATGGTTCTGAGTTTTCCTTAAACTTGCCTCACACTGTTATAGACAAGTTCCCCACTTTTTTGGTGGGCCCTAACGGTTCAGGTAAGACTACACTCCTCAAAATCATTGGCGGCTTCATAAAAACTGCTCGGTCTCCAAAAGTCATGTGGAAAGATCACTTATTGGACACAAAACCAACGTTTTTCGCTTATTTACCGGCTCGACCCATTTTTGACGTTAATTTCACCGTA
This sequence comes from Coprothermobacter platensis DSM 11748, assembly GCF_000378005.1. GTDB lineage: Bacteria > Coprothermobacterota > Coprothermobacteria > Coprothermobacterales > Coprothermobacteraceae > Coprothermobacter > Coprothermobacter platensis. The sequence goes on from NZ_KB899040.1 coordinate 680,196, forward strand.
CGTGATTACCTACTTCTCGCTGGAGATGCAGACCATTTACAAAAAGCCGTAGAAGAACTCAATTTAGAGAATTGGCTAAACAAAAAAATGGGCAGTCTTTCTTCTGGCTGGTTACAGCGTGTGTTTATAGCAAGAATACTCATGCAGGATACCCCTTATATTCTGATGGACGAACCGACAAGTTTTCTTGATCCTGAAGCAAGAAAAGAACTCATCGATATACTTTCCAAGTTTCCCGAAAAACGCATGATTGTTTCCTCCCACGATTTGTCATTCTTGTCAAGCTTGGGAAAGTTTGTAATGGGGCTTCGTGATGGACAGTTGGTTTATACTGGGGAACCTAAAGAGTTTTTCAATAGTGGTATAGAAGATGTTTTTGTGAAAGGCTATATTATATAGCTCTCGGGAACAATTTTTACAGGTTTTATACCGTTAAATGGCTGTGAAGGTACGTAGATGAAATTATCCGTCAGAGCCACGCGGTCGTCTTGCAGAAAAACAGCATCTCTAAACGTGTTCTCTTGCCTGGAAACGAAGCGTTCCTTCAACCTCACATTTTCACGGGAAAGTACTTCCATTCTGCGGCTGATAATATCACCATTTAGTGGTTTTAATTCATTTGCTTTAGTCCCAGACCTGGGGGAGAACGGAAATAAGTGAAGCTTCGAAAAACCAAACAATTCTGTAAATACCATGGTTTTAACAAAATCCTGTTCTGTCTCTGTGGGATAACCTACGATTACATCTGCTGTAAATGCAAAGTTCTCATCTAAACGAAGTAGTCCCTCAAGCATTTGGGGCAAATTCTGCAACGGCGCACGATTCATGTGTCGTAAAACGCTGTCAGAGCCACTTTGCAAAGATATATGTAAGTGTCTTGCAAAAGGATATCTCTTAAAGAGATTGATGAACCTATCGGTTACCATCTGTGGGTATACAGATGATATCCTTACTCGGATACTCTTGTGGTATGCGAGATCGCCAACCTTTTCAAAAAGGTCGAAAATGTTTAGTTCGTTCTGGTGCCATAGCAAAAGATTAGTACCAGTTAGTACAATTTCCTTTACGCCCTTTTGGACCATCAAGTTTATTTCTTGAAGCACATCGTCCAATGGTCTACTTACAGTACTACCTCTTTCTATGGAACTAAGACAGTATGAACATCGCCAGCTACAACCATCTTGTACCTTCACAAATGCCCTGCTGTGATTAGGGATATATGGAACTATGTTGGGTGCTCGCACATTCCAGTGCTTTTCCATATAAGTGTTCATATCTTCAATAGGTACTAACGTAACATTGGGAGAAACTATATCGGTCAGTGTTTGCCTTGTGCCGCACCCCGTTATAATGACCTTCTTGCCCTGTTTGAGCCATTTGTTCAGAGTACGTCTAACTTCAGCTTCTGCTTTATGCGTAACGACACAGCTAAAGATAATGACTACTTGTGCATCATCCACGGATTCTGCCAAATGTTCTTTCAAACCTAATTGCCATCGCGCTGATTCATACTGATTAACTTTGCATCCGAAAACCTCTACAGCAAATTTCATCCAACTATTCCTTTGATGTAGTTTATACAGGTTATTCCTATTGCCCCAACCCAACGGCTCCGATATATAACAGGTCCTAAACTTACCGTTTTACAGATGCTACTCAGTTTTGTTGCTTCCTGCTCATCGAATCCTCCTTCTGGACCGATGACAAGGCATATTCTTTCCGATGTTCTTATTTCCGTATCATAGTCTGACAGCCTTTTATCTTCCGCGTTTTCGTACAAGAACAAAGATAGGTCAAAAGTAGGAATCTTATTGTACGCATTGTCTATTGTCATCGCAGGATCTATATTCGTCGTATTGCAATAACCTCCAACCTTACAAGATTCCATTGCAATTCTTCTCCATCGGTTGAGCTTGGCATCGCTAACCTGTTTAACTGTGGTGCGGCTTGTTATTACTGGAACTATTTCATCAACACCGAGTTGGCTGCACAAAGCCGTAACATCGTCCATGTAATTACCCTTAGGAATTGCTTGAAAAAGCGTTAATGAAAAGCCCTTGTTGACGCAATTGGCTATGATATCCCTTATACGCAGAACCTTCTTAGGCATGTCGTATGTAACAATGTACTCTTTTCCAGAGCCATCGAACGCGATTAATTGACAATCATCGCCACCTCTTAGCACATTTTCGACATATCTAAAAAGGGTATTATCGGGAACAATTATGCCTTTATCGAGATCAACAAGTTTATTCTCCACAAAGAAACGATACTTACGCATTGTCTAATTTATATAGGAAAGATACCCATTCTTCACCAATAACTGCTAAATATGGTACTCCGTAGCTGTTTTCGATCTTGTAAAAATCTTCTATGGGTATGCCAGAAAGCACCAAAAATGACTTAGTTACATTTAGGAGAGTGTCTTTAATATTCAATAGCAAATCTGTAACCAAGTTCGCACAAGTTATATCGTACTTTCCAGTTAAATTGTAGGCATCCCCTATGCTGAAATCTACATCTACATTGTTAAGCTTGGCATTCTCTTCAGCATTTTCAATCGAAATGGCGTCGATATCTATTCCTACAACATTACTGCATCCTTTCTTCTTCGCATATATTGCCAAAATACCGCTGCCAGTGCCTACATCCAAGAAACTTTTCCCACTCATTGGCAAAAGCGCCAACAAATATAGAGCCAGTTGAGTGCTTGCATGTTCTCCAGTTCCAAAAGCCATACCGGGATATATTAATAAGTCTTCTTCGCTATGTTCCTGCCAAGGAGGCAGTATACGAATGTCTGCCACGGATACCCCCTTGAATTTGCCTCGCAGATCGTTTAACCATTCTGCGTCATCATATCCAACCTGTTCAATTTTCCACATAGATGCAAGATCTTGTGGCAAATGATCTTCTTCAGGTAAATAGAATTCAACTTTAGTCGAACCATTTACGTTGTTCAAAATGTATCCCACACCAGGAAGTTCCTCATATAATGAGCCTATGAGATTTTCAAGTTCATCGTCTCTTACTTCAATCGCAAATCTTTTGAATCTCTTTTCGGGCAATTTCTTTCACACCTTTCAAGGTATCCATAATCCTATACAAATCGTTGTCTCTTCTAAAAAAGGTACCCATAAAACCTAACACTTTTTGGGTGCTTATATCTGCAAACATGCCAATACTCTGATTTACAAGCATGTCATCGAACAAAACTCCCATATCAATACGCCACAAAATACGGTGGTAAACATAGCTTAAGTTTTTCTGAGCAGTGTTTAGAAACGTGTTTAATTCTCTGATTGTCTCTGGATGAGGGTTATCACCCAGAATGTAAACTACTTTCGGAATGCCTGATATATTTTGTAACACTTTGCAAAGTACGTCCTTTATAGGAACAAACGGTCTATCGAAAAATGATGATTGCGAAATGAGTTCTAAAGCCTCAGATGTCTTCTTTCCTTTTATCGTTTGTTCAATTAAACCACTTAGCAGATCGAGTTGCGTTTCGCTGACTACAATGTCTACATTCGCCACACCTGATTCCACTGCACCGTCGTCTGTTATAACCATAACGGCAACTTTCTTGCTACTAAGCCTAACAAATTTTACAGAAGATACAAAAGGTCTTACCAGAGCTAATCCAACCGAAGGTGAACCTGTATACTCGCTTACAATCTGTATGTTATTTCTAAGTATCTCATCTAAAGATATAGCTTCAACACTCTTACTTTGAATATCAACAGAGGAATTTGTAGCCTTACCATGGACCAGCGATTCCATAATCCTCAAACCGAAATAAAGGGCTAAACCATCTTCCGTTGGTTCATTAGCAGAAACCTTTGTTCCTTTTGTTATGTAACCTAACCTTCTTAGTTCAACCAGCTCATTCCTTATGGTTGCACTGCTCCATTTGTTGTCAAGTGCTTCGGATATATACGCGGACGATGGAGCTTTCCCAGTTTTCAAATAGGAATCAATTAAACAAATTAATATTTCTCTCTGACGCTGTGTCATAGCTTTGTCTTATTATTATATCAATAGTACAGAAAGAGGTGATAAACTTGGAAATCCTGGTTGTACCTGTGAAAAAAAGCGACGAACAAAACGTCATACTGGGTCAAGCGCATTTTATTAAGACTGTAGAAGACATACATGAAGCCATCGTAAACACAAACCCAAATATTCAATTTGGTTTAGCTTTTAACGAAGCTTCTGGACCTCGCTTAATCAGGCTTGACGGAAACGACGAAAGACTTATAGAACTCGCAAAGGAAAACGCACATAACATAGGAGCAGGACACTTTTTCTTTTTAGTTCTTGAGAACGGTTATCCCATAAACATTTTAAATGCGATTAAGTCTGTTCCAGAAGTAGTAAACATTTATGCCGCAGGGGCAAATGAGATGCAGGTAGTGGTGGCTAAAACAGAATTGGGCAATGCTATTCTGGGCGTTGTAGACGGTGGCTCGCCTTTAGGAGTTGAAAACAGCGACGATCAGAAAGAAAGAAAAGAACTTTTAAGAAAAATCGGTTACAAATTCTAACGGTAAGGAAAAGAGAAAGAGAAAGAGAAAATTTGGAGGCGCCTGGCGGAGTCGAACCGCCCTTCAGGGATTTGCAGTCCCGTGCCTTACCGCTCGGCCAAAGCGCCCCTTATTGGAGCGGGCAACGGGACTCGAACCCGCGACCCTCAGCTTGGGAAGCTGATGCTCTACCAACTGAGCTATGCCCGCACCTCGTACATTATACCAAATGAGACGTAAACAACTATTACATCCGATGGATGTGAAATCAACAAACATCATTATCGGTTAATGAAATAAAAATGGTGCCGAGGGACGGAATCGAACCGCCGACACGGGGATTTTCAGTCCCCTGCTCTACCGACTGAGCTACCTCGGCACCGAGTGGCGGGCTCGAGGGGATTCGGACCCCCGATCTCCGGCTTGACAGGCCGGCGTGCTTGGCCGCTACACCACGAGCCCGCAGTGGTGGGCGGTAGAGGTTTCGAACCTCTGGCCTCTTGCTTGTAAGGCAAGCGCTCTACCACTGAGCTAACCGCCCACCATGGTGCAGAGGGCGGGACTTGAACCCGCACGGTCTCAATGACCACAGGACCCTCAATCCTGCGCGTCTGCCTATTCCGCCACCCCTGCTAAGGTGTCTTTTTCATTATATCTTATGGCCGATAACGATGTCAAGTCAGTAGAAGGTGTATAGGACGGTTTCCATTGGAAAAACAAATGGCAATAGGTTAAAATAAAGAAAGTGGGGATGTAGCTCAGTGGGAGAGCGCTTGGTTCGCAACCAAGAGGCCGCCGGTTCAAGTCCGGTCATCTCCACCAATTAGATTAACTTTTAGGCCGCGTTTCTCATTCTTGAAACGATACCTATGCTTATTAGGTAAAATACACCAGTTGTAAGTAGTATTACAGCAACGTGCATCCATGGTGCGAGCAAATGTCCTCCTAAAGACAGATTAACACCCATGATAGCCTTGAATTTGTCGGTAGCCGATTGCGGGAATGACGCAAACCCATATCTCATAGGAGAATCCATCATCAATTGTCTCAATAGAGCTGCGGCGTGGGAAAGTGGAAAGACTTTTATAAGCCACTGCATAGAAGCATTTAACTGACCTATGGGCACATATATACCTGTCAAGAATCCAATGAGAGTCCCTACAATGGTACTTATTAAGGAAAAAGTCGATTGGGTCTTAACAAATGAAACAACAACAAACAAAATACTACTATTCATGAGAATGGTCATAAGTATTGTAGCTAAGACCTTAAGTAACGTCGTCAGGCTTATCAATTCACCGCCCTCTAAAACGATAAACACTTCTCCTACTGCCAAGGTGACTAATGTAACAACAAATGATGTCAACAAATTAGAAAGAAAATACCCTCCTACAATACGTTCTTTACTTATGGGACTTGAAAAAAAATCTTTTCTGATTCCTTTAGTGCTATCGTCAACCATGACCGCGTACGCTCCTAAGGAAGATGTAAAAGAAATAACAGCAACCAATCCTGAGATAAGCCAACTATTTATGATTTCCCTAGCGTTTGTTATATCAGACAAAGATGAAGCCCAAACATCCCCTAGAAACAAAGCATATAGACCTATTATGATCAAACCAGAAAGAAGAGAAAAGAATACGGCTGCTCGGTCTCGAAAAAATACCTTTATGTTGCGCCTACATAGACCAATCATTCTCTGATCTCCTTTCCAGTTATATTTATGAAGGCTTCGTCCATGGTGCCTGACACAACTTCGAACGAAGAAATAAAGTTTTTACACATGTTCAACACGGGTATAGCATCTATTGTTCTCTCAAGAGAAACAATTACTTGCCCACCGCTAAGCGAGAATTCAACTCCCTCGTTTTCAAGTATCTTCAGCAATTCTCCAAGTTGCTCAGGCAACATAATAAGTTTATCGCTGGCATAATGCTCTCTAAGATATGCGGGCCTGCCTTGTGCAGAGATTATACCATTATCGATAATAACAACATAATCTGCTTTAGAGGCTTCTTCCATATAATGAGTCGTTAGAAAAACTGTGGTCTGCATTTCTTCTTTCATCCTCAGCACACTATCCCATATGTTCTTTCTTGTTTGTGGGTCAAGACCAGTTGTTGGCTCATCGAGGAAAAGAACTTTCGGGCTACTTAGGAGTGCACGTGCTATATCCACACGCCGACGTTGGCCCCCAGATAACTGACCGTAAAGCCTGCTTGCGATGTCTGATAAATCTGTTAGCTCTACCGCATTCGCGACTCTATCAAGGATCTCAAAACGATTTAATCCGTACAAAGATGCTCTACATTTTAGATTCTCGAGCACTGTTAATCTTTCATCTAGAACACTGTTTTGAAAAACAACGCCTATGGAGCGCCTGATAGCATCATTATCCGCACCAAGTTTGTATCCACTTATCATGACAGACCCCGCGTCCGCCTTAAGCACTGTACTCATTATGTCAATTGTGGTAGATTTCCCTGCACCATTAGGGCCAAGGAAAGCAAAAAGATCTCCCCTTTCAACGTAAAAAGAAATGTTTTTTACAGCTTGTATTTTTCCATAAGACTTACTGAGATCTCTTACGTCAATAATGGGTTCATTTCTACTCATTTATGGACGCACCTCTAAAAGCTCCCAAACAATAACATTTCTGCTTCGGGGAAACATATCTACAGTCTATCATAATCAGAAAAAGGCCCTGAGAATTTCCTCTCAGGCCCTTACACTAAGTAATCTAATCTATTTATTTCGTCAGATCATCGAGTACATTCATGGCTTCCACAGCATACATAACACCGGGACCACCACTCATCAAAACTGCGACACTTAATGCCTCCATTATCTCTTCTCTTGTCGCTCCTGCCTGAAGAGCTGCTCCCATATGCGCAACGATGCAATGAGAACATCTTACAGAAACTGCAATACCCAAGGCAATGAGTTCTTTTTCCTTTACACTGAGTGCTCCATCTTTGCTGGCTGCATGGTGAAGTTCACCAAAAGCTTTCATTACATCTGGCATTTCCGTACCGAGCTTTGCCATTCCTTCGTTAATTGCCTTTGCTTCTTCTTTTGCATTTGCCATGAATTACCCCTCCTTTTAAATCGCACCAAGTATGACCCATTCGCAATTGTAATGCATGGCACGATAATAACAATTATAAAACATTTTCAGAAACGGAGAACCACGTTTACTGGTCCATCATGCCTTACCATGATGTCCATGTACGATCCGAAAATGCTACATACCTTGTTTTTAATAGGAATACCACAGCAAAAAGCATCAAAGAGGTCACGAGCCTCGTCAAAAGCCATGGCATTATCAAAGGACATACGTTTTCCATCCAAGTTGCCGGCTAACGTAAAATTGCTAATAATCATGATGTCTCCGTCAACATCGTTTAGTGAACGAGACAACTTGCCCCTTTCATCTTCAAAAATTCTAATATTGGGGATTTTTGAAGATGCTCGTAAAGATGTCTCACGTGTATCGTTTTTTTCAATTCCCACAAAACAAGCGAGACCATTACCGATACGGCCAATAAAAACACCATCGCACAAAAGTGATGCTTCTCTCACACGCGATACGGCCAAAATCATTATTGTTTGCCTTTCGTTACTTCAATTATTTCTGGCATTTCTGATAGTTTGTTAAACAACATTTGAAAATCGTCAACATTCCGCATCTTAACTTGTACAATAATCTTTAACTGTTCAACTTTTTGCTTACGTTGAACAGTGACTTTTTCTATATTCAGGCCGGTAACTGCAAAAACGGAACCGATATCTGCTAACAACCCAAGCCGATCTTTGGCGGTTATCTTTATATCTACAGAATATCCGTCCTTATTCTTGCTTCCCTGCAGTTGATCCCAAGTAAGTGCAATGGTTTTACTTGCATTATTGACGTTCTTACATGTAGCAGCATGGACAACGATTCCATGCCCACTTTCTACAATACCTACAATTTCTTCTGGTGGCAGTGGGCTACAGCACTTAGCCAATCTATACGGAACACCGATTACACTATTAGGTGAGAGAGCAGGTTTAGTTGCTACCGCTGTATCAACTGTTTCTTCAACAGGTTCCGCCACAACTACGCCTAAGTTCTTCAACACCGAATCTAAAGAAGATTGGTTCTTTATGAGGTTTAGTATAGCGTTTTCTATGTTCACATTTTTAGCTTTCAACATGTCAATAAACTCTTGGTAAGTCAGTCCATATTTCTTTAAAGGATCCTCAAGCATTTTGCGAGAATCTTCTAATAACTCTTGTCTGTCACGTTTTCTAAACCAGTTATTAATTTTGTCTGCCGCGTGAGCGGTTTTAACAAAATCCAACCACTCTAAACTGGGGCCAGAACGATTCTTACTCGTTACCACTTCGACTCTGTCGCCCATTTCAAGCTCTTTATCCAAAGGAACCCATCCACCATTTACGCGTGCTCCAACCGTATGATGACCTATTTCAGTATGGATTCTGTAGGCGAAGTCCAATACAGTAGCCCCTTTTGGTAAAGAAATAACATCACCCTTAGGCGTGAAAACGAGAATTTCTTCTTTTAATGTATCCATGACCGCACGTGTTATTTCATCAGTACTTTTTACTTTTTCATCTTCAAACGCAAAAACCTGCTTTAACCAGTTTATGCGTTCCAAGTCAGACTTAGGAGAAACACCCTCTTTATAGGCCCAGTGAGCAGCCACACCATATTCAGCTACTTCATGCATCTGCCAAGTTCGTATTTGTACCTCCAAAGGAAGACCTCTCGGCCCAATAACTGTAGTGTGCAAACTTTGGTAGAAATTAGGTTTTGGAAGAGCTATATAGTCTTTCAATCTACCAGGAATGGGCGGCCATAGAGAATGTACAAGCCCCAATGCTACATAGCATTCTTCTTCTGTGTCCAGTATTAGTCTCAAACCTACCAAATCGAATATTTCGTCAATGGTCTTATTCTGGGTCAGCATTTTTGTGTAAACAGAATATAGGTGTTTTACCCGTCCTTCAACGGTACCTTTCATGCCACGCGCAGCCAATGTTTCCTCAATTTTAGCTTTTGCTTCCCTTATAACTTCCTTTTGACCTTTGAGCTTTTGATTGACCAACGCAGAAATGTACTCATATTGTTCAGGATAAAGCGTTTTGAAAGCCAAATCTTCAAGCTCCCAACGTATCCTGTAGACACCTAAGCGATGAGCCAGTGGCGCATATACGTCTAGCGTTTCTTTTGCTACCCTCTTTTGCTTATCCGGAGGCAAATACTGTATAGTACGCATGTTATGGAGTCTGTCCGCTAGTTTGACTATAATGACGCGTGGATCTTCAGCAGCACTCAGAAATAGTTTCCTTAAGTTCTCTTTCTGGGCGCCCTCCCATCCTGTTCCTTTGGGTAACTTTCTAAGCTTGGTAAGACCATCTACCAGTAATGCCACATCGCTACCAAAGTTATCCTCGATATCTTTCAACGTAACTTCTGTATCCTCAACCACATCATGTAATAAACCAGCAATTATTGACTCTTCATCTGCATAAAGTTCAGCCAAAATAAGCGCAACCCGGAGAGGATGAACCATGTATTCCTCTCCGGAGCGCCTTTTCTGCCCATAATGAGCGTGTTCTGCAAAAGAAATAGCCTTCTTTATATGATCTGTATTATTGATATATGATGAAGTGTTTTTTAGGAGCTGTCGCTCCAGCTCTTCTACACTGTCAATAGATAAGTCACCTTCTTACCTTGTTTTGCCAAACGTTCATAACCTCCCATGTTACCCAACCTAAGTAAGAAACAAAAACCTGCTACTTCTGCCTTTAAACTGTTAATCAAGTCAGCAGCAGCCTCAGCAGTACCACCTGTGGCCAACACATCATCTACAATCAAAACCGAATCTCCTGGTCCAACAGCGTCTTTATGTATTTGTAAAACATCCATGCCATATTCCAACTGAAACTCCTTCTCGACCACTTCATAAGGCAGTTTACCTGGTTTTCTAATAGGTACAAAACCCACACCCAAGCGGTATGCCAACGTTCCTCCCCAAATGAAACCTCTTGCTTCCACTGCAGCAACTGTTGTTATATGCAAACTTTTAACTTCTTCAGCCATTAGATCCACAGTTTTAGCAAATGCTTCATGGCTTTTCAAAAGAGGTGTTATATCACGAAATATGACCCCTTTACTAGGAAAATCAGGTATATCCCTTATGTATTGTCTCAGTTCTTCTGTTGACATGTCATTCACCCCAGTCTACCAACAATGATGCGGCTATGAATATACTTGAATAGGTACCAGTTATTAACCCCACTGTTAATCCCATAGTAAAATCTGGCAAAAACCTGTAGGCAAAAATCATCAGGCAAATAGCTGCAATTAAAGTCGTGATAGAGGTGTTCAAAGATCTCCTGAACACTGAGTGTATGGCAGTTTCAACGACATCGGCAGTGGAGGCCTTATTATTTAGTTTTCTATTCTCCCTAACCCTGTCCAGGACAACGATACTATCCTGTAAAGAATAACCAACTAATATCAAAAGCACAGCCACAAATGGGCTGTTTATAGGTATATAGAATATTGCAAATATACTAATGGTCACTAATACGTCATGTACCAACGCAAGTATGGCAGCAAGCCCGTATTTGAACTTAAATCGAATAGATATATAGACGAGCAGCGCTAACAAAGCAACCGAGATGCTAAGAATGGCATTCTTTATAAGTGATCCCGCTACTGAAGCGCCTACATAGTTTTCGTCTGTTATGCTGGCCGTTTTTTGCAGAGATTCACGAACAGTAGGCAGCTCCGATTCGCTTATTTTTGCACGTATCTCATATTGATCTGTCCCAACTTTTCTTATCACCGGATCTTTTATACCAGAATTACTAGCTATTCTTTGTAGGTCAGATATGGAATCGTTCTGAGGAGCATTCACAGTGAATACCACGCCTCCACTAAAGTCAACACCCATATTAACTACTGAACCATAGCGCGCATAATTGACACCCATAAATATGAGACCGATCACAATTATTGTTATAGAAAGTGTATAGAATTTCTTCCTGTTTTTTACTACATTCATTCTTAGTTCAGAAAACCAAGGAAAACCAAACCACACGTTTTTCATGCTTGCACCTCCGTCCGTTTAGCCCTTGATGCGACAAAAGAACTAATGATTGGCTCTGCAACCAACCAAAGCAATAGTATGTTTAGAACACCACCTAAGCCAAGCGTAATGGCAAAACCACGTAGTGTAGGAGCACCCAAGTAGAAAAGTATAAGTGAAACGACGATAACTGAAACGTTGGAATCGATGATCGTATTAAACGTATGCATAAACGCGTCCTGAACAGACCGGAGAGGCGTCTTCCCTTTCTTAAGTTCTTCCATAAAACGCTCATAAAAAATAATATTGCTATCGATAGCCATACCCAATGTGAGTATGAACCCACCTATACCAGACATAGAAAGTACGGCCTTAAACAAACCAATGTATATGGCAGCATCCAATATGATAAATGCTATCAAACTCACAGTAGATAAAGCGCCAAGGACACCGTAGTTAAAAATCATATAAAAAACAATCAATATGGCAGCCACTACGCCTGCATATTCCATAGCTTGAAGAGCCTGGCTCCCTACTGAAGGTCCCACATTTCTTAAGGCACTCACTTTCACCTGTGTTGGCAGTGCACCACCTTGTAACAAAGCTGCAAGCTGTTTTGCTTCTGAAGAAGTAAAATTACCTGTTATTGAAGCTTTCCCGCCGGAAATCGCTTCCTGCACGGTAGGATCAGATATAACTTCTCCATCGAGCTTAATTGTTATTGCTTGGCCAACCCACTTTGACGTGGCATCATAGAATTTTTCTGATCCTGCTGATGTGAACTCCAAACCAACAGCGGGCAATCCACTCTGGTCTGTTGTTACGTAGGCACTCTTTAAATCCGCACCTGTGAGAACAACGGTACCATCAGGAGCCACAAATTCTAATTTTGCCGGTTTTCCAAGAAAGTCTACCACTCCTTGTGCATCCAAGCCTTTTTCACTTAGGACATCAGCAGGAACTTCTACTACGACCCGTTTCCAATCACCCGGATCATCGTATAGTTTTATTTCACCCAGCCCTAAAGTGTTAATACGATTCTCTAACACTGTTTTCAATTGGTTTACATCATCTTGAGTCAATGTTTGATTCTCGTAAGGTACGGCTTCCAAAGTAATTTGAACCCCACCTTTGATATCAAGACCAAAGCGGAATTTTATTCCCCACTGGTCTCTGACCACCTTTTGCATGTCGTAGCCGATGCCCGGCAGATTCACGGGAAGCGCCAATACCAAGAATAATAGGCTCACCAGAACAAGAGCCACAGCAATACCAATTTTCCATTCCTTGCTCATCCTATTTTGCCCTCCTTCACAACAATGCCTTTTACCTTACTCACTTATTATACGTTTTCGCCATTGTAAGCGAATCTCTTCTTTGAGGCTATCTACAGTGTCTGATGCAATGGCGTTCCTTAGTTTACCTACTAAGTCTGCCATATAAGAAAGATTTTCAACAGTTGCTATCAACATACCCATTGGCTCACCTGCTTTAAACAGGTGGTGCAAATAGCTATATGTATACTGTGGTTGATATTGTAATGGTCTGTGGTCAAACTTATGTTTTCCTCTAACGATGATTTGAGGGCCATCATCCCAAGAGTATACCCATCCATGCCTTGCATGCCTTGTAGGCTGCACACAATCGAACATATCAATGCCCATAGAGGACAACACTACTATTTGAAAGGGGTCACCTACTCCCATCATATACTTAGGAGCACCCTTAGGAAGATTGCTAAGCACTTCTGCTGTTAAGTCGAACATCATTTCTTCTGGCTCACCTACGGATAATCCACCTATAGCAAAACCGTCAAACGGCTGCATAGCAGTTAAGCGAGCACTTTCTTTACGAAGTTGTGTGTTAAATCCTCCTTGCACAATGCCAAAACGTTTCTGTCCCTCTATTCTGTCTGCTTTTAAGAAACGTTCACCCCAACGCAATGTTATATCCATAGCTTTCTTGGCTTCTTCTGTAGATGCGGGGTAACCTAAACATATATCCAATTGCATCGCTATATCACTGCCAATAACGTTTTGCGCGTGAGCGACAAATTCTGGAGTAAAGAAATACGTAGAACCGTCAATGGGTGACTTAAACTCTATTCCATCATGCCTAATCTTGCGCGATTTCTTCAAAGAGAATATCTGAAACCCTCCACTATCGGTAAGCACATTGTGATTCCAGGCCATAAAACGATGCGTCCCGCCCAGTTGTTCTAAGACATCGAGTCCGGGTCTCAAAACCAAATGATAGGTATTATTAAGTATTAGGTTGAAACCAATCTGATTTACCTGCTCCAAAGGAGCAACCCTTATGGCACCTCTTGTTGCAACTGGCATGTAAACTGGAGTCTTGACTTGTCCGTGACCTAAGTCAAGGGCACCTAAACGACCTTGCTCATGTTCCTCAATAACACGAAACATATTCAGTACACCTCAAAGGATCAGCATTGCGTCGCCGAGGCTGTAAAAACGGTACCTCTCATCTATTGCATGCTTATACGCCTTCAGAATGAGCTCAGGCGTAGCAAATGATGATACCAAAAGGAGCAAACTTGTCTGGGGAAGATGAAAGTTCGTAATCAGCTTATCTACAACCTTCCAAGTATAACCAGGCTTTATAAAGAGCGAAGTATCCCCAAATGTAGACTTAACAACGCCATCGCTACCTGCTGCCGATTCTAAACTACGTACGGTCGTTGTACCAACAGCGAATATTCGTTTCCCGTCTCGTTTTGCGTCATTAACGATCCTGATCGTGTCTTCTGAAACAAAGAATGTTTCTTGGTGCAGAGCATCTCTTTCTTGCCAATTGTCAGCAAGCTTTTCAAAAGTACCCAGTGCTACATGCAGTGTAACGTAAGTGACTTTTATGCCCGATTCTTCTAACTGTTTAAGAAGCTCATTCGTAAAGTGCAAACCAGCAGTTGGAGCCGCTACAGCTCCTGGCTTTTCTGCATATACCGTTTGATATTCTTCAAAACTAACTTTTCTTTTTATGTAAGGTGGTGTAGGAACTTCACCCCATTGATTCAAGTACTGATCTAATTCTTGGGGAGACATATAGAACTGCACTATTGCGGTATGATCCATCCGTTGGACAAAAGTTATTTCTGCCCCGCCGTTTAGAATGATTTTCTCATCTGCTTTTATTCGCCGCAACGGTTTAATCAAACATTCCCACTGGTTTTCAGGCAGCGGCCTGACTAAGAGTATTTCTACTGCTCCTCCCGTTTGTCTAATACCTCTTACCCGAGCTTTCAAAACCTTAGTATTATTCAAAACAAGGACATCCCCTGGTTTGATATACTCCGCTATTTGATAGAAGAACTTATCCTCCAGAACTCCTGTATCGCGATGTAGCACTAGCATCCTACATCTGTCCCGTGGCTCGGTAAGCTCTTGAGCTATTAAGTCCTTGGGAAGATCATAATTTAATAATTCTTCTAAAGCAGTCATAGCTTTCACCTCCACAGTAACCCGTACTTATCGAATTCTCGTTCGCAAAGGGAGCCATAGCAACCACAGTAATTCTGCACGTAAATATTACGGTTCTTGAGCTCTCTGACCTTGCTTTCATATTCATTTTTAGACACTTCAAAATAATACACCTCTATGGATAATTCAGATTCAAGGTGCTTCAATGTTCGTCTTAGCAAACCTTGATTTTGTGTAGGAGAACTCAACAATGTAGTGGTAAAAACATTAAACCCTCTACTTTTTGCACTTTCCATAGAACGCTGAAGACGAAGATTATAACAAAAGGAACATCTGTTCTCCAACAACGCTTCATGCTCGTCATTATTAGATAGCTCCGGTACAACTTCTGCTGTTACATTAAGTAGACGGCAGATATCAAAGAATGCGCTTGATCTTAGAAGCCACTCTTCTCCTGGCTCGATATTAGGGTTAAAAAACGATGCCAATAGCCGAGCATCACCTGCTGATGCAGAAATAGCATCATAGGACGCATATAAACAGGGCCCACAACAACTATGGATGAATAACTTCTTCATACACAGACAATCCCTTTTCAGTAAGCTTACGCCCTCGACTTGTAACAACGACGATACCCAACATCATCAAGTAGGGCTCCACAACTCCCTCTATGGTTTCTACGTCCAACCCCAGTGCAGAACTTAGTACTCTTATTCCCGCAGGTCCTCCTTGGAATCCTTCTGCTAATATCCTTATGTAATCCTTATCTAACGACGAAAGCCCGAAAGAATCTATTCCCAACACATTAAATAACGCTTTTATGTCATTTATGTCTACTTCTCTGCGATCGTTTAGAGCAGAATATTCAACAATGCGTTTGCATATTTGCAAAGCTTCTCGGGGAGTACCACGGCTTCTCTTAGCAATTTCTTCTAACCCATCGGCGCTAACAACTATCTCATGCGTTTCCAATTCTTGAGCTATGATTTGTTGCAGCTCTGCTTCTCCGTAATAATTGAATGGAACTTTTATGGAAAACCTGCTCAGAAATGGCTTACTTAAAAAGGAGACTTTCGTTGTGGCTCCTATTAGGGTAAATGGTTGTATGTTGAACTTGACAATTCTTGCAGTTTTGTTCTTTCCTATCATAACGCGCAACAAACCTTCATCCATAGGTGCATACAATAGTTCTTCCACAGATTTTGGTATTCTATGAATTTCGTCTATAAAAAGTACTGTGGGTCTCGGAAACGACAACAGTAAATTCAGAACATCCTTTATATTTACTAAGCTGTTCCCGGTACTCTCAACAAAGCCTGCATTTATTTCGCTGGCTACTAGGCGTGCCATAGTTGTTTTTCCCAAACCAGGTGGCCCAAAAAAGAGCATGTGATCTGGCATTCTATTCAATCTTTTCGCTGCATCTACGCTAAAAGATATGGCTGATACAACATTCGTCTGGCCAATAAAACCATGCAATTCCATAACTAATCTTCTTTATTAAGCTTGTCTATGGACCACCGAAGTGCTTCCTCAAAAGACATGGTTCTCCAAGATGGATCTTCTTTAAGCAAAGCCTGAACATTACGAGCATCATAACCAAGTTCCGCGCAGGCTTCCAATAGTTCTTTCATAAAACTGTCTTCACCATCAGAAAGCGTGTCCAAACTACACCCAAGTTCCACCATAATCCTCTTTGCAGTACGCTGTCCTATGCCTGGAAGAGATGCAAATGCAGTAGCATCTCCGTTTTTCACCATCGTTTTGAGCTCTCCACTACTAAAAAGAGAAAGAATTCTGGACGCTTTTGTATTGCCCACGCCCTTGATGTTTCTTAATGTTTGAAACCAAGTAAATTCTTCCTCGTCAGAAAAAATAAAACTGTTTATATCATTATCAAAATTAACATAAACGATATAATTACCCTTACCCGACTTAGGCGTGCACTTTACTACTTGCAGAGCCACATGTTTATTTACGGAGAGCCATGTGTGTCTTCCGTCTTCTTGTAAATCGCCACTAATTCTGAGCAACATTTTTTGCCCTCAAAAGAGAATGTACCCACGCAGCAGCCATTGCGTCTGACGCGTCATCATAAAGTGGTTCGAATAGAAACCCCGTCTCGGCTTGCAAAATCTCCATCAAGCCGCTCTTTGTCTCTCTGCCATAGCCTGACGTAAGTGACTTTATTTCTGTGGGAAAATACTCATAAACAGATGCCTCATTAGCGTAAGATAACAGTTTTATAATGCCCCTGCATTCGCTTATCTGGAGCAAATTGTTCTTATTTCTGCCCCAGATAAGCTTTTCTACAGCAACTTCCTGCGGCTTAAATGCTGCAAATATTTGCTGCATATAATGAGCAAGAATTTGAAAACGTTTATTCTCCTGTATAGTTGTTAATTCCAAACACTGAACATGCAGCCACTTTTTTTCTTCATCATCAAGCACTGCCAAACCGACACGTGTGCTTCCAGGATCAACACCAAAAATAACCACTATTCTTCCGATTCCAAGACCTCTGGTAAATCCGCATTGGTATATACTTCTTGAACATCATCATTGTCATCTAATTCCTCAAGCATGCTCAGTATCTTTCGTCCGTCGTCTTCAGAAACAGATATATAGTTTTTAGCAATGAACGAGAGTTCTGCACTGGAAGGCTCAATACCTGCTTGTCCGAGGTAATCCACAACCTTGTACAACGCATCAGGCTGAGTATAGATTGTCACTTGATCATCTTCTTCCACAACATCATCTACGCCAAAGTCAATGAGTTCCAGCGTTAGTTCATCTACTGATTGGACTTGGCTTTTTTGAAGTTCAATAACACCTTTGCGTTCAAATTGCCAACTCACCGCTCCACTTTCCGCCAAAGTTCCGCCATGTCTGCTAAAAATTCTTCTTATGTCTGCGGCAGTCCTGTTCTTATTATCCGTAGTTACCTCTACTAAAACAGCAACGCCACCTGGTCCATAACCTTCATAAAGGGCCTCTACAAACTCCTGCCCTTCCAAGTTTCCCGCACCTTTAGCAATGGCTTTGTCAATGTTATCTCTGGGCATATTGGCAGCACGCGCTTTGTCCATCGCCACACGTAATCGTAGATTTGTTTCAGGGTTGGCACCGCCTTCTCGAGCGGCTATAACCAACTCTCTTGTAAGTTTTGTAAATATCTTTCCTCTTTGGGCATCAACTTTGCTTTTTCTCGCTTTTATGTTATGCCACTTTGAATGTCCTGACATATTTAAATACCTCCTTGCAGCATTCTTAATTATAACTCAGAAAGACACGACTTAGTTAAGAACTTTACTAAATCAGTTGGGCAAAACGTTCTATAACATCAGAAAAAGAACGTTCACCTCCTAAATCGCAGTCTAAGAAAGCACTCAACGCAGACCCTACCGCCAACGATGGCTTAATGCTCCCTAACTTCACAGCACGCCCAGTAGTAAGTACAGTCGCGGCAAGCAAATACCGATATAGTTCTAATTGTCGTTGTAACAACCTATTTGAAGCCGGGGCAAAGGAAACAATATCTTCTTGTCCTGTGGACATTGTTTGGTTAACCATACTAACAGGTGATGACAGCAAAGATATTTCCGCAGATAAATCTGCCGAAAGATATTGGACGATCATTAATCCGGAGTCTAAACCAGGTGATTCTGCTAAGAAAGGAGGAAGTCCTCTATTGAATTCTGGATTTAAGAGTTTTTCCTGTAGCTGATAAAGCACATTTGCCATAAGAGGCAAGAGTGCTCGTACCTGATTCGCCATCATGGCGATACTCTCAGCGTGGAAATTACCTTGAAAAATAGGTTCGTCATCTTTAAAAAGCGGATTATCACTAACGGTATTCATTTCAACGTCAAGCCATACATCTATGTTACCTATAGTTCTGAGAACAGAAGCGTAGATTTGTGGAAAACAGCGAATTACATACGGTTCTTGTACTTCTTCGCCAGTACGTCTGACATTTCGTGAATCGCTAAGAACACTTCTCAGCCATTTGTTTATCTCGCCAACAAACGGATCAGGCTTTGCTGTGTCGAGCAATGGGTCCAAAAATGACACAATAGCCTTTCTGCTTTCCAAATGAAGAGCATAAACCCATCGTGTCATTTCTTCCAGATGCTTTAACTCGTAAAACAAGTGCAAAAAGTGCGATAAAGAGAAATGAGTTCCATTTATGACAGCAAGGCCCTCTTTTTCGGTGAGAGAAAATGTTTCGAGAGTAATTCTTTTCCCTTCGCCGTCAAATAATGGTCGCTCGCCCATAACCGCAAGCATCATTGATGCTAAAAAGGATAGATCGCCACTTGCTCCTACAGAGCCATAATAACCTACTTCAGGAACATAGTCATTGTTGATTATGTAAACTAAACGTTCTAATAGTTCCAAACTAACGCCTGATAATCCCTGCCCCAAGCTATGTGCAAGCAATACCATAGCGCCTTTGACAACATTTCTATTTACTGTAGGCCCCACTGACTCAGCATGGCTTCTTATGAGATTCGTTTGGAACTGTTTCAGAATATCACGTTCCAAAGGTACATCTTTCAGTGAACCAACACCCGTGTTAACGCCATAGATAACTCTGCCTTCACCGACTAAATCTAATAGCCGCTGCCTCTTATTGTTTATATTATCTCGTGTCGTTGAACTAATCTCCAATGTTTCTTTACCAGATATGATGTCGAAGAACATGCTTGCGGTCAAATGTTCAGCTATATCCACACATTATCCCCCCAATAGAGCCAAGAAAATGCCTGCAGCTACAGCAGTACCAACTACTCCAGCCACATTCGGACCCATAGCATGCATCAAAACAAAGTTGTTTGGATCGTAAGATTGAGCTACAGTTTGCGAGACTCTTGCTGACATTGGAACTGCTGACACACCAGCAGAACCTATTAGAGGGTTCACTTTCCCTCCAGTTATGTAGTACATGATTTTTCCTAATAATAGTCCACCAAACGTTGCAAACGCAAAAGCTAATACGCCTAACAAGACAATTTCTATCGTCTGCAGTGTGATGAACGTCTCTGCCTTCATAGATGCGCCTACAGCCAAAGCCTGAAAGATTGTTACAATGTTTATTAACTCGTTCCCTGCTGTTTCAGCTAACCTACGTGTCTCTCCGCCCTCTCTGAGCAAATTACCAAACATTATGGCACCTATTAGAGGTGTAGAAGCCGGTACAAAAATTGAAGTAATTAGTGTTACTACGATAGGAAAGAGAATACGCTCTGTTTTGCTGACGCTTCTGAGCTCTTTCATTTTCGTCGTTGCTTCTTTCTTCGTAACCATCAAGCGCATTATTGGCGGCTGAATTATAGGAACCAATGACATGTAAGTATAGGCTGCAACCGCTATTGGACCAAGCAGGTGTGGGGCGAGCTTAACAGTTAAATATATAGCAGTAGGACCATCTGCCCCACCTATAATTCCGATTGCTGCAGCTTCTTTTAAGCTGAACCCAAGTAATACTGATATTATCATGGCTGCATAAACACCGAACTGAGCTGCGGCTCCAAGCAAAAAAGAAGACGGCTGCGCTATCAATGGACCGAAGTCTGTCATTGCACCTATGCCGATAAAAATAAGTATTGGATAAATCTCGTTTTTGACACCAAAATAAAGAATATCGCCCAATAAAGGCATTTTTGGACTAACAATTTGGTTAAGCTGTCCTACCTGTTTAACATAGTCCACAGATAAGAAATAAGATCCCGCCACTGGAAGATTCGAAAGCAGTGCACCAAAACCTATTGGAACAAGCAAAAGCGGCTCAATTTTCTTAAAAATACCTAAATAAAGGAGAACCAAAGATACAGCAACCATAATCCAATCTTTCCATTGGCCTGCTCCCGCAGCGGCAATACTGGTTGTGTGCCACAATGTCTGAAATAGGTTTGAAAACGTAATTTCCATATGGATAGCCCCTATTTCAACAGAACCAATGCATCATGCGTATTTACTGTCTGGTTAGGTGTCACAAGAATGCTGTCAACTACACCATCTGATGGTGCTAATATTTCATTTTCCATTTTCATGGCTTCCAGAACCAGCAATAACTCTCCACGCTTTACTTGCTGACCTACGGAAACATTGATACGAAGTATTTTCCCGGGTAGTGGAGCCTCTACGATATTTCCGCCAGAAGGAGCTTCTGATTTCTTTTCTGAAGGTCTGCTGATGGTCTGTGAATTTGTGGGAGAAGACGTTGCAGGCACCGGTTCACTCTGTGGTGCAGGTGCAGGTTGACTGTGCACACGAGACACATTACGGACCATAATCTCATCGTTTTCTGATTCTATATCCACGTTATATTCTTTACCATTTACCTTCACGACATAATGAAACACATTCTTGTCCATCATAATCCCCTCCTAACATCTGTTCGGCGTATTACGCCGTAACCAGTTTTCTGCATTCGCATTATGTGATAATGCAATGCTGCAGTTATTGCTGCTACAATTTCAGGTTCAATTGCGTCCGTAGAGTTCACCTCCACTGCTGGTGTTTCTTCAAGTTCCCTACTGTTTATATTTGCATTTTTTTCTACAACATCTTTTTTCTCTTCGCTACTATTGCTACGCCTTCCCCTTAGCAAATATGTAACCAATGCATCGATGCTAAGCACGAGAAAGACAACACATAAACCTACAACGGTCAAAACTAAAGTATCCAATAATTTACCACTCATGTTTTTTCGCCTCTAAAGAGGTATATTGCCATGCTTAACGCCCACGGAGTTCTTTTTCGTCAATGTCAGTTCTAAGGCGTTAAAAAGCGCAATACGGACAAATTGCGGCTCGACAATATCATCTACATACAACCTGGAAGCTGCAACATATGGATTCATGAATTCTTTGTTATATTCACTTATTTTTGAAGCCCTAACTTCTTCTGGATTTGGAGAAGACTCTATTTCCTTCTTGAAAACAATATTGGCAGCTCCTGCTGCCTCCATGACAGCAACCTGAGCACTGGGCAATGCAAACACTAAGTCAGCACCCAAATGCTTTGATCCCATAGCGATATATGCCCCTCCAAAAGCTTTTCGCACAATAAGTGTAATCTTGGGGACCTCTGCTTCGGAATATGCATAGAGCAGTTTCGCTCCATGTCTGATGATTCCCCCGTATTCTTGCCCAGTACCTGGCATATAACCAGGTGTGTCAACAAAAGTGAGTATGGGGATATTAAATGCATTACAAGTTCGCACAAAACGGGCTGCCTTATCAGAAGAATCGATGTCCAGAACTCCAGCCATGAATGAAGATTGATTTGCAACGATGCCCACCACGTGTCCGCCTAACCGACCGAACCCTGTAACCACACTCTTTGCAAAGTCAGACTGAACTTCCATAAAGCGGCCATCATCCATTACGGCGTTGATCACTTTTCTTATGTCAAATGCTTTATTCGGTTCAGCAGGAATGATATCCTCCAGTTCAGGAACTAATCTTGTAGGTTCATCATTTGGGTCCATGTACAAGGGTTTTTCAAAAGCGCTATTTGGTAAATAGCTCAATAGCTCTCTAACCAAGTCTAGTGCTTCTTCGTCGCTATCTGCGACAAAATGTATGTTACCTGCTTTCTCAGCATGCACTAAAGGGCCACCAAGCTGCTCATTCGTTACTTTTTCTCCCGTTACGGTCTCCACTACTTTAGGTCCAGTTATAAACATGTAGGCATTCTTCGTCATGAAAACAAAATCCATAAGTGCAGGAGAATAAACGGCTCCTCCGGCACAAGGACCAAAAACTACTGAGATCTGAGGGACAACACCTGATGATTTTACATTTCTATAAAATATATCCCCATAACCTTTTAGCGAATCTACACCTTCTTGTATGCGAGCGCCGCCAGAATCGTTCATGATTATAACTGGAGCTTTGTATTGAAGAGCCATATCCTGTATTCTTGCAATCTTTGCAGCGTGCATCTCTCCCACTGATCCGCCAAGAACTGAAAAATCCTGGGATGCCACAAAAACGAGACGCCCACCCACTGTACCAAAACCTGTAACTACACCATCTGACGGGGCTTTGGTCTTTTCCATACCAAGCGCCGTTGCTCTGTGCTCAACAAATGCCCCAATTTCTACAAAGCTGTTTTCATCAAGGAAATAGTTTATACGTTCACGAGCAGTAAGCTTTCCACTATCCTTGATTTTTTGCAGCTTTTCTTTTCCACCACCCAACAAAATTGTCTCTTTTCTTTTTCTATACTCTTCGAGAATGTCTTCCCATGCCATTGAAAGTTACGCCCCTTCCACAAATTCAACTAAGACTTTCCCAGTGCTTTTAGGGTGAGCAAAGGCAATTTTTGTGTTTTCAACGCCTTCTCGGGGTAATTCATCAATCATCCTTATGCCCCTTCCCTTTAAATCTTCTATGGTGCGAGGTAGGTCGTCTACTGCTAATGCAATATGATGAAGACCTTGCCCTCTGTCCATTAGAAATTTCGTTATGGAACTGTCATCAGATGTGGGTACTAAAAACTCAATCTTTGTTTCACCCACTTTGTAGATATACGTTTTTACCCTCTGAGATTCCACAACCTCCACTTTGTCCGGATCCCTTTGAAAAAGCAAATGCCCTAATTGCAAAGCTTCTTCCTCAGTAGGCATAGCTATACCAATGTGTTCTATTCTACTAACGGTCATCGATACACCTCCTCATTCTGTCGGCTATGGATTTTGCAGCTACATAAGGTATTTCTTCGCTTGTATAACGTTGATCGACTATGGGTCTCAACATCTGCATCACCCATGCCTGATAAAGAGCATTACTCCGCTCCATACGTAGCTTCTCAACATAACCCGTAGACCGTTTATTCTCATAAACCTCGTCAATGGTCTTTAAAAGCAAATCAATGTTCTGCCTCGCTATGACAGAAACGGGAACAACAGTTGGAGGTTGGTCAAGAAGGCGCGAATAAGCTTCCAATGCGGCCAAGCTTATGTTTGCATTAGGCATATCCATCTTATTCATAACCAGCACATCAGCTATCTCCATTATTCCGCCCTTTAGAAACTGGATTTCATCACCAAGACCGGGTGACATCACCAATACGACTACGTCAGCGAAATGTGTGATATCCACTTCACTTTGCCCAATTCCAACGGTTTCTAAAAAGATGTAATTGAATCCCGCAACCTCCAAAACTTTCACAGATTCCATAAGAATGGGCGAAAGGCCGCCCAAGGCTCCCTTATTGGCGAAACTCCTAAAGAACAGCTTATTGTTTGGGAAAAGATATTGCAGACGTATACGGTCACCCAACAAAGAACCACCAGATTTTGGAGATGTAGGGTCAACAGCCATTATGCCAACCTTTTTATCTTGCTTTAAGAGAACTTCTGCTAACGCTCCTACCAAACTGCTCTTCCCTGCACCTCCGAAACCTGTTAGACCAATGAGTGGTGTGTTACAGGATTCTTCGCTGTAAAGAGCTTTTATCAGTTCTAACCTATCGTCGTCGTTTTTCTCAATAATAGATATGGATTGGGCAATGGCAGCTTGTGAACCCTTTTTTACACCATTTATTAGTGCGTTGTATTTTCCCATTCTTTAATTGCTTCCACAATTTTCTGGGGAGGCGTACCCGGTCCAAACACAACATCCAAACCATTATTGAGTAATTGCTCTTGATCTTCCGCAGGGATTACACCCGTACCTATCATAAGTGGCGAGATACCCAGTTCTTTGATTTTTCTTACTGTTTCTGGAAACAATTCAAGGTGTGCCCCACTAAGATTGTTAAGGACCACCACATCAGCAGATTCTTGCAGCACTGTTTGCGCAATCTGACTTGGTGTCTGTCGTATTCCTGTGTAAACGACATCATATCCATTGTCTTTTAGCACCCTGGCGATAACTTTGGCTTGTCTATCATGGCCATCTAGACCAGGCTTCGCAACGATCACTTTTTTTCCCATATTCCTGCACCCCCTTAAAACACTACAGGCGGCCTATATTCTCCGAATACATCTCGCAATGTATCCATGATCTCGCCAAGTGTGCATCTGTTTTTAACTGCATCAATAATAAGAGGCATAAGGTTTTCATTCTCATCTTTAGCAGCTTTATTGAGTAAATCTAACGATTTTTCAGCTTTGTCATTATTTCTTTTGGCTTTCACATTTTTGATTGCCTGAATCTGTTCTTCCCTAATCTTTGGATCGACCCTCAAAACTCTAAAAGACTGGTCTTCTTGAGGTTCCTGAAATTTATTGACGCCTACTATAACCTTTTCACCGTCAGCTACGCCTTTGTAATACTTGTAGGCACTTTCAGCTATGCGCTTTTGCATATAACCAGACTCAATAGCCGCTACAGCTCCACCCATTTTATTGATGGCATCCAGTTCTTTCTCTATTTCTTTCTCTAAATCGTCAGTCAAATGCTCAATGACATAACTTCCGCCTAAGGGATCCACAGTGTCTGCGACTCCTGATTCATAAGCTATGATCTGTTGCGTTCTAAGGGCTACTTTTACCGCTTCTTCCGTGGGAAGAGATAATGCTTCATCATAAGAATTTGTATGAAGTGATTGTGTTCCGCCAAGGACAGCAGACAAAGCTTGAATTGTAACTCTGATAATGTTATTCAACGGCTGTTGAGCGGTAAGTGTCGAACCTGCCGTTTGTGTATGGAAACGTAACATCATCGCTTTATCGCTCTGAGCTCCATATTCATTTTTCATTATCTTTGCCCATAACCGGCGGGCGGCTCTGAATTTTGCTACTTCTTCAAGTAGATTGTTTTGTGAAGCAAAGAAAAATGAAAGTTGCCCAGCGAAATCGTCTACAGAAATACTACGTTTCAAAACTTCATCTACGTAAGCTTTTGCATTAGCGAAGGTAAACGCAATTTCTTCGATGGCATTTGCTCCAGCTTCACGTATATGGTATCCACTTATGGATATAGGATTCCACTTCGGCATCTCTTTAGCGCAAAACTCAATTGTGTCAGCGATTAGCCTGAGCGATGGTTTGGGCGGGAAAATGTAAGTACCACGAGCTACATATTCTTTTAGAATGTCATTCTGTATTGTTCCAGACAATACTTTTCTGTCCAAGCCAGTCTCCTCACCGACTACTATGTACATAGCAAGGAGAACAGCCCCCGGTGCATTTATGGTCATGCTCGTAGATACCTTCGAAAGATCAATACCATCGAAAAGTGCGTGCATGTCTTCTACTGTGTCTATGGCAACACCCACTTTACCAACTTCTCCCAGAGACAATTCATGGTCAGAGTCATAACCTATCTGTGTTGGCAAGTCGAACGCCACAGAAAGTCCTGTCTGGCCTTGCTCCAGCAAATACTTAAAGCGCTCATTTGTTTCCTTAGCTGTACCAAAGCCCGCATATTGGCGCATAGTCCAAAAGCGGCCCCTGTACATGTTAGGTTGAACACCACGTGTGAATGGGTACATTCCTGGCCAACTCAAGTCAGATTCATAATCTGTTTTAGTGTTGGTAGGATCATAAACAGGGTCAAGCACAAGCCCGCTGTCCAACGCAAAGACTTTCTGTCTTTCAGCGTGCTTTTGAATGTGCTTTGTGTAAAGCTCGGACCACTTACCTTTACCTTCCTCAATTCCCATATCTTCACCCCTCAGATATTAAACTCAAGAACTCATCGGAAGACATTGTTTCCACTTCCATGAGTCTTTGCGCCAATGTATGTATTCTCTCCATCCGTTCTGATAATGTTTCTTTTGCCATTTCATAGGCCTCTTCTAAAATATCTTTTGTCTTCTGATCAATGAGTTGTGCAGTGGCCTCACTGTAGTTTTTGCTCTTGGTTATTTCTCTTCCGAGAAACACCATATCTTGACGCTCTTCAAGTGTTACAGGACCCAAATCGGTCATACCCCACTCAACAACCATGCGTCTCGCAATGTCAGTGGCACGCTGGATATCGTTTTCGGCACCTGTAGTCTGCGTATGTAGAAAAACTTCTTCCGATGCTCTTCCGCCAAGCAATACTGCAATTTTCTTAATAAGTTCATCACGAGTATACATAACTTTTTCTTCTCCACTACCACCGAAAACGTAACCAACAGCCATGCCCCTTGGCACAATGGAGATTTTATGTATTTCCTTCGGGTTATCTAATATGGCTGTGCAAACAGCATGACCTATTTCGTGGTAAGCAGTGATTTTTTTCTCTTCCGCACTGAGCACACGCCCACGCTGAGGACCAAGCATAACCTTTTCCACAGCTTCTTCGAACTCATCCATGGTTATGATGTTCTTGTTTTTTCGAGCCGCCAAGAGCGCAGCTTCATTAACCAGATTAGCCAGATCTGCGCCGCTAAAACCAGGAGTAAGTTGCGCCAAACGTTCCGCATCTACTTCTGGTGCTATAGGCTTTCCTCTCATATGGATGAGCAATATCTGCTTTCTACCATTTACATCAGGCATATCCAAAATAACTTTTCGGTCAAAACGACCAGGTCTGAGCAATGCAGGATCTAATATATCAGGCCTATTCGTCGCAGCCAGTACGATAATGCCTGCATATGGATCGAAGCCATCCATCTCAACGAGCAGCTGGTTCAACGTTTGTTCTCGTTCGTCATGCCCTCCACCGATACCAGCGCCTCTTTCACGACCCACTGCATCTATTTCGTCGATGAAAACTATACACGGAGCATATTTTCGTGCCTGTTCAAAGAGATCACGAACACGTGCCGCACCAACACCTACAAACATCTCTACAAATTCCGATCCACTTACAGAGAAAAATGGGACACCAGCTTCTCCCGCAACAGCTTTAGCCATCAAGGTTTTTCCTACACCAGGAGGGCCAACTAACAAAACTCCTTTAGGTATCTTGGCTCCAATAACCTGATATTTTTTAGGATTCTTAAGAAAATCAACAATTTCCAGCAAATCTTTCTTCGCTTCTTCAGCACCAGCAACATCCTTAAAAGTTATTGTAGGTTTATCTTCCACATAAAGCCGCGCTTTGGAGCGGGTAAACGAGAAAACTTGGTTACTCCCGGCAGAACTCTGTCTAAACAAGAAAACCAAAAGAAAGATACTGAACAGTAGTGGAATCCAATTTCCCAGTATGGTTATCCATATGCTCGTCTTCTCTTGTTGAACACTGTAAGCGACATTAGTGGGACTATCTTTTGCTGCATCTAATAGCATTTGCTCAGATATAATGTCCAAGTCAGCCGTATATACTTTTCCATCCGTCCCTGTTGCTTTCACACTGGTGTTAGAAACAACTACCATAGACTTTATTTCGCCATTTTTCACCATTTGCACGATCTCGCTGGTACTAACAGCAACAGGAGTGTTTGAAGAGGTCAATGTTCCACCCAGGAAAAATGGACTTATCAATGCAAGGACCAGGAAAACCAAAATTATGAACATGAGGAACCCTAAGTCAGGTCTTCTGTTATTCTTCATTCTCGACAATTCAACTCCTTTAACCCAATTTTATCATTCAACAACCTAACGAATATACCCATTTAACGAGTTTCATAAACGCTTGGACGCAATACACCTATGAAAGGAAGATTCCGATAATACTCGGCATAATCCAACCCGTACCCAACAACAAAGGCATTGGGGATCTCGAATCCCACGTAATCGAGATCAACGTCAACTTCTCTACGTTCCTTTTTATCCAAGAGCGTACAAACAGATAAACTGGCTGGCTTCCGAGCGGAGAGTAATTCAAGGAGGTGCTTCATCGTAATACCTGTATCAACGATGTCTTCCACAATAATGACGTTCCTTCCCTCTACAGAAATATCGAGATCCTTTAATATTTTCACTATGCCAGAAGAGTCAGTACCTCCGCCATAACTTGAGACTTGCATGAAATCAAGATGGCACGGTATGCTTATATTTCTTATAAGGTCAGAAAGAAAAATGAATGCACCTTTGAGAATGCCAACAAAAAGTGGTGTTTTTCCTGCATAATCGTAGGATATTTCCTGACCAAGCTCTCTAATTCTTCTCTGCAAATCATCTTGACTAATAAGAACTTTCTCGACCGATTCTGAGATTCCTAACTCCTCCATAATTCAGCGCACCTCCAAAGTAAAGAAATCATCGTTTACGCCCAAGTGAAAACTTCCAAAATCTCTATTTACTTTTTTCTTTATGCAGTTAGCAGCATCTTGCAATTGTCCACGCCCTGTAATCTTACCGCCTAACGACTGAATGGCGAAGTGCAGTATTACAAGCTTTGAACTGCTCGATAAACGCAAGAAAGCTCTACGTCTCAATTTTAGCATTTTAGGCGCATGTTCTAACGCTAATTGACCAAGTATGACCAAGCATTGTTCTTCAACGAACTCCTCGTAAACTTCCATTGACGACAGACTGGAGTGAAGGGTTTTCCTAACATCGTGATTTACCAGTCCCGACCAGAAGGGGATTAGCCGTAAGCGGATTTTATTTCGTTCGTAGTCGTCTGAAAAGTTTGTGGAGTCATTTCTGTATGGTATGTGGTATTTTTCCCTGTAAGCAGCTATCTCTTCGCTGAAAGCATAGAGCAAAGGTCTGCCCCATGGTTCGTCCAGCAGTGACAACCCAACAACCCCCATGAGTCCGCTACCTCGTCCTAAGCGCTGAAGCATTGTTTCGATAGCATCATCAGCGTGATGAGCTGTCCATATGCGGTCAGCACCGACATCATCCATGGTTTTTAGGAGGAAGGCTTGCCTTTGCAGCCGTAAAGTGTTCTCATCGGAAAAATCTTTATGCTCCAAACAGCCCACTATAACTGGAAAACGCATTTGTTGGGCGTATTGAATTACAAGGCCCACATCTTCTACACTATCCTTCCTTATACCATGGTTTAAAGTAGCAACCGTAATGTTTTGGGGAAGGTGATGTCTGAATTTTCCTACGAGGTCAAGCAGCACCATGGAATCCTTCCCACCAGACACTGCCACTATCAGACCTTTGTTACCTGCAATGTGTGGATTCTTCCTAAGTGAGCTTATGAAAATACGTTCTAACATAACAAGGATTATTATAACGTGATTGGTGGCGGCGCAGGGAGTCGAACCCCGGACACGGCGGGTATGAGCCGCCTGCTCTGCCTCTGAGCTACGCCGCCATAAAAAAAAGTGGTTGCGGGGGCAGGATTTGGACCTGCGACCTCCGGGTTATGAGCCCGGCGAGCTACCTGGCTGCTCCACCCCGCGACCTCATAAAAAATTATATCAGTGCAGTACAACCATTGTCAAGCGTAAAAAGGTACGTAAAGCCATTTACGTCGAAAAAAGTACTCTATACCATTTTTCTCAACAACCACAAGGCATTTTCCACCATGCCTGAAGAAAGCATTTAGAACCTTAAATGAACAGCTTTGATGAAGGACCATAACGTCGAAATCTAGATTACTGGTTATAGAACCTTCCGGCAGTTCTTCTTTTTCATACCTAAACTTAATCTCGCGGCACGGCATGTTCTTCAATATATTTCTCTATGCCTGCTTCTATTTCTTCAGGCGTTTTCTCGCGTCTGCACTTGGGACAAACCGAAGCTCTAACCAACGTTTCTGGCGTGTATTTCTTGAATTGTCGAACAACCAAGGTTCGAGCCGGGCGAAGAATCTTACTACCGCATACGGGACACTCTACATAGGGAACACCATCATTAAGCTTCTCCTTAGTCCTATCTGTATCTACATATAATCCACTTTTATCATCACCACTTAATGCTGTCGTAGGGCAAGCAT
Source organism: Coprothermobacter platensis DSM 11748 (assembly GCF_000378005.1). Classification (GTDB taxonomy): domain Bacteria; phylum Coprothermobacterota; class Coprothermobacteria; order Coprothermobacterales; family Coprothermobacteraceae; genus Coprothermobacter; species Coprothermobacter platensis. The sequence goes on from NZ_KB899040.1 coordinate 711,002, forward strand.
CTATACAGTACCAGCAATATATGCATACACCGTAATCGATTTCATAATGGAAAAAGTCGCCTTTCTTATCATCAATCGTTATAGCACTGGGCGGACAAACACGCTCACATTGGCGGCAACCGGTGCAATCTTCGGAATCATATTGAGGCTTGCCTCTCCACTTAGGTGGTACCTTAACAGGTTCTTTCGGAAAAGGCTTCACCACGGGCCCGCCGATCAACGTATCAACAAGTTTTCCAAAAATCTCACCGAACGGCATCTATATCGTCTCCCCATGTTCAGAAATTTTAACGACTTCCTTATGATAGTTACCTTTACGCTTGAGTTCCAGCACCTCAGCTGCCTTTAAAATACCAACCATTATCCCCTCCGGTTTAGGAGGACAACCGAAAACGTAGACGTCCACAGGGACTAATGTATCCAGTGGCCCTGCAACGCTGTAACCGCCTCTGAAAACCCCACCCGTTATGCCACAAACGCCTACAACGACAATTGCCTTTGGATCCGGAACTTGGTCGATAACACGGAGGACACTTTCCTTTGCAACGGCAGTTACGGGCCCTGTAGCTACGACTATATCAGCATGTCTTGGGCTACCAACCAACTTCACACCAAACCGCTCCGCGTCGTATTTCGGTGTTAACGCAGCCAGTATTTCTATGTCACATCCATTGCAACTTCCTGTGTTCAAATGATAAATCCAAAGCGATTTTTCAGGCTTTAATATGTCCATCTCTTTTCCCCTCCTAAATCAAAGATAGTAAGAGCAGAACGATAGAAGCCAAGCCTGGACCAAGCAAGTAGAATTTGGCACCTTGCTCCACTCGGAATCGTCCGCTGACAGCACGAGGAACAGTGTAAATCACCAGCACCATAAGTAAAGTTCCGAGAAGCGTCATAATAATATTCAGCCATATATTGCTTGTCACAGGGCTCAAGAAAATTGTCCAAAGAAAATATGCATATAGAAGCAATTTCATATGCTTTATCCCGAACAGCACTCCCAATCTCGGTCCATGCATTTCAGCACCATAACCATCCACTATTTCAGTCTCCGCCTCTGGTATATCGAAAGGAACCGCACCCACAATAGCTGGTCCAAGTATCAATAACACGAGGAAACTACCGAGAAAAATGGGGTCGAGTAGCAGCAAGGCCATCTTTTGTTTCAGCACTAAAAAACCTGCTATGGAAAAAATGGTGCTAACAGGCAAACCTGTTAAAAGGATGGCTCTATACCCCATAGCGACAATAACTAGAATGAAGGGAATTTCATAACTCAGAAGCATAGAAACCTCCCTTGAAGCACCAACCATGGTATAGGGCGATTTACCACCGAAACCTATAAGCACATAAACAATGGCAAGCAGGGCAAACACATAAGCCAATATAATCAGGTCGCCACTGGTAGATAACAACTGTGTATAGCCACCAACAGTAGGCATGGGCAGAATACTTAAGCCTACTACAACTGCTATGATGCCTACTATTAATGCAACATCTGATACTATGGAGCTGCTTCTTGTAGCTGTCTTCCCACGTTTTCTAAATAACTTCAAAAAATCTGTAATGTCCTGCCAAAAAGGTGGCCCGTATCGCCCCTGTAAATGGGCAACAATCTTTCTATCTATACCGCCTATAAGCAGCGACCAAATAAACAGAGCTATAAGCCAGAGTACCCATACACCTATAATCATTACATCCACCCCCTGCCAACAATGAACGCAACAATAAAGAATAGAACGATGTACGTAGCATAATCGTTTATAACTCCCGTATAGCTGGAGCGCACTACATCAGCAAAGAAATCAAAGAAGCCTGTGAGATATGAATACCCAATTTCTATAGCATGTACGGAAGCCTTAGATATCCAAAATCCATAAGGGTAGAACAGATCTTCGAAACCCATGGTCGCTTTTTCTGGTTTGAAAATGGCACTTCCCGTGTATACTTCTCCTTCACGACGAGATTTCCCAAACAAGGGAAGAAGGCATATAACTGATATGATGAGCGTCATAAAGACAATCCAGAAAAATGCGCCAGTCCATGACGTTCCAACTGGTATGAAACTTACTCCTATAACTGCAAGAGCGCCTATGAGAAGAGATGCATTCTCCGCACCATTTTTAGCGGTAGTAGTGGTTCCAAACCAAAGCATGAGCCAACGGGCACTATAAGCTATACTCAGTATCGTTCCAACCATGAGGACTGCCGTCAATAAAGGAGAAAACGCGTAAATGGAGCTCATATACACGCTCCATTTTGCTAAGAACCCTCCCGTCAACGGCATAGCAGCGGATGCCAACGAAGCAATGACTGTTGCAAATGTAAGTATGCGTCCTTTATTGCTTCGCTGATGCGCACTTGCTAAGAATAGAATCGCTTCAAAAAGCGCATAGGCAATTGCGAATAGAAATGGAGCATAAGTGACCAGCATGTTGCTTGTTCCACTTTGCAAACCTTTTGATGCGAGAAACATAGCAATGATAAGAAAACCCATATTGGACAAGGAAGAATAAGCGAGTACTTCTCGCAAATTCTCTTTGCCAAGAGCGATTAAACCTCCATACAAGATTTGAAACCCAGCTAAAACAAGCACAGGCATGAGCAATGAAGTTTCCACACCGAATTTATAAGAAACGATTATGGCTCCCAGTGACAAGATTCCACTAAAAACAGCACCTACTACGGGAGAGCCCTCAGAATAGACCTTAATCATCCATCCATGAAAGCCAAATAAACCGAGTTTTATGAGAACGCCAATCGTTAACGCAAGCAACCACCAATCTTGTCCCAAATACTGGCCAGCTACGGCAAACATGAAAGCTATACCAGAACACATAGCCCAACCATAATATGAAGAAGCAATGTCCTTTTTACCCTCACCTACAACCATCATTAGGCCGCTCCAACTCAGTATCTCCCAGGCGATCAGTGTATTGAGCAATGTTTGCGAGGCAACAAGCCAAAGCACACTTACAAAAGCCAAGGCTACAGCCTCCATTTGAAAAACTTTATTCCTGCCCCAAACATTATCAGAAAGACAAATCATGCAAAGAACAACAGCGCTCACAGCAATTAAACCAAGAAAAATCGTAGATGTTGTACTACCGTATGAAAGTCCGAGCATTGTAGCAACATTTCGAGGGAATACAGCCACACCGATGGCTACAAGAAGCCCGGCATAACCAAGCGCATGCACACTAATGTTGGATAGCAAGAACAAAGCGAGAATACAAAGCCACATCCACCCATTGTTAACTAACCATGCAGAGATGTTGAAACCGAAATATTGCAGATCTACGCCTTGATCTGCCGTGAATTTTACTAGACCTTGTACAAAATTTGAAATAAAAGGTGTGGCAAAAGACACCGTAATCAAGCCCACACCAAGCAATAGGTAACCGACCATTCTCCAGCTTAATTGTTCCCACCGTGGAGCATGCCCACTTGTTGTTGCCAAATAAGAACCATAATAACAAGCTTCAATAATACTTCCTATAGCTAGGACGGCAGCGGCCCAATAAGAGTTTGCTTCGATTAAGCCAATAAGGATGAAAAGCTTTGAAAAGAATGTTATGAATGGAGGCATACTGGACAGGCCAAGGATAGAACCCAAATTAGCGTAGCTGGTGACAAAGCCGCTAAGCGTTCCACCTGCCTTATCTAAGTCTCTGTCAGGAACTTGCTGGGAAATATCGCCGCTTAACAGGAATGCCAGAGCCTTACTGATGCCATGCCCGAAAAGGTGCAATATGCCACCCACGAACCCAACGATATTGCCGGAAAATATGCCTAAAACCATGTAGCCCACTTGAGCAGTAGAAGAAAAGGCGAGCATACGCTTTGCATCTTTTTGCCTATAAGCAGATATTTCTCCTACGAGCACGGTTAGAGCTGCAATTACTAACATAAACGAAATAAAACTCGGAATTTGTACCAAAAAGGAGTGAAAAACAATAAATGTGAAACGGACCATAGCAAGAACGCCTATTTTAATGACTGCACCTGACAATAAAGCAGAAATAGAAGCCGGTGCCGCTGGGTGGGCATCAGGAAGCCAGGCGTTAAGCGGCCAAATTGCTCCTTCCACGCCAAATCCAACAAACAAAGAAGCGATCGATAAAAGAAGAGTACCTGTAGGCATGGTTCCGATTTTCTGAGAAATGTCCCACATGTTGAGCGATCGTGTACCCTGATAGAGCAATATCAACGCGAACAAAACAAATGATGTTGCTAACGATCCTAGAATGAGATATTTTATGCTTGCTTCGGAAGTTTCTGGCGTTCGATACGCATTAACAAGTGCATATGCGCTGATACTTGCTATTTCTAAAAACACATACATGTTGAACAAATCGTTCGTCAGTGAAACGCCAGTAGCACCTGTAGCCATAAGTATTGTGAGAACTACAAAACGCAGCTCGTCATGGACGTGGAGATATGAAAAGTTATATATTAAACTCGCCAAAGTTATGAACCACAACAGAAGAGTAAGACCTATACCAAAGTTGTCTATCCAAAGAGCAATACCAAGCGGTGGTTTGAAACCAGACATAAATACGAATATGGGCTTTTGCATTGCTTTCGGCATTACAACAAAGAAACCAAAACCAAGTTCAAACAAGGAAAGAAGGATGGCTGTTATGGAAGGTACCCACTTCTTTTGTTTGAACAAAATGTTTATAAACGGCATGAGAAATGCCGTGAGCAAAGGTATACCTATCAAGAGCGCTGCAGGTTGATAAGCTTGCCAAGTCATCCCTTAAGCCTCCTTATTTTATTCATGTCAAAGGTCCCATAATACTTGTGGATCCACAGAGCGATACTCAGTGCCATAGCAGTAACTGCCACGTCAATAACGATAGAAGTGAGTGTAAGCGCTTGTGGTACTGGATCAGCTACTGCCAGCGTCGGTTTTATGTCAAGAAAGATAGGTGCTGTAGCATCGATGCCCCAGTAAGCTAAAGATACAATCATAAGATTAAGCCCAGAAGTCGCTACAGAAAGACTAATAATGATTTTTATGAGATTTTTCTTAGCTAAGACGCCGTAAAGGCCTGCTAAGAATACCCCAGCCATGAGTAGAAAAGCGATCATCAAAAATCACCCTCTTTTGTTTCAGCCATCGAAGTGATTACTTCCACTATGCCGCCAAAAACTTTCACGCCTACAAAGAAATTCATTACAGCCACAACACCCGCACTTAAGATTTTTCCAGTGGTACCAACACCAAGGAAATCGCCCATAAAGAAACCTGTTTTCCAAAGACCTAAAACAGCTAAACCAGCAAAGCCTATTCCACCCAAAGCTTCTATAAGTGTGTATTGTTCAACGTTGAAGCGTTTTATAGTAGCATCAGCTCCGAAAACCAAGAAAAATAACGCTGCTATGCTCGCGACGATAACCCCACCTTGGAAACCTCCTCCCGGACTGAGGTGCCCATGCAAAACAACATAAGCACCAAATGTCATAGCAATGGGAGAAATAAAACGAACGATGGTCTTAGGCACCATAGTCATTTCTGGTCACCTTCTTTTAGAGACTTTATCATGTAAACAAGCCCGCTAATTGCAACAAAAAGAATAGTTGCTTCTCCTAACGTATCATAGCCCCTGTAACCAAACACTATGGAAGTTACTACGTTAGCAGCGTTTACACCGCACTCTCCTCCCGCGAAGTTGCAAGACGGTTTTTGGCCAGTTTGCTGCAAGATTTCAGATTCCGTTATGCTCTTGCCGATATTTCCCATAGACAAAAGTGGATCTTTTGTTTTATTAGGAGATGTTTCCTTATAATCCGCCAAGGGCGTCGTGAACAGTTCATCGTGGCCCTTCACCGCTGAAAATATACCAAAAAACAAAAAACCGACGATAACCAGTGAAAGAAACTGCCGAAAGCTCATTCTTTCACCTCCTTTGTCCGCTGTAAGATGACAAAGAATATTATGGGCACTACAACCACACCCACCGCAGCTTCCGCAATTGCTACGTCAGGCGCATTTAACAAGAGAAATTCCAGTGCAACGAACGAACCCATCACAGCTTGCCCGATAACAGCCCTTACGAGGTCTTTTTCCAAAACAGTATACCAAGCCGTTATCAGCGCACCTATCAAGTTAATTACATGAAGCCACAATATGCTACCGCTCATCAGAACCGGCCTCCTTTTTCCCTTTTAAGTGATCAGTAACAGATTTACTCCACATAGGCACACCGGCATAATAGCAAGCTTGAGCGAGTACATGCGAAGCAGTGGGGTTCGTAATAAGCATAAAGAGCGCTAACAATAGAGGTTTTACTCCAAAAGATGCAATCAAACCCAGGTTTATCTCTCTTATAAACAAACCACACATTATACTTATACAGCCTAATGTAACATTTTTTGTCGATGTCTGCAATTTACAGTAAGGATCCGGCATTCTAAAGATTCCTACAACGCCTGCAAAATTAAAGAAAATACCTATCCCGTATAAAACATAAGCAACATAATCCATCAGAGCTCACCTCTAATATAACGAGAATAGGCAACAACCATAATAAAGTCTAATAATGCTATGACAAGAGCAATATCCAGGTAAATACCTCGATGCATTTCTAATCCCCAGAGTGCTAATATGATGGCCGTTATGGGGGATATGGTGGATATGGCAACTATGCGATCCATATCTTCGGGCCCCACGATAACCCGATACAACAACGCCACTGCGAAACATAGGAGAATAAACATAACAATAATCTCAGGGCTCATGAGAACAACCTCCTCGCAAAAGGTTCAGCGAAGCCATAAATTGCCTCCGCTCCCTCTTTTGGATCTTCCGTTTCCACATGTATCCAGTGAATGTACATTTTCTTGTTCTTTTCGTCTATTTCCATAGTAATAGTGCCCGGCGTTAACGTTATTGAATTGGCAATTAAGGTATAGGCCTCATCGGAAGGAAAATCCGCATCGATCTCTACAATTCCTGGATAAATAGGAAGCTTAGGATTAAGGGTCCTTAAAGCAAGGTCTACGTTCGCTTTTACAATTTCGCGTAATAGTACCAAAAAGTAAACAAATAGTGTAGGCCAGTTCAAGGGATTCAAAACATTTAATAGTTTAGTATCTAACCAGAGGTCATAGGTAAAAAGTGTAACTACAAAGGTCAAAATGATCCCAAAGATAATTTCTTGGATGTCCACAGACCATGTGAACAACATCCAGAAAATCATACTCAGGATCCATACACCAAAAAACGTCTCAGTTTTTTTCATAACCTATCACCACCCATATCTATCGATCCATACAGCTCATACACGGATCTATGTGCCCAACGATGATAGGAGCATCCGCTAAATTCGCTCCTCTTAGCATATGTTCTGAAGCTGGCAGATTGATCAAAGTAGGCGTGCGAATTTTCAAGCGAGCAGGTCTGTCTGTACCGTCGGTTATTAGATGATACATGAGTTCCCCTCTTGGCGCTTCTACTCTACCAATGGTGTCATTGGGCTGAATTTTCAACACGGTTTTTGGATTTTTGATAGGCCCTTGAGGTATTTTATCCAGTACTTGTCTAATGATCTTTATGGATTCAAGTGCTTCCAATACCCTAACAAATGTCCGAGACCAGACATCCCCATCGTCCAGAACTATTAACTCAAAGTTCAAAGATGAATAAACCGAGTAAGTAGCTGTTTTACGCAAGTCTTCTCTTATGCCACAACCCCTTGCTGTAGGCCCTACAACACCAAGTAGGTGTGCTTCCTTCTGGGTGACAACACCAACATTCTTTGTTCTAGCCAATGTGCTTGCGTCTTTTGTCCATGTATCTTTAAGTTTCAAAGTCAGATCTTCCAACGTATTCATGGCAGCCCGTATTTGATCAGCAATGTTTTCATCGATATCCCGCCTGACTCCGCCTATAGTGTTCATGGCGTAGTTAACACGGTTACCTGATAGCAGCTCAAGCATGTCCATGACCGCTTCCCTGCCAGACCATGTAAACATGAATAATGTATCAAACCCCATTTTGTGAGCCATTGCTCCTAAGTACATTAAGTGGCTGTGTATACGCTCCAACTCAGCCGTAAGAACCCTGATATATTCAGCACGTTCGGGAATTTCCAGCCCCGCTGCTTTCTCCACAGCTAAGCAGTATGCCCAACTATGGTGGAAGGAACAAATACCGCAGGTTCTTTCGACTAATCCCAGATCTTTTATGAAGGTCCTTTTCGTAGCGCTTTTCTCAACAGCCCTGTGGATGAAACCTATTTTTATTTCAGCGTCAGCAACCATTTCGCCTTCGAGCTCAAGTTCTATGTATTCGCCTTCTTCAAAAGCAGGATGGTATGGTCCCAAAGGAAATTTATATCCCATTACGATAGCCTCCTATGTCTCCAAATAAATGCCGCGTTTAGCATCATCAGGAATGATTAAACGTTTAGGTCTTGGATGATTGGAAAATGTGATATCGAAAAGGTCCATAATTTCACGTTCTGCCCAATCAGCAGCCGGCAACAACGGAGTTATAGATGGAACAGTTTTGTCTTCAGGAACTTTCAATCTCAATGAAACAACCCAATCTCCTAAGGTGAAGTGGTACTGCATATAGAGATTCTCGTCTTGCGGATATGCAGTAATTGTAATAAAGCGCATATCATCTCTAAAATCTAAAACGAACTGCATAAGAGATGGTATATCTATGTCTACTATTTCTCTTTCTCCTTCACCTTTTATGCCATAATGTTCAAGTTTTGTCTGACTAATTCCCGGCAACAAAATATCGCCCCCTTTTACCGCATATAGTTATTGTGTAGTTGATAAAATAACCTTAACTATTTTAGCACGTTATTAAATTTTAAACAGCAAAAGCAACAACATCATCATCACTATTTTAACCTGCTATAATTGAATCCGAATGAGAAAACGCTACAAAATTAATGGCATTGTACAAGGTGTTGGTTTTAGGCCATTTGTTGCAAGACTCGCCCAGAATTTGAATTTGACAGGATTCGTTCTCAACACTGGACAAGGGGTAACTATCGAAGTTCAAGGTCCAGAACAGTGCATAAATTCATTCGAGGAAAAATTGAATGATGAAAAACCGCACGGATCATTTTATATTGAATTTGACGTTTCTGATATAAACGAAATCGATGGAGAAAACAAGTTCGTAATACTAAAATCGCAAAACACAGAAGACTTATTTACATTCATTCCCCCTGATCTAGCAACTTGCAGTGATTGTGTAAATGATATTTTTGACAATACCAATAGACGATATCTCTATCCGTTAACAAACTGCACTAATTGTGGCCCTCGCTATACAGTGATAGAAAAACTTCCTTATGATAGACCAAACACGTCTATGAAGGCGTTCCCCATGTGTCATGAATGCGAGACCGAATATACTGACCCCAAGGACAGAAGGTTCCATGCGCAGCCCGTTGCTTGTCCCAAGTGCGGTCCTAAAACATATTTAGTGTCTAAAGATGGGAACATTATCGATGACGAGCAGCTAATGAAAACAGCTGATCTTCTTTTGAATGGTCACATTGTTTCCATAAAAGGATTAGGTGGCTTTTTATTGGCGTGTGATGCTACTAATAAGAGCTCTGTGGAGAAATTGCGCCAATTAAAGGGACGTCCGAAAGAACCTTTCGCGCTTATGGCTGCATTAGATACCATAAAAGTGCATTGTTTCGTAAATGATGAACAAGAAACGTTATTGCGTTCAAGTGCAGCCCCCATTGTTCTACTAAAGAAAAAAGCCGAAAGCACATTGCCTGATAATGTCGCGCCTTTACAAAACTACTTAGGCTTCATGCTTCCTTATACGCCTATACACCACATGCTTCTACACTTGCTTCCACCATCTTTTATCTTGGTAATGACTTCCGCTAATGTGCACGGCGAAGTTATTTATTATGAGAATTCCGATATAGAAAAGTTGCTGCAAATGTCAGAATATGTGCTGACGCATGATCGGGCCATCGTGACACACGTAGACGACTCCGTAGTTCAAACACTCACTGACGGCCCGCACATAATAAGAAGAAGCAGAGGTTATGTACCATTACCTGTTAAGTTAAGCAGTAATGTTGGTCCTAACATACTTGCAACGGGTGGCGATCAAAAAGCTACGCCTGCGTTAGCCAAAAACGGTTATGCTGTACTTGGACAATATGTTGGAGACCTTGATAACCCGCGGACAATGAATGTCTACGAAAACATAATAGAACACTTAAAAAACCTCTTTCAAATCAAACCTCAGGTCGTAGCAACGGACAAGCATCCCACCTATTATTCGCACAAATATGCTTATGATACCGGACTCCCTGTGATAGAAGTGCAACACCATGTTGCCCATGCCCTATCCGCAATGGAGGAGAATCGTCTTTCTTCAGCGGTAGCAGTTGTCTATGATGGTACCGGCTACGGAGATGATGGTAAACTATGGGGGTCTGAAATCTTATTTATAGACGTTGCAAATTATGAACGTCTTTATCATTTTGACTATATGCCTTTGGTCGGTGGAGAAAAAGCCATAAAAGAACCTTGGCGCTTGGCAGCAGCTTTTCTAACGCCTTTGGAAGCCGAAAAGCGTTTCGGAAATAATGGAAAGCGTGTAAATGAGCTGGCACGCACATGGCGTGCTCCATTAGCCTGCGGTATGGGACGCATTTTTGACACTGTTTCAGCCTTGTTGAATATATGCACATATGCCACATATGAAGGGCAGCCTGCACAGGAGCTTCAAATGATTGCTGAGTTGAGTGATGAGACAGGTGATTTTTCTGACAATGTCAGCATACAAAACAACGTGATTAACACAAAAGACTTAGTAGACAATGTCATATCGCTTATTCATTCTGGCTATGATAAATCGGACATAGCAAAGATATTTCATAATACAGTAGTGAGTTTGACAGTTAATATATTGGAAAGAATAGGCAGAGAAAACATCGTTCTTACTGGAGGTTCATTCCAAAATGCTCTGCTTTATGGGAATATATACTTTAAACTAAAAGAAAAAGGATTCCATGTTTTTCGGAACAGAAATGTACCTATGAACGATAACGGTATCGCCTTAGGGCAAATAGCATACGTTTTAAGGAGGTTTGATAATAATGTGTCTTGGAATACCTATGCAGATAAAAGAAATTAATGGTAACAAGGCTCTTGCCACGTTTATGAATGTGGAAAGAGAAATCAGGATTGACGTGGTGCCAGGGGTAAAAGTTGGCGACTACGTCATGATTCATGCTGGTATGGCCATAGAAATAATGGAAGAGGAAGAAGCTAAAGAAACACTCGAAGTTTGGAAAGAGTTAAATGACGAACAGGAAATTTTCCTCAGATAACCCCGCGGTACTGATGGAAGTATGTGGAACGCATACCCATGAGTTGTTCAGAACTGGCATACGTTTCTCACTTCCCGATTGGGTGAGATTAATTAGCGGTCCCGGATGTCCCGTTTGTGTTACCGACGACAGAGATTTAGCCAAAATTATAACTATGGCAAGAACATACAGTGTAACAGTATTGACCTTTGGGGATATGCTTAGAGTACCTACTCCATACGGTTCTTTGGCTACGCTTAGAAGCGAAGGAAAGAACGTACAAATCGTTTATTCACCCGTCGATGCACTATCTTATGCACGTGAGCATCAGGAAGAACAATGTGTCTTTTTTGCCGTCGGTTTTGAAACCACCATGCCTGCAGTGGCAGTTGCTATCCAAGACACCGTAAATAGTCGAGATGTGCAGAACCTGTACTTTCTTATAAACCATAAAAAAGTAATTCCAGCGTTAGATATCCTTTTGAGCTCTAAGCGTGTGAATGTCGATGGTCTAATTCTACCTGGGCATGTATCTGCAATTATCGGGAAGGATGTCTACGAACCATTACTATATAAACATCATATTCCTGGTGTAGTTACTGGCTTTTCGAAAGATCAGTTAGCTTTTGGACTGAACCTTCTCATGCACCTCGTTCTGCATGGTCAGGTCAGTGTGTTGAACGCGTATCCAGAAGTAGTAAGAGATGGTGGGAACAAAGAGGCACAAAACCTGATTGATATGTATTTTGAACCGACAGATGCATATTGGAGAGGTTTAGGTTTTATTCCACAGAGCGCAATGAAGCTTAAAGAAAAGTTTTCGTCTGTGGACGCTGAAAAAGCTTTTCCTGTGGACGACGTTGAGAGCCAACCAATACCCGGATGTAAGTGTGCTGATGTTGTTATTGGTGCAACAGAACCGATAAACTGTCCTTTGTTCGGAAAGGTCTGTACACCACGTAATCCTATAGGGCCTTGTATGGTTTCCTCAGAAGGCACGTGTTCAGCATGGTTCAGATATGGAGGCGAAGCAGTTCATGGATAACATGGATAAGATTCCTCTAAGTGTAGGCAGCGGTGGTGAAGAAATGGCCGAGTTTTTAAAGACCGTAGTTTTCCCAAATTTAAAAGAGAAAATCGATGGGGACGCCGCTGTTATTGATGGTATAGCATTCACCATTGATAGTTTTGTTGCAGACCCTCCTTTTTTCCCGGGTGGATCTATTGGATCTTTGGCGGTTAGTGGGTCTATAAACGACTTGGTCGCTGTTGGAGCAGAACCCATGGCTCTTGCTTTAAGCTTTATAATAGAAGAAGGATTAGACACAGATGTAATAAGAAGAATCACTAGGGACATTCACCATCTATCCGAAATGAGTGGAGTACATGTGGTTACAGGCGACACAAAGGTTGTTCAGAAAGGTGCTGCTGATAAAGTCTTTATTACTAGTGCAGGTATAGGTAGAAAATGTATGGATTTTGGAGAACCCGTTGTGGGTGATAAAGTCATTGTTACAGGTGACATAGCACGTCATGGTGTAGCCATGCTTTTAGCTTCAAATCAGTATCAATTAACAGCGGATATAGAAAGCGATTGTGAACCACTATATTGGTTGCCGCCTGCAATCAGTTCCTTTGGTTCCCATGTAAAATGGATGAGAGATCCAACCCGAGGCGGTGTAGGGACTATTCTTCATGAGTTTTCTAACGCTTTTTCATTGGGAGTTAGATTATTTGACCAAGATATTCCTATAAAGCCAGAAGTTAGGGGCGTTTGCGAACTGTTAGGTTTAGAACCACTCCATTTGGCATCCGAAGGGCGTATGGTTATCATAGTGGACAATTCCAATGCGGATGCATTGATAAATGAACTCTTAAGTCATGCCCCTGGCAGTAGAATCATAGGTGAAGTAACTTCTGACCATAAAAGCGTGACTCGCGTCGTAGACAATTACGAAACATTCGTTCCACCTTTAACAGGGGAAATACTCCCCAGGATATGCTGATAGGGTTATGCATGAGTATTCTGTAGCAAAGTACGCTGTTGAAGAAATCTTGGAACTGTTGGGTAATAAAAGCCCGGAATTGGTTACCGCAGTAGGGCTGAAAATTGGCAAGATGTCAGGAATCGTACCCGACTCGCTCCTATATTACCTTGGCATACTTGCACCAGAGTCAGGGTTAAAAAACGTTACTTTCCATACTTCGCTTCAGCCTGTACTTTTCAAATGCAATAACTGTGAAACGCTATTTGAACCATCAAGGGAACTGTTTTGGTGCCCCCGTTGTGGGAGCAGTGACGTAACATTTGTCAGTGGAAATGAACTTGAAATTGATTATATAGAAATGGAAAAGGAGGTCAAAAAACATGAGGTTTAGGCAGCGACTTTTTGAACACTTGGAAGGGCATGGTGCGCCTCAAGATACTGTGCGCTTAGATGTAGGTAAAGATATTCTTGATGCAAATAATAGAGTTGCTCACGATGTCCATCATCTGTTTACTGACAGAGGTATTCTTCTCGTCAATGTTATGGGTTCGCCAGGCAGTGGAAAAACAACCTTAATCAAGACGCTATGTACTTCTTTGAAAACAGCTGTGTTGGAGGGCGACATCGCCTCCTCTGTAGATTCAGTGGAGTTTGCCAAAATGGGTGTACCTGTGGTACAAATAAATACCGATGTCTATGGGTCTGCATGCCACTTGGAGGCTCCATGGATTGCTGATAAACTGCAAATACTTGCCGAATACAAACCCGAGTATGTTTTTATAGAGAATGTAGGTAATTTGGTCTGCCCTTCGGATTTTGATTTGGGTGAGCATGAGCGCTTGGTCGTTTATTCTATTCCCGAAGGGCCTGACAAACCTATAAAGTATCCTCCTATGTTTATGAAAGCTTCTGCCATTGTACTCACAAAAACCGATCTATCAGATGCAATGCAGCTCGACCCACAAGATTTTCAGCTAAGTGTTCAGAAAATTAACCCTCATGTCCCGATGTTTCTTTTTAGTTCAAGGCAAAAAGAGAGCATAAATGCACTATTAGACTACTTAAAGGACAAAAGACAATCACTTTTGAATACTTTATAGAGCTGATTGATTTTCTCCATTATTAATGGAGAATCTTTCGCCAATTCTTGCTCATCAGCGTGTATCTGCTCTACCAAAGCTTGTGGAGTATCAAATCTTGCTTCTTCTCTTATAAAATGGTGAAAGCCATAAAGGACTTGCTGTCCTTCTCCCACGACAATATGTTCATCTGGAACATATATTTCCAGTAATACATCTTTCCTGTCAAATGTGGGCGCCTTTCCAAACGATGCTAAAGCAGGACCATGCCAATTTTCCGTTATTAGTAACCCGTCATAAACTCCATAAGGAGGCCGAGTTTTATGTTGATTCCAATGCAAGTTTATTGTGGGAATTCCTAATTTGTGGCCAATTTTGTTTCCTCCCACTCTCTGCCCTTTCAAAAAATAAGGATACCCAAGCAGCTCCATTGCTTTTTCGACGTTTCCTTGATGAATGTATGACTTTATTAATTTTGTAGATATTGTCTCACCATTCAGCGTAGACAGCGGTTCCACGATCAATCCTTTGCCATTTGCTACACACCACTCGTGCAAAAGAGCAATATCCCCTTTTGCATCTTTGCCAAAGTGGAAATTTTCCCCTACAACGATTGTACCGACTGACGATAGATAGTTGTCCAAAAAGATAAACGGCTCTAAATCTTTTATTTTGTCAAAAGGTATTTTGGCTATCATCTGAATTCCCATGGAAGATATAGCGCAGATACGTTCGTCCTCAAGCAAAATACGGCTCGACGTATAGCCTAACGCCTCTTTGGGAAGTGGATCAAAGGTGACCACTGCACTCTTATCAAATTCACTTAAGTGATTAAGGAGCTTTCTATGACCGACATGCAATGACTCAAAACCTCCAATAGCAACAGCGTCTACTCCGTCTATTTCCTTGTCAACAGTCATTACCACCATGTTTGCATCGCCATCTTTCCCTTTTCAATGTTCGCTACACCTAAAAAGCGTTCTTCCAAGAATACTTTCGTAAGTCCCGCATTTGCATCGTTAGAATATGGTATTTCACCCACGTTTTTCAATCTTTGCTCCTGCAATCCATCTATCTGTGTGGCAGGCATAAAATAAAGAGCGTCAGCTATCGCAACGACATCATTGGGTGTAATTTGTTCTAAAGAGACAGCATTTGCCAACCCAACACAACCTACATTGGTTCTAACCAGCTCAGAAACAATACACGGCACATTCAAGCAGTCGCCAATCTTCTTTGCCAAACCCCTGATGTATGTACCTTTGCTAACTTCAAAGAATACTAATGCTTTTTCTAATCCCTGTGAAGATTCTTCCACCCCAAAGACAATAGTCCTGCTAACTTCCGCTTCACCTGTTAAATCTAGAACGGGTTTGCCATCATAGAACAAATCATATAAACGATGTCCGTTTACTTTCTTTGATGAAAGCGGTGGTACAGGATATTCTATGGTACCTTTGAGATTTCCCAAACAGGAGAAAAAATCATCAGCAGAAGACCTTTCGTCCGTAGAGAACTGGACTTTGCCAGTTCTGTCCCAAGAATCAGTCTGAACACCAAAAGAAAGTAAAGCCAAATAAGACTTTGTAAGCGAATGGAAATAATCTGCAAACTTGCATGCCTTCCCAAGGCATAGTGGCATTACTCCACAAGCATAAGGATCCAAAGCACCAACATAACCAACTTTTTTAGCACCCAAATAGGTTTTAGCTTTCTCCACATATGCCATGGGTTTCAAACCCCGCGGTTTGATACCCCAAATAATACCGTCTAAACTAAACACGTTTTGTCTACCTGCCGAGCGAAAATGCGCTCCAAAAAACTGCTGTAGTCCGATAAATCGTCACTTTTCAAGACCCATTGGGCTAAAGAATGGATTGCATTTAAGTCTATTTTTTGCCGAACTATTTTAGCAGCTTCTTCTGCGCGTGCGCCCTTTTCCAATAAACTCCGTATCGTTTTCAAACCGTTGATATCAATGCCATTGCTGAGTAGATCAGTACGCCTGTACATTTCAGCTAATTCCATATCAATATCTCTGACTTTTTCGTCAGCTATATAATTCGTTGTTGCTGCATCTTGATCTATCAAAGATTCCACCCGTGGCAGGCATCCCACCAAAGGTTCACTTATCTTAGCAGCAGCAGCCATTCTATGTCCCCCTCCACCGAAAGCCAAAGCGTATTTTATTGCCTCAAAAGGCTCTCTGGAACGAAAAGAGAGGTTAACAAACTTGCCATCTTCGGCCTCACGCATTGTTGCAAACAGAAAACCTTTTCCTATCCATTGCATTATGGATAGAGCTATGCTGAAATCGGAATCTGTGTACCCATTTTCTATGCGGTCCTCTCTGTTTATCGTCAGTATGAAAATACCTGGTTTATACTCTATTACTTTAGACAAAAGCATGGCAACGCGTTTAGCCTGAACGATACCGCAAATCTTTGTTGCTTCCTTATATGCTTCGTCCCATTGTGCGCCCGTATCTACCAAGGTTATTACGTCATCCAAGCAACGAACATCAACATTACTATAAGCAAGCACTCCTGTATCAGCTAACGTTCCAGCCAAAAAACAAGTAGCAGATCTCTTATCCAGCTGGTCTGTAAACAGCTCAGTAAGTAAGGACGCAGTAGCACAACTTGCTGGGTCGATGATGGCATTTCCGTTGAAATTCTTACTTGGCGAATGATGGTCAACTATTATAGTTGGCAACACATCATTAAAGCCAAAAGTTCTTTCTGGTTCATGAACATCAACAACCACTTGTAAATCCACCGAGTCTGCATTGTTATAAGGACGCAGTTTTCGAGAGAAAGAAACCCATGATTCTACAGTTATATTAGTAGGGAGTCCCATTTGATGAAATACCCATCCTAATCCAGAGCATGACCCCAAAGCATCTACGTCTGGCCGTTCATGGGTAACGATACTTATTCCCTGCCTACTATTTTTTATCCTCTCCATCAGATTGGTTACTGTCAACGTCTTTTTTACCCTCCAGATCTTCTAGAAGTCTCACCATGCGAACGCCTCTTTCGATCGAATCATCGACTTCGAATTTAATCTCAGGAGCAAACCGCATTCTTAATGTCCTCGATATTTCACCACTTATATAACCTTTTGCCTTTTCTAGTGAAGAGAGGATCTGTTCTGCATCTTGACCAGGCATTGTAGAGAAAAATACTTTTAAGTATTTTTGATCCTGTGAGATTTCAACGTCGGTAATCGTAATAAGACGCAGACGTTCATCGTTCATGTCCTCAAGGAGTTTTTTTGAAAGTTCTTCCTTAATGGCTTCTTGAAGACGCTCTTTGCGTAGGGGTTTCATTTATATCACTCCTCACTGCAAATCAGTAAATGTTTATATCTTTATCAATGATTTCTAATTCGTAATTGTTCTCAACAAAGTCAATTACCCATTCAATAGATTCGCGCACTTTTTGCATTTGGTTACCCACGGTGGCAAAACCAAGTTCTGCCACCGATGTATTATCTAAACTACCTATTTCCGCAGTTGACATGTTTCGACGTGCCTTAACAGTATCCAAGATCGACCTCACAACTTGGCGTTTATCTTTCAATGTTCGCGAACCTGCTATTAAAAGCGTTAGCTTTAGTGTTCCCACGAACATAGTTAGGCCGTTTCCTCCTGAATAGTGTAAACTTCGAAGATATCGCCTTCCTTGATGTCATGAAAATTGTCCAACCCGATTCCACACTCAAATCCTTGAGCTACTTCCCTCACATCATCTTTGAAACGCTTCAAGCTGGCTATGCCACTTTCAGCTACGATGATACCATTTCTAAGAACACGTACCTTTCCGTTTCTTGTTATCTTTCCATCAGTAACGTAACAACCAGCCACTGTTCCTACTCGTGGAACTCGGAATGTTCGTCGAACTTCAGCGTGTCCAAGAATGACCTCGACTTCCTTCGGCTTTATAAGACCTTTAAGCATGTTTGATACATCATCGACAAGATCATATATGATACGATAGGTCAATACTTGAATACCCTTTTCATCAATGAGCTTGTTTGTCTTACCTACGGGCCTCACATTGAAACCGACGATTATTGCCTTGGACGCTTCAGCAAGTATTACATCACCTTCAGATATAGCTCCCACACCAGCGTGTATGATGTTTAAGTCCACTTCACCTTTTTCTAATCTTAGCAAAGCGTTCTGAACGGCCTCCAAAGAACCTGCTGTATCCGCTTTCAATATTATGTTTAAAACAGGCCGTGCCTCTTCAGATCTACTTAGTATTTCTTCCAATGAGAACTGCTTCCGGCTCTTTTGTTGTTTATCACGCTCTTCGTCAGCATTGCCATGTGAAAGTTTCTCGGCTTCTTCTTGTGTATTTACCTGTATGACCGGTGTACCCGCTTCTGGCACATCTTCAAGTCCCATAATCTCAGCTGGCATAGAAGGACCAACTGATGAAATACTCTTCCCTTTATCATCGAACATAGCTCTGATTTTCCCATGTGTGGTTCCCACAACTACAAAATCACCAACGTGGAGCGTTCCTTCCCTAACAACCACAGTAGCCAGAGGCCCTCTTCCTTTATCTAAGCGAGACTCTATAACATATGCCTTCAATGGAGCTTTGGGATCTCCTCTTAAATCCAGTAAGTCTGCTATGAGCAGTATTGCCTCTAGTAAATCTTCAATGCCCTCTCCTTTGATCGCAGAAACGGGGACATATATGGTATCTCCGCCCCAACTTTCTGGAATAAGACCCATAGATGCTAATTGATTCATAACCCTGTCTGGGTTAGCACCAGGTCTATCCATTTTGTTCAAAGCAACAATGATCGAGACCCCGGCCGCTTTAGCATGGTTCAATGCTTCAACTGTTTGCGGCATTACGCCTTCATCAGCAGCAACGACCAGTACGACAATGTCTGTTACCATGGCACCTCTGGCCCTCATCTCTGTGAAGGCTTCGTGCCCAGGCGTATCTATGAAAACGATCTTTTGCCCTTTGTATTCCGCGACTGAAGCACCAATGGACTGAGTTATGCCGCCTACTTCCTTTTCAGCAACATGCGTACGTCGGATAGCATCGAGTAAAGTCGTTTTTCCATGGTCAACATGACCCATCACGGTTACTATTGGCGGTCTTTTTGGTGCTAGTTTTTTAGGCTTTTCTTCTGTTTTACTTACTCCACTACTCACATTTTCTTTTTTGCTCTCACTTTCACCTGTAGAAGAACTCATTTGCTCGCTTTTAGGTTCATTTTTTAAAAGTTCCCTAAGTAAATCGGCTGTTTCTTCATCTACGGTAGATTGATAAGATACTATATCTATACCGAGCTTCTTTAGCTCTTCTACCAGTTGCTTGGAGGGAACTCCAATTTCTTTCGCCAGTTGATAAACCCTAATTTTCATCAGCATCACCTTCCCTCACGTCAATTGTCCATCCCGTTAATTGCTCAGCCAGCTCGACGTTTTCTCCATCTTCGCCGACCACTACCTTTATGTTATCGGAGGAAGTATGCACAAGCGCTATTTTGCTCTTGGGATCAGTGATCTCTACCTTATCTACCTTGCCAGGCGAAAGAACGTTTTCTATGAGCTTCACAGGATCTGTATCCCATCTTACTACGTCAATTTTCTCATTAGCAAGACTTTTGGAAATAGCTTGTATGCGTTGCCCTTTGTAACCTATACAAGCTCCTTGAGGATCCAAACGCGGATCTATACTCATCACTGCTACTTTTGAGCGTCTACCGGGTTTCCTAGCCACGCCCATAATTCGTACAACTCCATCGGCAACTTCAGGAACTTCTAATGTAAAAAGCGCCCTTAGTAGTTCTGGTGAAGAGCGGGACAAGGATACTCCTTGGCCATACTGGGGTATGTTTTTTGCGCCCAGAACCAGACATCTTATCGTTTCTCCAGGAATGTACCTGTCTGTTGGCAACTGGTCAGCCGGCTCCAGCACGCATTCGACACCATCTACGTCCAATAACACTAATCGCGTTTTCGGGTCCTTTCTTATAACTTTTGCTGTTACTACTTCTCCTGCAAATTGAGCAATCCTCTTTATAGCTTTTTCTTTGCTTTTTTCGTTCATTCTATTCTTTAATGTATTCTCAGCAGTTTGCACAGAGACTCTGCTTAAACTACTGAGGGGGAATTCTACCCAATCCTCTAATGCTTCATCCTCACATATACCGTTGTCGCAGTATTGCCTCATAACAAGAACTTTTAAGTTCGAACCATTTCCTTCTATTCTTATTGCATTTGAAGCCTCTTCTTTAGGTATATCAAGTTCTTTCCTTACAGCAGATAAAAGTGCATCTTTAAGCGCATCTAACACTTCCTCGGCAGACAAATCCAAATCATTGGATAGCTGCCTAACATATTCACTAAGCGCTTTTTCTATGGCTTCGTTTTTGTTTTTTTCCATGCTTTTCCCCTCCTTCTTCGAAGACCAATTTTGCTTTACGGATACGGTTGAAGGGAATACGGTAATAAGTTCCATCTACGTCTACAATGACATCCTCATTATCTTTCCCAACCAAGGTTGCTCTTAACGTCTGTACATTTTCGTCCCTGGTAAAAGTTATATCAACTTTTCGACCTTTAAATATTTCATATTCCTCTTCCCGTTTTAATACTCTATCTAAGCCAGGGCTCGTAACCTCTAACTGGTCATTATCTCCAAACCAAGGCTTACTCTCCAGTAGCGGTAAAAGAGCTTTTGTAATGTTCTCACAATCGCCTATGGTCACCGAAGGTTCCTTATGTATGACTACTGATAATATGTGCGATCCCTTTTCAGTACGCTCTTCGAAGTCGACAAAATAAAAACCTCTGGCAGTAATTATCTTGGACATTTCTTGCATTAAATCTGTTTTTTCCTTTGGTGGCAACATATTCACTCACTCCTCAAGTAACTTATAAAGAAGAAGTGGGACGCTCGGCCCCACTTCTTCTTTCTACATTATATACTGTTAACAAACGCTTTGCAAAGAAATTACTTAAGTTCTATTACTGCTCCTACCTCTTCAAGTTTCTTCTTCAAATCCTCTGCTTCTTCTTTTGTCGCTCCTTCTTTAATTGGCTTCGGAGCGCTCTCGACTAGATCTTTTGCTTCTTTAAGACCAAGGCCAGTAATTTCGCGAACAACCTTAATGACCTCTAACTTCTTCGCGCCAGCTTCTTTAAGCACTACATCAAAAGAAGTCTTCTCTTCTTCTGCAGGAGCGGCTGCTGCAGCCGCTGCAGGGGCAGCTACCGCCATAGGCATAGCCGCTGAAACACCAAATTTGTCCTCAAGAGCCTTTACCAGCTCTGCCAACTGAGAAACGGGCATTTTTTCAATTTCACTAACGATTTCTTCTACAGTCATGTTTTAATTACCTCCTTTATTATGCAGCTTGTTCCTTTTTTTCTTTTACTGCTTGCAATGCATAAACTAAGTTCCTGTAAGGGCCTGAAAGGACTGTAACAAGACCCCTGATCGGGGAAGCAACTGCCCCGACAACCTGAGCATAAAGCTCTTGCCTACCGGGAAGAGCAGCAACAGCATCAATTTCTGAAGCTGGAACCCAACGGCCTTCTAGAATTCCACCCTTTGGTTTTAAAGCCTCATGTTTTTTCGCTTGATCCGCGAACGCCTTAAATGCCGCCAATTCATCCGTGTTTGATAACAAAATCGCTGTTGTTCCTTTAAATAAAGAGCCATCTACAGTAAGACCACGGTCTTTTAAGGCAAGCTCCAACAAACTGTTCTTGATAACCTTTACCAGCAGGTTATCCTTTTTTAGGTCAGCTCTCATAGCTTGCATATCTTTGCTTGTGAGGCCTTCAAATGAAAAGAACACAACACTTTGACTGGCTTCCAACCAGTCCTTTAGTTGAGAAACCAATTCTTCTTTCTCTGGCCGTATCCTGGTTACATATGTCAACGTATCACCTCCTTATCAAAAAGGCCACCGACGGTATGCCGGTGGCCTTTCATTTTTCCACTCAACAACCTCCGCCGGTAGCCCTTACGGGCATTTAAAACCGACTTCTTCGGCTTTTTTTGCACTAATATTTTAACATACTAAGCTTGTTTCTTTAATGACTCCTCAACAGTCTGTCTCGGATCCATCTTTACAGATGGTCCCATGGTACTGCACATTGACACAGCCTTAACGTAAGTACCCTTGGACGTAGCAGGTTTTGCATGAACAATAGCAGCAGTCACTGCATAAAAGTTATCCAAAAGCATCTGAGCGTCAAAGCTTGCCTTTCCAATGGGAACATGGACATTACCGGTTTTATCATTTCTAACTTCAACTTTACCAGCTTTGAATTCTTTAACTGTCCTTTCAATATCCATCGTTACTGTGCCTGTTTTTGGGTTAGGCATTAAGCCACGAGGTCCAAGAATTTTTCCCAAACGTCCTACAGTACCCATCATATCGGGCGTGGCAATAACGACATCAAAGTCCAACCAGCCGTCTTGAATCCTTTGAACCATGTCATCCGCGCCAACGTAATCAGCACCAGCATTTGTAGCTTCGGTTACCTTTTCGCCTTTTGCGAGGACAAGTACCCTTACAGTTTTTCCTGTACCATGCGGAAGAATGACAGTAAAACGCACATTTTGCTCTGGATACTTTGGGTTTATTCCAAGCTTGTAATGAGCTTCTACTGTTTCATCAAACTTCGCAGTAGCCAGTTTCTTGACAAGTTCCACAGCCTCTGATGGGCTATAAACTTTGCTCAAGTCATATTGTTCCAATAATTGCGTCAATCTCTTAGCCATATTTCTATTCACCTCCTGTGGTTTACCGAGCACTGTGTGCTCTCCCACGAATTACCTTCACGAACCGTGCTTATTCAATAACCTCTATGCCCATGCTTCGCGCTGTACCTTCAACAATACGCACAGCAGCTTCAATGTCATCAGTATTCAAATCTCTCATCTTTTGCTTAGCAATATCTTCAACCTGCGCCCTTGTGACCTTACCAACATGGACTTTATTAGGCTCGCCAGAACCCTTTTCCACCTTCGCGGCCTTTTTAAGTAGAACAGACGCCGGTGGAGTCCTTACTTCAAAAGTAAAGCTCTTGTCAGCATATACCGTTACGTCTACTGGTACCAACACATCACCGATATTCGCCGTTGCCGCATTGAAACGCTTGATAAACTCCATTATGTTCACGCCACGTTGTCCTAATGCAGGACCAACTGGCGGAGCTGGAGTGGCTTTACCGGCAGGTAGCAACAGCCTAAACTGAGCAGTTATTTTCTTAGCCAATGCCAATCACCTCTTAATTTCTCGGTTAACTTTTCTTTCTTACTTGCACAGCGTCAAGGTCTGAGACAACTTCCCTACCAAACATACTTATCTTAACAAAGACTTTCTGTTTTTCGTGATCAACATCCACAACTACACCAGAGAGACCTTTCAGAGCACCGTCACGCACTTCAACTTCATCGCCTGTTTGTAAGTCAACTTTAACAGCTTCTTGTTCTCTACTCTTCTGCAAGACTTTTTCCATTTCGTTATCTTGTACGGGTATCGGTGTATGATCTGGAGTTGATATAAAACCTCTAACTCCTGGAGTATAGCGTATGAGTGACCATGTTTCCGGATCAATGACACCCTTTTCAGGATCTACTTCGACTTCTACAAAAACATAACCAGGATATATAACCCTCTGTACCCTCTCTGGTTTAGGTTTTTTGCCGCGATACTCAAGTCTCCACTCTTTAGGCACTAATACATCCGTTATTGACGTATTACCAGCATTTTCCGCTCTAAGCTTAATAGCCTCTGCAACTGGAGATTCTTTGCCGTGGACAGTTGTTACGATATACCATTTTTTCATATCAGCATTTGTCCTTTTATCATTTCATCAACAGAGGCAATAGTCTGGCAAACCCCATATCCAATACAGTAACCAGTGCAGCCCAAATACCAGAAAATACGATGATAGCCAACACAGCATTGATCGTCTGTTGTCTAGAGGGCCAACTAACCCTTCCGAGCTCAACCCTGGCACTATGGAAAAAGTTCCTTATAGATGTGCCCCACGTCCGTTTTTCAGTCACTCGTTTTTCAGCCATTTAGCATCACCATTCATTAGAATATTGGCAGGGGCGGAGGGAGTTGAACCCCCAGCCTGCGAATTTGGAGTCCGCTGCTCTGCCAATTGAGCTACGCCCCTTCAACCCTATCTTGTTTCCTTGTGCAACGTGTGTTTCTTGCAATTAGGGCAGTATTTCTTAAACTGCAATCTATCATTATTTTTTGTTTTATCTTTCTCCGTGTGGTAATTTCTGTGCCCACACTCTGTACATTCTAATGTTACCAGCACTCTCATATATAATCACCTATTCCAAGAGCTTGGTGATAACACCGGCTCCTACGGTTCTTCCACCTTCACGTATTGCAAACCGTAGTCCTTCTTCCAATGCTACCGGGTATATTAGTTCTACTTCAAACTCTGCATTGTCTCCCGGCATTACCATCTCTACTCCTTCGTCTAGTTTTATGGACCCTGTTACGTCTGTTGTCCTTATGTAAAACTGTGGCCTGTATCCGTTGAAGAATGGTGTATGCCTTCCACCTTCCTCTTTCTTCAACACGTATACCTGCGCCCTAAACTTCGTGTATGGCTTCACTGACCCTGGCTTCGCTATTACTTCTCCTCTTTCTACTTCCTCTTTCCCTATGCCTCTTAACAATAACCCTACATTGTCTCCTGCCATAGCTTCATCCAGCGTCTTCCTGAACATCTCTATCCCTGTTACTACCGTCTTCCGTTCTCCGCCCCTTAATCCTACTATCTCTACTTCTTCTCCTGCTTTCAGTTTCCCTCGCTCTACTCTTCCTGTTACTACGGTCCCTCTTCCTGTTATGCTAAATACGTCTTCTATTGGCATCAGGAACGGTTTGTCTATCTCCCTTACAGGATCTGGTATGTAACTGTCCATCGCATCGATTAGTTCCCATATGCTGTCTACCCATGCATCTTCCCCACGCTTCGTCTGGGGATTCTTGTTCAGTACTTCTAATGCCTTTAATGCTGATCCCTTTATTACTGGTACCTCATCACCTGGAAATCCGTACTTGTTCAATAAATCCCGTACTTCCATCTCTACTAACTCTACCAGCTCAGGATCATCTACCATATCTGTCTTGTTTATGAACACTACCATCGCTGGCACGTTTACCTGCCTCGCCAACAACACGTGCTCCCTCGTCTGAGGCATAACTCCATCTGTAGCCGCTACTACCAATATCGCTCCGTCCATCTGCGCAGCACCTGTGATCATGTTCTTTATGTAGTCTGCGTGCCCTGGACAATCTATGTGTGCATAGTGCCTCTTGTCTGTCTCATATTCTACGTGCGTTATGTTTATTGTGATTCCACGCGCTTTCTCTTCTGGCGCCTTATCTATGTCGTAATATCCCATCGGCTTCGCATATCCTACTGCTGCCAATGTCTGCGTCATAGCCGCCGTCAGCGTCGTCTTCCCATGGTCTATGTGACCTATCGTCCCTACATTTACGTGCGGTTTCGTCCTCTCGAATTTCTCTTTCGCCATTACTCTTCACTCCTCCTCGACACTTGTTAGAACCAATACTGGAGCCCAGGACCGGACTTGAACCGGTGGCCTTTTCCTTACCAAGGAAACGCTCTGCCGACTGAGCTACCTGGGCTCACGTGGAGCGGGAGACGGGACTCGGACCCGCGACCCTCAGCTTGGAAGGCTGATGCTCTACCAACTGAGCTACTCCCGCTCTTTTGGTGGGGAGGGGTGGATTCGAACCACCGAAGGCTTCCGCCGAGGGATTTACAGTCCCTTGCCTTTGGCCGCTCGGCAACCTCCCCGAACTTGGCACAGACCATATTATAACATATGGTCGTCACATGCTTTCTGCCATGCTGAACAAACAAGCATGGAACATCACTGTTAATAATATATCATCAGTGATTCCTCAATTCAAGTACCAAAATGAACGATACCGGCTCTTACGCTATTTAGAACTCCGATGGATTCTTCTGTTCGCCCAAGCATGAACGGTTGAGCGAGCAATTGTACATTAAACAAAGGAAGCGATGAGGAGAAACAATGGAGCCGGCGTTGGGACTTGAACCCAAAACCTGCTGATTACAAATCAGCCGCTCTGCCGATTGAGCTACGCCGGCACTGTTTTTTATTATAAAGCATGAGAAGCAGGTTTTCAACTTTACATGCTTTGTATAGCCAGACTAATTTATGCGAAAGCTGATAAATACTCTGCTAATATATAAAACGAACTCAATGTACGCAAACATTTTTCGTGATTTGGGAGAAGTGATACTGATGAAAACAAAGTATATGACCCTTGCAAGGATTTATAGCATATGAAAATTGATACCTATTTTTTGACATATTTGGCGAGAGATTTAGATCGGTATTTTCATGATGCCAAAGTTACTGCTGTCTTTGAGGATAATCATTTTTTCAATATCGACACTTCAATGGGAGGTATATTGATATCTCTTTACCAACCTTTTCCTATAATAGGTCGAGGTATTCTACCGACAGATCACAAAAATAAGAAGCTAACAGATATGATTGCAAATCTGCACATAAGCACGGTCGATTGCACCGGTAATGATCGAATCATCAGAATACAAATGCAAGATAGGCTCGGCATAATGAGTCGGATGATAGTAGTAGAGCTCATTCCTAACTATGCCGCACTATTGGTCTTGGAGAACGGAAGAATCATATACGCTTCGAGGGAAAATGGAGCAGGAAAACGTACTTTCATTGAAGGGCAAGTTTATCATGCTCCAGAGCAGACAGGAAATAAGTTCTTCCACCCACAAAGGGAATACTTTTTACAAAATCTACCTGAAAGTGCGAGAAACATCCTATTCAATCACTTAAAGAGGACAGATCTAAAATCAATCGTAGTTGGAAGGGATTTAGCTTGGCCATCACCGGCGGAAGGTGAAACAGCCTTAGATATAGCCACCATTGAGATAAGCAAACAGATAGAATCCTATCTTAATAGTTTAAAAACAAAGAGTGAAAAAAAGGAAAAAGAAGGAACTGTTCAGAGAGAAGAGATCTCAGAACAAGAGGAGGCAGAGAAGATTGCCCGCTTAAAGCGCTTAGGGCAAGCTCTTTTATCTGTCCCTGTGCAAAGCGGAGGCATAATCCATATTACGGATTGGACAACTGGGGAAACAATGGACGTTGATATAACCGGATATGCTGATACAGTAGATGCAGCAACATCTTTTTTTGAAAAAGCCAGACGTTTAGAAAAGAAAGCCATAGCACGCAAAAAGCACAACGTGTCCACGTTACAGCCTCATAAAGAACCTTATAAGAAACCTTTTAAACGCATAATTGTAAATGATATGCCGATATACATCGGACTTTCCGCAGCAGGAAACGACTTTATAACCTTTTCTTCTTCACCCAAGCACTGGTGGTTTCATGTTAAAGATGGAACAGGCGCTCATGTAGTTGTAAGAGCAGAGCACATTACAGAAGAGTTGTTATATACTGCAGCACAAATAGCAGCCTTTCATAGTTCGAAAAAAGACGAACCTAAAGTAGAAGTAGTATACACACAAATAAAAAATGTTTCACGACACCATAAGAACAAGAAAGGACTGGTTAATTATAAGGACTACACAACGATTCTGGTTGAACCTATGTCAGAAGATTCGTTGAAAACTTCTACTTAAGCACTTTTAATGTTTCCTGAAGTAGTTTCGCGTCGTTGGTGGCAGTTACATTGACGTCCGGCGTTAGACCTACCTTATTTATGGTCGTCTTGTTTGGAGTAAGGTACTCAGCTATAGTAACCTTCAACGCACCCTCGCTAAGAGGCTCAAAACTCTGTATCTCACCTTTTCCGTAAGTCTTTTCACCTATAAGCTTTGCCCCGATGAGATCTCTGAGAGCACCCGAAACAATTTCAGATGCTGAAGCAGAACCTCCATTAACCCATATGGCCACAGAACCTGTGAACAGTTTAGAGCCACCAGGAGCTTTAAGAGGCTTAATATCTTGCTTGTCTTTTTCATATACAACCACTTGGGCAGGAGCAAAATAGCCAACAATTTTCCGCGCTTCTTCAACCATGCCTCCGGGGTTATCTCTCAGATCAATGATAAGTGAAGATGCCCCGTCTGCTTTTAGCTGAAGTAATGCCGACTTAAATTCTGAAGAAGCACGATTATCATAAAACTGCCTTAGAGAGATATAACCAACCGTTGGAGTAACCATTTTTGAATCTGTGACCGCAGGTATTGATACTTCCTCACGTTTCAGTTGAACCGGAAATGTCTTGCCATCTCTGAGAATGTCCAGAGTCACCGTAGTACCAGCTTTTCCCATTACCATAGAAGAAACTACATCCACAGATACTTGACCAACAGATTTACCATCAACAGAAACTATTACATCGCCACTTTTCAAACCAGCACGGGAGGCAGGAGTATTTGGGAAAACAGCTTGTATAACAATCTGATCGCTCACTTTACCAATTGCAACTCCTATACCGGTGTAAGTTCCTTCAAGATCTCCCTGAAGTTGGGTCAACTCATCGGGAGTAAGATACTCAGTCCAGGGGTCCCCTAACGCCGCCGTGAGCCCTTTGGCCGCACCATAAATAAGTTCTTGATCAGATGGAATAGTCGTGTAATAACGTTGTTGTAAAACAGCTTTTACCTCATCCAAAAGTTTGTAATCTCCAGCTTGAAGTACTATAGGCCCACCTGTGGTAAGAACACCAAGTACATAACCTGCTGTAATACCAACAATTAGAATAAGGACTAAGACGCCTGAACTGAACGATTTACGATTCATACGTCACCATTGCTTTAGAATTGCACAAACTTAGCTGGGTTTGTCGGTTCGCCCTGAATACGAATCTCGAAATGTAAATGAGGGCCCGTTGCCCAGCCTGTAGATCCCTCATATCCAACTACACTTCCGGCGGATATTGTTTGTCCAGACTTCACGGCGATTCTGGACATATGGGCGTAAACCGTTCCATAACCATCTTGGTGATCGATGATAACACACAACCCATATCCCGTTTTCCATCCTGCCCAAATCACTTTACCTGTTCTACTCGCTTTTATGGGTGTTCCATACTGATTAGCAACGTCTATACCGGTGTGAAAATCCTTTCCAGACCCCGTAAGAGGATTTATACGCCACCCAAATGGGCTTGTAATAACGCCAGACATTGGTTTAAGAAAGCCTGTTGATTTAGACGTTGAAGTAACCTTTGTACTTGCGAGCATTCTTTCTATTTCTGCACTTACTTCCGCTTGTTGCTGTGTAATCATGGCTAACTGCGAAGAATACTTCGATTGTTCCTTCTTAAGTTCTGCGTAGAGTGACTCTCGTTCGTCATATTTGCTTTGAAGACTAGCAAGCTGCGTGTTCAAAGAAGCGATAGTCTGAGCAACTTCGTCTTTTGCATTAGCCAATTCTTCCCGTTTAGCTTGTAATTGTTTCACATTATCTTCATATGATTCCAATTTGTCGTTTTGACCTGAAAGAACTTTCTGCAGAGCGTATGTAGCTAATTCGGGGTTAACGGATGAGGTGACTACAAGGACAAGAGCAGAAGGTGCTACTTTCTCCCATTTATACATGGTGACTAAGGTGCTCTCCATGTTGGATCGTTCCTCTGTTATTGTCTGTTCCAATGTCTTAATCTGGTTATCAAGCGATGCTATTTGGTCTTCCAAAAGGTCTCTGCGTTCAACCAACGATGACGATTGCTCTTCGATCTTTTCTATTTGATTCTGCAAGTCTACAAGCGTTTGAAATACATCCTGACTCTGGCTTTTCACTTGGCTTAGTTGTTGTTGCGCTTGCTCTTTTTGCTGTTTAAGCTGTTGGCTCTTCTTTTGAAGGTCACTGTAGGTGGTCGCATCACTCCGCAGAGGAATAAAACATATAGCGCTAACACTGAGCGCTAAACACAAACAGATTACTTTACGTACCCACTTAGAGTTCCAACTCACTACTCGTCACCTCCCTGATACTTCGGTGCATTGCAAGATAAGCACCGCCTATAACAAATATCAAAGCCACTACTGCACTAAGGATTACGTAAGGTTCCCAATTTGAAAGTGGAACAGTCATACCAAACAATAACCCGTTAATGACATTAACTAATTTTACAACCAATGGAGCAGCATATAGCCCAAATATTACAGCTGCTATAACACCAACAATGGAAAAAGACAAAATATATATCAAAAAAGGCATAAGTAAAAACCGTGAACTGGCGCCGAGCAATGAATACAAGGCCAGTGATTCTCTCTGCTTTAGAACCTCTGACTCAACTAAGAGCATGGCCAGAATAGCTATTACTGCAACCATCACGATAAGTATGGCGAATATTGCCTTGTACAAGCCAGAAATAAAAGATGCCACACTTTCCGCCTGCTCATAAGGAGACAGCAAATCCGTAACATAAGTAGCGGTTCTCATATCATCTATGAACGTTTTCATACTATCAAGATTTGTGAAATGTATTTCAAATGAGGGCGGTATTGGGTTCTCTGATATGTTATCGAAGAGCCAGCTGTACTGGGATAAGGAGGCTTTAAGTTCCGTTAAAGCCTGATCAGAGCTTACAAAAGTGACCTCTGAAACACCCGGACGTTCAGCAAAAGACATTCTAATAGACTGTATACGTTCCTGAGGTAATGACTTATCGATAAAAACAATCGTTTGGAGCTGGCTCAAGGCGCTACTTTGTATTTTTTGGAACCACGTAGACGTACTAAAAGCAAATCCTCCAACCAACGTTGCGATAATTATGAGGCATGCAAGCACGACACCTTGACCGATATTAGCTCTAACGAGCCTCCATGCCCATACGACTTCTCTAAGTATTCGGTTAAGCAAAAGATTTGACTTTTCTGGCATCGAAAACAATTCTTCCCTTCTCTAGTCTTATCACTCTGTTTCCCATTTCCGCAACGAGTTCCACGTTGTGGGTCGCAAGTAGTACGGTAGTATTCATATTCTTGGCTAAAGATTGAATGGTGTTTATAAGTTCTCTCGCTGTGTTCAGGTCGAGATTTGCCGTTGGTTCATCGGCTATGATAAGCTCGGGTTCATGCAAAATAGCCCTGGCGAAAGCAACTAATTGTTTCTGGCCACCCGATAGTTCTTCAGGCATAAAATTCTTCTTATCCAAAAGTCCAAGTTTATACAACATCGCTTCAGCCCTACGCTTTACTTCCGGCACAGGATAATCTCTTACTTCTAAGCTCATAATCACGTTTTCGTAGACAGTTTTGTCATTCAAGAGGTAAGACCCCTGAAAAATGACACCTGTCCTTAAACGCAAATTACGTATATCTTTAGAGCCGCCACTGGCATCGAGATGGTGACCCAATATGTCTACATAACCTGAAGTAGGTTTTCTGAGCCCCAGAAGAATATGAAGCAATGTTGTTTTGCCCGCTCCTGTAGGACCTATTAGGTAAACGAATTCCCCGCGATGAAGTTCAAAACTTACCCTACTAAGTGCTGGCTCATAGCCTTTACCGTATATCTTGGTAACTTCTTTTACACTAACAATAGGATCCATTTCAGTCTGACTAATCATCTAATGTCTCCATTTTTACGCCTTGTAAGTACTTTACCATAAAATCCAATATGTCTCCATCCATAACATTCTCCACATCCCCACGAGAATAACCTGTTCGGTGGTCCTTTACTAAATTGTAAGGGTGAAAAATGTACGATCTGATCTGATTACCCCAAGATGCTGACTTTACGTCTCCTCTTATTTCTTCAAGTGACTTCTTGCGTTCTTCTTCATAATATTGGTGCACACGAGCTTTCAGTATGCGCATTGCACGTTCTCTATTTTGTAGTTGCGATCGTTCTTCCGTAACAGTAACAGAAATACCTGTGGGTTTGTGCGTAAAACGCACACCTGACTCAGTCTTATTCTGATGCTGTCCGCCTGCACCACCACTACGGAACGTCTCAACTTCTATATCATCAGGGTCTATTTCCACCTCTGCATCTGCCACATCAGGCACGACATCCACGAGAGAAAAAGACGTATGACGTCTGTGATCAGCATCAAATGGGGATAACCTGACTAAACGGTGTACACCCTTTTCGGCTCTCAAATAGCCGTAAGCGTATGGCCCTCTAACAAAGATGGTACTTGACTTAACTCCTGCTTCTTCTCCACGTGAGACATCTACTACTTCTGTAGAGAACCCCATCCGTTCAGCCCATCTTAGGTACATCCGCATAAGCATTTGCGTCCAATCCATGGCATCTACACCGCCAGCACCAGCATGCAACATTAATATGGCATCGTTCTGATCATAAGGTTCCTTGAAAAGGGTAACTAGGCGGAAAGTTTGAATACGTTCATTTAATTCTCTTACAAGCTCCCACGCGTGCTGTTCTAGCTCGTCATCATGTGTTTCCTGAAGGAGTTCTATAGCCGCATCTAAATCCCTTAGCAAACGCTCAATTTGTTCTACTCTGTCGAGTTCTTCTTCTAATTGCTGTACCTTTCTCCCCAAGGACACAGCTTTATCAGGATCAGACCAAATATCCGGCTTTTCGTAATCTTTCTTTACATCTCTTAAAGCGGCTTTCTTACTCTCGATATCGATGTTTGATAGTACTTCTTCAAACTCCGATCGAGCAACATCGCGAGATTGAATGATTTCTTCCAAAGTCAACGACTGCGTCCCTTCCTTTTTGCATCTTTTTGTTCTCGTGACGTTCGTTCTTGCTGAACAATCCTTAAATTAAGAAAATATGTGAAGAAATCTTTGCGAACATTGCTAAGCATTTCTTCAAACATGGTGGCTGCTTGATATTGATACTCCACCAGCGGGTCTTTCTGACCCAAAGCTTGCCACCCAATTCCCTGTTGAAGGTATTCCATATTCTGAAGATGGTTTATAAAATTCCAGTCCATCACTCTTAACATAACTTTTTTATCTACATCGGGATCAACAGCATTCAATTCGTTTTTCTTCTCGTGGTATGCGTTTATCACAGCTTTACTTATTGCGTCTTTTACTTCTGTATCACTCATGCCCTCTAAGTTTTCAACATGTATACCGAGAGCAAGCAATTGTTTTTCCGCTTCATCTGCATCCTTACCAATATCTTCTGCAAAATGTTCTGCTAATCGAGTAACCATAGCTTCAATGCTGTCTAATTCAAGTATCTGCCGTCGTTCTTTATAAATATATTCTCTTTGTTGCCCCAGAACATTATCATAATCAAGTAAATGCTTTCTTATTTCATAGTTATAGCTTTCTACGCGGTGTTGAGCAGTTTCTATGGCTCTCGTGAGTAATGGATGTTCTATTCTATCATCCTCTTCAACGTGCAGCTTATCAAAGATGTTCTTTAGCGTGTCTCCACCATATAGTTTAAGAAGTTCATCTTCTAACGATAAATAGAATTGAGAGCTTCCTGGATCTCCTTGTCTGCCACTTCTACCTCTAAGCTGATCATCTATTCTGCGAGCCTCGTGTCTTTCGCTTCCAATAACATGCAAACCACCAAGATCAGCAACTCCTTCACCAAGCACAATATCCACACCACGACCAGCCATATTGGTAGCGACAGTTACAGCATTTTTTTGTCCTGCTTTTGCTATGATTTCTGCTTCCTTTTCGTGATATTTCGCATTCAATACCTCATGAACGATGCCCTCTTTCTTAAGCATCTTGGACAATTTTTCAGATTTTTCTACAGACCGTGTTCCTACAAGGACAGGTTGTCCCTTCATGTGACGGTTTTTTATGTCTTCAACAATAGCTTTGAATTTACCATCTTCAGTACTATAAATAACATCAGGCAAATCTTCTCTTATCATAGGTTTATTTGTAGGGACAACTACAACGTCCATGTTATAAATACCGCTAAACTCATTTGCGGCGGTGGCAGCAGTACCTGTCATACCAGCAATTCTCTTATAAAGCTTAAAAAAGTTCTGGTAAGAAATCAGTGCCAGTACCTGAGATTCTCCTTTAACCTGAACGTTCTCTTTTGCTTCAATAGCTTGGTGTAGACCATCACTGTAACGCCGGCCGTACATCAATCTACCCGTGAATTCATCGATAATGATAACTTCTCCATCTTTAACGATGTAGTCCACTTCCGCTTTATATAGATATTCAGCACGTAACGCCTGAAGCACTTTTCTTAGAAGATCAGCATTCTCAGGTGAATACAAGTTGTCAAGTTTCAAATACCGTTCTACCTTATGAGCACCTGGCTCCGTTAGTATAACGTTTCGTTCCTTTTCTTCCAACTCGAAATCGTTTCCCGGGACCATCCGTCTTGCCAACTTAGCCAATTCATAGTATATACGTGTATCTTCTTGCCCAGGTCCACTAATAATTAGTGGAGTACGTGCCTCGTCTATAAGTACAGAATCAGCCTCATCGATGATAGCGTAATCGAGCCCCTGCTGGACAATATCACCTAAACTTAAGGCCATGTTATCTCGTAGATAATCGAATCCAAACTCGTAGTTCGTGCCATAAACTACATCGGCAGCATACGCTTCTCTTTTTTCCTCAGAGCTTTGGTTGGTATATATGTAAGAAGCCCTCAAACCCAAACCCTCGTATATAGGCCTCATCCAATTAGAATCGCGCTTCGCTAAGTATTCATTTACTGTGACTACATGCACTTTGTGGCCAGAAACAGCCATAGCATATACAGGCAATGTAGCGACAAGTGTCTTTCCTTCGCCTGTTTTCATCTCTGCTACTTTGCCCTCGAATAGGACTTTGCCACCAATAAGCTGAACATCAAAATGCCTCATGTTTAGCCTGCGCTTTGCTACCTCACGAACTACAGCAAACATTTCTGGCAACAGATCATCTAACGGGCGTCCTTTTGCAAGCATATCTTGGAAATAGAATTTGCGTTGCTCTAATTCTTCATCGCTCAAACGCGATGTTTCTTCTTCAAAAGCATTTACTGCATCGACAAAAGAATAATACTTCTTTAACTTTCTATC
Organism: Coprothermobacter platensis DSM 11748; assembly: GCF_000378005.1. GTDB lineage: Bacteria > Coprothermobacterota > Coprothermobacteria > Coprothermobacterales > Coprothermobacteraceae > Coprothermobacter > Coprothermobacter platensis. Next base: position 746,420 of record NZ_KB899040.1, read on the forward strand.
CTTGGAAAATGATTGAAACCAGTTAAGCATTATTCTGTAAGAACCTCTATAACACCATATCCTTGTTTACGGCGTTTGTAAACAATTTTTGGATTCCCGCTATCAGGGTCCATAAAGACAAAGAACGTGTGTCCCAATGATTCCATCTGAAGTACAGCTTCTTCTTCTGTCATAGGTTTCACTGCAAAACGTTTTCTTCTTTCTATGGACGGTTGGCTAAAGTCTTCAACTTCGTTCTCATATGTTTCTTGGATTACCTTATCCTGTCTCCCCGCTTGACGTGAACCAAACAGTTTCTCTTTAAACCTCTTTATATTTGATTCAAGTTTATCGGAAACTTTATCGATTGCCGCGTATAAATCCGGATCTTCCATTTCAGCTCTAATTAACTTACCATTCGCATCTAAGGTCACTTCGACATCAAAAACAGGTTCACGAGATTGCCTTTCTTTTTCAATGACCACCTTTACTTTCAGAATACGATCAAAATATCTATAAACACGCCCTATTTTTTCCTCAACATACTGTTTAATAGCAGGTGTAAGCTCAATGTTCTTACCTACCATTTCGATGTTGACGTTTTCTTCCTTCATCTTTATCCCCTCCTTATAGTTTTTATACCCATGTTGGCGATCTAAAACCTTCACCCACTACGCGGACGCCTTCAACCACAATATAAAAGCTATCAGCATCAACCGTTCTTATTATCTTTTCCATTTCATCTGTTTCTGACTGCGACACGCACACAACAAGGCCTTTTCTTTCCTTCTTTTGATAACCACCCCAGGTCTGTACGAGAGTAGCACCTCTTCCTAAGTTCTTATCCACTTCCGACAATATATCTTCATGCTTGTCACTAATTATAAAGAACACACGGTCTCTTATGAAACCTTTTTGGACCATATCCACCGTAGCACTTCCTACAATAATGCTGAGAATAGCGAGCAAAGCGACATCTGTACTCCTAAAAACGAGAGCCATTATGGTGACTACGGTTCCGTCAGCCATAAAGATGGACTGCCCGATAGAAATACCCGTAAATTTATTGATAATGAATCCCACAATATCGGTCCCACCAGTTGTAGCTCTTCCCTTAAAAACCAATCCAAGCCCTATGCCAGTTAATGCACCCCCATATAGGACGCTTAAAAGCAAATCATTGGTAATGGGATTTACATAATACTTGCCAATAATATTTACAAAAAAACTTAGCAAGAAGGTCCCTATAAGCGTTCCCGTGCCTATGTGAGAACCAAGTATCATAAAAGCCAAAGCAAAAAGGAATAGGTTCATAATCAACATCCATGTGCCGATACTTAAAAACGGGAAGAAGTGATTAACAATAAGTGCCAAACCACCCACTCCTCCTGGAGCAAGGTTGTGTGGGAAAAGAAATGCCACCATACCAAAGGCAGTTATCGCGCATCCTAAGACAATGAGTATTAGTTCTGAAAAACGAGGTACAGATCTTCTAAACGAGTCTATCATATGCTTCTGTTCCTTATTCTGCGTCTACTCTTAATAGGCGGTATTGTTCTTTAAGACGAATATAATCTAAAGCGTTATCTTTTATACCTGCAATCTCTTCTTCGGACAGGGTCCTTACAATCTTAAAAGGGTTACCTACCACTAAGGAACCGGATGGAATTCTCTTCTTTGGTGGAATTAGTGAGCCTGCTGCAACTAAAACATTATCTTCAATTACCGCTCCATCCAAGACGATTGCGCCCATACCTATGAGTACATTATTGCCAATACTGCAGCCATGCAAAACGGCTCCGTGGCCCACAGTAACGTAATCACCAATTTTTACGGGTAGTTCATCCGTGACATGAATAATGGCGTTATCTTGGACATTTGTACCCTCTCCGATATAGACAGCGTTGATGTCTCCTCGGATAGAAACAAACGGTAAAATAAAAGCGTCCTTGCCGATATAAACTTCCCCTGAAACAAATGCCATACTATGCACAAAAGCTGTCTCATCTACAACAGGGATTTTTTCTCCGTATTTGGATAGCATACATATCCCTCCTAACTAAATGGTGGAGACGACGGGACTCGAACCCGTGACCTCTGCCATGCCAAGGCAGCGCGCTCCCACTGCGCCACGTCCCCACGTGTAATTTATCTTAACATAAGCCTATCTTACCTGTCAAGCAAAGCGCTTATTAAAACAATACGTTAATATCAACCACGCTTAGATTATCAGTAGCTCCATCAAGATAGTATTTATCCAGAAGTGTCCTCCAAACACGCGGCGGTTCCATGCGGAAACATTCTTCCAGTTCATCGTCCGAAAACACATCATAAAGACCGTCGCTAAAAATCATAAAACGCTGCCCCAAAAGTGGTCTTATCACTTTTACAACGAGTTGTAAATCTTCTTTGTCAGGTACCCCACCAATACATTGGGTAAGAATGTTTCTTAAAGGATGTTTTCGCGCTTGTTCCTTTGTTAGTACACCCTTTTCAACCAAATCAGCAACTACAGACTGATCCTTGCTCAACTGTAAGAAGCTATTATCGCCTAACGCATAAACGCGGCTATCACCAACATTAAAAACAGCGGACGTCTGTTCGGCAAACCAAACGCCCGCCAACGTTGTTCCCATGCCTTTAACATCAGGGTGCGATGAACTGTATTGCATTAGCGAAGAATGGGCAGCTTTTACGCACTTTTCTAAATCCAGAATCGTTTTCCATTCTCTCCAATGGGTAGCCAAAAATTCTAATACCATGCGGCTTGCGATTTCTCCACCACCAACACCGCCCATGCCGTCGGCAACAGCAAAAATTGCATTTCCTGCGATATAGCTGAATTGAATAGGTTCATTCATATCTTCGTTGCTTATAACATCGTCATTGATAAGAATAGCGTCTTCATTGTTTTCACGAACCAAACCCTTTGCTGTTAAATACCACCCCGTCAAGGAAAAACTTGTATTCTCGCCATTCTCTCCCATAGTAACACTATTTTAAATCCTACAATGTAAAAACTGTATTCTACATGTTATAATGGTTACACCTTCTTATCAAGAGCGGTGGAGGGAATGGCCCGAAGAAGCCCGGCAACCAGCGAGGGAGAAAACCAAGCATGGTGCCAACTCCTTCTGCATCTTGATGGTGCAGAAAGATAAGAAGGTGAAGCGAATCCCTCCATTAAGTAAGAGGGATTTTTTTTGTCAAAAATTTGCCGATTTGGAGGTGCAAAATTGATGAAAACGAGGAACCACAGATTCACTTCTGAATCTGTCACTGAAGGACATCCAGACAAGGTTGCAGACCAGATATCAGATGCTATATTAGATGCTCATCTGAAAGGTGATCCACAAGCACGAGTCGCTGTTGAAACAACAGTAAAGACAAACCTCGTAGTACTCGTTGGAGAAGTTACATCAAAAAACTATGTGGATTATGTTGGGGTAACAAGGCATGTGCTTGAGCATATAGGTTATACTGATCCAAGTTTAGGATTTAGCGTTCAAGAAAACATGTATGTCGTAAACATTCAGCACCAGTCAGAGGATATCGCTTTAGGTGTGGACAGGTCATTAGAAAGTAAAAGTGGCGAATTGGAAGATGAGCTTGGTGCAGGCGATCAAGGCATGATGTTTGGTTACGCTGTTGACGAAACAGAAAACTACATGCCGCTAACCATAGAACTCTCACATGCATTGACAAAACGCTTGTCGGAAGTCAGGAAACAAAAGTTGGTTGATTTCCTTCGCCCTGATGGAAAAGCTCAGGTTACTGTTGTTTATGACGGCCTGACACCTATAGAAGTGGAACACGTTGTTGTATCTGCACAGCATAGTCCAGATGTTCACGAGAACACACTAAGAGAGTTTATCGTTGAAGAAGTTATTAAGAAAGTCATTCCTTCGGAACTGCTTACAGACAGAACACATTTTCATATAAATCCTACTGGGCGTTTTGTAACAGGAGGGCCCAATGGCGATTCCGGTCTTACAGGTAGAAAAATCATTGTGGACACCTATGGATCTCGTGCTCCTCATGGCGGCGGTTCCTTTAGTGGGAAAGACCCAACAAAGGTCGATCGTTCTGCTACATACGCAGCTCGCTATTTAGCAAAGAATATTGTTGCTGCTGGATTGGCACGCGAGGCGCTTATCCAACTGGCTTATGTAATCGGTGAAGCAAAACCTGTTTCCATATATGTGGATACCTTCGGCACCGGCAACGTAGACGAAGGCGAGCTTGAACGTTACTTAATGGAACAGGATTACATCGAACTTACACCGAAAGGCATTATAGATAAATTTGGACTTCAACATCCAGAAGGATGGAATTATCTTGATACTGCTGCCTATGGTCATTTTGGTAAACCACACTTCCCATGGGAACAACTCGACATGGTCCCCATACTTCAGGAGTACTTTTCCGTTAATGCATGCACAAACTGTTAGTTGCTCTTAATAATAGACTTTTTGGAGATGCTAGCCTTGCTTACGCAGAAGGCGATGCATCTCCTGGAGATTTAGTTAGTGTTGATTTTTACAACAGAAAACTTAAAGGCATAGTGCTAAAAGAGACACCGGCGCCAAGAACTGTACCCTGTAAAATCCTTCAAGAAGACTTTGCCCCGGACTGGCTAATAAACAGAATCTTGGAGGTACTTGAAGAGTACCCTGTTAATGCCTATGAATTGCTTGAACTTGCACATAATTGGAAAGAAGAACCTCGTACTATCTTACATATAAAAGCCTACAATTACGTTCCACGAGGACAAAAGGAAAAAGAACTTCTTAAGCTTCTAAGGAACAATTCTGTGGAACTGACTCATTCTTTATCGAAAAAATATGGAAAGCAGATAGAAGAACTTGCTAAGCTTGGGGTTCTTGAAAGAACCACTATAAAACCTGATAGCTATGCTATGGTCTACGCACGATTAGTCGCTCCTTCTCTATTAGTTTCTAATGCCATATATGAACACTTCGGTAATAAGCCTTTACCCCTCTTGTTTTGGAAAAAACTTCTTAATCCATGGACAGTGGAAAAGCTAAGAGAAGAAGGTTCATTGATAGAAGAAACACATGTTATTAAGCGCTTTAGCGTACCGGTAAGCAATGAATTACCGCGTTTAGAAAACATGCCGGACAAACTTGAGGATCTTCACATGTATTTGCGATTTCTTCTTGAGCATGGGCAAACCACTCTAGTCGTTTTCCCTTCTCTGCAAATGGCACGATCATATGCCAGACTACTCATACAGGAACGAATACCAGTTGTACTCGATTCTGGTGGGTACACGAAATTCTTGCAAGACGCATTTTGCAAAACAGGTGGAATTGTAATAGGAACTCCTCGTACCGTATTAAGGCCATGGAAAGACCTTAGACATGTAATAACGGTTTTTCAATCGATAGATAGCTTAGCGATTAGAACAGCAAGTCAACGCATTGTCTTGACAAACTTTGTACCGGCACAAATCATTGAAGAAATCAAACAAAATGAGGAACGTACTTGCATTGTGGAAAATGTAAAAGGCACAAAAGATGTAGATATTCTCGCGTACCTGAAAGATTTGCAATCAGCGTCAAAAAAACAGCTCTATTTGGTAAACCGTTTGGGATTCTCTACATCCATTCAATGTGACCATTGCGGCTACATCATTCCATGTCCAAACTGCGGAGTCCCCATGCGTTATCATAGACGTAACAAACAATTAGTTTGCCATCGATGCGGTATGAAAAGTAGTGTACCCGATAAGTGCCCGAGATGTGGAAGTGTAGCGTTAGAACCAAACGGTATTGGGATAGAAAGATTGGAACTGCAGCTTGAAGAAAAAGCTTTTGCACAAGAACGCGATCTATCCAAGAACACTATTATTACTACATCAAAAATATTCCGTTATTTGCCCAAACAATTGTTTGATGATGCTTTCTACGTATCTGCAGATAGTGACTTAGCGACCCCTGTACCGATACCTGAAAAAGTATTCTTAAAGAACTTATCATCCATCAAGATGTGGTTAAAACCTGATGGCGTTTTGCACATAATAACCAGAGATCAAGAACGTATAAACAATATTTTAGAAAACGGCGAAACAATCGTTGCGGAGAGTGCACAATCATTAGGATTGCCACCACTGGGTCACTATATTGAATTGGAACTAAACAGTGATGATTTTGCGTTGGACGGCGCTGTGGTATGGGGACCTGTTCCCATAAGGAAGTCTAAAACGTTTAAGTATTTCATAATCACGGATAAAAGCCCCAAGGAAGTACTTTCTCGCGCTCTTACCAAAGCACAGTTTATCAGTTTTGATGTGTAGCAAACGGGTCTGGGTTAAGCCAAACACGTATTAGACTAAGTCCCTGGGCAGGTACACAGTACTTAGCATATTCTTTTCCAGAGAGAATAGCATCTATCGATTTTACTTCACGTTTGCCCCAGCCTATTTCAAGAAAAGTCCCCACCATAAGTCTTACCATGGCATAAAGGAAACCGTCCCCCACGAAGGAAAAGTACATTCTTTCTGGTGTGCACATCATGTTTATATCGTAAATGGTGCGCACTGTTGTTTTCACGTCAGAACCTTTCTTTGAAAAACACACAAAATCATGTGTTCCTACGACTTTTCTTATGGCGTCGCAAACAAGAGTGCATCTTTCAGGTGGTATTGCTTTCATGTATGCAAAGTACTCGGAAAAAATAGGTGACAATTTTTCTGTAGTAATGGCATAAACATATTGCTTCGCCACTGCATTCTTTTGTGGATGAAAATCATTGTCCACTCTTGCTAAAGATAGTATTCTGATGTCCATGGGTAGATTTCTATTGAGGATGTACATAAGCCTTTCGGGAGTAACGTCATCACGACCCCAAAAAGCAATAGGCATCCCCCAGGCGTGAACTCCAGCGTCTGTTCTGCCTGAAGATAATACGACTGTACGGAACGTATTTACTCTGGAAATGACTTCTTCCAGAACATTTTGAACAGCTAAGCCGTTCTTTTGTTTCTGAAAACCTGAATAATGTGTTCCTTTAAACTGTATAAGAGCAGCGTATTTTACCACGTGACAAGCCAATATCCTCTTAGGTAAATGCATGCGCATAGGATAATTGCGGATGCTGCCAATATGCCTAAATCCGTTGCGGCAAACTTTGCTACTTTGTATTTTGTTCGTTTAACTCCAGGTAGGTAACCTCTTACCTCCATTGCAACAGCTAAATCTTCGGCTTTCATAAATGCGCTTACAAACAATGGAATAATAATAGGAACCAGCTTCTGAACTTTTTCAAACAGATTCCCTGTTAAATTGAGACCTCTTGCTTTTTGCGCTTTTAGTATTCTGTCGGCTTCGTCTGCCAAAACAGGAATGAAACGCAACGCTATGGTCATAATAAGAGAAAATTCCTCCACGGGTACTTTTATTGCTTCCAGCGGTTTAAGAAGTGTGTTGAGCCCGTCAGCTAAATCTACAGGTGAAGTAGTAGCGGTCAAAACAGTGGATACAAAGATGAGAAAGAACAATCTCAAACCAAAAAAAACACCTGTTATCGTTCCCTCAGTTTTAAATGCGATAGGGCCTATTCTAAATAAAACATTCTGACCAGTAAGCAATGCATTAAAGACAAAAGTAAATAAAACCAAGATGAGAACCGCCCGTGCACTTCTGCTATAAAATCGAAGCGGAACACGTGAAACAACCATCAAAAACGCTAATACGGTAAATAAAACGGCCATCACAGCAAATGACTGGGATAGAAAAGCAGCTATAATCAAGATTAATGTCATGATTATCTTGGACTCTGCTCTGGCTTTGTGCAGAATACTTCCACTGGGTATATACTGGCCAACAACGACTACATCTTTGAAAGCCATTACCTACCACCATCTAAAGCACTCAATAATTCTTGAATAGTAAGTGTTACTGGAAATTGCATTGTTTTTCTAAGTTCGCACGATATATCAGCTGCCACAGGTGGCTCCAAGCCTATCCTCCGGAGTGTATTAACGTGTGAAAACACTTCTCTTGGCGTGTCTGCAAACACCACGTCACCGCTGGATAGGGCCAGTACCCTATCAGCTAGCACAGCTTCTTCCAAAGAATGCGTTATAAAAATGACTGTGCGATTCCCGTTGCTATATTGTCTCAACCACTCCCAAAACATCTTTCTCGATGAACCATCTAAACCTGCCGAAGGCTCATCTAATATGATTACTTCGGGGTCGGAAACCAGAACGGAAGCCAAGGCAACTTTTCTTTTTTCTCCTCCTGATAATGTAAATGGTGACCTATCTTTAAACGCTTCATAAGAAAGGCCTGAAACCTCCAGTGCATGCACAACACGCTGTTCTATATTGTCCAACCCAAAGTTTTTGGCAGCATAAGACACTTCTTCAAACACAGTTTCCGCAAAAAATTGATATTCGGGGAATTGAAACACGAATCCTATGCGGCGCCTAATGTTTAAGGGAATGTCTTTCGGATAGTTCCATGGATTTCCGAAATGTTTCACTATTCCTGTTGTAGGAGAAGTTAATGCAGCCGTTACTTGAGCCAGTGAAGTTTTTCCAGAACCTGTATGACCCACTATGGCAACCCATTCCCCCGCCCTGATCCGCAAGGTCAATGGTTTTACCGCATCGACTTGCCAAGGAGTACCATAATCGTAGCTTAATGAGACATTTTCGAGCTCAATAACATAGTCGCTTTCAGCAGGCTTTCTTTGGTAATCGGCCAATCTACTCGTACTCCTCTCTGCATTAATTCCTGTGCTAAAGTAATTTCGTCGGGAATGACTACATTGGCTTTTTCCATGATGTCGCCTCGTGACAAAAACTCAGGCACTGAGCCGGAAAAAATCATTTCGCCTTCACGTAAAGCGTATATTGAATCTGCCATCAGTGCTTCTCTAAGATCGTGTGTAATCCAAAGCACTCCAACAGATTTTGATAGCTCCAATGCAGTGTTTAAGACCTCATGCTTTCCCACCGGATCCAAGAGCGCCGTAGCTTCATCAAAGATGATGTATGATGGTCTCAAAGCAAGTATACCGGCTATCGCCAAACGCTGCTTTTGGCCACCACTTAGCGCTTGTACAGAACGATGCCTAAGGTCCCACAGGCCAACCGTTTTCAAACTGCTTTCCACGCGAGCAGCTATTTCAGGTGAACTCAAACTCAAGTTCTCTGGCCCGAAAGCTACATCCTCCTCTACAATGGAGGAAACAATTTGGTTTTCAGGGTTTTGAAAGACGATGCCAACTTTTGTTTGGTATTCTCGCTCTATGGAGGAAATATCACGTCCATCCAGAACAACACTTCCCGAAGAAGGAACAATTAATCCCTTCGTTATTTTTGCAAGTGTGGTTTTACCTGCACCATTTCCACCCATGAGGGCAATGAATTTTCCAGAGGGGATTGATAAAGAAACGGACCGGAGAATTTGCCTATCCTCCAGCCCGTAGCTGATTTGTTTCAGTTCAATCATTTGCTCCAGCGCACTATGGCTGTAGGAGCTCCATCACCTTTTCTGAACCCTGTCTTCAAAAGAGATGTATAACCGCCATTTACTTCTGAAAACCTTGGAGCTATTTCTTCAGTGAGCTTATGAACTAATTCCCTATCAGCCAACTGCCTCTCTATAAGTCTTATGTGCTGTAAATCCTTAGCCTTTGCGTCTGTTACAAGCTTGTCTGCAAATCTTTTTAATTCTTTTGCTTTAGGCAGCGTGGTCTCTACCTGCCCATAAAGCACAAGTTGTTTTGACAACGTCCGCAGAAGAGCCATTCTGGCTTCAGTTTTACGTCCAAGTTTACGGCCATCAACTTTATGCCTCATCTTCTGTATTACCTCCTTCTAAATATGCTGATAACTTATCTTTAATCTCTTCCACTCTCACTGCTCCAATACCAGGAATGGCTTCATTCCTATCTAAAACGGCAACTAAATCCCTAATAGTTGATATGCCTGCTTTTTCTAAATGTGTCAACACTGCTCGTGACAGATTAAGAACATCGATGCTCGTATCCAGTTTTTCATCTGAAGCTTCAGGCTCAACCGCCACTTCTTCTACATCTGTAGATTGTTTTGCCTGTGCGATACTACCAAATTCCTTACTAAGAAACTCTGCAGCCTGGCGTATAACTTCAGCAGGATCGGCAGCAAGTGTCGTGTAAACACGAAGTTCCAAACTTTCAAAGGTACCTGGTTCTTCCACAATGGCTGGAGTAACATGAAACTCTGCTCTTCTTACAGGCGAGAACGATGTATCTAAGTAAATTGTTCTGAATGGGAACTGGTAGAGTTTTTTATTGTCGTCAACAGTCTTGTAACCCACCCCGTTACTAACGTAGATTTCCATATAAAGTTCCTGGTCATTGGAAATAGTTAATATTGGTTGATCAGGGTTGAGTATTTCTATGTCAGCATCAGGGACAATGTCCTTAGCTGTGATTTCGGCAGGTCCCTTCGCTTTTATGTACAGAACCTTAACGCCATCGCCATGGTAATTCAGCAACACCTTCTTGAGATTAAGCCCGATAGTCAAACCATCTTCTACAATACCGTCAAGAACCATAAATTCGTGTTCCAGGCCTTCCAAGCGAAAACCGAGAACGCCTGTTCCACCTATTTGACCGAGCAGTACACGTCGAAGAGCGTTACCGATGGTAATACCCTCTCCCTCGGGTAAATTAGTTGCCTCTAACTTAGCAAATCTTTGAACTTCTCCCGTTTCACGGTCAGTAGTTCTCCCGAGGTCCATTATTGAAAATAACTTGTCCATTATCTATTCACCACGCCTTATCTTGAGTAGTACTCAACTATGAGCTGCTCCGTAACGGCGACTGGAATTTCTTCACGGCTTGGTACCCTCAGAAATGTACCTTCAAGATTTTCGGCGTCCACACTCAGCCATTCCATGTTAGGACGGCTTTCATTGTTTGCTAAACTCTTTTCTACATCAGGATTGTTCTTCAAATCAGCATCCAAGGCAATCCTGTCTCCTGGTTTTACCAAGTATGATGGTATGTCAACCTTTTTACCGTTGACAATAACATGCCCTTGGCGCACCCAGTTACGAGCCATTTTTATACTGCTTGCAAAACCCATGCGTTGCACAACTGCGTCCAAACGACGTTCCAAAAGTTGTAAAAGTGCAGTACCAGTGGCAACACCCTTTTGTGAAATAGCGTAAGAAAAATAACGCCTTAACTGCGTCTCCGTAATCATATATGTATGTCTTAGTTTCTGTTTTTCTTTTAACCTAATACCGTATTCTGTATCCCTTCTGCCCCGTCTGGTCGGCCCATGCTGTCCAGGTGGAAATGCTCTCCTTTCCATAGGGCATTTGGGGCTAAGGCATTTTTCTCCTTTGAGAAAAAGTTTTACGCCGGATCTACGGCATATACGACAAGCTGGTCCAGTGTATTTCATGTCTGATTTCTACCTCCTTATGCCTTACACTCTGCGAGCCTTTGGCGGTCTGCATCCATTATGAGGAATAGGCGTAACATCTTTTATAGACTTAACATCCAGACCGACTGCTTGCAAAGCTCTAATAGCTGTTTCACGTCCAGGCCCGGGCCCTTTCACGAATACATCTATTTCTTTCATACCGTAGGTTTGCTGTACTTTTTTGGCAACACTTTCAGAAGCTAATTGCGCAGCGTAAGGGGTTCCTTTTCTTGTGCCTTTAAAGAAGAAACCGCCTGATGACCAAGCCAAAACAGCTCCATTGGGGTCAGTTATTGTGATAATCGTATTATTGAACGTTGAATGGATATGAGCTACACCGTAAGGTACATATCTGCGTTCTTTTCTCTTTTTCTGAGCCACTTTTAAAACACCTCCACCTTAAACTTAACTATTTCCTTCCTTTTTTCGCACCCACGGTCTTACGTGGTCCTTTTCTAGTTCTTGCGTTATGTCTGGTTCTTTGGCCTCGCACTGGAAGTCCTCTTTGATGTCTTATACCTCTGTAGCACTTAATATCCATGAGCCTTTTTATGTTCATGGCGACTTCACGGCGCAAATCACCTTCCACTTTGTAGTGCTCGGTGATGTAATCCTGAAGCGTATTCAGCTGATCCGAAGACAACTCTCCAAGTTTTTGCATAGGATCTATACCCAAAGCATCACAAATCTGCTCAGCAGTGGTTCTTCCTATACCATAAATACGAGGTAGTGCGAACAAAATCCTCTTGTTATCTGGCAACTCTACTCCAACAATACGTGCCACCTAACTGCACCTCCTAACCTTGTCTTTGCTTGTGCTTTGGGTTTTCGCAAATTACGTAAACGCGACCCTTTCTGCGCACAATTTGGCATTTGTCACAAATCTTTTTCACCGACGGACGTACCTTCATCTCAGAATCACTCCTTCTACACTTTTAAAGTCTATAAACTATTCTTCCTCGATCAGGATCGTAAGTCGAAATTTCAACCTTTACTTTATCTCCAGGCAATATCCTGATAAAATTCATGCGCATTTTACCAGAGGTATATGCCGTTATGACCTTACCTCCCGGAAGTTCTACCCTAAATGTTGCATTGGGCAACTTCTCTACGACGATCCCTTCAACTTCAATGACATCTTTTTTTTCAGACGACATTAATCGTTCCCTCCGCGTGACAGTTCACGCAAAAAAAACTGTATTCGCTCATCGGACAAAGTTTCCACTCTCACTCCCATAGATTTTATGTGTTTCTTGTTCTTCTTTTTTGGCCTACTTACTGGCCAACGTTTACCATCACTCAAAAAAGCAAAACGCTCATTGTCAGCAACCACCACAAATAGATGGTCCTTAGTGCGTCCGCTGACAGATTTTACCACATCACCAACAGAAATGTTACAACTAACCATATCATTGCACATGCGGTGTTAGAACCTCCACACCGTCTTCTGTAACAGCTAACGTAAATTCAAAATGAGCAGCGTTTGTGTGGTCGCATGTTCTTACCGTCCACCCATCGTCTTCTATAACAACACAGCCGCTTCCTTCAGTAAGCATTGGTTCTATGGCTATGAACATATATGGTTTGAGCACCGGTCCTGTATTAGGTCTGCCATAATTCGGGATGGGAGGATCCTCGTGCATGTCGCGACCGATACCATGCCCAGTAAAATCCCGTACAATGCCAAGGCCAGCATCATCTGCTACCTTCTGAATAGCTGATGAAACAGTTCCAAGTCTTACTCCAGGTCTTACAGCTTGTACACCATGCTTCAACGCTTCCAATGTTACATCTGATAATCTCTTTTTGTTCTCCTCAATGGGAGGAATAATGACAGTAAAAGCTGCGTCGCTATTCCAACCATCATAAATCAACCCCAAGTCGATGCTAACTAATTGCCCTGGTAAAAGTGGCCGTTTAGAAGGTATACCGTGTATGACGACGTCATCCACAGATATGCACACTGAAGCAGGATAGCCTTCATATCCGAGAAAAGAAGGTACAGAATCTAAAGCCCTTATTTTTTTCTCAGCCAAGGCATCAAGCTCCAGCCCCGTTACGCCAGGAACTACTGCCTCGCGAAGCTCAAAAATAACTTTTGTCAGCCGCTTTCCAGCTTCTCTCATGTGCTTCAAAACTGTTTTATCGTAAACCATTTTTCAACATTATCCTTTCCAAAAAAGCACTTATTTCTTCTGGCTCTTTGCCTGCATCTACAGCCACATAGATTCCTTTGTTTCTATAATACGCTCGCAGTTCTGCTCCATATGAATCATAGTCCCTAACACGTTTTTGTATAACCTCGACGTTATCATCGATCCTTTTCACCAATGGAGTCCCATCATTTACGCAAAAACCGGGCTTATTTGAAACATAACCGCAAACCGGACAATAATAGCGGTTTAGCAACCTTTCCATGGCTGATTCATCGCTCAAACAAAACTCGATGGCTCCTAAACACTTGCTACCCGTTTTCTTAGACCACGAATCGAGTAATTCTGCTTGACGCTTACTTCGTGGATAACCATCGAAAACTATGTTTGCATTTTGGTCCACGCTCTTTAGAAAATCCTCCACCAAAGCGAAAGTAAGTTCGTCAGGCACAAGATTCCCATTTTCCACGAACTCTTGAACCTGTTTGCCTAATGGTGTCTTCTCTGCTAAATGCCTCCGGAAAAGATCACCAGTAGACAGATGAATCCATCCATGTTTGGAAAAGTACTGGGCCTGTGTTCCCTTTCCAGACCCAGGCTTTCCCATGAATATGACAAACTGGATCATAACTCAAGAAATCCTTTATAGTGCCGAAGCTGTACATAAGCTTCGAGTTGCCGGAAAATTTCCAGAGCCACACCGATGACAATAAGCAACGACGTACCACCAAATAGGAACAGCCTTCCAAGACCAAACAAAGACATAAACAGGTCAGGTAGCACAGCAACCAATCCAAGAAAAATAGAGGCAGGTAAAGTAAGTTTATTTATGACACCAGCAATGTAATCGGCGGTTGGTTTACCTGGACGAATACCGGGAATGAAACCACCTTGTTTCTGTATGTTTTTCGCGATTTCGTCTGGGTCATAGGCAATAGTGTTGTAGAAATAAGCAAAGAATATTACCAACACGAAATAGATCAAGTTATACCAAATCGTCATATGGTTGAAGTAAACATTCCACCACCGGGTGAACGATGATTGTGGAAACCAACCAGAAATGACCGTAGGAGCATTAATAAACGCCGATGCAAAAATGATAGGCATTACACCTGCTTGCAGTAAGCGTATGGGTATACTGCTGGATTGTCCGCCATAAACTTTTGTCCCTCTAATACGGCTAGCATACTGTACAGGTATTTTGCGTTCTGCCAGGTATGCCGCGGTAGTTATAAATACGAGAACCAATCCGAATATTAGAGCGATAATAACGGACAAAACAGCATTGCTTACATTTGTAGTCGTTTGGAAAAACTGTACTAATGATGGAACAACACGCGCTAAGATACCAGAGAAGATTATTAGCGATACACCATTTCCCAGACCTTTCATGGTGAAAACTTCACCAAGCCAAACTAAGAACATAGATCCAGAAGCAAGTATTAAAGTTGTCAATATCGCTGACTCAAAACTTGGAGTAATAAGTGGTGTGCCCCCGACAGCAAGACCATATGAGAAATAAAGATATGCCGCATAGGACATAACAACTGCCAGGCCTGCACCCAACCACCTTATGTACATCTGAAGTTTCTTTCTTCCTTCTTCCCCTTCTTTTCGCATGTTCTCTAAAGCTGGGAAAATGACACCCATCAACTGCATGATGATGGATGCATTGATATAAGGCAATACACCGAGCGTAAAGACAGACACGGTGTAATATGTCGAACCACCCGTAAAGAAGTTCAATATGCCAAGGAATCCAGCCTGTTCTTGCAATACTTGAAAGGCATTCGGATTAACTCCTGGGATGGGGAGAAACGTACCCGCTCTGAACAAAACTAAAAATAGTAAGGTGTACAGAATGCGGCTTCTTGTTTCTTTAAACTCCCACGACGCCTTGAGTACTTGCCACATTCAGTCCACCACCTCAACGGAACCGCCAGCGGCTTCAATTTTTTCCTTTGCCGTTGAACTTACTGCTTGAACTTTCACATGTAACGCTTTCTTTATGTCGCCCTGGCCAAGAATTTTGACCAAGGATGTCTCAGAGCTAACCATTCTATTAGCGGCCAGCGTGGGAACATCCACTGTAGAACCTTCATCAAATCGATTTAATTGCTCTACGTTTACAACTTCATAATCAACTTTGAATGGATAGTTCTTGAACCTCATTATTTTCGGTAACTTTTTATAAAATGGCGTCTGACCGCCTTCGAACCCACGTTTTCCAACACGTCCGGAGCGAGCTTTTTGTCCTTTATGACCAAAACCCGATGTCTTACCATGCCCTGATGACGTACCCCTGCCGATAATCTTCTTGGTTCTTTTAGCACCTGGGGCAGGTTGAAGTGTTTGTAATTTCATCACTGACCACCTCGTTATCTCTTTAGTATTTGCTCTATAGGAACGCCCCTAAGTTCGGCTACTTCTCTCGGCCTTTTAAGGGACTTTAAGGCACCTATTGTTGCGTATGCCAAGTTGACCGGATTTGTGGAACCCATAGATTTCGTAACCACATCTTTTATGCCAGCCATTTCGAGAATAGCCCTAACTGTTTGGCCGGCCAAGACACCGGTTCCTCGTACAGCAGGTTTAATCAGAACCTTAGCTGTCTCTTTTTTTGCCACCACGGTATGAGGAACGGTCGTTCCTGCCATGGGAACCTCAATAAGATTTTTCCTTGCTCTGGCAACCGCTTTTGCCACTGCGTCAGGTACTTCTCCTGCTTTGCCCAATCCGACTCCTACATGGCCTTCTCCATCACCTACTACAACCAGAGCCCTAAAGCGAAGTCTCTTTCCGCCCTTCACGACACGGGCAACTCTACGAATCTCAATGACTCTTTCCTGCAAATTAGTCATGTCCATTACGGCATACCTCCTTAGAACTCCAGCCCGGCTTCGCGAGAGGCTTCGGCCAATGCTTTAACTCTTCCATGATACTTATAACCACCGCGATCAAATACCACTTTAACGATACCTTTTTCGGCCGCCCTATTTGCCAGCAATTTTCCAACCTCTGCAGCTTGCTCAGTTTTCTTCATATCTCCGAGTTTTCCACGCAATTCTTTGTCAAGAGTGGAAGCTGAAACCAAAGTATGTCCAGCCACATCATCGATAATCTGCGCATAAATGTGTCTGGAAGACCTGAACACACACAAGCGAGGACGTTCAGCCGTGCCCTCTATGTGTTTTCTTATCCTTAAATGTCTTACTCTTCTTAACTCAGCACGCGATTGTGCAAAAATCAAACTCATACACCTCCTACGAACTATTTACCCTTTCCTACTGCTTTACCGGGTTTGAGCGTCCTCTGCTCGCCCTCGTACCAAATGCCTTTTCCTTTATAAGGATCAGGTATTCTGTAGGCTCTTATGTTAGCAGCTACCTGAGTGACAAGATGCTTATCAGTGCCGGTTATGACTACTGTGTCAGGAGATGGCACTTGATATGCTATGCCGTCCAAGCTCTGGAACAGAACTGGATGTGAAAAACCCAAAGAGAGTTGAAGGTCTTTTCCCTTAAGCTCTGCTCTGTAACCGACGCCTTTAATTTTTAGAGTCACGGCGAATCCGTTACTCACACCGGTAACCATGTTTTGAATCAGTGCTCGTGTGGTACCGTGAAGCGACTTTACATCCTTTTCCTCCGATGTTCGCTCTACTATGATTTGGCCATCAGATAGAGAAATCTTCAAGCGAGGATCGAAGGTTTGCGCCAACGTTCCCTTTGGACCTTGAACCGTTACAGTATTATCTTCGATGGTTACGTTGACTCCCTGAGGGACAACGATCGGTTTCCTACCTATTCTAGACACTTGTGACCACCTCACCAAACATAGCAGAGTATTTGCCCGCCCACACCTTTCTGGCGAGCCTCAGCGTCTGAAAGTACTCCTACTGAAGTAGTTAATATGGCAATACCAAGGCCGTTCATAACCTTCGGTATTTCTCCCTTGCGAGCATATATCCTTCTTGATGGCACACTAATGAGCCTTACCTCATTAATAACAGGTTGCTTTCCAGGACCAAATTTCATTTGTATGCTAAAGTACTTTCTATTTTCTTTTTCAACCACTTCATATCCCTTTATGTATCCCTCGCGGACAAGAACTTTAAGGATTTCTTCTTGATACTTTCCGTAAGGAACACCTTCAACACTATCCAAACGGGCGTGGCTGGCGTTCTTTATTCTCACTAATAAATCCGATATCGTATCCTGAACCATATGCACGTCACCTCACCAAGAGGCTTTCTTCAAGCCTGGTATTTCGCCCTTATGAGCCATTTCTCTAAGACACATGCGGCATATTCCAAAATCGCTATAAACAGCTCGTGATCTGCCACATATTTTGCATCTTGTATATTTTCTTGTCGAAAACTTAGGCTCTTTTGCTGCTTTTATTTTTAATGCCTTCCTTGCCATAGAAACCTCCTTTTTCCTATCTTTCCATGAATGGGAAGCCCAAAGCCTTCAAGAGCTCAAATGCTTCCTCATCTGTTCTTGCGGTAGTTGTTATGCTAATGCCTAAACCTCTCGTTTTATCTATCATATCGTAAGATATTTCCGGGAAGACCAGATCTTCCAACAATCCGAAGTTGTAGTTACCCCTACCGTCAAAAGAACGTGGGTTTAATCCTCTGAAGTCACGTACCCTTGGGAGTACTTCACTTATGAGATGTTCCATAAAGTTCCACATCTTCTCTTTCCGAAGTGTTACGCTGACTCCTATGGGAACACCTTTTCTCAGCTTAAACGCGGCAACATTTTTCTTCGCTTTCCTAACCAATGGCTTCTGACCAGTTATCGTTTCAAACTCCTTTACGGTAACTTCCACAGCTCTTGGATTTTGAAGTGCTTCACCGAGACCACGGTTAAGCGTTATCTTTACCACGGCAGGCACTTGCATGGCATTATGATAACCAAACTTCTTAATCATGTAAGGCCTGACCTCGTTATCGTATTTTTCCTTCAAACTCATGCTCAACCCTCCCAAAGCCTAATCAAGAACTTCGCCGCAACGAGCACAAACACGCACTTTTGTGCCATCATCGAGCACTTTGTGACCAATTCTTGTGGGCTTATCACATTTGGGGCATACAACCATCACCTTATTAGCTAATATGGGTGCCTCATACTTTTTTAGCCCACCCTGGGTGTCCTTCTGAGTAGGCCTGGTAGCACGAGTAATGATGTTGACGCCTTGTACCAATACTCTGTTCTCTTTGGGAAATGCCCTGGTCACTTTGCCTCTTTTACCCTTTTCTTTCCCGCTTATGACTTCGACCAGATCACCCGATTTTATATTCAACTTCATATTGCTCAACCTCCAACTACAGCACTTCGGGAGCCAAGGAGATGATCTTAAGATATCCCTTTTCCCTGAGTTCACGAGCAACTGGTCCGAAAACACGGGTTCCACTCGGTTCTCCCAGTTGGTCAATGATGACAGCCGCGTTATCGTCGAATCTAACACACGTACCGTCGGCTCTCTTTATCTCCTTAGCCAAACGAACGACCACAGCCTTCACAACATCGCCCTTCTTGAATTGGCTACTGGGTAATACCTCTCTAACATTGGCAACGATGACATCTCCAATTGTCCCGTATGCAATCCTAGGCCCTCTTAGAACACGTATAACCTGAATTGTCTTGACACCAGTGTTATCTGCAACGTTAAGCTTCGTGTAAGGCCTGATCATCTTCTTCAACCTCCTCGAACTGCTTCCTTCTTAGCACTTTGACTAAGTTGAACCGTTTAAGGTGAGACATTGGCCTGAATTCCTCTATAAGAACAGTGTCTCCCTCTTTCGATTCATTTTTCTCATCGTGTACATAGAATTTCGTTTTTCTCCGCAATTCCTTCTTATATAAAGGATGACGTTCCATCCTTTCTGTTACAACAACGCGGGTTTTATCCATTTTGTCTGATACAACTACGCCAACAAAACGACGTCTCATAACTTTATACCCCTTTCTCTCAAAACCGTTAGCACCCGTGCTATATCTCTCTTTGTTTTAGTAATAGCGGTATGATCTGTCAGCTTGCCAACGGATAGCTGAAATTTGAGGTTGACCAACTTTGCCCTTAGTTCCTTGAGCAAAGCTTCCAACTCGTCCGTCGTCTTCTCTCTTAATTCTGTCCCTTGCATGAGCTGCACCTTCCCTTACACACGACTAATTAACCTGACCTCAAAAGGCAGGCGAAATCCTATTAGTCTAGCAATGTGCTTAGCAGTATCTTCATCAATTCCGGTCAGTTCAAACATGATACGTCCTGGCCTTACCGGAAAGATCCACTTCTCTGGGTCACCTTTTCCTCCACCCATCCTGACTTCCAAGGGTTTCTTCGTCCAGGATATGTCGGGGAAAATCCTAATCCAGTACTTTCCTGTTTTTCCAATGTTCTTGGCAATGACGACACGACATGACTCAATCATTCTGGAATCCACATAACCACGACCCACGGCTTGAATTCCATAATCGCCAAATGCCAACTTCAAACCTCTTGTTTCTTTTCCCTTTATATGAGGTAAATGGTTTTTTCTGTATTTAACACGTTTAGGCATTAGCATGTCTTTCTGGCCTCCTCTCTGCCTTTTCTAGGCCTCTCGGAGGTAGAAGTTCTTGCAGATCCTCTACATCTCCTTTATAGATCCAGCACTTCACGCCGATGGTTCCGTATTTCGTAACAGCTATGCTGTAACCATAGTCCACATCAGACTTTAGAGTAGATAACGGAAGTTTACCTTGCACAAACCATTCACGTCGGGCAATTTCCGCACCGCCTAAACGCCCAGAGACAGCAATCTTTATTCCCTGCGCGCCAGATCTCATAGCCCTACTGATCGCCTGCTTCATTGCGCGCTTATAACTTACCCTGCGCTCTATCTGTCGCGCGATGCTGTCAGATACGATTTGCGCATCAATCTCAGGATTTTTTACCTCGTAAATGGCAATCCTAACTTCGTAATCGCTCTTTAATAGTCTGACAATTTCTTCTCTAAGATGCTCTATTTCTGAACCCTGCTTTCCTATGATCATTCCGGGTCTGGCAGTCCAGATTATTACGCGCATCTTATTCCCTAAACGCTCTATTTCTACTGATGAAATACCAGCATGGCCATAATGCTTATTTACCAATTTTCTTATTTGCTCGTCTTGAACGATATATTCTGGGTACTTCTCAAAAGGAGCAACCCAACGGCTACGCCAGTTTTTCGTCACACCTAATCTAAATCCATAAGGATGTGTTTTTTGGCCCACTTTTGTATTCCCCCTATCTCTCTTTTACTATAACGGTAATGTGGCTTAAACGCCTTTTGATGATATCCGCTCTTCCAAAAGCGCGCGGATTATATCTTTTTAACCTCGGCCCTTCATCGACGAAAGCGCGATACACATACAGGCGTTCCTCGTCAGACCCATTATTATTTACCGCGTTAGCCACAGCAGAGTCTAAAACCTTTAATGCAAATCTGGCTGCCTTATTGGGAGAATACTTAAGAATGGCTCTCGCTTCGACTACTGGCTTGTTCCTGATCTCGTTAATAACAAGTCTTGCCTTTCTCGGCGACACTCTTAAGTACTTAGCGGTTGCTTTTGCGACTACTTCTTCCATCATCTACACCTCACTTCAACGCACTGGAGCGCTCAACAGGCTCGCCATGACCACGGAAGTTTCTGGTTATAGCGAATTCACCCAACTTATGCCCAATCATCTGCTGTGTTATATAAACGGGAACATGAATCTTCCCATTGTACACAGCTATGGTTAGGCCGACCATTTCTGGTGTGATAGTGCTTCTCCTGCTCCATGTTTTTATGATACGTTTATCTCCCGTACTCTGCATTTTTTGGACCTTTTTCAACAACTTGGGGTCCGTGTATTTTCCTCTTGGATAAGGCTTATCCCATGCCATATAAACTCTTCACCTCACTTATTTGCGACGCTTTATGATGAACTTATCAGAAGGCTTTTTACCACGACGAGTTTTCCAGCCAAGAGTCTTCCATCCCCACGGAGAAAGTGGTGACGGATGGCCAATAGGTGATTTACCTTCTCCGCCTCCATGTGGGTGATCTACTGGGTTCATTACTGTTCCTCTAACGTGCGGCCTTCTACCTACCCATCTTGTTCGTCCCGCTTTGCCTGAAGAAGTATTCTCGTGATCAAGATTACTCACACGTCCAATGGTCGCTCTGCACTTTATGTTGATCAGTCTAACCTCACCGCTTGGAAGACGTACATGGGCATAGTCGCCTTCTTTTGCCATGAGTTGTGCCCATGAACCAGCCGAACGAACTAATTGCGCACCTCGTCCGGGATAAAGTTCGATATTATGAATGGTAGTACCTGTTGGAATCTTTGATAAAGGCAGCGTATTACCTATTCTGATCGGTGCTGACTCACCTGAAACAATGGTGTCTCCTACTTCTAACTCGTCTGGCGCTACAATGTAGCGCTTTTCACCATCAGCGTATTTTATCAGTGCAATAAATGCTGTTCTGTTAGGGTCATACTCTATTGACATAACTTTGCCCGGAACACCGTCTTTGTCACGCTTAAAATCGATAATTCTATATCTTCTTTTGTTGCCGCCACCTCTGAATCTTACAGAGATACGGCCCATGTTATTTCTTCCTCCACTCTTTCTTAAGGGCGCAAGGAGTGACTTTTCCGGCTCCGTCTTTGTAATGACGCTTTTGTAATCGATGATTATTCTATTCCTTGTGCTAGACGTAACTGGCTTGTATCTTCTTACGGGCATCTAAAATCACACTCCCTCAATAAGTTCAATATGCTGTCCTGGAACAAGTTGTACAACGGCTTTTTTCCTGTCGCTAGTTCTATATTCGGTATAACCTCTTCTTTTCTGTTTTCCACGTACATATAAAGTGTATACCTTTGAGACCTTGACATTGAAAACTTGTTCCACAGCCTTTTTTATGTCGACCTTATTTGCATCTTTTCGCACATAAAAGGTGTACTTACCTTCTCTATGTAGTGTAAGTGCTTTTTCAGTCAAAACAGGACCAATAAGCACATCAGAAGCAGCTTTAGCCATTTGCCCACACCTCCTGCGCTTTCTTCCATGCCGCCTGAGTCATGATTACCGTATCACCCTTGAGCAAATCATAAACATTGACCTTTTCAACGGGAACACAATAGACATTCTTCATATTCTGGCATGCTCTACGGAAAGAAACCTCATTTGCTAAGGAAACAACAGTAACAGACTTATTCTCCAACTGTTTGTTATTCAAAAACGTCCTGAACTCACGAGTTTTTCCGTTAAAGCCATTAGCATCTACCAGTACTAACTCTCCATTTCTTAACCTGTAGCCGAAAGCAGATGCCATGCCAAGCTTTATCTGTTTCTTGTTTATATCCATGGACCAGTCACGAGGGCGAGGACCGAAGGCTACTGCTCCCTTTCTCCATATGGGAGAACGCATGTAACCATGTCTGGCTCTTCCTGTATGTTTCTGAGGCCATGGTTTCTTTGTAGTTCCTGCCACTTCTCCTTGCTTTTTTGTCGATGCCGTCCCGTGCCTTTTACCAGCAAGAACACGCACGACATTGAGATGCAGCAATCTACCTCGCACAGGCGTAGCTACAAAGTTTTCGTTAACGCTTTCGTAAGCAACCTCTGCACCGTTCACATCAAAAACTGGAAGTTGCATCTCTATTCACTCCTTCCTTGAGGCCCCAGACCGTAAGCTTTTCTCACAAGGACGAAACCATTCTTTGAACCTGGGACCGAACCTTTTACAGCAATGATATTCTGCTCCGGTATAATTTTAACAATTTTCAGGTTGCGGACAGTTACTTGTTCATTGCCATATTGTCCGGGCATCTTCTTACCAGGTTTTACTTCACCTGGATATGTTCTATTACCGATAGAGCCTATCCTTCTGTGCCATCCTCGACTACCGTGGGTCTTTGGCCCTCCTGCAAAGCCCCAACGCCGTACACCGCCAGCAAATCCTCTACCTCTGCTGACACCTATGACATCAACAAGCTCTCCATCTTGGAAAACATCTGTGACGTTGACCTCTTGACCAACTTGAAATTGTTCGCTAATGCCAGGATAGCGAAATTCTTTCACAAACCGAACGGGAGGTACACCAGCCTTTTTAAGTGCACCTAATTTCGGTTTATTCAGTGCTTTCTCTTTTACCACTTCAAAGCCCATAGCGACGGACTCCAAACCATTGTCTTCTTTTCGTACATTGACAACATAATTGGGGCCCGCTTTTATGAGAGTCACAGGGGTAAATATACCCTTATCGTCTATGAAGCGGCTCATTCCGATTTTTCTACCAAGCAAT
Organism: Coprothermobacter platensis DSM 11748; assembly: GCF_000378005.1. Classification (GTDB taxonomy): domain Bacteria; phylum Coprothermobacterota; class Coprothermobacteria; order Coprothermobacterales; family Coprothermobacteraceae; genus Coprothermobacter; species Coprothermobacter platensis. The sequence continues at coordinate 770,338 of NZ_KB899040.1, forward strand.
CCTATACCTTTCACTTCTTTTCACCATCCCTAAAGCTTCAGATGTATGTCGACACCAGCGGGAAGTTCCAAACTCATCAGATTCGCAATGGTTTCCTGAGTCGGATCGATTATGTCGATAAGACGTTTGTGCATCTTAATTTCAAAGTGTTCCCTGGAATCTTTGTCGATATGCGGAGACCGGGTAACACAATAAACTCTTCTGTCAGTTGGTAATGGAATAGGACCGGCAACTCGTGCGCCTGTTCTCTTAGCAACCTCGACAATCCGCTTCGCCGATTGATCCAAAAGTCTATGATCATATGAGCGCAGTTTAATTCTTATACGCTGTGCTGACATTACCTATCACTCCTCTGTATTATTCCAAGAGCTTGGTGATAACACCGGCTCCTACGGTTCTTCCACCTTCACGTATTGCAAACCGTAGTCCTTCTTCCAATGCTACCGGGTATATTAGTTCTACTTCAAACTCTGCATTGTCTCCCGGCATTACCATCTCTACTCCTTCGTCTAGTTTTATGGACCCTGTTACGTCTGTTGTCCTTATGTAAAACTGTGGCCTGTATCCGTTGAAGAATGGTGTATGCCTTCCACCTTCCTCTTTCTTCAACACGTATACCTGCGCCCTAAACTTCGTGTATGGCTTCACTGACCCTGGCTTCGCTATTACTTCTCCTCTTTCTACTTCCTCTTTCCCTATGCCTCTTAACAATAACCCTACATTGTCTCCTGCCATAGCTTCATCCAGCGTCTTCCTGAACATCTCTATCCCTGTTACTACCGTCTTCCGTTCTCCGCCCCTTAATCCTACTATCTCTACTTCTTCTCCTGCTTTCAGTTTCCCTCGCTCTACTCTTCCTGTTACTACGGTCCCTCTTCCTGTTATGCTAAATACGTCTTCTATTGGCATCAGGAACGGTTTGTCTATCTCCCTTACAGGATCTGGTATGTAACTGTCCATCGCATCGATTAGTTCCCATATGCTGTCTACCCATGCATCTTCCCCACGCTTCGTCTGGGGATTCTTGTTCAGTACTTCTAATGCCTTTAATGCTGATCCCTTTATTACTGGTACCTCATCACCTGGAAATCCGTACTTGTTCAATAAATCCCGTACTTCCATCTCTACTAACTCTACCAGCTCAGGATCATCTACCATATCTGTCTTGTTTATGAACACTACCATCGCTGGCACGTTTACCTGCCTCGCCAACAACACGTGCTCCCTCGTCTGAGGCATAACTCCATCTGTAGCCGCTACTACCAATATCGCTCCGTCCATCTGCGCAGCACCTGTGATCATGTTCTTTATGTAGTCTGCGTGCCCTGGACAATCTATGTGTGCATAGTGCCTCTTGTCTGTCTCATATTCTACGTGCGTTATGTTTATCGTGATTCCACGCGCTTTCTCTTCTGGCGCCTTATCTATGTCGTAATATCCCATCGGCTTCGCATATCCTACTGCTGCCAATGTCTGCGTCATAGCCGCCGTCAGCGTCGTCTTCCCATGGTCTATGTGACCTATCGTCCCTACATTTACGTGCGGTTTCGTCCTCTCGAATTTCTCTTTCGCCATTACTCTTCACTCCTCCTCAGTTTACCTCTGGACTCAATTATGTTTTCTGCAATCTTCGCTGGAACTTCTTCATAATGGGAGAACTCCATAACAAAGCTTCCACGCCCTTGAGTCAAAGAACGCAAAATAGTCGCATAACCGAACATCTCAGCCAAAGGTACCTCTGCCCTAATTTCTTGCAAATGCCCCTGCGCTTCTATGCCCATTATCCTTCCGCGCCTGGAACTTAAATCACCCATAACGTCTCCCATATAGTCCTCAGGGACAACAACTTCTACTTTCATTATAGGTTCGAGGATTACGGGATCTGCCTGCGGTATACCCAGTCTTACTGCACGAGCTGCGGCTAAATGGAAAGCTATTTCGGATGAGTCTACCTCATGGTAAGAACCATCGACCAACGTTGCTTTTACGTCCACTATAGGATAACCTGCAATAACACCATTTTCAAAAGCCTCTCTTGTGCCTTTTTCAACTGCGGGAATATACTCTTTTGGAATGACACCACCAACAATTTTGTTTTCAAAAACAATACCAGTTCCACGAGGCAACGGCTCGAACTCCATGACGACATGTCCATACTGACCACGTCCGCCGCTCTGCCGTATGTACTTTCCTTCGACTTCAACATGCTTCTTAATTGTTTCTCTGTAAGAAACTTGTGGCTTGCCTATATTTGCATCAACTTTGAATTCTCTTCTGAGCCTATCAACAATTATTTCAAGATGCAATTCACCCATGCCAGAGATAATCGTCTCTCCTGTTTCTTGATCGACTTTTACTCTAAAAGTAGGATCTTCTTCTGAAAGTCTCTGTAAACCGGCTGCTAATTTATCTTGATCTTGTTGAGTCTTAGGTTCAATAGAAAGCGAAATAACAGGTTCAGGAATGAAGAGCGATTCAAGGACTATGGGGTTATTTTCATCAGCCAGTGTGTCACCCGTAGTCGCATTACGCATACCAACGATAGCGCCTAAGTCTCCAGCACCGATGGCATTTACGTCTTCTCTGTGGCTAGCGTGCATTCTTAATAAACGAGAAACACGTTCCTTGGAATCCTTAGTAACGTTATATACATAAGACCCTGCATTTAAGACGCCTGAATAGACTCTTACCCAAGCGAGCTTGCCGACATAAGGGTCTGTTTGTATTTTAAATATGAACGCTGACAGTGGCTCATCGTCCAGTGGCCGGCGCTCTACTTCTTCATTTGTTCTTGGATCTATACCCTTTACGGGCGGTAAATCTAACGGACTCGGTAAGTAATACACAACACCATCAAGCAAAGGCTGAATGCCCTTATTCTTATACGCAGACCCACCGAATACAGGAACAATTTTCCTTTGTATGGTTCCTTTTCTAAGACACTGGCGAATTTCTTCATTAGTGATATCTTCACCATCTAAGTACTTGGTCATTACTGCGTCGTCCATTTCCACGGCTGCTTCTATCAACTTCTCACGATATTCTTCTACCAAATCCAACATGTCATTGGGGATGGGTCTCTCTTCAAATGCTGTTCCTAAAACATCCGTCCAGTAATAAGCCTTTCTCTCTATGAGATCTATCACGCCTTGGTAATTGTCTTCGCTACCAATCATCAATTGCACTGGAACAGCGTTTGCACCAAGACGCTCACGTATAGTATTGACTGCCCGGAGGAAATTGGCTCCGTTTCTATCCATCTTATTAACAAAAACAATACGAGGCACATCGTACCTATCAGCTTGGCGCCACACCGTTTCTGTTTGAGGCTGAACACCCGCCACGGCATCTATAACTACAACAGCGCCATCAAGTACACGAAGTGACCTTTCTACCTCAATTGTAAAGTCCACATGTCCGGGCGTATCAATTATGTTGATACGATAATCCTTCCAAAAGCATGTCGTTGCGGCGGACATAATGGTAATGCCGCGCTCTTTCTCCTGCTCCATGAAATCCATGGTAGCAGTTCCATCATGGACCTCACCCAGCTTATGCGTTTTTCCTGTGAAAAAGAGTATACGCTCCGTTGTTGTGGTCTTACCTGCATCAATATGCGCGGCTATACCAATATTCCTGGTTCGTTCTAAAGTGAATTCTCTGTGATCCGCCATCAATTATCACCATCTCAAATGAGCAAACGCCTTGTTAGCCTCAGCCATTCTATGGATTTCTTCACGCCTCTTGGCGGCATAACCCTGACCTTTATAAGCATCTACTAACTCAGCTGCTAATTTATTTTCCATTTCTCCAGCGCCTCTATCTCTGGCACCGTTCACAATCCACCTAAGAGCGAGTGCCAAAGCACGTCTTTCCGGCACTTCAACTGGTATTTGATACACGGCTCCGCCTATTCGGCGCGACCGCGTCTCAACCAAAGGTTTTGTGTTTTCAATTGCCTTGGTAAGAATATCGATGGGGTTTTCTCCGAGCTGCTCTGAAGCAATCTGGAGTGCTCCATATACGATTTTCTCGGCTTTCGACTTCTTACCACCAATCATCAACTTATTTATGAGTTTCGCTACCAGAGGGCTCCCGTAAATGGGATCCGGCGGTATGGTTCGCGGTGTTGGACTTCCTCCACGTGGCATATGTTAACTTCCTCCTTTTGGTCTCTTGGCACCGTATTTGGAACGGCCCTGTTTTCTATTTTCAACACCGGCCGCGTCATAAACGCCCCGGATTATGTGATAACGCACACCCGGTAAGTCTTTTACACGACCACCTCTCACAAGAACTACAGAGTGTTCCTGAAGATTGTGGCCTATACCGGGGATATAAGCCAAAACTTCATAACCATTCGACAAGCGCACCCTTGCTATTTTCCTTAGGGCCGAATTAGGTTTCTTTGGCGTCATAGTACGCACTACTAAACAAACTCCTCGCTTCTGAGGATTACCCTCGAGCGCCTGCGACTTCGATTTAGATTTTACTTTTTCGCGGCCATATTTGACCAACTGATTAAACGTCGGCAATACAAACACCTCCTGCTTCTAATCATTCTATGATAAAGTCTTCTTCCTTGTAGATACCGGTTCCTGCGGGTATCCTCCGAGCTATTATAACATTTTCTTTCAAACCTTTTAGCTTATCAACTTTCCCAGCTATGGCTGCGTCAACGAGAACCTGAGGAGTTTCCTGGAACGAGGCGGCTGCGAGCCAACTCTTAGAAGATTTGGATACTTTTGTCACGCCCATGCATACCCTGCGTCCCTTTGGCGCCTTCTTACCTTGCATAGTCCAGTACCTAACTTCTTGCTCATAATCAAACCAGTCAACAACATCACCTGGAAGCATTTCCACAGAATCACCTGATTCGTCAACAACAACCTTGGAGAACATTTGCTTTAAGACCACTTCGAAATGCTTGTCATTGATTTCAACCTTTTGAGAAGCATAAACACTCTTGATCTCACCTATGAGATAATCGCAAGCAGCGTCGTGTCCAAAAGCTCTAAGCAATAATGAAGCATCAATACTGTCGAAAATCAGCCTATAACCAGGGAATATGTATTTTGATTCCTTGTCATCATTGCGAATTCTTAACTTCCTAGATTCAGCGTTCGTTACAAATGCGCCATAACCATTGTCCTGTTTTACAACGATTATGGTAAAGAGTTCTTGCCCGTGATCGACTACGGTGAAGATGTCGTGAACAACACCACCCATCGGTGCCATAGCCAACAACTTGCTTTTCTTTGTGGGACGTTTTGCGTCTATGTCGAATGCAAAATCCACATCACCAGTACGCATTAAATCTACATAGCCTGCATAGAAATTCTTTAGATCTGCTTCATCGGCTCCTTTAATTCCTGTTGCTAAACCTACGTACCATGGAACTATGGAAAGCTCCGAACGTAAGGTCGTAAGAACGTTATTGAGTTTCTCGTGGAAATGTCCACTTAAAGATCCAATATGTTCTTCTAAGCTTGCTTTCCTTAAAGCGTCAAGGAATAAGCGTTCGAATTCACTGGCTTTTTGATCTAACAAATCATAAAGCTGTTCAACCTTTTCATTGGATCTTCTCAATGCGCTCAATTCAAGACCATTCCAGTCATAACTTTGAAGTAGCTCGTGCCTAATTTCACTAAGTTTTTGGCTAAGCAGCGCTCCAAGATCGTTGAACCAGGTCCTAACAACTTTCTTCAGATCTTTGGCTGCCATAGGATCGTTCACATCATTTAAGTGAGCTTTCAAAACGTTATCCAACTCACCAACAAAAGACTCCATGGCATTAGATACATAACGTTCTATCTTTTCGTCAGCGCCATCAAATACTGTAAAGAAATCCTGCAATGGGAGAACTATATCAGTCAGTGCATTTTTCTTCCTTGCCTCAAATAATTCTTCTACACGTGGTAAACCTCCAGTAATATCTTCGCCAGCGACACCTCCAGTGTGGAATGTTCTTAGAGTAAGCTGGGTACCTGGTTCGCCAATAGACTGTGCAGCTACTACACCAACACTTTCTCCTTTTTCTACGAGTCTTCTTCTGGATAAATCTCTACCATAGCACGTAACACAAATACCATCATCACTTAAGCATGTTATAGGACTATGTATACGAACAGCTTTCACACCAGCTTTGTCTATGCGTTGTGCATCCTGTGCCATGATCTCTTGCCCTGCTTTTACCAGAATTTCTCCAGTGGCAGGATCTTTTATATCTTCAGCAGCAAAACGACCCCAGATACGCCCTCCGAGCTCAGAAATTATGCTACCGTCTGTAGCTTCAAGGTCTCGTACAAGCAAGCCCTCTTCTCTTTTTACAATGAGCTCCTCAACGCCCAATTCCTTGAGCCTGTAAGCTAAAGAGGGTGCGACATTTGTCCCTTTGTCGATGACTTCGTTGCCAATACGCAACTCACCAGGCAATACAAATCGGGCATGGTTCAAACCGTAGACAAAGTTATCCGGATCAAGCAAATCTTCGATCCTTACGAGTTCCATGTCTCTTCTTATAAGAACTTCGATACCAGCTTCTGCAATGAGTTGTGCCTCTTCTAAACCAATAACCTGCCCTTTACGTACCACTGGGTCATCCATGCCTGGCAACCTGATATCTTCCTCTGCAAAACGACCTACCAAAGCTGTGGCAACGTTGTCATAGGTATTTGGACCAACGCTGACCACAGAGTGGTCATCCTCAGTGATCGTAACCGACTGCACAACATCCACCAAACGTCGTGTGAGGTAACCAGCATCAGCAGTTTTCAGCGCTGTATCAGCCTGTCCTTTACGAGCACCGTGTGTACTTACAAAATACTCTTGTATTGTTAGACCTTCCAGCAATGAGTCGATAATAGGATACTCAATGATTTTACCTGTCGGGTCAGCCATAAGGCCTCTTAAACCTACCAATTGTCTTACCTGGTCTTTGTTTCCTCTGGCGCCAGATGTGAACATCATATAGAGATGGTCAGACTCACTAAAATAATCGTTGAGACTATCAGTGACCTTATCCACTACATCGCGCCAAATGTTAACTATTTTTTCATAACGTTCTTCCACAGTGAGTCTACCGAAGTTGTACTCTTCTTCTATTTTCTCGATTTTCTCCCGAGCTTCATCTACTAAGCCTTGTTTAGAAGGTACAACACTCAGGTCAAGTGCACTTATGGTCAAACCGGACAATGTTGCATACTTAAAGCCCAGCTCTTTTATTGCATCCAGTACATATATGGAGTCACTCAAACCCAACCGATCGATAGCATCATTGATGTAGTTATAAAGCGTTTTCTTTGTTAGTGTTTCATTTACGAAGGGCAATGTTTGAATGCCGTTTTCTGTTAACCGTTCGTTTATAAAGTGATTAAAAATCACACGTCCTACTGTTGTATTGCCATTCTTATCCGCATTGGTAATATCTTGACCGATGTCGCCATTGGTCTCAGCTAATGGGCCGTACCAAATGTGAGCATGCAAGTCTATCTTGCCCATATTCCAAGCTTTCTCTACATCCGCAGCGTCATAGAATACAGTGCCATCACCTATAAATGGTCCCTGTAGATCCACTGTTAGGAAATAAGGTCCAATGACTAAATCTTGTGTTGGAGCTGCCAACGGCTCGCCATGAGCAGGTGACAGTATGTTCAAATGCGAAGACATCAGCAATTTTGCCTCAGCCAAAGCCTGATTAGAAAGTGGCACATGTACTGCCATTTGGTCACCATCGAAGTCTGCGTTGAAAGGCGGACAAATCATAGGTGGTACCGATATGGCTTTTGAATCAACTAACACAGGCTCAAATGCTTCTATTGATGGCCTGTGCAGCGTAGGCGCACGGTTCAACAGAACATAATAACCTTTTACAATATCTGCCAAGACTGGCCAGATACGAGAATCGTAACTCTCAATCATCTTCTTAGCCTGTTTAGCTGTACTCGCAATTTCACGGCGTTGCAGTTCGCCTATGAGCATAGGCTTAAATAATTCTGCTGCCATTATTCGTGGTATTCCTGTTTGGTTCAGCTTTAGATCCGGCCCGATCACGATGACAGAACGCCCACTGTAATCAACTCTTTTACCGAGCAAATTCTGTCTGAATCGACCTTGTTTCCCGCTAAGTTTGTCAGTAAGTGACTTTAACTGCCTTCCTCTTGAGTCCTTCACAGGTTTGTCTTTTCTACTGTTGTCTATAAGTGCTTCAACAGCCTCCTGTAAAAGCCTCATTTCGTTTCGGATAATAAGATCCGGAGCTTTTTGTTCTCTAAGCCTTTTCAGTCTCAGATTTCTATTGATGATTCTTCTGTAAAGTTCATTCAAATCTGAAGATTTTGCTCTCTCATTTTTGTCGAAAATGAGTGGCCTTAAGTCTGGGGGCAAAACAGGTAAAACTTCCAAAACCATCCATGAAGGATTCGTTTTACTTCTCAAGAAACCGTTAATAACTTGTAAACGCTTCGTTATCTTTTGTTTCCGTTGTCCCGTTGCTTCGTCAAGCTGTTCCACTAAATAGCTGACCCAATCTTGTAACTTATCTGGACTGTAGTTTTCTTCCAGTAGTTCCTTTATGGCAGCTCCACCGGTTAACGTTTCCAACAGCGGCTGCTCATTTCTAAGTATTTCTACATCCATGAGCAAACGATACGCTTCTGCCTCTTCATCACTGAGTAAATCTAAAGCATTCACGCGTGGTGCTACAAAAGATGTAGAAACCACAAGTTCTTGACTTATCGTTTTAAGTAGTTCTTCGCCATCATCAATCTCAAGTTTATTGAATACTTCCATGGCAAAAGTGTTATCGCGTATAAAGGCTTCACTCAGAAGAAGCGTAATAATCTGCCAAACTTGTTCTTGAGAGATGGGTCTCAAACTGCGTACTAATCTCAAATCATAGCCTGTAACAACTAAATCAGAGTTTTCCTCTAAGTCAGCTCCAAAAACGTGTTTTATTATTTGAAGCGCTCTATCTTTATCATCATTGATGAGAATCTCATAATCTTGCACTCGGTCAAGTAAACGGGTCACATCCTTAAGAACCATGGAACAAGCATTGCGAAGTACGTCTTCCATGCTTTGGCCTTCTCTGGGCATAACACTGAAATAACCAAAGTTATTGATAACTTCATACCCACCGCCGAGCACTTTATCTATATCTATGTCTTCGAGGCTAAGAGATTTCAAGATAAAGCGAACATCATCTTCAATAAGGGGACGTTGTTCATCCCATGAAAGGTTACGCTGGTCCAGTACTTCACGAATTTTCTGAACTTCTACAACAAGGTTCTCTAAAGCTAAACCCAAACCTCTTGACATTACTTTGTACTTGTTTACTTCGCCCTCTTTGGTTACCGCTTCTGCTCTGTAATAAGGAACCACAGCATAGGCGCCAGAAATGATCTTAGAAAGTACGTTTTCAAAATCTCCTGTACCCAGAGCAACGCTAATCATCTTACCGAGAAGATATTGCTTATCTGCATTATCAGCAGCAGCCGCAGCTTTACTTAATAAATCACTACGTTTTAGATTGAATGCTTCAAAGATTTCCGATGCCCAATGGGACATAAAGTTTGAACCGGAAAAATTCTCACCCTTACTATAAAGCTCAAGTGTTTCTTCAAACGAGAGCCATTTTCCCTTAAAAAACACCGGCTCCTTCAAGCACTGCATAAATTCATCTTTTGTTAAATGCCTTCCAGTAACCACAGGGTTACCGGCTATGCGCCTAATATCAGTTGGGAATTTTTCAAGCTGTTCGCCAACGAAGTCCAAGAGAGACTGTTCATGAGCTACCAACGTTGTTATACCTTTTACGCCACTAAGCACATGTTCTTGTTCATTGGGCAAGAGCATCAAATACTGCTCAGGCGTAACGAGCTCAAAGCCCTCTTCACCAAACAAGACATAAGCACTGTTTTTCCAAATATCCCTTACAACATCAATAGGTACATCGTACGATTGAGATATTAACTCGTTAAGACGTCTTATAACGTAACTCGCAGTTTTATAGGTAGAAAGCTGAGTATAAGTTCTTATGTTTTCGGAAAGTAGACCGTAAATATCTCCCAGTACAGCCTCAAGCAAAAGAAGACCAGAGCTAAAATCTGGAGAACCAGCCAATTCTAACCTATCTGTGGGAATCCCTTGAACATCTGCCACAGATTGGAATATCAGTTTCTGACCAAGGAACCAGAAAGAAAAATCAAGTGCACGTTCACTGGTCATCACGGTAAGTCTCGGTAAGACGTCTGGACCCGTATCTGTAGCCAAGTTAGAAGTGTAATAGATAACCCTTTCTAGATCTTTCTGCTTCATATCGACCATGAAACCTAACCTTGACTGTGCGTTTCTAAAGAACCAGGGGTGCACTATGGGTGTACCAAGCTCAATATGACCCATCCGTTCTCTACGTACAGAACTGCGGGTAACTTCTACACCACAACGTTCACAAACTTGTCCCTCGTACTTTCGTCCTTTGTATTTCCCACAAGCGCATTCGTAATCACGTGTGGGCCCGAATATTTTTTCACAAAACAGACCATCCGGTTCAGGTCTGTTCGTTCTATAGTTAACTGTTTCGCTCTTTTTAACTTCTCCATGGGACATTGCCCTTATTTCATCAGGAGACGCCAATCTCACTCTTAGGGCATCAAAATCCATACCTTGCCTCACTCCTCTTCAGTGGTGAACTTCGGTAGAGACACACCAGGTATCTCCAAAGCCTTTTCTTTTTTCTCCGTTTCCACTTTCTCGACCATGAATCCCAAGGATTTCAGTTCAAGTTCAAGTACCTTAAACGATTCAGGCAGTTGAGGTGGTTCCAATGGTTGATTGCGCGTTAAAGAAATATAAGCTTTCTTTCTCCCTTCAACATCATCGGATTTGACTGTGAGCATTTCCTGAAGAACATAGCTGGCACCATAGGCTTCTAATGCCCAAACTTCCATTTCTCCAAGCCTCTGGCCACCAAAATGCGCTCTTCCTCCAAGCGGCTGCTGTGTAACCAGTGCATAGTCGCCAGTAGAACGCGCATGCCATTTGTCTTCAACCATGTGAATTAACTTCATCATGTACATATAACCAACAGTTATTTCAGAAAGGAATTCTTCTCCTGTTCTGCCATCGCGGAGAACTACCTTCCCGTCTTCTGGAAGTCCTGCCTCTTTTAATAAATCATGAACACCATCCACGCCAAGCTTGCTAAAGATAGGAACTTCCACTTTAAACCCAAGCACCTTTGCAGCTAATCCCAGATGAAGTTCTAAAAGCTGTCCAATATTCATCCTTGAAGGAACACCCAGCGGGTTCAAAACAATATCTACAGGTCTACCATCAGGAAGGAAAGGCATATCCTCTTCCGGTAAAACACGGGACACAACACCTTTGTTTCCGTGCCTTCCTGACATCTTGTCACCTGCTTGAACCTTCCTCTTTTGAGCAACGAAAACCTTAACAGCTTTTATTTTGCCTGTTTCACTACTACGAAGAACTTGAGTATCAACAACAATTCCACCTTCCGCCGGTGGCACTCTTAAGGATGTATCTTTTACTTTATCTAACTTCTCACCAAAAATTGCACTTAATAGCTTTGTTTCAATAGACTTATCTTCTTCCTCTTTTGGTGTGACTTTTCCCACAAGAATATCTCCAGGCTTAACCTCCGTACCCACCATCACAATACCCGTATCAGGATCAAGATACTTCTTTTCTTGTTCCGATACGGAATCTGGTAAGTCGTAGGTTATTTCCTCTGATCTACCTCTACTTAATTCGGCCACTTCCACCATATACTCGCGAATATGTACAGATGTGAATACATCATCTTTAACTAAACGTTTACTTATCAGTATGGCATCCTCGTAGTTATACCCTTCCCAAGGCATAAATGCAACCAAGATATTGCGTCCTAATGCCAACTCTCCACCATCAGAAGTTATTGATTCTGCAAGTACGTCACCTTGCTTAATAGTCTGGCCTTGCTTTACTTTAGGTCTGAAATGTATAACTGTATCCTGATTTGTCCTATCAAAAACGCGTAATTTGTAAACTTTTTCGTAGCCATCTTTTGTAGCCAAACGAACTTCCTTGCCATCTACGTAGGAAATCGTACCATCTTGCTCCGCCCGTATAACATAACCTAAAGACTGAACAACTTCTTTTTCCATGCCTGTGGCCACAATAGGTGACTCCGCATTAATAAGCGGCACTGCTTGCCTTTGCATGTTAGATCCCATTAGTGCTCTTATGGCGTCATCGGATTCAAGAAATGGCACTAAAGAAGCCGATATGGAGAAGGGTTGCGTCACATTTACATCCATAAAAGTTATATCTTCTTTGTCGACCTCAACCCATTGCCCTTTATGACGAGCCAATATGCGATCAGGAGCGATGTTTCTTCCCTCCATGGGAGTGTCAGCTGGAATAATATATTCTTTTTCTTCTTCCAAAGCATCCATCCATATAACGTCATCTGTGACTTGTCCCTTAACCACACGTCGATATGGCGTTATCAAGAAACCATACTCATTCAAGCGAGAATAGGTTGCCAATGAAAGGATTAATCCTATGTTCTGACCTTCTGGCGTCTCTATAGGGCACAAACGTCCGTAGTGCGTATGGTGGACATCTCTTACTTCAATACTTGCATGCTCTCTGCTAAGTCCACCTCTGCCCATAGCTGTTACGCGTCGCTTGTGGGTAATTTCAGTCAACGGGTTAGTATATTCCAGTAATTGATGTACCTCAGATGGGTTTACAAAGCGCCAAACAAACTGTGTCAATATGTTTTGCGCAAGCACTCTGTGAAGCTTTAACTCTGGTTCTTTCTGTTCGTTAATCATTTCATCACGAGCCGTTTTTACGAGCCTTTCAAAAGCACTTGCAAAAATTTCATAATAAAGCTCACCTATGGCGCGAACACGCCTATTGCTCAAGTGGTCTATGTCATCCGGCATTGCCGCTCCAATAGAATAAGCCAGCAATATGCCACCAAGTTCGGCGAGCATTTCATCGGTGAGAGATTCCTCCACCTTTATGCCGTACCTGTGTTCTATGTGGTATGCACCCACACGACCTATTTGATTACGTTTAGGATCAAATAGAAGTTGTCTAAAGCGCCTTTCAGCTTCCCTATCGGAGAGTGTTTCTGCTGTTCTTCTCTTTTCTAATTCAACAAAAGCACTTCCTTGAAAATACTTCTTCACAGGTACTTGAAGAGTTATAAAGTCAGAATTCTTCCTTATGTTCTTAACGATTTCAGGATCCAGTGCTTCACCTTTCAGGCTTTGCCCGTCGACTTCAATATCTTCATCAATAATCCATCCCTCATATGTCTTCATCTGACCCCTAACGGGAACTTTTACACGTAAATCGTACTTTCCAGACTTAACCATGGGAATGACGTATGATTTAAATAAAGTCTCGACATCCCTTGTGCTGAGAGGTGTATTAGCTCGCACAACCACGGTTCCATCTTTGTCTAATACGTCTTCGATTAATTCTGTTTCGCGTAATGTAGAGACAATTTGATCCCACACAGTGGAAACCGTATATATGTTTACGGAAGTATCACCGTCTATAGTCTTGTCTATCAAAATTTTTAAATTTTCTTCAACAATACTCTTGAATATGTCCAGTATTTCAAGCCCCTCATATTGAGAAGCGTAAGATTCCGCTATTTCGTCTAAAACACTTTCTACGTTGTATTCTTCAAGCCTTTCCAATAACTGCTCATCAACGCCGAGATTCTCCAGAGTGTTCTTGAATTCACTTACAGTTTGAGCAGTAGTAGGCAGATAACCACGCAAATAATTGAAATAAGAAAGAAGGTTTTGAGTAACAAAGTTCTTCTTGTTATCGAATGAAGCATCCGTTAAGAAAAACTCTGTCCACTTCAACGCACTTTCATTAAAACGCGCCCTTATCTCGTCATCAGACATGTATCCGAGAGCTCTCAGATATGTTGCCATATTGAGCTTTTTAGAACGCCTATCAAGAATCATATTAAGTGGGTTTTTGCCATCATATTCAATATCTATCCACGTTCCGCGCTGTGGAATAAGAGATATCCGCTTAAGTCCTCCGTCAGCTTCAAGATATATGCCTGGAGATCTAACTAATTGATTCAATGTCACTCTTCTTGAGCCATTTACAATGAAGTCGCCTGAATCAGTCATCCATGGTATTCTCTTCCCCAAGACGTGTTCTTTTTCCACGATTTCCCCTGTTTCGCTATTGTAGATACGAACCTTTACTACAAGCCTTTTTGCAAATGTGGCATGCTCTCTAATAGCGTCTTCAGGAGTTTCTATGGGGTTACCCGTTTCATCAGCTACATCATTCTCAAAATAGAAATCCAATATGTCAATGCGCCAACGTCCCTTACTATCTTCGATAGGAAAATATGTCTGAAACAGCTCCCGCAAACCTTCGTTGATGAACCAGTTCCAGGAATTCTTTTTTGCTTCTAAAAAATCTGGGTAAGGAACTTCGCTTAGCGTTGGCTTACTTACTTTGCTGCTGACTTCCCATATTTTTTTTCTGGCAGTCAAATCGCATCACCCTCCATAGAAGTGCCAATTTAAGATTATATCACGCAGTAGTCCCCCAGTAAATAGCTTCTTAAAACAAATGTTAAAAAAAATGGTGGCCCCAGGGGGATTCGAACCCCCGCCTCCACCTTGAAAGGGTGATGTCCTAGGCCTCTAGACGATAGGGCCACTACTGGTGGGGCCGCCAGGAATCGAACCTGGAACCTTCCGGTTATGAGCCGGTGGCTCTGCCAATTGAGCTACGGCCCCACTGGTAGCCTCGGCGGGAATCGGACCCGCACCACCGGGTTGAGAGCCCGGTATACTAACCACTATACGACGAGGCCACCTACTGGCTGGGGGAGGTGGATTTGAACCACCATTGCAGGATCCAGAGTCCCGTGTCCTGCCCGTTAGACGATCCCCCAACGAGCATAGTTATTATAGCATAGTGAAAGGACTGGTGTAAAGAACATTAGAGAAAGAAACTCATACATCAGCTTCATCCTTTATACATGACTTTGCAGGAGGCCAAGAACCATCTTAATCTTTCAGCCTCCTGCAAAGTTCTTACCCGTGTTTCCTAACCAATGCACCCCATGCTTCAACCACTAACCAAATCGCTAGTATGATGAGTACGATTCCAACTATGGCCAAAGGCAACGTAGAAATTTTCGAAATGTTCGCACTAACAAGGAGGAATAATGCCGCCATCGTAGTAACAATCATAAACACCATAGGAATGGTGGTAAACCATGCAGATTTGTGCAGACCTTTTATTATCCATGCAGTTACAGCCAACAGTGCGAGCCCAGCAAGAAGCTGATTAGCCGAACCAAAAACTGGCCAAATTACAGACCATACAGGCTGATCACCAACATGCATGAATACCAGCGCAAGCACAGCCAACAACGTTATGAAAGTGGCCGCATAGCGATTTAATCTGTTTCCAGTCAATTCCTGCAATTGGAAACGCCCGAGTCTCGTAGCTGTGTCTAAAGTAGTGAGTATGAATGTGTTTATGGTAAACATGCCGAAAGAGATACCAACCTTTTCAGGCAAACCGAATAATGACCAAAACTTGGAAAACCCTACTCCAAAAGTATACTGAGGATTTGCTGCGGCGCCTTCCGGCCCGATGATTTTACCCGCCATCATCACAGTTATCAATGCGATGACAGCAACCACGCCCTCGAGAAGCATACCGCCGTAACCGATAAGTTTTGCATCTTTCTCAGCCCGCAATTGCTTTGCAGTAGTGCCACTTCCTACAAGCGAGTGAAAGCCACTTATCGCACCGCAGGCAATTGTGATAAAAAGCATGGGCCATAGGTAATTGTTGCCACCAGCATACCAACCTTTATAAGCGCTCAAATTCACCGTAAGCATTTTCCCGCCGAATAAAACACCTACAGATGCGATTATCACTGCAAAATACAGAAACCAAGAGGAGAGATAATCTCGCGGCTGTAAAAGGATCCAAACAGGAAGAACTGAAGCAAGGAAGATGTACACGATGAGAATGATGCGCCAGTTGGTAGCGCTTAGAGAAAACACCGACTGGACCCAGGGTGAACTATTTCCAAAGAAAACAGCACCGATCACAAATGGCAGGCATATAATAGTTGACCAAAGAATAGATAAGTGCAAACGATATACCAAGAGCCCAAATATAATTGCCAGAACAATGTAAAAAAAACCGCTGAATGCTACTGCAGGATCTCCAGCGAAAGAAATAGCGCACAGTTCAAGAAAATCTGCCACCACAAGTACAAGCGTGAGCCACGCAAATAAGTTAAAAAGCACCTTCGCCCTAGGCCCAACATATTCATTTACCAATTCGCCAATACTGAGCCCTTTGTGTCTGATAGAGCCTACAATAGAGCCAAAGTCGTGAACAGCCCCAAAGAAAATAGAACCCACCACTATCCATAGATAGGCAGGTAACCAGCCAAAAAGACTGGCAGCAGTTATAGGACCAACGATAGGCCCTGCTCCTGCGATACTTGAAAAGTGATGGCCGAGAAGAATCATAGGGTGAGTAGGAACATAATCAATACCGTCATAAAGTTCCACTGATGGCGTTTTTCTGCTGTTATCCAGCTGGTACACCCGCTCTTGATAGCCACCGTAAAAGATGTATGCAAGTACAAAAGAGACGATGGCTACCAGAAATAATGTCAATGCCATTTAAAACTCACCTCCCCTTTATAAAGAAAGTAATCTATTTGCCAAGACCTTCGCCGGAAGGTCTTATAGCCTCTCTTAGTTCTCTTCTCATATCTTCGAATATCTTTTCTTCACCAAGAAGAAATCCCACGTATGCCCAACCTTTCAAACCAAACGCAAATGATTTTCTTAACATACTGCCTTTACCAAAAAGCAAAAAGCGCTGTGTCATCACATCGGGTACGGGTTTGACAAATGGCATAAGTGTTTCCATAGTAAGATCAGGTACGATAAAATCCAACAATTTATAATCAGCTATGTTGCCCAAAATGCCTGATTTTTGCATGATTAAAACGCGCCGATATATACAGTGCGTTCCTAAATTGTAACGTTCGTAATAGAATTTTCTGAGAACATCCTCATCTATTACAGGAACCTGTAAATCCCACGGGTTTTCCCCCTTACCAGTCACTTTTATTCCCCTCTTAACCGCATTATACACCAACAAAGATAATAAACTAATATATATTTAGCTGATGTATGGGCATGGGTTTTTCGTGGTAGTTATTGTACTGAGCATGAGGCATGTAAACACGCAGAAAGTGGTAATTCATACAGGAGGTGATCTATTGTGAACATAATGTATTTAGGACATTCCTGTTTCCAAATCGATTGGAACGGTCTAAAAATTGTAACAGACCCCTATAACAAAGATTCTTTCGGACCTAATGGTTATGGCCCACAAAACGTTGAAGCGCATATTGTCACCATGAGTCATCACCATGATGATCACAACTACACAGGTGATTTGAGAGGTAACTTCACAGTAATCGATAAGCCGGGACATTACACTGAAAACAAGATAACCATTGATGGCTTGATGAGCGTCCACGATAATCAAGGTGGCTCTCAAAGAGGCCAGAACATCATATTCAAGATGACTGATGGAACGATCACATTGGCTCATTTAGGCGATTTGGGCCGACCTCTTTCTGAAGAAGAAAAAGAATTTCTCGCTGGAACTAACATACTTCTTGTACCTGTAGGAGGGTTCTTTACCATAGATGCCAAGGAAGCATTCGACGTAGCACAAACACTGAAACCAAACGTCGTTATACCGATGCATTACAAGGTTAGACAGACACAAACATGGCCGATTACGGGGGTAGAAGAATTCACAAACTTATGGCCATCAGCCAATGTGAAAACACAAGGCAGCGAAATTGTCGTCTCTGAACTGCCCCGTGATACGGAGGTATGGGTGCTAAGACCTTGCAGATAGACTTAAAAGAGATTGCTTATTTTCACCGTGTTAGCGACATCTCCATAGATTTTCTAAAGGAAGAAGGTATAGATGGATTAGTCGTAGATGTGGACAACACAATTATGCCTTACGATGTAGATGCGGTCCCTGATGATATAGCTTCGTGGCTCAACACAGCCAAGTGCATACTGCCCATCGTTATTATAAGCAATACCAAACCATATCGAGCAAAAATAATTAGAGAGAGCTTAGGCATACCCGCTTATGGAATGTGCTTAAAACCAGTCCCCTTCTCGCTCTATGTACTGCGAAATCACTTAAAAAATGCTAAGAATGTTGCAATGGTGGGTGACCAGCTTTTTACAGATGGGCTTTACGCAAAATGGAATCACTTGAAATTCATACGTGTGGAGCCACTTTCTCCCAAAGATGCTCCCCATACGAAGTTCACCAGGTGGTTAGAAAAAATTATTTTCTCAGGAGCAGAGCCGCTTGACAAGTGAAAAGTTTGCCTTTGCAACGCGTTTAAGTTCTGAGCATCCTGCCTGAAGTGCTATTTGTTCTGCTTTCTCCTGCGTTTCTTTGCTGCTACCTGCAGGCAAGCCGTTCTGTTCCAGCCAATCAAGAAAGATAGCCCGAGACACTATGGAAGCTGCGGCAACTGCTGGTAGTACTTCCCCTCTATAAAGGGGAATTGCTCCATGTTTTAGGAGTTCTGACCGTGCCCCAAAATCGTCGACATAAAATGGTTTTATAGGCATCAACATGTCGTAAACCTGCGTATGAAGTCCTAACAGTATCTTGTTCATATTCCCTACAAGCGCTTTCGGCTCAACCTGCGACGTTTTGACCAGCGCATGCGTTAGAAAATACTCGCCAAGCTTCTTCACTGCTTTATTTGATAGTTCTTTCCCATCTATGGCAAGTCTCATATGCAGCTGGTCTTCCAGCACCACACCGGCGACTACTAAGGGTCCAAAAATATCACCTTTCCCAGCCTCGTCAGATCCACCATGCTTTTTTATGGGTACCAAGTATTTGATGATATGGCGAGCAAGATACTCATCTTCCCTATTTATGACCAACTTCTTCTGGTAAAGGCTAATAGTAACGTCATTCAAAAGAAGATTGGAGCCCTTTGTTAATGCTCCTTCTGTCTTAAGTGCTCTTTCCAAGCGCTCCCGTTCTCCGGGATATAACCTAAGAGTCATCATTCCCATATACGTTAAAATTATCCCATGTGGGTGGAAGCTTTTGTATTGTTTTTGTTTGGTTCTGTAATAGGGTCATTCTTGAATGTGGTAATTTACCGTCTACCACGTGAAGAAAGCATAGCTTATCCACCGAGCCATTGTCCTAACTGCGGTCACAGACTCGGTCCTTTAGATTTGGTGCCTATTTTTTCGTTCCTATTCCTAAGAGGAAAATGCCGCTACTGCGGAAAGCCCATATCATGGCAGTATCCTTTTGTGGAAGCACTTACGGCTTCATTATTTGCATTAGGCACGCTCTTACCACCCAGCCAGTTAATCTTTTATCTCGTTTTTATATGTTTCTCCGTTCCCATTAGTGTCATAGATTGGAAAACGATGCTCATACCTGAACAATTGCTGATTCCATTAATTATGCTCCTGGCAATAGGGCATATCTTTACAAAAGAATGGTTCATTCTCGCCGGCGGTTTGATACTCTTCACCATTCATGCCATTATTCATTTGATTGTGCCTGAAGCATTTGGATTGGGAGATGTTCTTTTCGCTGCAGCCGTAGGCCTTATGTTCCATCCTCTTCTCATTGGTATTTGGTTCATACTCACCTATGGTTTAGGAACAGTTGTCGGCCTCATACTGATTGCAATAAAAAAGACGGGGCGAAAAACACCCATTCCTTTCGCCCCTATCATGTTTGCCGGTACACTCATGATCATTTTCTTTGGATCAACAATCTTCAATTGGTACCAAAGTCTATTCTTCTAAAGCAACTCTGGAAAACCAATTGACAAAACATCTAAGCCGCGTTTCTTTAGCTCCCTTAAAAAGATTAGCGCACCCACGTAATCACCAGGCATATGGCCAGTCAGAATAAGTACATTGTCTGGGAACTCACGTCTTAGTTTTTCAAAATCAGGCGCATTTATGTGCATGTAGACAACACCTGGAAAACCTTGTTGATACCATGTCTTTGCAACCATGTATCCCCCATTAGTGTAAGCACCGATAAGTACAGGCAGTTTGTCTACAACCTTGTGAGGGTTGCCCATGACTTGTTCTACTTTTACGTGACTATGTGGAAATGGTTCAATGTTGTTCATAGCGTTCACAATTTCATCAACGTCAGCAGGCAACACACTATCTATGGTTTTTTGAAAAACGTTTCTGGTGATTTCGTCAATAGGAGCATGTATATTCATGAAAGGCATATTTAAAAGTTTTGCCATACCTATAACACGTGTAAAGTTTTCTGTCTTGGATTGTATGTGAATGTCGAGCAGTTTATCAGCTATGGCATCATGAGCTACTTGAGCTGGTATGCCAGCTTTCATCATAAATGTGGCGTGCCTCTTGTAAGTGTCTTCGTACCTCAAAGCAGCGCTCGGAGGATGATGAGCGATGACCAGGTCAAATCCTTGCTGTTTTGCCCACAAGAGCTCCTCAGGTCCTATGTCGATTCCGAACAGCACCCTTTTGATATCATTACCCTCTACGTAAATCGAGCTATCTGAAGGTGACACGTCCAGCTCTGACATCTGCATTGCCAGTTCCATGATTTCTTCTGTATTCATCGTTGCATTCCTCCTAAACTACCTGCCAAAGCTTTACCCAAGAGTGGTCCCAATACTGCGCCCACAACACCTTGTACAACGTTTCCCGGAATTTCAGCCAAAGCAGCAGCATTCCCGTACATAAAAATCTCAACGACATAGTAACCAACGACCATGAGTGCAGGAGCAGCAACCCAACGCCAATCAAATTTAGCCTTCACATTACTTGTAGACGCCACATAGGCCTCTACACCCTTGATTAAGAACGTCCACGGACTCCAGTGCACATAGCCCCCCAATAGGTCTGCCAAAGCGCTCCCCAATCCCCCTGCAATCCAACCCATCTTTGTACCAAGCACCATTGCCACAGCAATGACCGCAGCATCTCCTATGTTTACATAGCCGCGGGTGAGTGGTTGAGGAATACGTATGATCATAGTAGCAACCGTAACGAAAGCAGCAGAAAGCGCTGTTAATGTAATATCGCGTGTTCTGTTCAACGTTAAATCACCTCCTTGGTGCTATTATAATCTGAAGTAAAATGAAATTGAATATGCAAATTGCATTTGCACCACCAGAAGAAACATATCTCAGACTTAGAAGGAAATATCCGTTCACTCCTTACGGAAAAGGAAACCCATCGCGGGTTCTGTTAAGTTGCATATTGTCCGCCAGGACCAAAGATGAGCTCACATACCCTACAGCTGATGAACTTTTTAAGAAATACCCCACACCAAAGGAATTGTGCAGTGCACCACCGCAAGATGTAGAAACACTTCTTAAACCCTTGGGGTTTTTTAGACAGAAAGCAAAACACATAAGGGAAGCTGCATGTTTTATAAGTGAAAAAGACGTTCCCAAAACCACCGAAGAATTGCTACTTGTTCCAGGAATAGGTCCCAAATGTGCAGCAATAGTGAGAGCTTTTGGTTGGGGGATACCTGACATAGCCGTAGATACCCATGTGTTTAGGATTTCAAAAAGACTGGGATGGACTACATCAGCAGATACGCTTGATCAAACTCAAAAGAAGTTGAAGTTACTGTTTCCGATAAATCAATGGGTGTTCATAAACCATTTGGTGGTCTCTTTGGGACGGGATGTATGCCGTCCCCAGAGACCACTTTGTAATTTATGTGTTCTTAGCGATATATGCCCTTATCCGAGTAATCCTTGAATGTCTCCATTTTCATCTACATAAACGTGTTCCGCCTGTGGAACCTTGGGCAGGCCAGGCATAGTCATGATATTTCCAGCCAATGGTACGATAAATCCTGCACCGGAAGAAATTTTAATGTCCTTTATAGACAAAATAAAGTTCCTTGGACGTGCTAGAAGATTCGCATTATCGCTTAGGGAATACTGTGTCTTGGCTATGCAGATAGGCAATCTATTAAGTCCAAATTTCTCAACTAACTTTAATTTTTTCTTCGCTTCAGCTGAGAATTCCACCTCACTTGCTCCATATACGCGCTTAGCAACTTTTTCAACTTTTTCTTCTACAGTGTCGTTGTTATCGTAGGCATAAATGGGTTTTACATCTTTTGCTTGACTTACAACCATGTCGGCTAATTCTAACCCACCTGCTCCGCCTTCCATAGCAACTCTGCTTTCAGCAAAGTTCGCATGAGCATGTGAAAGTAGCTCTTTTAGGTAATCTATTTCTTCCTGTTTGTCATCGGCAAACACATTGATCGCTACTACTGGTTCATAACCAAAATTTCTGATGTTATCTATGTGTGCCATTACATTTTCAAAACCGCGATCTATGGCGGCCATATCATCGCCTTGTCCGTGATGCTTTATAGCCCTCAATGAAACAACAAGCACCACTGTTGCAGGTATGAGGTTGAACTGAGGAGCAACAATATCCATGAATTTCTCAAAACCCAAGTCTGAACCAAATCCTGTCTCAGTAACGACGTAATCCGCATATGTTAAAGCCATCTTTGTAGCCAGTACGCTATTTGTACCGTGAGCGATATTAGCGAATGGACCTGCATGTACAAAAGCGGGTGTACCCGCTGCAGTCATGACTAGGTTTGGCTTTAAGGCGTCAACCATGAGCGCCGTTACTGCACCCTGAGCATTTAAATCGGCTACCGTAAAGGCATTGCCATCCATGGTTTGGGCCAAGACAATCTTGCTGACCTTTTCTTCAAAATCTTTAATGCTCTCACTTAAGGCTAAAATAGCCATGATTTCTGACGCAGCGGTTATCTCAAATCCATCTTCTCTTGGCACACCATTTCCTTGAAGCCCCACGACAATGTTCCTTAGGTCGCGTTCGTTCATATCCAAGGCTCGCTTCCACCATATCTTCGTGCTGTCAAGCAGAGGTTGTTTCTTATAATAAAGATGGTTACCAAGCATCGCTGAAATCAAATTATGTGCTGTTGTCACAGCATGCATGTCGCCAGTAAAATGAAGGTTTATTTTGTCCGAAGGTACAACATGTACCTTACCACCGCCGGTCGCTCCGCCTTTAACGCCAAATACAGGGCCTAAAGAAGGTTCTCTTAAAGTAACGACAGCCTTTCTCCCACTGATCGCCAACGCGTCAGCTAATCCAATAGCAGTAGTTGTCTTTCCCTCACCCGCTGGAGTTGGGTTTATGGATGTCACAAGTATGAGTTTTCCTCTCGCTGATCCAAGAGCACCAAAATCCACTTTATACGCGTAGTTACCATAAGGCAACAAATACTTGTCATCGATACCAAGTTTTTTTACCGATTCAGCTAAGTTCATTCAACATTCCTCCTGTCAATCACATTATTCCCATTTACAAACACCATTTCTACAGGGTTTATCCCGTGAAGATACCCCAGCCAGCTAAGAGATGGGATACCCAGTACAATAATATCCGCTCTACTCCTGGGCGTTATGGTTCCAATGTCTGTCCTGTTCAGTGCGCGAGCCGCGTAGACAGTGGCAGCAAGAAACAATTCATGCACAGGCAACCCGTAAGCAATGTGGCCTACCGTAATTGCCTGCCACGTAGACGGTGCAAAGCTTGTCCCAGGATTGAAATCTGTGGATATGGCATAGTATCCATCCACCTGTTTTATCAGGTTATATGTGTCTCGTATGTTGTAACCTAAATGCCATGCAGTCAGAGGAAGAAGGACAGGTACAGTGTTTTTACTAATCGCCATTTGAATATCTTCCTCCTGGGCAAACTCTAAATGGTCAATGCATGCAAATGGATATTTCTCCAAAAGCACGCGGCTATCATCATGCTCCATTTCCCACAGGTGTGCTTTGAGCTGGAATCCAAGTTCGAAAGCCTTTCCGAATATGGCATCTGCTTCCGGTACGGTATATCCCACGGATGAAATAAACACATCGACGAAAGATGCCAAATTGTTTTCTTTAATAGCTGGCATCGTTTCTGTAATCATTTCCTCAATGTAATCCTCGCGGCGAACACCTCTTGGAATTGCATGTGCACCTAAATAAGTTGCCACTGCATCGTATTTTTGTTTTGCCCTATGGATCACTCTGAGTAAACGCATTTCTTGCTCATGACAGAGTCCGTAGCCGCTTTTCACCTCTATGGATGTTGTGCCCTGGCACAGAAACACGTTTAACCAATACTGAAGATGCATTGATAACTCATCATCTGAAGCGGCCCTTGTAGCTTCTACAGTAGCATTTATGCCACCCTTTTTTTGTTGGTCTGCATATGCTTCACCTTGTATACGCGAGTGGAATTCCATAGAGCGGTCTCCGGCAAACACACTATGGGTATGAGGTTCGACAAAACCAGGAGCCACAATGGAATGCCTTACGTCATAAACGTTCCACTCATTGCCCACAGGGGCTTCACTGCTGGGCACAACAGCTTGCACCTGCCCATCTTCAATGATTATTGCTTGGTCAGGCAAGTCAAGAAGTGGCATATCACTTATAGGTAGTAGATCTGTCGTAGCAGGAGTTACAACATGCGCATGCACTATTACAGTCTTACTGCTCAGATTCATTCTCTGCCAACCTCGAAAGAACAGCCACGTCCAAGATTTGCTCAGCAGTAAGTTTAGGAATTTGCAGGTAATAGCTTAAGCTATTCAATGTAGCTCCCAAGGGCATAAGCCCTATGAGTTCTCCTTCCACTACTTTTACGCCGTATTTTTCAGCTTCCATCTTAACCATTTCCGTTACCCGATAAAGCGGCGTCTTAGAAAAGTCAAGTATGTTCATTGATACTTGAGCTAAGCCCTTCTGTTCAATAAACATGCCTTTAGCCTGAACGTTCGTCAAACCGCCACTGGACTCTCGGACAGCTTTTGCAATCCTATCTGCTATGGATTTGTCCTGAGTATTAAGGTACAAATTAAAAGCAATCAAAAAGTTTCGCGCTCCTACCGCCGTAGCTCCAGCAGTTGGATGAATAACAGGTTCCCCTATATCCGGGCACCTATCGGGATCCCCAATGCATACTCTTAAACCTTCGAATTCGCCTTTTCTAATATTGGGTAAACGCTTGCGCTCAGGAATTCTGGCAGTCTCAGCATACAGATATACAGGCACATGAAGTTCTTCCCACATCCATTTGCCAAACTCCATAGCCAAATTGCTACATTGTTCCATGGTTGCATTAAAAAGAGGGACAAACGGAACCACGTCCACTGCCCCTATACGTGGGTGCTCACCATGGTGCTGGTTCAAATCAATTAACTCTACTGCTTTTTTTGCCCCCGCTTTCATGGCTGAGAGCACCTCATGTGGTTCTCCTACCATGGTTACGACCATGCGGTTGTGAGACTGGTCAGCTTCCACATCCAGCACAATAACGTTGCCGCCTGCTTTTATGCCATCAACAATTGCATCCATGACATCTTGACGACGTCCCTCAGAGAAATTCGGAACACATTCAATCAAGGTCACTTCTGATCACGTTCTTCCATGGGCATACGGATGCGTTTTTCCTTTGCGACATCTTTTGCTATGTCGTAACCTGCATCTGCATGTCTTACGACGCCTATGCCGGGGTCGTTCGTTAGTACACGCCTTATTTTCTTCTCTGCCAAGTCGCTGCCGTCAGCAACAGTAACTTGCCCCGCATGTATAGAGTAACCAATACCCACGCCGCCACCATGATGCACGGAAACCCATGTAGCGCCTGAAGCCGTATTCAGAAGAGCGTTAAGTATGGGCCAATCAGCTATGGCATCAGAGCCGTCAAGCATACCTTCAGTCTCTCTATAAGGGCTTGCCACGGACCCAGTATCCAAGTGATCTCTACCCATAACAATGGGTGCCTTAACTTTTCCTGTTTTTACCAGATAATTAAACATGACACCGGCTTTATCGCGTTCGCCATAACCAAGCCAGCATATCCTTGCAGGTAAACCTTGCCATTTCACACGCTTCTGAGCCATTTCAATCCACGTTCTAAGGTGCTGGTCTTCAGGGAATAAATCCAATATCAGTTTATCTGTTTCGTAAATATCTTGTGGGTCACCTGAAAGCGCTACCCATCTGAAAGGTCCTTTTCCTTCACAAAACAAGGGTCGTACTAATAAAGGAACATAGCCTGGAATTTCGAATGCGTCTTTGTAGCCACTGAGTTCAGCCAGTTTTCTGATGTTATTACCATACTCGAAAGCTACGGAGCCCTGCCTCTTCATTTCAACCATAGCTTCCACATGACGAACCACCGATTCGCCTACTCTCTTCATGTAATCGTCGGGATTTGACTTCCTCAATTCGGCCGCTTCTTCCACAGTATAACCAGAAGGAATATAACCATTCAATGGATCATGAGCTGACGTTTGATCCGTTACTATGTCTGGTATGATGCCACGTTTAACCATTTCTGGAAAAACGTCAGCAGCATTCCCAAGTAAACCAATAGAAACTGCTTCACCTTTCGCTTTTGCCTCATCAATCATTGCCAATGCTTCGTCCAATGAATTGGCCTTTTTATCAAGATAACCAAACTGCAACCGTCTATCTATAGCCCATGGGTTGACTTCTACGGCAAGCATGATGCCATCATTCATTGTTGCGGCCAGTGGTTGTGCACCACCCATTTCTCCTAAACCAGCGGTAAGAACGAGTTTGCCTTTCAGGCTTCCGCCGAAGTAATGCTGCGCAGCCGAATAAAATGTCTCATATGTTCCTTGCAAAATGCCCTGCGTACCTATGTAAATCCAAGAACCAGCAGTCATCTGCCCATACATGATTAACCCGCGTTCTTCAAGTTCTCTGAAGTAATCCCAATCAGCCCATTTGGGCACCAACAACGAGTTCGCAATGAGAACACGAGGAGCCCACTCGTTGGTTTTGAAAACAGCTACAGGTTTGCCACTCTGAACAAGTAGCGTTTCATCTTCATCTAACGTTTTTAGTGTCTCGACAATCTTATAGTACGATTCCCAATTACGCGCGGCCCTCCCCGTACCCCCATAAACAATGAGATTCGCTGGATCTTTAGCTACCTCCGGATCAAGATTGTTCATGAGCATACGCATAGGCGCCTCAGTCTGCCAACTCTTGCAGGTTAGTTTATTTCCTCTGGGCGCTCTAATCGTTTCCATTATGATGATCCCCTCCTTTTAACATCATTTTAAAACAAAAATCGATGACGGTTGCGCTCTCTTTAGAAAAAGAGCGTATTTGCAGTATTAATAGTCTATGCCCTGGCGTGCTTTTATACCCTTTTGGAACGGATGTTTTTTCTCTTCAAAGAAAGTAACGTAGTCAGCGAGCTCTTGTACACTCTCGGTTGCGTAACGCCCAGTTATAACTAATTCCACTTTTTCAGGCTTTTCCCTTATGACATTTAAGACAGCCTCTTCAGACAAAAGGCCAAAATTAACAGCCACGTTCAGTTCATCGGCAATAACAACATCATAAAATGTGGAGTTCATCTGAAAACGCAGGAAATCCAATGCCGTTCTTGCCGCTTCAATGTCTTCTCCTTTAAGGTTTTCCGGGTCAACAAAATGATCTGTGCCAAAACGTACTTGAGTCACATTCGGCAGACTAGCCAGCACGTGGTCTTCACCGTAGTCAAAGGAGGGTCCCTTCATAAAGTGAACTATCAGAACTTTCAGCCCGCTGCCAGCGGCACGAAGGGCGAGGCCTAACGCCGCACTTGTCTTCCCTTTTCCATTGCCCGTATAAACATGGACCAGTCCATTACTAAGACCCATTACTCTTCCTCCTCACCTTTAAATAAAAACTGCCTTTCTTTTCAACGATGAAATCTTCTGTAAGATGAATACCTTCGCCAAACCCGGGCGCAAGCTGTTTTTGAATGAGTCCGGCTCTCTCTTGTAACTTCCAGAGTTCATGTAAAGCATCATTTGTTTCAACGTTTTTCAGCGTACGGTTGCACCATCTGCCGTACGGACAAAACGCGCAATGGTCAGAGATATGAGGTTTTGCATTACCCAGCGCATACTGTGAAAGAAATTGTCCAACAAACGTTTCTACTACCTCTGCTTCGCTCTCCTGAAAATTGAAAATCACTGGTTCTGCATCGCCACCTTTTCCAGCATTTCCCAGGTATACTACCCCCAATGTAGCAGGCAATGAAAGAAGGCCAAGTCGCCATAACATGGTCGCATATATTTTCACCTGTTGGCGATGCGACTCAGCTTGGTAAGAACCAGTTTTCCAGTCGAGCACAAGATTCTCAGAAAGTGCATCGGCAATACCCACAACGACAGTATCCTCAGAACCAAAACTATAATCAAACTTTACTTCGAACTCTTCTGGTTTGTAAACATCAGCAACTCTTTGAGCTGCCTTTGCCATGTTTAGAATTTCATTTACTACCTCCACGGTAAGAGGCGACTCCACAGAACCTGGAAACGCCTCAAGCAAGACAGACCAAGCAAGATCTTCCTCAGTGTCAAAAAGACCTTTATGATCTCCTGAGAGCATTCGGTAGATAAGTTCATGCACAGCTGACCCAAATTGGTCAGCTGTACCAGTGGTTTGAATAGGCATTTGAACACTATAATCTAAATAAAGGGGACACCAATAAAGGAGAGAAGTAACACTTATTCTTCTCATAACTGCAACAACGCTCCTCCTTTTTCACGTGGGAACAAAACAGAAATCAATTCTTCTGTGGCTGTACTCTCATCAATTTGCCCCAATTTCATTTTTAAATCCAAGCTAAAGAATGTACTGATGATAGTACGCAACTCCTGCAAGCTGAAATTTCTACCAATTTGCGCACAGCGCATAACAAAATAAGGGCTACGGCCCCCTTCTTGAGCTAACGCAGACGCACTCATATTGAGCTCTTTGCTTTTCCATGCCAAGCTGAATATACGGTAAAGGAAAACAAATATTTGTTGAAATGCTTCGCCTTGCTGCAAAAGATTATTCAGTTCCACTTCTACTCTCTTACGATCTGGCTTCTCCAAAGCTTCCATCAGAGTAAAATAATTGCCCGTAAGTAAACTGCCTACCACATAGGACTCCAAATCTGCTGGAGTAACTACGTCCGTTATCAAACTAAGTTTTTCGATTTCCGTGTAAGCAGCCCATAAATCGTTGTCACAGGAATCCAGTAATTGTGAAGCCATGGAAGCATCGCATTTTACACCATTAACTTTGAATTCGGCAATAATCCATCCTACCGCTTCCTTCTTAGGTAGCGGTTTACACTCAACTGATTGAGCTTGAGGTAACTCCACATCTCCTATGACTACCACAATGCCATTGAGAAAACCCATTTTAATTTCCTTCAACATGCGATCTCTTAAGGCCTTCTTACTAGGTAATTCCACAACAATGATACGCCTCGGAGAAAAAAGCGAATAGCTACTTAAGGAATGCAATAAATCAGCATTTTCACCATCAATACGAACGATTTCTGCTCCTGTTTGGAGCCTGAGCCAAAAAATGATACGTTCTTTTAGAAAGTCGTTTTCTCCAGAAAGAACATAAAGCTCTTTTATATTTCCGTTTCTTATCTCGTTTATAGTTTTAAGAGCATCCACTTGCTTTGTCACTCCAAATGTTCAGCACTTCTTCTACATTTGACTCATTCCCCGCCAAGATTGTTTTGGAATGAAATAAATCGAATGGCTGTCCAGAGAAGTCCTTAACGACGCCACCGGCTTCTTGTACCATGAGAACACCGGCAGCCACATCCCAAGGATTAATACCGTACTCAAAATACAAACCATACATGGATGAAGCAGTATAGGTAAGATCGAGTGCAGCAGATCCCATACGTCTTATGTCCATAACCTGTGCATACACAAGACTAAACAAGTTTGAAAACCATTCTAATTTGTCTCGCTCCTTAAAGGGAAAAGCAGTTGCAACTAGCGTATTCTTAAGTGGTTTATCATTTATGTGAATTTGTCGTTCATTTAAAAATGCTCCATTTCCTTTTTGAGAAAAAAACAATTCCTCCATTACAGGGTTATATACCACACCTGCTTGAAGCGAACCATTCTCTATCACACCTATACTTACGCAGAACTGGGGAATACCAGAAGCGAAGTTGTTTGTCCCATCTAACGGATCCACCACAAACAATGGATCGCCTTCTGTTACTAAATCTTCTTCAGCGAAAAAGCCACATCCACGGTAATCTTTTGAGAGCTGTTCTACGATATATGACTGAGCACGCAAGTCATATGTTGTAACGAGGTCATTCACACCTTTTTTTTGTATATCAAAGTTGGTTCTGAAACCTTCCTTCAATATCTCGCCTGTTTTTAAAGCCACTCTAATAGCGGCATCCCATTTGCTCATAATAACTTTATGATACTACGTTGAACGTCACACTTTTTTGATGCTGTTGTTATTCAGAGAAGCCAATACTTCCCATCCAAGCATTATCACATAAGCAAGGATGTAATACCAGAAAAGTACCACAGGAATGGAGGAAGCGATTTTGAATACAATGCTTGTACTAACTTGCTTTATGTAATAGGTAACAATAACTGACGCTATCTGCCATATGGCTGCCTGCACGACACCAACCACAATAGCGTCACGCCATTTAAAGTGCCCATCTAAGAAAAAATTGAATCCTACAAAAAATACAGAATAGAACAAAAAATTGTAGAACCAAGAAGGAATAATGGCAAAAAACCCGCTGAAAATGGTATATCCCCAAACAGCAAAAGCAAGCAGTAGAACCAGGGCAAAAGAAAGTAGCCTTATTACAACAGTGGAACGCCGACGCCTACCAGCGATAATGGATGCCGCATGTTCCAAAGAAGCAAATATGTTGGTGCTGCCCCAAGCAAGCGGAATAAGTAAAATCCAAGACCATTTAGAACTTATTGATAAGGACGTGATGATGGGCTTAAGCAATGCCTCATAATCTGGGGAAAGATAGTTTACTATGGAAAAACTCACTGATTCACCGAAAAGAAGAAATATGAAAAGTGCCAAAGCAGCTGTAGAAAAAAACATGAAATAGGAAAAAGCTCCAGCAAAAAATGCTATGTCATCGCGAGCGATTTTGGAAACTAAATCCCTAAACCAGCGCATCTCTCAATAATACAGCAAGCGTTGCAGAAAACGCCGCCAAGGGAATTTGAATGCATCCGAGAACTGTTATTACAATGTAAAACCAACTACCAGGCTCCGCCACTTGGCCCATGAGCAATGCCAGCGCATAACGTGACCATAATGCCCCATTCAACACATGTATAATATAGCATAAAAACATGAGTGGCAGCGCAGAACGACTTCTGTTGCGTAAAGCCATGATTCCCACAATGGTTGGGATGAAGAACAGTATAGGAACAACTACGTTGTTGATCATCAATGGCCATGTTATAAAAAAGATTACCGAAGAAGCTATAAAAGATATGTGCAGGAATCTCAACGATTTGCTTTTGCCTGTAAAGTCTTGAACACTGGCTCTTAGATAGCGATCCAGCGTCTTTATGCTCTTGATAAACGCCCTTTGAGATGATGGCGTTTCTAATCCTTCGGAAGCTTTTTTTTCCACCTTTGTCAAATAATCCAAGAGGCTTTTCTTCTGTTCCTCAAACGGCTTTCCAATCTTTAAATCTGCGTAGATGTGTGACATTTCTCTTAAATCCTTCAACAGAGCATCCTTTGTTCTCCCATCATTTATGGGAGCTTTTTCCAATTCCGCTAATACTTTGTCTATAGCATCCTTGACATCACGTGCCACTTTTTTACCTCCACAGTTCGAAAAAGAATGAACACAAAGATAGGGGGAGCATTAAGCTCCCCCTACAATACTATAGCTTATTGCCGTGTTTCAACAATCTTGGCATGGACCAAGATACTATTCCAATGATGACACCCCAACCGATAACAAGAAAAATCAAACTGCTCGCTGACATGTGTCCGTCACCTCTCTCATCGTTTATTTTTCTACAAGTACTCGGTTTTGTTTTATCTCTTCAGCATATTTTGTGCGAACAGCATAATAAGCCTCTATAAAGCCCAGAATAAACACAATTATTAATGCTATTCTTGCCATATTGACCCATGGCACAAGCTGAGGTTTATCCGCTACAAAAGAAGGAACGATTCTTATATAACCCTGCTTGAAATAGCTCACAGTCGTTCCTACAAGCAAAATGATAATGTATGTAGGTGTTACAAACCGCATAATTACTGTAAACCACCACTGTGGCAGAGTCGGCCAGAAAGAACCACGCATCATTTCTTTCCATGTAGCAGGCTTCTTTGTCTTTCTATCTACGAACAGCCAAGCACCCACAATAACTTCTACCAATCCAAGAACAACCAAGAAATAGGACCCAATCCAGTTGTCCATTTCAGTCAAATAAGCCAAATCGGATGTTTTCGTCAGTATGGGTTCCAAGGCAACAGGCAGCCCAGCCAATATGTAAACAACAAATATGGCAATAGAAGCCCAAACACGTTTTATCTTGAGATCTTCTTCGAGCAGTGCAACTAAGTAGTTGTACATGGCAACAGCGGAGGTCCATCCTGCAAAAAATAGCAGCAAGAACCAAAGAGCACCGAAAAACTGACCTCCCGACATATCTCTAAATATATTCGGCAGTGATATAAAAGAAAGCCCTACACCAGAGCCCATACCCTCGGGGCCAAGATAAGCAAATGCCACAGGAAGAGCAATAGTACCACCCAGAATGACCTCAGCAAATTCGTTGAGCCCAACAGTGGCAAACCCTGATAACACCACGTCATCATCGGGCTTTAGGTAACTTGCATAGTTGTTGATAATCCCCATACCTAAAGATAACGTAAAGAATATTTGGCCGGCCGCAGCCAAAGCCGATTGAAATGAAATTTTGCTCCAATCGGGGTGCCAAATATAATCCAGCCCTTTTATGGCGCTCCATTCAGGCTTAACAGGAGCTCCCAAAGTAAGCACGCGCACAATGAGTATTAGGCCAATCACATAAAGCGTAGGCATCATAAAGGAGGCCCATTTCTCAATACCTCCACTAACACCACGCCCAACAGCATATCCTAAGCTCAAGAGCGCGATGATCCAGAACGTTAACATTAAGCCCGGATTCTGCAAATAATTGGCAAAATATTGAGCCGTGCTAATGTTGCTTTTCATGTAATCGCCTGTCGCAGAAAGGTAAGCGTAACCTAATGTCCATCCCACAATGTGTAAATAATAAGAGTTAAGCAAAATAGTGACTCCTAAAGCCAACATACCGCCAATACCTGCCCAAACAGCCGCTGAACGAGGGCTAACTTTTGTCCTTGCCATGAGATAAAGCATAGGACCCTCCGTACCATGACCGTACATGCCACCATGCCGACCCATAGTCCATTCCAGCCACATAAGAGGTATTCCAAGAAGGAATAAAGCAGCAAAATACGGTACGAGGAATGCTCCTCCACCCCATTTACCGAGCTGGTAAGGAAAACGCCAGAAATTGCCGAGACCGACAGCGTTTCCAGCCATAGCTAAGATCATACCTAAACGTGTCCCCCATGATTGTCTTGACTCTGCCTCCGCCATGCACTCCGCCTCCTCAGAAAAAAGATATGTGTAATTATAGAATGTGTTTTACTTAAAAGTCAATAAAAGAAGGCTTAACATGTGTGGTACTAATAAAGTCAAAACCGCGCCAAATAAAACGTAAAAGGGGCAAATAGAATGCCCCTTTCTCATGGAATACTATATTACATTATGCACATGTTCATTCAAAGAAGAACTTTCTGCGGAACGCCAAACAATGCTAACAAATCCGGCCCTAAGTGAGTGCCTATAACAGGACCAAGCCGAAGTACATCCTGTTTATGCATATTATGCTCTAACATGAAGCTTTCTAAAATACTGACCTCGTTATAATTGTCAGCCCATACAATATCTAAGAAAAGCTGTTCATCTCCAAAATTCTTCACCATGAACTCTGGCATTTCCCTAATGGCAGCTTTTCTGCCTCTGACTACTTTATAAGAGTTCACTTCTCCGTCATCCACAAAGAGGAGAGGTTGGAAATGCAAAAGATTACCTGCCAAAGCCTGAGCTTTTCCAATTCGTCCCCCTCTTGCGAGATGCTGTATTGACGCCAAGAAAATGGTTTTATAGCTGTCTCTAACCGTCGTAAGATGGTTCATAACATCGTCAAACGACCACCCCAGGTCTATGGCTTTAAGCGTTTCCTGGACCATACGGTACGGAGCCGCTGCCACAGACTTTGTATCGAAGCTTACATACCTACCACCGAACTCCTTTTCCAGCATTTGAGCTTCTTCAAAAGTAACAGAGAAGAACTTAGATAACCAAATACCTATTACGTAGTCATTATCCTGCAATAAGTCACTTATAGCATCTCGAACCTCTTCCACAGGAGCCGCAGAAGTTGTGGGTAGGTCACCACCCTGTCTCAGCTCTTTATAAAATTGATCCCAATTGACTTCGGAAAGTTCTTTGTAACTTTGATTGGCCTTATTAACACGAAGTTCTATAACCCTCGTGCCATCTAAAGGGCCAGGTGCATAGGCGGAGCTGTCAAAGACAACTCCTATTCTACTCTTGCTCATCTTTTTCCCGCTCGCTTTCCCCAGCGTTTTCAGATGTCTTTAAGAAAATCTGTACCCTGCGATTAGGGTCAAACCCCGTGCTTTTACTTTCGAAGGCAGGATATTTCTCTCCTACAATTCTATGCACTTCCCTGCGTTCCCACCTCAACATGGGAGGAAGTGTTAGCGGTTTCTTTATTCTTTTTGCTCTCTGCACACTGTCTTGAACCATTTCTTCGAGCTGTCTTATACGTTTTTGTTTATAGCTCATAACATCCACATCAACGTGAGAAATCTCTGGGAAACGCGCTCTTATTAAATAGCGAACAAAACTCTCCAGCGTATCCAGAAAAGAGCCATGCTTGCCTATGAGGATTCCCAAGTCATCGCCATCTACGCTAATATGAAGCTCATCTTCTACTTGTTCGGCATGGACGCTACCTGTTTTCCCCAAAGCGCGCAAGATAGACTCCATTATTTGTACACCGACCGACTCGGGAGAAACAACCCATGCTTTCACTATGACTTCATTGCGCAGAAGGCCTCGTTTTTCCGACACTACCTCATATTCTAAATTATCAGTATTGTAATACTGTCTGGCTTTTTCTAAAGCCTGCTCCACGCTTTCCCCTATAAACTCCATCTTATGTTTGCACCTCCCCAAAAACGTTCAGAGAAGACGCTCTACTTCTGAGCGGCAGCTTTCTTATTCTCAAGCTCATTTTGCACCATGCGGCGTATTATTACAGACTCAGCGATACTTATAAGTGAATAGACAAGCCAGTAAATTGCCACGCCAAACGGGAAGCTACGGGCAATAAAACCTATCATAATCACGAAAACCCACATCATCATGTTTTGTTGTCTTTGCATATTGGGGTCTCCCGTGGGCTGGCTTGTGAACTTGAATTGGAAGTATGTAACCAGCACCATAACAATTACCGTAATCCATGTCGGATCAGGCTTGCTTATGTCAGTAACCCAAAGGAATGGGAGTCCCTTGAAGTTAGGGTTAGAAACCAAAGACCCGTAAAGTCCAAAAAATATTGGTATTTGCAAAAGTGGCAACAAACAGCCAATAAGAGGGTTTACACCATGTTCTTTATAAACCCGCGACTGTGCCTGAGCCGCCTGCTGAGGATCATTCTTATATTTCTTTGCAATATCCTGGAGCTCACCCTGTATGCTACTTATTACAAAACTGGTACGTAATTGATGGTACGTCAACGGCTCCAAAATCAGTTTGAGCAGTACAGTCATAACTACGATATCCAGAGGGTAATTAGGCACTAAACTGTAAAGCAACTGAAGAACCCACGAAAAAAAGTTACTTATACTCGCAACCATAGAATTTTTACTTCTCCTTTCTTAGGTACTGGATCGTATCCTCCTGGGAATAGTGGATTGCATGTTAGCACACGTTTAAAAGTGAGCACAGAGCCCCAGAAAAAACCGTGCTCCTCTACAGCTTGTTCCCAATACGCCGAACATGTCGGCGTATGACGACAAACGGGACCAGGTAGCACCAGTTGTCTGAAAAACCTATAGAACTGCAGCAGTATGCGAACTGTTTTCACCGCTACGCCATTCACTGAAAAACTCCTTCGCCTGCTGCCGCCACGTTTTTTCAGGCATATTCAAAATGGCAGACCTTGGCAGAATAATGTAGTAACCATCGGGCAGCGTCGCGCGATTTTGTGACCATGCCTCTAAAAGCAGTCTTCTAATACGGTTACGTTTCACAGCGTTTCCAAAACGCTTACTCACCACAACCGCAACTCTTTTCTGCGTCATACGTAAGTAGTAAACCACAACCACGTCAGAGCGCAGTACACTGCCCTCACCATAAACCTTAGAGAAATTACTTTTGCCTTTTAACCGCAGGTCTCGCTTTACTGCCATTAACGAGGAACCAATTGGTGACGTCCTTTTTGGCGTCTGCGCTTTATCACATTTCTTCCGCCAGGTGTGGACATCCTTGCAAAAAAGCCGTGCGTTTTCCTGCGATACCTCTTGCTTGGTTGATACGTTGCCTTCACTGCGACCTACTCCTTTCATAAAAAAGCATTTTTGTCCTTTTTGCTGTACTGTTCTCCTTTTGTATTATTCCAAGGAGATTTTTATTAGACCGTTTGGCAAGAACACAAAGTTAAAAGTCAGCATATAAATTATATACTACAGACGGAGGTGATCATCAGTGTTTTTCCAGTCAGACTTAAACCACATCATTTTGTTTGGAGAAGGTTCGTTAGATAAACTTAGAGATTATGTAGCTCCCATGGGTCATGGTGTTTTCTTGGTTACAGGGAAAAGTGCTAAAGAACGCGGGCTCTTGGATAAGCTAAATGCACTCCTTAACGGCTTGGATGTCATCCATTTTGATAATGTGTCGCCGAACCCGAAAGCAGAAGAAGTAGACGAAGCGCTGTCACTGATCAAAACCATGGGAAAACCGGTTGACGTAGTAGTCGCTGTAGGTGGTGGCAGCGTGCTCGATTTTGCCAAAGCTGTTGCAGCTGCTTATTCCTCGCACAAGCCACTAACAGACCTGTTTGGCATAAACATGGTACCTTCAGCACTGCCTATCGTGGCTGCCCCCACAACGCATGGGACAGGCTCTGAAGTCACAAAGTACTCCGTTATAACACATGAGCACCAGAAGAAAACCATAAGTGACGAAAAGATTGTCCCCAAAGTTGCCATAGTGGACCCTGAACTTACCTACTCTATGCCGGCCAACGTCGCCATAGATACAACCTTGGATGCACTTTCCCATCTTACAGAAGCATACTTCTCAGCGCTGAGCAACCCGATCACAGATGCCTTTGTTGAAAAAGGCATGCAGTTTATCGCTCCGCACCTGAACAATTTAGATAATATGAACAAACAAGCACATGAAGATCTGTCGTTAGCATCACTACTCGGTGGGCTTGCCATAAACGTATCTGGCTCCGGCATTGCCCATGCCATGGGATATCCGCTTACCACAGAGTTTGACATTCCACATGGCCGAGCAAACGCCATTCTCATGCCCGTCGTGTTTAAATTCAATGCTGAGGTTAGACCTCAACATTATGAGAGGTTGGCAAAAATGCTCAATGCAGATGATTTAAGCACATTCCTCAGCGACTTGAGAACAAAGTATGGTATATCAGACCAAATCAAAAATATAACATGGAGCCCATCCCTGCTGAACAAGTGGGCAGATCAAGTTGTAAACAACAAACGGCTTATGAATTCTGCTTGCAGGAAACCAAATGCAGATGAAGTAATTCAACTTTACAAGGAAGCTTTTGGTATTTAATGCGTTTATAGTGCGTTTTTACAGTGTTCTCTTCAAAATATGGGCTTAAGTGTTATCATTACTTTAACGCAAATTATGGAAACAGTAAGGAGTGGATGATCTTGGGATGGAGGACAGGTTTGTACGCGGTGGTAGGCCTATTGGACGCCATTGCGGTATTGACTAACCCGTTTATCGCCAACCCTAAAGGTTGGTTGGTTTTCTTTGTAGTTCTCGGTGGTGTTTGCCTGCTTACAGAGATTATTGCTTTGGTTACAAAGAAGCATGCAAGTTGGGATTTTATTATTGCTACTGCCGTTATGGTCGTAGTAGGCATATTGGCCTACACAAGCAAGGTCAATGCAGACCCTTACATGCCACTGGAAGGTAGCATGTATCCAACTTACGCTTTCCCGGCGTTTATCGCAAGTTTGTACCTTTTTATCGTATCTATTACAAAATCGTTTTTTGCAGGTATTTAGAGATGTAAAAATCTTGTTTCCGGAAGCGTGCATGTGCTTCCGGAAACAATGTTAAAAGGGGGCATTTGTGGAAGAAAGTGTGAAACAGTTAGCCGATCAGAGTTTTGCTTTAGGTGCTAAGCTTGAAGAATTATCGGATGATTTGTCTGCGCTGAGCAACGACTTTAGACAAGCAAAACTTCAAATTGAAGACCTTTTCTCTAAAAACCCCAATAGAGAAGAATCACAGTCCGCTGAAAAGCTTTCCAAAAAAGACCTTCTTTCACTTTTAGACACGATAAGTGAACGCTGGGAAACACTCAACCACTCCCTCATAACACTTCAGGAACGTGTTGCAAATCAGCATGACATTGTAGAACATGAAATAGATAATCAACAAGAGGACACTGAGGAATATGCGCTCTTGGAAGATACACTGGATGATCTATCATTGGTATATGCAGAGCTCACTGAAGTCCTCGATGACATGGACACACTCTTGACTGCCATCACCGAGCTCCGCCGCGCATTAGATGAACTGAAACCTTAGCCTTAAACCGACTACCACATTGTTTTTTTAGAAAGCCACCGTATCGCTATCTTGCTATCTGTTTTATTGCGTTCCCATCAGAGCGGGAATCATGTCAAACATGGGCAGATAAAGAGATATAACAATGAACCCAACTAAACAGCCAACGAATATTAACGCGAAGGGCTCTACTGCCGCGGTAAGCGTGTCAAGGAACCTACTAAATTCTTCCTGTGTTATATCGATGTAGCGAGCTAAACTGTTGTCCAAACTGCCCGCTTCTGTACCAATGGCGATAGTGCGCCAAAGCAATGGATCCGTATCTGCTTGCTTGAACGCTTCGTGCAAAGGCATACCAGAAATAACAAGCTCTTTCACTTTTGCTATTTTGTCTTTGAAAATCTGGTTTTCCATGACGCCCTGAGTTAGGTTGAGTATTTCTACAACAGGTAAACCATTAACGTATCCACTCCTCATCGTTTTTGCGAGGCGTAGGTATTCAGGTGTAACGGACAGCCTGCCAATAACAGGAAATGCCAGCTTAATCCGCTCGTAAAAGCGCTTAACGCTCATCACGTTAGTGACCAACTCACGAGCCGCCAAATAACCAAGAACAATGACAGCCACAAGCCAATACCAGCTCGTTTGGAAAAAATGAGCCAAGTTAATGACAAACATTGTTATGCCAGGTAATTGAGCGCCAAAAGACGTAAACATTTGTGTCATCGTGGGAAGGACGAACACCATGTAAGCCACCACAGCTAAAACAGCAACAACGGAAATAACTGCAGGATACATAGTGGCACTGCTTATTTTGCCTTTTAATGTACGCATGGTTCTGTAAAAATCAGCTAAATCAGTAAATGCTGCGTCCAATGAGCCGCTACGTTCACCACTTCTTACCAGATTAACGAACAGAGCCGGGAAAGAGCCCGTGAGCTCCAGTGCATTGGATACAGAAGCACCACGGCTTACATAGAATATGAGATGATTTGCTACGTTACTGACCTTTCTATTACCACCGCGGTCTTTTAATACTTCCAGAGCTTCTAATATGTTAAATCCACCTTGGACAAAGCTGGATAAGTTTGATGCAAAAAAGTACAAATCGTTCTCATTCAATTTGGGCGATTTCCCAGGAGGCGCTTCAGTCACTTCCATGAGGAGCCCAATTTTCGACGCTTTTGTTTTTGCCTCCTCAACATCCTGAGCCTGGATTGTTCCCACAGCTGTTTTGTTCCCGTTGCTTTTTATCACAACATAACGGTAATAGTTTTTCTTATTGGGAGTAGCCAAATACCCTCACCACCTCTTCCTCCGTAGTCAGCCCCTGGTCAACCAAGAAACGTGCTATCTCTTCCATGGATATGAAACCTTTTGCTTTCGCGGTCTGAAAAAGCTGTACCACATCAGTTTTCTGTGAAATCTTGCTCCTAATCTCATCGTCCACAGGCAAAATCTCGTACACGCCTGTTCTTCCCTTGTAGCTATTTGTGCTGTTGTCCCACAGACGCACAAGCCTTTGAGCCATGACACAGTGTAAAGCAGAAGCAACCAAGAGTGGATCCGCACCCATGCTCATAAAACGTGCCACAGCGGCCACAGCATTATTGGCATGAAGTGTAGAAAGCACCAAGTGTCCAGACAACGCTGCGTCCAGAGCCGCATGGAGTGTTTCCTCATCCCTTATTTCACCAAGCAGAATGATGTCAGGATCTTGCCTCAAAGCCGCCCTAAGCGTAGAAGAAAACGTTATATCCGCTTTAGGGTTCATCTGTACCTGGGTTATGCCTTCAAAATCATACTCCACCGGATCCTCAATGGTAATAATGTTTTTGTCTCTTGCTTCGTAAATCTCCTTCAACAGTGCATAAAGTGTGGTTGTTTTTCCACTTCCCGTAGGACCTGTGGTTACGATAATCCCGTAAGGTTTTTTTATCATGTCCCTGATAAGGCTTATCTGTTCGGGAAGCATGCCCAGATTATCCAGACCCGTCCTGAGGCTGCGGCGGTAAAGCAACCTCATAAACATATTTTCTCCATAAATACTGCCCACTGTTGCCACACGTATGCTATAAGGCTGGCTTTCTATCATTACATCAAACTGGCCATCCTGAGGACGGCGCTTTTCTGCAATGTCCATGTCAGCCAGCACCTTCACCCTGGTAACGATCTCTTCCGCCAATGCCCTGGGCAAGGTAACTATTTGCTGGACAATGCCATCCAGGCGATATTTAACCACGTACTGTGACTGCGTGGCAACAAAGTGCACATCGGTGGCATTACGATGTGCCGCATCATAAATTATGGCATTGATAGCATTTTCCGCTGAAGCTTCGGTAGAAAGCAGGTCCAGAGAAGATACTTTTATTTCTCTTAACTGGCTCCGCGTTTCGTTGCTTTTGGTGAAGAAATTAAGAGAAAAGAATCTATCCATGACTACCTCGGAAAAATCCTGTTCTGTGGTAACCAGATAGTCAAGGTCAACACCAAAGAAACTTTTCAATTGATTGGAAACATTCGCCTCCAGTGGAGGCACTACAGCAATGAGCAGCTTGTTTTGCTCTTTCTGGAGTGGAATAAGCCTGTATGTACGCATAAGCCCCGTAAGTTGTTCCTCAGGTTTGGAAAGGTAAGCAGATAAACTCTGCATACTCTTCAAGCTGTTTAGATCCAGTAGCCTTATAATGGCTTCTGAATCAATGTAAGATTTTCCGTATTGCTCAGCCAGTACCTGTCCAAGTTCATTTTTCTTGATAATGCCCTCTGCAACAAGGTACTGGCCGAGCCTAAGGCCCTGCCGTTTGGCTTCACCTACGACCTCGTCGATACGTTCAAACCGTAGATAACCCTTTTCAGCGAGTAGTTGTGCCAAAGGCTCAGCCATAATTAAGTGCTAAAAACTCTCCATCATTTAATGTTAGAACAATCTGGGCTAGCCGTAATTGTATAGGCGCTTCCATCTGTCGAAGTATACGTAAAATAACCGGCAGCCGTACTATTCGTTATGGTGCCCCCATTGTATTGGAATGCTGAGCTTGTATATGGGTTTACAGGAGCGCTTTCAAAATAGTTAGGATCATTTAAAAAAACTCCCAGAGAAGCAGTAACAGGATATGCCCCAGTACTCATCTTGTAAAGTTCCAATTGCGATTTAATCGTTCTCACGTTAGAGCAGAACGTTGTTTGCTTTGTTTTTGTTGCACTTGTGGTAAAACGTGGTACCGCCAACGTAACCAACACACCCAAAATGACTAAGACAACGACCAATTCTACCAATGTAAAGCCCCTCAACTGTCTTTTCTTTTCATTTCTCTTCAATGCATCCACCTTCCTTCCATTCCTTTGTGTGAATTTTAATCAGACAAAGTTGTAAAAATTATAGCATTAAGATGCGGCTTTATATTCCAAATGGAACAGATATAAGGATATTGCCTTTATTACATAAATGCTGCTATAATTGTTATGTAAAAGCTGTGCCGAGGTGGCGGAATAGGCAGACGCAGTGGACTCAAAATCCACCGGGCTTCACCACCCATGCGGGTTCGACTCCCGCCCTCGGCACCAAGCCATTTTTAACTCTTCAAAGGGATATGGATAGCCTATTAAAGTTTTTCAATGAATATCAAGGTTTAATTAGTGCCATTGTTGGTGCTATTGGGGTTATTGTGAGCCCCTTAGTAGCATTCAAAGTTACGCGCAGGACACCAATATAACAAACACAAAATCGGATTTCCGCATTACCTTTCTTTGTCTTAAGTAAGAGTGATATTAAGCCCTACGTAGATAATCACGGGCTCCTTGTGTTTCATATAACACTAACAAACAAGGGAAATGGAACTGCTATCCACTTGACGGCTGATATAAATCAGGACAGCAGCAATCCGAGTACTCTGAGAATGATAATGTATGAATCCTCGGCTTTTTCAGTACGCGGCACTGTTGTTCAGCCAGAAGAAGCTTCTTCATTCGTTTGCAGTTTTGTTTACCGATATGTATTTTAATAAATGCAGGCAAGAGTTTACGTTCCTATTCCAAAGAAAGAAATCTGGAAATACTACTGTAGAAATAATGGATAATTATAGCAGCGGTGACCCCATCTTAGTTCCAGATGCCGACAAGCCCAACATCGATACTCGTCCATGAAATAATGTTTCTTACCATCTGACCTCATACTTTTCGCCCCGCAATAGCTCGAGCCAATCACACTTCAAAAAGGAACGCCAATTCGGTAAATGTAATGGAATGAAATGAGTGTAAGTTCTATCCTTTTTAGTATATAATTATGCATTATTATGGGAGGTGTGGGTATGTCGGTGAACAGGAAACAAGAATTAACCATGGAACAGCTTGCTGTATTAGAAAGTGAGATGCAAAAGCGAAGAAAAAGCGTGGGATTAGCCTATGTCCTTTGTATCTTCCTGGGAGGTCTGGGTATACATAAATTCTACCTGCAAGAAACCACTCAAGGCATATTATATCTGCTACTGGGCGTATTTGGCTTCATATCCATGATCGCTGGCGAGTTCTCATCGCTTGTCTCCTTCGGTGCTACTGGCAATGGACTTTTTGAAGCGGGACTCTTCTGCTCAATAGCACTGGGCTTGCTTATCCTAATAGACCTGTTTACTCTTCCCGGTCAAGTAAGAAAGGCGACAGAATCCATAGAAAACAAAACCATAGATGAGATATTACATACGGCAAACAACCCATCTACACAATAAAAAAAAGGGGGACTTAGCACCAACCTACTCTCCCGGCAGCTCCCGCACACCAGTACCATCGGCTTCCCTGAGCTTAGCTTCCGGGTTCGGAATGGGTCCGGGCGTTTCCTCAGGGCATGGGCACTAAGTCCCTTTTTACACACTAAACAACTTTAGGAGAAGGTAGTTACACACAGAAGCTTCAGCTAAGTTAAGATAATCCCTACCATAACTTTAGAAG
Source organism: Coprothermobacter platensis DSM 11748 (assembly GCF_000378005.1). GTDB lineage: Bacteria > Coprothermobacterota > Coprothermobacteria > Coprothermobacterales > Coprothermobacteraceae > Coprothermobacter > Coprothermobacter platensis. Next base: position 814,227 of record NZ_KB899040.1, read on the forward strand.
TGCTTCTTTTAGCGAAGCAAGACCTCGGGCTATTAGTACTGGTCAGCTACACCCATTGCTGGGCTTCCACTTCCAGCCTATCTACCGGGTTGTCTTCCCGGGCCCTTACCAGATTAACTCTGTGGGAGTTCTTATCTCGGGATGGACTTCGCGCTTAGATGCTTTCAGCGCTTATTCCTCCCAGGGTGGCTACCCAGCTCTGCACCTGGCGGTACAACTGGTACACCAGTGCCTGGTCCCTTCCGGTCCTCTCGTACTAGGAAGAGCTCCCCTCAGAACTCCTACGCCCGCGGCGGATAAGGACCGAGCTGTCTCACGACGCTCTGAACCCAACTCGCGTGCCTCTTTGATGGGCGAACAGCCCAACCCTTGGGACCTGCTTCAGCCCCAGGATGAGACGGGTCGACATCGAGGTGCCAAACGGATCCGTCGATATGGACTCTCGGGACCCATTAGCCTGTTATCCCCAGGGTAACTTTTATCCGTTGATCGGTGGCCTTTCCACTCAGCACCACCGGGTCACTAAGTCCGTGTTTCCACTCTGCTCGAGATGTCTCTCTCGCAGTCAAGCACCCTTATGCCTTTGCACTCTTCAGCGGGTTTCCATTCCGCCTGAGGGTACCTTTGAACGCCTCCGTTACTCTTTAGGAGGTGACCGCCCCAGTCAAACTGCCCACCTGACACTGTCCATGTGCCGGTTTCACGGCTCCACGTTAGAGTTCCGACATCTGCAGGGTGGTATCTCACCGTCGGCTCCTGTACCCCCGAAAGGGTACATTCTTAGCCTCCCACCTATCCTGCGCAGCAAATGCCAAAACCCAATATCAGGCTACAGTAAAGCTCCATGGGGTCTTTCCGTCCTGCCGCGGGTAGAGGGCATCTTCACCCCCATTGTAATTTCACCGAGTCCCTCGCTGAGACAGCGTCCCAGTCGTCACACCTTTCATGCGGGTCGGAACTTGCCCGACAAGGAATTTCGCTACCTTAGGACCGTTATAGTTACGGCCGGCGTTTACTGGGGCTTCGGCTCAGAGCTTCGCCTATTTCTAAGCTAACCCTTCACCTTAACCTTCCAGCACTGGCCAGGCCTCAGCCCCTATACTTCGGCTTTCGCCTTCGCAGAGACCTGTGTTTTTGGTAAACAGTCGCCAGGACCTATCCTCTGCGGCCTGCTTCAGCTTCCCCTCTACAGTTCCACCTACCACAGGCACCCCTTCTCCCTAAGTTACGGGGTCAGTTTGCCGAGTTCCTTAGCGAGGGTTCTCTCGCGCGCCTTAGTAGTTTATCTACTAGTCCACCTGTGTCGGTTTAGGGTACGGACACTTACCTATTCTCCCTAACGAGGTTTTTCTCGGCAGTGTGGGATCACTCCCTTCACATCCTCTCGGACATTCCTCCTATAGGTTAACCTTTGTCGAGTGCGGATTTCCCTACACTCAGGCCTCACCCATAAGAACGTGCTCTTCCACTCGCACGCGCAGCTACCTTCCTGCGTCTCCCCTTTAGGTCAAACGAATAGGTTTGTGGCACGGACTATTAACCTGTTTATCCATCGGTTACGCCTTTCGGCCTCACCTTAGGCTCCGGCTTACCCTGGGCGGACGATCCTTCCCCAGGAACCCTTGGACTTCCGGCGGACAGGATTCTCACCTGTCTTATCGTTACTCATGCCAGGATTCTCACTTCTGTACAGTCCAGCTAACCTCACGATTAACCTTCTCCCCGTACAGAACGCTCTCCTACCACTTATCAAGCCCTTGGACTCGATAAGTCTATGGCTTCGGTGCTACGCTTAGCCCCGTTATATCTTCGGCGCACATCCGCTCGACCAGCGAGCTGTTACGCACTCCTTAGATGATGGCTGCTTCTGAGCCAACATCCTGGCTGTCTTTGCAGACGTACTTCCTTTAGGTTGGAACACTTAGCGTAGCTTCGGGACCTTAGCCGATAGTCTGGGATGTTCCCCTTTCGCCTACGAAGCTTTTCCCCCGCAGACTCACTCCTTGGGCTAGCTACCACAGCATTCGCAGTTTGACAGGGTTCAGTAGGCCTCACGACCCCCTAGCCCTACCAGTGCTCTACCTCCATGGTCTACTACCCAAAGGCTGCACCTCAATGCATTTCGGAGAGTACCAGCTATCCCCGGGTTCGATTGGAATTTCTCCCCTACCCACACCTCATCCCACAGGTTTTTACCCCTGACGGGTTCGGGCCTCCAGACAGTCTTACCTGCCCTTCACCCTGGACATGGGTAGATCACCCGGCTTCGTGTCTCACCGCAGCAGCTCTTCGCCCTTTTAAGACTCGGTTTCCCTTCGGCTCCAGTGCCTCAGCACCTTAACCTCGCTACTGCAATGAACTCCCTGGCTCATTCTTCAATAGGCACACGGTCAGCAACCTTCTAGTCGCCTCCCGTTCCTTGTAGGCACACGGTTTCAGGTTCTATTTCACTCCCCTCACCGGGGTTCTTTTCACCTTTCCCTCACGGTACTTTCCTCTATCGGTTAGTGAAGGTGTTTAGCCTTGGAGGGTGGTCCCCCCTGATTCCACCAGGATTCCTCGTGTCCCGGTGTACTTGGGTTCATATACCAGTTAGTGTCGTACATTTCGCCTACAGGACTCTCACCTTCTTCGGTCTGCCTTCCCATGCAGTTCGACTATGTACAACTTTTGTAACTAACTGAGCCTGTTGTCAGCCGGCTCCGTATATGCCCCGCTACCCCTAAATTGCAACGCCTGACCGCTATCACACAACTTAGGTTTGGGCTCTGCCCCTTTCGCTCGCCGCTACTTAGGGTATCTCTTTCGATTTCTTTTCCTGAGGTTACTGAGATGTTTCACTTCACCTCGTGCCCTTCGCATAACTACTAATTTCATTATGCGATGCATGGATTTCCATCCATGCGGGTTTCCCCATTCGGACATCCCGGGTTTAACGGTTGTTAGGCACCTACCCCGGGCTTTTCGCAGCCTGCCACGTCCTTCTTCGGCCTTCACTACCTATAGGCATCCTCCGTGCGCCCTTTGTATCTTGCTTCTACTAATTCTCGCGCTTCCTCTTTTACAATGGGCTTATCTTTCTTTGCCTATTTCTATGCCTTCTACCTTCTCCCTAGTTGTTTAGCGTGCATGGTGGAGATGAGCGGGTTCGAACCGCTGGCCCCCTGCTTGCAAAGCAGGTGCTCTCCCACTGAGCTACATCCCCACAAACGTGCTTCTAAAGAAAATACTTTACAAGCATGCACGTTGGCTTGCTTGCCTACTTGGTGGGCCCTCGAGGATTCGAACCTCGGGCCTTGCCCTTATCAGGGGCACGCTCTAGCCTACTGAGCTAAGGGCCCTTTTTACCTGGGGCAGGAAAGGAAGAAAAAAGGAGTTTCTAAAAGATTCTCCTTAGAAAGGAGGTGATCCAGCCGCACCTTCCGGTACAGCTACCTTGTTACGACTTAGCCCTCCTTACCAGGCACACCGTCGTCCGGCCCTTTCGGTTACCGGCCTTCTGGTGAACCCGACTCGGGTGGCTTGACGGGCGGTGTGTGCAAGGCCCGAGAACGTATTCACCGCGGCTTTGCTGATCCACGGTTACTAGCGACTCCGACTTCACGCACGCGAATTGCAGCGTACGATCCGAACTGAGCAGGGCTTTTCGGGATTTGCTCCACCTCGCGGCTTCGCTTCCCATTGTACCCTGCATTGTAGCATGTGTGTAGCCCAGGGCATAAAGGCCATGCTGACTTGACGTCATCCTCCCCTTCCTCTGGCTCTTCGCCAGCGGTCTCCCTATTGTGCTCTCACTCTTCGTAAGTAGCAATTAGGGATGAGGGTTGCGCTCGTTACGGCACTTAAGCCGACACCTCACGGCACGAGCTGACGACAGCCATGCAACACCTGCAATGGCTCCTTCCCTTACGGTCAGGTCGTTCCCCTTTCAGGTTACTACTACCATCATGTCAAACCCTGGTAAGGTTCTTCGGGCAGCATCGAATTAAACCACATGCTCCGCCGCTTGTGCGGACCCCCGCCAATTCCTTTGAGTTTCAACCTTGCGGCCGTACTCCCCAGGTGGGATGCTTATCGCGTTCGCTCCGGCACTGAAGGGTCTTTACCCCCCAACACCTAGCACCCATCGTTTACGGCTAGGACTACCCGGGTATCTAATCCGGTTCGCTCCCCTAGCTTTCGCGCCTCAGCGTCAGGATCGGCCCAGAGAGCCGCCTTCGCCACCGGTGTTCTTCCCGATATCTACGCATTTTACCGCTACACCGGGAATTCCACTCCCCTCTACCGTCCTCTTAGCTGCTTAGTTTCCCACGCAATCTCAGAGTTGAGCCCTGAGTTTTCACATGAGACACAAACAACCGCCTACGCGCCCTTTACACCCAGTGAATCCGAACAACGCTCGGGACCTACGTTTTACCGCGGCTGCTGGCACGTAGTTAGCCGTCCCTTTCTACTGGAGTACCGTCCTCTCTCGTCCCCCAGTCCAGGAGTTTACATCCCGAAGGATTTCTTCCTCCACGCGGCGTCGCTGGGTCAGGCTTTCGCCCATTGCCCAAAATTCCCTGCTGCTGCCTCCCGTAGGAGTCTGGGCCGTGTCTCAGTCCCAGTGTGACCGTACATCCTCTCAGACCGGTTACCCGTCTTCGGCTTGGTGAGCCTTTACCTCGCCAACTACCTGATGGGCCGCAGGCTCATCCTTCAGCGATTACTTCTCAGTAACCTTTTCTTCATCAGCATCCCTGCCAACGAACTCATGTGGGATTAGCCTCGGTTTCCCAAGGTTGTCCCCCTCTGAAGGGTAGATCACCTACGTGTTACTCACCCGTTCGCCGCTGAGTTATTACCCGAAAGCAATAACTCGCTCGACTTGCATGCATTAGGCACGCCGCCAGCGTTCGTCCTGAGCCGGGATCAAACCCTCCGTGATATATTCTCTATATTCACTTCCGTTTAATCCCTACTCGATTTTGATTCACTGTATCTATCTTGTAGATACTTTTTTAGTCTTTCCGACCGCTTTCTTCTCTTCCTGTCCCCGGTTTTTCACCTTTCGGCGTTCTTTATCTTCGAGCTCATCGCTCTCCGCTTTGAGCTCTCACCGTGCTCATCTCTAAGCAGGCGTTATTAAGTATAGGACACCAAATAAATTTTGTCAAGCCTTTTAAGTCACATTATGAAAAAATAAGGTCCAAAACTCTTTTCTGCCATAGAAAAAACCAGCTTTATTTACACCAAGGTGTAAAATTCAAACATGATATACATCAGTGAAAGAAAACCAAATGCTACGCTAACGAGATTTCTTAATAACCTCTCTGAAAACCAGCCATTGACGTGGGTTACTGATGTAAAGCAAGCGTTAGACATGGTTTCACGGAGGATGGATTTGTCAGTAACGTTGGATTTATCTACTATAAAAATAGACGTGGGCACTGTTAATACACTCATGAACACTTGCCAGAATTTAGTTTTGAGTTACATGAGGAATTACAAAAGAAAGAAAAGAGTTGGTATCTTTAGTAGAGGACGTGCTAACGTAGGCCTTTTTGAATTGGTGGGAAAAGCCCTTCAAACATCAGGCATGATGGAACATGCGAGGTTAATAAACCTGTATAAACCACAGATTACAGAAATCACCCAAGATGACGTTTCTTTCGACAGAGGCTTTAAGCAAGATGAACTGCAGGAAGTTAACTTCATTCCATTAGGGAATTCTGATGCGACAGCAGCCATCATGGAACAACTTCCCATGTTTGACCTTGCCGTGCTTGGCCTTCCAAATCCCATTAGCGAAGAACATTTTTTGTGGAACCTGGTCAAGAAAATTCAGGATGGCAATGGCGTCACAAGTTTTATATTGGTTTATCAACAGCGTCAAAGAACAAAAGATATGAAGGAAGCTAATAGGCAGCAGCTTACACATAGCGACCCCACGACTCTTTTCTTGCGCAACACATTTCCGAAAGATTCCTTTAAAAAGGAATGGATAAAGCAGAAAAAGTTTGAGAGGAAACAAAAAATAGGTTTAGTAATTCCAGCTTTTAATGAGGAAGAAACCGTAGCAAATGTCATCGCATGTTATATGCCACTCAAAAAAGAAGGAATTTTAGACAGAATTGTGGTAATGGATAATGATTCTACAGACGGCACATCACGAGTAGCCAAGGAAGCTGGAGCAGAAGTTTATCGAAGTGGAGATGTTTTCCCAGAATTTGGTGCCTATAGGGGAAAAGGTGAAGCCCTTTGGAAATCGCTTTTTGTTGTGAACAACATGGACATCGTAGCCTTTTTAGATGCAGATATAAAAAACCCTACGGAAGAAATGGTTCTCAATATTGTGGGACCGTTGGTTTTGAGAAAAGATTTGCAATTGGTAAAAGGTTATTTTAATAGAGGTGGAGCTGAAGACAAAACTCTGAAAAGTGGCGGCGGCCGCGTTACAGAAATATTGGTAAGACCACTTTTGAGCATGGAGATGCCCGAGCTATTGTTTTTATTCCAACCACTGTCAGGATTTACGGCGGCGCGTATGGAACTGCTAAAATCGCTGCCATTTTACACGGGATATGGGATAGAAATAGGTTTTTTGCTACACACAGCAAAGGTATTCGGTGTAAGTGCCATCGCTCAAAGCGATGTGGGATGGATAATACACCGTAACCAAGGCATAGAGGCTTTGACCAGAATGGGAACGGAAGTCCTTCAGGCATTCAAGGATGCGTCGGATACAGAAGATAGCGAAACGAAAGAGATAAAGACCTCTTTAATTTATGCCCTTCTTTCCACAGACAAGTACTCTCTGTTAAGAAGAAACGTTTCGCAATTAAAGAGGCCCCCACTTCAGAACGTTCTGAAGAATCTTCCTATGCAGAATGATTCATATAATAACAAGTAAACAAATTCTTGAATAGGCAAGCAGTGGTTACAGAGCCTACTCCACCTGGCACAGGAGTTATGGCGCTTACTAAAGGCATGACACTGTCGAAATCGACGTCGCCTACAACTTTGCCATCGTCAGTCATGTTTGTTCCCACATCGATGACCACTGCGCCATTTTTTACGAATGTTTCATTTACAAAATGAGCCTTCCCTATGGCTACAACCAATATGTCTGCCTTAACCGATAAAGAAGGAATATCTTTTGTTCTGCTGTGAGCAATGGTTACGGTACCATTCCTGTGAAGCAACATAAGTGCAGCGGGAAGCCCCACTGCTTCACTTCTACCAATTACTAGTATATTCTTCCCCTCAATGGGAATATTGTAGAAATCTAATATCTGTATGATGCTCTGCGGTGTGGCAGGCATGAGCAGAGCAAGGTTCTGAGCAAGCAAACCGAGATTAACTGGGTGCAAAGCATCCACATCTTTACTAGGCGGTAAGAGCTTCACTGCTTCTCTAAAATTCCAATCCTTGGGGAACGGCTTAAGAAGCAAAACACCGCTTACGCAATCATTTGCTCCCATTTCCTGCACAGTCTTCAACAATTCGTCATAATGTTCCACTTCGGTCACTTGAAGACGTGCATTTACCCTATTCGCACTTTTTGTGAGGCCTTTGAGATAGCCACCTGCATCAGTACCTTTGTACTTTATGATACTAAGAAGTGGATTCGCACCATTCATTTTGGAAAGTTCCTCATAAATGGCATCAGCAACTGGCGCACCTTTAAGTATGTTTACCATATAACCATTTCACCTCATTTATGGGAGAGCATTATAAAAGCAAAAAGGCGGCAGCGCAGAAAGCGCTACCACCTAACTTTCAATTCTTTAGATGCTTTTACTTCGTCTAAGCGTCTTACAGGCGTGTAATGCGGCGCTTCTTCAACTGTCTTAGGGTCTTCTTTGCACTCATCAACAATATCCCTAATAGCATCGATAAACGCGTCGAGCGTATCCTTTGTTTCCGTTTCTGTAGGCTCAATCATTAGTGCTTCTTTTACGATGAGAGGGAAATACATGGTAGGCGCATGGAAACCTTTGTCCAGAAGTGCTTTTGCAATATCCTGAGCCTTCACTCCATAATTCTTTTTTATATCTTCTGCGGTAGCTACGAATTCATGCTTGCACATACCCGGATAAGCCGTGGGAAGTACATCTTCCATGCTGACACGCATATAGTTAGCGTTTAAGACAGCCATCGTACCTGCTTCGCGTAGCCCAGCTCCACCTAAAGATTTTATATAAGCGAGCGCTCTAAGGGCAACCAAAATATTACCGAAATTAGAACGCATTTTACCGATACTTTTTAGCCTATCAAGGTCCCATCTAAAGCCTACGCCGTCTCTAACAAGTACAGGCTTGGGTAAATATGGTTCAATATGCTTCTTAACTGCAACAGGTCCAGAACCGGGTCCACCACCGCCATGTGGGGTACTAAATGTTTTGTGCAAATTGAGATGTGCAAAATCAAACCCCATATCTCCGGGACGCGCCCAACCGAGGATACCGTTTAAATTTGCCCCATCGCAGTACATGAGGCCGCCCACATTGTGGATGAGCTGAGAAATCTGAAGGATATTTTTCTCAAATTTCCCAAGTGTGTTCGGATTAGTAAGCATTAACACTGCCGTATGTTCGTTGACCATGGAGCTTAGAGCATCCATGTCAACCAAACCTTCTTCATCAGATTTCACTGTAAAAACGTGGAATCCTGCCATAGTAGCGGATGCAGGATTGGTACCATGAGCAGAGTCAGGAATAATTACGGTATCTTTGTGGGTCAAACCATTATCCTTAAAGTAAGCTTTAGCCATAAGCAAAGACGTAAGCTCTCCATGGGCACCAGCAGCAGGTTGAAGTGTGATAGCATCCATACCCGTTATTTCTAAAAGGTCTTGCTGAAGTTCATAAAGTAAACCAAGCAATGGCTGAACATAGACATCAGGCAACGCAGGGTGAATATCCTGAAAAAGCGCAGCTACTTCATCGTTTATTTTCGGATTGTACTTCATAGTACAAGAACCCAACGGGTAAAACCCATTATCAACACCATAGTTTAAGTTAGACAAGTTGACAAAATGCCTTACTGTATCTACTTCCGATATGTGAGGTAGAGAAGGCTCACCATCACGCAAGAATTCTGCTGGTAAAAGTTCTGATGCAGGACGATTCTCCAAACCACCTTCAGGAATCATCATGCCTTTTCTTCCATTTTTGTGGAGATCTCTTAAAAGTCGCACCGACTGGTTAGCCCGCCTGCTCATTGCAATTCCTCCATAAGTTTAACCAATGTATCCATCTGTTCTTTGCTACGTTTTTCCGTTACCGCAACCAAAAGGGTATGTTCATCGATAACAGGACCCACAAAGTAATTAGCAGCAGCAAGCTCTCTTTGCACATGTTCAGCATCTTTCACTTTTATGGGAAATTCCTTAAAGAAATACTGCCTCTGTGCCACAGGATAGCCAATCATCGTCAATTGCTCTGAAAGATAAGTGCTACGTGTAAGTATGGCTTCGCCTAAGTCTTTTAAAGAACCACCCAACAATGATAGATAAACTGCAGAACCCAAGGCCATGAGCCAGTCGTTACTTGTTATGTTTGACGTTGCTTTTTCTCTTCTAATGTGTTGTTCGCGGGTCTGTAGTGTTAAAACATAACCGATATTGCCATCAGCATCGACAGTTTCACCAGCTATGCGTCCCGGAATACTTCTGATAAAATCTCTCTTCGTTGCTAAAAAGCCGAAGTGAGGACCACCATAGTTCATGTGGTTACCCAAACTTTGACCTTCACCCACTACAATATCAGCACCGTAGTCTTTAGGTGATTTTAGAATACCCAAAGAAATAGGATCGACTACTGAGATGAACAAAGCACCTTGTTTATGAGCCACTTCTGACGCACCAGCCATATTTTCAAGAAATCCGAAGTAATTCGGACTCTGAATGACCACGCACGATAAATCAGGCGTATCCTCAAGCTGTGAAAAATCCGTAACGCCTTCCTTTTCAGGCAACATGATAATGTCAAATTCTTGACCTATCTGGTATGTTTTCAACACCTCAAGAATATCTGGGTTTACGCAGGACGAAATAGCAATGCGGTGCTTTCCATTTATACGCATAGCCATTAGGGCAGCCTCTGCAGCGGCACTAGCACCGTCATACATACTCCCATTGGTAACGTCCATGCCCGTGAGATCACATATGAGTGATTGGTATTCATACATGGCTTGCAGTGTGCCTTGGCTGACTTCGGCTTGATATGGAGTATAAGCGGTTTCAAACTCAGGCAATGAAATGATTCTATCTACCACAGAAGGAACATAGTGGTCATAAACTCCACCACCCAAGAAATAAACAGCACGTGACGCATCTGGAAGCTGGATGGCGGCTTGTCTAAAGTAAGATCTCAAATGCTCCTCATCCCAGCCACCCTGTATGTTAAGATGCCTCTTTAACAGTGCTTCGCTGGGGATATCGGCAAAGAGCTCATCTACATTATGAAGGCCAATAGCATTAAGCATGTCTTTGATTTCTTCCTTTGTATGCGGAACATACTGCATACGCTATTTCGCCTCCCGTTTGTAGAAGAACTTTGATACCACGCGAGCTGGTAATAATTTACCTCGTACGTTCACAGTTACCTCAGTGCCAATCTTGGATTTATCTGAACGAAGGAATGCCATAGCAATACTTTTTTTAAGGAACGGTGCCATAGTACCTGAGGTGACAACGCCGATTTCACTGTCATCAGCAAGCACTTTATTACCTTCACGTGCTATACCACCTGAAATCTCCAGACCCATTAACTTCTTTTGCACGCCTTGCTGCTTTTGTGAAACAAGAACGTCTTTTCCCAAAAACGATCCTTTATCCCAATCTATAACGAATCCATAGTTAGACTCCAACGGTGTCGTTTCATCATTAAGCTCATGGCCGTATAAAGGCAAGCCTGCTTCTATACGCAGTGTGTCCCGGGCACCTAATCCAGCTGGTTTTAAGCCAAATCCCTTTCCTGCCTCCATGAAGCGGTTCCACCACAACGGCGCATCTTCCATAGGACCATAAATCTCAAAACCATCTTCACCAGTGTACCCGGTTCTGCTAACAATGAGGTCACCGAAGGTAGCAAACTCAAAAGGTACTAAAGCAGCAACATGAAAGAACTGTTCTACCATAACAGCACTCTTTGGCCCTTGCACAGCGATGTCAAAGTACTTATCAGATACATTTTCAAAAACCTCTGCCGAGTTCAGGTTTGTGCGTATAAACGTTTCATCTTTAGAAGTATTGGCTGCATTTACCACCAATAAAAGCTCGTTCGCTGATAATTTGTATAGAATAAGGTCGTCCACCACACCAGCATTCTCGTTAAGAAGCATGGTGTATATGGCCTTCCCAGGCAACAGCTTTTTGACGTCTGCTGTAACTAACATATCTATGGACCCTATATCGCCTTTGAAATACAGCTCTCCCATGTGAGAAACATCAAACATGCCCACAGCAGTCCTAACTGCCATATGCTCGTCGATAATGCCTGAATACTGCAAAGGCATTTCAAAACCAGCAAAAGCTGTCATCTTTGCACCTAACGCTCTATGAACCTCATATAAAGAGGTTCTTTTAAGTTCCAACACTTATCGCCTCCGAGATAAAAGAACTGGAAGCTAATTCAGCGCGGCTTTTATGGCATCGTCCAAAATCTCTATGGCAACATCTACATGCTGCTCTGTAAGCGTCAGAGGCGGAGCAAATCTTATAGCACTTTGTCCTGCACCCAGACATACCAAACCACGCTTGAAAGCTTCTTCTATGACTTTATTTCTTAACTCATAATTATAATCCCTCTTAACAGGATCTTTTACAAAATCGATTGCAAGCATTAAACCAATACCTCTGACATCGCCTATCTGTTCATAACGCTTCTGGAGTTCGCGCAGTTGTGCCATAAAGTAAGTGCCCACTTTGGCAGCATTTTCCACGAGTCCGGCTCGCAGTAGTTTAATGGTCTCTATAGCGGCCACAGCTGCCACAGGGTTTCCACCGTAGGTATTGGAATGAGCAGACTCTTCCCAATCCATAACGCTCTCACGGGCTAAAGAAGCACCCATGGGCATGCCTGATGCTATGCCTTTAGCAATAGCTACAATGTCCGGTTCCACACCAAAATTTTGAATGGCGAACATTTTTCCTGTTCTTCCCATGCCACTCTGCACTTCATCGACAATAAGGTAGATACCGTACTTATCTAACTCTTCTTTCAAACGAGGGAAAAAATCACTCGGAGGAACAATGTATCCGCCTTCGCCTTGGATAGGTTCCACCAAAACAGCAGCCACATCTTCAGGTGGCGCAATGGTTTCGAACACACGATTCAAGTACCAGATGACATAATCCGTGACTTTTTCTGGTGCAACTCCCTCGGGAGGTCTGTAGCTGTCCGGGAATGGGATATGAACTACTCCAGGCATCATAGGAGAAAAGTAGCGACGTTGAACAGCTTTTGAAGAGGTAAAGGCTAATGACCCCATACTTCTTCCATGAAAAGCACCTAAGAAACCTATATAAAGTGGTCGTTTGCTTTTATAACGAGCCAGCTTTATGGACGCTTCCACTGACTCCGTTCCACTATTAGTGAAAAACACTCGCCCAGGTTCTTGAAAAGGCCTTATCTCGTTGAGCATTTCACCCAATGTAACTTGCGATTCATAATAAAAATCCGTACCTGCGAAATGCAGGAATTTTTCTGCTTGCTCCTTGATAGCTTGCACCACAAGTGGGTTCGTGTGCCCCACGTTCGTTACACCTACTCCACTTGTCATATCCAAGAATTGATTTCCATCCACATCAAAAATCCAAACATCTTTTGTACGTTCTACAACCAAAGGGACTTCACGGCTTAGTGAAGTTGACATAACTTTCGCATCACGCTCTATAATTGCCTTTCCCTTAGGTCCTGGTAATTCTGTTTTGATCTGAGGTCTATTTGCATCCATATGCTGCGTACCACCTTGTTCCATCACGTCTCCAGCGATAGGCTCGGATACGTTGAATTCTTGTTCGGGACTGTTCATAGGAACACCTCCTCTGTTAAAATTATTTTAACACTTTTCCCGTTTTTGTTCTATAATGTATAGCCGTGACTAAATGAGGTGAATGAAAATGGAAGAAGCTATCAAGTCGAGACGTCTTATTGTAAGAAGCTTTGCTTTAGTAATTATTGTGGGTGCTGTATTACTAACATTACCCATCGCGTCAAGAAGTCACAGCTTTACCGATTTTGTGGACGCGTTGTTTACCAGCACATCTGCAGTGTGTGTGACAGGACTTGTAGTTAAAGACACGTGGGACTACTTTAACTTTTTTGGACAGTTCATCATTATGTTACTTATTCAGTTTGGTGGCTTAAGCTATCTCACTATCACGACGTTCACATTATTATTGTTAACTGGAGCCCGCATAGGTCTTCGCACAAGACTTACATTGGCATCTCAATTCAATGTAAGTAGCATGCAAGGTATTGTAAAACTATTGGGATTCACTGTCAGGTTTTCTTTTGCTCTTGAGGCATTAGGTGCGCTCTTATTGTCTTTCAAATTTGTTCCTTATTACCTTACTCAACGCGGCTTAGCAGGAGGTATATGGGCATCTATTTTCGATTCCGTCAGTGCTTTCAACAATGCAGGTTTCGATGTTCATGGAGGGTTCCGTTCTTTATCGCAATTCGTACAGAGTCCCATTGTAAATTTAACTATAATGGGCCTCATAATCGCTGGTGGGTTAGGATTCGTGGTTTGGTCTGAAATATTCCAGCGAATCAGAGAAAGAAAGTTTGTATTTTCACTTCATACCCGAATCGTACTGACAGTAACTGCCGTTCTTATCATCTCTGGAGCTGCTTTGATAGCTATCTTTGAATGGAATAATCCGAAGACTCTCGGTGCATTACCACTCTCTGGCAAGATCTGGGCGGCCCTTTTTCAAAGCGTCACCCCAAGGACAGCCGGCTTCGCTACCATTAATCACGGATATGCCACGATGCCAACGTTATTGGTAACCATGCTACTTATGTTCATTGGTGGGTCACCTGGAGGTACTGCAGGTGGCATAAAAACCACAACATTCTTTAGTGTTTTTCAATACATAAAAGCTGTACTAACGGGCTCTAATCGTGTTCATGTTGCACATAGAACCATAAAATGGTCCATATTGGACACTGCTAATGCCATATTAATCCTGAACATTACTATAGCTGTTATCAGCATATTTTTGATGAGTATTTTTGAACCCCAGTTGCCGCTTCAAAGGATAGCTTTTGAAGTGTTTTCAGCACTGGGCACAGTGGGTCTCACAACAGGTATTACACCTACCTTGACTGTAGGCTCAAAGATTGTACTGATATTAACGATGTTTATAGGTAGAGTTGGCGTGTTCACCATATTGACAGGTTACATATTTAAGCCTGAGTTACCGAGCTACACATATCCTGAAGAAGATATAATTGTAGGGTAACAAACGAGGAGGGAACATTGTGGCAAAAAAGAGTATCGCCGTTTTTGGCCTTGGAAGGTTTGGCAGTGCTTTTGCTAAGACAGCTGCCGAACTAGGACACGAGGTAATCGGCATTGATAAAGACGAAACTGCTATAAAGGAACTTTCTCCTTACTTAGTAGTCGCTGCGCAAGCGGATCTTTACAAGATGACAAAGAATGATATCTTATCACTTGGTGTTAGGAATGTTGATTTTGCCGTCGTAGCTATTTCTGAACTTGATTTGTCGGCACTGCTATCTCTGGAGCTACTTGAAGAAGGTATACGCGTTGTAGCGCGTGCCAATTCTGAACTGCAAGCAAGGTTACTAAGAAAGCTGGGTGTGGAGAAAGTAATCATGCCGGCGGCAGAAAGTGGTGTTAGAGCTGCTTATCAGCTCCTTGAAGGTCATATTTACGATGTAATGGGCATATACACAGACTTAGTCATGTCAGAACTTAAACCACCGAACAGTTGGGTTGGCAAAAAGCTCAGCGAATTAAAGACTCCCACTAAATACGGTATTCTCATTATTGGAGTCAAGAACAAGGAAGATTTCATCTTAGGAAATAGCGACTATGTCGTTAGAGATTCTGATATCCTGCTCATTGCAGGAAAAACGCAGGATGTTTATAGCTTCTTGCGCCAACAGCGCCAGGCCTTTAAGGCCTAGCGCTGTATTTAACAGGCCATTTTTCAGGAGAAACTATTTTCTTTATTCCGCTTGGTAAATCCTTAAGCTGATTCAGAACGTAATTGCGAATCTCTTGAGGACTTTTCTTTTCGCCTACAGGTATTCCCTGGTCTATCACAGTCTGAAGCATTTTCTGCCCACTAAGCTCACAGTCGTAAAGTGAAACTACGTCGCCATCATTGGAACGCCATACGTTTTTATGACCAGGAGTGTTGGAAAACTTGGCTTTAGGCTCTCCGTCAACCTCTACTATTTTAAGAGCGAAGTCAAACACAGGCGCATTTGCCAGTTTTGTTCCAACGCCAAACCCTGCAACCATGGGCTCATAAATGGGTATTTCGTATTCATCAATGCCACCGCTTATCCAGAAATCCACATTTCTTAACCCCATACGATCCAGTTCCCAACGGATACTCGAAAGCGTATAAGCCAAGTCCTTCGTATCCAGCCTGATACCTTCAAGTCTCGTACCAAGCCTTTTTGCCGCTTCCATAGTTTCATTAAAAGGAGCCCCGGTGGTATCCACCAGCATAATCCGAGGTACGGATGGGTCTAAATACTTATCGTAGTATTCGAAGGCAGTACCCGGATCGCCGCCTAAGGCTAACACAAGGGCATGAGGCATAGTACCAGCAGCCGGTATGCCAATCCTTCGAGCTCCCTCGACGTTACTAACCCCATCCATACCGCCTATGTATGCACTGTATTCTATGGCAGGGGCAACAGCGGGATGCATACGCCTGGTGCCAAAACTCAACATCTTTTTATCCCACGCCGCAACTCTACAACGCGCAGCTTTGGTAGCAATACCTGTCATAAAAGCCACAAAGCCAATAATAGCTGTTTCTAATTTCCCAAAACTGAGGTAAGGACCCTTGATGTTCAACACAGGTTCACCAGGGAACATAATGGTGCCTTCTTCCATTGCCTCAACGGTGACTGGTAAACCTTCCAGCAATTTGAGAGCCTCATTAATCCCAGCTAATACCCCAAAACCGTAGTCTCTTGAAGGGAATTGTTTTACGTGCAATTCCATGACAACTTCGGGATTCTTACCAGCTTTTGATAGTATTTCTTCTGTGCGTTCGAAATATGCATCCGTAACGTTGCCGCTAAGTATGTCACTGGCAGATGCCACAAGGAATTCTTTCATTCAGATCACTCTCACTCGTATTATCGTTTTACCGCTCTCCACCATGGGAAAATACTGCCAAAGTACACAGCACCGTTTCCAAGATACTCTTCAATACGAAGCAGTTCATTGTATTTTGCCACACGTTCGGAACGAGCGGGTGCACCGGTCTTTATGAAACCAGCATTACTTGCTACTGCCAAGTGCGCGATAGTGGTATCTTCTGTCTCACCGGAACGATGAGAAACAATGGAACGATAACCTACCAGATGAGCAGTACGAATTACATCGAGTGTTTCAGTCACTGAACCGATCTGGTTAAGTTTTATCAATATCGCATTGGCAATCTTATCCTCTACGCCTTTTGCAAATATTTTTGGGTTTGTAACAAACACATCGTCGCCAACGAGCATTACTTTATTGCCCAAACTTTCTGTAATAAGCTTCCATCCTTCTTTATCCTGCTCTCCCATGCCATCTTCAATAGAAATGATAGGATAACCTTCCACCATTTCTTCGTAGACAGAAAGCATCTCTTTAGGTGAAAGCTCTTTACCTTCATATCTGTATTTGCCACCATCGAAAAATTCTGATGCGGCGGCATCCAACGCAAGATAAACTTGTTTCCCTGGTTCATAACCAGCATCTTTTATAGCCTGCACAAGTACTTCCAAAGCTGCTTTGTGGTTGGGTAAACTGGGTGCAAAACCGCCTTCATCTCCTACTGCAATGCGATACCCTTGCTTTTTGAGTAGCGTTTTCAGGCTCGCATATACTTCTGCACCTGCTCTTAAAGCTTCGCTGAAAGTTGAGAAACCGGCAGGTACGATCATGAATTCTTGGAAGTCCAAACCACTGTCAGCGTGGACTCCACCATTGATTACATTCATCATAGGTATGGGCAAAGTTCTCCCCTGCACACCGCCAAGATAGGCAAACAGCGGAATTCCAAGCGACTTTGCAGAAGCTTGAGCCACAGCCAGAGAAACCGCAAGAATGGCATTGGCGCCTAATTTTGATTTATTTTCTGTCCCATCAGCTTCAATCATGGCCATATCAATACCAGTCTGGTCGTAGGCATCCATTCCGATGACTACTTCTGCTAAAACTTCATTGACATTGGCTACAGCTTTGCTGACACCTTTACCACCAAATTCTTTACCGCCGTCGCGCAATTCCAGTGCCTCTCGGCTTCCCGTTGACGCACCCGATGGCACAGCTGCTGTGCCCATGGTACCATCCTCAAGTAGTACTGTAGCTTCTACCGTGGGATTTCCTCTTGAATCGAGGACCATTCTGCCTTTTACATCAATTACTACAGGGCTTTCCACATATTCCATTAACAATCGCCTCCTAAAAACATTAATTAAAATTCACTTGCTTCCAGCCCAATTTTAACGGCAGCCATGTTTAACTTGAATAAGTCACCTTTAAATCTTTCTTTTAATGCCTGTTCTACTTCATCAATACTTACATCACCCAATGTCTTTAGAACACGGCCAAGAGCAACCATGTTCATAACACGTGAACTGTGCAACTCTTCTTTTGCCCATCGTTCAAATGGAACAAACAAGAGTTTCGTTCCGTATTGCTCTAAGTTCTTATCCTTCAAGCTCTCATCAGCTAAAATTACGGTATGCTCATCCATTTTAGGCCTTGCTCCCGGCAACGCATCTGCAGCAAATGCAACTATGACATCTGCTTTTCGCACTTTCGGATAATATATTTCACTATCACTCATAACTACCTCAGCACGCGCTAAGCCACCCCTCTGAGCGGCATCATATACAACTGTTTGAACTACATTCCAATTCTTTAACGCATATGCCTCAGCCAAAAGCGCTCCCATCAAAACGACACCTTGACCACCTGAACCAACGATATAAACTTCACGTCTCATAGCCATTCCTACGCCTCCCAAAGATTTCTATAACTCTTACTTAGCTCAGGCGTCGTCTTATCATCTTTGAAGACACCTATGGGAATTTTCCCTTCTTTTTCATCTTCGGGACTTTTTGCCATAAACGTGTTCTCTTTGAACCACTGGAGCATTTGCACAGGATCAGGCATGCCATTAAAACGCCCAAAGTAGGTTGGGCACTGGGAAAGCACCTCGACCACGGCAAAACCATCATGTTGAAGTGCTCTGCCGATTATCTGGCCGACATAAACCGGGTTTGCCGTATGTACACGAGCAACAAAAGTTGCACCAGCACCCAGAGCAAGTTTACAAACGTCCATAGAAGGCTCAACGTTTCCGTAAGGCGTTGTAGTAGATTTTGAGCCTTGAGGTGTGGTTGGAGATACTTGCCCCCCTGTCATACCGTAGATTCGGTTGTTGACTACGATAGCTGTAACACCGATATTTCTCTTTGCCGCATGTATAAAATGATTCCCGCCAATACCAACACCGTCACCATCACCGAGCATGGCAACGACATGCATATCTGGGCGAGCCATTTTTATCCCTGTAGCTGTTGGCAAGGCCCTTCCATGTATGGTGTGAAGTGTTTGAGCATTGACATAACCTGAAGCTCTACCTGTGCAGCCGATACCCGTTACAAAAACAACATCGTCATTCTTCCATCCAAGTTTTGTAAACTGCTCAATGACCTGACGCAATATGGTTCCTATCCCACAACCAGGGCACCATATATGAGGAAGATGCTCTTTTCTTAACCATTTATCTGGTGCTGAAGACATGGGAACAAAGCTTGCTTCAGCATCATTTTCATTAACCATGAAGGATCGCCTCCTCAATCATTTCAGGCGGAATAAGATCACCATTGACCAGATTTACGCCAATCACTGGAATATCAAAGCCTTTTAACGCCCATTCTACAAGTAGTCTGAGCTGACCATAGTTAATCTCAGGCACAACGATTTTTTTAGGGTGAACATTGCTAACAATATTTGAAAGTTCATCTTTGAAAAATGGCCACATGGTAAAAGGTCTTATTAGTCCGACCTTGTAGCCTTGCTCTCTTAGTTCGCTTACAACACCTTTAGATACCCTACCCATGGAAGCAAAGCTGATTACAAGCGTTTCTGCGTCTTCAAGCATGAAGGTCTCGTATTCGATAAGTTCATTACGATGGCGTTGGACTTTCGTGTTCAGTCTGTCCAACAACTCTTTTACTTTATCAGGTCGGATCGTTGGGAATCCGTTTTCCGTATGTGCGGATCCGGTAACGTGCCATGTGTAGCCTTTCCCCAATGGGGGCAAGGGCATGACATCGCCGTTCTCTGTGGCGTAAGGCAAGTACTTTTCTGGAGGAACGTTAGGCAATGTTCTTTCTGGTATGACAATAGGCTCTGGAAAGTCCACGTTTTGCCTCATATGGCCTACAACTTCGTCTGCTAGTACAATGGTAGGCATCCGTAGTTTTTCCGCCCAATATAACGCTTTTTGTGTATATATATAAAACTCTCTAACGTTTCCCGGAGAAAACACTGCAACGGGATGATCCCCATGAGTGCCCCATATAGCCTGCATGAGATCTCCTTCACCGATTTGCGTTGCTAGCCCTGTAGAAGGTCCAGCCCTCATGACGTTAACGATAGTTATAGGAATCTCGGCCATGGCAGCGTAACCAATTGCCTCCTGCATCAGAGAAAAACCTGGACCACTGGTAGCTGTCATAGCTGGGAATCCAGCATAGGAAGCACCTATAACAGCCATGATGCTTCCTATTTCATCTTCCATCTGCAGATAGATACCTTGATGTTTGGGTAGCATTTCTGAAAGTGTTTCGGCAATTTCAGAAGAAGGAGTTATTGGATAACCGGCATAAAAACGTAGTCCAGCATCTATGGCGCCCATGGCACATGCCACGTCACCCATGACAATTCTGTTCAAGCCAATGCACCCTCTTTCTTGTACACCGTTATGGCAAAGTCTGGACAAATCTGATAGCATTGAGTACAACCAATGCAAGCCAATGCATTCACAGGAACACTTTTGCCATCTTCGTCCCTAAGTTCGAAGACCTTCTTGGGACACACTAAAACGCATAAACCGCAAGCTTTGCAAAGCCTGGTATCAACAGAAACATCGAACTTATTCAAACGTTTCACCTCCTCATTCGCCACTCTCTGCGTGACGAATGCATTGTAATGGTTCTATTGTTAACACTCTCACATTTAATATAACATTAACACTGCCTTTACTGAACATTATGTTTAAGGAAAGGCAGCGTTGTAGGGAATACAGAAGTAAAGTTCTCCAGTACTTGAGTACTCAGGTACTCCATGTCAATGCCACGGAGTTCGCAAGTTTTCTTATACACTTCCACGACGAAAGTCGGGTCATTTCGTTTTCCCCTAATGATTTGAGGAGGTAAATAAGGGCTATCCGTTTCCAATAATAAATGGTCCAAAGGTACCACAGACAGAGCAGCACGTATGTCATCAGACTTTGGATAGGTAATGTTCGCTGTAAATGAAATAAAGAAATCCTTTTTAAGTACTTGCAAAACTTCTTTGCTTCCGTGGGAGAAACAATGGAAAATAACGGGAACATTTATTCTGTAAGTGTTAAAAACGTCCATTACAGCGTCAAATGCTTCTCTTTCGTGAATAATGACAGGCTTATTATAATAAAGCGCTATCTCAAGCTGCCTCTTAAACCATAGAAGCTGATCATCTGGCTTAGTTTGTGACCTTACTGTATCTAAACCTATTTCCCCAACAGCATCAGCCTGCTGGTAAAGATATTCCCATTTTTTCAGTTCATCCACTGAGCCAGTAGCGTCATGGGGATGAACCCCAACCGCCACCGGCTCGCTCTCATTTCTCAGTTCTAAAGCCTTTTTTGATGACTCAATATCGTATCCGACCCAAAGAAACGAAACAAGGCTGGACCTCACCTTTTTTAATACTTCATCGCGATCATCGTCAAACGCATCATCTTGCAAGTGCGTATGGCTATCGATATATGAAGGTGTCATTTTATCCTTGTTCCAGGTTCTGGATTTCCATCACAGGAGAGCAAGTTTGGTAAGCCATCTTCTCCTGTAGCTGCAAGAAGCATGCCTTCAGAAAGAACACCCATGAGCTTTCTTGGTTGCAAATTAGCAACGACAATTATTCTTCTTCCCACCAATTCCTCAGGCTGATACTTCAAACCGATGCCAGCAACAACGGTACGTTTGCCGAGAGGTCCAAGATCAACAGATAACTTTATAAGTTTATCGCTCTTGGGCACGCGTTCAGCAGCTTCTATAAGTGCTACACGCAAATCAACTTGAGAGAACAGATCATATTCAATGAGAGGTTTTTGTTCATCTTTAGCCGGTTCGTCCTTTTTTGTTACTGTTTCGCTAACGTTAGGTTCTGTGTCCGAAGAGACTTTTTCTTCTTTATATCGTGGGAATAAAGGTGGTTCATTTAAATCCGGTGAAAATGCAGCTGTTTCTCCAAAGAGCAAGGATATGTCACATCTTAACGTTTCACCTATCTGTTTAGAAACTGAGGGCATAGCTGGGCTAAGCATGGCTGTTACAACTTTAAATGCTTCCAACTCGGCATATAGCATTTCATTCAAGTCATCGCCGCTCAACGACCACGGTTTTTCTTTATCTTGGTAATCATTCAGGAACTTCACTATACTCATGGCTGCAATTAAAGCACCTTGAGGATCTTCATTTTCAAAGGCAGAACGGTATTTAATTAAGGCGTCCGCGACAACCTCTGATATCCTTGAAAACCGTCCCCCAGTGGTTTTATGAACACTTTCTATGTTCTTCTTCTTCATAAAACCGATAACACGATGCAGCAGATTTCCAAAATCATTAGCCAAGTCGGCATTATAAACATTCCAAAGCGCTTCCAGTGAAAGGTCCGCGTCGTCTTTTTGAGGACCTGCAACAAGCATAAAATACCTCAATGCGTCCACAGCCGTATCTTCATTAACATTAACCGTATCTTTGATGTGATTAGCTAAGTCATAAGGGCTAAAAATGTTTCCTATGCTCTTAGACATTTTTTGTCCAGAAACCAGCCACCATCCGTGAGCAACAACTTTCTTGGGCACAGGTAAACCTAAGCTCATAAGCATAGCAGGCCACATAGCAGCATGATGTCTAAGAATGTCCTTACCGATTAAATGCACACCTGGCCAGAACTTCATTTCGTTATTTTCTTCGCCATATCCTAAAGCCGAAATGTAGTTTAGCAGTGCATCAAACCACACATAGACCGTATGATGCGAATTAAATGGAACTGTTATACCCCAGGGCACACTTGTACGCGTTACTGATATATCTTTCAAACCTCGCTCTATGAAGGAGCGTATTTCGTTTAACCTCGTATTAGGTACAACAAACTCTGGATTAGATTTATATAAGTCGAGCAATGGCTCTTGATATTTACTCCATTTAAAGAAATAAGATTCCTCAGAAACAAATTCTACTGGGGTATGATGTATGGGGCAGTTACCATCCACAAGTTCATTTTCCCCATAAAACGTTTCACATTTTGAACAGTACCAGCCGTTATAGGTCCCCAAATAAATATCACCATTTTTGTACATGACGTCCATGGCATGCTGAACAACTCTTTCGTGCCGTGGTTGGGTTGTCCTTATAAAATCATCGTTAGAAATGCGTAAAAACGTCCAAGCCTGTTTGAACTTATCTGACATTTCATCTACAAACGCCTGAGGGTTTATGCCCCGCTCTGAAGCTACTTTCATAATATTTTGACCATGCTCGTCTGTTCCTGTTAGAAAAAATGTTTCATCACCTACGAGTCTATGATATCGTGCCAGTGCATCTGCAAATATGGTAGTATAGGCGCTTCCCGCATGTGGCTCGGCATTCACATAATAAATAGGTGTGGTGACATAATATCGTCCCATAACATTTTCGCCTCCAAACAAATATGATTAACTTCTGATTGAATTTCTTACTCCACGGTTACCGACTTTGCCAAATTTCGCGGCTTATCAACATCTGTACCACGAAGTACCGCGTTGTAGTATGCAAAAAGTTGTAACACAGGTATGCCCACCAACGGTCCAAGGAGCGGCAGTGTATCAGGAACGAAAAATGCCCATCTGCCAATATCGTGAAGTGCTTTCTTGTTGCGTTCAAAAGCGAGCACGAACACATCTCCTTGACGAGCTTTAACCTCTGATACGTTGCTTATGGTTTTCTCCATGATATCTTCTTGCATCAGGATAGCAATGGTAGGTGTATCGCTTGTTACCAAAGCTAAAGGACCATGTTTGAGTTCTCCTGCGGGGAATGCCTCACTATGGATATAGGATATCTCTTTGAGTTTTAGTGATCCCTCCAGAGCTAACATATAGTCCAATTGCCTTCCGATGAAAAAGATGTCATTTGTCTTGTAGGTATCTTGAGCAATTTCTCTTATGGTATGAGCTTGATTCAGCACTACTCTTACTTTTTCTGGTACATTCCAAAGCTCCTGCAATATGTGCTTTTCTGCCTCGTTGTCTAAGAGGCCCTTCAGCCGAGCCATGTAAATAGCAAAAAGGTAAAGTACAGCGAGTTGTGTACTGTAAGCCTTGGTAGAAGCAACAGCGATTTCAGGGCCTGCTTGCGTAAGGAGTGACGCATCAGCCTCCCTATAGACAGAACTACCCAACACGTTAACTACTGAAATCACAGGAATGCCATCAGCCTGCATAAGTCTGAGCGCTTGCAGTGTGTCCGCTGTCTCACCAGATTGACTTATAACAAGCCCTATGGAATTATCATGCCAATGATGTTTTGCATAACGAAATTCACTGGCAACCTCTATTTCCACATCCAAGCCAGCCATGTGTCTTAAAAGATACGCTCCCACCATACCGGCATGGTAAGCCGTGCCGCAGGCTGTTATGTAAATACGCTCAGTTTTTTGCAGTTTTTCCTGCAATGGAGTTAACTCCTCAAGAATAACGTGATTATCAATCACACGTCCCAAAAGAGTGTTCTTTATAGCCTGATCTTGCTCCATGATTTCTTTAATCATGAAATGATCGTAACCACCTTTTTCTGCTTGAGCTTCGTCCCAATCTACATGCGTTATTTTCAACGGTATGTCGTCACCATCAAAATCGTACATATCCACATGGTCTGCTCTAATGTCGGCAACTTGGCCATTTTCCATTATGACAAATTCCTTTGTGTGTGATAAGAGAGCAGGTATGTCAGATGCCAAAAAGTTCTCGCCGCTGCCAAGCCCAATAACCAATGGAGAATCCTGCCTCACTGCTAATATACGTTCCTCTTTTAAACTGATTATGCCTAATGCAAACGCCCCTTTTAATAAGGGAAGAATCTTGAACAAGGCAGAAAGGATATCTCCTTGGTAATATTCCTCCAAAAGATGAGCTACGACCTCTGTATCCGTCTCTGATGTAAACTTGTGTCCTTTTTGTGCCAACGATGCCTTTAGCTCACGATAATTCTCTATAATTCCGTTATGGACTACTGCAATAGTACCTGTACAATCTGTGTGTGGATGAGCATTTTCATCCTTCGGTGCACCATGCGTAGCCCATCGTGTATGTGCAATTCCCAAATGAGAAGTGGGAACATCCATAATGTCACTTTCGAGCTCAGAAATACGCCCTTTCTTTTTAGCTATAAATATGCCATCATTTGTTTTTAGTGCTACGCCGCTACTATCGTAACCTCTATATTCAAGTTTTTTTAATGATTCGATGAGAATATCGTAAGCGTCTTTAGGTCCTACATACCCCACAATACCGCACATCGCTAAGTCACTCCTTAAAAAGGCGCTCGGCAATAGGCACAATGGTGTCCAGCGCTTTCGCCACTTGCTTCTCATTTCCTTCAATGGTTATGCGAAGTAACGGCTCTGTACCAGATGGTCTTAGAACAATCCTCATTCCGTCGCGGCAAAAGTCGTTTACAATTTTGTCCAATTCAGGATACGCAGATAAATCAAAGTCTGACGTTATGCGCTTACCCAACGATACATTCACTGTCCGTTGCATTTTCTTTTTCACATCAACGAGCAAGTCTTCAGGTTCAGCATCAAGCTCTGAAAGAATGCTTAGAATGGATGCCATAATACCAATGCCATCGCCAGTAATATTCATCGGCGTATAGATAATGTGACCAGACGGTTCCCCTCCAACCATGGCTCCTGTTTCACGCATGGTATCGGAGACATACTTGTCTCCGACATTGGTCCTTAAGAGTTCCCCTCCCATCTTTTGTAAAAACTCTTCAAGACCACTATTTGTCATAACAGTTCCCACCACTATCTTAGGATCCCAAAGCTGTTTTTTTGCCAAGTATTCGACAAGTATTGCCATCAAGTCATCACCATCTAAAACACGACCACTTTTCGTAACTGCCATGACGCGATCTCCATCACCATCAAAAGCAAAACCGATTGGCACATCCAATGCTTTTACGACACTTATCAGCGGATCAAGGTGCGTAGAACCGCATTCGTGATTTATCCAGTAACCATCTGGAGTCGCAAACAAAACGTGAACGCGAGCGCCAGCTTTCTTTAAAACGTAGGGAGCCGCCGCATAAGTAGCGCCATGAGCGACATCAACAACAACCGGAATTTGATTAAGATTAATTTTGGATTTCTCTAAGATTTTGTCACCGTAAAGTTCATTACTGTTCGGTACATTATAAAGTTGCCCAATTTCCGGCCACGAAACAGCTTTATTACCTTGAACCATGAGTTCTTCTAATATTTCTTCTTCTGCTTCTTGAAGCTTCAATCCCATGCTACTGAGCACTTTTAGGCCATTGTCCTCCATTGGATTGTGCGACGCAGAAACCATAACTGCAGCGTCCGCTTCGAATTGTCTTGTGAGCATGGACAAACCAGGTGTCGGTAGAACACCAAAATACAGTACATCTGCACCATAAGACATGAGCCCTGAACTAAGTGCAGTAAACAGCATATTGCTTGATGTTCTGGTGTCTTGCGCTACACCTACCAATGGTCTATTCCTTTTTAAGTGTGATTGTCTTAACATGATAGCTATGGCTTTCCCTAAGTTAAAAGCCAACTCAGGGGTCATTTCTTTGTTAGATCGTCCACGTATTCCGTCTGTTCCAAACATTTTAGGCATTAGAAATTGCCTCCTTTTCCTAAAAATACGCAACTTGTAGGATAGTCTGTGAGTTCGCCACTGGGCGTCACTACGATATCTGAAGCTGTTATTTGAAGTGACGAAGGGCACAAAAAGCTATAAAGATGCCCATCTACAAGCAATTCTGTGGCAGTCATCGTCTCAGCAGAATATGAAACCTTTACCCAACCAGAGGAAGGCTCAAGCACTTTTATACCGGTTGGCAAGACTAAAGCTACGTTCACAGAACTACTGCCCGAAGCAACACTAATTTTTGCAGTGTTAATAAACGAGATAGCGTCTACTACACTGCTTGTTCCCTGAATTGTCACAACACGCGGTGTAATCGTATAACCCTTTAAAAAAACATTATTGGGCACATCAAATTGAGGAAGTACTGGAACTTGCATTGTCACTGTATCTTTAGCCTGTTCGATTGTTACAGTGATTAAATCAGGGCTAATCTTTACGTTATCTACTTCTTTTCCGTTCTTATCCACGGCTATCGGTTTAAGTTGCATGGATTCTGCACCTGTTAGCGGACTTTGCACCTTTATATCGGTCACCTGAGCAACAGCCGTTTCAGGCCCGGTAACGATAACTTGCCCAGGTTCAACTTTCATATTGACAACATTGACTTGCATTAGCTTACTAACAATGGGTTCTACATGCACTTTTACTTTCTCAGGATTCAGAGAAATAACTTCACCAGAGGTAGGAGCAAATGTTTGCAACGGGAGTTCTTGATCTCCCCACTTTGCTTGATCTAATCGTACAAACACAACTGGAGGTTCCTTTTCGCCGATTAAAGGCACATCATAGCTTACGTCAACAGTAGACGGCGTTACTTCATAATACCAATTAGCTTGGCCATTAACTTGTAATATCTCAACCTTCTGAGTCAATCTAACTGGCAGACTGCCTGCCGCTACAGAAGACCACAAACCAAGCGCAATGATGAAAGAAAGAAGTAGCAATTTTGTTTTATCAGAAAATTTAAATGGTTTTCTGTTTTTGTTTTCACGCTTCATGATTCCCACCAGATATAAATGATTCTAATATGAATGGCAAATCTTTTAGCTCTACATACCGTGTTAAATGACCTTTGTAAGCAAAACTTATGACACCCGTTTCCTCTGAAACCACTAATGCTACAGCATCCGTTTCTTCTGTGATGCCAATGGCAGCTCGATGGCGTGTACCGATATGGTCACCACGTCTATCCGCTAATGGCAAAATCACACGAGCGGCAACAATGCGGTCTTTTCTAATGACCACAGCCCCATCATGAAGTGGACTGCGCGTGTTAAAAATGGAAAGGAGTAAGTCAGCAGAGACTTCCGCATTTAACATAGTTCCCGACTGCGCAATGATATCCTTTAATCCAACATTACCTTCGAACACAATCAGAGCCCCAGTCCTATTTGCAGAAAGAAGTTCTGCTGCTCTGACTACTTCACTGATAACTTGTTCCATATCATATTCCTTAACGGGACGGAACAAATTCCTGAATGGATCAAGGCTAAATTCTTCCAAAGCCCGTCTTAATTCGGGCTGAAAAATAACGGGTATGGCAAAGATCATCATAGTGGCCACATTGTTAAACACCCACCGTGTCAGTTGTAAAGAAGAAAACAGCCTTCCTAACCAACTTAAAACAGCCAAACCGGCAAGTATGATTAAGAGACCACGAGCCAAATGGTACCCTCTGGTCCCATATATGCTAGATAAAAGCCAATACAATAACGCCGTCACCAAGGCAATGTCGATGACGGCTCCCAGAATTGTTCCAAAACTTGGCAACAATGCGTTGATCATCGATAAATTATTGTACCAGCAACTCCCCTTACAACAGCTTCCGCTTCATCTAAAGAGCCGATGGCAACTTGTCCATCTACTCGCTCCAAATACTTTATAGCAGCCAGAATTTTAGGCCCCATAGAACCTGCGGGGAAATGACCTTCATCATAAAGTTCTTTTAAATAATCCAGATTGGCACGTTCAATGGACTGCTGCCTATCTGTCTTAAAGTTTATGTAAACTTTATCAACCTGTGTCAATATAACAAATTGCTCAGCCTTTAACTCTACTGCCAGCAGAGAAGAAGCAAGGTCTTTGTCGATAACGGCTTCAACACCTTTAAGAATGCCATTTTCTTCGATAACCGGTATTCCTCCACCACCAACAGTAATAGGCACGATATTAACATCCATGAGCGCCCTTATTGCATCCAACTCAACAATTCTGCGTGGCATAGGGGAAGGGACAACACGTCTGTATCCACGCCCCTTGTCTTCCTTAAAGACCCACCCCTTCTCTTTTTCGAGGTTCTTAGCTGTTTCATAATCGTATACAGGGCCCACGAACTTGCTCGGATTCTGAAAAGCCGAATCTTCTTTGTCAACCACGACTTGTGTGACCAAAGAAACAAAGCTCCTCACATCCGCAGATAAGGAAAGAGCGTTTTGAAAAGCATTTTGAAGTACGTAACCAATATAACCCTCGGTTGTAGCGTCCAACACATCAAGAGGGAAAGGTGTAGCAACATCTTTAGCCTTATCATGACGTAAAAGCTCTGTACCAACCTGAGGGCCGTTACCGTGCGTTACAGCCAAGCTGATACTCTTATCCGCTGCCAGCTTAAACAGTTGGGCAGCAGTACGCCCAGCGGCGTACTGCTGCCCTTCTATACCATCTGGCCCATCAGATAGTTGCAGTGCATTTCCACCTAAAGCAAGGACCAATTTCGTCATGTTTTTTAATCTCCCAAAAGCATAGCCAGAATGGCTTTATGAGCATGAAGCCGATTCTCTGCTTCATCAAAAATCGCTGATTGAGAACTGTCAGCTACTTCATCTACTACTTCTTCTCCACGATGAGCCGGCAAGCAGTGCATAAACACTGCATCTGCTTTAGCATGCTCCATGAGCTTCGGGTTTACTTGATATGGAATAAACAATTTCACTCTTTCTTCGTGTTCCGATTCTTGACCCATGGAAGCCCAAACATCCGTGTAAACTACATCCGCATCCTTTACCGCCTGGAGAGGGTCTCTAAGTACTTCTACAGAACTACCATGTTTCGATGCAAGCGTTTTCGCTTTTTCGACGTAATAAGATTTTGGTTCATAACCTTCCGGCGTAGCAACAGCAATGTTCATTCCAACTAAACCAGCAGCAAGCATAAGAGAATGGGCAACGTTATTGCCATCTCCTACGTAAGTAAGCTTCAAGCCCTTAAGCGTACCGAACTTCTCCCATATCGTCAAGAAATCTGCAAGAACTTGGCTGGGATGCTCTTCATCTGACAGGCCATTGATTACAGGTACATTTGAGTACTTCGCGAGGTCGACAACATCCTGATGATCAAACACACGAGCCATGATACCGTCGACAAAACGACTCAATACGCGCGCTGTATCAGCTATGGTTTCTCCACGCCTCAATTGCATGTCGTTTGAAGAAAGATAAAGTGGATAACCACCTAATTGGTACATGCCAACCTCAAATGCCACACGCGTTCTGGTAGATGGCTTTTGGAAGATCATGGCCAATGTCTTGCCCTTCAAGTACTCGTGCCTCTTACCTGCAAGTGTTTCCAGCTTAAGGAGTTTTGCAAACTCCAGTAGCTCCCAAAACTCTTCTTCGGTAAGATCAGCAATAGAGAGCAAATCTCTACCTTTTAGCTTAACTGACACGTCTTACCACCCCATCTTCTCGTGGATTATATCTTGGAGTGTTGGTTTGCCAATTTCTTCCAGCTCATATCCTACGCGCACGATGGGCTTATTCAGTTTCACCAATCTGCTTATGTCGATAGGAGTGCCAGACACAACCACGTCAGCAGGAACGTTATTCAAAGTAACTTCCAAATCCTTTATTTGCTGATCGCTATAACCCATAGCTGGCAATACATCTTCCACTTGGCCATATTTGGCGTATGTGGAAGCAATAGTGCCCACAGCATAAGGTTTTGGAGAAACAATTTCACTTGCACCATACTTTATTGCGGCAATGTACCCAGCACCATAAGACATACCACCATGGGTAAGTGTAGGTCCATCTTCTACTACAACAACCTTTTTGTTAGCAATCTTGCTTATATCTTCTACGAACAACGGTGAAGCCGCATCTATTATAACTGCATTGGGATTAACGTTACGGACATTTTCTCTGACCATTTCAATATCTTCGAAATCTGCCGTATCTTCCTTATTGATAACGATAACATCTGCCATACGTACGTTTATTTCACCCGGATGATAAGTGACTTCGTGCCCCGGTCTGTGTGGATCAACAACAGTGATCATAAGGTCAGGCTGATAGAATGGAAAATCGTTATTGCCGCCGTCCCATAGCACTACATCAGCTTCCTGTTCGGCCTGGCGCAGAATAGCTTCATAATCTACACCTGCATAAACAATAGCTCCGCGATCTATGTGTGGTTCATATTCTTCACGCTCTTCTATGGTGCATTTCTGTATATCTAAATCTTCATACGTGGCGAAACGTTGTACTTTCTGTTCAGCCAAATCTCCATAGGGCATGGGGTGCCTAACGACGACGACTTTCTTTCCCATGTCTCTGAGAATCTCTACAACACGACGTGTAGTTTGGCTCTTTCCTGAACCGGTTCTGCCAGCGCATATGGCTATAACAGGTTTTGTAGATTTCACCATTGTTTGCTTTGGTCCAAGAAGCATAAAAGAGGCTCCTGCTACCATCGCCTGAGAAGCCTTATGCATAACGTACTCATGCGGAACATCAGAGTAACTGAACACAACTAAATCGACATTGAACTTCTTTATCAAGTTATCAAGTTCAGATTCAGGATAGATATCAATTCCGTTGGGATAGAGTGAGCCTGCCAAAACAGCTGGATATTTTCTTCCTTCAATGTTTGGAATCTGGGTAGCAGTAAAAGCAACAACCTCATACTCATCGTTGTCTCTGAAAAACACATTGAAATTGTGAAAATCTCGCCCCGCAGCTCCCATGATGATTACTCGTTTCTTCATTTGGACACCTCCTCAAATTTGGTGGTCAAGTTTATTCCGATGTTAAAATTATAGCCAATGGAGAGCTATTTTTTTTGTGGCATACGCGTTGATAAGGTCGACTTTGCAGAAATATACAACAGTATACAAGCCGATGCTTCGTTATACGCAACTAAACAAGTAATCACACTAAACCCTGAAATGGCTTATGAATCCAGGACGAATTCTGCGTTAAAACAAGCGATTCATGATGCAACGTTTGTCATACCTGACGGAATAGGAATTGTGGCTGCAGCTAAGCGCAAAGGATATACTCTGGAACGTCAACCTGGTATTGAATTGGCTGAATATATACTTTCAAAAGGGGAAAAATTATCTTTCTTCTTCTATGGGGCTACGCCTGGCGTGGCTGAGCGAGCGATTAAAAACTTAAAAAAGCGATACACTTTTAATGTGGTAGGAATAGAAAACGGCTATGCGAAAGAAGAAGAAACCTTGGAGAAGATAAGCAAAAGTGGAGCGGATGTTTTATTGGTAGCAACAGGGTCACCCAAACAAGACTTATTCATTTACAGAAATAAACCAGAACTGGGTGTTAAGTTGGCATTAGGTATTGGTGGCAGTTTTGATGTTTGGGCCGGCGTAAAGAAAAGGGCACCGAAATTAATGCGTGATTTACACCTGGAGTGGCTTTGGAGGGCAGGCCTCGACCCAAAGCGCTGGCGTAGACTGATGAAAGCGTTTCAGTTTAATGTGACATGCAGATAGCATTCGTTTGTACAACGCCGTTCCATTATTACCTGTTTGAGCCTGTAAAAAAGCACATCAAGAATAGTTCATACGTTTTGGTAGAATCTAACCCAAAACAATACAGATCAGCACGCGTTTTTTTTGAAGGAAAAGCACTGGATGCGGTTGCCAACAGCACGGTTTTGGAAGATTTCGACGTGTTTGTATGCCCTTTCCTTACTCCTCTTGTTTACCAAGAACACAGTGATAAGACATTTGTACGAATGGTCTATGGACTTAGTAAGGCTACGTGGAATTATGGCTGGTGGAATATGTTTTTTGATGAATTCTTGGTGTATGGTGACTACGACAGCGAAATGCTATCCTTTTATGGACATACAACAAAGGTAGGCAATCCCAAGTTTGATAGTTGGTTTAAAGGCGAAGTGCAGCCCTATGAAGTAGATAGAGCGAAAAAGACTATATTGTACTTGCCTACCTATGATGATCTGTCAACATTGCATTGGGTAATTCCTGTGCTGAGCAAAATGTCCAATGAATATAATGTTTTGGTAAAAACACACCATGGAACAGATGCCAAAGAGTTAAATAAAGTTTTTTCCAAAGTAAAGATTCTTGGTGGAGATGTGGATATACTTCCTTTATTGTCATCGGCAGATGTGGTAGTTTCTGATTACTCAGGTGCTATATTTGATGCGGTGTTAGCCCAAAAAGCGCTGGTATTGGCAGATATCCCGGGAGCCGAAGATTTTCCAAACACAACACCGAATAGTTTGGAGCATGTGGTACGAAAATTTGCACTGCATACAAGCGATGAGTCAAAACTCGAAGAGTATATAGTAAAGGCATTAACTGGAGATCCCTACTTGCAACAACGAAAAACGGCTTGTCAAACATGGTTTGCAGTGCGTGATGGCACCAGCGGAGAAAAAGCAGCTGAGGCGATTATGCATGCGAAAAAAGATATAAGAGACCAAAAGCAATTTGTGCAGAACTCTTTACTTCATTCTTCTGACTTTAAAAAAGACCTATATAAGAAAAAAGCTGAACGATTTTTAGGTAAAAACTTCTCATGGCTGTAATGTTAAAATATTTATTGAACAAAAGGAGGTTTTGACAAACATGGTAAAAATCATTATAAAAAATGAAATAACAAAGAATGATGATTTTAAAGGTGCGTGCCAGACAGCGTGCAAAACGTCTGCCACAGTAAGTAACGTAACTTTTGAGCCAGAAAATTAACAGTGTCTCTTTATCCTTTTAATTTAATGGACCGTTTCTTCATCGTCCATGAAGAAACGGGTTCCTGTTTTGAAGTAGACAAGGACACCTTTGAAGCTGTTCAGTGTGGAGTGACTCCTGAAGATGTAGAAGCTGTTTTACCAGAAGTTCCATCAACGGATTGGCTTAAAAACCGTTTAGAAAATGAGCCACGTCATTTTAGTGCATTATGCCTAAATGTGACCCACATGTGTAATATGGCTTGTACTTATTGTTTCGCTCAACAAGGTGATTACGGTGGCTCAAAAGGTATAATGTCTGAAGATGTGGCAAAAGCTGCAGTTGACAGATTAATGAAATCGCCTTCCTCATGGGTTGACATAGATTTTTTTGGAGGAGAACCACTTTTGGCATGGGAAACGGTATCGCACACGCTAATATATGCAAGAGAACAAGCAGAGAAAAATGCCAAACGCATCCGTTTCTCCCTTACAACCAATGGTTTGCTTCTGAATGAAGAAAAACTTGATTTTCTGGATGAATATGGTGTCAATTTAACATTATCGATAGATGGACCAAAGGAAATACATGATACATTCAGGGTTGATAAGGCAGGCAATGGAACTTTTGAAAGATCCATTGCAGCCTTTAAGGAAGTAGAACGGCGCAGAAAAGGCAGTAATTACTTTGTTAGAGGCACCTTTACTCACCAAACTTTAGATTTTTCTGATTATGTGAAATTCCTTGTCAATGAAGGGTTTAAAACCATATCCATGGAACCGGTAACAGGTCAGGGAATGCCTTGGAGCATAACGACAGAAGACCTGCCCAAAATTAGAAGTGAGTACGAAAAGTTGGCTTCTTTTTATATTGAAAAAGCACTTTCCGGAGAACGTTTCTACTACTATCATTTTGAACTGAACCCCATAAACCCTCCTTCAGTGGTGAGACGATTTACAGGGTGCGGTGCAGGTGTTGAATATGTGGTTGTAAATCCGCAAGGTTACATTTATCCGTGCCACCAATTCGACAATGTAGCTACGTTTTCCATGGGAAATGTTCTAATGCAGGATGTAAAAGCACACCCAGATTTCTTGAAAGCGCATGCCCTTAATAAGGCCCATTGCAAAGATTGCTGGGCAAGAGCATTGTGTGGAGGCGGATGCCACGCAGAAAATTACTTCTCCACAGGAAGTATCTATGGACAAACTCCTATAACCTGTGAAATCGTTAAAATGCGCCTTCAATACGCATTAGCGGCTAATGCTATACTCCAAAAGTAAAACTGTATTCCTATTGAGTGACCTCAGAAGAACTGCTTTTCAGCATACGAACAATCATGTTTTTCAATGTGTCTAAATTCGTACCATCCAAAGCAGATATGGAGATTCCATCTTTTAGCAACGGTCCATCATAAGCATCAAGTTTGTTATAGACTTTTATGATAGGTTCATCTCCTGCTCCGAGCTCGTTAATGATTCGAAGAACAGTACTTTCTTGTTCATCCATTATGGGACTGGTCAGATCCAAAACATGCAGTATAAGGTCACTGTCTTGTATAACTTCTAACGTAGATTTAAATGCATCCAAGACTTTTTCGGGCATGAAATTAACAAATCCTACAGTATCTACCAAAACTACAGGCTTTTTATCCAGTACAGCAAAGCGTCTATAACGTGTATCCAGAGTAGCAAAAACATTAGCATCAGCATAAGTAGGTTTCGTTGTTTTTGATAGTGCATTTAACAAAGTAGATTTGCCAGCATTGGTGTAACCCACTATGGAAACTTGGTAAGTACCTTTTTGCCTTTTTATACCAGTGACAATCCTTCTACGTTTATTTTCGCTTAGCTGTTCTTCTAACCTGTTTATGCGCCTCCTAATAACGCGCTTCAACACTTCAAGCTTTGTTTCCCCTGGTCCTCTGGTACCTATACCACCACCGAGGCGTGACATTACACCGCCTAAGCCGTAAAGCCTTGGGTAAAGGTAATTGAGTCGGGCAAGTTCCACTTGTAACTTACTTTCTTTTGTCACCGCTCGCCTCTTGAATATTTCCAATATTACTTGCGTGCGATCCCAAACCTGAGCAGGTTCAAGAATCGGTTCTAAAGCTCGAACCTGACGAGGAGACAGCTCCTCGTTAAAGATAACTGCATCTGCTCTTTTCTCTTGTACTAATACAGACAGCTCGCGTACTTTTCCTTCACCCATAAAGTACTTCACATCCGGTTGCCTCTTTTGAACAACTACAGTATCTACGTCGAAACCTATGACATGCGCTAATTCTTTGATTTCTTGTATGTCATATTCCATAAAAGCGGGATCTATCCGATCATGCACAAGGTAACCGACAATGGCTCTCATCTATTGAACAATCTCCTAATGAGCTGTTCATCTAACGATACGATTGCTGGCCTGCCGTGGGGATCATAATTGATATCCAGCACTTTCAAGCCTTCTGAGATCAACGCTTCCATTTCCATAACAGTTAGTTTTTGTCCGGCCTTTACTGATGATCTACAAGCCAAGTCGGCACGCACTTTTTCAATGTTACCTTTCACAGACTGTACATCCGATATGATGGTGTCCAAAGATCTGCTTAGAAGTAGTAGTGTCGGCACCGCTTTTATTAAGTAACCACCTCTAACCTCCTGCAAATCGAATCCCATCTGCTCAAGAGCGACAGCTGTTTCCCCATCGACATTAGAAAAAAGTGGTTCCAATAAATACTGCACACCATAAAGAGAAGAGAGTCTCCAGTAGTTTATTTTTTCGTTTACTGCATGCTGATCCCAAAGTTCATATGTCCCATTGCGTTTAACGAGGATAAATGTATCATACAAATAATCCTTGATCTCAAAAGTTTTCCCGGCTGAGGTTGAAATTCCATTAAAGTCCATAGAAAACAGCAGATTATAATCTGCATGTGCATCATTAACAGGCACGGTTCTTGAATCAATGAGATCAAGAGATTGGTTTTCAAACGAAACGGCTCCATTATCTATAGTTTTGTCTGATGAGAAAAGACTCTTTATAAGTTCATCAACCACCTGATTAAGCCAACCGTAAGAGCGAAAGCGAATATCCATTTTTTGAGGATGCACATTGGCATCTATATCCGACGGATCAACCAGGAGTGATAGCACAATCACCGGCAGACTTGCCCCATTCCACAATTGTCTAATAATTCTCAGCACCTGATAATATGCAGAACCCTTGATTAATCGTCCATTAACAGCAAGGATAAGTTCTCCAGCCACACTGGGATTCACATAAGCGCTTAACGTGCCATGGTCTGTACTTACAGAACGCATCGTTGCTTTTTGTCCAAATAGGCTGTAGAAACGCTCCTCATCTGCCATGTCAGGTGTCACATGCCAAACCATACCCTTTTCATTAGTGAACGTCCAGCTTATCTGAGGGTAAAGTAGTACGAATGACTGGAGCATTTTTTGTATTTGTGAAAACTCTGTGGAACTACTTCTAAGAAATTTTCTTCTTGCAGGCAAATTAAAAAACAAATCGCGTACTACAACGCGAGTACCTTTAGGTGAAGCTGTCTGCTTGTGAAAAAGTATGTTGCCCCCTCTTACTTGAATTTCTCCAGAAGAATTCCCATCAGAACTAAAAATGGTCAGATCTGCAACATCACCAATGCTTGCTAAAGCTTCACCGCGGAAGCCAAGAGTAAGAATATTATCGAGATCTTCCTCTGAAGTAATTTTGCTCGTGGCAAAACGTTTCACCGCCATGGGAAGTTCGTCAAATGCTATCCCTGAACCGTTGTCAATTACTATGATTTCATCTAAACCACCATTAATAACTGAAACTCTTATATCATTAGCATGAGCATCGATAGCGTTCTCCACGAGTTCCTTCACTACTGAAACCGGTCGCTCAATAACTTCACCTGCAGCTATCTTAGAACGTAAATTTTCAGACAGTTCTCTTATCATTAAAACAGCCTCATTTGTTTTGCTTCAGGTTTCTCAAAAAGTTCTTGGTTACTCAGTTTTTGGAATACCTTATCCGCCTCTTTAAGTACATGCTGAGGAATGCCAGCTAATGCTGCTACCTGAAGACCGTATGCCTTATCAGACACACCTTCTTCAATTCTATAGAGAAACGTCAAGCCCTCCTCTGTCTCAGCCACTTGAGCCGCTAAGAAACGCACAGGTAAATCGGCTGAAAGCTCGGCAATTTCTGGATAATGCGTGGATATAAGAGCAAAAGGCTTTTTCTTCCTCAGTGAAAGTTCTTTTACGATGGCCCACGCAATGGCTAGACCATCTGCTACAGCAGTGCCTCTGCCCACTTCATCGATGACCACAAGTGAATAATCATCACTCTCTCTTAAAATACGTGCTATTTGTGTCATTTCCACCATGAATGTACTACGACCATAGATGATTTCATCCGCAGCACCCATACGTGCAAAGATTTTTCTTGTCAGAGGTAAGACTGCCTCCTCTGCGGGTACAAAACTACCCATATGTGCTAGTAAAACGATAATGGCCGTTTGCCTCAAAAAAGTAGACTTCCCAGCCATATTTGGCCCGGTGACCAAAGCGGTAACAATATCGCCGCCTAAATCTACGCTGTTTGGCACAAAAGGCACATCGCTGTACCATTCCACTACCGGATGCTTGCCGTTCTTGATTCTAAGCACCCTTTCCGAAACAATTTTGGGACGCGTCCAGCCAAGTTTTCTTGCAGTTAAACTCAAAGACGCAGCGACATCTAAATAGGCAAGCCACTCAGCAACTTTTGTTAAATCTTCGGAGTGCTCAGCGACTTTTTTTACCAAAACTTTGAATAAATCAGTCTCTCGTTCTTCTATGCGTGCAAAGGCATCTTGTACCTTGGACTCAAACTCTAACAACTCTTTTGTTACGAAACGTTCGCCGTTAACTAATGTCTGACGCTTCATGTAGTAATCGGGAACATCATTGGATCGCGATTTGGGGACTTCGATGTAATAGCCAAATGTATCATTGTAGCCTACTTTAAGATTCTTAATGCCCGTTTTTTCTTTTTCTGACGTTTCAAATGAGGCAAGCCATTTTTGGCTCTCTCGTTCAAAAATCAAAAGTTGTTTCAGCTCTTCATCCCACTCTGGGTTTATAATGTCGCCAGATCCCACATCGCCGTCATTTCCCGTTAAACTTTTTTCCAGCAAGTCTACAACATCGCTCACATTTGGAGCAGGTTTTTTTACCAAATCATTTATTTCTGTGTGCGTGATAGATTGAAACTTAATTAAGGCCTCTTTTGTATCAAGAAGTTGCTTTACTTTTACATTAGTGCCTTCTTGCAATATGTTTAATATCCTTTCCACATCAGCTGTTCCTCTAAGTTTTTCCCGAACATCTTCCAGGACTGAAGGGTGCAGAACCATGTATTCCACTAAATCTAAATGCTGATTTATTGATTCAACGTTTGCCCATGGAGATATTATTCGCTTATACAACTCCCGATGCCCCATAGGGGTCAACGTCGAGTCAAGCAGTTCTAATAGGGAGCCTTTTTTTGAGTTAGTCACAGGATTATAAATAAGTTCTAATGCTCGCACGGCTTCTGGTGGAATTTCCATGTGCTCTTCGTCTTCTTTTCGCAAACTAATTTGTGCATTTGCCTTAAGCGAAGCAAGATATTTCTTACCTATATCTTCCAAATTGTGCGCGTCTTCTACTACTGTCACGGGCAATGTATACAACTTGCCCAACAGTTTTTTCACCAATGGATGATCCGCCGATTCAACGGGAATCAGTAGTTCTCGTGGCATAAATGTGTAAAAATAATCCTCAATAGTATTTAAGCCTTCTGTAACGGGTACTTTTTCAAGCATGAAATCTCCTGTAGTTACGTCTAAGAAGAGCAACTCTACCAACTGGTGCTTTATACGTAAAATAGCAAGCCATACATGGTCTTGGGTTCCTTCCACGAACGTACCAGGAGTAT
The DNA here is from genome assembly GCF_000378005.1 of Coprothermobacter platensis DSM 11748. Classification (GTDB taxonomy): domain Bacteria; phylum Coprothermobacterota; class Coprothermobacteria; order Coprothermobacterales; family Coprothermobacteraceae; genus Coprothermobacter; species Coprothermobacter platensis. The sequence continues at coordinate 853,538 of NZ_KB899040.1, forward strand.
AAATACGAATAATATCTCTTTTCACCAATCCTTTAGCCTTTTTTGGATCTTCCATTTGTTCGCAAACAGCGACTTTGAATCCTTCTCCCACCAAACGAGCAACATAGGATTCAAAAGCGTGATGAGGCACCCCGCACATGGGAACACGATTACCTTTCCCAAATTCTCTGGATGTGAGCACAATTTGCAGAACTTCTGATGCTTTAACAGCATCATCGTAGAAGAATTCATAAAAATCGCCCAGTCGGAAGGCGAGCAGAACGTCATCACCCACGTCCTGTTTAAGCTCCCAATACTGGGCAGCCATAGGCGTCAGTTCATTATCTTTCATAATGATATTCTAATCGTTTTTACGAAAAACCGCAGGTCTGAACAATGTCAGGATAGCAGTTTAAGGCCCTAAAATCAAATCCAGCTACGGTTACCCTAATAAGCGATTTCCAATATTTTAGCCACGTCCTCAGTACTCAATTTCTTTACCGTTCCCGGCTTTCCCACTTCTGTGGCTTTTGCAGCAATCGACGGTATGGCATCTTTGGATATGCTCAACGCCTTTAAGGACACAGGAAGATCCCATCGTGTAAATGTGGTTTTCATGCGTTCCACAGCAACCAATACATCATCTGTGTCCCACACATTCTTCGCCCAACGCCTAAAGGTTGGTTCATTTTCTTTCCAAACAAACGTTATCCACGCAGGAAAAACAACTGCTAACCCAGCGCCATGAGCCACATCTGGGTATAAAGCACTTATGGCATGTTCAATATCATGACTAGCCCAATCTCCTTTTAGCTGCGAAGCGCTAACGCCATTCAATGCTAATGTTGCAGCCCATGCCAAATTTGAACGTGCTTCAATATCTTTTTGGTTAATCAGTAACTTATCCGTTGCGTCAATTATGGCTTTCATTAGAGCTTCATCCACGAACAGCGTAGTTTCATTTCCTACACCCGTAAAATAGCTTTCCATGATATGAGCTAAAGCATCGCATGCCCCATTAGCCGTTTGATTCCACGGCAACGTCTGCTGTGCTGAAGGATCCACGATGCTCACTTTAGGATAAACTAACGGGCTATAATTCCCAAGCTTTTGTTTTGTTTCCTCATTGGTTATGACAAAGTTTCCGTTAGATTCAGAACCCGTAGCAGAGATTGTTAACACAACAAACAACGGAAGTGCTTTTTCTATTTTTTCCTTTCCGAGAAACGATGCCCATACATCGTCTAAGTAAATGCCACTCGCCACAGCTTTAGCTGTATCAATAGTGCTGCCACCTCCTACGGCTAAGACGCCATCAATATCATTGTCCTTAGCCATGCGTATACCTTCCATAACTTTACTCAAAACCGGGTTCGGAACTACTCCCCAAAGTTCTATCCACTGGATGCCATTTTCTCTTAAAGACGTAGCTACTGTGTCGTATACACCATTTTTCTTTATAGATCCGCCACCAGCTACCAGAAGAATTTTTTTGCAACCTTCCTTCTTTATTTCTTTACCTATTTCCTGTATTCTGCCCACCCCAAACAATAAGCGTGTAGGATTGCTAAAAGTAAAATTAGTCATGTCCATACTCACCTCCATGAATCGTTTTACCCTCAGAATGTTTAAGATATTCAATGTTTATAGTCACAAAGCGTGTTAGACTTTTTCTATGAAGCTAAAACTTATATCTGTGATTGCGGTTCTGGTTCTTCTGGTCACCGGGTGTGCACAGACTACAGCAGTTACCCCTGCGCAAAGTACGGCTCAAAAAACGTCTTACATTACCCCAAAACAATCAGTGGAGCAGTATATAAAGCAGACATACGAAAAAAACTATGCGCCTTTCTATAACATAAAGAGCCTTTCTCTCACAACCATATCAGAATCCACTAAAGGAACATACACGGCAACTACTTTGTTAAAAGCCACAAAAACGCTCAAATATAGCACGGTTGACAGTTTGCCATATATAAAAGGTGCCCTTTCAATACTCAACTTGCAAAATTACCCCTTCAACCAAGCGCAATCCCAGAAAGTCAATATACTTAAACAGAAGAACCCTCAGCTTACATCAAACCAAATACAGAGAGTTATTACGTTCCTGGATAAAACCTATCAAGAGTTGACAAAATATATAGGAAGTAGCTACGATTCTTATTTGTTTTTATATGTCTCGGTTCCGCTGACCGCATCGAAGACAATTAATACAAGCTCGTTGAAAGTCATGGTAGAACAACCGCATTATGAACGCGTGAATTTGTCCTCATTCAAGCCACTGAGCACTGAAGACATGACTAATGAAGGCAAAAAAGATATGCAACAAGTTATCAGTGGAAAGATCATGCCGCTTTCTAAAACATTTTATGATCCTTGGAAAGTTGCAGAATATGCGGATAAATACACAAGTAATTCTGTAAAATACTGTCCAGGAACATCTGTCGCCAGCGATCCTAGCAAATGGAACAATACAAAGTGGCCTTATAGCAGTTCCCTATGCGACTCTGACTGTGCTGATTTTGCATCTCAAGCACTAAACTACGCTGGTTTAAGCATATCAGCAGGTAGATGGGAACGTCTAAAAGACAGTTCCAATGGATGGCCATGGACGAGTTCTTCTGGATTACGTAATTACCTGCTTAACCAGAGAAAAGTTGTGCGTTTAGTGGAACCATGGCAAATCAGAGTAGGAGGAATAATTACAACAAATAAGGGCCATACTATGATTGTGGTACGCAATGACACCATAGAAACTCTTACTGATGCCCATACCAATGACCGATTTCACGAACCAGTCTTACCGCATTCCAGCTGGTATTATCTTAATAGTTGGTAAGTCCATTTATATATACAACCACTGTTTCTACGTATTCCTAAAAACTCCGTAAATTACGATTAGAGGCGATTTACGTAAGTAAACTCGCGCCTCATTGATTTTCTTTGTTGGTACCTCAAAAGTTTGCGTTCTAAACGCTCTAAGGACAATTGGTTACGTATTTAGCATTAGAGAATCCACTAACCTGCAACTGTTATACCAAGCAGACGAGCCAATTCGCCGATACCGAAAGAAACTAAAGAAACTCCCCATACAACTAATAACATTTGCAGAAATGTTCCTCCAAACGGTTTTTCATTTATGAGAGAAGCTAGCGACGCATAGTAAACAATGACAAGCAAACCAACCGTTATAGTCACAAAGAATGCAGTTAAAGCACTGCTGAAAAGAAAGTAAGGTAGCACGAGCAATATTACCACTATTAAATAGGCCATAAACGTATAAGTGGTAGCCTTCATGGGATTCGCTTTCTTATCTGCAACCTGCGACATGTATTCAGAAGCAGCCATGGACAGAGCAGCGGCCACTCCCGTAATCAAACCAGAAACCCCCACAGTCTTCGCTATACCCAAAGCAAATGTCAGTCCGGCTAACGTTCCAGTAATTTCAACTAAGGCATCATTTAAACCAAGAACTATAGAACCGAGATAAGACAGTTTTTCTTCTTGCACCAGTTTATATAGTTCTTCCTCATGTCTTTCTTCGTCAATATAAATAGAGCGTGCTTGCTCATATTGTTCAGATAAGCGCTGATAAGATTCACCAGCTTTGCTTTCCCCAGTTTCCATCAATTTGATGGTATAAGTCACACCAAAAACCAGAGCCAGAAAAGAATATAGAAACACTTTCCATATGTTTGGCCCTACGTCTCTGCCACTTAATTCTTTCCACATTTGATAATGCCTTAATTCATCCTTCATGATGCGGCTTAAAATATCCTTGTTTTCGCCTTTTGCGAGCCTTGCCAAAAAACCATAAACTCTTGCTTCTGTGATCTCATTCCTTTGAAGAATTAGAACAACATTGTCTTCACCATTCATAGAGCTGAACATCTCCTCTCTCTTTTTTATTGTCTCATATGTGGTATTGAATAAACATACACCCATTTGGGTATGGCTTACTTAGAGGTGATAAAAAGATGCTAACAGTTGGAAGTAATGCACCAGATTTTGAACTTGTAGACCACAATATGAAGAAGGTTAAACTTTCTTCACTCACAGGCAAAGTGGTGTTGGCATTCTATCCAGGGGCTTTTACAAGTGTGTGCACTAAAGAAATGTGCACTTTTAGAGACATGATGGCCAGGTTTAATGATTTGAAAACTACCGTGTTTGGCATTAGCGTAGATACTCCATTCTCTAACAAAGCATTTGCTGATCAAAATGGTATAGAATTTCCTCTTCTCTCAGACTTTGGTGGAGAAGTAGCTAAGCAGTATGGTGGTGTTCATAACAACTTCGCAGATGTCCCAAATTATACAGTGGCAAAAAGGGCCGTCTACGTAATAGACAATGGCAAAGTGGTTTACGCATGGGTCAGCGAAGATCCGGGTAAGGAACCACCTTATGATGATATTGTTAAAGCAGCAGAAGGTTAGGAGGTAACCGATAATGATTAATGAGAGTGTGCAGAAAGCATTAAATGAACAATTAAACAAGGAATTATCTTCAGCTTATTTGTATTTAGCGATGTCTGCTGACTTCGAGCAGAAGAATTTATTTGGATTCGCTAAATGGATGAAAGTACAGTCAGGTGAAGAACTAAAACATGCAGACAAGATTTATGGGTTTATCTTGGAGCGTGGCGGCAAAGTCGATCTCATGACCATAGAAAAACCTCAACAATCGTGGGAATCTGCTATGAAAGCGTTTCAAGATGCTTACGAACATGAGAAGTTTATAACAAATTCTATATACAGTGTTTTGGAGCTGAGTCAGTCTCAGAAGGATTATGCTACAGTAGAGTTCTTACAGTGGTACGTAAAGGAACAAGTTGAGGAAGAAGCACAAACAGAACAGATCGTTAAGAAACTTGAAATGATCGGCGACACGCCAGCAGGTTTATTCATGCTGGATCAAGAACTTGGCCATAGAGAATAAATAGAATTCTTATATATATGCTGCTGTTCCGAAGGCCTTCGCATAGAAGGCCTTCTCTTTATTAATGCAAAAAACACGACATGGTCGTAGCCATGTATGGTGAAGTTAATAGCTTGAGTTTAATTGAGATAATCAGTTGAAGTTCCTAACACGATTGTTATATACCATCCCCATGCTCAGGCATTTGGAACGTGACGTCAATTGCCAAATAGCAATGGCAAAAGCAGATACATGGGAGTTCAAGCAAAACCCGTAATCGACTAATAAGCATTTGAAATGCACAACATAAATATGGGTAACAAAACAAATCGGGAGATCTTTTAGGAAATAAAAATGGCTCCGGAGGCAGGACTTGAACCTGCAACAAACGGATTAACAGTCCGCTGCTCTGCCGATTGAGCTACTCCGGAACCTCTGCTTATTATTATATCATTAGCTATGGCCTTGTCAAGATATTCCTTGGCACCCTATGACAAAATAAGCATAGCCATAGATGAAAAGATGCGCACAACCCAGTTAAAATAACCATTAAAGAAATTCATTGCCAGTAATATGAATACTAAGAAGAACCCGTACTGATCAAAAGACATGACTCTTGCTCTTGTCTCAAAGGAAAAAAAGCTTAAAAGGATTTTGCTTCCATCAAGCGGTGGCACCGGTATAAGGTTAAAGGCCATCAACCAGAAATTAACCAGCGATAATTGAAGCAATAAACTCCATGGGATGAAACGGTATAATACAAGAAACATCAAACTAAGTAAGAAATTGGTCAGGACACCCGCTATACTCACAAAGAAAAGCCCTTTAGAATCAAGCTTGTACATGTTGATGGGCACCGGCTTAGCCCATCCAAAGATAGCTGGAGAACCAAGAAGACCGAGTACTACCGGAAGAACGATAGTACCTATCAAATCAATATGAGCAATTGGATTGAGTGTTAGACGACCACTTACATATGCTGTATCATCACCTGAAAGTTTTGCTGCATAACCATGTGCTATTTCGTGCAGAATCACACAATACATGAAGATAACAAAATAAAGGATAGTATTTATAATAGTCACTCTATCACTCCCGCCGTACCAGCCATAAGCTGGGTTGTATAAAGCTCATAGTAAAAGCCCTTCTTCGCCATGAGCTCTTGATGCGTTCCAGACTCCACAATTCTACCGTGATTAACAACAATTATTTTATCAGCTTCTTGAATAGTACTCAAACGGTGAGCTATAACCACCGTCGTACGCCCTTTCATCAGGCGCGGTAGTGCATTCTGAATAAGCCTTTCCGTATCTGTGTCGATATTAGCCGTAGCCTCGTCAAGAAGCAGCAATTTTGGTCGGTGGTACAAAGCTCTGGCAAACGCAATAAGTTGCCTTTGGCCCTGGGAAAGGTTTGCTCCCTCTGGGGCAAGCATGTAGTCCAAACCGTTAGGAAGATCTAAAACAAACTGTGCATTAACAGTTCGAAGGATGGTAACCAGCTCTTCATCGCTGGCTTCATCCCACAAGGTTATATTGTTCCTTATGGTATCATGGAATAACTGAACTTCTTGCAAGACCAAAGCAAGGTTGTGTCGATACTGTTCGATGTTCCAATCTTTTAGTTCTACATCGTCAACCAGAACTTTGCCGTCATAGTTATCATAGAATCCAATAAGCAAATTCAGCATGGTTGACTTCCCAGCTCCTGTGGGACCGACAATAGCTAATGTTTGTCCAGGCTTCAAATCAAAGGAGACATCCTTAAGCACAGGCTCCTCATTATAAGCAAAATTAACCTTATCAAAGGTTATTGAACCCCTTACCGGTTCGGCATAATCCTTCCCTTTGTATTCGACTTCTTTTACTTCCATAACATCCATTATCTTTTCTAAGGAAGCAAAAGCTGTTTGAAATAGTGTGTACTTATCGGAAAAATCTGCGATAGGGTCAAACATCATAGGTAAAAGCTGGAAGAATGATACAATGGTCCCCACCGATATTAACCCTTTGGATATGAGGTATCCGCCATAAAGTAACACTAACGCTCTGGCAAGCTCACGAAGAAAATTCACTGAAGGATAAAACATTACACGAACCTGCGCAGCTTTAAGTTGATTTTTATAATGTTCCTTGTTTATGGCATCATATTCCTGCTCACACAGTTCTTCTCGCGTAAATGCCTTAACTACCGTAAAGCCGGAAAGCACTTCCTGAGCATAAACGTTCATACGTGAAACGATGCGCCTTATTACACGCCAAATCCGTCGCAGCGTGAATCCAAGCACTTGGAGCATTATGGCAACTGGCACAACAGCGGCGAGTACAACGAGTGTTAAACGCCAATCCATAAAGAGCATCATTCCAACAATACTCACTAACAAAAAGAAATCCGAAAGTAAGGAAACAAAGCCTGCACTGATCATTTCGTTAAGGTTTGCAACGTCGTTGGTGACACGTGTCACCAATTTACCTACTGGATTCTTGCCAAAGAAATCAACTTTGAGCGACATAAGGTAACGCATCAGGTCAACACGCAACTGCCACGTAATTTTTTGGCCGAAAACATTGCTAAGATACATCTGGAACCAACTAAACGCAAAGTAAGCACCCAGGAGAAGAAAATAATACAATAGAAGTGCATTTAGGCCACTGAAATTCATTACCTTTATGTGGCTGTCGATAATAACTTTAAACAAGTAAGGTTGCAGAACAGAGGTTACCGCGGCACCCAGAGCGCACAACAGTGTGATTGTAATAACACCAATATTTGGTTTTATGTAAGGCCACAGAAATGACAGAAGTTCTCTATCTGTATGGTGACGGGTCTGCTCTTCTTGATCTAACGAATCATCCATTATTAGCCAGTCCCTCCAATACTTGCATTCTATATAGGTGAGCAAGATAGCCATCTGCTTTTATTAACTCTGATGGCGGTCCATATTCTTTTGTGGCACCATCGATGAGCACGTAAACTCTATCGGTCGGTAAAAGAGCACTTATACGATGACTTACAAGAATAACACTCTTATTGTTTAATCGCGCATAGTCAGTAAGATTCTTTACCAGTTGTTCTTCAGTTACCGTGTCTAATGCCGAAAACGCATCATCAAGCATGAGAAGTGGCCTATCAGCAAGCAGTGCCCGAGCAATAGCCATACGTTGTTTTTGACCACCTGATAACGTTACACCACGTTCACCTACCAACGTATCTAACCCCTCTGGAAGAGTCTTTATGTCGTCAGCCAGGCATGCTACTTCCAACGCTTCCCAAATTTCACTGTCGCTGGCGGTTGGATTGCCAAATCTCAGGTTTTCACGCACAGTCATAGAGAAGAGATAAATACTTTGCGGAACGTAAGTAACTAATGAACGTAGCTCCTTTATAGGAACATGCTTCACATCGATACCGTTGACGAATATGGTATTTTCTGGCGGTTCCAGAATTCTAATAAGGAGTTTTGTAAGCGTAGACTTACCACAGCCTATGGGCCCTGCCACACCAACCAATTCACCGGCATTTACTTCTAAGTGCACATTAGTAAGTACTTGCCTATCACCATAGGCAAAATGCAAGTTTTTCACTTCCATTTTTTCAAAATCGTTTACATGTTGGCACGGTGGAAAGCATGGTATTTCTTTAGGCGCCAGTAGAATATCATCTAATCGTCGCATAGATGCATTTGCCCGCTGCAAATTCGATAAGCCGAAACCGATTGCCATCATTGGCCAAAGAAGTAAACCAATGTAATTAACATAAGACACAAGTGTCCCGAGCTCTAATTTGCCCTGTTGCAGTTCAGCCACACCTGCCCAAATCACCAAAAGAGTGGCGATACCTGCAAACAAACCTGTAAGTGGGCCAAAAAGAGCATCAAGCCTTACTTCCTGTAAATAGTACTTATAAAAATCTGCATTTACAGATTCAAATATGCCTATGGCCTTATAGCCCTTTCCAAAAGCTCTAAGTACCCGAATGTTTGTAAGGAATTCCTGAACTCTTTCCGTTAGTAAACCAAAGGTATCTTGGATTCTCTTAAAAAGCACGAATATGTATCGAGAAAAGAATATAGTAAAAATCGTAACCCCCACGAGAGGAAGAACCGCATACCAAAACAAGCGCTTGTCCAGTATGAACATCATTATTATGGTGCTTACACCCAAAACCAGTACGTCGATCAAGCTTATAAAACCCATTTGCATAAACTGCCTGATAGCTTGCAAATCGTTTGTCAATCTACTCATCAGGTCGCCAATATCATAGTCATATAAGAACTCTGAAGGCACCTTTAGTAACTCATTGAAAGCCTTCTTACGTAAGTCATAATCAAAAACTAAAGCCATGCGTTGTAAGGAATATCTATACGCATAACGCATCAATGTCATGATTACAACCAAGATCAAGTAAAGATAAGCATAACGGGATATATTCGGCTGAAGCGCAACCACGGCGTTGACAAAATTGCCAAGAATATAAGGTAAATAGACTTGTATTATGTCAACGCCTACGAGCGCAAGCAATGCCAAAGCGTATATTAACCAATGCTCTTTTATGAACCTAAGGATTCGCACCATAATGTTATATTACATTAAATGCGAATCAATTGCACGTATGAAATACAGATGTTTTTTTGAAGTTACTCTGAGCAGATGCCTTCTTTGCCAACAATTACCAAGGCTGGCCTGAGCAACGTATCTCCGATACGGTACCCTTTACGGACAACCTTAACAACAACATTCTCTTGCCCATCTGCATAGCCAAGAAATTCATGCCAATTTGGATCGAAAGCATCCCCTTCTTTTCCCACTTCCGTAACGCCATACTTCTCCAGTACGGAAATCAGTTGTGCCCGTATCATACGTAAACCACTATTGTCCTCATGTTCCAATGCGTGGTCCAACGTGTCTATAACGGGGAATAGATCCCTGGCAATGGACTCAGCAAGAAGTTTTTCTTTCTTTTCCTGGTCGCGTTTAAGTGCTTCACGAGCAAGAGCGAACTCTTGTTTCATCTTTATCAAGAACTCTTCAAGTTCTCTATGTTCAGCTTCTAATGTGTTGATTTTTTCTTGAAGTGCGAGACGCTCTGCCTCTAATTGTTCGAGCTTTTTCGAAAGTTCATTGTTTCCGTTATTCACTTCCTCATTGTTATCTGCTAAATGCTCCGACAGAATAGAATCTATAGTCTCTTTGACTGCGTCTTCTGACGCTATCTTTTCCTCTTCTTGCTGTGTATCGTTTTTATCTTCCAAACTACTTCACCTCCATAAACGGTGCACGAAGTACACCTTGTTCTGTGATATAGCCAGTAATGAGTGATGCTGGCGTAACATCAAAAGCGTAGTTCAATGCTTGACTTTCAGAAGGAGCAATGCGCTGTCCCCTGAATTCCAAAACTTCGATAGGACTCCTCTGCTCAATTTGAATGTCAGAACCACTCGGGCAATTCAAGTCAAAACTACTGGTTGGAGCAGCCACGTAAAACTCAATACCATAATGCTGGGCTGCTACCGCCAGCATTAACGTACCAACTTTGTTGGCCGTATCACCGTTTAACGCTACCCTGTCTGCTCCCACAATAACGGCATCAACCTTTCCCAAAGACATAAGATAAGTGGCCGTGTTATCCGTTATTATCATGTGAGGAACATGTTCTTTTACCAATTCCCACGCAGAGAGTCGTGAACCTTGAAAAAGTGGCCGTGTTTCGCAAAGATAAGCCATATTCAGATCTTTACGGCCATTCTTCACTTTAATCACACCTAAAGCAGTGCCAATACCACCTGTCGCTAATGTGCCTGTGTTGCAAATAGTCAATATGTTCTTTTTCCCTGTAAGCAAATCAGCGCCATTGATGGAGAGCGATAAATCATCCTGTTTTAAGCGATTCTCTATCTGTACAATCTTTTCATAAACCATGACACCTATTTCGTAAGGTTCAGCAGTGACGGGCAAATCAACCATTATACTGTCTACTTCTTTTTTTAGATTCACCGCTGTCGGACGCGCATTAACCAAATAGTCAACCTTTACTTTTAAATCGCCCCAAAAGTCTGAAGATTTCTCGCTTTCCAGAACAGCAAAATACAGACCATAGGCACCAGCAAGACCTAAGAGAGGTGCACCACGAACTCTAAGTAGTTTTATCGCTTCTACCAACTGATCTAATGACGTTATAGCAACGTATGTTTCTTCGTTAGGCAACAACGTTTGGTCTAACAAGTAAAGCGTTCCTGTTTCTCTTTCAAAGCGTAAAGGTTCAATCACTTCAAAACCCTCCCTTTTATGGTCCTAAATAGAGGTATACCCAAAATTGCCGTAACGCTAAACTCTCCAACAAAAATGCTTCCAGCATAAGACAAATAAACCGTCCAAAACGCTGAACCCAATTGCGATAAAGCGTGCATCCCGCTGGCACCGAATATGAGCACAAACGGTACAATTAATGCATTAGTTATAGATACTGCAATGGCTGCCAACCAATCGCTAAAACCATGGCTACCAAGCCAGTGAACAATAGTCACTGCAATAAAAGTGGAAAGCGTGCCAAAAATCCAATCAAAGACACCATAAGGGCTGGCAAGGTTGCTCAGCAACGTGCCAATAGTCACACCCATCACGGCTTCACTCCAAATGAGAGGCAATAACGTCAAACATTCAGATAACCGAAACTGAAAAGGCCCATATGCTAAATTGAGAAGGCTCGATGAATACGTTATCACCACATACAGTGATGCAATAAGGCCCGTTCTTGCAATTCTAATCAGCCAGCTTTCTGGGCGACCCTGCCGCTCGTGTAACTCGCTCGTTGTAGGCAATGCCAATCCCCTCCTGATCCATCAGTTGCACATAGGTGATTTGTCCAAAGTCCTCGGCCCTTCTGAGCGCCATATAGATACGAGCAGCAGCGCTCTGTTTATCAGGTCCTAAGCCAATAAACGTTACGTAGGTTTTATCAAAAACTTCTTGTAGGCTATCCAATGCAATCACTGTTATTCTTACGTCTTTTGGAACTTCACTTTCTTCTCTAAACAACATCACAGGTACATTAGGTGCATAATGCCTATATTTCATGCCTGGAGAAGGAGCCGGCTGTGACGGGTTCTCAAGTTTGTTAGCATAAACCACACGTACCTTTCCATAGTCTTCAAGCATTTCTTTAGTAACAGCCCCCGGCCTGTATATTTTCCACGGATCTTCTCGAACATCCACAACCGTAGACTCAAGTCCCACTAACGTAGGTCCTCCGTCTAAAATGAGCACGTCTTCACCAAAATCCTGGAAGACATGTAAGGCTGTTGTAGGTGAAGGTCTTCCGCTTTTATTTGCACTGGGAGCAGCAATAGGACCAGAACCTTTAATTAGAGCCAAAGCCACTGGGTGAGCAGGCATTCTAATTGCTACACTCTCCAAACCACCTCTGGTTGCAAGCGGAATACTTTCTCTTGCATTCATGATGATACTCAATGGTCCAGGCCATAGAACATTCATGACATTAAGAGCAGAAACGGGAACGTCAGTCACAAGATAATTCAATTGGTTTATATCACATATGTGAACAATTAACGGGTTATCTCCAGGTCTTCCCTTGAGAAAAAAAATCTTTTTGACGGCATCTTCATTAGTTGCAATGGCCCCCAAACCATACACCGTCTCAGTGGGAAAAGCAACTAACGAACCATTTAGAAGAATCTCACAAGCCCTGTTTATCGCTTCAGGTTCAGGTTTTAATGGGTCAACTTTTACGATCATATTAAAGACTCATCGCGCTCCATTCCCAAAATGGCGCGCCCGAGAGGACTTGAACCTCCAGCCTTCGGCTCCGGAGGCCGACGCTCTATCCAGTTGAGCTACGGGCGCATCACTTTTTAGTATACTGCAATATCGTTTGTTGCTCAAAGCACACGGTTAAAGAGGAAACAACATTAATTGAGAACAAATCATAGAAGAGAGATGAGATGATTCCTAAAAGTAACTGTTTAGAGACTACACTTTTCTTCGCCTGGCAGCTTGTGCTTTCTTAATGTTCTCTTCTCTTGCTTTCTTTTGAGCGTCAGTTGGTTTATTCTTCTCGGGAACATTCTTTCTATCTTTTGCTTTGAACACATCACCTTCCACATGTTCAGGCTTTGATCCCAGGGAGTCAAGAAGTTCTTGAACGTCTTTTGTATCGGGAATTAGTTCGTCCTTTTCCACGTGTGCATCATTTTTACTGATGAGCCATGCTTGTGTTGCCCAGGAACCGCTTGACCTTTTTCCAGCCAATCGGATGATATGTCCTTTTTCTCCCACATCATGATATCTAAAAGTGGTAAATGCCTCTTTGGGACGTACCACAATTCTGTAGTATTCTCCTTCGCCGCCTTCCCCTACTTCGGTGCGTTCTTTACCCTGAGGTTGAGCAGCAGCTCTCTGCCTGTGAGACATTTCCTTCCAAGCTTTCTGGGCTTTCTTAATATTTTCCTTAGCGGCTTCGATTTGTTTTTTCGTCGCCATAAGTGACACCCCCTTATATCTATGGCTATCTACAAGAGGTAATACCAGATTATCTTCATATTAATACACATAAATGTTAAATATGCACTACCCTTATACAAGAAAAGGCAGCCATGGGGCCGCCTCTTCTTGTCATTTTCCATGCGAAACATGTTTTAATTAGTACTTTCGATAGTTTCAGTAGCCTCTTCTACCTTAGGTCGCAGCGTAGGGAACAAAATCACATCTTTTATGTTCTCGGATTCTGTCAGAAGCATGATCAAACGATCTATGCCGATACCCAAACCACCCGTAGGTGGAAGACCATATTCCAACGCCGTGACAAAATCTTCATCCATAAGAATGACTTCTTCTTCACCAGATTCCTTAAGTTTCATCTGTTCTTCAAATCGGCTTTTTTGATCAAAGGGATCTTGCAACTCGGAAAACGCATTTCCCATCTCCATGCCAGCAACGAAAAGTTCAAAACGATAAACGAAATCAGGCTCATCGGTTTTTCTCTTGGCTAACGGACTTATAGCAACCGGATAATCTATGACAAAAGTTGGGTTTATGAGATTAGGTTGCACCAATTCGTCAAATAACTTTTGAATGGCATTGGCCCAAGTAGAAGTCTTTGTCATTTCTAAACCCTTGTCTTTTATGATAGCTGTCGTCTTCTCAAGTGTATTTATATCATCCCATTCAAGATTGGCATACTTTCGGAATGCATCTTTAAAAGTAATACGTTCAAATGGGCGTTCAAAGTGAACATCCATGCCCTTAAAGTTTATAGACCCGTTATTATCGCAAACACTAGCTGCAGCCATAATAATATCTTCTGCAACTTGCATCATATCCTCATAATCACCGGGAGTTTGATAAAGCTCAAGCATGGTGAATTCTGGATTATGGTTTTGGTCTATACCCTCGTTTCTGAAGTTTTTACCCAATTCGAAAACCCTGTGGATGCCACCTACTACCAACCTCTTTAAGTAAAGTTCTGGAGCTATACGCAAGTAAAGATCAATATCCAGTGCATTATGGTGAGTAACAAACGGACGTGCACTGGCTCCGCTTGGAATCGGTTGTAGTATGGGTGTTTCCACTTCTACAAAACCTTTGTCCCAAAGAAGCTCCCTGATGGCTTTGATCATTGCTGAGCGTTTACGAAACCGCTCTTTCGAATCGTCATCGATTATCAAATCAAGATACCTTTGTCTGTAACGGACCTCGGGGTCTCTCACTCCATGCCATTTTTCCGGCAGCGGTCTGAGGCACTTACTTTGAAGAACAAAGTCCATAACATCTAAAGTGAGTTCACCGCGTCCCGTATGATACATACTTCCTGTTACGTATATAACATCTCCCACATCGATAAACTTCTTTAAGAAATCATATTTATCACCCAATGCATCTTTGCGGAAGCTGAGCTGCAATTTTCCTGTAAAGTCTTTCAAATCAGCAAAAGTGAGTTTCCCGTGTTGCCTTATGTTTGTAACCCGTGCCATAGTACTGCATGTGTCGCCATCAGCGGCTTGCCTTATTTTTGCAATAGGTTCGATATTTCTGAGCACTTTCCCATACGGGTCGATGCCCATCGCTTTTAGCTGTTCCAGTTTTCCTATACGAACTTCTCGCTCTTCCATGTTTAAGGCACCACAATATCTAAAATTTCATATACTGCTTTATTACCATTACGAAGCTTTATTTCTACGTGGTCTCCTCTTTTTCTCCCAAGAAGACGACTACCCAGTGGAGACTTTGAAGAAATTTTGCCTGAGAAAGGATCAACTTCTTCAGAGTTTCCTACAATAATGAATGCTTCTTCTCGACCAGTAGTTTCATCCAGAACCAGCACCTTTGTTCCAACAGATACCTGGTCTAATGCCAGATCTGAAGTTTTTAC
This sequence comes from Coprothermobacter platensis DSM 11748, assembly GCF_000378005.1. Classification (GTDB taxonomy): domain Bacteria; phylum Coprothermobacterota; class Coprothermobacteria; order Coprothermobacterales; family Coprothermobacteraceae; genus Coprothermobacter; species Coprothermobacter platensis. The sequence goes on from NZ_KB899040.1 coordinate 868,817, forward strand.
AACCTTAGCATTGTAAATGAGCGATTCCAACTGTGCAATACGTTCTTCTAATAAAGCTTGCTCTTCCTTTGCAGCTTCAAATTCTGAATTCTCCGATAGGTCACCCAATGCACGTGCTTCTTGTATTTTGTCAGCTACTTCTTTTCTCTTAACTTCTTTTAGGTACTTGAGCTCCTCTGAAACCTTCTTGTAACCTTCCTCTGTGAGGATAGATTCTTCTTCAACTCTTCTCATGCTACGAAACCCTCCTAATAGCTTTTATTTTATCCAATTGTTCTTTCGTAACGGGGCGGTCAAACGAACGCATCCAAATAACTTCAAAACCATGCTTTTTCGCCCATTGCCCCGTAAGTAGAACTTGCTCTTCTTTCAAATCTCTACCCAGACTAAAATCCGTAGTCCAGTCTTCAAGGGCAAGCATCATCGTTTCGCTCATGCAAGCATAAGCTGTCTTGGGTTCAAAACCAAAATTAAAATTAAATTCTACATCTCCGGGAACCTTCACGATGCCACCATCAAGTACGAGTACATCCGTTCTCTTGGAAGCAACTTCTTCAGCCACGTTGCGCGGCCTGGATACATCAACAATGATAGTTCCGGGCTGAAGGTCGTCGGCATCAATTATGGCTTCTGGAGATGATGAAACCGTTATCAGCAAATCAGCCTGTTTGACAGCATCACTGATACTATTTGTATAATCCACATTATAGGCTTTTAGTGTATCGGCTAAAGACGACAATCTATCAACATTCCGAGCGACAAGAAGCATTTTCCCTACTTGCGGCGCAAGGATTTTAGAAAGAACACTACCGATAGAACCTGTGGCGCCCACTACCGTCAATGTGGAGTTCTTTGGGTCAACACCGATTTCTTTTGCAGCCAATAATAACGCTTCACCAGCCGTATAGGCAGTATAGCTATTGCCAGTGGTAACACCGATATCTAATGCTTTTGCGATAGTTATGCCTGCATCCCCTACTACCGAAGTATAGGCTCCCAAGCCCATTATCTGGGCACCTTCTTTTTCAAGCAGTTTGCCTGCTTTAATAATTTGCTTTACCGCATAATCTTGGTTTTGCATCATCATACGAGGTGTCATTGGTATGACTGCAAACCAACCTTCAATTTCTTTGCCTGTTAGTGAACGCACACCTGTAACATGCGCCCCTATGTAAGGGCTGGAATACTTACCACCCCACTCAACTAACCTATCTGGAAGATGTTTAGCAAAACTTATATGACTTTTTATATCTTCAACAGATAAAGGATGTAATACAAAACCGAACTTTGCCATGTAACGTTTACACCTCCGGCGCAATAGCCAATAGAACGTCCTTTCTTACATGAAAGAACCGTTATTTTTCTACCATTTTCTTTTACCACAATAGGCGTATTTTAATACTTTAATCTTCGTTAAGAACTCTGATAGTGGGGCCCAGTTTTAACTCGTCGATAATATTCTGGTACTCAGGATAGTCAGGAGGCGTTCCGGGCTTGCCTAATAGTGCTGTAAAAACGCCTTCCAATACGTTGGTGCCAAAGCTACGCCCGTTAAGAACAGGTGTAGTAGTCACCAGTAAAGAGACACCTCGTTTCTTGAGCTCCTCCACATTCTCTGCTGTGGTTGTGTTTGTCAGGATAATTTTTCCCTCCAAATTGTCAGGCATATACTTGTCTATGTAAAGATAGTCGCCTGCTACCACATCAGCTTGTTTAAAATACTGCTCAAATTTTGGAGTATGCTCCAGCTGTTTTGACCCCGTCGGATAAAGCATGGTAAAAGGTAAATTAGCAGCTATGGGTAAAACCAGTGATCCAAGGTTTTTTAGTGAACTAATAGAATGAAGTGGCATGGGAATATTCAAGGCAAACATCAGGTCGCCTATAATGAGTTTGCCACCACCTTGGCTTATGGCTTCTACCATACCCCACCTATCCACTCCACTGGTTACAAAAAAAGTCATTCCCGGCTTGAATATGCCTTTATCAAACAACTCACGTACAACACGACGTTCAAGTGTGTGCTTGAGGCCGGAGCCATCTACAACAGGCGTTATTTTTGCAGCTTGCTTAAGCTTTTTTGCATCTCTGATGACGTAGCGACTCTTTCCAAGCCACAAATAAAGGTCTATCCCTCCCAAACCTATAGCATCAACCTTGCCGTCCAGCTGCGAAATTTTATCAACAGCCTTGTCCATATCACCATCAGTTCCAATTCTTTCTAAAAGAAATTCCTCTCCGAGGAACGTAGCCTGCGCGCTGCTGTCTCTTTTCGAGGATCCCAAACTTACTGAAACCACGTGCTTCACAGCAGTAGCCTCCTTCTTCGCCAATAAAAAAGTATTCGGTTAACCTATTATAAACCCAATAAAAACTGCTACAATAGTTTTCATGGAAAACAATAAATTTGCAGATGTGCACTTACACGCTTGGACTTACAGTGTTCTGAGCCTTTTCCCCAACTTGTCCAACTGTAAGAGTTTTGATGACATTTATGAAACGTTAAGAGCCCATCCATTTAACGGTTGGTATGTGGGCGTTCGGTTCAATCAAGAATATTTAAAGGAGAAAGAAATTCCAAGTCGACAGCTCCTTGATAAATGGTTTCCCGACAAACCCGTGGTGTTAGTACGTACATGCTTACACTTAGCCGTACTAAACACAAAAGCTATGGAATTACTCGGTGTTTATGAAGACACTGGGACTTTCGTCGAGTCAGCTGTATTCGATATTCAGGAAATGGTTATAGACAGAGCTAATGTAGGAAAGGCTGATGTGCTTAGAAACGGCATTAATTCATTGCATGCTTTAGGCATCACCAAATTCATCGATATGAACGTAACAAAAGCAAGCATACAAGTGATGCACGACATACCTTTCTACACATCTGACGAGGATTTGCTCGATGAGGCTATTGGTTTGAAGATATTCCTGGATGGGTCGTTGGGCGCACGAACGGCTGCATTAACTGAAGAGTACAGTGATGATCCAGGTAACTATGGCGTTTTAAATCACAGTGATGATGAACTCTTTCATTTAGTCCAAGTGGCCCACAAAAAAGGAAAGCCTGTTTCCATGCATGCCATAGGCGACCGCGCCATTGATCAAGCTATTTCAGTCTTGAAAAATGATATGCACCCTAAAGACAGAATAGAACATTTACAAATAACACGTTTGGATCAAATTGAGAGCATTGCAAAGCTTGGCGTTGCAGCTTGCATACAACCGATTTTTTCAAAAGAATTGCCTTGGGCAGCAAACCGTGTGGGGAAAAGAATTGAGACAAGCTATGCTTGGGGTCTTATGAAACAGTACGGTGTGAAACTATTGGTCGGCAGTGATGCTCCAGTGGATGATGCAGATCCTTTAGAAGCAGCGGACGTCGTTGATCAATTGACAGGAAACCAGCATTTGGACAAGGATTACGTGTTAAAGCTCTATTCATCGGATAATTTTGAATTCTATGGCTGGCCAAAGCCGAATTGATTCTCTGACGTGGTCTGTGATTTTTCTTATAAAAGCTATTACACTCATGGTTTGGTTTGGTGCAGTAGTGAGCTTCTTACTGGCAAAACCTGGCATTCAAAACAGAGCCATATTCAATTACTTAGTGTTTGGAAAACAACCTCTTACACTTTCTACATTAGAAATGGAACACATGGTGGATGTTAGGCAATGGTTCTTCATCTTGCAAGTTTTTACTCTCTCCTGGGTTGTACCGCAAAAAAAGTATCCAAATGCTGCTTTTACGACTGTGGTACTCATTCTTTCAACAGTTGTGTGCCTATTTGCGTTTTTCAATTTCGACGCCGCCTGGACACTTTTTCATCATGTACTTTTCAATAACCAACTCTGGCTTTTGCCTTCCGATTCTTATTTGATAGAACACTTTTACGATACATTCTTTCCTGCCGTTGTCAGTGCTCTGGGTATTTGGATTCTTTTGTGGATAAATGCGCTGATCTTTTATAAAAAAGAAACAATAAGTGGTAACCCGATCAAGAATCTTCGGCAAATATGAAAAATAGATAACAATAATGAGTAGAAAGGGTGGAGTGCTGAATTGAAAAAAGTTAACAAAAACGTTATTAAAGTTCTTCTTATCACAGCGCTCTTACTTCTTGTCTTACCTCAACCGATGTACGCACTCACTGTTGGTATCCCTACGGAAGCTCTAAGCGGGTTACCATCTCCAGAATTAACAGCGCTTGGGCATACTCTACTCATCCTTTACGGAGGCTACAGTAACGTGCAACCATCCATTGTTGAAGGAACGCTGTCTGAGCTCTGGGAAAAGTTGAATAGTGGCTCCATCGACGCTATCTTACCTGCTCCGAATTTCTCCAGCACATCATCTTACAATTTCGGGACAATAATAGGAAACGCAAAGGCAGAAGTTGCAAAAGAAGGTCATTTCATTTGCATATCTGACACAGATGAGAATAAAAAGTTTTTTGGTCAGTATGGTTTCTTGGTATCAAACACTTCAAAATGCAAAGAAAGTACTACTATCAACATCCCACTATCGGCAGTATACGGGAACTCAGCAGAAGGGTTGCTCTTTTCAAAACATTTCGAGCAGTTTATAAAAAATGATTATTCTGCTATATCGTTAGCCGTAAAAGCAGAAGGTTTTGATGCCACAAAAGCCACTTTATGGCAGACAGTTTCCGAAAACAAGGAGAGCTTTATCTTCATCGCTACGCTTGCTTTCCTCCTACTGATTCTTCTTTACGTTTACGTTTCCGAGCGCAAGAAATCAAGAACAAATAAGAACCGGAGTACCGATGTTGAAAGAGAATTGAATAAACGCGTGGAGGAATTGACGCGTGTATCACATCAACTAGACATGGCAAACGATGAAAACAAGAACCTCAGACAGCAAAGGGAACGTTTAGAGCTCGCAAAAACAACACTGGAACGTCACATGCAAATGCTCATAAAATTGTTTGAATTCATGGAAATGCAACGTACTATAGAGAATACCGATTTTAGTGATTTTTTGAATTCTCTATGCGCCAATCTCAAAGACCTGTTCCAAGCCGAAGAAGTGGGTGTGTATGTACTTAAATCTAGATCTCACACGTATAATCTTGCTGCTGGATCTGTGACAACTTTGCCTGAGCAACTTGATGCTTCCGATGCACTTCTTTACGAAGTCTTGCATAAGTCTCCCGTAGATGAAAAAATTATAGAGAATAAGCGTACCCTTTTCGGTGCACTGGATCCGCTTGAAAATGTAAGAGGTTTATTAGTTGTAGTAAATCCAAATGCTCCCAATATTTCACGCATTGTTTCTGCCGTTTCCGGCATGTTGCACCTGCTAATGTCGTACGGAAGGAATAGGATGGAGTTGGAGAATATCTATAAGTACATTGATTTGTTGGAAACAATCTCACATGGAAAATCATTCGAGGAAATGGTAACAATACTATCTTCTTACGGTTTCAACATAATGGAACAAAGTAGTAATGTTCGTGATTATAAAGGACACATGATAATGCTATCGGGCAGTAAGAACATCATCATCGCTCCTGAAGATTGGCCCACTTCGTTAGACACGCTTCTCATACGATTTGTAGAAAACGTAAGCTACTAAAACGTAAATTTCTTTTTTTTGCATGCCCATGAGGATGCACGGTTATAATAGGGCATAAAAGTTATAGGGAAAAATATGTGTAGAAACGACGCTAAAAATAACAGAAACAAAAAATGTGCGGAGCAAATTCGTGCTCCGAGAATTGTTAGGGTGATGAAATGGCAATCTTGATTGTTACAGAAAAACCTTCGGTAGCCAGGCAAATCGCATCGGCTCTCGGAAAACCAAAAAAAGAAGGTAATCACTTAATTGTAGGTGATTACGTCATAGCCCATGCTCTAGGGCATTTACTTCAGTTCGCCTATCCTGAACAATACGGAGAACGCTATAAAAAATGGCGTTTAGAGGACCTTCCCATTATTCCCAAAGAAAATGAATGGCAATTAGTCCCCATAAGTAAGACAGCAATAAAACAATTGGAAGAAATAAAATCTCTTTGGGAAACGGCAGACATGGTTATAAGTGCAACTGATGCTGGTCGTGAAGGAGAACTTATTTTCCGTCTGATTCAGCAGTATGTAGGCATAGATAAACCTGTTAAACGTCTGTGGTTACAGTCTCTAACCCGAGAAACGATAAGAGAACAGATTAAAAAACTCCTTGACCTATCGGAATTGGATAATCTCTATGCTTCAGCATTGGCACGTTCAAAAGCTGATTGGCTCGTTGGCATCAACGCATCAAGGGCATTCACCGTTGTATCAAAAAAAGAGGTTTTTTCCGTTGGCAGGGTTCAGACACCGACATTAGCGATATTGGTGGACAGAGAGAAAGAAATTCAGAACTTCGTCCCACGTATCTTCTACAAAGTCAAAGTCCGTTTTGAAGTTGATGGAACAACATTCTGGGCAGAAAGCGTAAAAGAATATGAAGAAGAGGAAGCCAAAAAGCTTGCCGAAGAACTCGTTGGGAAAACATTATTGGTCACAGAGCAATCAGAAGAAGAGAAAAAATTCTTTCCCCCTCTCCTGCCTGACTTAGGCGATTTGCAAAAGTTTACATCCAGATCTTTCCGATGGTCAGCTCAAAAAACATTAAAAATTCTCCAACGACTTTATGAAAACGCATTAGTAACTTACCCAAGAACAGACTCGCGATACCTACCCACGGACATGAAAAAACAGGTCGTGGGAACGGCGGAGAAACTCGAACCACTTCTCGAGGGAAACTGGGATTATGTAAAAAAGTTGAATAACAAAGGCCGTGTGTTCAACAATGCTCGCATAACGGATCATTTTGCCATTATTCCTACGGGCAAAACAAAAGAGCTTAAAGGTGATGACGAACAGTTATTCGTTTATGTGATGAAACGGTTCTTGGCGGCATTTTACCCTCCTGCGTTAGAAACACATCAAAAAACGGTGCTTAGCTACGGAGACCATCTTTTCGAATACAATGCAGTGCGAGTAGATGATCCTGCATGGTATGAAGTACTTGGTGGAAAAGAGAGTCAGCCACTTTTACCTGATATCAAAGAAGTAAATGTTTTGGAAACAAGCGCAGATAAAAGACAAACAAAACCGCCAGCACGTTTTACCGATGGAATGCTTATTGCAGCTATGGAAACAGCAGGTAAGCTGGTAGATTCTGAAGAACTATCCGAAGTACTCAAAGAAAAAGGTATCGGCACTCCCGCTACGCGAGCGGAAATAATTGAACGCCTTATTGAAATGGGTTACGTTCAAAGGAATGGCCCGCAGCTTATTCCTACGTCAAAAGGAATAATGCTTATTGACTCACTTAGAGAAGTGCAACTTCAAAGCCTCACCGAACCGGAGCTTACGGGAGAATGGGAACGTAGGCTTGGGCTCATTGAAAAGGGCAAAGAAACACCAGAAAGTTTCATGTGGTCCATTGAGGAGTATGTACAAGACATAGTTAAAACATTGTCAAAAGACGAAAGTTCTACGACCTTAAAGAGCAAGCAGAATATGCCAATTGCGAAATGTCCTTTCTGCGACGGCTATATATTAGAAGCACAAAAATCATACTACTGCAGCAACTGGAAAGAAGGTTGCAAATTCCGCGTTTGGAAGAACATGAATGGCGGTATCATCACAGCGGACGATGTCAGGAGATTGGTAGCCGAAGGGCGCACACGTTTAAAAAGATTCCGTTCCAAAGCCGGAAAATCTTATCGCGCTTTCGTAGTTCTAAAAGACGGTGAAGTAAAAATAGAGTTTCCCTCCAGGAAAAAGAGCGAGGACGCATGATAAAAATCATGTTTTTTGGCAAATATTCCGATGTTTACGGTTCTGAAAAACACGTAAGCATAGAAGGTGTCACGGTGGGGCAGCTCTTAGAACAACTACACATCTACGACGCATATATGGTAGCAATAAATGGAAATGTAGTTCCCCTCAATGCTAAACTTAATGACGGAGATGAGGTTGCAGTAATGCCAACGGTGAGTGGCGGATAAAGATGGGAGCAGCATTTTTAACTCATGAGGAAATTCACTATGTATGGACGGAAGATCCATCAATGGGGTCGTTTATATCTTTCGAAGGGAAAGTTCGCAATCATTCATCCAACGGAAATGTTGTTGCGATAGAATACACGGCTTACGAGGATTTAGCATTATCCAACCTCAAGAACATTATTCAGGATACAGAAGCAATGTACCAGGTTCGAGTGGACGTGGTGCATAGACTTGGTGTGGTACCTGTTGGACAGACAGCGCTACTTGTTGCAGTTATTTCGCCTCATAGAAAAGAGGGATTCTTGGCTGTCCAGAAAGTTGTAGACCGTATAAAAGAAGAGGTACCTATTTGGAAAAAAGAGATATTGGAAGATGGAAGAGGTGTTTGGATTTGATTACGCGGGAGGAAGCATTAGAAGAAGTAAGAAAAAACATTAAGAGTGAAAACATGATCAGACACATGCTTTCAACTGAAGCGGCCATGAGGAAGTTAGCTGAGCACTTTGGTCAGGATCCTGACCTTTGGGGTATCACTGGTTTGCTACATGACATCGACACCGAAATAACAAATGAAGATCCTATGCAGCACAGCAAAGTTGGTTACGACATGGTAAAAGCCTTGGGTTTACCAGAAGAAGCAGCTAAAGCTATTCTCACCCACAATGAAGCGCATGGCATTGAACCGGATAGCCTCATGGGACAAGTCCTCAGAGCCGTTGACCCACTTACAGGCCTCATTACGGCAGTTGCATTGGTTATGCCAGACAAAAAGCTCGCCAACGTCACACCTGAGCGTGTCCTGAAACGGTTTAAGGAGAAACGTTTTGCAGCTGGGGCAGATAGAAATAGAATAGCTGAATGTTCACAATTTGGGTTGAGCTTAGAAGAATTTGTTACACTAACCCTTGAAGGCATGCAACAAATCTCAGATGAGTTAGGTTTGTAGAGGGAGGATAAAAAATGAAAGGTAAGAGAACAACTGTTATTGCTGTGATTCTGCTTGTGGTTCTGGCGTTAGGCGTTACTATCGGAGTCATACTGCATCAAAGCAAGAAAGTAACCACAGCACAGGATCAAGAACAAATCTTGAAAACGGTAGCCGGCAAATTGACGGCGACCATTCCCGTTAGTACAGTAACCGACCCAGATAAGTCTGTAGTTTTGCAGGTAAGAGATGTATTATCAGAAGGTAGTTCCACGTCTTCTTTAGAAGAACTGACAAGCAGTTTAACCGTAGATGACATACTCAACGGGCATATATATTTCTACAGTGCCATGACTACGCCATCTGCTGACAAAACTTCGCTTCAGAAGCAACTCAGCTCTATGACACTAAAGACATTAAAAGAACCTACTTCGGCTGATAAAAACACACTTATGGCCTACTTGGTAGCACAAGAGCGACTCAGCAATTTGTATTACAACATGCAGGTTCCCTACCCTGCAGATGTTCTTCAGTTCTTGAGCACAGCTACAGCGTCTTCTGATGTTCAAACAGCTGCGAGTGCCGTGGCTGTTATCAACGCTTATAACCAAGTAGTAGATATCTACGAGAAAGTATTATCGGGAATGGCAAAACCAGGTGATGCATTGTCAAAGGTTGCTCAGACAGCAAGTTCTACCATAGCAAACTTGACAGATACGTACCCACCTTCTGCTAATACAACGGAACTGCAAACAGCATTGCAGAAAGAAATCGTTTCTGATCCTTCTAAATCCATTAACGTTCCATGGTTATTCAAAGCAGAACGCCAGTACGTATCAACAAGCCTTAGCACAAATAGTTCTGTGTCGGACTTGCAGAAAATCATTGTAGCTGCCAAGTTTAATGCCGATGCAGATTTATCAAAAGAACTATCTAACACGAACGTGTTTACCGATTTAAACTACACTGATTCCAGTTCTTCTACGGTAAATGTAGCACTTAATCAATCAGATATTGTGTCATTTGCTGAAAAAGTCAAAACGGATGTTCAGTCGTTTTCCGATGCATCCAAAAACACACCGCTTTCTTCCATAGCCCACGACCTGTCGCTTAACTACATGAATGATGTGCAAACGCTCACGTCCAGTAGCGGTTACGCAAATGCAATGAATGACCTCATGGTCACATTGGAAAATGCTCGTAAATGGAAAACAATTGTAGGTTGGCTAAATAGCCTTTAATAAAACCATACGAACAAAAGAGGGGCCAGCCTAAGTCAAGCTGGCCCCTTCTTTATTAGGCAGTTTCGTCTACTAAAGCGCCTTGGAATTGGCTCATGTACAGGTTGTAATAAAACCCTTTCTTTTCCATGAGCTGTTTGTGGTTACCTTGTTCTACAATGCGCCCATGATCCATAACGATAATAGTATTGGCGTCTCTTATGGTGGACAAACGGTGCGCTATTACAAAGCTGGTACGTCCTTTCATCAAATTCTCCATAGCTTTCTGAATGAGCATTTCTGTTCTTGTATCTACAGAGCTTGTTGCTTCATCCAGTATGAGAATCTTGGGGTCAGCCAAAAACGCACGGGCGATAGTTATGAGCTGCCTTTGTCCCTGAGAAATATTAGTAGCATCGCCTGTGAGCATTGTGTTATACCCTTCAGGCAGCGTCCTGACAAAGTGGTCGACATAAGCCGCTTTAGCAGCATTGATGATTTCTTCGTCCGTTGCATCCTCACGGCCATATGCAATGTTTTCTCTGATAGTACCGTTGAAAAGCCATGTATCCTGTAGCACCATGCCGAAAATTCTTCTTAAGTCTTCTCTTCTCATATCGCGTGTATCAACGCCGTCTATAGTGATACGGCCAGAATTCACGTCGTAAAACCTCATTAGCAAGTTTACCAACGTTGTTTTACCGGCGCCTGTTGGGCCCACTATTGCAATAGTGCTACCAGCCGGAACATCCAAGTTTAGATCCTCAATAAGTGGAACATCTGGATTGTAACTAAAATAGACATGCTCAAACCGAACGTGCCCTTTTACCTCAGGAAGTTCCGCCGGGTTATCCTTATCTGGTTCTTCCTCTGGCTCATCAAGTAATTCAAAAACACGCTCGGCTGATGCCACGGTAGATTGAAGAACGTTCATGATACTGGCAACTTGAACAATGGGTTGTGTAAACTGCCTGGAATACTGTATAAAAGCCTGTACGTCACCTAACGATATAACACCATTGGCAACGCGTATACCACCAAGGACAGCTATAGCGACGTAGTTCAAGTTATTGACGAAATTGATAACCGGGTGAATCAAACCGGAAATAAATTGCGCCTTGAAACTCGCCTGAAATAGTTTTTCGTTTTCTTCGTGAAAGCGATCTATTGCCACATCTTCACGATTGAAAGCCTTTACTAAGGTATGACCTGTGAACATTTCCTCGACATGTGAGTTAACCGTTCCAGTGCTGTTCCACTGTTCAACGAACTGCTTCTGCGACTGTCGAGCTATGATCATGGTAATTACCAGCGACACAGGTATAACGGCCAGTGAAATCCAAGAAAGCAGGGAACTTATTCTAAACATCATAATAAGTACACCCACAACGGTTGCGATAGATGTGAGCAGTTGTGTTATGGTTTGCTGAAGTGTATGGGCGATATTATCTACATCGTTGGTAACTCTACTCAAAACGTCTCCATGTGGATGGTTATCGTAGTACTTTAGCGGCAGTCTTCTCAACTTCTGATCAATATCCCTACGGAGGCGATAAACAGTCCGTTGAGAAACACCTGCCATTACATACTGCTGTATCCACTGGAATAGAGCAGCAAGCAGATACACACCAGCTAAAGTAAGTAATATTCTACCTATAGCTGAAAAATCTACCCCTGCTCCGGGCACAATATTCATATTCGAAATCATTTCAGCTATTTGGTCCTGCCCGCGAGCCTTTAGCATTGCGATGACTTGAGCCTTTGTTGTCCCACTAGGCAATTGCTTACTTATGATGCCTTGAAACAGTTGATTTGTTGCATTACCAAGTATTTTTGGCGCCGAAACAGTAAAGTAAACACTGGCAATGGTGACAGCGACAACAAGGAGGAATCCTATTAATTCCGGTTTGAAGTAAGAGAGTAGTCTCCGCAGGGTTCCCATAAAATCTTTTGGCTTATCACCTGGCATTACACCTCTTCTACCCCCGGGACCTCCCCTCATCATGCCGGCTGGTCTGTTTTGTCTTGGAGTTGGTTGCTTTTCTTCGCTCATGCTATTTCCTCCTTCGAAAGCTGAGAGTAAACAATTTCTTGGTAAACCTCGCAAGTTTTCATCAGTTCCTCATGTGTGCCTACTCCAGCAATAGTCCCATCATCGTTAAGTACGACGATCCTATCAGCATCTAATACGCTGCTTACTCTCTGTGCAACGATTAACACAGTCGCATCTTTTAACTCTTCTCTAAGGGCAGCTCTTACCAAAGACTCCGTCTTGTAGTCCAATGCTGAAAAGCAATCATCAAATACATACACTTCAGCTTTTTTTACCAAGGCACGTGCTATAGAGAGTCTTTGACGCTGGCCACCGGACACGTTGGTTCCACCTTGATCTATGAACGCTTGAAGTTTTCCTGGCATTTCACTAACAAAGCCCTTCGCCTGTGCGATTTCCAGAGCGTGCCAAAGTTCTTCTTCAGTGGCATCTTCATTTCCCCACTTTAAGTTCTCTTCCACTGTTCCGCGGAAAAGGAATGCTTTTTGAGGAACCAGAGAAATCTTATTACGAAGCTCTTCAATGGGCATCTCTCGTATGTCTGTACCATCTAAGAGTATTTGGCCACCTGTTACATCAAAAAACCGAGGAATTAGATTAACTAAGGTACTTTTACCCGAACCCGTACTGCCTACAATAGCGGTGAATTCTCCGGGAGCAGTGGCGAAAGAAATATCCTTGAGGACCGGACTTTCCGCCCCAGGATAACTAAACTCCACATTTCTGAATTCCAGTTCGCCTTTCAAATTGTTTCCGTTTTGAGCAATGAACTTTGTTTTTGCCGTATCTTCAATGGAAGGTTCTGTATCTAATACAGCACTAATTCTTTCTGCCGATGCCTCTGCACGAGGGACCATTATAAACATGCCCATAGCAACCATGACAGAGATCATTATTTGCATTACATAGGTAAGAAAAGCTGTCAAATTACCAATCGGCATGGCACCACTATCAATACGAATACTACCAAACCAAACAATGGCAACCATGGCTAAGTTCATAATAGCCATTAAAGAAGGTATTCCGAAGGCCATTATTCTATTGACTCTCAGTGTTGTCTGCATCAAATCCTTATTAGCCTTATCAAAACGCTCTGCTTCGTAATCGTCTCTTACGAAAGCGCGTATGACGCGAACGCCCATAAGTTTTTCACGAAGCACTTGGTTGACGCGGTCAATCTTTTTCTGGACGGAGCGGAAAAGCGGTGTAGCAAGCCGCAGCATCAGCCATACCACCACACCCATTAGCGGCACGATGATAAGTATGGAGTACGAAAGCACCACATCCTGTCTGATAGCCATGATTATTCCACCTATTGATGTGATAGGTGCTATAACCATCATGGTTAATCCAATTTGTACGAGCATCTGCATCTGCTGCACGTCGTTCGTGTTTCGCGTTATCAAAGAAGGAATACCAAATTTGTCTACCTCAGCTTGAGAAAAGCTCATAACTTTTTCGAATAACGCGCTTCTCAGGTCACGTCCGAAACTCATAGCCGTACGGGAAGCAAAATATGCTGTGACTATAGATGCCAGCACAACGAGTAATGTTACGCCCAGCATTAGTCCACCGGTATGCCAAATATAGTTAATGTCTCCCTTTACAACACCATTGTTTATGATATCTGCGTTCAAGTTCGGCAAATAAAGGTTACAGATTGATTGCACAGTAACCAATACGATTACCAAAACAATCTGTTTCCAGTAGGGTTTTAAGTATTTAGTGAATAGTTCTATCATCGACCGTTGTACCTCCTAAACTTTTCATTCGTTGACACATATTACTTGTCACCATGTTAAGCAATTCAACCAGTTCATTTTTCTGCTGTTCATTCAAACCATCCAAACTTACCTTGACAATGTCCTTAAAAATGTTTGTTACAGTTTTTACAGCTTCAACACCATCTTGGGTAAGTTGGATATGAACAGAACGCTGATCTTTCATATTGACAGTTTTGCTAATAAAACCTGATTTTTCCAGCTTTTTAAGGATATGCGCCGCAGTTGGGGGAGCAACATGCATAACCTCTGCAAGCTCATGCTGGCTTATACCAGGTGTTCGGTTAATCATGAGCAAGGCCACTGCTTGCCCGGGATAAAAGCCCTGCTCAGATGTCATCTTGAAAAGAAGCTGGCCATGAGATCTTATGAGCCGGAAAAGCGAGCGAAAGACCTCCAAAGACAAGTTCTTTTCATCTTCTTCATTAAGACACATGCCTAATGTATCTTCATCAGCCACTAAAATACCTCCTTTGCTATTAAGTGGTTTTTGCATCGTAACCATTTAATTAGTTAGGTATTAATTCTTTGGGCATCTTTGATATCATTCATATTGGCATGAATAAATCTTTCTCAAGATCAAGAAGTAGTGCCCTCTTTGCTGGTTTAGCTGCTTATTTCTTTGTTTTTTTTGTAAGAACGTCCCTTACTGTGGTACAGCCCGATCTCCAAGCGACATTTTCTCTAAGTGCATCTCAGTTCTCGTTACTCACATCTGTCTATTTCTATACCTACGCGCTCATGCAAATACCGGCTGGAGTACTCATAGATTATTGGGGCCCTCGTAAGTCCATTGCACTCGCCATGATTATAGCCTCGGTAGGCTCATGGATTTTTGCTTCCGCTCCGAATTATTCTACGCTCTTACTGGGAAGGTTTATTTCAGCGTTAGGCGTATCACCGGTTTACATAGCAGTGCTCAAATTGAATAGTTCATGGTTCTTACCTGTGGAATTCGTTGCCTTAACCGGCATCACAACGTTTATCGGGAATTTAGGAGCGCTTGTTTCATCGGCTCCATTAGCCCTTTTGGTGGCAAAAATAGGCTGGAAAGCATCGTTCTATTCTATCGGTATTATTACGTTAATCGTGAGCATAATAGCATTAGCTTTCATAAAAGACCGACCATCTACTGTAGGTTTTGAAGATTTGAATGAGCAGAACTCTTTAACGTGGAAGGAAACCATGGCAGGATTGAAGAACATAATTAATAAGAGAGAAATATGGTTTCCCACATTAGTGTATTTCTTTTCGCTGGCACCAGTTATGACACTGCAAGCGGCCTGGGGAGTTCCACTATTACATAACCTGGCACATGTCAGTACAATAACAGCCAGTTATATTGTCATGCTCATTGCCGTAGGTTTTATGACAGCAGCTTTGGCTTCTGGTATGCTCACAGCACGTTTAGGAGAACTACGTTTTTCGAAGCTTTTTCTATTATTTAGTGCCATCCTGTGGATTCTTTTGTTGACCGCCTCTTACTGGCCTATTTATGTTTTTGCTTTATGGTTTTTCCTCATAGGATTTACTTCTGCAGGATACATGCCCGTTTGGCAATGGGGTAAAGAAATAGCCGGAACAACATTTTCAGGCATAGGCATGGCCATAGTCAATGCAGGTGGTTTCTTGGGAGCTGCATTTGGACAATTGTTCTACGGCGTAGTACTTGATCTTTTCCATTGGAAAAGCTACACAACCATTGCATTTAGTATGAGCAACTTGATGTTGACAATGTCGTCAGTGTTGGCATTTGTAACGCTTTTACTGTATGAAAGCGCAAAACGTTCACGAAGGAGGCGCTAAAATAAGACTATGCCATATCCAAATCATATAGGATTCATCGTAGACGGCAACAGACGTTGGGCGAAAGAACAAGGTTTGCCTACGTTTGAAGGTCACAGAGCTGGTTTTGATAAGGTTTTTTTCGTTACAGATTGCATATTAGAAACGCCTGTAAAGGAAATCACATTTTACCTGTTCAGCACGGAAAACTGGAAACGATCTCAAGATGAAGTCGGCTACTTAATGGACCTTGGCGCAGAAATGGCTTACAAATTATTAGAACCATGGGCAAAGAAAAACGTGAGAACGTTCCATATAGGAGATAAAGCTGGTTTGCCAGAAAAAGTGGCAAAAGCATTATCCGACTTAGAAGAAGGCACAAAAGATAATACTGGTTTGATAGTAAACTTAGCCCTGAATTACGGCGGAAAATTAGAAATTGTTCATGCTGTTAATAGTGCATTGCGAGAG
The DNA here is from genome assembly GCF_000378005.1 of Coprothermobacter platensis DSM 11748. Classification (GTDB taxonomy): domain Bacteria; phylum Coprothermobacterota; class Coprothermobacteria; order Coprothermobacterales; family Coprothermobacteraceae; genus Coprothermobacter; species Coprothermobacter platensis. The sequence goes on from NZ_KB899040.1 coordinate 885,073, forward strand.
TCAGACAAAAAAGAAATAACCGAGGATGATATTAGCAAACACTTATACAATCCTCTATCAAACCCTGTAGATCTCATCGTGAGAACGAGCGGAGAACAACGCATTTCCAATTTCCTTATCTGGCAAGCCGCTTACGCTGAACTTATATTCTTGCCAAAATATTGGCCAGCCATAGACCAAGAAGACGTAGACTATATACTAAACGAATTCATTAGAAGGCAAAGAAGGTTCGGCGTATGATCATATCTGTAGCTAACCAAAAGGGAGGCGTAGGTAAAACTACTACTGCCCTGACATTGTCATCGTTATATGCTCAAAATAGAAAAGTGTTGCTTGTAGACATGGACGCTCAGGGGAATGCCACTACAGGTTTTGGTGTTAGCAAGAATGATCTTAAGAAAACTACATACAACGTACTTATTGAGGACATACCAGCATCTGAAGCGTTTATAAAGGTCAGAGACAACCTTTACATAGTTCCATCTAACTTGGATTTAGCAGGAGCCGAAGTAGAATTAGTGAACGTGATGAGCAGAGAAAGCCGCCTAAAATACGCATTAGAACCGTTAAAAGATCAGTTCGACGTTATAATCATCGACACACCGCCTTCGTTAGGGCTGTTGACCATAAACGCTCTTGTAGCTTCAGATTGGGTTTTAGTTCCCATACAATGTGAGTTCTTTGCTTTGGAAGGCGTTGGTCAGTTGTTAAAAACAGTAAACCTTGTAAGGCGTTACTTGAATACAGAGCTTGATGTACTCGGTTATTTGTTGACCATGTACGACCGTCGTACCAGGCTTAGTCAAGAAGTAGAAAGTGAACTCAGAGCATATTTCAAAGAAAAAGTTTTTGATACAGTAATTCCCAGAAGCACAAGAGTAGCGGAGGCACCAAGCTATGGGCAGAGTATACAGGAATATGATAGTCATTCCCCCGCTGCCAGAGCATATAATCGGCTTATTAAGGAGATCGATGAACGTGTCCAAGAACAAGCTCGGTAAGGGACTTAACGCACTCCTTGGAGACAATTTAATTGGGGAAGAAATACTCCAGTTAGATCCAGGCTTGATTACCACTTCACCTTTTCAACCGCGAACAGTTTTAGAAGACGATGACATTGATGAATTGGCAGAATCGCTGAAGAAGACGGGTGTACTTCAACCAATCTTGGTTAGAGGCTCAGGAGATAAATATGAACTCATAGCCGGAGAAAGACGTTGGAGAGCAGCCATGAAAGCAGGTTTAGAAAAGGTGCCCGTTATTGTTAAGAATGTAAGCGACGAACAGGCAATGGTCATGGCTTTGGTTGAAAACTTGCAAAGGAAAGATTTGAACCCCATAGAAACGGCTAAGGCATGCAAACAAATCATGGAATCTACTGGCATGACACAGGAAGAACTAAGCGAGGTATTGGGCATGAGCCGGCCCAATTTTTCTAACTTAATTCGTCTTCTTGATCTCCCTGAAGAATTACAAGTTCTCTTACAAAAGGGTGACTTATCTGTGGGGCATGCAAAAGTCCTTTTAAGCTTGAAAGATAATGAACAAATGATAAAGTTAGGCAAAATTGTCGCAGCAAAAAAACTCTCAGTAAGGGACTTGGAGCGCTTGTGCAAAATGACTCAAGGACAAAAAACATCGCAGTCAAAAGACACGAATGTGTATAAGTTGAAAAAGGCGTTCTCGGATGTGAAGTCCATACCTGTACGTGTAACAAAGAATAAAAGTGGGTATGCCGTCACCATTAGTTTTTCTGACCCTGATAAGGCGATAAAACTTGCGGAGTATCTAAAAACGTGGCAACCGTAGTCCTTTTAGATATAGGTAACACGAAAACAAAACTTGCTATTAGTGATGGTAGAAATATACTTCAAACAAAAGAGTTTTTCAGTCACGAACCTGATTTCTCGGAACTTCCCGAGCAGTTTGATCACTGGGTTTTGAGTTCTGTGGTTCCAGAATTAGGATCAGACTGGATAGCTAAACTTTCGAAGGTTGCAAAAGGTATTCAACTTAAAAAAGCAGAGAAATTTGATTTTATATTCGATGTGAGTAAAAAAGCAGAAGTTGGCGATGACCGGTTGGCAGATATTGAGGGTGCGTATTTTTTAGGGTTTAATGCCCCATTCATTACAATAGACTTCGGTACAGCCAGTGTGATTAATTTAGTCACACCGAAAAATGAGTTTGTAGGTGGAGCTATAGGGCCCGGCGTTATGTCCTCTTTCGACTGTCTCATATCGAAGGCCGCTCTTCTTAAGTCTGTGGAACTTGAAATTCCTACAGAGGTAATTGGTCATGATACAAAAACAAATCTGGACGCTGGGTTCATCTTCGGATTCAGCTTCTGGGCTGAAGGATTCTATCATGAAATAAAGAAATTTTATCCAGAATTGAAAGCTCTTATGACAGGTGGAGCAGCCAGTTTGATAAGTAAAGTTGCTACTTTTCCATGTAGATATGTGCCTAATCTAAGCTTGTTGGGCCTTCTTCGTATTCTTGAACTTAACCAACACTTGTTATAGAATACTTTTATGGAAGCCTTTGGCTTTATTTTTGCTCATGATTGGGTTCATTCTTTAGATCCTCTTACACTGGTAAGGCCAGCTTCTTCATTACCTGTCTTGGGAAAATACAGAGCTATAGATTTTTCCTTGTCAAGCATGGTAAGAGCGGGAATAGTCCGCATTGGTATTAGTTTGGATACAGAGGCGGTATCTCTTTTAGACCATCTTCGCATTGCTTCACAGTGGGATCTGGATAAAAAGGAAGGTGGCCTATTCATCCTTCCAGGTAAGTATTTGGGAACAATGGATGCTTTTTTTAGAAACACCACATTTTTGAGACGTGCCGAAGAAGAACTCATCGTTGTCGCATGGGGCGATTCCGTCTATAACATCGATTTTAACGACGTTCTGAAATATCATGTAGACAAGGCAGCAGATATCACATACTTAGGTGATTCTGAAGATCCTTTTGTTTTTGTGATAAACAAATATTTATTGATGGAAATCCTTTTTGCATATAAAGATCTGCGCGATTTTTGGCGTGATGCCGTATCCAGTATAAGAAGTGATCTCCACATTGAGCAATTCCCTTCCAATTTTCCCGTTTACAGGCTTTCAGACGGTCTAAACACGTTCTATCGGCTGCACATGGATGCTCTTGACTTAGATGTTTATAGAGGACTTACACAAAACATGGTGATGACTAAACTGCGTGACTTCCCGCCGGCAAAGTTCTCTACAACATGTAGGATAACTGACAGCATTATCTCCGATGGTTGCATTATCGGTGGGCATGTTATCCACAGTGTCGTAGGTAGAAACTCTGTTATTCGTGCTGGAGCTTACGTAGAAAACTCGATCCTTATGCAAGATGTGGTCGTAGAAGAGGGAGCTCGATTAGTCAATGTTATTGCTGATCGCTATACAGTGTTTAGAGCAAACAGAGAAGTTGTAAGCAACGAATTAACCGTGATACCAAGGGAGAATGTAATATGAATGTGCTAGCCATCATCTTAGCTGGAGGTACAGGAACACGTTTAGGTGTCCTTACAGAAACGTTAGCAAAACCCTCAGTGTACTTTGGCGGAAAGTACAGGATAATTGATTTTGCCCTTTCCAACTGTGCTCACTCCCAACTTGAGGGCATCGCTATTCTTCCTCAGTACAGGCCAGTAGAACTGATAAGCCACGTTGCGATGGGAAGACCCTGGGATTTTGTGAAAAGGACATCATATTTCGCTGTGTTACCCCCTCACAAAGAATGGTACCATGGCACCGCAGATGCCGTGTATCAAAATATAGAGTACATCGATTATCTTAATCCTGATGTCGTAATAATTTTATCCGCTGATCATGTGTATCTTATGGACTACCGTCCTTTGCTAAAATACATGAGTTTGAAAAATGCACGTGCTGTATTGGCATCCACCACCGTACCATGGGAAGAAGCAAATCGTTATGGTATCGTGGTGACAGACGAACATGAACGTATTCTGGAATTTCAGGAAAAGCCCACCGCGCCCAAGTCGAATCTAGCAAATATGGGCATCTATGCGTTTGATTGGCATTATTTACGTGATTTGCTTTCGGAAGATGGTACCCGCGAAGACTCGAGCCACGATTTTGGTTCTGATCTGTGGCCCCGAGTGGTAGCATCAGGTGAACCTGCATATGCTTATAAATTTGATGGCTATTGGCTGGATGTAGGAACAATCAAGTCTTTTTGGGAAGGCCATATGGATTTGGTCGCTCCTTTTCCTCGACTTAATCTATATGATCCGCGCTGGAAAATCTATACAAGTCCTGCCGATCTCCCCTCTCCCATTTTTCTCGGTTCTGGAAGCGCAAGAAGCACTTTGGTTAGTGAAGGTAGCGTCGTAAAAGGGAATTTACTGCGGTCAGTGGTGGGACTTCAAAGTTTTATTGATGACGACGCCGAAGTTGTTGAAAGCATCATTGGACCACGCTCTTATATTGGCAAAGGTTCAAAACTATATCGTGTGATCACAGGCGAAAGCGTCCATATAGGTAATGGGGTAATAATCGGTGAAGGCGATCCAGTTCCTAATGAAGTTGCGCCACACATTTACACGGACGAAATAAGCGTATTGGGAAGGAATGTAATCGTGCAGGATGGGAGCCGCCTTGGTAAGCAATGTGCTGTCCAAGAAAGCGCAACCGTAAACGGTATTTATGGCAGCGGATCGTTCATTTATAGATAATAAACAGCCCTTAGTTAGATTCTCTTCTGATAATAGGTGGTTCATAGATGGGGACATCTTTTTTGCTTTTACGGGAAGTCATTTCGACGCAAGAACCCTTATCCCATCACTTCAAGACAGAGCAACACTTGTTATTACAGAGAAAGAGGCAAAAGGCAAGAACGTAATCTTTAGACCTGATGCCAAGATGTTGTACAAGGAGTTCATAAAAGCAGGATCAAAGGTTTATCCATTACATGTCTTAGGTGTAACAGGTACCAAAGGGAAAAGCACCATCGCATGGTGGCTTTCTTCCCTGCTTTCCACAGGTTATATGGGAACACTGGGCATTAAAGCAAAAGACGAGTTTTTTGTATTGCCGACTACGACTACTGGCGCCGATGCGTTGTTCAATACTTATAGGAAAACAGGAGAAGATAATTGGGTAGTGGAGTTGTCGTCCATAGGACTTGTGGAAGAGAGGCTTCCTTTACCCTTGGAAGGTTTGATATGGACTACCTTAGAACCTGAACACATGGACTATCATAAAACACTTTATGCTTATTATTTGGCGAAGAAAAAAGCATTCCAATATGTAAAGAAAGGTGCTTTCACACTTATGGGACAGAACGTGCCCAGTCCAATTCTTTCGTCAAATAATATTTTGAGATACGGACGCTATGGAGATTTCTACATAACCTATCGCACCGAGAGTGAATGGGAACAAGACGTTTATATTTACACTCCACAGGGAGAAACGCATGTACATTTGCCAATGCCCGGAGAAGTGTTTGCACAAGATGCTGTAGCAGTGGTAGCTGCAGCCATGTTATGGAAAGGAATTAAAATAGAGGGGCTTTTCCCTCAGATACCTGTGCGGATGAACCACATAGTGATAAATGGTATAGAAATGGTCATCGACTTTGCTCATACGCCTGAGAGCATCGATGCCTGTCTTAGTACGGTCGTGCAGCGCTGGGGAAAAGATTTTGTTGTCATACATGGAGCCACAGGATATGAACCGGAACAGAAAAGTTATGAAATAATAGAGATCATAAAAAAGTATGGCGCTGTTGGTGCAGCTTCGCTAATAAAGTCTTTAGACGAAGACCAATCAAACAAAACAATGCAACGCTATAAAGATGCCGGTTTTATCACAGGACCGAGCACACAAGTGTTTAAGGAATGCAGCGATCGTTTTCACAGATGGGTAATAGTAGGCATGAGAGATGCCTATGACAGATTAAAGGAGGCTGGATTGTATGGATCTGGAGAAAGCAATTAGTGCTCTACAGTATGCATTAGAGATGGAAAAGGAAGGTGTTCGTTTTTATCAGGAGAAAGCCGAAGAGTCAAAAAGTCCCTCGGTTAAGGATTTATTCACGGGCCTGGTAAAAATGGAAGAAAGTCACGTTGATTACATCTCAAGGATTCTTGGGTTTTTAAAAGAGGAAAGCGCTTTTAAGGACGAAATGCCACCAGAAGAAACACCTTTTAAAACGGTTAGTAGCGAAGAGGAGTCAGAGTTTAATTTTAGTGAAATTGCCGCTCTGCGCATGGCATTACTTTTGGAACATGATTTTGCTGAGTTCTACAAGAAGGCAGCAGACAACACCGATGATCCCATAGGAAAACAAATCTACTTAAAACTGGCTGCATGGGAACAAGGACACGAGTCTGCCATTCGCAACGAATTAGATAACCTTATGAAAGAACATTGGTATGATATGGGATTCTCTCCCCTACTTTGAAGAATTAAGAAATTTTCTTAAAAGTCGGTAAGAGAATGCATCTACAAGGGCAATAATAAGTGCTGCTATGGTAAACCATACTTTATGAGAAGTTGAGATTATTAAAGTAAGGTAGAAAAGAACTTCTAAAAAACATGAAACGGTTAGATGGGCAGCGACAAAGTAAGGCTTGTTGGCATCGGCTAAAGCGGCTAAGAAAAGAAAGATAAAAACACATTGAACGGCAAAATCGACCCAAGAGCCGCTGAGTTGAAAAAACGAGTAAACGCTTACTACTAAGCAAACAATAAGGAAGACAGCCAGAACGCGCCAATGCTTACTAAGTAGGCTATCGTGAGCTGAACTACGAGCTGAATCGCTGTCCATTTTTGTCCAATCTCCTTTCTAAGTGCAGCTATGGTTGCAATGCATGGAACATAGAGTACAAAAAATACGATAAACGCAATACCCGATGGCATGTAAATAGCGTTATGTAGAACACTAGCTAAAGCAGAACCAGAAGCATGATATAACTGTCCAAGCGATGAAAGTACAGCTTCTTTAGCAGCTAGACCTGTGAGCAAAGCAGAAGACATCTCCCAATTAAACGCCATTGGTTTGAAAACCGTTCCGCTTAAAAACATTCCAATTCTCGCCATAAAACTCTGTGAAATATCAGCGCCTAACGGAAATGTTAGAAGTATCCAGAATATTGTCGTCGTGATTAACACCACGCTGAACGCCTTATGTAAAAAGTCTTTCGTACGAAACCATGCCAGACGAGCAGTCAATTTCATTGAAGGCATTCTGTAAGGTGGCATCTCCAAAGCAAAAAAGCTGGGCATTTTCTTAAAAGCCACATTCCTAAAAGCAAAAGCCAATATCAAACTAAACAACGTTGAGAGTGCATAACAAAACAAAACCACCACTAAGGCGTTACGACCAAACAATGCCGCCCCGAGAATCGTAAGAACAGGCAAACGTGCATTACACGGAATAAGTGGTATCACCATAGATGTTATGCGACGCTCCACTGGATCATCTATGGCCCTTGTTGACAAAATAGCTGGAACGTTGCAGCCAAAACCCAAAATAAGAGAAATAAAAGATTTACCACTAAGTCCAAAACGCGATAGCGGTCTATCCATAATCAACGATGCTCTGGCCATGTATCCGGAGTTTTCCAAAATGCCTACAGCAAAGAACATGACGAAGACCAAGGGTACAAAGGAAATAACATTCCCAACCCCGCCAAACAATGCATTTTGGATGAAATTCCTGATTAAACCAGAGGGCAACTCGTGCGTTATTACCGTAGATAGCCAAGAGATAGCGTCCGCTAATAAATCAGTAAGTGGCTGCCCTACAGTAAATATGATTTTGAACAAAAGGTAAAGCACTACTCCGAAAGTTGGAATTCCTACCAAAGGGTGAAGAAGTACATGATCGAGCATGTCGGAAAAACGCCATTTTTCAGGAAGTTTCTTCATAACTTCAGTAGCAATCTGATGAGCCTTTTTATATCTTTCCATGACAATATGTTCCTGAGGATGTATGCCATCTAAACTGCGAAGTGTTTCATCCAGTTGTGTTTGCTCCGAAGCAATTCTGTTCAACGCATCAAAACGTGAGAGGCTGTTGTCCTCTGATACCGTTGCTATGAGATTTTCCAAAGAACGATTGAAAGGCAGGATTTTCGGCGGTTTTGCTTGTTCTAACGCATTGCGCAAAGCATCCATATTCATTCCTTTCAGAGCTGATATAAAAACTACAGGAATACCAATTATTTGAGAGAGCAATTCTGCATCTATGGACGCTCCTGACTTTTCGAGTTCGTCCATGAAGTTCAACGCCACCACGGTCGGTTTTTGCAAATCTAAAAGTTCCAATGTCAGCATCAAAGAACGTTCCAAAGAAGTAGCATCGATAACATTTAAGATTACGTCATAATCCTGACTCGTAAGAAATTCGCTGGTGACTTTTTCATCAGCGTTAGTACCCATCAGAGAATAACTTCCTGGAAGGTCAACGACCTTAAATGTTCTATCATTGTCCTTCCAAATACCCGTCTTCACATCTACAGTAACACCAGGCCAATTTCCTACACTGGCGTCGCCGCCTGTCATATAATTAAACAACGTGGATTTTCCACAATTGGGATTTCCTACCAAAACAATCGTTTTCTCAATATCTGCCGCCATGCTACCCTTTGCTCCTTAGATTCATTGAGGCTCAGTACCCAAAACATCAACATGTATCCAATTGGCTTCTTTATAAGAAAGAGCCAATCTTTGGGTAAGGAATTCGATGACTATAGGACCACCAAATGGTGTTCTTTTAACTAACGTAACTGTGACTCCAGGCAAAAGTCCAAGTTCGTACATACGCTCCTTGAACCACTGCGGTCCAGCAACACTCCTTATTTTTGCACGTGTGCCTTCTTGAAGGACACCTAAATGCCCACTAAATGTTTGCACAATAAAACTATATCATAAAACCCATTATACTGTCAACGATGATGTAGAATGATGTTTATGAAGACTATACGGAGGCACGAGCATATGACAAATATTGCTTTTCTACCATTTGAACAAAAAACAAGGTTTATCCGCATATGAAAAAGCTGCTATCACTTCTAATAATTCTTTGCCTTATGTCAGTTGTTCCTGCAACCGCTCAAACGTGGCAAACAACTACTGCAGTGCTTCCACTAAACGGAAACCAAGTTTATATACAGACCAGTGGGCCTGCTTCTTTCATCAATAGCGGCAATAAGGTAACGTTTACCAGTAAATGGGACGGTTCTTTGGATGCTGGTATTTTACACATAGAAGGTAGCCCATGGCTCACCTTTACTGCACCAGCAAACATTCAAGTAAAGCAACTTTCAACTAAAGAGTTCTTGATAAGTGTTATTCAAACTCAAAATAAAGAACCTTCTAAAATAGACGTAGATGTACAAGATACTTCTACACCAACGACACCGACTACACCGACGACACCAACGACACCAACGACAGTAATCACGCCCACAGAAGTGATAACGCCTACTGAAATCGCCACTCCAAGTGTTATTCCAGGAACGGGCCTTTACGACCCACAAACGCTCATACTGGCAATTCAGTTTCGTTTAAGTAAAATAAACAGACAAGTGCCTGCGGCTACTCAAGTACAGATAGCTACAGCAGTAAGCAGATGGGCTAACTACTTTAACTTAGATCCGTTTTTGGTGCTCGGACTCATAGAAATGGAAAGTGGGTTCAATCCTCAAGCAGTAAGCACTGCATCAGCCATGGGGCTTATGCAGGTGCTGGAATCGAGTTTCTACAGTTATGCCAATACCTTAGGTGTCAAGAGTGACCCATTAGATATCGATAGCAATGTCGCCGTTGGTTGCAAAATGCTCTCCAACAACATGATTGTATGGCAAAGACCATTTATGGCTTTGCGTGCATACCTTTTAGGTTCTACGGGTCTTATGAACAATGTGCTCTCTGGTACAGACGGCTCAGATAGCATAGGGACACAATCCATCAAGTACGCCAACGTTGTTCTCTCCGCAAGGGACCAGATTTACCAGTACTTTAAACTTACTCCACCGAAAGAACAATATGTAGTGGTAATCGATCCGGGACATGGAGGATTCAACCCCAGCGGAATGTACAATATGGGAGCCATCGGAATAAACAACATATATGAAAGCGAGGTTGTCCTCGATATTTCACTAAAAGTTGGCGATATTCTAAAAAGCTATGGCTTGAACATTCAATACACTAGGACAAAAGAAAAGGATAAATCTAACCCTTACGACTTGGAAGATCGTTTCCAACTGGCAGAACGTTTCAACCCGAACTTACTTCTAAGCATACATGCAAATTCCTTTACTGCTTCGACTGCCAACGGTGTCGAAACATATTGGCGGTCATGGCAATCAAAGTGGTTTGCTACTATCGTTCATAACGAGTATCTAAAGCAGATACAACTTAAGGATCGTAACGTAAAGCAAGATACAACACTCTACATGCTAAAAGGCACTACCTACCCTTCCGCCATGGTAGAAGTCGGATTTATAACAAGTCCTATAGATTATGCAGTGCTGTCAACACCGGAAGGTCGCACTAAAGCTGCACAAGGAATAGCACAAGGTGTGTTGAAGTTCTTTGGTATAGATGTTAAAGCGTTAGCTCAGTGAATGGATTCCAATAATCTTTTATAACAAGGAAGAACTCTGCACTGGCATGGATTTCCTGGCTTTTTTCAGAAACAATGTTGGATATTGGTGGTGTCTTGTCGCGCTGCCATACAACTCCATCAAGATCCCATTTGAATCCTTTCTCATGTAAGATAACTTGGCTGGTGGGTAATACAGAAACAGTCGTACCTATAGGCAAATGGAGTACAAAATCTTTGCCAAAGACAACCGTTTCACGCATACCATAAGCAACTGCTGGCTTCCCGTTAGCGTACGCCATCTTCAAGAGGGAAAGGTTTCCAACTAAATGATCTATTTCATCACCCACCATGCCCACAAGCACGATAGGTACGTGTTGACTTAATTGAACTGCACGTTCACCATCTGTGAAATCTTTGTCCCAATAACTTATTAACATGGGAATTTTGAGCGAAAAAACATCCAAAAGAGTGTTCCCCTTTATAGAATCCAAGTCACCAAGAATCTTACTTGGTTTTACACCAGCCTTGATGAGGTGCTGGGTGCCACCATCGACACCCAGTACCTCATCAAATCGAAATTGCTTTGCAAGGAAAGAAAAAACAGACTCTTCCACGTAACCATTCAAACTAATTAACGTTGGCATGTGAAGCTTTCTCCAAAGATGGCCAAATCATTAGTATGACAGCTAAAGATAATAGAGTGGAAGGCGCTACCACAAGAAAGTTATACACCATCGAATAAACCCATGGATTCATGCCTTGCGGTACATATTGTCCAAAAAAGATATAACCACTAAGTAAGTGCGATACAAAACGACCCAAGCCACCTATGAGGACGGCAAATTCTACTGGTGTACTGTATGTCCGTTTCCATGTTCCGTACAGTATGGCAACAAAAGCTAAAAGAGAGGAAATGAGCACAACATAGCCACCTACAGCAAAAAGTCGCGATTTAGCGTTCAAATCTGCAATTTGACTTTTCATTTCTTGGATTTGGCCAGCAGTAGCTGTGCCACTTGCCATTCCTTCTTGCAGTACGGCAGTCTGTTTGTTTATTTCTTGTACATTAGAAACTGTATAACGCTGCAACGCTATGCCACCGAACAAAACAATGATTGCAAGCAGGACACTAACCGTTTTTGTAATCTTTAAATTCCTTACTAAACCAGACAGCCCAATCAAACCGAAAGCGATGGGGTAATCCAAAAGGTACTGTAGCGGATGCACTACAAACATGTCCTGCATACTGTGAAGCAGACCATAGGCAACGCCTACCACAATGCCCGGACCAGCACCCCACCGTAAAGAAAAAACAAACAGTGGAAGCATCTGCAAAGAAATGGAACCGCCTTGAGGTAATTGACCCAAATTCAAATACCATAACGCCAAAGACAAACCAACCATGATGCCGGCTTCCGCCAGCATGCGCGTGCTCTTAAACATGCAAACAAACCTCCCTCCGCCGGTATTACCCGGATCAGGTTCCTAGGGTCGGCAGCCAAACGCTACCCTCTCAGCCCTCTTGTAGCAAATCGGGCTCCCCTGGTCCTGTGTTGCCGTTATTGTACTACATTTTTCTGCTAAAAGAAGTACATGAAGAGCAAAATCGCGCCCAAGACAATTCTGTAAATGACAAAAGGTTTATAGCTGTGGTTGCGAACGTAAGCCAAGAAAGGTCTTACTACAACATAAGCGCTGATAAATGCACAAAAGGTCCCTACCGCAAGTATTGCCCACTGTTCTCCAGAAAACGATAAACCAGACTTCAAGATCTCGTAACCGCCAGCGGCCAGTAATGTTGGTGCGCCCAACAAAAACGAGAACTCCGCCGCCGTTTCTCTACTCAGACCTAATAGCATGCCCCCACCAATGGTCGAAGCCGATCTACTAAAACCCGGTAAATAAGAAAGCAATTGGTAGCAACCAATCTTCAAAGCGGTTAAAGGCTTTATTCCCGTAACGGCGTGAACGTTGGCGTTTGTGTGCTCTTCTGCATACCATAGAAAAAGGGCACCTACAATCAGTGTTATGGAAACCGTCAGCACCGAAAACAAATACGTTTGAATCATGTTACCCACCAACGCTCCCACAACAATGGCAGGAATGATAGCAATAATAATGTTCTTGTAGTTAACCAAAACATGTTTTCGGGTACGAACCGAGAAAATATTGTATTCATTCCAAAACAATAAAACAATGGCTAAAATTGCCCCCATCTGGATTATTACATCAAAGGAATCATTAAAGGGTTTTGGAAAGTTTATCCATTGATTAACGATGATTAAGTGCCCCGTAGAAGAAATAGGTAAAAACTCTGTTAAGCCTTCTACAACTCCCAATATCGCAGCTTTGAGTAACGAAGATAACATAGATGCACCTCCTAAGAAATTTATAAAGGTTTTCGCTCAGGCGTTCCGGCCTTGCGTGGAAACACACGAGGCGTAAACTGTGTTTTTTTGAAAACCAACAATACACGCGATCGATCCACAATGGAATAATTGTAACGCCTTTCAAAACGCATGTGGAGCTGATTTAATGCATGTTCTGCCTTACTTAATTCCTCGTCACAAGAAGGGCCCTTCCAAAAAATGGCTGTTCCGTTTACCTTTAGTGGAGCCGCAGCATACTCAATAAGCACGCGAAGTTCAGCAACAGCCCTACTTATGACATAATCGAACTCCTCCCTGTGCGTTCGCCCAAAATCCTCAATACGAGCATGAACAACTTCAATGTTATTCAGATACAATATGGATGCCATATCCAACAGAAACTTACAGGATTTTTCAGAACTATCTACCAACGTGAAGTTAACATTGGGTAGTTGAATTGCCAGTGCCAAGCCTGGAAGTCCACCACCTGGACCTATATCCAATACATTGCCTTCAAGATCAATAAACTTAAGGACAGATAAACTGTCTTCTATACCTAAAGACCAAAGCTGATCAAAGTTTTGGTAACCATGCAAATAATCGGTTCGCCATAATGCATCTGCAAAATGGCGTAACTTTTCATCTGTCATGAACCAAAACCCCTAAAACCGACATTCATGGGACTAAACAATTTGAACAGCGCATCTTGAAGCTGACTACTGAAAGAAACCCAATACTCATTAGGTAACAAAACTCTGTACATGGAACCATCTACATGAACGGTAAATTCTATAGGTGTAGCACCTTTGTGCTCTCGAAGTAAAGCTTTGAGTTTTTTCAATTTTTCAGCCGATACTTGATCTGCGCGCAATACAATGCGAAGAATACCTTTACCGTCAAGATCTTTCATACGTTCATCCAATTCCCTTAAGGGAGAAAAAGAAATGAGCGAATCAGCAATAAGCTTGCTTTTCTCGCTTTCTGACTCTACACGAGCATTAATCGTTGCTATCCCAGGTTCCTGCAACAGAGGTTTAAAACCATCAAAACGCTGTGGCAAAACCGTTACTTCAACCTGGTTACTTAAATCTTCAAGGGTAAAAACCATGTACTGGTTGTTATTTTTGCTCTTTTTCACCTTTGTACTGGATACGAACCCCCCAACTTGAACAAGACCGTCCATGTCACCGAGCTCATCTAAAGGCGTGATGTTTTGATTACTCAGAAGAGCCATGTATTTCTCTAAAGGATGAGAAGTTATGTATAAACCAAGGTATTCACGCTCGTCTTCCATGGGATTAATGACAATGTCATCCAACCCGCTATCATCTATTTGGAAAAGCGTTTGCGTCGTAATGCCAGAGGATAACTGTCTGATTAATGTTTTTCTTTCACCCAAACTATCAAATGCTCCCGCACGAATGAGACTTTCTGTGACTTTTTTATTCACTACACGTTCATTTACACGGGATAAGAATTCTTGGAATGAAGAAAATGAACCGCCCACTTCTCTGGTATGTAGAATCTCTTCCACAGCGGCAAGCCCAACATTTTTGATGCCCAGCAGACCAAAACGTATTTCCTTCTCCCCTTCCGGAAGAAAATAGTGGTCTGATTTATTGACATCGGGAGGTAGTATTTTTATTCCCAACCGACGTGCTTCAGCTATGTAAACTTTTAGCTTTTCCGTATTGTCTACAAAACTAGCCAGTAATGCAGCAAAATACTCTGTAGGATAGTACACCTTTAACCACGCAGTGTAGTACGTTACATGGGCATAGGCCGCAGAGTGAGACTTATTGAAACCATACTCCGCAAAATGAACGATAGTTTCATAAATGCGCTCCACTGTATCTTTGGGGTACCCTCTTTGTACTCCTCGAGTCACGAAGTCCTCACGAAGTTTGAGAATTTCTTCTTCTTTTTTCTTACTTATGGCCCTGCGTAGTACGTCAGCTTCTCCCAGTGAATAGCCAGCTATGACTGACGCTATCTGCATTATCTGCTCTTGATAAACGATTATTCCGTATGTTTCTTCCAGAATTGGTTTTAAATCATCATGGAAGTAGTCCACAGGCTCCCTACCATGCTTTCTATCAACGTAGGACTTCACTCCGCCGCTTCCTAAAGTGCCCGGCCTATAAAGAGCTTCTGCCGCTATAATCTCTTCAAATTTATCAGGTTTCAAGTCTTTCAAGAAAGAACGGAACCCCGTACTTTCCAGTTGGAATACACCTACCGTTTCCCCGCTGGCCAACATTTCGTAAACTTTAGGATCATCCTTGGGTAGTTCCGTTAATTTGACATCCACACCGTGACGCTCCTTAATCCATTTGAGTGCATCACTGATGACTGTCATGTTACGCAAACCAAGGAAATCCATTTTTAGAAGCCCCAGTTTTTCTACATCATCTTTGGCAAGCTGCGTGGTAACATTGATGCCCGCATCTTCAGAGGATGCCTGCAACGCAACATACTCATAGAGAGGTTTATCAGAGATAACGACGCCAGCAGCATGTGTAGAAGCATGCCTTGGTAAGCCTTCTACCTGCTTAGCTATTTCCAAAAGTCTACCGAGTTCTGGATATTGGTTTACTAATGTCTTTACTTCATCGAGATTCTCTGCATCTGCAAGTTCCATGTTTTGAGGTATACTCTTGGACAATCTATCCACAAGGCTAAGCGGAATCCCCAGAACACGTCCTACATCTCTCACTGCAGCACGGCTCGCCAAGGTACCAAATGTGGCTATCTGAGCCACGTTATTCTCCCCATACTTATCTCGCACATATCGAAGTACTTCATCACGACGACGAGCGCAAAAATCAACATCTATATCAGGCATGGTTATGCGTTCAGGGTTTAGAAAACGTTCAAAAAGCAATCCATATTTTAGCGGATCTATGTCAGTGATACCGATGAGATACGCAACCAATGAGCCAGCAGCACTCCCTCGACCTGGACCCACAGAAATGCCTTGCGACTTTGCCCAGTTTATATAATCCTGAACGATGAGAAAATAACCAGCAAACCCCATTTTCTCAATTACAGATAGCTCATAATCCATTCGATCTATGACATCTTTAGAAGGATTATCTCCATAACGCTCTCTCAAACCTTCTTGTGTTAGTTTTCTCAAAAAACTATTTTCGGTAAAGCCATCAGGCACAGCAAATTTTGGTAAGTGCTGTTCGCCCAATGGAAGTTTAAAGTCCACCATATTTGCTACCGTTATCGTATTTTCTAATGCTTCCGGAACTTCTTGGAATTTTTCCCACATCTCCGCTGGAGACTTTAAATACATTTGATCAGTATTGTACTTGAACCTGTTGGGATCATTGAGGGTAGTTCCTGTGGCTATGGCCATAAGCACATCTTGTATAGAATATTCCTCCGGTCGCCCATAATGAACGTCGTTGGTTGCAATTATCGGTATACCAGTACGCTTCGATAGTTCTACAACACCTCTATTGACCTTCTTTTGGTCAGCCAAGTCATGGTCCATCATTTCGAGATAAAAATTCCCACGACCAAAAATCTCATCATAACGACCTGCTATTTCCAAAGCTTTCTTCTCATCATCTTGAACTAAAGCCCGTGCCACAGCTCCAGCCAGACAAGCAGAAGAAGCGATAAGACCTTCATGATATTCCTGTAGAAGTTCCCAATCAAAACGTGGCTTATAATAAAATCCTTCCAAATAGGCTTTTGTCAGCAAAACGTTAAGGTTTCTAAAACCTGTTGCATTCTTTACCAGAAGCACCAAATGGAAAGGCTCTTTGTCTTTGTTCCCTTCTCGTTTTGTTCTTTCTCGCTGAGATTGGTATCCTTCCACTCCGACTATGGGCTTAATCCCTAATTTCGTCGCTTCATTGACAAACTCGACAAGCCCATACGTAACACCGTGATCCGTTATAGCAATAGCTGGCATATCAAGTTCTTTTGCCCGCTGAACAAGTTTTTTTGGTTGTGTCACACCGTCAAGCAGTGAAAAGGCACTGTGAACATGTAAATGAACGAATTCTTTTTGTGTCATACCATTGTTTATTATAATAGAGTTGTGAGTGGTGGGTCAAAGATTATTCTTGTAGAAGACGACTCTGACTTTGCTCTACTTTTGAGCAAACGCTTAAACGATTTCGGTTTCACAACCGAAATCTATGAAGACGGGGCATCCTTTTTAGATCTCAAAGCATCTGGAGACATCATACTGTTAGATCTCATGTTACCAAATCTGGACGGATTTCGTGTACTTGAAGTGCTCAAGCATCGTCACAGCGATACACCGGTTATAGTGGTTTCAGCCAGGAGTGCTGAGGAAGATGTGGTTAAAGCACTGGATTTAGGAGCTTTAGACTATGTTTTTAAACCAGTGAGAATGAAAGAGCTAGTGGCCAGGATTAATCGTCTCCTCGACGTTAAATTAAACGATAAGAATTCACAACCCATATTAAAGATAGAGAATAGACGCCTCCTGACACCAGATGGAAACATTGACCTCACATTCACTGAAGAACAATTGCTCAAAGCGTTGCTCAACAACCAAGGCAAGATACTCTCCAGAGAAGAGCTAATGGATGTGATCGGTGAAAAAGCCGAGACATCTAAGGTTATTGACGTTCATATTCATAACCTCAAGAAAAAAGCCCCTATACTAAATGAGAAAATTAGGGCAATAAGGTCAGTGGGTTATGTTTACGAACCGTGAAATAAACATCTTGGAATCCCTTAACATACCTGCTTTTGTGGTAGAAAATGGCACAGTGCCACTGGCAACAGGTCAGATTTCGGAATTACCTTTTTTCACTTTTGTTCCCCATGGGCCATTATCTGTGAATGTAAGGCGTAGCGATATTAGAAACGCCATAATGACAAAAGATTCCTTTGCAATAGAAACACCCACAACGCTTAGAACATTCAAGCTGTATCGATTTGTTGAAAGCAATATGCTCATTGTCGTTGAAGAAACAACGCACAGTAATAAGGAACGAGATCAAATAGAAATTCTGATCTATCACGTGGTTCATGAAATCAGAAACGCACTTAATAGTGTGGCGCTTTCTTTGGATTATTTAGAGGAACCTTTTGCATCCAGTGTGGAGAAAAGTATAAATCGTTTAGATAGACTCTCCCAACAGCTCACTGACTTTGTTAGTATGAAAAAGTTCGAGCCGGAAGATGTTTATATGCCAGAGATGGCTGAATATATTAAGAGTCAATATAAAGTAGAAGTAAAAGAAAGCGCACAGGTTACGTGGCATGTCAGCAGACAGCTTCTCCTTCTATCCCTAAGAAACATTATTGAAAATGCTTTAGAATACGCAGGCAGTGTCTCTTTAATATTCAACGTCAACTCTATAGATATAGTAGACACTGGCCCCGGTATACCTCCTGAAGTTTTAGAAAAAATGTTCTCGCCTTTTAACACGACTAAGAGTGTTGGTTTAGGGTTGTTTATTGCCAAAAAAGCCTGTGATGCCAATGGTTTGCGCTTAGACTATCGCCCTAACATACCTAAAGGGAGTATCTTTACCATTTCTTTACCAAGCATACATAGAATTTAATCAGATTTGAAGGAGGCGAGAACGAAACATGAGAATGAAAAAAAGTTATTTGAGTGTGTTGGGATTAATATTGGTTGGAGTTCTTGTGCTCACAGGATGCAGTTCCACACCTAATAACAACGCAAATACAGGAACTGCGACAAATACCTCACCGACGCAAACTGGAGGCAGTATCGTTATCAAGGGTTCTGATACAGAAGTGAATACTGTTCAGGCGCTGGCAGAAGCATTTCACAATGCACATCCAGAAATCAACATTTCTGTTTCTGGCGGTGGCAGTGGATCAGGAATAGCCGCCATTATCAATGGAGAAATTGATATTGCAGACGCATCAAGAGAAATTACCCAAGATGAACTTAACCAAGCAAAAGCTAACGGTGTCAATATTGGAACATTTATTCTGGGAAGAGACGGCATTACAGTTGTAGTAAACCCAAGTAACCCTGTAACTAAACTTACCTTGGATCAAATTGGTAAAATATACCGTGGAGAAATAACAAATTGGAAAGATGTTGGCGGACCTAATATGGCTATAACACTTTATGGGAGGCAGAACAACAGCGGTACTTATACCCTATTCAGAGAACTGGCTCTTAAAGGTGATTACTCACCTAACATGAGATCGATGAACGGCAATAGTGATATTGCTAATGCCGTGGCGCAAGACAAATCTGGCATAGGATATATCGGAGTAGGTTATTTCAAAGAAGCGCAGGGGAAAGTGAACGAAGTGCTAATTAGTACAGACGGTAAGACATACTACAGCTCCACAGATATGAATGCCATAGATAGCAAGCTTTACCCACTGGAAAGGCCGTTATACCAGTATGTAAAGCTTCCCATGACCCAGGCTATGAAGGATTTCTTAGCTTTCGAACTTAGCGACCAGGGCCAGAAAATTGTTCAAGATAATGGCTTCTATGCTGTAGGGCCAAATGAGAGGGCAACAAGTGAAACGCTCCTCAATCAACAATAACAGCGAGAAGGTATTCAGGCTTGCCAGCACCGTAGCCGCGGTGCTGGCGGCTTTAATGGTAGTTCTTATTATAATTTTCATGCTCTTGCCTTCTCTAAAAGCACTGGTAAAGATACCTTTGAGAGAGCTATTTACTACGCGCTGGAATCCAGAAGGCTATTCAAAAAGTAGTTGGGGAATACTCCCCTTCTTAGCAGGTTCTCTGTGGACAACGATTATTGCACTCGCAATCTCCATACCCATATCGTTTTTAGCTGCTATCTTCTCTACACAATTCCTGCCAGCTACGTTTAGACCAATCACAGATTTATTCTTCAGCATTCTGGCAGGCATCCCCTCTGTAATTATGGGGTTCTTAGCTTTGACGGCCATAGCACCCTTGTTGGCAAAAACATTTAATCTGCCCAGTGGCTTAACTATGCTAAACGGCGGGATAACTTTAGCAATAATGGTTTTGCCAACGATGGTTAGCGTTCTTACCGACTCATTTCAAAAAATACCGCAAATATACAAAGAAGGCGCTTTGGCTTTGGGCGCTTCTAAGTGGCAAGCTGCAATAGGCGTGTTGTTTCAGTTTGTAAAGCCTGCTTTTATATCTAGCATTTTACTTAGTTTTGGGCGAGCAATAGGTGAAACCATGGCAGTCATTATGGCAGTAGGCAACGTTGCAATGATACCTACAAGTCCGCTACAGCCAGGTGAAACCATGACAGGTGCCTTAGCCATAGAAATGCCTGAAGCGGTAGCTAATTCATTACATTACAATGCACTGTTTCTTATTGGTTTCATATTACTTATAATAGCTTTACTGGTTAACTACCTATCTGGGTTAATAACATCGAAAGTCAGGGTTGAGATACAATGAAAAAGCGAAGTGATTCTTTTTGGGTTTTACTTTCGGCTATATGTTATTTTTCTGCTGTAGTATTTGTCATTTTTGTTGCTGTTCACCTGCTTAGATTGTCTGATGGAAAGCTTTCTTTATCTTTCTTATTCACTAATCCAGACGATGGAATGACTAAAGGAGGCGTATTTTCCCCACTTTTTGGGTCTATATACCTCACTTTGTGGGTATTGGTGCTTTCAGCACCTGTGGGCGTATTAGCTGGTGTTTACTTTGCAGAATTCGCACCAGATAACCCCATAACAAGAATTTTGCGTAATGCGATAAGGACTTTAAGTGGTGTACCAGCCATAGTGTTTGGTTTATTCGGTCTTGCTTTTTTTGTGCGCATGATGAACTTGGGTTTATCACTTTTGGCATCGGCTCTAACCTTATCTATTATGAATCTACCCGTCATAATAACAACGACAGAAGAAGCGCTCAGATTAGTTCCTAACTCGCAAAAAGAAGCAGCCATAGCTTTGGGAGCAAATTCTTGGGAGGTTTGGCGGGATGTTTCTGTAAAGTATGCTTCTAGCGGTATACTCTCTGGAATCTTCTTAGCTTTAAGCAGAGCGCTTGGTGAAACTGCACCGATTTTGCTTACTGGCGTTGTGTTTTATCAGCCCACAGTGACACTCAATCCAATGCACACATTCATGGCCATGCCTTATCATATTTTTATACTGGCTACCCAGCATAGTAAACCTACAGAAGCTTTACCCATTGCAGCTGCTGCCGGTTTTGTTCTTCTTATACTGGTATTGCTTGCACGTATATTTGCATTCTTGTACAATAGGAGGGTACAGCGGTGGCTCTAAAAATCGAAGCTCGAGATGTCAGTGTCTTCTTTGGAAATAACCAAATCTTGCATAATATCAATTTAGGGATAGAAGAAAGAGCGGTTACAGCAATTATAGGACCATCAGGCTGTGGCAAGACGACATTTTTGAGAACACTAAATCGTTTGAACGATCTTTCATCAGATTTTAGGTTGCAAGGAGACATCCTTTTAAGTAACGAAAACATTTATGGAATAGACCCTATACTTTTGCGCAGGCGAGTAGGCATGGTTTTCCAAAAGCCGAATCCCTTCCCTATGAGCATTTTTGATAACGTAGCATATGGTTTGCGATTGCAAGGGATAAAAGACAAAGAAACGATACAGGACAAAGTAAAAACGGCTCTTACAGCAGCAGGGTTGTGGCAAGAGGTTTCTAATAGACTAAATAGCAATGCCTTTGACCTATCAGGAGGTCAGCAGCAACGTCTATGCATAGCACGGGCTATAGCAGTAGATCCCGAGGTTTTACTCATGGATGAACCTACGAGTGCGTTAGACCCCGCAGCCACATCAAAGGTTGAGGAACTTATACTGGCGCTAAAAAAGAATTACACCATTGTTCTCGTCACGCATAATATGTATCAAGCGGCACGTGTCTCAGATTTCACAGCGTTTTTCCTAAACGGTTACCTGGTAGAATTTGATACCACAGACACCATTTTCACAAACCCCAAGGACGAAAGAACACAGCGTTATGTTACAGGCAAATTTGGATAAAGGGGGCAGAGTATTATGCTAAATGAGAAGATTTCAGAAATAAGCAGTTTGTTGTCAGAAATGGGCGGCTTAGTTGAAGATGACATCGTGAGATGCGTCAGAACGTTAGTTGAAAAAGATCCTTCCGAGGCTGATTCTGTTATTAATGAACTAGAACCACGTATAAACGCTCTGGAAAAACAGATAGACGAGGAATGCCTTATCACCTTGGCTCGGTATCAACCAGTAGCACACGATTTGAGACGCATAGTAGCAGTTTTGAAAATTGACAAAGACCTTGAACGCATGGGTGACCACTGCGAAAATATCGCTAGGCGTGCAAAAGAAATAATAAAAGAACCCCTTTTAAAACCACTCATAGATATCCCCCGCATGGCAGAAACAGCGCAAGAAATAACACGCCAAGCCTTAGATAGTTTTTTTAAGGAAGATACCCAGTTAGCTCGCGAATGCATCGATAAGGACATTTTAGTCGACGAATTACAAGAACAAATAATAAGAGAACTTATATCCTACGTCCTCGCAGATCCCAGCACTATGAATAAGGCATTGGACTTGATTTTCACAAGTAAAGATCTGGAGCGTATATCAGATTTAGCAACTAATATAGGAGAAGAAACCTTTTTCTTAGTCGAAGGTAGCGACATAAGGCATTTAGGACCTAAGGACCAAAAAGAATAAACACGGTTCACTATAAGATTACAATTTCTGGTTCTAAATGGATGCCAAATCGTTTTAACACGCGCGCTTGGGCAAGCTCAATAAGAGACAAAACATCGGTGCGCGTGGCATTGCCTAAGTTTATGATAAAATTCGCGTGCTTTGTCGAAAACATAGCATCTCCTATACGGTAACCCGATAACCCGACTTCAGTTAGAAGTTGCCACGATCTTTGGCCATCTGGATTTTTAAATGTGCTACCTAAACTTGGATATTCCACAGGATGACGTTTTTTACGATATTCGATTTTTCTAATAACTTCATTTTTTATATCATCTTTGTCTTCATGCTCATAGTAAAAATAAACATCCACAACAAATTTCACACCTATTTGATTTAGGTGACTATTTCTGTATTCCGCCTTCACATCTTTTGGTTCTAACCATAAAACACGCCCATCGCTCGAAATCACTCTGGCCTTTTCAACTTGAGTCCAAACATGTTTTCCAAAAGAACCCCCATTCATCCAAATGAGACCGCCTACAGTTCCAGGAATACCAGTCATAAAATCGAATCCACCCAATTCGTTATCGATACAATAATGCACTAAGTCTTTCAGACGCACTCCACTAGACACGTGAAGTATGCCTTCGCTATTTTCAATAACAGGCTCTTCATCAATGTTTAGAAAAGCGTTTTCCAGTTCCTCTGGAAGTAACAGTTTAGAACAGTTACCAAGAATTGTCTTGTCTATGATGAAACCCGGATTTTCAAGTAGTTCTATAGCGTTGGATGCAACCCACACATTGGAAGGAGGCCCTATTTTTATATGAGAAAAATCCTTTAAGTTAATTTCTTTCCTGTTCAACATTATGGAAATATTCTATATGATTTTAAACTGACATAATGTTAGAATTTTGTTATGAAGCAATTATTGAAGTGCACATGTTTCGTTATTATTTCCTTGGCTGTTTTGTTTGTATCTATTTCTCCTATACCAGTGAATGCTCATCCATTGGTGCCTATCATCTTTACACAACCACCCATAGAAGAAGGTTCAACAACTACCGTTTCAATGAAGATCATTTTTGATGATATAACCGAACCCTTCATTATAACGGTCGACGACGGATATTCACGCCCCGCTCTCAAGGAGCTTATAGCTATTAAACAACAGTATGGAGAGTCCTTTAAATGCCTTCTTTTCCCATATGGTTTAGCACTCAAAGACAATGAAGACCTGTTTCAACAACTC
This sequence comes from Coprothermobacter platensis DSM 11748, assembly GCF_000378005.1. Taxonomy (GTDB): domain Bacteria; phylum Coprothermobacterota; class Coprothermobacteria; order Coprothermobacterales; family Coprothermobacteraceae; genus Coprothermobacter; species Coprothermobacter platensis. The sequence continues at coordinate 908,952 of NZ_KB899040.1, forward strand.
ATAAAAGAAGGATGCGAACTCCACAATCATACGTACACACACATGTACTTTCGCCATAAAACAGCTCAGCAGCAAGAACAGGAAATAATGCTTGATGATGCTGAAATAGAAAAAGTATATAAAATGGCTGGTCAACAGAGGCCTTATACAAAGTTCTTCAGACCTCCTGGTGGCATTTATGATCAGACCACACTGCAATTATGTATAAAACATGGCTACAAGATAATGCTTTGGAATGTAATAACAGAACCGAATGGAAAAAACCTTTCTGTAGGAAGTAGAGCAGATCTTATAAGACGTGCTCCCAAAGGGAGTATTATTCTCCTTCATAGCAAAGTCTCAGACATGGATGCATTGAAAATTGTCCTTCCAGGTCTAATAAAAAGATATGGCACCCAGTGGCACTAAGGTAGTCATAATCGGTGCTGGATTCAGTGGCTTAACAGTTGCATATTTTCTTCGTGATAAAGCGAGAGTATACCTTGTTGATAGAAAAACACATTTGTGGAATGCATCCACAGGATTGATAACACCACCGACATTAGAACTTATGAAGCGTGTGTTTTCGTTTGATCCTCCTGTAGAAAAGGCATTCGATTCTATGAATGTGATGTTCAAAGACATTGGCAATGTTTACTTACATGACGACAAACCATTTCTTTATTTACTTGATAAGACAGCGTTTTTCCAGCAACTTCAAGACAAATTGGGAGACAACGTGGAGCAAATACTCGGATACTCTTTCAAAGATGTTGAATCACAAAATGTGATTTTGGAAAGAAAAACAGACCAAAAGCGTATACCTTACGATTTCCTTATAGGAGCAGATGGATGTTTTTCTAAAGTGGCCAGAGCCACAGGGCTATCTTTAGTAAAAAGTTGGCTTTACGGGTATGAGTGGGGTACAGAACCTACTCAAGGTAATAACACGATATCATTCGTGATAGACCCGAACATAGCCAGAGCTTATGGGGTTTGGGCCTTTACTAGCAGCAATGAAACACGTATAGGCTTGGCTTCCGATAGACCCTTAAGGAAATCTGACGCCGAACAGATTGGTCGAACATACTTCTCTACGCAATCACAACCCTCAGACTTTAAAGGCGGAGTGATTCCTACCTCAGGTCCGATAAGAAGGTTATTTATAGACAATGTTTTTCTCGTTGGCGATGCGGCAGGTTTATGTGGCCCCTTCCTTGGCGATGGGATACAAACTGCGATAAAGTCTGGAATGGCGGCTGCGCAAGCAATAGATCAGCGTAATGCTGGAGATGCCTATGTTCAATTTCTGAAGGATTCTGGCGTTATCAAGTACTTAAAACAGCAGGCCATATTAAGAAGCATTTGGGATAGGTTCGTATCCCATACCACTTTGAAACGCTTATATAGATTTACATTACGCAACCAAGGTCATCTCTTGGACGATTTGACCATGATAAAGGAAGACCCATCCAAATTTCCGTTGCTGGTAAGAAAATTTTTCTCTTAGGTTTTTATTCCTATCGTTAGACAACTCTGACAAATACAGCATGACTGTGCAAGGGTGGCTTAATAAATGCAGAAATTGTTTACTCTGCTTTGTTACCATTGGTTAATTTGTTAGAATAAAAACAATTATGGAGAACATGATTCTGTTTTTTCTTTGTTTTTTGTGTGGTGCAATACCTTTTTCTTACCTTATAGGATTGTTGTTCGGCAAAGACATAAGACATTTTGGAGAAGATCACAACCCGGGGCCAACCAACAGCTTCAAAGCTGGAGGCCCGGTATTAGGGATTCCCTCTTTGGCATTAGACTTCTTGAAGGGAGCAATTCCAGTATTCGTGTTGACCACTACATATGATATTGCGCCTGTCGCATTTGTTCTTGTTTGCATTGCGCCTGTGCTTGGGCACATGTTTACTCCGGTGCTTAGGTTCAAGGGTGGAAAGGGCATAACCACTACTTTTGGAATTTGGTCTGGCTTAATGTTGTGGGAAGTGCCTGTTTTCTTGGGTTCTATCTTTACCTTATCAGTAGTCTTAAAACATTTTCTAACAAAGCGCGTCAGCGATAAAGCCACAGTAATAACTGCCTCCTCACTACTGCCCGCTTTCACATTCTTTCGATTTCATGACTTACGGCTTTTTGCACTAGCTGTTTTAAACTCTACGTTACTTATTGTGGCACAGTTCAGAGAGGAATTAAGAATATGATGAAGGGAATCTTTCTATTCGTGTTATACCAATTGTTGAATTCCCTAATAAACTTTTTCTTGATTAGAAAGCCGAGACAATGCGGAGATTTAAATGATCCACCAAGAGTATCGATCCTGGTACCAGCAAGGAATGAAGAAGAGAACATTGCTAAGTGCGTGCAATCTCTCTTGTTGCAAGATTACACTAACTACGAAGTTCTTGTATTGAACGACGGATCAGAAGATGGAACGGGAAAAGTACTAAGCATGATGGCGAACACTGACGAAAGGCTTCAAGTCATAGAATCAGCTGACCCTTTGCCTGAAGGTTGGACAGGTAAAAATTGGGCCTGTCATAGGCTCTTTCTGCAGTCTACCGGTGACATTCTTATTTTCACCGACGCGGATACTTTTCATTCACCGAAGACAATCACAACAATGGTACAGGAAATGCAGCGGCAAGATCTGTCTTTTATTTCAGGAATCCCCAGAGAAGTTGTAGTCTCATTTGGAGAGAAAATAACTGTTCCATTCATAAGCTACAGCATAGTCTCCATTTTTCCGCTCTTCCTTAGCTATTTTTCGCCCATATTTAGCTCTCTTAGTGTGGCCAACGGTCAATTCATGATGTTCAACAGGCATTCCTATGAGAGAATCGGTGGACATGCCGCTGTAAAAGGAGAAATCGTAGAAGATATTGAGTTAGCAAAACTGGTCCGAAGTCACGGGCTAAGAATGTACACATCATACAACCTGTCAGGCTTGGTATCCTGTCGCATGTACGGTGGCTTCAAAGAAGCCTTCAATGGACTTTCAAAGAGCTACTTTGCCCTTTTTTCGTTACGGATAATCCCCTCGATTTTTGTATGGACATGGATGTTCTTGGTTGCAGTCTACCCCTTTATTGCCTTAATAAGGCCCCCAGACACTTTATTGGCCATCTGCACCATAATCATGACCACCTTGATCTGGCTTGGAACGTCAATCGATTACAAGCTGCCAAGATATGTTGTTCTTTTTCACCCATTAATAACTGTAGTAAACTCTGTCATTGGCTTTCATTCCATCGCACAAGGCTGCACTGGGAACACTTCTTGGAAAGGCAGAACCATCAATGTGAAAAAGCCAAGTTGGTTCTAACAGAACTGACAAGGCGGTTTCCTCATGGTAATGTCAATAGGTTTTACAAGTACGTAGAAAATAAAAAAAGCCTCGCACGTCTGCCTATGCAAAAGTGCGAGGTCTCTCGAGCGGTAGTTTAGATTATACTGATGTCTACTTTTTGACTACTTTTGCCGCCTGCGGGCCCTTAGGGCCATTAACAATCTCGAACTCTACTTTGTCTCCCTGATCTAACGTCTTAAAACCATTGCCTTCAATCGCTGAAAAGTGAACAAATACGTCGCCTTCGCCATCATCCCGGGTAATGAACCCGTAACCTTTCTTCGCATCAAACCATTTAACCGTTCCTGTGTACATTTTTGTACCTCCTGTAACATTTGCCCCTTTGTGGGGCTGAGCATATTATATAACATTAATTTATAAAAAAACAAGGGCGGACTAATCCGCCCTTGTTAAGCTTCTATCGTTGCAATTGTTACTTTTTTACAACGTGAGCTGCCTGAGGACCTTTGGCTCCTCTTGATACTTCAAATTCGACCTTTTCGCCTTCGTTTAGCGTCTTGAAACCGTCGCCTTCGATTGCGGAGAAATGTACAAAGACATCTCCTTCACCATCGTCACGGGTAATAAATCCGTAACCCTTCTGAGCATCAAACCACTTAACTGTTCCTGCGTACATTTTCGTACCTCTTCTTTCTTCCCCTTTTCAAGGGGCAGTTTTATTATACACCATAGAAAAGAGAAAAACCACTATTGTTTTGGTAAAATGTATTTAATATGACGAGCAAAACAATTCCCACGCACAGAGAAGAAGATGTTATAGAAGCTATCTACAGAAGCCCCCATAGGGATCAGGGTGTAAGTGTATCAGAATTGTGCAAAGCTTTAGGTCTAGCCAAACCCACAGTCAGCATAATGGTGAAGAAACTCCAAGAAAAGAATTTGGTACAACGTGAGCCTTATAAACGAGTTTTCTTAACCAAAGATGGTGCAGAAAAAGCAAAGGCCATCCTTGATCGTCACGAAACGATTAAGAGTGTGTTGATGAGAAGCGGCACACCTGAAGATATAGCTGAGGCAGATGCATGCCAGATGGAACACTTTTTGCATCCTGAAACCCTGCAGGCTCTTATTGACTCTGTTTTCTGTCCCACGGAGAGAGAAACACATAATAGAAAATAGCAGAAATGAGATACAAAACCATAGCAGCATAGAATGAATATGAATAACCTCTGAATTGAATAAGATAGCCTGCTATGAGAGAGCCCAGTGCTCTGGACAAGTTATCTCCCATACTCATAAGACCGTTGGTTATGGTTCTAAAATGCGCAGGTGTGATTTCCATATTGAATTGCTGTGAAACTGGCGTGGACATGTTCATAAGTGCCTGCCTTGCCAAAAATGAAGGCACAGCATATATAAGCCCTCCAGCTCTGGCAAGTATAAACATAAATGGCAATGAAAGTATTTCTGTTATAACTACTGTTTTGACCTTCCCTATTCGTGTAACCAGTAACGGCGCAAGGAGCATCCCTGCTGCTGTCGCTAATTGACCAAACGTATAAATAAGACCTATTTGTGGACCAGGCAAATGGAACGTATCTTTAAAGTACAAATTCATAAATGGAATAATGAGACTAGCACCTAACCCCACAAGTGTTCTCGGAACAATTAGTACGAGCAAGAGTGGAACAAAACCGTGCAAATTACTTAGATGTTCTTTTGTAAACGGATTACTTAATGATGTATGAGCTTGTGTTTGGACTCTGAAGAAAACAACCAATAGCCCTGAAATCGCACAAAGCACACCTGTCCACATTACATCTCTGTAAAGGGTTACAGGGTTGCTGATTCCCAAGAAACCAGACACAAATGTAAGGAAAGCACCTCCAGCTGCGGCAAAGGTTTGAAGTGCATTATTCACTGAAAATATCTCGTTCCTATATTGTTCCTTGGTATGGTCCATAATAAAAGGAGCAATACCAATCATAAACAAAGCATCACCGCATCCAAGTAAACCACTCAGAAGAATAAGAAGTGGCACAGATTTGGTAAGAAGAATTATAGTTTGGACACTAACAGCCAACCCCATAGCCAGTAGAAAATTATTCTTGTAACCCACTTTATTAACGATGAGCGCTGCGGGTATGACCATTAAGACAGAACCAAAAGACCTAGCGCTAAGGACGGTTCCTATGACAGATTGTGTGAAGCCTATTTGTGAAAGATAAAGGTTGAAGACTGTAAAGTAGAAAGAAAAACCTGTGTAATAGAGAAAAGTGGCTACGGAAAACCAAAGTAATGCCGATGGGTTTTCTAAAAACGCCGTCTGATATCTTTTTAGTGCGCGAATTATTTGCATTAAAGATATTATACATTTCATAAATTCCGTTTAGTGGTGTAGAATCTTATAGTAAATGTATAAATATGCTTATTAGGAGGTACACCATGGAACGAAGTAAAAGGTCAACATCAGAGCGTCTTAGAACACTTCGAGAAATTATTAAAAATGAACCAACATCCACACAGCAACAACTAGTGGACAAGCTTAAACAGGCTGGTTTTAAAGTCACGCAAAGCACCATATCCAGGGACCTAAAAAAAATTGGTGCAATGAAGGTGTTCTTACCAGATGGTACTTATGAGTACACTCTTCCGGAAGCAACGACCATGACTATAGATGACCGCATTGTCACTATAGTCAAGAAAAGTATCTTAGACATCCAATATCGTTCACCTTTACTGGTGATAAAAACTGTGCCTGGTACAGCCAGAAGCGTAGCGCGTGCCATAGATTCCCTGCAGTTGAAAAAAGCTATAGGAAGTATAGCTGGAGACGACACTGTTTTTGTATTAGCACAGGATGATGTGGGAGCATTCGAGATAAAAGAAAAACTGCATGATATAATGGAGAAGTAAAGCGTGTTAACGAAGCCTTAAAAATGGAGGTCTTCCGGTATGGGGTTATCTGAAAAGACAATTTCTGTGGCCGTTGTGGGGTCAGTGAAAAGCGGCAAAACAACGTTGGTAGAAAATTTGCTTGCGAAGGCCGGAGCAATTGACAAGCCTGGCAAAGTAGAAGCAAAAAACACAGTCAGTGATTTTGATCCTTTTGAACAGGAGAAACAAATCTCTATCAACATGACAGTAGAACCCTTGATGTGGAAAAACGTAAAAATTAACCTTTTGGATACACCAGGGTTCTTGGATTTCAAAGCAGATTCCATGGCTGCGATAAAATTTGCAGATGCCGTTCTTTTTGTTGTAGATGGTGCTTCGGACATAGGTGTGACAACGGAAATGCTTTGGGATTACTATGTGAATTTGCAGGATCATAAGCCTGCAATATTCTTCATAAACAAAATGGATAAACCAGAAGCTGATGAAAACAGAATAGTCGAGCAAATAAGATCCGTTTTATCTAACAGGGCCGCACCATTATTTGTCAATGCTGGTAAGGAAGTTGTTTATATATTCGGCGACACATCATCACTAAGCCCTGACCTTCAGAACATTGAAGCCAACTACAGAGACATGGTCTTAGATGCCGTTGCAGAAGCAGATGATACAGTATTGGAAAAGTACCTTTCCGGAGAAGAAATCTCTCAGGAGGAACTCAGTAAGTGTTACAAGGCTGCTATGAAAGAGAGAAACTTCTTCCCTATCCTCATGGGGTCTTCCATTAGTGAAGTAGGCTTGGAAGATTTGCTCGATTTCATCGCCGAGAATGTTTTTTCGTTGCCAACTGTTGATTATCCTGCCGATACTGTGGGGATAGTACTAAAAACATACATAGACCCGTATGTAGGTCGTATAAGCGTTATAAAAATGCTAAAAGGTCAATTAAATAGTGGTATGCAACTTTGGAATCCAGAGACAGAACAAGCAGTAACGATTCCTAAGGTTTCCTTTGTAAGCGGCAAGAAAATTGTGGATGCCAATGCCATTGAATCACCAGATATTGGTGCTGTTACCAAAGTAGAAGAACTGTCAACAAACAGCATTATTTGCACATCGGGCATAAAAGTGGAAGCACCTCATTTAGATATACCCCAGCCTCTTCTACCAAAAGCCATCGAACCGAAGACTAAATCGGACCAAGAGAAACTTCTTAGTAGCTTGCATAAGATACAAACAGAGGATCCATCTTTCATTGTGTTCTATGACCGGGAAATGAAACAGACAATCATAGAAGTGCAAGGGGAAGTACAACTGCATGCTATACAGGCAAAACTACATGAACGTTATCATGTAGAGGTAACATTGGCACCCCGAGAAGTTCCTTATCGCGAGACGATAAAAGGCAGGGCCCAAGCCCAAGGACGTTACGTCAAGCAGACAGGTGGGCATGGTCAATACGGGGTTGTATTCATTGAGGTATGGCCCACACAACGGTCAGCAGGTTATGAATTCGAAGATGCCATATTTGGAGGAGCCATACCCAATAACTACATTCCATCCGTAGATAAAGGTATTAGGGAACGGATGAGCCGAGGTGTAATAGCTGGTTATCCTGTCGTAGACGTACATGTAAAACTTTTTGATGGAAAATATCACCCCGTTGATTCCTCTGATATGGCTTTCCAAATAGCGGGTTCTCTTGCTTTCCAAGAAGCATTCGTAAACGCAAAACCCATCCTTCTGGAGCCCATCTACAAGATGACTATAAGGGTGCCAGAAGACTTAGTTGGTGACATTATGGGTGACATAAATGCAAGAAGAGGCCGTGTTTTAGGTATTACTGCAGAAGGCAAATGGCAGGTAATTACCGCAGAGGTTCCCTACGCAGAAATTATCGAATATGCTAAGGATTTTATGTCCATCACAGGAGGACGCGGAACATACAATACGGAGTTCATTAGGTATGAAGAAGTCCCACCAAACATTGCAGAGCAAATAATTGCAAACCGTAAAGCTGTACTGGAGAGAGAAAGAGAAAAAGAAGAATAAAGACAAGGTTTTTCTTTGTCGGGGTAAAGAAATTATACCCGCATACCCTATAGGGTATGCGGGTATAATAATTTATGGAGCTTTAAGAAAATTAGGAGGTGCCTTAAATGGCTATATTGAAAGATTCGGATAAAAAAGAAGTAGAGAAACGTCTGTCTGTGATGAATAAACCGGTGAAAATTATTTTGTTTAAGCCGGAAAGCGATATTGTGGTGCCCGGACGAAGGGAATGCATGTACTGCAAAGAAGTTACTGAACTCATGCAAGATTTAGTGGATACATCTGATAAGCTCTCATTAGAGATCGTAGACCCAGAGAAGGATACGGCAAAGGCTGAGAAGTATGGGTTGAAGAAAGACTTGATGGGATATATGTACCCTGCAATAACGTTCACTGTAGCAGACAACAACGAAGAGAAGCATTACAACATATGGTTTTATGGATTGCCAGCCGGATATGAATTTGCAACGATGCTGGATGATATCATAATGCTCTCTACTGGGGAACTGAAATTAAGTGAAGCATTAGTACCACAAGTGTCCAATATAGATAAGAAGGTAGTTATGGATGTATTTGTGACACCTACATGCCCATACTGCCCCAAAGCTGTCTTAGCTGCTCATCAATTTGCTTACGTTAATCCTAATTTCGTCAGCAGCATGATTGAAGCAAGCGAATTTGAAGACCTTACAAACAGATGGAACGTTTACGGGGTACCGAAAACAGTTATCAACGAAAAAGTTGAGGTGGAAGGTGCCGTACCGGAAAACATGTTCCTGGATTATGTGAGGAACGCCTTAGCTTAACAGCCACTTTACCAAAGAAGAGGGGCCCTTTTTCAGGGCCCCTCTTCTTTAACATTGTCTTGCTATCTCTTTTATCCTATTGGATAAAGTCCACACTTTTTCTGTGTCTACGTTATCTATATCGCCTGGTTCCTTCCCCAGAACATCAAAAACTTTTTTTACCTGTTCTTTTTCATCACTGGTAAGTTGATCCATATATACGGCACCAGGGAAATTTCCTAAAGCCAATGGGGGCCTATCAAACAAACTGAGGTATTGTCTTACATAAATTGGTCCTCCGATTTTTTCATTACCCATTACCCTTTCATCATCGATAAGGCTTACCGCAACACCTGCCCACATACGTCCATACAGATCACCTTTGTGGGCATCAATAAAACTCATCAGGTCTGGGTTCAGTTTGTGCTCATATACACCGCAAACGAAAACAACAGCGTCGCCCCAAAAGGAGCTCGTATTCGCCATATCCATGGCCTCACCATCAAGTACTTCCGCTATGGCTTCTGCATACTTCTTTGAGGCACCATGGCGACTCGCATAGATAACTTGAACCTGCATTCTACTCTTCACCTCTTCCCTCGTTTACCACTTCAACTGATTTTACTCCAGGAAGATCGGATACCTTCTCCTTGATTTCATCTACAATTTCTTGCAGATAAGGATCATCATGAGCAAATGAGATTTCGATCCGCACATTTCCATCATCTACGCCTATGTATTTCACACGCTTCAGTGCCACAATGTCAATTCCTTGGGGGGGATAGATAACATGATAAAGCTCACCTCTTACCAAATCGGAGCTTAGTTCTTCCTCAGGTAGACGCCCGTTTTTTCTCAGATAATCTTTTACCGCCGCGCGCAATCCATCCACAGCAAGCACTGAACAATGATATTTTACAGGTGGTAATCCACCCAGTTCTTGAACAGCTTCAGTCCATTTTATGGATAGTGCTTCCTCCAATGTCTTGCCTTTAGCCAAATCTGTCACAATTGATGCCGTCGCAATGTTACTCGCGCATCCATAAGATTCAAACTTTATGTCTTCTATGACATCATTGTTTATCTTAAGATAAATAGCTATTTGATCACCACACGCCGGGCTACCCACCAATGCCTCTGCATCAGGATTTTCTATTACTCCTTGGTTATGAGGGTTCTTAAAATGTTCTATTACTTTCGGATTGTACTTTATTGACATCTACTCATCACTCCTTATAAACTTTAGGCGCCAACGGACTTATCTTCCTTAGTTTGCTCACAATACCAGGAATGACATCTAAAAACTTGTCTACTTCTTCGTCGGTAGTTGTCCATGTCAGCGTCATACGAATAGCGCCGTGTGCTCTCTCATAATCTCCGTACATGGCTAAAATGACATGATTTGCCTCCAAGAAAGGATTAGCACAGGCAGAGCCTGTGTCCACAGTGATGTCTTCCATATCTAAGTACATCTCTACCGATTCGCCTTCCACATACTTAAAGGTTAAACATACATTGCTTGGAGAACGCAGATCACCCTCTGGCCCATTGAGAAGTGTCTCTGGCACAAGATTCATCGTTTCGTTTATAAGTCTGTCCCGAAGACGCCTCATATTTTCTATCTTTGAAGGAAGGTTATCCTGCATAAGCTCTAAGGCTTTCGCAGCTCCTACAATAGAAGGAACATCCGGAGTTCCAGGGACAATCCTCGAGTAGGCTTGGCTACCGTAAATCGGTCCTTTTATAGGAACACCCTTCTTCACCCACAATGCTGTTATGCCCTTGGGACCGTGTATCCTTTCAATGCTGGCTGTTAGTAAATCAGCCAATGGTGCAAAAGACAAGTTTGGCAAACGGCCCAAACCCCACGTTACATCGTAATGTATTAGTGTATCTGGATTAGCCTCTTTAATAATTTTCGATATCTGTTCTACTGGCTGGATTGTTCCCACCATGTAGTTAACGGCACCCATGGTGACTAAAACCGTATCGTTAGTCACACTCTTTCTGAGCACATCTAAGTCTACAAACCCATTCTTATCTACTGGAATATAAGTAACCTTTACCTTACCACTTTTCTCCAACTGCTTTACCATGTCCATAGTACTACCATGCTCGATTGCGCTTGTAATTATGTGAGGTGTTTCCAAACTTTTACCGTTTATTGCACCCTGAACGGCTATGTTATTCGCCAAACTATGGCTTTGAGCAAAATGTACTTCGTCAGGTTTCCCTCCAAACAATTTTGCATAAGCCATTTGGCTCTTCTCTATGGCTTCCGCAGCCGTGGTACCTGTGTAGGTAAACGAAGCAGGTGCCCAGTATTTTTCCGTCCACCAAGGAGTCATGGCATCTAAAACATCTTTGTCTACATAAGTTGATCTGCAATGGTCAAAATATGCTCTCACTCATCAACACTCCTTTCACTTATTGGTTTTTTCTATCAAAACTTGCAATGCTTGGCTCAGTTCTTCTTCACCCTTAGAAGGAAGGCACTTATCCATGCGGTCTTTTGCGATTAACGATACAGCTTTTTTCATCAACCCCTGAGCAGCAGCAATTTGCGTTGCTACCTGAGTACAACAAACGCCTTCATTTAACATGCGCTCCACGGCGTTAAGCTGTCCAATGGCCGTTTTCACCATCTGTAAGACATCTTGACTGTATGGAGGATTCATATTATCCATATTCACATCACCAAGAATATTATACCCCCCTATGAGGGGGGTATAAACATTAGAAGTTCTTTGTTCCGAGGATGATTAAGCGTTGAAACCTATTTCAAATGCCTTTATATTTCTTTCTTTATCTCTTGGAAGACTCTGTAACAAGGCATCCTTTATGCAATCTACAGGAAGTATCGATTTAAGTACGCTGGCTGACTTACCTAACATAACACTATTAACAAAAATAGTGCTTCCAAGTTCCTTTGAAATGCTCGTAGCGTCAAACATGTAGCACGGACCAAAAGATGACAGTGTTTTATGGATGTCCTCAATGGGTGGGTAAGTGGTTGAGCCCAAATTTGCCGACACAGGTACAATCTTGCCCTCATTTACTACAAAAGTGGTACCTTTTCTTGCGTAGTTTATATACCTCAAAGACTCCAATGGTTCAAAAGCGATCAACAGATCAGCAGTTCCTTCAGGTACCGTAGACGCTATCCGGTTTTCAGATATTCTGACAAAACCTATAACAGATCCACCACGCTGCGCTAAGCCATGGATTTCTCCTACTGCTCCATAAAGTCCGTTAAGCATGGCAGCTTTACCAAGCACTTTTGCTGCTGTGAGTATGCCTTGGCCCCCTACTCCGCTTAAAACAATGTTGTATACCATCGCTGCCACCTCTCTTTCACATCATCTCTCATCACATTGAAATTCTTTGAGCCTTTTTCATCCATTTCGTAAATGGCGTTGTATGGACAAACTTGGGCACATGCACTACAACCAGCGCAAAGGTCTTCATCTATGTGTACTTTTTTCATTTCCCTATCGAAGACCAATGCTGGACAACCCAACATGTTGACGCAAATACGGCAACCAGTGCATCGTTCTTCATCCACGGCATAAAGAGGAGCATGTTCTCCCCTTCTTGACAATTCTCTTTGTCTGATGAGTGCGCAAGGCTGTTTGGCAACGATAACTGCTACCGTTGCTTGATTTGCCTCTTTTATAGCTTCCTCTAAGGCACTTAAGTCATAAGGGTCTACTGACTTTACATAGTCTGCACCTAAACCTCTTGCAACGGTTTCGATATCCAGATGCGTTCCTTTATCACCATCCGCAACAATGCCCGTGGATGGATTTGGTTGATGACCTGTCATAGCAGTTATCCGATTATCCAAGACAATTAAGGTCATTTTACTTTTGTTGTAAACAGCATTGACTAATGCAGGAAGCCCCGTATGGAAAAATGTGCTGTCACCTATGGTTGAAATGACACGCTGGTCTTGAGCTTTTGCCATACCACTCCCTAATCCAACGGAAGCACCCATGGCTATGCATGTATCTATTGCCTTAAGCGGATCCATAGCCCCCAATGTGTAGCAACCGATATCTGATGGTTTCACCGCTTTTCGCTCCAATTTTTTTATTGCATAGAAAACATTTCTATGAGAACAGCCTGGGCACAATACCGGCGGTCTCGGTGGCAGCTGAGGAACTTGACTTATGTCAGCATAAGTAATCTGCATCCCAGCCACACGTTCTAAGGCATTCCTCACTTTCCAATAACCAAGCTCATCTACACGAGGCAGAACATCCTTACCATGAACAGGTATAGAAACACTTGCGTCAAAGAGTATAGCCTTAATCATTTCTTCAAGGAAAGGTTCCAACTCTTCCACGACCAAAATAACATCCACCGTTTTGGCAAACGCCAAAATCACCTCTTTATCCAAGGGGTAAACCATGTCTAATTTGAGTATGCTCAAGTCTAACCCAAGATCTTTTTGCGCTTCTTTTACGTACAAATACTCCACGCCTTGGGTAATTACACCAACTTTGCCAAAACCTTCGCGCTTGTTCAATTCATGAACACGGGCGAACTCCAGTGCTTTTTCTAATCGTTGTAATACAAGTGGGTGGTTCTTCTTCGCATTGGCAGGCAAACTAACAAACTTCGGTATGTCAGGCTTAAAAACTCCCTTCCGCACGTTTGGTAGTTTTACGTCATCACCAAGCGGACCAAGTGTAACAGGAGCACGTGTGTGGCTCACTCTCGTCGTCGTCCGCATTAAAACGGGAGTTCCAACGAATTCACTTAGTTCGAATGAGATCCTTGTTAAATCTTTTGCTTCCTGAGGATCAGAAGGGACAATGACGGGAACTCCAGCAAATTTACCGTATATGCGGTTATCCTGTTCATTCTGAGAACTCCACATTCCTGGATCATCAGCTGTTAATATTACTAAACCACCCAATACACCTTGGTATGCTATGGACATAAATGTATCCGATGCAACATTTAAACCCACATGCTTCATGGTAGCCATGGCACGCAGATTGGACCATGAAAACGCAGTGGCCACTTCCAACGCAACTTTTTCATTAGTAGAATATTCCACATAAACGCCCAGTTTCTTGGCGTATTTGCTCAGCGTTTCTGGAACTTCTGTGGAAGGTGTACCTGGATATGCACTAACGCAAGCAACGTTAGACTCTAAAGCCCCCCGAGCAATAGCTTCATTGCCCAGGAGTAGTTCCGAGCCTGTTTCATCCAAAAATGGCATTAATTTCACCTCCGCTTAACATTGTACTACTTTTTGTCATGCATGTTAGAATTTATGATGGTTTAGATAATCCTAACTCACGAGGAGGTACCCGATGGAGCCTTTGCAATCGGTCGGTTTTACCATAGGGGGCTTAGGTATTTTCCTATATGGTCTACTCATTTTTAGTGATTACCTCAAAGAACTTGCTGGTGTAAGATTACGTACGATCATCACACGTATTGGAAGTAACGTATGGAGTGCCTTGTTCACAGGCCTGGTTATTACCGCAATATGGCAGGCATCGTCTATAACTACTGTTGTTGCTGTTGCTCTTGTAAACGCAGGAATGCTTTCCTTCGAGGGGGCATTGGGTTTGATCTTCGGAGCGAACATAGGCACAACAGTAACTGCTCAAATTGTCGCATTTAATATCACGCAGTGGGGTCTTTTCATTATTCCTGTAGGCTTGCTCATATACATCGCTGGCCGTAAAAAAAGAATCAAGAGCATGGGAATGGCCATTTTTTCATTCGGTCTTATTTTAGGAGGTTTGTGGCTCATACAAATAGGCTTGGAACCGTTGAAAGATTCGGTATATTTACAAAACCTATTGGTTACATTTAGTGACAAACCGTGGCTGGGTATAATTGCAGGAACCATTTTTACAGCTCTTGTGCAATCTTCTTCAGCCACAACGTCTATAGTTGTAGCCCTGGGTAGCCAAGGTCTCATGACGTTTTCAGCGGCAATTCCCCTTGTTTTAGGAGCTAACATCGGAACGACAATAACGACTCTTATCGCATCCGTTGGAACAAGGTTAAGCGCGCGCAGAACAGCCATGGCACACTTGTTGTTCAACATCATTGGCGTGTTACTCATTTATCCGTTTGTAGTATCAGGCTGGTTCCAGTCTTTAGTCGTCTATGTTTCACGGTTATTAGGTGATGCATCCTTGCCCAGACTAATTGCTAACTCACACACTATTTTCAATATTATTTGGTCTGTCTTCTGGGCTTTTCAAGTAAACAATTTCGCAGCTATCGTAAAATGGCTCGTGCGAGGAGAAGAAAAAGTTTATTCTAAACCAAATTATCTTAGTGAAAAACTACTCTCTGCTCCCTCGCTAGCTTTGGATGCATTGAGAAGCACACTAAAATACATGGCAGAAGTTAGCTCAAGCATGCTTACTTCTGTGTTTGAAATGATCATGGGTGAAGAGAAATACAACAGCGAAGACATTTGGAATATGGAGAATCTGGTGGACGACATGCAGCGAGAATGTCTTGAATATTCTAACAAGCTTTCTCAAAGCCCCTTATCAGAAGATGACGTAGCATATCTTTCAGCAATAGTACATAGCGTGGATGATGTGGAACGCTGGGGTGACCATGCTACGAACTTGCTGGAGTTTGCTGAGTTTGTACATGAGAACAATGTCAAGTTCAGCCCCAAAGGGCAGGAGTCATTGAAAGAGCTTTTTGGCTTGGTAAAGGCAAACTTAGATAGAGCTTTACAAGTTATCGATGATGGCTTCTCAGAGAACCTATTAGAGATGACTACACTCACCGAAGAACAAATTGATCAGTTGGTAAAAGAGCTAAGAAATGAGAGGACAGAACGGCTCATACAGGGAGAACTTTCTGTACAGGCAGCCATCATCTATGTGGATATCCTCACTAACTTGGAACGTGTGGCTGACCACACCCTTAATGTGGTGCAGAATTTTTCACGGACAGAAGGTGAAACAATAGCACATGAATGATGAGGAAAACAAAGAAATACGCAAACAGGCTGCACTGCTATTAAAAATCATTGGCGTGATGCTCGTGCTACCAGCTTTCTTGCTCACAGCGGCATTGGCAATATTTGTTCCAGCGCCCAACGATGGCAAATATGCCAATGCCTTTGTAAGTTTGATAATGCTGGTTATTTTAGTAGCATTCTTTCAACAAGACATCGTTTCTTTCATAATTAACCTATTTAGAAAGCAACGATAAAAAAGCCGGTACATTGTAAGGTAGATCATCAGGGATTCTGCTACTAACAATGTTCTTATCAACAACTACTGGTTTATCTACCCACTTAGCCCCTGCATTTTCCAAGTCATCTTTTATGGCTGACACCGATGTAATTAGCAACCCGTTGACTACTTTTGCTGAAATAAGAACTTGCGGACCATGGCATATAGTCCCAATGGGCTTGTTTTGTTTGAAAAATGCTGCTACAAATTCTTTCACCACATCATACCTGCGCAGTTTATCAGGTGCATGACCACCCGGAATGTAAAGACCAGCGAATTCATCAGATACGTGATTTTTTAATGACTCCTCAATCTGAAAAGAGAGTCCATTCTTCCCTTTTACCAAGGCAGGTTCAATTCCTAAAACCACAGGCTGAAAGTTTTCCTCTTGCATCCTCAAATAGGGATAAAAGAACTCCAAATCTTCAAAACCTTCATCAAGTAATATAGCTACTTTTCCCGCCATTTTCGGACCTCCTCAAAAAAAGAACAGCTCACACTATTCTCTTACGGCTACAAACTCCATCTCAAAAAAAGCATTCATCGGAAGCGCAACTACCTGTACCATACTACGAGCTGGACGCTCTTCTCCGAAAAATGCCGCGTATACTTCGTTGAATTTTGCTGAGTAGGCCATGTCTTTCAAAAACACAGTGGCTTTCATTACAGCACTTTTTTGCAAACCAAGCTCATCAAGTATGGCAGAGATATTATTAAAAAGTTGTTCCAGTTGAACATCTACGTCATCAGGCAATGTTTCATCTTGTTTGGCACCTAATATACCACTTACAAATATGAGATCATGGCTTTCCGTAGCGTGAACATAAGGACCTGTGGGTTTGAATATTCTCTCTACAATGTATCTTTTCATAAATGTTCACCTCCATGTAACAATATAAACCAAAAACCATTTCAATTGCTTCGCGTTAGTTTGTTATAAAACTGTAAGCCCAACCATATCATCATTGCTGACAATACAAAGAGTACAATCTTATTGCTGCTGTAAATGTAACCACCAACAGCGGAAGCCAAGCTGTTAAAGGCAGCTATCACTGCCGTTAACAGTGCAAAACTTATATACGAATAATCTGGTGGAATGTTATGGGAAACGCCACTGGTTATGAGTGAATATGCATTCATGAAAGCGCCCCTAAAAAAGAAAGCCAACCAAAGAAACCATTCATTACCTAAAAGGAGCGCTGTGCCGAGAATTGCACACCAAACTGAAATGGTGATGACTCGCCTGCGATTAGAAACACTTATTCCCAGATATGTAAGCAAAACAGCTCCTATGGCAGACACACTACCAAGAACACCGAGTAATGTTCCAGAAAGGTTGTATGTCTCCTTGGCGTACAGAGGAGCATAGGGAACTGTTATCATTAGAGCAAAGCTCATAAAAGCAGCCCACATGAGGCTTCTATAATACTTTGGTGTGCCCCTGGGCAGGGCAAGACTTTTCTTAGTAGGCTTGTCTTTTTTAAGAAAGAGCAGAGGTATGGCAGAAAATGCGAAACAAATGGCTGTAGCATGCATAAGGAGCGTATAACCTCCCACATCCTTTAGAACACCACCGATAAACGGACCAACCATCATACCAACACTGTATGTACTTGCTGTATACATACTACCTTTCATAAACTCATCTCCTAATTCTTCAAGAAAGTATGAGTTTATAAGAGGGCTGGCGAAGCTGCTGATAAAACCAAACAATATGCATCCTACGTAGACGGTCAAATTACTGCGCCCTAAGACCCACAATATAGGAGCTATGGCACTTCCACCCCAGCTAATGATAAAAAGTGGCTTCTTGGAAAAATGGTTACCAAGCCAAGCGCCGACAAAGTAACTTATCACTGCAGCCGCATTTATAAGTGCATTAGCTAATCCAACTTTATCGGGACCACCCAAACGGTATTGTAGAAATATCGGCCATTGGGTCGTGTAAAGACCGATAGAGAAACCCCACATAAGATAGCCTATGCCAAGCGCTTTTAACTCTTTACTCATGCTCCAAAACAACCACGCTTCCAGGCATAAGACGACCAGAAACGTTTACGCCTGCCGACAAAAGTACTTTTTCGTCATACCTGACAACATTCGAAGTATTATTCCATACCATCATGGCACCATTGTGCTTGACCATCAATGGCTCTGTGTTACAGATTCTGGCATTCTTATCATAGTGTTTAATTCTTAACCTATTTAGCTGCGTAATAAAACTTGTAATATCAACACCGTTGTCCCAATGCAACGCATAGTGATCAAAAAATGCTAACTTGCCGTAAAACTCATCGTCCTTAGGGAGCACCCATCTGTCCTCTAATGTGGCGTCCAATCCTAAATTCATGGGTTGCTTTTCCATAAGTTCCAAACCAGCATTTACCACAAAGTAGCTGTTAGGTAAAAACGCTGAAAGGATTAAACGCTGAAGCGCCTTTTCTATGGGCAGTCGGCCAAAGATTCTCGGCGTATCGGGAGTCTCTACTGCTCCCCATACGGGTAAGCTGCGCTTGGCTGTATCAGTAAAGGCTTCCGCAATTTTCTCTTCTCGTGGCAACATCCACCAGATATTCCCTATTATGGCATCATAATTAGATTCCTTTGCTCGCACGTCACCTTCTGGGTTCAGTTCTTCAGCAATAAAAAGAAAGCTTGGCTTTTTATCCAGTGCATTAGAAATCATCTTCTGTTCAAGCTCGCTCGGAAGCGCATGCCCCATATCTATGCGAGCGCCGTCAATGTCGAAACGTTCTATATAACTCACGATGATATTAGATATGTAGTCCCAAAGCTCGACATTCGGTTTAGAGCCCGGAAACCGGCTTGACTTTATAACGTCGAACAGTATGTAAGGGGGATAATCTTCGCCCACGAATGTCTTTGCAACATCTGGATGGTCAAGAAACAAACGGTAAAATGTAACATCGTCCCATGTAGGCTGAGGATCATTTAGCCAATCGCTGAACCCGGGGGGCGTTATGACATCAAATGTGCGAATAAGTTCGGGTAGGAAGTCTTTACCTCTATTCTGGCGGACGAAATTCTCCCATTTTTCTGGGCTTGTTATGGATGGAGAGAGGCGAAATGATGTAAGGAATGCACGAACATCTTCTTTTTGATACAAATAAGCCATATCTTCATTTGAGAGCTGACGGAAGCCCATCTCAGGTGCCTTTGGAGGTCCATACGTGCTCAAAGACGACACATTGATCCAATAGAACCAATCTGGGTGCTCAAGAATGAGCGCACTATCTCTCGCTGCCGTTCTGGGAACAAAATCCACTACAACTTTCATACCAATTCTATGGCAGAACTCAACAAAAGCGCCAAATAGATCCTCCGCAGACATATCGACCAAGGGATCTGCCAAATCTTCTGAAATGCGTAGAGGATCGCTCACGGCATAAGGAGATCCAATAGAACCCTTCTTGAATCGGTTGCTGTATGTGCTCACAGGAAGGAGATACATGGTATCAAAATGCATAGATTTCGCATGGACAGCTACAGCGAGCATCTTTAAAAAGGTTCCCGATTCACGTAATCCCAGTACATCATCAGGCTCAAAAGAACCAAACCCTTTATGGTTATAAGCAGCATTGCTCCTGGGCAAAGAAACATAAAGGCTGTTAGAGCTCATGCTTGGTTTACCTTCTTCTTCCCCAGATTCCACTTCCAACAAACTGCTGAAAAATTCATACGGATTTACCTTAAAACGTACGCCATCAAATGACGCTCTTCCTTTGTAACCGCACGGCATCCACTGCCTGGGAACAAAATAATTTACTGGTGCATTGCCTTTCCCCTTTTCTAACTCTCTCCCCAATTGTTCTAAAAACATTGATTTACGCTCCTTTCCCCACAGGCCTGATATCGACAAAATTCCACATGAGCTGGGACCCCATATTTCCTTTCTGTAATGTGGAATCTATGAGGTCGTTCACATTTGGAGCATCTATGTCTGTCCAAAAACCATGCTCCAATCTAAGAACACCTCGTGGAACACGAGAAGTAACCTTACAAGCAATGTCAAGGCTGCCTCTTTCATTTTCTATTCTGGCAAGCTCACCATCACAAATTCTTAGCTGTGCGGCGTCATCTACGTTTATTTCCAATATGGGAACGGCATTAATCTCATTGTCATATTGACTATGCAACCTAAGTCTGGCAACAGGGGTCAAAAGAAGGAAACTTCCTTCTTTTTCTCTATTTAAGTTACTTAATACACGACTATCTGATGGCCAATTAGGATGTCCGACTTTTGGAGGTTCTGGAAGAGCGATACGCTTTTTCTCTTTCAAATAGTCATAACTAACATTCAAAGGTCTCAAAGCACCATCTATGAGTTGAATGTCATTCTCATAAAGCTCTTTATTCTTCAGCCCAAGTTTCTCAGAGAGAGCCCTACTAAGCTCCATATTGCTCATGCTGTTTTCCGGAGCACTAAAAGCTATTTCATTGAAACCCAAATATTTGTGCCCATAGGAAGGTATTACATCTTCAAATTCTAGATAGTGCTTGGCAGGAAAAACCAAATCAGCAGCTTGAGCTGTTTCTGTCATAAACAAATCGTGCACAATAACAAAGTTATCTTCGCTCTTAAACGCTTTAATCAAAGTCCTTCTATCTGGAATTGTGTTCAGCGGATTCGCATTTAAAACGAAAAACACTGCTCCATGTTCTCCACGCAGTTCTTCACTTAGTTTCGTCCAACTTATCGATCTATTATTTGGTTTTTGCGACCCTAATCGTACATAGTCCACATCGATACCGTAATATGGACGATCAAAATAGAAATGATCTCTTTTCCCTATGACATCTAACAAAGATACAATTAAACGTACACAAAGGCCACCATTCCACTGACGTTGAAAGCCATAACCTAAAAATACGAATGGATTAGCACTTTTCAGAAGTCCATCACATAACAAGTTGACGACTTCTTGACTAACACCTGATATGTCTTCCAAATTAGTGAATTTACTCATATCAAGAGGCACTTCATAACCACGTTTTTTCATTTCCATCAAAAGTTGTAATACAAGAGCAACATCACCGCCAGGTCTAACAGGTACGTGGTTGAACGCTGCCGCAGTATCAGTTTGCACGGGATCGATAACAAAAACGTTCTTTACCTGCCTTGCCCATGTAAATGCATGTATGGATGAGTAAGCTATATTTGCACCCCAGATTATTAAGAAGTCACTTTCCCTTATCTCGTCTATATCCGATCCATATATAGAACCAAAACCGTCGAGTAATTCGTTGTCTCCTGCTGTAGAGCATATGTCCCACGTTACTTCTGGCGCGCCTAACTGTCTAAATAATCGCTGATGGAAAAAACGCGATAAAATGCCCATGTGCCCTGAATAGTCAATTCTGTAAACCTTACCTTTTGAACGGTTCATCTGCTCAGCGGCTATGTTTAATGCAAGGTCTAAAGTGATTTTTTCAAAGCCGTGAGCAGTTCTTACCATGGGCTTTACCACACGATTTACATCGTTCACTTGCCTTAAGCTTAGTGACGCTTTGCCACAGACCAAACCGGACGTAAAAGGATGAGACTTATCACCCTTAAGTTTTCCGTTTTCATAAAGCATCCCACACGTATCGAAACAATCTCGAGGGCACACATGGTAGCTCATAGAACATATGATACCAAAGGCCTTAAAGAAAAGAGAGTGCATAGAGGTTAAATGTGTGCATAAAGAAGATTAGCTACTTGTTGTAACCTTTTTCATTGTCGTATTAAAATAGAACGAAATAGGAGGTGTCGGTGAAGTGTTTAGGGGCATAATCGTACCATTGGTGACATCCTTTTCAAATGACTTTTCCGTAGACTTTCAAAGTATGCGCACACATATTCAATACCTGCTTAGCCAAGGGGTAAACGGTATATTTGTCAATGCATCCACATCAGAATTCTTTTCCATGTCTGCAGATGAACAGATAAGTGTTATGAAATTGGCCACGGAAGAACTTTCCGATTCTGGTGCTGCTGTTTTAACAGGTGTAACAAGCAACAGCACATCTCATTCCGTAAAACTGGCGAAAATGGCGCGAGATCTGAACTTTGATGGTATTGTTGCAGCTCCTCCATATTACGGAACGTTTAGCGAAAAAGCGATGTTCCAGCACTTTAAATCTATCGCCCAAGCGTCTCAACTTCCACTCATTCTTTACGATATCCCTGGAGCAACCGGTAATCCTTTGCCACCTTCGCTCGTCGAAGAGCTGGTAAAAGAAGGCTTGGCAACGGGTATAAAGATTACTCGTGATAGCTTAACATATATTCAGCAAATATTAGCTATTAAGGAACGTTATCCTTCTTTCTCGGTCCTTGTTGGATTTGACCAATATCTGGCCACAAACCTATTACTTGGTGGAGATGGAGGAATAGTAGCCGGAGCCAACGTTATACCTTCTGTGTATCTGGCACTCATAAGGGCGTATGAGCAGAGCGATATGGAAGCATTTACCAACTTTGCTCGTCAAATAGGAGTTTTTAGCATGATTTATGACAAAACAAATTCTTTTGCAGGCGCCATTAAGGCCGCTGCCCAATGGTTCCAATTACCTATTTCACTAAAATGCCGTCCTCCTCTCATAGCAGATGCACCAGAACAGGTGGAAGAAGTGCTACTGAGGGCAGAACTTATCAAATAGGTCGATGACGTTCAAACAAATGACTCTGCTGCCCTGTTAAAGAACAGCCAGTTACTAACTTTTATGGAGCTATCGGACACAGAAAGAAACGTATTTCCATTTGCTTGTTTTACCAATGTATCCCATGCACTTGGACCGAATCGGTTTTCCACGTCTTGTCTGCGTATCCCTTCCTGTAATAGCCTCAAGTTCATAATAGCGTACTCAGACAATTGATCTACAAGCGACATTTCTTCGTATTCTTCATAAGGCGGTTCTTTGTTTTGTTCAATGCTCTCAATATAGTGTCTTATATTCGAAATCCACTTATAACGTACTCCACCAACATAACCAGCAGCAGATGGGCCCAGAGCGTAGTAGTCTTCATCATGCCAATAAATTTTGTTGTGTAAACACTGGTAGCCCGGTCTTGCATAGTTCGAGATTTCGTAATGTTCATACCCACGCTCAGTGAGGAATTGTTCTATCTCCAACATGAGGTCTGCATCATCCCAATCCCAATCCTTGTAAACACTCCAAAAAGGCGTACCTTCATGGATTTCCAGCGGGTAAACAGAAATATGCGGTATGCCTAAAGCAACCACAGATAAGATATCCCTTTTAACATCCTCACGCGTTTGGCGAGGAACACCTATCAAAAGATCAACGCTGATTTGCCATTGTGTCTTTAGATCCAGAAGTGTAGAAAAACCCACTTTACTCCGTTTTAGTACAGACAGAACATTGTCAGAAAAAGATTGCACCCCTATGGATAATCGAGTGAAATTCTCAAGAACAGGCATATTCTCGGGCTTTATATCTTCAGGATTAAGTTCTATAGTCCGCTCTCTAGCTTTAGGCAAGTAGCTGACCAGCCGTTTCCAATTGCTTACACCCAAGCAGAGCGGTGTTCCACCTCCGGCATAAAGTGTATCTACTTCTTTGGGTACGCCATCCAGTTGCTTTATGATGGCGTCAGTGTAACGGTCACTCCACTTAGGTGGCATGTGAGATACACTGTAATAATCGCAAAATGGGCATCGTTCGTGGCAAAAAGGAACATGCAAATAAAAACCTGTCATTTTATGAATCAGAATCTGCCTTCAAAACGGATAAGAACGCTTCTTGAGGTATATCGACTTGGTTGAATTGGCGCATTCGTTTTTTACCCGCTTTCTGTTTTTCCAAAAGCTTCTTTTTTCTGCTAACGTCGCCGCCATAGCACTTGGCTAAGACATCTTTTCTAAGTGGCTTTACCGTTTCGCGGGCAACTATCTTACCGCCAGCTTTTACCTGAATAACTACCTCGACCAGTTGTTTAGGTATGGTACGCTTAAGATTCAATGCAACGCTTCTTGCCGAACGCATAACCTCTTCTTTAGGAACCAGCAGTGTTATCGCATCGAGCTTTCTACCGTTTATAAAGACTTCTATTTTATCTACATCTGCTTCTCGAAAACCTATATGTTCATAATCAAAAGAAGCATAACCGCGCGTCATGCTCTTCAATTGATCGTAGAAGTCAGTAATAATCTCTGAAAAAGGTAAATCGTATTTCAAGAGGACCCTGTCCTGAGATATATAGTCCATCTGCACCATTTTTCCGCGCCTGTTCTCACAAAGTTGAATAACATTGCCTAAATAAGCAGAAGGTACCACTACAGTACCACGTATAAAAGGCTCTTCAACTAATTCCACTTCAGAAAAATCAGGAAAATCAGCTGGATTCCTTATTTCAAGGTAATCTCCAGCACGTGTGAGTACATGGTATTCCACATTGGGAGATGTCAGTATAAGATCCAAATCAAACTCCCGTTCAAGACGTTCTCTGACAATGTCCATATGCAAAAGACCCAAAAAGCCGCAACGAAACCCTGGGCCGAATGCTTGGCTGTTCTCTGGTTCAAAGGTTAGTGCTGCATCATTTAGTTGAAGCTTCTTCAAAGATTCTCTCAGACGCTCAAAGTCTTCATTCTCTGTAGGATACATGGATGCAAACACCATGGGTTTCATAGGCGAAAAACCGGGAATAGGATTATCAGAAGGTTGAGATGCCAAGGTCATCGTATCTCCCACCGGCACTTCTCTTATGTCTCTAATGTTGGCAGCCACGTAACCTACATCTCCGGCTGTGAGCTTCTCCACTGGAACCATTTTAAGTTCAAACACACCAACTTCGATAACTTCTGACACTGTTCCGCCAGACCAGAACTTTATGAGGTCCCCTGCTTTTATTTCTCCATTGAATATGCGTACCACAGAGACAACACCTTTGTAATTGTCATAAAAGGCATCAAAAACTAACGCTTGTAAAGGCCCATCTTCATTACCGCTTGGTGCGGGTATCTCATTAATCAAACGCTGGATTAATTCATCCACACCAGTACCGTCTTTTGCAGACACAAGTACGGGTTCTATGTCATCTTTCCCAAGAAGCTGAGCCATAGCACTTTTTGTGCTCTCTATATCAGCCGAAGGCAAATCTATCTTGTTTATCACCGGGACGATAGTCAAATTATGCTCCATAGCTTTGTAGGCATGAGCAACTGTCTGAGCTTCCACTCCTTGGGTTGCATCCACCAACAGCACTGCGCCCTCACATGCAGCCAAAGAACGGGACACCTCATATGAAAAATCTACATGGCCAGGCGTATCAATAAGGTTAAAAATGTAATCACCTATGGTAAGACGAACAGGGTGGCTCTTGATTGTTATACCTCTCTCGCGTTCCAAATCCATGCTGTCCAGCATTTGTTTTTGCAGCTTTTCACGCCTGACCAACCCAGAAAGCTCCAGGAACCTGTCGGCTAATGTAGATTTACCATGATCAATATGTGCTATGATTGAAAAGTTTCTGATTTTGCTCTTATCTGACATATAATCCTTTCACTTAGCCACCAGGATAGGTCTACCTTCGACTGCAAAGGCGCTTCCTCTGTGGTGTTCTTATTTATTAACCAACCGCTATTTGTATCAACACCGAATCCCGTATTTTCTTCATCAATTCTATTTGCGAAGATGGCATCCACTTGCTTTCTCGCTAATTTTTCACGCGCTTCTTCCACCACTCCATCGGTACCGGCAGCGAAAGCCAAATAAAAAACATTAGGGTACTTTTGAGTATATTTAGCTATTACATCAGGGGTAGCCTGTAATGTAAGTTCAAGATTACCTTGCCTCTTCATCTTACCAGCCACTTTCGATGTTGTAAAGTCACCCACCGCAGCAGCCATTAAGACAGCATGGCAAGAAGGCACTGTTTGATCCATTAATCTTTCCAAATCAGCTACGGACTCAAATGTTAGCAATTTTACACCGGGTGGAACATCCAAATTTACAGGACCACTAAGCAATGTAACTTCAGCACCTCGAAGTGCGCAAGCTTCAGCTAACGCATAGCCCATCTTTCCACTGGATGGGTTGGATATGAAGCGTACATCGTCTATGTATTCTCTCGTTGGGCCAGCAGTAACTAAAACTCGCATACCTGCCATGTCTTGTGGTACTAATGTCTTGGCTACGCTAAAGAGAATGGGCTCTACCTCTGGGAAACGTCCTTTGCCAACCTCTCCATCGGCCAAGTGCCCTATTTCTGGCTCCACAACGACAACTCCATGATCACGAAGTTTGCTCAAGTTCTCCTGCGTAGCTTTGTTCTCATACATCCTCACGTTCATGGCCGGCACTACAACCAGCGGTTTGTCAGAACCCAAAACTATGCTTGTAAGTAAGTTATCTGCTATGCCATTGGCTATTTTAGCTAACGTATTTGCCGTGGCGGGCGCCACGACAATAACATCGGACCATCTTCCCAGTTCTATGTGGAGGCTTCTTAATTTCATGTTCCATAAATCTTCATCCGTATAAGCTACATCATTGGTAAGGGATATAAAACTGACTGGGCCCACAAAACGCAAAGCAGATTGTGTTAGCACTGTCCTTACATGGGCATCGCATTTTGCTAATGATGATGCCACATTACATGCTTTAAACGCCGCTATAGAACCACTTACACCTAAAAGTATGTTCTTTCTACGGAAAACAGAAGATGGAATCCACATAAACCGCTAAATGCGTAAACTAACCGAAACTTTTCTTTCGGCAATATCTTCTACAGCCTTCTCAACTGGAACTTGATAAATGCCCGTTTGAGCCAATATTTCTTTTTGCATTTTTTTCGCTGTCAAACCCACCGCAACAACCACAGCATATCTAGGGAGTCCAGTAATTCTCTCCAGCTCTTCTAATGTCACCGGCTTCATCAAAAATCCCTCCTTTTCTTAAGGATTCCACCATGGAACGCGCTCTATCTTCGGTTACAACAAAATCTACTAAGGAAAGTATTTTTAAAATATTCTCTACAGCATGTTGTACTTCAACGTTAACCACAAAGAAATGATATTCTCTTAAATAATCCAGTTCCTGCAAACTTCTAAGTAGCCGCAATTCCTGCTCGTCCATTTCTTCCGTCCCACGCTTCACCAACCTGCGTTTCAACTCATCAAGGGACGGAGGCAGCAAAAATATCAATATCGCATCAGGAAACCTGCGTTTTACTTGCATAGCACCTTGCATATCAATCTCAAGGATGACCTTTTTACCTTCCTGTAAATGCTGCATTACAAAGTCCTTAGGCGTACCATAGTAAGAGCCATGTACGTAGGCCCATTCCAGAAGCCTGTCAGTAGCTACCATTTTCTTGAAGGTGGAATAATCTACAAAATAATAATCCTTACCGTTTACCTCGCCTGGCCTCGGCTTTCTGGTTGTTACAGAAACCGACAGCACAAGCTCTTGATCTTGCTTGAGGAGTTCGCTTACAACAGTGCCTTTACCTACACCTGATGGACCGCTTATAACAATGAGCCTACCGCCCACTTATGATTCCTCTCTCGCTGCAAAGTCGTCCTGTTCTTCATCACCTGAAGATGGTGCTTCCATTTCTTCTGTTTCTTCTACTTCTTCTTCAAGTCGGCTCACCAACGTGTCGGGTAGCACGGCAGATAAAACGATAAACCCGCCATCTGTCAAAATAGCGGCCCTCGTCCTACGACCAAATGTCGCGTCAACCAGACGTCCTTGCTCCTTAGCAAGCCGAATCATACGTCTTATCGGAGCAGAATCAGGCCCCACAATACCAATTATTTTCGAAACAGAGATATATGAACTAAAACCAATATTAAGGAAACCACTTTCCACACTTCTATTATATCATTCAAACACCGTCAAAAGCAGACTCCTCAAGACAGCTATTTGCACAACGTCTTACTTAATATTTAGCACCACCTTGCCGGAATTACCGGACATCATAGCATCGAATCCTTTTTGATAATCTTTGAAATCAAATTGATGAGTTATTACTTTGGTAAGATCAACTTTTCCGCTGCTGACTAAAGCTAACCCCAAGTCCCATGTTTCCCACAATCTTCTGCCTGTGATTCCATGTATGGTAATGCCTTTGGACACCACATTGTTGGCAATATCCAAAGATACGTTATTATCAGGAAGGCCAAGGATGCACATTTCCCCGCCAGGAACAATCATATCCAACCCCTGGTTTAGAGCACTCTGGCTGCCGCTCATTTCCAAAACAACATCGGCTCCGCCTAAATCATTTACCACTCTCACAGGGTCTTTTTCTTTTACGTTTATGGTTACATCTGCCCCCACGTTTGAAGCTAATTGAAGCCTGTAGGGAGACAAGTCAGTAGCAATGACCAAAGTGGCACCCAATGCCTTGGCAACAGGTATAGCCATAACACCTATGGGTCCAACACCGGTGACGACAACCTTTTTTCCTCTAACATCAGCTGACTGAACAGTGTGCACAGCGTTACCAAATGGTTCGAGTACAGAACCTGCCTCTAATGGAACACTGGGAGGTAATTTCACCAAGTTTTCCTCTGGAATGGCGATATATTCAGCAAAAGCACCATCCATGTGTACACCTATGATTTTTGTATTCTCACAGGCATGATACATATTCCTTCTGCATTCACGACACGTATGGCACACCACATGCGATTCGGCGGAAACGATGTCCCCCTCATGAACTTTGCCCAAGCCACCATTCACTTTTAGGACTTTACCAACAAATTCATGACCGATAGTAACAGGAGGATTCATACGCTTCTGGGCCCATTCGTTCCACTGGTATATATGAACGTCTGTGCCACATATGGATGCTTTCCAGACTTCTACCAGTGCCCATCCTTCCGGCAATTCCTTTGGTTCATCTATTTCGTACATCGCTACACCTTTTGTCGCGGAACCCTTTCTTATAGCTAACATATGCACACTCCCTTCATAACGTCTTAATTATAGCTTAAAACAAACATGCAATATCAAATTTGAAGAGAATGTGGAGTTTTATGTGATAAAATCAAGCATGTAATCGGTTTAAGGAGGTGTTTCCCCAGTGAAACTCGGTATAATTGGCGCAGGACCCGGTGGATATGAAGCAGCATTGTATGCAGCACAAAGAGGCGTAGAAGTAACACTGTTTGAGAAACAGTTCGTTGGAGGGACGTGTTTAAACTTAGGATGCATACCTACAAAGACCATTCTAGCCAGCGCTGAAGTTTTTTCACATATCAAGGCTGCCTCACAATTTGGAATCACAGTGGATAATGCACAGATGAGTTGGCCTCAGGTACAACAACGAATGATTAAAACAGTAGGTCAGTTAAGAAAAGGCGTGGAGTTTCTGCTAAAAAAACGAAATGTTCAGTTTGTGCATAGTGAGGCACATTATTTAGGCGATCACAAGATAGAAGCAGGTTCGCAAACATACGAATTCGATAAGGTCATTATCGCAACTGGATCCAGGCCAGCAGAACTTCCAGGGCTGAATACAGATAAGAAATGGATCATAAATAGCAATCACTTTTTTACGAGAAAAGAACTTCCCAAAAGAGCTTTAGTAGTAGGGACAGGAGCAATTGGCTTAGAACTCAGTGACATGCTTAGGGCATTTGGAACTGAGCTCACGGTGGTAGAACTCGTTCCCCAAGTGATGCCTTTAATAGATCAAGATGTTTCAGCCAGCTATTCGAAAATTTTGTCCAGAAAAGGGATAAACTTCGTCGTTGGCAATTCGGTAAAGAATATTGAATATTTTGATGATCATATGAAAGTGACCCTTACCAATGACCAACAGTTAGATGTGGACCAAATAATTGTGGGTGTTGGCAGAGCTTCTAATGTGGAAGTCATACATACTGATAAAGTTGTGTTAGAACGAGGAAAAATAAAGGTAGATAAAACTTTGCAAACATCAGAAGAAGGCACTTATGCAATAGGAGATGTGGCTTTTCCACCTGTACCAAGAGGTGCCTTAGCTCATGTAGCCTCTCATGAGGGTATATTTGCAGTGAAGCACATTTTAGGAGAAAGTAAGGAAATGGATTGGCATGCGGTGCCATGGGTAGTTTTCACAGATCCACCACTGGCCGCTGTAGGCATGATGGAAAAGGAAGCAAATCAGGCAAACATCGCTGTGAAAACATATAACCTTTCTTACAAGGCATTAGGTGCTGCTTTAGCAAAGAACAGAGCTGAAGGGTTTGCGAAGTTTATTGTTGATCCAGAGACGACAAGAGTTTTGGGAGCCGAAATAGTAGGCGTGGGGGCCGACCTCATTATCAATGAATTGGCTGTTATCGTCCAGCAAAACATGACAATGAAAGAAGTTTCGGAAGTTATACACGCACACCCCACACTTTCTGAAGTAGTCAAAGAATCAGCTTTCGGTATATTAGGTTATCCCATAAACACTCTATAGCGTTAGAAAGTTAAATAAGTTCAGGGGCAACCTGAAAATGTTGCCCCTTTCTTTTATATATACTCTTCTGCTTTCAATATGCCTCTTGGTTGTGCACCTTCCAAGAAAGCACGTATGTTTTCCGCAGCCATTTGTGTCGCTTTCAACAATTGCCCAGGCACTTGTCCAGAGTTATGGGGACTACCAATGACATTGGGCAGGTCCAAAAACGGATAGTGCATCTCAAATTTGCCATGACGGAACGGTTCCACCCACCATGCATCTATGCCGGCTTTGAACTCAGGGTTGTTTTTCAGATGTTCAAACAATGCTCTTTCATCGATGATTTCCCCTCGTGCCACGTTAACTAAGATGGCGTCAGGCTTCATCCAAGAAAGCTCCCTTTCACCTATAAGGCCTCGCGTCGAATTACTAAGCGGCAACGAGATAACCACAATATCGGCATTCCTTAATACATACTCCAAGTTGGACAAAGTGCCGATGAATGCCACATCTTCGTCAGTTTTACCGCTGGTATTAATAGCCCATATCTGGGCCCCAAATGCCTTCATCAAACGTGCCGTTGCCTTACCGATGCCACCGAAACCCAACACAGCACAAATGGAACCTTTTATGGATTTGTTGAGCCCCATTTGATCAAATATGCCTTGTCTTAGTTTCTCAGTGCCGCCTCTCAAATCCTTTGCCAAAGCAAGAACCATGGCCATAGCATGCTCTGCCATAGGTTCTGCGTAGGCACCTACATTACCAGCCACTATGAAAGATTGTTGAAAAGCTTGCTTGGGTAAGTGGTCAGCGCCGGCTGATAACAGTTGCATCAATTTTGCTTTCTTCAAAAGTGCGTATTCGTTTTCGCCCAATTCTCGGGCAGGGTTCCAGCTTAGCACAATATCAGCAGTGCTCAAAGCCTGTAACCGATCAGGCAAGTCTTCTACGTAAAGAACCTGGCATAAGCCATTTAGTGTCTTCTCGATGATTTGCCTCTGCTCCGAGCTCGCTTTAAATGTAACCAGAACAGTACAATTCTCCATACATATGCCTCCCACAAACATTGTTCTGAGAAAAGTATAATGCCATTATTACTTGTAAGGGTTAAAAACTACACGTTAATGTAAGAAAGGGCCCATCAATCGTGGGCCCTTTGCAAACTTTGGAAATGGTATTTACTTTACAAGTTGAGGCAGGTATTTTTCTAACTGGTCTAAACCGTATTTAATATCATCCATGGAGGCAGCATAAGACATACGTAGATAACCTTCACCAGAAGCACCGAAAGATGTTCCTGTAAGCAAAGCTACCCCAGCTTCATTTAGAAGTTTTTCCGCTACATCATCCGACGGTCTATGCAGTTTCTTAATGTTAATCCACGTATAGAAAGCACCTTGCGGTTCTACGCAGTGCACTAAATCCATAGAGTTTATTCTTGGAACAATATAATCTCGTCTTTTCTTAAACTCTGCAACCATGGCTTTGGGTGCATCTTGAGGACCCTTATAAGCTTCTATCCCAGCTTTCTGAACAAATGTGGGCGAATGGCTGTACACATTCGTTTGAAGCTTACTAAACCACGGAACCAATTCCGATGGTAAAACACCATATCCGAGACGCCATCCGGTCATAGCGTAGATCTTGGAGAAACCCTCCATGAGTATTACCTTATCCTTGGCTTCTGGGAATTCATACATGGATGGTGCCATCTCTCCATTGTAGTAAATACGCTGATAAAGCTCATCAGAAACAACAAACAACTTGTTGCCATCAGCCAAATCCAATATCGCCTTAAGTTCTTCCTTGGAAAGGACACTGCCAGTAGGATTGTGCGGACTATTGATGATGATAACCTTCGTTTTGGGCGTGACCATTCTCTTAAGCTCGTCCACATCCAGCCTAAAATTGTTCTCTTCCCTAAGAACGATAGGTTTCGGAACGCCACCTGCAAAACGCACAGCAGAAGAATAAATAGGATACCCTGGATCCGGATAAATCACTTCATCGCCAGGGTTCACCAGAGCCATCATAGTAAAGAAAATTAATGGTTTAGCTCCAGCTGTTACAATAATTTGTGATGGATCCACAGGCACATTTCTCGTCTTGGAAACATACTGTGCAAATGCCTCTCGAGCTTCCGGAAGTCCAAGAGAAGGAACATAATGCGTATATCCATCTTCTAATGCTTGGTATGCGGCTTTTTTTATGTTTTCTGGTGTGTCAAAATCGGGCTCTCCTATTTCGAAATGAGCTATTTTTTTGCCTTGAGCCTCAAGTACACGTGTTTTTGCCAGTACCTCGAATGCCCCCTCACTCCCCAAATTGCCTAATCGATCCGCTAACTGTGCCATGCACGTCTCCTCCTATTATGTTAACATTACGTTAAAGTTGATAATATTATTGTACACTATATGAACGAAAAATTGCATACACTCATTGAAAAGTTATTAGAATGGCAAACAGACCCTGACTGGTGGCCAGGTAGTAGTGTATTCGAAATTGCTTCGTCAGCTATTCTGACACAGAATACTAACTGGAACAACGTAGAAAAAGCGATGCATAACCTACTAGACAGTGGAATAGATTCCTGGGAAAAGCTGCTGTATGACGAGGATTTGGAAAAACATATCAGACCGGCAGGCTTTTACCAAAACAAGTCCAGGGCACTCAGAGCTTTAGCTGGCCTGTTTCTCAGTACACCAGAACCCACAAGAACTCAATTACTGAATCTAAGAGGCGTAGGACCAGAAACTGCTGATAGCATCTTGCTATATGCATTGAATAAGCCAGAGATGGTCATAGATGCCTATACCAGGCGCATATTAGAAAAGTGCAATATCATTACAAAAAAGTGCTCATATGATGAATTAAAAACTATGATACTTGGTGAACTTCCAGCCCATTATGACGTAAATACGCTAAAGAGACTTCATGCCGCCTTCGTAGAAATCGGGAAACGTTATTGCAAGAAAACTACTAAATGTAATTGCTGCCCTCTGGAGGCTATAAAAGAGAGGGGAACCTCCTAAGGGCTCCCCTCTCTTTTATAAGATTTTGATTATGATTACAATGAGTTGCTAAACTCTTCTTTCTTTTGCAAAAGTTCCCACTTACTGTTAACCCACTGCTGAAGCTCAGCAACCTTATCTTCATTACCGCTTTTCATTAGGTGAGCAAAACGCCCTTGAAGTTTTAACCAATCTTCTATAGGTTTCGGATTGCGCGGCTTGAACGTTATATGATACTTACCATTTTCTATTTCGTAAAGTGGCCAATAGTTCGTTTCCACAGCCATACGAGAAACCTTTATAGAATCACCCGTATCATTTCTGTGGCCACGATTGCAGTTTGAGTAAACAGCTAAGAATGTTGGGCCCTCATAACTCAGAGCTTTTTGCACTTTCGTCATTAAGTCAACATAATGGCTCGGTGAAGCAGTAGCTACGTAAGGAATGCCATGAGCAGCAACAATCTCTACTATGTTCTTTTTAGGTTGTGCCTTACCCACTTTGGCTGCACCGACTGGAGAAGTCGTAGTCCATGCGAACTCTGGTGTCGATGAAGACCTCTGTATACCTGTGTTCATGTAAGCTTCATTGTCCAACATCACATAGAGGAAACTGTGGCCCCTTTCCATAGCACCAGAAAGTGCCTGTAAACCTATATCATATGTTCCTCCATCACCGGCAAAAGCAATGAATTTTATCTTCTTGTCTTCCGGAATATCACCAAAGCGCTTTAATGCTTTATATGCCGCTTCAGCTCCACTGGCTGCGGCAGCAGTATTCTCAAATGCTTCGTGTAGCCAAGGAACGCCCCATGAACTGTAAGGATACACAGATGTAGTAACCTCTAAGCATCCGGTAGCATTGAATGCAACTACGTCATACTCGTGAGCAGCCAGCAGTACTTGGCGCACAATAGTACCTTCGTTGCAACCAGCGCAGAGTCGGTGTCCACCAACGAACCTCGGTTTTTCATCAGTAAGGCTCTTTATATTTATCACTGCCATTTTTTTATCACTCCCTTACTCCAACCCAATTAACCAAAGGCTCAAAAGCGCCTTTTTCCAGGGCTTTATAACCTGTATCGAATATTTGCTTTATTTCATCCGTAGTTATGTCACGTCCACCAAGCCCGGTAACAAAATCGCCCAGAAGTGGCTTCTGATTCTGGTTGACCATAGCGGTTGCCACTTCCTCAAAAAGCGGACCTGCAGGGCCACCAAATGTATAAGCTCTATCCATAACAGCAACAGCTTTTGCGTTTTTCAGCGCTTCCCTGATTTCTTCAACAGGGAATGGCCTGAATAATCTTATTTTTAAGACGCCGACTTTCTTACCTTCTTTACGCAAAGCATCAACGGTATCTTTTGCTGTACCAGCGGCGCTGTTCATGGCAACTAAAACCACATCTGCATCGTCTAACTTATAGTCTTCCAAAATGCCATACTTTCTACCTGTCAACTTCGCATAAGCGTCCGCTACTTCAAGGACAACATCCTTTACATTTTTATAAGCTTCTGCCTGCGCTTTTCTAAATTCCATGTAGTAATCCTGGAGCGCTAAAACACCGAAACTCGTAGGATGTTCTGTATCAAGTAAGCTGTACTGGGGTTTTGGTATAGAACCTATGAAATTCCTTACTTGATCATCTTCCAAAATCTCCACTGTTTCCACAGCATGCGATGTGGTAAAACCATCGTAGTTAACCAGCATGGGGAAACGTACCCTCGGGTCTTCTGCAATCTTTATCGCCTGAATGGTATTGTCGTATGCCTCTTGCGCCGTCTCAGCCCAAAGCTGAAGCCAGCCGGTATCTCTCGCGCCCATAGAATCAGCATGATCTCCATGAATGTTAATAGGAGCACTCAACGCACGGTTAGCGACAATAGTAACAATGGGAGCGCGAGAAGCAGCTGCTATGTGAAGCATTTCCCACATAAATGCTAAACCCTGAGATGCCGTAGCAGTCATAACACGTGCTCCTGAAAGAGAAGCAGCCAAACAAGCAGACATTGCCGAATGCTCACTTTCCACAGGAACAAATTCTGTCCGCACATCGCCATTAGCGACATATTGAGAAAACTCCTGTACTACCTCTGTAGAAGGTGTAATAGGATAGGCAGCAACCACATGCGGTTCAATCTGCTTCATGGCTAAAGCGATAAGTTGGTTAGTTTCCAAAGCAACTTTCATGTCTATCGCTCCTCCTTCACCATATCGATGACCTTAACAGGGCATACTTCAGCACAAACGCCACACCCTTTGCATGCCTCATAGTCAAATCCGATCATTTTGCCACCTTTTGCTTCAATAGCATTATCTGGGCACATGATCCAACAAGTCATACAGTGAATGCATTTGTCCAGGTTAACTACAGGTTTAAAGGTTCTCCACCCTGCAACTATATAAGAACCCTGTGAATTGCCGCCTTCAGGTATAATTACACCTTCTGGCAGTTCGTTCCATTTTTGCTCTTTCACAGTACCTTCACCTCCTCATATCCGCGCTTTAGCGCTTTAACGTTACCTTCGACAATCTGCTCATTAAACTTGGCACTGAATTTATGACGTAAACGAGGCTCAAGGTCTTCCAAGGAAACAATTTCAGAGACCTTTATAAGGGCACCCATTATAGGAATGTTAGGTATAGGTCTGCCGATACAATCCAACGCTATTTGCGTAGCATCTACCGTAGCAACCTTTCCTTTAAACGTGGGAACTTTTGCTCTATAAACCTCTGGACCTTCGCTGCTGTTCACGAGTAAGATGCCGCTATCTTTAAGGCCGGCAGTAACATCCATTGCACCGATCAACGATTCATCCACCACTACAACCACATCTGGAGTCAAAATACCATAGTGAATTCTGATAGGCTCATCACCAATTCTGGTAAAAGCTGCTATAGGGGCTCCAGAGCGTTCCGCACCATATTCTGGGAAAGCCTGAATATATTTTCCCGTGTCCATAGCTGCTTCAGCCAATAAATAAGCAGCAGTTTTTACGCCTTGGCCTGCACGTCCATGCCATCTGATTTCTAACAAGGAAATCACCTCCTAAATGAACTTGAAGAACTTACGCTTGCCCACTCGAAGCACACTACCTGGCGTAAGATCCAAGGTAGCCATGGGATCTTCTATTCTCACATCATTTAGCTGAACCCCACCGCCGTTGACTAAACGTTTTGCTTCGCTCCTACTGGACGCTGCGCCTATGTACACTAAAAGATCTGTTACTGTTTTCACCCCTTCATTATATAACGTTTCTATTTCATATGCATCCATGTATTCAGGAAGCTCACGACGCGAGAAAATTCTTAAGAATTCTTCCTGTTGTACTGTTGCCTCATCGTCGCCATAAAAGAATGACGTTATGAGCCAGGCGAGTTTCAACTTTGCATCCTTGGGATGTCCAGATAATATCTTTTCTATTTCTTTGTCTGTTAAATCTGTTAATAATTTGTAATAACTTGGCATTAAATTATCTGGGATGCTCATCAATTTACCGAACATTTCTTTGGGTGGGTCATTAAAGGCAACATAATTGCCCAAAGACTTGGACATCTTTTTTTCCCCATCCAGTCCAACCAGTAAGGGCATTGTCATAACAACTTGCGGTTCTTGACCATGACTTTCTTGTAAATCACGTCCCACAAGCAAATTAAAAACTTGATCGGTTCCTCCAAGCTCTACATCAGCATGGATTGCCACTGAATCATAACCTTGAAAAAGTGGATAAAGTAGCTCATGAACATATATGGGAACACCACCTTTATAGCGCATGTTAAAATCGTCTCTTTCCAAAAGTTGTGCAACTGTATAACGTGAAGCTAATTGCAATATGACATCACGCGCGGATAATTTGGCGTTCCATTCACTGTTAAATCTTATTTCCACTAAGGAAGGATCAAGTACTTTGAATACTTGCTCTTGGTATGTCTTTGCATTCTTCATGACTTCTTCTTGAGTAAGAGCAGGTCTCGTTTTGTTTCTGCCAGTGGGGTCGCCTATGCAACCAGTAAAATCACCGATTATGAAGATTATCTTGTGTCCCAGCTCTTGAAACTGCCGCAGTTTCCTCAACACGACAAGATGTCCCAAATGCAGATCTGGAGCAGAAGGGTCGGCTCCGAGTTTCACTCGCAGTGGCCTTTTGTCTACAATTGCCTTTTCTATCTTCTTTTGTAAGTCTTCTTCACTTATAAAATCCACAACGTTTCTTTTTAAGTACTCTATTTGTTTTGATATGTCCAAGTCTTATAAAACCTCCTGTTTTGGTGAATGCGTTATAATGTAATTCTACTATGGCCAAAGCTAAGAAAAAGCGCCGCATTAGGTGGCTAAGAGTTTTTGGAGCAATTCTGGCGGTTTTGGCGATTATCGCTTCTATCGTCGCTGTATATGCAGTAAATGTTATAAAAACACTTGCTGCTGATCTGCCGCAACCAGACCAAGTAAAGATTGATATACAAGAACCAAGTGTTGTATATGATCGTAATGGTGTTTTACTCGGCTATTTGGGCAGTAACAGTCCTTATAAATATATTTCTTTAGATGAAATGGGTCCCATAGTGCCCAAAGTATTCGTTGGGTCAGAAGATCACCGTTTTTACCAACATGGTCCTGTCGATTGGGTTGGCATAACCAGAGCTGCTATAACAAATGTACTTCATGGCTCAGTGGAACAAGGCGGAAGCAGCATTACGCAGCAACTTGCCCGAGTGATGTTTAATTTAGGTATGGAAACATCCATGGACAGGAAGCTTAAGGAGTTTGTTTTAGCTTACAGACTTGAA
This sequence comes from Coprothermobacter platensis DSM 11748, assembly GCF_000378005.1. Taxonomy (GTDB): domain Bacteria; phylum Coprothermobacterota; class Coprothermobacteria; order Coprothermobacterales; family Coprothermobacteraceae; genus Coprothermobacter; species Coprothermobacter platensis. The sequence goes on from NZ_KB899040.1 coordinate 947,432, forward strand.
CAGCGTTATACAAAAAACCAGGTGTTAGAGCTTTACCTAAACATGGTTTACTTTGGTGATGGATGCAATGGTATAGAAACTGCTGCTGAGCATTATTTTGGGAAAACAGCAAAAGACCTTACCCTATCTGAAGCTGCATTGTTGGCAGGCGTGCTTCCTGCCCCCTCTGTTCGTGCACCCAACAGTAATCTGGATGCAGCTTTGAAAGCTCGTGATGTGGTCTTAAATAAACTGCTATCTATTGGCTATATAACACAGGAGCAATACGAGCAAGCAAAGTCAGAAAAAATTACACTTTCCAAAGAAACATTGGCTGAGCAAGATGCGAAAGGTTATGCATTAGATTATATAAGAAGTTTTATGGTGAGTAACTTCGGTTCTGACCTAACTTATAAAGGTGGGCTTTCCGTTTACACGACTTTTGATAGCAAGCTTATAGATGGTTTGCAAAAATCATTAGAAGACTATCTCGACTACAGAGACAAAACGATTTCTGGAACTGTAGTCCTTGATGATAAAGGCGTCAGGCAGCCTCAGCCCGGTGCAGTAATTGTCGACCCAAGAAACGGAGAAGTGTTAGCCATGGTAGGAGGGCGGAAGTATTCTGAAACCCAATATAACAGGGCAGTAGCGCCACGCGCAACAGGATCGTCTTTTAAGCCTATCGATTATGCAGCAGCTATACAAATGAACTTGTTAACACCATTTGACACATGGGTTTCTGAACCCATAAAAGTACCTATCCCCGGGGATACGTGGAGCCCTCACGAGTTCAATATGACATGGTGGGGACAGCTCACTGTAAGGGACGCCATTGTGCGTTCCTCTAATATAGCAGCAGTGAAGACTGCTCTTCTCGTGGGTATAGACGGTGTACAGTACTACGCCAAAAAGTTTGGTATAACAGAGGAAGTAAGACTTGTGCCAAGCACTGCTATCGGCGTAAATGAGATTAGCCCGCTTAATCTGGCGCTTTCTTATGCACCATTTGCTAACGGTGGATATGCTGTGGAACCTGTAGTCATAAGAGAAATAAAAAATAGCGGTGGTGTAACAATTTACCAGGAGTCTCCTTGGAAATACAGGGTTCTTGATGAATCCAGCGCTTACGTTATGAGCGACATGCTTCACAGCATGTTTATGGGTAATGCCTATACGCCAAAAGCAGCTATAGATGGTAGATTCTTGGCTGGTAAAAGTGGGACCACCAGTTCTTGGAAGGATTCATGGTATGTAGGGTACTCGACCAATTTTGTTTATGCTCTAACTGTTGGCATCGATGCTGACACACCTGAAGTGCAAGGGGCTTATAAGAACATGACCACGAAACACCCTGGCATGTGGGTTTGGGGCTATACGGCACGCGACTTATTTAAAGAGAATCTAATACCAGCTGGGCCAAAGCTTCAAAAACCGTCTAACTTAGTAAGCGTGACAGTGAATTTTAAGGACTCAGAACTTTTGGGTGGCTCTGGCCAAAAAGCCGTTACCAGCATAACCAAACCGGACGCAGTGCCTTTGCAAGCTTCACCTGTGAATTGGCAAGCAGTAGAGTTGAATAACGACCTCACTGTTACTTATAATGGTGCTTGCTCCACTTTCCAACCAGTAACAGTTCTTTGGCCAATACCGACAAGACAGCAACCGCCTTTAGACAACTGCGGGTCAGTAGAAACACCTACAGAAACAGAGACGCCAACAACTGCGACAGAGCCCATAATTACACCAACTACGAGCACAACACCAGAACCCAATATACCCCATTTATAAGAATTTTCGCAGGCATCACAAAAAAAGGTCCGACACCATGGTGTCGGACCTTTTTTGTAGGAAACAGATCTTAACTGTTTATTTTATGTTGTAAACATCTTCCAGTTTTGTCGTCAGGTAATCTACAAAATACTGCGGATTGAGAGGTTCACCTGTAACCATTTGCACTAATTCTGAAGGGGTATACACAGAACCATGCTTGTGTACCTTTTCTTTTAACCACTCATGAATGGGATTCAAGTCGCCTTTCTTCAAAAGTTCATCCACATCAATATCTTTCTTCATAGCTTTGAGGAACTGAGCTGCATACAAATTACCCAATGCATACGATGGGAAGTAACCAATCATACCACCAGCCCAGTGTGTATCTTGCAAAATGCCATCTTTGTTATCCGATGGTCTTATACCGAGATACTTCTCATACTTGTCATTCCAAACTTCTGGAGCTTCATCCACAGTAATTTCATCGTTGATAAATGCTTTTTCCATCTCATAACGGATTATGATATGCATTGCGTAAGTAAGTTCATCCGCTTCGGTACGGATAAGTGATGGTTCTACCGTGTTAACTGCTTTGTAAATGTCTTCAGCGGTAGCATTTTTTAGATTTGGGAAAACATCTATCACAGTATCATAGAAAAACTGCCAGAAGCCTTTGCTCCTACCTATCATGTTTTCATAGAATCTGCTTTGAGATTCATGTATACCCATGGAAACGCCAGTTGCTAAACCTGTCCCATAAAGTGAATCCGAGATATCTTGTTCGTAAAGACCATGGCCACCTTCATGCATAGCACTGAAGAGAGATGAGAGAAAATAACTTTCATCGTAACGGTTTGTAATACGCACATCGCCATTGAAAAACGAGGTGGTGAAAGGATGCGCACTTATATCAACTCTACCTCTTTGAAAATCGAAGCCCATCAGTTGTAGTGCTTTATGGTTCAGTTCTTTCTGCTTCTCCGTAGGATAATTACCGGCTAAGAAACGCCTATCTGGTTCTTTTCCCTGCTCTTGGAGGCGACGGAGCAATGCCACCAGTTTATCTCGTAACTCAGAAAACACCTTGTCTAGAACAGCAGTAGTCATGCCAGGTTCATACTCATCCAACAGTGTATCGTATTTGTTCTCTTTGTAGCCCAGATAGCCTACAAACTCTTTCTCAAAATCAATTATCTGTTTCAGATAAGGCTTAAACGCTTCATAATCATTGCGCTGACGAGCATCCGCCCATACCGCTTGAGCCTCAGAAGTCAAACTGGAAAACGCAACATATCGATCAATAGGAATTTTAACCAAACGCTCATAGGACTTTTTCATCTCACGTAGCATTGCCTTTTCCACAGGATCATCTAAGTTCTCTTGCTCCATCCAGGAAATGTAATCTCCCACTACATGGTCTGTCATGAGTTTGTACATCTCGCCAGATAAATAACCTAATACTTCAGACCTGCCTTTAACTCCTCCTGGGGGAACATTAACTTCTAAATCCCAGCTTAGAACGCCCAATGCATGGCCAAATAGCTCAATTTTTCGCATGTAACTTTTGATCTCAGAGATCTTTTCTTCGTGATTCACCTTCATCCCTCCCGTGTTTATAGTTATTTAACACCAATGAACGGACTTGGGTCCACTGGTTTGCCACCGAACCGCACTTCAAAATGGAGATGAGGACCCGTTACGAAACCTGAAGCACCTGTGTAAACAAACGTCTGTCCTTGCACATAATCTTTATCTTGAGGCAGGCGAAGCAAATGTGCATATACAGTGACACATCCGCTTGTGTTAAAGACGGCAAAATAACCCCATTGAGGACGGTAACCCGTGTATATGACCTCGCCATCAGCGGCTGCACGTGCTGGGTATCCTGCCATGGCAAGAATATCGATTCCGCTATGAAGGACATTAACTTTGAGCAATGGGTGCATACGATTTCCAAAACCAGAGGTTACTATGGGATTAGGTATCGGAGAGATAAGCGAGCACTTCGAAGTCGTTGTATTCTTGTTTGCAGAAGCCGCAACTTGGCTCAGTAGGTTCTCTGTGTCTTTACGGTCAGCAACCCATTGTCCACTAAAATCTTTACTGTATTCTTCTATTTGGAGTTTCATATTATCCACATGTTCGTAAAGGGCACTAGCCCTGTTGTCTTTGTCAAATGTTGACCTGTCAAGCAATGATGTTGCAAATTGGTCAATGTAGGTGAAGAGTTCTATTGGTGTATCCTGAACGGTGAAATAGCCACCATGTAGCACCAAACTTACCTGAGGAAATGTCTTTGCTCCGAGTTGGGCAGCAACCTTTTGAGGCATGGGAAGTATCACATTGTTACCTTTTATATTGCCACTTTCGTCCATGACTAGAGACCCGGAAAGCTGGAAACTACGGGACAGGTCAGCATATTTTATGGATGAGAAGGTAAGCGTTTTAGCATCTAAATCCACAGTAATTCTTATTTGGTCATCGAAGTTCCAAGATAAGGTGTGACCCGTTTTTTGCACTTGAAAACCATATTGTTTCAATAAACTTAGTGGGATAAAACCGTCTTTTGATGTAGCGGTACCTACAACTTTAAACGTTGGATACCCTTGGGGCTTTTCATACAAACTCACTTTACCTTGATAATACGAGCCCATAACATACACATCAGCTAAAGAAACACCCATACCCACGTCTGCTGTTGTACTTGTTTTGAAAAAAGATATGTCAGCTGATATTTTTGATGCTTTATCTATGGTAAAAGGCAGGTTTATTGTCTTACTATTCCAAACAAAAACCACACCATGGCTAATTACGGTAGCGCTTTCTGCATCTTCTTTTAGCGTAATGCTCACCAGTCCAGGTTTGTTTACCTTCACATTTAAAGAAGCTTCATAGTTTTTCTGGACGCCTTGTACCACAGGAACCGCTACCAAATCACTGCTGACTTTTACATTCCAAGGTGTGAAGAAATAAAGAAGCACAAACACAACGAGCAATAGCCAAAGAACTCTCCAAGGGAACCTTGCCTTTCTTTTTCTGCGTGGAAGATAATTATAGTTGTTCATACATGTATTATTGTAGTATGGAAAGGCACATACAGAACCTTATAGATCGTGATATTCTCTTGGAGAACGTAGCTATCTTTTGTTTAGACCATTCGTTACCGTTGGAAAATTTAGGAGAAGGAATTTTCTTCACGTACGAGAACGCCTATTACATCGTTTCGGAAAAACAACGCCAAAGGGAAATAGCCAAATCTATAATGTCTACGGCAAACGAAAAAGACTTGCAACTGTACGTCAAAGACCTTACATTCAGCCACATATGCATAGTGGCACTACATCAAGAGAAAGAGTCCATAGTGCCAAATTACCGCATACTACCAGCTGCAGAAAGCACCACTTTTACGCAACGCTTAGACATCAAAATTTTTCTCGAAATTCTCTCACAGATATAACGTAATCACTTGCTTTGGTTGCTATCCAAAATTGTTTGCACCAACTGAGCAGACTCCGGCTTGAGAGAGACGAATCCTTCAGTACCAGATGGCCAATAAAGTGGCTTTTGGGTAGTAGCGTTATCCATTATCTTTTGTAGTTCTTCCTTTTCCACGAAGCCATCCCATACAGCAAGCAACTTGCCGTTTCCATTCGCTAAAACGACAATTGGTGTTCCTATGTTCGTATCGTTACATCCTTGTGAACTTAAAACAGAAGCAAGTGAACAAAACTCATTCAACGTTGTTTGCGTCCCTGTAATGGCCGGATTGATTTCTATGAATATAGTGTTGGTCGCACCAAACATTTCTGTAGACAAAGCCTTCATCTTCTGACAATAAGGACACGATTGAGTACCATAAATGTACATTTTATATGAAACACTGTCCGTATCTGCCGTCTTGCTTGAAGTAGAGCAACCTGCAAGCATTATTAACATCATCGCAATAACAGCTACTAAAGAAGCTGCCTTTTTCATCTATGTGCACCTCCACGTATAATTAACTTGTTTAGTAACGTTCATTATAATATGATGCAAAAGATACAACGACCTATATATGTTTAAGTATGTGACAAATGCTTACTACCCGACTACGGCTGGCTCTATTACCAGGGCTCCTTTTTTAAACCGGTCAGGAGATAATGGCCGTAAATCTATATCCATCGGCTCCCCCATCATCCACTTGCTTAATTGTTCGGCCATCACTGGGCCAAACATGAAACCATGTCCGGAACCTCCAGCAGCTACCCATAGACCGCTTATGTCTTCCAGAGGACCAATGGCATGATGGTGGTCTGGTGTCATCTCATAAAGCCCAGCCCATTGCCTAACAACGTTTACACCTTTAAGAAATGGAAGAACATTGGTAGCTTCAGAACTCATTCTTAAGAGAAAATCTATGCTGCTTGAAAAATCAAATTCATCAGGCCTGTACCAGTGTCTTGGATCCTCAGGAGGAATACCCATAATGAACGACCCATGGGGCCTTTGCTGGATGTAATATCCACGTGAGAATGAAATAACCATGGGGCCAAGAAGCCGTTCCCACGGTTCTGTTATAAGAATCTCGTGCTTTTCACCCCACAATGGTAAATCAATACCTACTGTTTTCAAAAGCGATGTGGTCCAAGCACCTGCGCATACAAGCACACGCTCTGCATAAACAGAACTGCCATCTTGGAGTCTTACACCAGTAATCTTTCCATTTTCTGTTAAAAGTGTGTCTACAGGTGTCCATTCCCTAATTTCTACACCTAACCGTTTTCCAGCCTCAGCATAGGCAAAGGTGACATGGAATGGATCAGCATGACCATCACGATCATGATATGTGGCACCGTACACGCCTTCCACATTTACGCGAGGGAAAGCCTTCTTTACTTCTTCTACACTCAGCACATTTGTTTTAAGACCATAGGTGTGCTGAACTTCAACATTTCGCTTAAGGCCCTCAAATTCAGCCTCCGAATAGGCTAGGACCAAATAGCCACCTTGCCACAACTCGAGGTAGTCATTATCACATTCCAACTCTTTTGCCATGTTTTCAAAAATCTCCAAACTTCTAGCCATGAGTTTTACGTTGAATGGTGATCCAAATTGCGCCCTTATACCGGCAGCGCAGGAACCGGTAGATCCCCCTGTAAGAAACGTTTTCTCCAAAAGAAGTATTTTGCCGGCTCCTCTTTTAGCAAGTTCATAAGCTGTAGCTACACCTTGAATACCTCCGCCAACAATGATTATGTCGTAAGTCATAAATGAGCCTCCTTCTCCAGCGCTTTGAATGGTATGCTCCTAAGTGGAGGTCTGATAACGTTTTCTCGCAGATACAATGCTGATAATGGCTTCCCTTTTATAGCAGAAAGTTCTCTTAATACAAGAAGGCGGCATGTCTTTCCACCGCAAGGTCCCATTCCTATTCTTAGGTAACGTTTCAATTTATCCCAAGAGTCATAACCATCTTCGATGGCTCCTCTGACATCATGCAATGTAATGTCTTCGCACCTGCAAATAATCACTTTATTGTCATCCATCCCATTCACCTCCTCCTGAAAGACCGTACAGTCATTAGCTCCGACGCAGGTATTTCAAGTGTAATAAGTGTCGTCTTACTGCTTTTATCCAATGAAGGAAGTCTTACTACTCTTATTACATCCGCGTCGCATACGAATTGACCATAACGGTCCAGCCCTTGCACCTTATCGCCCTTTTGTGGTACATCAGGCATTTCATAAGGTATGGTTATTTGGGCATGGTTGGCTTTTAACGATAATAAAAATATCGCCAAACCAGGACAAGACGCCACACAGTTGCCGCAGCCAGTGCATTTATCAAAATCGATAACGGGTGTGCTGGTCAGTGTTTTCATGCTAACAGCGCCTACGGGGCAAGCTTCTACACATGGATTGCAAGGAATATCTTGGAAACACTCGTGAACTGCCACAAATCCTTGTTCTAAACGTTCTCTACGTGGCATGTTCTTGCCAATGTCTTCCAACGTTGGGACACCATCTACGTCAAGCATTCAACTCACCCCGCATGCGTTCAATACCCTCCAAAACTTTCTTGCTCAAGGAACTTGTCCTGAAAATTGACAAAGCTTCCAGGTTATCCTTAACAGCCTGCATATTATCCTGATATCCCAAGTCGTTAGCTGCTGCAAGTCCTGCTATGGTACCTCCAATACTCGCTGTGGTGGCTTCCTCTATGCCACCCGCATCACCAGCAACAAAGATATCCTTGTTTGTCGTACGCCCACATTCATCGTGCCATGGAACAAATCCACCTAATTCCGGTACATAAACAGTTTTCACACCCATCATCTGGAAAATATCAGTAAGCGGCATCAACCCAACAGCTAAAGCAACAGCATCTACATCGTGGCGTTTCTCAGTGCCTGGAATGGGCTGCATCTTTTCATCAACTTTTGCAGTGATTGCACTTTCTACTCTGCTGTTCCCGTACACACCCAAGACCGTTCGACCCAAAAGGAGGGGAACGCCGAGCCTTTGCACTTTCGCGGCATGTACCCAGTACGCTCCACCAAGCTTAGGCAAAACATCTACAATAGCATCAACGGTAGCACCTGCCTGCAAGAGTTGATAAGCCAATATGACACCGACATTTCCACTCCCCACTATGAGGAAGCGCTCTGCTGGCAAAACACCGTATTCATTCATTAATGTCTGCACAGCGCCTGCTCCCATTACGCCGGGCATGTCGTTATTTTCAAAAAGTATCATACGTTCTGCTGCCCCGGTACATACGATAAGTTTTTTCGCCTTTATGGTAATATGGTCACTCCATGAAGCAGCCAAATATGTTCCATCACGGTAAGCTCCTACAACCTCGTAACCCAAAAGAATTTGAACGTTATCGTTATTCATAACATCTTCTGATAAACGCTTCGCAAGGTTGAAACCCCTTGTTCCGGCGCCTTTTTCAGCCCACCCAAAAAATTTATGCGTTTGTTTCACTAATTGACCACCTAAATGTTGGAATTTATCTACCAGCAATACATGAGCGCCACTTTGGGCAGATGCCAGAGCAGCGTTCATACCAGCCGGTCCACCACCTATAACTAAAACGTCCGTTTCTATCATGGCATCATCCCCTTGTTAAGCTGCTGCTCTACGGTCATTCCTTCATGAACGGAAGTAATACAAGCACGTGTATTGGGAACACCATCGATAATCATTAGACAACTGCTGCAGTTACCTATAGCGCAAAACAGTCCTCTGGGCCGGTGTAAATTCACACTCTGCCTAAACACATCAATCCCATTAGCAATCAAGGCAGAAGCCACAGTATCACCATCATAGGCTGGCAATGGTTTACCCTCATAAAAGATGGTTACCTGCGCGCCTTTCTGAAATTCGATCACAGGATGCACTGTAATACGACGCCCCACTTCACTACGCCTCCCCATTACTTAATATTACTATCTTAATAATTTAACACAAATTAACAAAAATGAGATAAATAAAAAAGAGGTAAAACCTTTCATGGTTTTACCTCAAACGGTGCATTGCTACTCGTACCTTAGCGCTTCGACAGGATTGAGTAAGCCTGCCCGATAGGCAGGATAAATGCCAAAGAAAACACCAATTAGCAGAGCGAAAGAAACTGACAGAAGCAAGTTCTGCCATGTTATGAGCATGGGAATAGCAATAACTGAGCTTGCAGCAGAACTTAAACCCCAACCTATCAATATCCCAATGACACCGCCACCCAGCGTAAGTATGAGTGCTTCTATGAGAAATTGGAACAATATGTCCTTTCTGCGGGCTCCCAAAGCCTTCCTAATGCCAATTTCTCTGGTTCTTTCAGTTACAGAAACTAACATAATGTTCATCACGCCTATTCCGCCCACCACCAGAGATATACCAGCGATAACAGCTAACACCAAACTTATTACATTCAAAATATTATTCACGGCGTCTAAAGCGGAAACCAATGAACTTGCCTGGAACCCGTCCTTAACGTGATGCATGTTATTAAGAATATTCACCGCCAGACGACCGTATGTCTCCACTTGGTCTTGAGCGCTAAGAACCACTGCCAAGCTCGTTATGTTAGAAACCATACCTGAGCTCTTCAGTGTAGTATAAGGAACGTAAACAGTTATGGGTATGTTGTTCTTCGCAGATTCAGGAATGGCGGACATACCACCATTTCCACCCACACTAAAGCCACTCTTGATTGTACCGATTATTTTCACGGACAAGATATTCCCATTAACGTTTACTTGAATACGTTTTCCTAAAATATTAGGTGGCAAAAGCCCTTGCTCTATGGAATTGGCATCCACAAGCCCAACAGGGTCACCGTTCCTAACGTTGGCATCTGAGAAAAACTGCCCCGCGCTCAAAGACATACCGAAAGATTGAAAATACTGCTCGTTCGTGCCAAAGACCATTGCCATACCTGTACGGCCACTTACGCTGTAAAATCCTGTGGAATTCTGTATGGGAACTACCGACTTCACGTAAGTGGAAGCATTTTTTAGGGCCAACATATCCAGTTCATTAAAAGAAATATTGCCTGCCGAAGGACTTATAGATATTTGTAGAACACCGCTTCCCAAACGTCCAAGTTCTTGGTTTACAGTACTGGTAACTCCAGAACTCAAAGTCAGAATTGTAAAAACTGACGCAATACCAATTACCACACCCAGCACAGTTAAAAAAGAGCGAAGTCGCCCGCGGAGTATGTTCAGCCAAGCCTCTTTTATTTGTAGAAACAACAGATTCATGCGTGCGTTTCCTCTCTTTCCACCAAACCATCCTTTATATAAACGATACGCTGAGCACGTGCGGCTACGTCCATTTCGTGAGTGACCATTACAATGGTGCTGCCAGATCTATGCAAATCATCGAAAATGTCAAGTATTTGGTAAGATGTAGCCGTATCCAAGTTTCCTGTGGGCTCATCTGCTAATAGCAAACTAGGCTCCATAACGATAGCTCGTGCAATAGCCACACGCTGCATTTCACCACCAGATATTTGGGTCATTAACCGGTGCCATTTCGCAGACAAGCCAACTTTATCTAAAGCATCCATAGCACGCTTTCGCGCCGTAGCTCCTGTTATACCAGCATAATACATGGGAACCATGACTTGCTCCATGAGATTTAAATGGGGAAGTAAGTTGAACGCTTGGAAAACGAATCCTATCTTCTTATTCCGTATCTTTGCCAATGCGTTGTCAGACATTTGCGAAACATCCTCACCATCTAAATAATAAGAACCAGAAGTGGGTGTATCGAGGCAGCCCATAATGTGCATGAGTGTTGACTTTCCGGAACCTGATCTACCTGTGATAGCAATATATTCATTTTTTTCCACAGCCAAATTGATACCTTTTAGCGCTTCAAAAGCTGCGTCTCCCTTACCATAAACTTTTCTTATATCTTTTAACTGAAGTTGTGCTTGTGTCACAATTCACTCCACAATAACTTTCTGGCCAACAGGAGTATCTAACTGATCTATTATTACATGTTCTCCAGATTCCAAACCCGAAGTAATTAAAGCAGTCCCAGAAGATTGGCTACCTACTTCAACTGTCTTTTCTTGAACCACATTATTCTGAACAACTTTTACCGAGTAAGAACCGTCTTCCCCGTAAATGAGAGCGGAAGATGGTATAACCAAACCAATCTTTTTATCCTTGAGTATTTCCACATCTACAGATGACCCAATAGGAATATTGGTACCATCATCGATGGTCACCTTGACACTAACGGTATTGTTTAAACTTACGGGACTAACGAAGGACACGCTTCCACTGAACGTTTGATCACCAAAGAAAATTGTTGCATTATAACCAACTTTGACAGAAATTGCATCTACAGGATTTAATGACAGAGAAACATTCCTCTTAGAAACGTCATATACGACAACAGCAGGCTGCCCCATAGGTGACGGAGCGCCTTCAGTCACACCAACCGATGCTACAATGCCATTAGCAGGTGACTTTATCGTATAATCCTTTAGTTTATTCTCTAAAGAAGTAATGTTCAACTTCTGGTTATCGATCTGTATCTCTTGCATCTTAATTTGATCATCTAAAGATACGCCCCCACTTTGCTGGAGTGCAGCTCCTCCGGAGTTTTTTAGATTCTTATAACTTTGCAGTTGAATTTGTAACACCTGAAGTTGATTCTTCGCAGCACTCAGCTGTGTCTGAAGATCACTGTCATCAAAACTAACCAACGTCTCTCCTTTTGTAACATTATCGCCTACATCCACCATAACCTTTTCGGCATTCATGCCCGTAGGGCCATAGAGCATAAACTGCTCATTCGGCTCTACGTATCCGCTGGCATACACTGTCTCCTCAACGGTTCCAGTTTGGACGGTAGCTGTTTTAACTTTTGCTTGATTGGAACTGCATCCACTCAGCAGTAATGCTCCAACGACGACAGCTAACGGCAACATAACTACCCTACGCTTGGAATGTATACTCACTATGGTTCCTCCTACTCTCAAAATACTCAAATTATACTAAAACTTATAGAGATTCATCTTCACCAAGTTTTACGTTTCCGAACAGATAAAACCACAACAAACTAAGAATCAGCTCCACCATCCAAAGAGTCCAAGCCATACTCATTACACACCACCTCCAATTTCTGTTTTTACTCTTCATTAGCTATATACCCTAAAAAGTACATTTAAGTTGCAAAGAATAGAAATATGGATGAAGTGGTAATATTGTATTTAGATTCACTTAAAAGGAGGGGTAAGAAATGAAGACAAATCAAGTACAAAATGACACAAGTAAAACCGAAAAACACACTCCCTACATTGATGTTCCTTCAGAAGTAAAAGTAAATGAACCGTTTCAAGTAACAGTGCAGGTAGGCAAGGACATTCCTCATCCAAATCTCGTAGAACATCACATTAAGTGGATTCAAGTTTTCTTTGAAGAGGAAGGCAGAGCATTTAACCCCATACATGTCGCAACTTTTGATATGGGGCCAACTTATGCTGAACCAAAGGTTTCTTTTACAATGAAAGTTCAAAAACCTGGTAAGCTTATTGCTCTTGCATACTGCAATGTACATGGTTTATGGGAGAATGCAGTAGAAATTAAAGCAATTTAAAACAGAAGGAGTGGTAAGAATGGGAGAATTCGCTCGAAAATACAGTATCGGCAATACAGATGAGTTGTTAAAACTGCTAAACAAAGCCTATGCTGACGAGTGGATTGCCTATTTCTATTACCAGACAGGTGCTGCATTACTCAAGAGTTTGAACGGAAAGATAACTGCCGACCAGCTCACGGAAATGGCTGAAGATGAAGAAGAACATAGAAAACAATTATGCGAGAGAATTGTAGAGCTGGGAGGAAAACCCGTATCAGAATGGGATGAAATTTCAAAGCAGGCAAATTACCCAAAGATCACCTATCCTATCAGTGAAACCGATTGGCAAGGTTTTTTAAGGGCTGTACTGGATGCGGAGCGTGGTGCCATAGAAGTGTACGAAAAACTTGTGGAGTTCCTTCGTCAAGGCAACGGCGACCCCGTAACTTTCCACGTGATAAGGCATATCTTGCAAGAAGAAATGGGACACGAAGAAGAAATCGAAACACTGTTAGGCATATAAAACAAATACACACCAAAGGAAAAGAGGGAACAAAAGTGTTCCCTCTTTTCCTTTTATATGGTTATTCTTTTAATCTTCGTCGCTAAACCACGTCGGGTCGAACCATTCAACTTCTCTTGGACCGCCTGATTTCATCCTATTTAATATTAGTCTGGCCACTGGCGTATCAAGGTTTTGCAAACGTACTTCAGTGTCAGCCGAACTTTGTATAACTTTCAGTGCATCACTCATAAGATTTTCAAAATCGCCTAACCATGGAGCATCTTCTGGGACAGAAAGAATGAGTTCGTCCCATATGTCCAACTTAAGGCTCACTGCTACTAATTGCTTTAGCAATGCCATCGTGTCACCAGTATATGTCTCTAAGCGTTTCAAAATCTCTTCCATAGCAGCTATGGCAACGTCTAAGTTCTTTGTTCCAGATAAAATACCAAGCAAGCCATACAGACCATTTTCGCCCGGTAATTCCCTAAGAATTTCCAGAGACTTCTTTGGAAATTTAGCGCCAAGCTCTCTTCCTAAAGCCTGAGCCTGCTTCACAGTAAGCACATTCCCTTCCTTGTCAAGCAAAATACGGCGTGCTAGTGCTGTGTCTTCTCTTTTTAACACCTCTGCCAAAAGTTTTAAGAGAAGCTTGAAGCGTATAGGTGTTTTCATTTTTGCAATGATTTCGTCATATAGGGAACCGAGGTTTTCTGATTTCACTAATAGTTCGTCGAAAGATTGAAGCGCCTTTTCCTCATCTACGTCCATGGATGCTTTGAAAGCCGATTTTAGATACTTGATGTCTTGTGTTCTTCTGTAAATTGTCAGATAAACATCAGCTAAATCTTTATCTGATACGAGATTATTCGTAATAGCATATTGGAGCAGTTCTTCTAACCTATTGGGAGGCAGGTGCTGTGCTAATGCAATTACCAATGGTCCTATCTTTATTTTCCAATCGTACTTCTGTATAGCTGAAAATATCTTTCCTGACTCAAATCGTTTTTTACTGAGGATATCTAAGAGACAATAAATCAAAACGCCGTCCGCACTATCACCAAAAAGTAAATCAGCATCGTTCCTTGCTCGAATGAGCCTTAAATCATCTACAAGTGAGTATATGTAAGCAATACCAGCACTCATGCCTAACATGGGTTGCCTTTTCCAAATCTGTTTAATAAGTTCCACAATTCTATTGAGCGTCGCATCGGGAATATCAACTAAACCATAATTCGCTAGAAGAGATAAAAGCGTCTCATAGCGCTGCTCGAGATCTCTCTCACCCACCGCATCGCCCAAACGCAGCAAATTAATATACTCTTCTTTGGGCCTCACCAAAGATTGCTTAAACTCATCTTTACGATTTTTCCAATTATTCAATAGGGATAGTATCGAAAGTTCCATATAATAAGTCTATCATAAAAAAGTCACTATAAATTAATAAATCAGCAATGTTTAAAGGGTCACTGGGGGGTAAAAGGTAACAACATCACCGTCCTTAAATGTGGTAGTTGGATCAGAGATAACCTTTCCATGACAGAACGCTAAATAATCTGTTTTTAACTCTGTTCCATCGAGTAAGAATTTCCGCAGATCGGGACATGCTTCTGCAACTTTGATGACCAAATCATAAAAATCTTTTGCATCCAACTCCATGTTAGGACAACCTATATCCGCGAAATCGCCCATAAAACTAATCTTCACCTTGGCCATTAAAGTCAACCTCCTTCAAACGAACCGATTTGCGTAAATAGTCAAAAACAAGCTGGTCAACTTCTCCAATGGGCTCAGTGGTAACACTGCTACTCGCAGCAGCAGACGCCCACTTCAGTGCCTCATCCCAGCTTTGCCATCTCCAATAACCATCCAGTAAATAAGAAAGAAAAACATCACCAGCTCCCACAGAATTCCTTTTTTTGACCTCTGGTACGTCCACCTTTAACCAGCAACCACCATATGGCTTGAAATAAGCACCTCGTTGCTGGCATGTTATTCCGGCATTCAAGGAAAGTGCGTTTAGATCTAGTCCTTTCGCTTCAAATTGATTAATCTTTACGAGCCAGGCACTGGGCAATGCCGCACGCAAAAATTGCGGTTTCGCGTCCAAAACGACTCTTGCGTTAGCTTCGTTGGCAATATGTGCTAAGGCGGAATAATGTTCAGCATCTACGCCACTGGGAACTGAACCAGCGAACACGATATATGGAAACGATGAAGATAACAAGCGGAAAGTATTAAAAAGTTCAGAAACTTCAAGCTCATTAATTTGTTGATGCCTATCTGAAATTACATATTCCTCTGATCCCGACAATAATGTAAGGTTAATTCGGTTATCGTCACTGCATTCAATTGGGTGAACGGTAACGCTTTCTTTTCTGCATTCATCGACGAGCCAATTTCCAATGCGAGACCCGAAAAAACCTACAACATGGACTTCATGCCCCAAACGTGACAAGAATCGAGCTACATTTAGCGATTTGCTACCAGCCGTCCGATAACGTCTTGCACTCTTATATATCTTTCCTTCTTCGACCTGGTCATCTAATACATTCACCTGGTCCAGAGCAGGGCTAAGTGCGACAACCAATACTTTCATGGAAGGGTGATTTCCACCTTTCTCGTAGAATCAGACCAAGCAACAGACAACCCCATAGATTCTACGATGAATCTAACAGGCACTACCATCACACCATCGATTATCTGTGGAGAAGCGTCCACTTTAAGTGGACCACCATCAACCATAGCTGTGGTGCTATCACTCCATAACTCTACGATATGCCCCATACCGCTAATGGTAACCATTTTCTGACTCTCGTCCCATCCCACGCTGTAACCAAACGCTTCTGAAACAACCCTAATAGGCACCATAGTTCTGCCATTAATTATAGTGGCTGTTACATCCATGTTTTTTGTGACGTCATTAATAGAATAGCTTTTATTACCAACTTGGAATACAACATGCACTTGAGGCATTAAACCGTAAACACCATCTTGCGCGAGCAGGAAAATATTGCCATTATCTGATACCATACTTTCTACGTTTTTAGGATAATTTCCGTAAACAATTCCAACATCTTTTATATCACCCGAAGAAACAAGGTAGATAGAAGACGCCGTACGCACTAAAACGCCTTTATCTGAAGGAAGTACTTGTTGTATAGGGCTCTGAAATTTATAAGTCTTTGGGCCAACGAGATAATTTCCACTACTGTAATACGTAACGCCGTTAATTATAGCTACATGCTCCGCAGAAAGTTCTGTAGAAATATTAGAAATAGTACCTAAAGACAGTAATTTTATACTGTCTGCCGTGGAAATAAAATACCCTTCACCTGTGTAACCATAAGACATTATCGCCGTCGTTTGAAACCCATAAAGAGGCTTTCCAGAAGAAGCATCTACCACTAAGACACGTGGTCGATTCAAATTGTCTTTCACGCGCACAAGCAAATAACCTTCCTGCATATCGCCAAAACCATCGAAAATGGTGCCCTTAACCGTCCGAACAGTTCCGTTCCACTCATAACTACTACCACCAGATTCCCAAGACAGCATGCCATTACTACGCAAAAACGTTGTTTGTTCATATTGATCAGTCCAGCTGCTTGCAGAATATGTCATTCTGTAACTATCCCAAGCTAAGGCAGGGCCAGGCAATAATTTACCGTTAAATGGAGCACGAATCTGGCTTGAGTATTTTGTCAGTGTAGTTCCCTTAAGTTCAAATGTTCCAGAAGGTTGCACCAGAAACCCGCCTTCAAGAAGGGTATTAGGAGGAACTGTTGCGATATTTACATGCCTTTCTCCGTCAAACGATTGCAAATGGTTCGCAGAAATAAAATAAAGCACGTTTTGATAAAAAGAAACACTGGTTACATCATTATAAAATTCACCATTACCAACGGAAAGGACATCCGACCTGAGGCAAGCAATTTCATTATTAGAAAGTACCCAAGCCATGTCACAAACACGCTCATCCACAAGTTGGCACGATGAACCGGTACATTTATTCACCCCTTCAGCAGTAGAAACAATGGCACGTCCAGATGTACCTGTTACGGATATTACTCTTGCAGGCACGGAAGAGACCTCACTCAAAACCGCACTTTTCTGCGCCGAATAAATGTGGTTACCCTTCCAAACCCAAACGACACCATGATCAAAGGAAATGCCATCATAAGCTCCTAATGTTTTCCATTGTCCATTTTCCATTACCTTTACGTTGCCTGAATAGTCCTGAAGGAATAGTGTAGAACCCGTCATAGCAACATATGAAAAATCATTTCCTTTTAAGGATAGAGTAGCTCCACCAGGAAAGAACACAGTCATGGAAGAATCTAAATAACCTAACTGCCCATTATCGTCGAAAACGGAGACAACAAAATGATATGGCGTATAGTTGAACCAACGTTGCTCGCCTGACGTTTGCGCAAAGATGGGTTGAGTGCATAACAGTATTAATACAAGGCTCAAGGATAGAAATTTCTTCATAATTTCATTTTACCCCAATTCGTCGGGATGAAGCGCTCTGTACAGGTTCTCTGCTACTTTGGCTGGTAAGCCACCTTTCTGAATGAGCTCATCTTTGCTTGCACTTTGCAAGCCTACCATGCCTCCAAAAGTATCTATAAGGTTACGCCGTCTAACTTTGCCGATGCCTGGTACATTCAACAATATATCGCCAAAGTCCTCTCTAAGCTTACGATGATATGAATTAACCCATCGATGTGCTTCATTCCTAATGGTCTGAAGAATTTGTTTTCCCACATCTTCAGGAGGCAATATAATGGGGTCATCTTTCCACGTCACAAAAAATCTATCGTCAGGCTTGGCTATTGCTACAGCAGGAACATGTATTCCAACTTCGTCCATGGCTCTTTCTACCACATTAAGATGTTGTTTCCCACCATCTATGAGCATTAGATCAGGTAGCCCTGTATCTTGCTCCTGTAATCGACGTAGAACAACTTCATACATAAAAGAGAAATCGTCTTTATAAGAACCTCTTATCCTATAGTGCCTATACCAAGGCGTATAAAACTGCCCATTTATATAAGCTACTTTCCCACCTACCCGCTCACTTCCGAAAAGTTGTGCCATGTCGAATCCTTCTATACGTGTAGGCATATGTTCCAGATGAAGTTCCTCTTCAATACGGAGCAAGCCCCGTTTTATACGTTCGTTACCTTCGTCACGCTCGAGCAAACTCTCAGCATTTTCCTGCGCAACCTTCAACAAAGCATCCCATTCTGGAGGCACCATTTCCACAACAACTCCATGTAATAGTGCAACCTCCTTAAGTTTTGATGCTACATCTGATGGCGTGTACACTACTATGTTCTCCTCATGATATACACGCACATAATCTCTAAAGAAACTATCGATAATTTCATCGAGTGTAACTACAGAACCTGAAGAATACTTTAATCCGAAAACGTTCGTAATCATGCCATCCCTAACAGAAACCACAAAACCTGCCCCTATATCATCTTTAAGAGAAAATGCCATGACATCAGCACTCCCTCTTACATTTGCTTCTCTCTGCATGCCGATACGTCTGACAGTGTACAGTAAATCCCGGAGGTCTATTGCTCTTTCAAAATTAAGGTTTTTAACTGCTTCATCCATCATTTGCCTAACTTTTGACTCAACTTGAGCGGTATCGCCATTCAAAAACCTTACAAACATTTCCACACGCTGCCGGTACTCCTCTGGACTTATAGCACCCACGCAAGGTGCTGAACAACGCCCTATTTCGTAATACACACAAGGGCGTGTGCGATTCTTTAGAGTCCCTCTGCATGACCTTATTCCAAAAACTTCTTCTGCAATCTGCATAAGATTCTTCAGATCACCACGGATTTTCCCGGGAAGATCAGGTACCCTTAAAGGTACAAAGGGACCAAACAATAACTGCCCAGGTTTAGATTTCCTCTGCCTAATGCGTACAATTTCAACGCTGGGATATGTTTGATTCAAGTCAATCCGTAAGTAACTGTATCCTTTTCCATCTTTGAGAAGGACATTGTAAGGAGGGGCATATTTCTTTATCAGGGTTTCTTCCAGTTCTAAGGATTGGCGTTCGTTTGCTACAATTATCCATTCCACCGTTTCCGCATTGCTAACGATGAGGTATTCTTTTTGACCTGGCTGACTACGAGCGTAGTCAGCCAGTCGGTTGTGAAGATCTGCTGCCTTGCCAACATAAATTACCTGCCCGGCTTTACCATGAAAAATGTACACGCCAGGATTATGTGGAGCAGCCTCATGAAAGTCCTGTTCGATCATCTTGTCACAGCTTGTGTAACGTCCCGAGCATAAAGTTTTACCCGTGACACATACTCGCTAACAAAGTTGTTACCGTCATAAATTCTACTGCTATAACCCGAACTCTTGAGTTGTGTGACACCTGTGAGGTAAGAAGCTACTGCGAGATCCAATGCCTCAGATGAACTATCAACGTGCCCGAGCCAAGCCTCGTAGTTGTCGTTCAAATAGAGTAAGCCAGCGCAAGCATTCTCATAAGGATCAAAAATATCATCCTTTGAAAATAACTTGGGAAATGCTTTTACATAAGTCCTAAAGGTGCTTGACAGCAACTGCATAACGCCCTTAGCTCCAGCGCTGGAAACATCTTTCGGATTAAAATTGCTCTCTGCCTTTATCACACCGATAAACACTGCAGCAGACAAATGATTTGGATTACAACTTCTATATGCCTTACCTAAAGCCAATGCAACATTTGCACTGGCCCCTGCTTGCATTGCCATCTTTTCTACCAAGAACGGCTCATTCCTATTTACTTTACCGCTCGTGGAACTTGCGCTTACGCTTATTTGACAAGAATTTCCTGGCTTACTCATGAGTAGTGCTTCTTCTCCTACAGGCTTAGCTTCTATCACAGGTGGCAACACAACTAACAGGATAACCATGACGAGTAGTAATAGCACCAGTAGGGACCACATTTGCAACGGCATAATGCTAACACCTCCTTAAAAACTTAAGCTAAGGTCCTTGGATTATACCATATGGGAGTATGCCGTATAGTTAAGGGACATAGAAGATTGGATTATACACTAAAGACTCGGAGTTATCGTACCTTGGTCACAGATGAGTATGTTGTAATCTCTTCCTAAATTTACTTGATCCCAGCTTTTTGTCGTTGCCGCTATAATCTGACGCTCTGGAAGTAGTTTGAGCATGCGCTTCCACCTTATATCGTCCACATTAGCATTAAAGTCATCCAAAAGCAGCAAAACGTAACCATTCTGTTCATGTACCAACTCTGCTGTTCTTACGAAAATGAACGTAAGCAACGTTTTTAGAAAGCCTCTTGAACCGAACGTATTTACGCTTTTCCCATTTACCAATAAGGAGATCTTGTCACGGTGATAACCAAACATGGTAAATTTCTTTTGCATTTCCAACTGTAGATTACGAATGTCACTGCGCTCTGTGGAGAAAGAAAACCTGTAATCCCCTTGAAAAACATAAGCGAACCTAAGGTTTAAGGACGCTTCTACAAGTTGGAGGAACTTTACTCTCTTGTCACGCCACTCTTCTGAAATAGCATCAATACGTTCCGTTAGAACATCGTTCAGCGGTTCGTTAAGGAACCCTGAAGACAGCATAGCATTGCGTTCAGCCAGCAATTTCCTATATTCATTTGAAAGCTTCAAATTCTTTATATCACTAAGCTCCATCAACCGATCAAAGAGCCTGCGTAATCCAGCGGCCGTTTCAACCAAGTTTAAATACTCATCACTATAATAGAGCACTTGTCCAGCGAGAGGTGTTTCGGCACTGCTAATACGTTCCCCATTTAAGGTAAAACTTCTGGATTTTGGCTCCACAGATGCTCCAAAAAGCAAGGTAGAGCCGTCAAATTCCAAACCTACCTGAGTTTGATTTTCTCCCCACTTTATAAGATCTGCAACGCTGCGAGTTCTGAATGAACGACCAGTGGAAGCAAGAAAAACAGCTTCCAAGAAAGACGTCTTGCCCTGCATATTCTCGCCTACGAGAACAGTCAGACCATCAGGAATTTCTACCTGCTGATTTTGCAGGTTTCTGAAGTTATAAACTCTGAGAGAACGAATTCTCTCCACGTACCACAAGGGATAAATCCTCTCCCAATAAACTACTTACTTCGTCATACAGTTTAAAAAAACGCTCTGACAACGGAGTCGTATCAAATTTTCGCTTAATATCATCAATAAACTCACTTTTGGACGCCATTCTATCACCAAATGCTAAATTGTCAACAGCAGCGAGAATCTTTTCTTCCAAAGAAACAGGCACATAAGATCTTACCGGCAAGCCAAAACCTTTCGCTTCTTCCTCTGTCAGACCTGCTCCGATATGGCGTTCTACAAGATTAGCCACTTCTTGAGAAAATCCTTCTCTCAAAACAATTTCTGATCCTATGACCCCATGGGAAATATCGTGTGTAACGCTCCGACCTATGTCATGCAGAAGTGTACCAGTAATTAGCAAATCAACGTCAATATCTACACCCTTTTTTTGAAGAACCGCGATAACGCGAGCCACACCTAAAGCAACCGCCTCGATATGGCGCCTTACGTTATCAGGCAAGTTGTATTTGTCATACACAGCATAGATTCGCTCTAAGTCTACGTTCGAATCTATGCTGTGCAAAAGCTCTTCTAACAGCTCGCTCAGAGAGAAACCTCCCTACCGAGCAAATTGCCTAAAATATCCGACAGTGTGAATTTATCGTCACCTTGTTCTGAGAGAAACTCTTGCAGTTCTTCGCGTTCCTTATCTACATGAATAGCCTTAACGGATAGAGATATGCGTCTTCTCTCTTCATCGATACCTATGACCTTGGCTACGATTTCGTCGCCCTCATTAACAGCGTCTTTAGGATCGTCGATCCTTCTAGTAGAAAGCTGTGACACATGAATAAAACCTTCTACACCTTCAGCAATTTCTACAAAAACACCCTGAGGTATAACGGTTACGACTTTTCCTCTAACCAGTTGTCCGGGCTGTATGTTTTGGGCTACTTCTTCCCATGGATCAGGTTTTGTATCTCGCATGGATAATGTTATCTTCCTGTCTGTAGTGTTTATGCCCAATACGATTACTTCGACTTGGTCACCAACTTTGACAATTTCACTAATGTCTTTGAACCGCTTCCAGCTGACATAACGGCGCGGAACCAAACCTTCTACACCTGGAGCGAGCTCTACAAACACACCAAAATCTGTTATGTTCACTACGGTTCCCTGGGCATGCGATCCTACTGGGAAATCCTTTTCCACGTTTTCCCACGGGTCTCCCTGGGCTTCTTTGATGCTCAAAATCAAATCCTGCGTTTCCTCATTAAAGCTGACAATTTTGGCTTTTACGTGATCGCCTATTTTGAATAAGTCCTCTGCCTTTGCACCACGTTTCCATGACACTTCTTGAGCGGGAACTAAACCGGTAACCCTATCCACAAGAAGCAAAAGACCACCACGAAGATATCTAAGCACACGTCCGCTAACAATATCGCCCACAGCATGCTTTTCAGCAAAAAGCTGCCATGGATTCGGTGTGGCTAATCTAATACTGAGCGTCATTTCTTTCTTCTCATCATCGACGGAAAGAACTTTCGCTCTGACAACATCACCGCGACGAAATACACGAGCGATATTCTTTATAGGTCTCCAATCAAGTTCATCTTTCGGGACAAAACCTTCTATATGATCACCTAAATCAACGAAAATACCTTCATCCGTTATTCTGCTTACGTGCCCACGGACAATGTCACTGTCTTTAAGATGGTCCCAAGATTTCTCAGCTCGTTCCTTCTGCTCTTTTTCCAGTACTTCCCTTTGTGTGAGAATAACTTGGTTTTTCCTACGGTTAACTCTTAATACCTTCACACGTAATGTATGACCAATATATTTTTTTGTATCACGAACAAATCTAATATCTAACTGAGAAGCAGGTACATATCCAAGAATGCCCGAACCAAGATCCACAAAAACACCTTTATCGTCAGCACTCACAGCCTTGAGTTTTCTTACTTCTCCGCTCTTTTCCCATTCCTCAACATCTTTCCAAAGTTTCCTGTATGCTGCTCTCTTCTGAGAAACAGATATGTACCCTTTATCATCGTTTGTCTTTGTAACGATAACATCTATGCTTGTGGGTACATTTCCCTCCTGTACTTGATGGATCAATTCACTGGTGCATTCTTCCAAAGGAAGAAAAGCATCATATTTACTCGCAATATCTAACCACAGCCCATCCACATCAGCGCGTAATACCGTACCTTCTACAAGATCGCCTCTTTCAGCCATTTCTACATCGAATTCTTCGTTGAAATTGTCTTCACGGGGTTCCACCTTTCATTACCTCCTCAAACTTTTCTTAGAATTTTCACCCTACTATACGAAATGAAATTCTTCACAAATATATACAACAATACATTTTAACACCTAAATAAGTTAGCCACTCACCTCTTGAAAGCTCACATCTTTCACAACATAGTGACCATTTTCTAAAGAACAGGTAAATGTACCATTAACAAGCACGACGTCACTCGTTAAAGATGAACTACCGGAGGAGCTACTGCTAACTCCAACACGCGTATAACTAACGTGAACTTTGTTTTCGTTGGAAACATCGTTTTTATCCAAAACAGGGACAAAGAATAGTCCTTTCGTTGCAAAGCCCTGGGTAAATTCCAAATCCATGCTGGCAAGAAAATTAGCAAGACCATCATCAGGATTAGATGAAATAACTTTCTTCACATAGAACATGTTTCTCGACATTAGCGCGTCTAAGAATGAAAGGACAGCATCTTGAGGGGTGTCAGCAACTACCTTAACGCCACTTACAAAATAATCGTTACCATTTTTTTCGGTGCTGATGATCCAGTGTATATTTCTACTGACTTCATTTTTGTCATCATAGGCAGAGTACAACGTCACCACACTGCCAGTAACTTCAACCTGATTATCTCCAATCGTTTTATAATGAAGTTTCCAGTTAGTCCACTTTAGTGGATCCTCCACAGACGCCACAGGTATGCCCTCGCTATCTGCTGTAACCTGCCGCATGCTTTCAATAGAACTCAATATAGATTGAAAATAAGCAGTATCCATACCATCTGACATTTCTTCAGTACTAACTTCTTTCATGGCAGCGATATCATAGTTTGCCCATGCTTCAACGAATTTTTTGGCGGCTTTGGCAGGAGATTTTTGACCAGATAAAAACCATATACCACCGACGATTACCACAACTAAGACAACGCCTATGACAATGTAAAAAAGTGTGTTCTTTGCTTTACTGTTCCTCTTTTTCAAAATCTGCACCTCCAACATTCACATGCCACCAATGTAATTCATTCCCTAACCTGATAAGTGCATCCCAATAATCTTTCCCGCCTCTTATCCCTTGCTTATCCAAGTTTCTTAGTTCTTCCACCAGGCTACTAACGTTATTCATATTGGAGACCAATTCTTTCACCCTATTCACATCCATCTGAGGCACCACGTAATCGTACTTATCAATATTCTCTGTGGGAACCATTTTCATTTTATTTGAATCAACAATCTCCACCAATCCACGTTTTTCTAAGTCTTTAACCAACGCTTTGAAGTTTGGATATCCCCAGTCATGTTCTGTAAAGTCAGGCATAACCATGGTGAGCATCTCCTTTAGTATTGAAGGGGATAGCTCATAATTCATAAACTTAATAAAACGTATGATTCCACCTATAGTATTAAAAAAGCCATCAAAATCTTTTCCAGCTCTGTTTTTAGACAAGTTCTTCAAACCACCCGCAAGTTCACTCAGTGATACAAAAACATCTGCCGAATTTTTCAGCGCTTCAGATGTTATTTGGTCATCTCCCACAGCTATGACTTCTTTACCTAAAGCCTGAAGTGCCTTTATAGCTGGAATGAAATCTCTGTCAGCAGATACAAAGACAAAACTGCTTATATTGTCTCTTTCGTAGCCGTACTTCAAAGCATCCACTGTTATCTGCATGTCAGCCATGTTTTTTACAATGTTGCCACTTCTATGCGCATATACAAAAACGACATCATAACCCATATCTACAGCAAAAGGAATAAGTGAAGCAAATACGCCCCATCCTGTATAGACTTTCGCTACGTCTATTTTGCCCATAGAATAAAAAACATCCATAATCTTCTGCATAAGTTCCTGGGGTGTTTTATCGTATTTTTCGAGACTCTTAGCCAAATTTTCCAGATCGAGGAAAATACCAAAATGTTTGTTGTCAGATTGCACCGTTAACCTCCTAAGATATACAAACAACTCTTCACGTTAAATCGCTTCTATAAATGATAACATCTGCGAATAATAAACTGGGTTATAATACCGCTCATATGACTAAGTTCGTTCCTTGGATAAAACGCGTTATTGCAGTGTTACTTCTTGTTATTTTGTGGAGGGTTTCACCTTGGGTAGTACCTACGAACGGCGCACAGGAGGAAGGTTACTATAGAGGCATCGTTCAATCCGTTGTCCAAGAGCAACCTCAACAAACGACAACAGTACAGCTTGTTTCTGTAAAGTTAATCGAAGGACCATTGAAGAATCAAGAAATCTATGCCCAGAATATATACGATCCATCGATGTATGGTTCATTTATGGTCAAGCCTGGAACAAAAGTATTCATTTATGCCATCATGGACAACGGCAAAGTTTCGGATGCGTACGTACAGGATTTAGATAGGCTTTCAGGAATGATAACAGTGATTGTCGCATTTGCAGTGATTGTACTATTGGTAGCTTACGGCAAAGGTTTAGACGCACTTCTGGGGCTGCTGATTACTGGTTTGTTTATTTGGAAGATCGCTATACCCATGATAGCGAATGGTTATAACCCCATTTGGACATGCTTGCTTACGGTCTTAGTAGGTACCTTAGGAACTATCACGTTGGTAATGGATACGTTTGATAAAATCATCCTTTCTACAGCAGGAACTTTACTCGGTATAGGAAGTGCTTATATTTTCGGCATATGGGCGTCTCATGTTACCTCCGTCCACGGGGTAACATCTGAGATTTTTTCTTTCTTCCAATTTTCTACAACGTTGAAAAACCTTAACCCTCTTTCCCTGTTTTTTGGAGCCATAATGATAGCAGCCTTAGGAGCAACCATGGATGTTGCCGTTTCTTTGGTATCCTCAGCGCGGGAAATAAGACTCCAGCAACCTGACATAGGTTTCTTTCAACTGTTTTCAAGCTTAACAAGAATTGGCAGAGACATGATAGGGACCATGGTTAACACGCTTATATTTGCTTATGCAGGTTCTGAATTAGGCTTATTGGTTTATCTTTATAGTTCCGGAGAAAGTGTGGCCATCAAGTACATCACTGGTGAGTTTTTTGTGGGTGATGCCATAAGGGCAGTTGCAGCATCCGCAGGATTAATCTTGGCAATTCCGCTTACAGCCTTAATGGCCAGTGCGTTTTACTCAGGAAAGAATAAACGGACATTGGAAAAGAATAGCCGTAATCAAGCAGATTAGTTTACTTCTCCAACACACATATTAACGGTGCATGGTCAGAGGGGGTAGGTTTGCGCCGTTTTCTCAAACTTGTCATTACATAGATATCTTTTAGCCTATTAACAAGCTGCTCGCTAACCAAAGCATAATCGATCCTCATGCCTTGGTCTTTCCAAACTCTTCCTTCTTTATAGTCCCACCATGTAAATTGTGTTTTATCAGGATATAACGACCTAAACGCATCAGTAAACCCTAAGTCCAGTATGTTCTTGAAAGCTTTTCGCTCTTCGTCATATGTTCCTATGGTGTCCTTAAGCAAGACTTCATCCCATACATCTCTATCTTCCACAGCAACATTAAAATCTCCCATGAGAAGTATATTGGGATAACGTTTCAGCAGGTCGTCGATACGATGAGCAAACTCCTCATACCACTGTAACTTTTGAAAAAAGCGAGCTGCTCCACGTACATCTCCATGAGGAGCATAAACACTAACTATCAGCAAGTCATCCAGAAGAACACCCAGAGTCCGGCTTTCTACTTCATCTAATATTTCAACAATATGGCATTCGTTTCTTGAACAAATGGCAACACCGTTATACCCTTTTTGGCCGTTAACATAGCAGTGAAACCCGTCAAAAACAGTATATGGAAACAAATCGTTTTCACATTTTATTTCTTGCAAGCAGACCACATCAGGTTGCTCTTCTTCCAGCAGATCCTTTACGGGCTGAACACGAGCCCGAATACCGTTTACATTGAACGACGCGACCTTCATACAAGAACCCGTGGTATCTTATGAGAAATGCCTGTTAATACCTCATAAGGTATTGTGTCTAATAGATTTGCCATGTCATCTGCCCAAAAATGATCACTTCCCCACGCCCCCAGTAGAGTAACTTCATCACCTACTGCAACGTCTCCAGGTGCTTCGAACATGGTAAAATCCATGGTCACCGCACCAACCTGGGGTAAAGTGTAATTCTTAACGCCAGCTTTTGCTTTATTGCTAAGCCTTCTACTGTAACCGTCACCGTAACCCACAGGAACTGTCACAATATGCGATAAACCCTGAGATTTCCATAACCAGTCATATGAGACGCCTTCATTGTCGATAAGTGTGTGCTCATGTACTATGCGAGCTTTTAAAGAAAGGACAGGCTTAACGCCATTGTAGCCATAACCGTATAATGCAATTCCAGGTCGGTAGTGTGTAGCATAAGGCATAGAACCGCTTATGAGAGAACCTGAATTAGACAAATGTACCATTATCCCGTCTGGAACCAGAGAAAGCACATTCCTAAAACGTTCTTCTTGAACTTTAAACAGATTAGACGTAGGAAGTTGAGAAGACATATGCGAACAGACGCCTTCTAACTTATCACCCACAACATGACATATTTCCTTTATGGTTGATCCATCATCCCAAGGAATACCTTCTCTATGCATGCCAATGTCCACAAACAAATGCAGCTTTAGTGGTAAATCTAACAGGCCTTTCTCCATCCACCTCTTGTCTGTGATGCAGAATCTTATACCCCTGCGTGCGAACTCAGAAGCCATATCTGGCATGGGCAAATCATCCAATACTAAAATCCATTCTGCCCCAAGTTCGGAGAGCATGAGGGCGTCATCTGCGCACACAACGGCAAACTTCTTTACACCCAGCTTTAGCAATTCTGGTACTACTATCCCCATATCGTGCCCATAAGCATCGTCTTTAACAACCGCTATAGGTTCTAATGAAGGAAGTGAATCAGTTAGCAAAGAGACATTATGCTTTAAGTTTTGTTTAGAAATTTCGACCCATTTGTTCCACATTGTTTATCCTCCTAAATAAAAGAACTTAACATTTTCACAGGTAGTTGCGTTTTAAAAAGTGAACAAACTGTGCCGCTAAATACGGATCAAATTGTGTACCACCACACTTTGCTATTTCATCGATAGCTTCATTTAAGCTCTTGCCTTTTCTATAAGGTCTATCAGTACTCATAGCATCAAAAGCGTCGGCTAAAGCTAAAATCCTTCCTTCTATGGGAATTTCTTCGCCAGAAAGACCCCTGGGGTAACCATTACCGTCCCAACGCTCATGATGAGCACCTACCCATTTAGCGTATTTCTTCAGAGTATCGCTTTGAGACAAGATTTCTTCAGAAAATACTGGATGCTTCTTCATTTCGATGTACTCTTCTGGTGTCAAAGAACCTGGCTTTTTCAACACATAATCTGCAACCCCAACTTTTCCGATATCGTGAAGTATGCCAGCCCAGTAAATATCTTCAACATTACTGCCAGTGTATCCAATGAAACTTGCAAAGTCTGAAGCAATTTTTGCTACCCTTTCCGAATGCCCAGCTGTGGATGGATCTCTGAATTCCAGCGCTTTAACTAAAATCAAAATGATTTCTTTTAAAAATTTACTTGCAGTCCGCTCATGTACTTTCAATGCAGTAAATGCACTAGCTAAGCTACTTAGAGAATCAAACAACTCAAGGGACTGTTGGCTGAACTCTACTTCTTCAAAACTGTCAACAAATATAGAACCATACCACTGCTTGTTAACGAGCAAAGGGGCAGCCAATGAAACAGCAATAGGTTCTGGTCTAGCGCTGTTAAACACTGCTGCCACGTCGGGAGGCATATTACTGTCGTTTAGGGCTTGTACAACTTCTACCTCCGTAGGGTGGTAAATCCATTCCGGTTGCATGTCTAATGTTTCTAAGAGATTACTATATCCGACCAATGCCTTAAAACGTACCAATCCATCATCGTCCATGATAAGAATGGAGCCTGCTTGAGCCTCTGGAACCAGATTCAGTGCCAAATTCAAGAGGTATGTGTAAAATGTTTCGTCTTCCACATCTGGGCGTAACTGTCCCATCAAACTTAAAAGATTCTTTTCTTTCCCGCGCAAATCCTCTAATTCTTTGTTTACATTAAGTATTTCTTCATAAGAAGCTGTAAGTTGCTGATTTTCTGCAGCCAATTGTTCATAAGCTGCCCCTAATTCTCTTTTACTTAAACGCAGCATACGTAAAATCCAATAAAAGACCAAAGCCGCAGCCACAACCCCAAAGAAAACACCGATGGCGACATTTCTTACCAACGAACTTACAAACTCTGAACTCAGATCCGCAGTCGCAAACCAGCGTTTGATCAATTCATCATACTTGCCAGAGCTTTTAAGTTGAAGTAGTGCTTGATTTATCTGGCTCTGCAAAACAACATTCTTAGGGTTTACTCCGATAACATATTGAGCCAATTGGACTTTTTCGGGAAGTGTCTTTGTATCTTTTATGTTTGAATTCTGTACAAAATACTTATAACTCTCTTCGCTCATGAAGGCCGCGTTTACACGATTTGATTCCAATGCATCGATAACTTCCTGCTGATTACCAAAGGAAATAATGTTTTTAAAATTGTGCATGGCAAGATATGTCTCCATGGTAGTTCCATCCACAACCGCAATCGTTTTCTGTTTGAGATCATCTACGGAATATGAACTGTCTTTTTTCACCACAATCACGTAATAAGGATAAAAGTAAGGGTCAGTGGGAAGTAACGTTGTACTCGCGTTTTCGTAAAATCCCATCAACAATACGGCATCAGCTTTTCCCTGTTTTACTGCGTCAACGGCATCTGACTGATATGCCGTAGGCAGAAAATCAACTTTTTGTTTAAGAACCTTACCAATTTCTTTGGCCAAGTCTACAGAAAAACCTTGAAGTTTGCCCGACTGCATATAGGCAAAAGGTGGATTATAAGCATGAACCGAAAAAACAATATCGGCTTTTGCTCCCACCGGTATCAGGAACAACAGCAATGTTATAGACAGGCATACCTTCGCTTTTCGTGTCACCTTTACATTTTACAGCCATTGTAAGAAAATAAAAACGTGAGGAATACGAATGATATGTTTTTTCTTGGCACTTTCTTGGGAAAGGCTACACCATTAAGCGCGGGCTATGATTTAGCCATATGTGAGGATGTAGATATACCATCTCATGATATTGTTCTGGCACGCACAGGTTTGAGAATCGCTTTGCCACGTGACAGTGTAGGGCTGATTGTACCCAGATCCAGTTCACCCTTAAAATGGGGTGTGACATTAGCCAATTCACCAGGCATATTGGATGCCGACTATCGCGGTGAAATCAAACTTATATTGCTTAATATAACAAACCATCATACGCACATACCATCAGGTACAAGGCTGGCACAGCTTGTTGTAGTGCCAGTTCTTAAAACAGAGCCCTTGCCTTTCGACGGATCCATAGAGCAGTTCGAGCAGTCAAGCGATAGAGGATCAAATGGGTTCGGAAGTTCAGGAAGTTAGACTTTTGGACAGGCGTTTAAATGCCTAAGTACAGGTCCAGCTAAGTAGAAAGAGCCCGCTACCAATGTGGGGACTGGTTCTCTCAGAGCATCGAATAAGTCTTCTACAAGAGGCAGTCCTTCTATGGATGCCAATGCTCTTTGAGAAAATGGAGGATAGTAAGCGATATCGCTACTTATACGCGATAAATATTTTATTGCGCTTTTTACATCTTTTCCCTGGACCAAACCGAGAATAACACGGATATTGTAAATATTAAGTGATTCCATGTTTTCTACAAGCGAACGAAAAGCTGGCTCATTGTGACCGCCATCGACAATAAGAAGCGGGTCCTTTCTCGCCACCTGAAAGCGAGCCGGTAAAAAGACATCTTTTACTTTAGAAAAATCTGGTTTTTCATGCGTGGCGTGCTCATACGCTTCACCGGCCAGCAGAATATTCCAAATCTGTTGAAGGCCAACCATTTTTGTATGTATTTCACCCACATCTTTTACGAAAGCGCTTGTCCCATCAAGTGTGGTATCAAATTTTCTTACTATGTACTTATCTTTTACAGGTTCGCAAATCAAACCAGGTACTGGTTCCATACATACAACATCACCACTTACACTCTGTCGGATTTGTTCTAAATATGAATCGAAATCTTCAAACACATCGCTATGGTCTAAACCTAAGCTACATATAACAGTTAGGTCATGTTCCTTCACATTCGTAGCGTCACCCTTGGATTCCAACCCTGTCTCCACGATAGCCCAAGGAACCTTTTCCTCCGAGAAAGACAAGTACGCTGCACCAGTTATCACTTCAAAGGGAGTTAACTCCAAAGAAAGGTCATGGCTTACTGATATTATTTTCTGTTTGTAGGTAGAGAGGTTAACAGCGTTCCCTTTTATGGAAACCATCTCTGCAGGATCGCACACATAAGGCGAAAGGAACAACCCAACCTTCTCATTGAATAATGAGGCTAAGAAGGAAGCTACAGAACCTTTTCCAGAAGATCCTGTTACATATATGGTTTTCATATTGTCTTGCGGATTCCCAAGTGCAGATAAGACCATTCTTAGATTATTATTCTCTAATACAGTTGGCATGCGTGTAGTAAGATCATCCAAAAGTGAGCAAGCATCTTTGGCTAAAACGGGATGACGCCATTCTGGAAAATACTCGCAAAGCAACGTTAACAGAAAATCTCTATTATGCAAATCAGGATGAGGCAGTGTTAACGTACTACTTTTTTGAACCACATCGTCATAAGTAAGGATGTCCAAATCGATAGTCCTGGGCCCCCACCTTACATCTCGCAGCCTTCCCAAAGATCGTTCGACTTCTTGCAAATTCTTGAGAAGCTCTTCTGGCATTACGGACGTTTTTCCTTTTCCAATAGCGTTCAAGAAAGGTGGTTGGTCCGTTTTACCATATGGAGATGTTTCCACGATAGGTGTTATCTTTTCCCACTGTATAAACGTACCGCACATGCTAATAGCACGGTGTATGAAATTGGTACGATCTCCTATATTGGAACCAAAGGATATATAAACTGTTGCCATATCAGTATGTGCCGTGTTTTATTGCATTTATGGCTTTAACAGCATCTACGTTTTCTTTTGTATCATGAACACGAACAATGTTGATACCCTTCCATGCAAGGTATGACGTCCAGGCTACAGTACCGAACAGCCTTCCTTCAGGTGGTGCTCCATCTAATATCTTTCCCAGCGTACTTTTCCTACTATGTCCAACAAGTACTGGAAACCCCAAAGAAAAAAGTTCTTCTATACGTTTCATAATCTCTAGATTGTGTTCTGGTGTTTTTGCGAACCCGATACCCGGATCGAGAATGATCTGATCTTCTTTAATACCATTTCCCAAGGCAAAATCGATAAGTCTTTTTAGATGATCTAATAGTTCTTTCATTATGTCATCGTAGTTAGCAAAATCGCCCATCGTTGAAGGTGTTCCTCTCATATGCATAAGCACCACTGGGACCCCAGTTTCAGCAATCACTTTAGCCATATCTTTATCTTGTTGGAGCCCATAGATATCGTTTATCAAATCTGCGCCGTTGTCTAAAGCTTGTCTTGCCACACTCGCCCTATATGTATCAACAGAAATGAACAAATTGGTAGCTTTACGAATTTGTCGCAACAATGGGATAACCCTACTTATTTCTTCATCTTCTGTAATAGCAGAGGCACCTGGCCTAGTGCTTTCACCACCAATATCCAAAAATGTGGCTCCATTCATTTCAGCATCTACGGCTCTATCCACACCTGACTGTAGGTCCACTCGCGATGCAGCAAAGAAAGAATCAGGAGTTACGTTCAGTATGGCCATTATTTTGGTATCACTTATATTTACATCGCCATGTGGCATATGCAATACAAAGTTCTTTTGCGGACTGAATATGGGAAGAGAAAGAATACCCTCCGCTATATGCGGAAGACCCCAATATGGCATACGTTTGACCTTTTCGGCTATACAGCGTAATTGATTTACATTTGCCATGATCAACACGGAAGAAGTGTCCACTTTTCCAGTAATTACATGCTTATGAACAGCAGCGTCTGCTCCACAAGAAAGGCACTCCTGTTTAATAACCGATGCTGCAGCGAAGTGGACGTTGTCAATCCAAACGCGTACATGTTCGTCTTTGCCAAAAAAGATAGGATAACTCGCTAAATCGCAGCCTATATTACGAAGTAAAGTTTTTAATTCTACATCAGAGGAAATCAGCCTAACCATTCTTCTATTATATAGGCAGTGCACTGTTAAAATATGAACATATGGTTATAAATTTTCTCGGAAAGGTCATGGACTTTTTGGGTTTTAAGCGAAGGGCTATGGAGATGTTTGCCTTTGATCC
Source organism: Coprothermobacter platensis DSM 11748 (assembly GCF_000378005.1). Taxonomy (GTDB): domain Bacteria; phylum Coprothermobacterota; class Coprothermobacteria; order Coprothermobacterales; family Coprothermobacteraceae; genus Coprothermobacter; species Coprothermobacter platensis. The sequence continues at coordinate 981,474 of NZ_KB899040.1, forward strand.
CGGTAATGACTACACATCTTTTTGGGGAACATTGCACTTAATATTATCAGGACGTGAGGATTTAGCTAAGGAGATATTAGAGCAAAAAGTCCAAAAGGGAAAATACCCCCGATGCAAACGTTTATTAGCAACGTTGTATTTACGCACAGACCCGCAAAAAGCTGAACAGTTGTACCTACCACCAAAAGGCATATGGGAAGAGATCTACCTTGGTGATATAAGATATTACTTTTTGAATGATGTGGGCGGTGCTTTAGAGTGTTGGCAGAATGCTTTTGAAAATGTTGATTGGTCTAAAGCACGGGAATGGGATAACCCCGGGCGACACCTTTTGAAGCGGCTTTATAGTGTCACAAAAGATCCTGAACTTCTGGAAAAATGGGCAAAAATAGACGTAGACAATTTCAAACAGGCTGAAATGGATGCTTATATCAGATTTCTGTACGGAAACGGCCAAAAAGAAGAAGCTCAGCAGATGTTGGATTGGTCTTTTTATCTATATAGAGAAGATCCTATACTGTTGCGCACGGCTGAAGAGTTAGGCCTTAACATTCCTCAGTATAAGAAAAAAGAACCAAATATTAGTAATTTTAGGAGAAAAGCCGTAAACACCGGACTACTCAAAGAAGATACCGATCCTTTTACTCTCATAAAAGCGGTGCATGAATTACATCCCGATGGGATTATAACGTTGGCTTCGTCTGTCCTCTCCATAATGGAAGGAACGCTGCTATGGGCGGGCACCTTTAAGCCATGCTGGCTTGCCAGAACCTTAGGGCCCTTTACAGAACATGCGAAAGGTCCAGTAATACACTTTTATACATACCCTATAGTTGCTGATTGGAAAGTACAAGCTTATTTAGAACTCAGTGGCACATTGCCTGTGCTTGTAGGTGCAATGGCCTCGGCCTTAGGAAAAGTGTTAAAACGATCTGGGTGGTTTTATAGTGTTATAGGAAGTGTGGCCAAAGCAGTAGATAGCGATAAAATTGCCCCATACGATGCATGCCTGGTTCCAGGTCCTTTAAATGCTCCTCTTTTCACAAAAAAGCTCTGTAACGATGGAGTGCCATTCGCCATTGTAGATGTTAATTCCCTATATGGAGCTGAGGTTGTAAACCATTGCAGAAACCTTGATGCCGTTTGGATCGCTGAAGCATTGTCAGATAATCCAGCTGGAAACGATGAATCAATGACTCCGATAGTAATTTTGTGGAACACAGAAAAAAGGTAAGACCATATGAAGAGCTTTCGGGCCATATTAAAAGGATATGTTCAAGGCGTTGGTTTTAGGTATTACGCAATGCGCATGGCACAGCGCTTCGGAAACATAAAAGGTTTTATAAGGAACTTGCCAGACGGAAGCGTAGAAGTAGTAGCAGAAGGTCCAGATGAGGCATTGGAATCTTTCTTAGATTCCATAAAACAAGGACCCAGCGCAGCTATCATTGAACGGGTAGAGGTAGAGTGGTTACCTTACACAGGTCAGTACCGAGATTTTACAGTAAAATACTGATTAATTAGGAGGGGATGTGCATGTACGGGATTGTAACGGTTGCTTTACTAATGTTATTGGGGTTAGTTGTTGGTTTACTTTTAGGATTCTTGATTTGGAGGCCTAAAGCACCAAAGGACATCTTACTTTACTTTGAGAATCTGGATAAATTGGATTTGACTTTAAAAACACCATCGCGCAATAGCGGTATGTGGTCAAGAATCCTACGCCCCTTGGAGAAGTTTGCACAAACAATTAGGATTTATGTAAGGGATACGTTCTTCTCCTTTAGAGACGGCGCGTCTAACGTCCACCGAGCGCAGTTTTTACTCCAAGATTCCATGCGTGTAGCTTTTGACAACATGGAGATAGCAGAACAGATAGCTGACCGTGTACAGAACTTAGCAGCAGGTGGAGAAGAAATAAGTGCTTCAACACAAGAATTGGCAGCTTCGAGTAGCACTGTTTATGACAGCGCTGTACAATTAGATGATTTAACCAGAGCAATAAAAGAAAATGTCGAGAAACAGATAAGTAATATTTCTAATGCCGTAGACAGTTTTGACCAAATTTTTTCTAAAGTCACCACCGTCCAGGAAGTCATGGATAAACTGGAGGATCTATCAAAGCACATTTCAGGTATCGTTGAAACCATATCCAGCATATCCGAACAAACAAACTTATTAGCATTAAATGCTGCGATTGAAGCAGCACGAGCAGGCGACGCGGGAAAAGGTTTTGCTGTCGTTGCCGATGAAGTGCGCAAATTAGCTGAAAAAAGTAAAAACGCCGCTGACGAGATTTCCAGCCAGCTTAAAAACTTTTCCGGTACCGTGGGAACCGCTGTTGAATCAGTGCAAACTGTTCTTGAACTCATTTCAAGTATGGGAGACTCCACACGCATTCTCTCGGAGAGTTTGGACACTATCCTTTCCAATGTTCATAGAATTTCAGATTTTGTCGGTAATGTGAGCACCAATGTAAAAGAACAAGATAAAGCAACATCTCAAGCAGCCGTTGCCGTCCAGTCTTTGGCTCAAGAGGCAACACGTCTGGCTGAGCTAACAGAAACACTCAGGAACTCTATGGCAAAATTGCAAAAGCACTTACAGGCCGTATTCAAACAAAATGCTACCGCTGCACAGCAACTGAAAGATGGTATGAATAGTGCTCTTCAGTTCAGAGTGTTGAACGATGAAGAAACCAAAAACATGTTTGCAGAAGCCATAGAAGCACATAAAGAATGGTTAAGACAAATAAACGATACAATAACCTCTGGAGCTGTATGGACATCTATTTTGGACCCGCATTTCTGCAAGTTTGGTTTGTTCTACGATGTTGCTTCACCCCGTGAACAATATAAGGATCTGTGGCCGCAACTAGGTGCGCTACACGAAAACGTTCACAAATTAGCTTCAGACTTGAAAAATGCATACGAACAAGGGAATAAAGATTTAGTAAAATCGCTCCAAAGAGAACTGGAAAACAAATCGAAGCAATTAATGGATTTAATGGCTGAAATAATGAAAAGGTTTTAGTAAGCGACCAAAGAGGCTTCATGTCTGATGTAGACTGGAATATGCTGTTTTCAGACGCTGAGTTGCACAAGCGTCTGAAATATTATTTATTAAGTTCTGTCAAGAATGGCGATACAGCTGAAGAGCTATGTCAAGAAGTGCTTGCTAAAGGTTGGGAAAAACGTAATTCACTTAAGGATGTAAGCAAACTTGATGCATGGCTCTTCAGCATTGCAAGAAATGTACTCATGGATTATTACAGGCATGTTGGCATTATTGTCGATGACGAAACCGAGGAATTGCTCCATGTGAGCCATAGCGAAGATATGGCTCAAAGAGCTGACTTGGAAGATGCTTTAGAAAAACTGCCCGAAATTCAAAAACAAGTAATCGTCATGCGTTTCTATAACAACTGCAGTATCCAAGAAGTTGCCGATGCCTTGGGGAAAACGCCACAGTCTATAAAGATGATTCAGTACCGCGCAATAAAGAGTATGAGAGAATTTATGAAACCTTTTGACAATACGGAGCGTCTTAATAATGATGGAGAATATTAAATCATTTTTGTTTGAAAACTTGTTAGAGTACATTCAAAAAAAAGGTAAGGTTGTACTCCCTTGGTGGTGGAACTTACTGCCATTATCTTGGCGAAAAGAGTTTAGTGAGCTATTGCTTGTTGCTATCCCCTTACTCCCGAAGACATTGCCAACTGTACCTTCGGTAAACAGAGAAGTCGTTTTGGGAAAAACGATGCTGGCAGTTTTTACCACCATAGCACTGGTTTTATTCACTTTTACCGCACAAAACGTAACACCTAAAAGGGAGACAATGACAATGCTTAGCAAAAACGATCACGTAGAATCCTTGGTACCCCACACCATGATGAATGATGAAGACAGCAATCTTTTAAAAGGTGGTTTCGCGTTGGGTGAACCCATGGAAAAAGAAGTGAAAACCGTAACAGTTCCAGTAATTTCCATTACTGCTAGTGCAGATGACTTAGAAAACTTCTTAAGCCAAACTCATGCCATACCCTGCGCCATTGATCACAGCAGTGCATGGGTTTGTGATAGCAGGCACGTACTGACGGCGATGCAAAATAAATACCTTGATCCATCTTGGGAAATTTCCATCACGTCCACGGAAATAGACATTAGCGCGTCAAACATATGTGGAATTTATTCGTCTTTACATAATCCCGTGCTCATTGTACAGGTAAACAAATAACAGTAAAACCGATTCTGTATTTAACCGTTTAAAATAGCATTCTGCGAATACTTGGCTGCACCTAAGGAATAATAAATACCACCGTGGGTGTATAATAACCAAGAGAGGTGGTGAAAATTATGTCTCTGAAAACATCCGCCATGGGTACTGCTCTAAAATATACATTGAGGTACGTAAAGCAGAACCCTGACGAAAATCTTATTAAGGTTCTTGACTTAGCGGAAACGGTATTCCCTGAAAGGTATAAAGAAACAGTCAAGGTAGCCAGGCGTTATTTGGAACCAGGTGGAGTTTATTATCCACTTATTATGAGGATTATCAAAGAATCGGATCCCGTATTCTTGGAACGTCTTGCCTACAATTTCTTTATTAACCAGCTGGCTATCGGTGTGCAGAAGCAAATGGAAACCGAAAAGAAATATGGTTTCCCTGGTCCTTTTACCATTCTTGTCAGTCCGTCAATGCGGTGTAATCTTTCTTGTGTAGGTTGCTATGCAGGTCTCTACACACGTGAAGATGATATGCCGCCTGAACTTTTTGACAGGATTATTCGCGAAGGAGAAGAGCTTGGCACATACCTTTATACCATTCTTGGTGGAGAACCATTTGTTTACCCGCATTTATTCGAAGTAGCGAAGAATCATCCGGATGTGGTATTCCACACCTTCACCAATGGCACACTGCTGACCAGTCCAAAGATGATCGAACAGCTCAAAGAAGTAGGCAATATTGTGCCGGTTATTTCTATTGAAGGATGGCAAAAAGAAACAGATCAGCGTCGCGGCGCAGGTATGTTTGACAACATTGTAAAGGTCATGGACACATTAAAAGCCAATGGTATTCCTTTCGGTGTATCGATAACATATACAAAACTGAATGCTGATTCGGTTACGTCAGATGAATTTTATGATTTTCTTATCGAGAAAGGTGCTCTGTTTGGATGGTATTTTCTGTTTATGCCAGTAGGTAAAGACCCCGATACCAGTTTAATGCCCACTCCAGAGCAAAGGAAAAAACTTTATGAGACAGTGCAGCGTGTAAGGTTAGAAAAGCCATTGTTTATGATGGATTTCTGGGGAGATGCCCCTTATGTTGGCGGCTGCATCGCAGGAGGCAGAAGATACATCCACATCAACTCCAAAGGCGACGTGGAACCTTGTATTTTCGTCCATTTCTCCGCGGATAATATAAAGGATAAATCCCTCAAAGACGCGCTTAACAGCGATTTTCTTAAAGCCATAAGGGCACATCAACCATTTGATGACAATCTGCTTTTACCTTGTCAAATCATAGATAACCCTGAACGGCTGAGAGAAATTGTAGAAACTACGCATCCAAAACCAACACACGAGGGAGCCGAGGTTATCGTTGAGAATGAGAAAATAAAATCCTTCTTAGATGACTACAGCAAACAAGTGCATGAAGTTTTCGACGGAATTTGGAAAGAACGCTACGAGAGCAATGAAGGCATGAAGAAATATGCCGATCAGCTTTATCAAGAACGCGAAGAAAAATTAAAAGAGTTGGACCAAGAGCAAAAGAAAAACAACTAAGGTTATCTAAGTGATACCTCAAGGCAGGACAAACAATGTTTGTCCTGCCTTTTTTTATTCAACGCCTCATCGTGGAAACCTTCTCAAGGCTCGAGTTTTTGAGCAAAACGTGGTCCTTGAGGTGTTACCTTCAGAATATAAGCTGGGAGTGTGGCTGCACCATCATCTCCCATGTTCAATTTGCCTTCTACCACAGGTAAATCTCTGGTTTTTTGTATGTAGTTCATCAGCGTTGAAGCATCAGTGGATTTACTCTCTTTAATAGCATTAAGCACCACGAGAGCAGCATCATAGGCACCAATGCCAACTCCAGGCGGTTCCGTTTTATATGCACTCCTCCACTTCTGAACAAACGTCGCTAAAGCTGGGTCATCTGAGGCATTATGCCCTACATAATAACTCCCGCTGAGCAGTTCTCTATTCAAGCCGTCGCTGTCCCATGCATCTCCGCCTAAAAATAAGCCATCGAATCCCAACATCTTTGCTTGATTGACAATGAGGTTTACCCTGTTGTAAAGATCTGGAAGAAACAAAGCTTCTACATTTTGCTGAAAGACCTTTGTCAGATATGCTGAAAAATCATTATCATAGCCCGTATAAGTCACTACGTACGTTTGGCCACCTAAGCTATTAAATTGCTTGACGAAGTTTTCTGCGAGCCCTGTAGAATAATCACTCCCTTGATCATACATCACACCAACTCTTTTAAGCTTCAGATTTCGATAAGCAAAGACCGCCGCCACGCGTCCTTGAAAATCATCTGTAAATGTTGCCAAAAAACTGCAGGGCAAGTGTTTTCCCTTGTCTTTGGTAACATTAGGGTTCGTTGATGTGGGGCTAATAATAGGAACACCGTACTCACAAGCTGTTCTGTGGGCAGGAATAGAAACATCGGAGGTAAGAGAACCGATAATTGCGGATACCCCATTCTGATTAATGAGTTTCTGCACTGCCGTCACGGACTGAAGCGGATCATTCTGATCATCTTCTTCAGTGAGTTGAACAAAGAAGGGAAATGTTGTGTCATCATTTGCCTCTCTTACCGCCAGTTTAACACCATTTTCGAAATCCCTACCAGCGGCACTAACAGGACCGGTTAGAGGCGCGACCATACCAATCTTAACCACAGGCTTCTCGCTACTTTCTGCGCGCGGCGTGGAACAGCCACTAAGCACTAACAAACAAAGTAGCAATAGACTGAACCCTACTCTTAAACGATTGACCACCATCCCACGGAAAATCACCTCCAAAATATTGTTCTTTCAATAGTAACAGCTGTATATCACTCATCGTTTATGAAGATGTTAAGCACATATCCAATATAAAGAAAATGCAAGCCTATATATCCAAGGGTTGTAAAATCTGAATGCGCCTATGCTCAAGAAACAACCAGATGATACAATAAGCACAAGTACGAAAATGGAATATGGAGGCTCAAAACATGTTTGAAATACGTGAAAAAATACTTTTGGCTCCTCAAATATGGAAAATCAATGTTTACGCTCCACATATAGGAAGTGCCTATAAGCCCGGTAATTTTGTTATTGTTCTTCCCCATGAGCAAGGAGAACGCATACCGCTAACGGTTTTTGAAGCAGATAAGGAAAGCATAACCATTGTTTTCCAAGAAATCGGAAAAAGCACAAAATACCTTGGGAAACTTAACGTGGGAGATCGCATTCCTGATATTATGGGGCCTACAGGCCATCCTTTCCCCAACGAAAACTTTGGGCATGTGGTTCTCGTAGGTGGAGGAGTGGGTGCTGCCACGGCAGTGCCTTTGGCAAAACATTTGCATTCAAACGGTAACCACGTAACAGCCATTCTTGGAGCACGTAACAAAGAACTGGTCTTATTTGAAAAAGAACTTGGCGATTTTTGCAATGAAGTTATTGTTACCACCGATGATGGATCTTACGGCAGAAAAGGAGTGGTCACCGTTCCGCTACATGAATTGCTTGAACGCAATCGCATCGACATGGTCCTGGCAATAGGGCCAGCGGTGATGATGAAAGCGGTAGCTGAAACAACAAAACCATTCAATGTTAAAACCATGGTGTCTCTAAATAGCATAATGGTTTGTGGCACCGGCATGTGTGGCGCTTGTCGGGTAGGATATGGTGATAAAACAGTATTGACTTGCATAGAGGGACCAGAACTAGATGGGCATAAAGTCGATTGGGATACCCTGCTGGCGCGCCTCAAAATGTATAAAGATGAAGAAGCAATGAGTCTTTCGCTGTTTGAGAAGGAGGATTAAGTCATGGCTTTGAAGGATAGAGTCCCCATGCAAGAGCAAAACCCCGAAATCAGAATAACAAACTTTGATGAAGTTGCCCTGGGCTACACTGAAGAAGAAGCTCTAATTGAAGCGTCCCGCTGCTTGCAGTGTCCTAATCCGACATGCATCAATGGATGTCCTGTAAACATTGACATAAAGACATTTATTGGGTTGTTGCAAAAAGAAAAATTTACAGAAGGCTACTACAAGATAAAAGAGAAAAACAATTTTCCTGCCATGACAGGACGCGTGTGCCCACAAGAAAGTCAGTGCGAAGCATCATGCGTCTTGGCTAAAACGGGAAAGCCCATAGCCATAGGTAGGCTAGAACGTTTCTTAGCTGACAGAGAGATGTACAAGCCCCAGAGCCAAGCAGTAGCTAAAGCTAATCACATACCAATTGCTTGCGTAGGAACAGGGCCATCAAGTTTAGCTGCTGCAGCTGATATGGCGAAAAAAGGCTATGAAGTGCATTTATTTGAAGCTTTGCACTTGCCGGGTGGTGTATTAAGTTACGGCATTCCCGAGTTTAGACTACCCAAGAAGATCGTTAACCATGAGATTATGCTGTTAACCGATCTTGGTGTTTTCTTGCACACTGATGTCATTGTGGGTAAAACATATACGTTAGATCAGTTACTACATGAATTTAGAAGCGTTTTCCTCGGAACGGGTGCTGGTGCTCCCGTGCTCTTGAACATCCCTGGCGAAAACCTCAATGGTATCTACACAGCCAATGAGTTTCTTATAAGAGTAAATTTGATGCGAGCCTACCGTTTTCCAGAATTTGATACACCCATAAAAAAAGGAAAGAACGTAGTGGTCGTAGGCGCCGGAAACGTTGCAATGGACTCAGCAAGAACAGCAAGGCGCTTGGGAGCAAACGTTACCATTGTCTATAGAAGGAGTCGAACAGAAATGCCTGCCAGAGCAGAAGAGATACACCATGCTGAAGAAGAAGGCATTGAGATGAAATTGCTTACAAACCCCTTAGCCTTCAATGGCAAAAATGGATGGGTAGAAAGTGTTGAAGTTATTTCTATGGAACTTGGAGCCCCTGATGAAAGAGGAAGAAGAAGACCAGTGCCCATAAAAGGAAGCAATTATATCATTCCCTGTGACGAGGTCATCACAGCCATAGGAACCACACCAAACCCCATACTAAAATACAGCGTTCCTAACCTTGAGGTAACAGAGCATGGCAATATCGTTGTTGATGATCATTGTCAAACGAACATACCGAATGTATTCGCCGGCGGGGATATCGTCACAGGAGCAGCAACAGTCATAGAAGCGTTAGGAGCAGGAAAAAAAGCATCTCTATTCATGGACAAAGCAATAAATGGAGAAATCATTTCGTAATGATATTACCATGTGCAAGTGGAACTACATCATAAAGGTCTAACTGCGAGCAGAATACTATATCTTTCTCTTTTCCGTATCGTAGTATGTTTTGGCCACTTTCCGATTTTTTGAGAACAGTTAACACCTCTCCATAGCTTTCTGCCCATGCCAAAGCGGTATTTGCAACATCATCCAGTGACACTTCGGCATTTATGCACGAGCGTAGTTTTTGCACCATCATGCCAGCACAGTAGAAATCGTCTCCCACCAAACGACCTTCTTTACCAGCACAAGCGATCCCTATACCATCATATTTCTCTGCATCTACCATCTGCAAAGCTTTCTTTAGAACGCTGGAGATGTTTAAGAAAGAACCTATAAGAACAGTCTGAGTAATCGCTTGTAGTTTAGCCAACAGTTTCGTACCATTCGTCGTCGTTAAGATGGCATCCCGGCCATTAATGTGTCCCAAATTCGCTATGATTTCGGTAGGAGAGTTGTCAAAATCAAATCCTTCGATTTTTAGACCACCACGTTCCCCTATCAAAACAGAACTTGGGCTGCTTTTCTTTTGTTCCAGCGCATATGATATGGAATCTGTCACAAAAACGTGGCCCCCGCTCTCTGCCACATACGTAACAATGGTACTCGTAGCACGTATTACATCTAATGCAATCCATACCAAACGTTTACCGGGCAATGCTTCACTAACAGAAGATAGTACGCTTATCTGCATAATTCCATTGTAGCAAATGGACCTCGTAAGAACATCTTTCTAATAATATGCAAAAATAGAAACCAAATGTTACAATATTTTTATAGTTATATCAATAAATTGAAACATGGGAGGTAACATAATGAAAAGGCCATCTGGTTTCAAGGGGTTTACAGCAATTACTGTGGGTCAATTTGCGTCCATAACAGGAAGCGCCATGACACAGTTCGGCCTTTCCTATTGGGTTTGGCAGACCTTCGGCAAAGCAACGCCTTTTAGTATCATGAGCATTCTCTTTTTTGGTGCTCAAGTCATCTTTGGGTTGGCAGCTGGAAGTTTTGTAGACCGATGGCCCAGAAAACCTGCTCTTATTTTGCCCGACGTTGCCTCAGGTGTGCTTACACTTATGGCCCTGTTTTTTTACGCACATGGAGGTCTTACGCTTACGTTTCTTTACATTATGTCCTTTGTCAATGGTATATTTGGTGCCTTACAGTTCCCCGCTTATTCTGTAACATTGGCAACCATGTTGAAACCTGAACAATATACAAAAGCAAACGCACTTTTCAGCGTTACAGATTATGGTCCTGCACTTATCGCTCCCATTTTAGCAGGAGGCCTTTTGAATATTATTGGACTGCCAGGAATAATGACTATCGATCTTGTTACGCTTGCATTTGCTGTGTGCATTAACTTGTGGGTTATCATACCAGAAACCAGAATCCCGCTTGTAAGAAATGACAACGATAATGAAGAAACCAAGACAAAATCCAGTTTTTGGGAGGACGTTCAGTTTGGATTTAAGTTTATATCCCAGAGGAAACCACTATTAATGTTACTTATGGTTTTTTTAGGCACGAATTTTTTTAGTGGATTTGGCAACAGCCTCTTCTCACCATATGTTCTTGCCAGAACAAACAACAACGCATTAGCTATGGGCACAGTGGAAACATTTTTCGGCATCGGTGGTTTAATTGGAAGTCTACTTCTTTCTTTATACGCAATCCCAGGGTTAAAAGTACGCGCGCTTCTTGTGGGGATGATAGCAAGTGACTTCGGGTTGGTACTACTCGGCGTTTCACGGATTGTTCCTGCAATGTGTGTAGCGGCCATCATTACTTCTTTCGGTGGAGTTATGGCAAACACGCACAGTCAAGCCATATGGCAAAGTATCGTTCCGGTGGATATGCAAGGTCGAGTATTCTCAGCTCGCAGATTTATCGCCCAAGCCTTGAGTGGTATCCCCATGTTCTTAAGTGGACCCATTGTTGATGATTTATTAGTTCCTTTGTTTAAGCAAGATAATATGCTTTCTCACCTACTCGGTTACGGCCCTGCAGGTGCTATAAGTTTTCTAATGGTCGTGGGTGCTGTACTTTCTATTGCTGTCTCCTTGTGGGGTTTCACCAATTCGCATGTCATGCATGTAGAAGACTTGGCGCAAACAACCGATGAGTAGCCTCGCTTGCCAGCCACATAAAGAAAAGATTACATCGATATCATTAAAGGAGGTGTTAGCAATGATTACAATCTGCCCCAATTGCGGTGCAGAATTGCATGTAACAGCTATGAAATGCCCCGAATGTGGAACAGGAATAACAGGAGATTTTCCTCTTGACGAGTTGTTTAGGCTTACACCTGAACAATTGAATTTTGTGAAGCTGTTTTTGAAGAAACGCGGAAACCTTTCCGAGGTGCAGAAGGAACTTGGCCTTTCCTACCCTACGGTCCGTAACCGCTTAGAGAACATATTGCAAACATTAGGATATGACGTGCAAGAAGAAATCTCTCAGTGGGATGTTTTGCAGCAGGTAAAAGAAGGCTCCTTGGATGCAGAAACAGCCTTAAGAATCCTTAAGGAGATGAAACAAAATGAACACGACTAAACTGTTTAGCCTACCGTTTTCCGAAACGGAGCTGAAAATTAATTGTGTTTCTGCTGATTTAGAAATCAGAGGTAGTGAAGAATCCAAGGTAATCATAGAAATCACTTTAGATGGCCAAGCCGATAAAGTGGAACACTATGAGCCGCGTATAAAACGCACAACTAACAGTTTAGAAGTGGATTTAGAATATGAGGGAACGAAGGTATCATTTATGTCCATAGGTAGGCACAAAGATATCCAAGTAAGAAAAGCTGTTATAACAATTCCACCCACAGTAGACCTCTACGTATCTAATATTGCTGGCGATGTAAGAATGGTAGAACCTAATTGTAAAGAGAGACTTACTTTATCCGCTGTTAGTGGAGATATATATATTTCAGATGTATCGTGCTCAGAATTGAGTGTTAAAAGTACGTCAGGGGATATAAGACTTACATCTTTAAAAAGGATAAATCAACTAAAGATTTCCTCTGTGAGCGGCGATACATTCGCGCAAAACATTGTAGCCAAGGAGCTATCTGCAGAAACAGTTTCTGGCGATATCGTAATGAAGAATGTTGGGTCCGAATTCAGACAAATGGTACTAAAAACAATTTCTGGTGACATGAAAATTGAAGTACCCATACTCCCTCCCAGCAAAATTGAATTTAGCACCCTTTCTGGCTCTGTAAAAGTTGGACAACGTTTCCTTAGCGGGGTTAAAGGATCCTTGGAAACAGCTCCGTCCCCCATCGCTACCATAAAAGTCAATACGCTAAGCGGAGATGTCTCTATAGATGCTTTTAAAGAGGAACAAAGTTACGGTAGCAATGTGCAAGTGTTTATGGATCTCATAAGAGAAAATAAGGCCACACCAGAGCAAGTCCGGGAAATGATGGCGCTAATGAACTTCAGCGAAGATGAAATTAATAAAGTATTAGGTAATTGATAGAATTGAAATAGCTGAAAGCCAAAAAGGAGCTGACAAAAGTATGCGTGACAAAATGGTAGAGCGTTTTCTGAAGTACGTATCTTTTGACACCCAATCTGATGAAGAGAGCACCAGTTATCCCAGTACAGAGAAGCAATTTAATCTCGCTAAGTACTTGGTCGAAGAATTGAAATCCATGGGGCTTGAAGATGCCAGCGTTGATGAATACTGTTATGTTACTGCTACACTTCCTGGTAACGTAGAAGGAAAGAACGTTCCTACAATAGGTTTCTTAGCTCACATGGATACCAGTCCGGAGTTCCCAGGTGCCAACGTTAAACCACAGATTGTGGAAAACTACGATGGCTCTGATATCCCCCTTGGGTCAGATCGTGTACTTTCTCCTCAAGATTTTCCTGATCTAAAGAATTACAAGGGGAAAACCATAATTACGGCAAGTGGAGACACATTGCTTGGCGCTGACGATAAAGCAGGCATTGCCATAATCATGACCGCACTGGAATATCTACTATCCCATCCTGAGATAAAACATGGAGCTATAAAAGTGGGATTCACACCAGATGAAGAAGTAGGTAGAGGCGTTGATTACTTTAACGTAAAAAAGTTTGGAGCAGACTTTGCGTTCACATTAGATGGAGGTCCCATAGGCGAATTGAACTACGAAACATTCAATGCGGCTCAAGCAAAAGTCACAGTTCATGGCAAAAGCATCCATCCCGGAGATTCGAAAAATAAGATGAAAAATGCTATTTTGATGGCTTTGGACTATGTAAGTCAGTTCCCGCCAGCAGAAGCTCCTGCACACACAGAAGGATATGAAGGTTTTTATCATGTGTACCATATAGAAGGTGGAGTAGATACCGCTCAGCTCACATGGATTATACGTGATCATAACAGAGAACGTTTTGAACAACGTAAAACGTACATGCAAGACGTGGCTAATTGGATGAACCACAAATACGGAGAAGGCACCTTTGATATTGAAATAAAGGACCAGTACTATAACCTTTATGAAATATTGAAGGACAAGCCAGAAATTATAGATTTAGCAAAGCGCGCTATGAAAGAAGCTGGCATAGAGCCCATGATTACACCTGTTAGAGGCGGCACCGATGGTTCACGGCTAACATTCATGGGTTTACCAACACCGAATCTATTTACCGGAGGCCACAACTACCATGGACCATTTGAATACATAGTTGTAGAATCCATGGAAAAGGCTGTAGAAGTTGTGGTCAATATAGCTCATTTAGCCGCTGAATAATAAGTAATAGAAACTAAGGAGAAAGGACAAGCCCCTTTTTGTCCTTTCTCCCTATTGATTATCGCTTTCCCTTTGCTGTCTAAGTTTTCTTTTGAAATCTAAAATGGCATCTAATCGCTCTTTATACTTCTTTTCCAATCCTTGTTCTGATGGAATGTAATAGTGCTTCCCTGACAAATTATCAGGTAAACATTCCATATCGGCGATATGTTCTGTAAAGTTGTGGCTGTATTTGTAGCCTTCTCCATAACCCACCTCTTTCATAAGGTTGGTGGGTGCGTTCCGTAAATGCAATGGCACTGGCTCTGCAATCGTTTGATTAGCATCGTCTCGTGCTTTTTCATATCCTACGTACAAGCTATTGGATTTTGGAGCAAGAGATAGATAGATTACGGCTTGAGCGAGGTTGGCCGTACATTCAGGCATACCAATATAGTTGGCTGCATTGAATGCTGCCACCGCCTGGAGCAGTGCCTGCGGATCGGCCATACCTACATCTTCAGAAGCAAAACGTATTATACGTCTGGCTACGTAAAGGGGATCTTCACCTGCTTCCAGCATCCGAGCAAGCCAATAAAGAGCTGCATCTGGGTCACTGTTCCTCATCGATTTATGAAGTGCTGAAATGAGGTTATAATGCTCTTCCCCTTTTTTATCATAGAGAAGCGTTTTCTTTTGCAAAGCTTCGTTTATCACTTCATCACTTATAACCCTAACTCCACGGCTGTCCACGTCCGTGCCGAAAACCGCGATTTCCAGTGTATTCAAAGCCATACGTGCATCGCCGTCAGAATATGCAGCAATTCTATTGAGTTGATCGTCGCTAATGATAATTCTCTCTTTACCTAAACCGCGTTCTTCATCACTGAGCGCATTCATTAGTATCCTTAAAATGTCTTCGGTCTTTAATGGTTCCAACACAACCACCTTAGAACGAGACAAGAGTGGGCCGATTATTTCAAAAGAAGGATTCTCTGTTGTTGCACATATTAGAACCACTGCCCCTTTTTCAACGTATGGTAAGAATGCATCCTGCTGGGTTTTGTTGAAATGATGTATTTCATCAACAAATATCACGGTTCTACGTCCCATATTAAACTGCTCGTCAGCCTCTTCTAAAACGTCTTTTATTTCTTTAATCCCAGAGGTAACAGCACTAAAGCGCAAAAAGCGTGCCTTTGTCGTATTTGCAATCACCATAGCGATGGATGTCTTTCCCACACCAGGTGGTCCCCACAGAACCAGCGATGTTAGTTTGTCTTCCTCGATGAGTTTTCTAAGCAATGTACCTTTACCAAAGACCTTTTCTTGCCCAACGATTTCATCAAGAACACGTGGGCGCATGCGTTCAGCCAAAGGGACCCACTTTGAATTTGGCTTAAAAAGAGAATCTTGGTGCTTATTCCTGTCTGGCATTATCTCTCATTTCCAGTTTTGCAACAGAATTTACCAACCTGCCAATACCTTCTATTTCCACAGCTACCTCATCGCCATCGGCGATAGGCCCAACGCCTGCAGGTGTACCTGTTAAGATGACATCTCCCTCATCCAATGTCATTATCTGGGAGATAAAACTGACTAAGTAAAATACATCAAAAATTAAATCTCTTGTATTTCCTTCCTGTTTCAGTTGCCCATTGACAAATGTTCTTATATTAAGATTTGATGGATCAATATCTGTTTCAATCCACGGGCCCAAAGGCAAAAAGGTGTTAAATGATTTCGCTCTTGTCCATTGACCGTCTTTGCTTTGCAAATCCCGAGCTGTTACATCGTTTGCGATGGTATAACCCATGATGTGATTGGCTGCTTCCTTTTGAGTGACATTATATGTACGGTCCTTAATAACAACGGCCAGCTCTCCCTCATAATCTACATGGCTTGACTGTGGAGGTAAAAGTATGGTTTCACTCGGGCCAATGACAGCGCTCCGAGGCTTCATAAAAAGTGTGGGTTCCTCAGGCAGTTTGTCTCCCATCTCTTCTATATGGCTTCTATAGTTCAAACCAACGCATACAGCTTTGCCTACACAGACAGGAGCGTCTAAATCTTCGTAACGATATCTTTTCCACTGGACCATGTCTATTCCAGAAATCACTGCTTCTCCGTCTTTCCAAGAAAAGCAAGTGCCTTTTGTATTTTTAAGCCTAAGTATCCGCATATACATTCTTCACTTCCTTTTCATAATATTGTACTTCTCATGGTAAGAATTATCACGCTTTTATGTTCTTCTAGTGAAGAATTAATACGATTTATTCCAATTAGTTATGGTTATATATATCATAGGAGGTATTAGGATGGTGAACATAATTGGCTAAGAAAGCTGTCGTAGATGTAAGAGGTATGTCTTGTGCGTCATGTGTTAATACTGTAAGAACGGCTATCGCTAAAACGCCGGGTGTTATAAATGTTGAGGTAAATTTGGCTACTGATCAGGCGTTTATTGAATACGAAGAAGATAAAGTTGATTTAGTGCAGATAGCAAAGAATGTGTCGAAGGTTGGTTATGCACTGGATGTAGATCAAGCGAAAGCAAATGAAGAGTTAGAGCGCATAAAAGAACAGTTTATTGCCGCTACCTTATTTATGGTTCCTGTAACGGTTCTCATGATTTTACACATGTCAGGGCTTTTGATGTTTCCACATATGGATTTGCTTGAACTTATGATCTCTGGTTTAGCCGTGGCTACGGCAGGCCAAGAAACCGTAGCCAGAGCATTCAAAGCCCTTTTGCATGGCCAGTGGACCATGGATGTACTGATCGCTTTTGGCGTTATCATGTCGGTTCTTTCTGGCGCCATTAGTCTGGTTTACCCCACAGTTTACAGTTTCGCCTCAGTGGGCGCCATGATTCTTTTCTTCAACCTATTAGGCAAGTATTTAGAAACTTCTGCAAAGAAAAGGGCAGCAAAATCCATAAGGGCCTTATTGGATATAAGGCCGCAGACGGCCCGTATTATCGTGGATGGTGTAGAAGTGGAAGTGCCTATTCAGCAGTTAGACCCAGGAGATATTATGGTCGTCAGACCTGGAGAACGTATTCCTACTGATGGCGTTCTCACCGAAGGTGAATCATATGTTGATGAATCCATGATCACTGGAGAATCAATGCCTGTTCAAAAGGAAATTGGACAAAACGTGATCGGTGGAAGCGTCAATTTAGGGAGCCCCATAAAGGTGAAAGCCACAAAAGTCGGAGAGGACACATTCCTTAGCCAGCTCATTGATTTAGTGCAACAGGCTCAAGCAGCAAGGATGCCCATACAAGATGCTTTAGATAAAGTGATTGCCATATTCGTACCAACGGTAATTTCTTTAGCCGCTTTTACTTTTGTATTCTGGCTCGTGTTTCCACAGTACGCTATTAGCGTAAACAACTATCTATCTTCTCTGCTTCCCTGGGTACCTAATGGACTTTCAGGCTTTTCATTGGCTGCGTTTACAGCCATAGCCACATTGGTGATAGCATGCCCTTGTGCCTTGGGTTTAGCGACCCCAACAGCGGTTATTGTTGCTTCCGGGCTCGCTGCAAGAAACGGCGCTTATTTTAAAGATGGATCAGCTTTTCAGCGTTTAGCATCAGTTAACACAGTTGTTTTTGATAAAACAGGCACATTAACAAAAGGGAAACCCACTGTAAGGAAAGTAACATTACTAGCTGATAATGCCAAAAACATCATGTACAGTATGGCAAAGCAGTCACATCACCCATTATCTAAATCCATTACTGAGTATTTTGAAGAACAGGAAGGATTAAGAGATATTCTACCTATGGAACATATTAAAGAAACGCCAGGGCTTGGCGTTATTGCAACGTTAAATGGAAAAACCTATGCTCTGGGTAAAGCAAAAACATATGATGATATTGAACCTTATGTTTTACCCACAGATAGCACTGTAGCTCTGTATGATGAAACCGACCAGATTTTGCTTGGTGTGGCATCGCTTACTGATCCACTCAGAGAAGACGCAATCAAAGCTGTAGAACAGCTAAAGAAAATGGGCATTAAGCCTGTTCTTTTAAGCGGAGACAGAGAAGAAGTAGTAGCAGAAATCGCATCGACTGTGGGCATAGATACTTACAAAGGTGGAACACTACCCCAAGACAAAATGGATTTTATTAAAGAACTAAAAGAACAGAATCCTGACGCACTGGTTGCAATGGTCGGAGATGGCATAAATGATGCACCAGCATTAAGGCTTGCAGACATTGGCATAGCCATGGGAAGTGGAACAGATGTGGCCATAGAATCAGGAGACATCGTTCTTTATAAATCGGACATAGACGCTGTAGTAAAAACAATAAAAATAGCTCAGGCGACAAAAGGGAAAATAACTCAAAACCTTTTCTGGGCGTTTTTCTACAACGTTTTAGCACTTCCTTTGGCAATGGTAGGTGCCATACATCCGGTCATAGCCGAAATTGCTATGGCTTTTAGCTCTGTTACCGTGGTAACAAATTCTCTGCGGTTAAACCGTATTAAACTGTAAGGAAGGAGGTGTTCATAGTGAAACACATTGATCCTGTTTGTGGCATGGTGGTTAAGGAAGAATCAGCTAAAGGCACATTTGAGTATGACGGAAAAACTTATTATTTTTGCTCAGAACAGTGCATGAATGAATTCAAATCAGATCCGGAAAAATACTTAAAGAATGGCCCCATGGGGCACATGCCTCATAAAGACGAATAATCAAAAGAAACATGGATAAAAAGATTGTAGGCGTAATAGGAGGTATGGGGCCAGAAGCTACAATCGATTTATTGAGAAAAATAATACGCTGTAGCAATGCACGGAGTGACCAAGAGCATGTGCATTTGATTATTGACGATAATACAGATATTCCTGACAGAACAGCGTTCCTTATGGGCAAGGGAGAAAATCCCTTGCCTTTTATTTTGCGATCTGCTATGTTACTACAAAATGCTGGCGTAGACGCAATTTGTATGGCTTGTAACACAGCGCACTATTTTGAAAAAGAAATAAAAACGTTTATACAGGTACCATTTATAAGCATAGTGAACAGTACCATTACTTCTCTCCAAGAACATTTTCCGCCGCCTCAGCGTATCGGCATAGCAGGAACTAAAGGTGTTTTCCTTGCTAACCTATATGGAAACCTGTTAATGCAATCAGGATATATGGTAGTATGTCCACCTGAGCAAGTACAAAACATGCTCATGGATGTTATCTATGGCATTAAAGGCGGAAACGTACGAGGCGTAATTAATGAAGCTGAAACCTTATTTGAGTGGTATAAGCGACGCTCTGACGTGGTGCTTTTGGCCTGCACGGAATTACCTATCTTACTGGATTATTTGACAATAGATGTGCCCATAATAGACACTACATTATCACTGGCACAGGCAATCGTTTCTTTTTGCGAGGCAACATAACGTCTCTCATTAATTGCAGCCTTCACACAATAAGTAAGGGGAAAAGGAAGTCTTGGGGGAAAATAAAAAAGGGGGACTTAGCACCAACCTACTCTCCCGGCAGCTCCCGCACACCAGTACCATCGGCTTCCCTGAGCTTAGCTTCCGGGTTCGGAATGGGTCCGGGCGTTTCCTCAGGGCATGGGCACTAAGTCCCTTTTTACACACTAAACAACTTTAGGAGAAGGTAGTTACGCACAGAAGCTTCAGCTAAGTTAAGATAATCCCTACCGTAACTTTAGAAGTGCTTCTTTTAGCGAAGCAAGACCTCGGGCTATTAGTACTGGTCAGCTACACCCATTGCTGGGCTTCCACTTCCAGCCTATCTACCGGGTTGTCTTCCCGGGCCCTTACCAGATTAACTCTGTGGGAGTTCTTATCTCGGGATGGACTTCGCGCTTAGATGCTTTCAGCGCTTATTCCTCCCAGGGTGGCTACCCAGCTCTGCACCTGGCGGTACAACTGGTACACCAGTGCCTGGTCCCTTCCGGTCCTCTCGTACTAGGAAGAGCTCCCCTCAGAACTCCTACGCCCGCGGCGGATAAGGACCGAGCTGTCTCACGACGCTCTGAACCCAACTCGCGTGCCTCTTTGATGGGCGAACAGCCCAACCCTTGGGACCTGCTTCAGCCCCAGGATGAGACGGGTCGACATCGAGGTGCCAAACGGATCCGTCGATATGGACTCTCGGGACCCATTAGCCTGTTATCCCCAGGGTAACTTTTATCCGTTGATCGGTGGCCTTTCCACTCAGCACCACCGGGTCACTAAGTCCGTGTTTCCACTCTGCTCGAGATGTCTCTCTCGCAGTCAAGCACCCTTATGCCTTTGCACTCTTCAGCGGGTTTCCATTCCGCCTGAGGGTACCTTTGAACGCCTCCGTTACTCTTTAGGAGGTGACCGCCCCAGTCAAACTGCCCACCTGACACTGTCCATGTGCCGGTTTCACGGCTCCACGTTAGAGTTCCGACATCTGCAGGGTGGTATCTCACCGTCGGCTCCTGTACCCCCGAAAGGGTACATT
>NZ_KB899040.1:1007144-1251339 GCF_000378005.1 Coprothermobacter platensis DSM 11748
ATAGGCAGATATAATCCCAAAGCGACAGGCATTATAGGTATTTCTAATATGGCAAGAACGATTGCAAAAACGACACCAATAATGACCAGCACCCAAGGCAAATCAGCACTAAACACACCTTCTATGATCATCTTCATCAATGTAGCTTGCGGTGCGGCAATGTAAGAAGTACCGAAACCCCACGCTTGGTTGAGTAATGTAAGAATAAAACCAATAACAGCAGCAGAAGCAACTACACCGATCATCATACCTGCTTCAATACGCCAAGGAGTACCTCCCACTAAATATCCCACTTTAGTATCCTGCACAACATCACCGGCAACTGCTGCGGCCGTACACACAATAGCACCCACAGCCAAAGCTGCAACCATACCGGTGGTACCTGTCCAACCCGTTGCCTTCATGATCAATGCAGTTATCAAAACCGTAGCGATAGTCATACCAGAAACAGGGTTATTCGAACTGCCTATGAGACCGACAAGCCTGGAACTAACAGTAACAAAGAAGAAACCAAAAATGGCTGCTAACAGAGCACCAAGCCAACCCATGTGCATTTGGGGAATGAATACGGACACAATAATCGCTACGACAATACCACCAATCATGATCATGGGGTTCAAATCAGCATCTATACGGGACACTTTACCATTCGCTTTACCACCAAATCCCTTTAAAGCTTCTCTGAATGATTTAAACATGGTGGGGAGCTCTTGTATGAGACTTATGAATCCACCACAAAGCATTGCACCTGCGCCCATGTATTTGAGATAGCTCGACCAAATATCCCCGTAGGACATCTGTGAAAGGGGCACTGTGCTCGGGAATATGGGGCTAGCAACTGACTGTCCAAAGAAGGTGATCATTGGTATAAGCATGATCCATCCGAAAACAGCTCCAGCAAACATGTATGACGAGATTTTCGGACCAACGATAAATCCTATGCCCAGAAGTGAAGGTAGTACATCAAGGCCGATAGCAGCATTTTTTATACCAGGAATAGTCCACCCAACTTCCGTGCTGAATAAGTTCATGCCGTCGCCCAAATACTTGTAGATGAAACCGACCAATCCACCCATCGCCATGTAATAAGCACCTGTTCCGCCCTCTTCACCTGCAACCAGTACTTCTGCACTGGCTATGGATTCAGGATAAGGCAGTATGCCATGCTGGCTCACAACCAGGTAGCGTCTTAAGGGTATCATCAGCAGCGTACCGATGGTACCACCTACAAGTGTTATTAATCCCATAACCCAAGGATTCGGATTCAAACCCCACATAAATAAAGCGGGTAAGGTAAAAATTGCACCTGCAGCCATTCCATCACCAGCAGATGCAATGGTTTGTACCATGTTGTTTTCCAAAATAGCATTTTTGCGCCCCAAAGCTTTGGAAACAGCTATGGCAATAACCGATGCAGAAATAGAAACAGAAATAGTCATGCCTACTCGTAAACCCAAGTAAGCGTTTGCGGCGCCAAATAAAATTGAAAGAAAGGCGCCTAACAAAACCGAGACAACAGTAAATTCGGGCAAAGCTTGTTCGGAAGGGATGTACGGAACATAAGTTTGTCCTTCTTTCAAACCATAAGCCCCATCTGGTAAACCTCTTTTAGCCAATTCTCAGTCACCTCCTAAAACCCAAAAGATTTCACTATATTTTAGCATTTAAACCCAGCTTACGCTTGAAACCACGTACAGTAGAAGCTATTCAATAACAATCTGGGGAACAAGGCCCATGTAGAACTAATTTATCGAGCAATTGCCTAATCTCTAAAAACTTACTTGCCTTTTTTGAAATAAATAAAATCGCCGTTATAAAGATAACGAATAAAGGTCACCAGTCGAGGAAATGTGGGAGATACTTTTTCTCCCATCTGTTCTTCTAAAAGCGTGCCTATCTGTGCTATGCTTCTCTCTCCATCAATGAGTAACCATACACGAGAGCCTATTTCGTCAAGATCTATGGTTATCTCTTCTGGCGTTTTAAAAAGGCGGTGCATTATTTTGTCATACCACCTATTTCTGTAAATCTTTAAACTGACCAAACCTTCGTTTTCTACATGTTTGACATACCATTTCTTTACAGGTACCAGTTCCAGTGCATTGCGTTTTTTTGCCACTTTTCACCTCCGTAGTTTACGGGGGACGCACAGCGTCCCCCAGATTAGAAACTTACTATTTTACACTTCCTTAACTATTCTCTTCTTTTGGCTTTCTAAAGGTGTAGAAGCACAATACAGCTGCCACCAATAAGAATAGCACCAACGTCCAACCGTTGCTAATTGGTGGCTTGTCGAACAGCGCAACATGGACATTGAAGTATGCAAACATTGCAAGCAGCAAGCCCATTAACGCTTCGCCAGCTATCAAGCCAGAGCTAAACAAGATACCTACTTCCTGCTGCTGTGAAACCTGCTCTTCATTTTTCTTGGACATCCTGTCTAAAATACCTCTGATAAAACCACCCACAGCTATAGGAGTAGAAAGATAAATGGGTAGGTACAAGCCAATTCCTACAGGAAGAACAGGAATTCCCAATAGCTCCAGTGTTATCGCTATAAACGCACCAGCAATAACCAATATCCATGGAATGTTCGCGTTAAAAACACCTTCAATAATCAATTTCATGAGTGTAGCTTGAGGTGCAGGCACCTGAATGGAACCGAACCCCCATGCAGAATTAAGCATGATAAGAACAAAACCAATGACTCCTGCAGATGCAGCTATACCGATGATTTGTGCTACTTGCTGTCTCCATGGTGTAGCGCCCAGTAAGTAACTCGCCTTTAAGTCTTGGGAAATGTCACCCGCACTGGCTGCTGCTGTGCACACAATTCCACCAACAATCAATGCTGCGGCCATACCTGTGGTGCCAGAGAAACCTAAAGCTTTCATGATTAGAGCCGTCAGCAATACTGTAGCAATAGTCATACCAGAAACAGGGTTAGAAGAGCTTCCCACCATGCCAACAAGTCTGGAACTTACAGTAACAAAGAAGAATCCAAACACAACAACAAGCAATGCTCCCATCCATCCTAAGGGAATATCCGGTAACAAAACCATGAGAACCACCATAGCAATAATACCTATGATAAGTGATAAGGGGCTCATATCTGTATCGGTTCGTACAACTTCCGTTGCTTTTGCACCGAAACCCTTCATGGCTTGTCTAAAAGAGCTGAACATCACAGGAAGCTCTTTTATCAAGCTGATCAAGCCTCCTGCGGCTACAGTGCCAGCACCAATATATCTTAGGTAAAATTTCCAAATATCAGAATAGTTCATTTGATTTAGAGGGATTGTTGACGGGAATATGGTTGCAGAAACGCTTTGGCCAAAGAACGATATGAGCGGTATAATAACTAACCAACCCAGTACAGCGCCCGCTAACATATAGAAAGATATTTGTGGTCCGACGATGAACCCAACACCGAGTAGCGAGGGCAATACGTCAAAACCAAATGCAGCGTTCTTTATACCAGGTATTTCCCAACTTATCTCCGTTGGGAATAACAGAGCACCGTCCCCCAAATACTTGTAAATGAACCCAACTAAACCACCGATGACCAGATAATAGGCACTACTTCCACCTTCATCACCCGCCACCAGCACTTCTGCACAGGCAACACCTTCAGGATAAGGCAATATACCATGTTGCCCCACAATTAAATAACGCCGAATTGGAACCATGAACAACACACCCAAAGTGCCACCTATGAACGTTACTGCACCAATGGTCCACGGGTTAGGGTTCATTCCCCACATAAACAATGCTGGAATAGTAAAAATGGCACCAGCCGCTAATGATTCTCCTGCAGAAGCAATGTTTTCCACTGTCATGTTTTCCAGAATAGACTTACGATGCAATAACCCTCGCGTTATTGCCATGGAAATGACAGCTGCAGGAATGGAAGCTGAAATCGTCATACCCACACGCAATCCCAGGTAAGCGTTTGCGGCACCAAAAACTACAGACAAAATCACACCAAGAATGACCGAGTAAATCGTAAATTCTGGCATTACCTTGTCTGGTGGAACATAGGGAATATACACCTGTCCCTCTTCAAGCTTGTAGGCGCCCTCTGGCAATCCCCTCCTTGCCAACTTCAATCACCTCCCACAATGCATATTGAATAATGTTATTTTATCACCGTTATGTGTAGGAGATGCCTAGTATGAATAGCAAAAAGTTCTTTGTTTAACTTTCAAGCAATTTCTGCAGCCAAAATGCCAAAAACGATGCGACAATGCCAACCAATAATGCTATGGCCAAAACCGCCCAAAATGACAACGAGAAAAAGAATGTATGTATCCACAATGTCGATAAAAAAGTCACCAAAAATGAACGCCAAAGGATAGCATCAGCGCCAGACCCAAACGGGATTAACAGAGAAAGTAGCATAAAGACCATGGGAAGCGGAAAAACATTATATAATAACGAGCCTTTTTCAGCAAGTACAGATAACTGCGTATAGTCCAAGGTGTTAAGGGAAACGAATACAGAAAGATAACCAAGCGCCCAGATACCAAGCAGTAGCAAAGTCCAAATGCGTGACCACGGATGATCTATGTCTTTTAAAACCAAACCAAAACCCATCGTACAAACCAAAGCAATCAAGACCACGTTAATGGGCAGAATCCATACAAAGGTACCTCCAAAAGACATACTCGAAAGCATGAGCCACAAGAATGCAACACCAAGTACGAAACGATTATCCTTAAATACAAAATCTTCTCTGCTGATAAACTTGCCATCTTCTCTTTTTTGTTTAAGCACTAACTTCGTCGATGCAACATGAACTACCATAGCAACGACAGCAAAAACAGCCCAGACCAATAGCATTTTCCACATCGCAGCTACCTCCCTTCACCAAAAAACACATAGCTTGCTAAAAGCGCAATAATGAATGGCACCAACGTGTTTATGACGTCCAATTTTATATTGGCCCAGCCCAGAGTGGAATTGAGTATGTTTTGGATTGAGAAAAATGCGCCGCTCCCACCCCAAAGGTTGACGGCTATAGAAGAAACGAAACCGGTAAAGATGCCGGCAATTGAGAGAAACAATCCTATTATGACGGGGACAATCCCTACGTTGATGCTTGGTTTAGCTATTTGGTAACACAACCCCAATAAGAGGATAAGGACATAGATCCTTACAATGGCCACAGTAGGAGCGGTAATGAGCATCGATGCAAGGCCCGTAGCTTTAAACAGAAAGCCGACAGATGGTGGTAAACCAGCTAATACGATGGTCTGTAAAGAAGGGCTCGCCAATCTGCCTAGAACAGCCCATGGAAAAGCGATCATAGCGAGTAAAGCCAACTCAAAGCTGCCTCCCCGAGGAGAGGCAAACAAGACTGCGTATGTAATCATGAAGAAAAAGAAAAAGTCTGATTCAGCAGAATCTGTCTTTCTAAAAACACAGAACAGATAAACCATACACGGGATTAATCCTATTAACCAGAGTACAGCATCAAGGTATGATGGAGTTAGCCTTACTTCAAAAGTTGGATACCACAGAAAGAAAACAAACATGTAGCTTACTAATGTTCCCAAAACCTTTAACGTGGAAGAAGTCAAACGTGTTAAGCTAAGCGGGAGCAGGGTCAGCGATAATACATCCAATAGGAGAGAAATATTCCTTGTGAAATCGGCATTGTTTGCGAAATCAGCTCCACGCTGAGCCATCTTTTGCGGCAGTAGCCACCAATAAGAAGATTTATCTGGTTCGCCCATAGCTAAATATGTTCGAAAAATGGTAGAGCCTACCAATATGGCTGTTCCGGCCCAAAACGTCCAAGGAATACGGTCTTTGGATAACATAAAAACCAGCACATATGTTGCAAGCAAAACAATTATGGCGATCCAGTAGGTTGATCTGACTAACGGGATAAGCCATAACGCAGACAGAAGCAAAACACCGACAAACTTTACATTCTTTGATTCCACCAACTCCCAGACGCTTACAACTAAAGACGGTATTACCATAAGAAAATCCATAAATCGGCCTCCTCAGAAAAGAGATTGTTCAATGTGAAGGTATAAATTGGCTAACCCAGTAATGTCATAAAAATTGTGCTTCAGCACTTTTTCCAAACTTTCCGTGTCTCCATCATAAAGAAAATTCTGGTAATACTGCGGAACAAAACGCGAAGGAACATCGTCAACGCGTTCAATGCCGAGAAAATGCTTTTCCAAAAATGATTGCTTCAAAGAAGGAACTTTCCCTTGAAAACGTTTTTTTGCAGTCAAGTATAAATCAATGTGCAGCTCAGGAGAAAACGGCTTAAGACCATGGTATCGTAAACGTTGGTTGATAAATGGGATATCGAAATTTGCTCCGTTATATGTGACAACATCGCCTCCGTCGGTAAGTTCCAAAAACCTTTCTAAAAGGTTTTTCTCGCCTTCTTCGTCCAAAAGATAAAGTTGCGTTGCCCTTACTTCCGGTCCTCCCCGTAAGAGCCCAATAACAGTAAGGGGGCTACCCACAAGAGACAACGTTTCTATGTCTAAAAACGTTTTCGGAACCCAAATGTCGTCGCTTATCTCATATCCGCGCTCAGCAAATCCTTCATGACGTATTTCCGTAAAAACAGCCATGTGTATATGATACAATGAACTTCGTTATGTGGCTTGCATTTTTGTTTTCAATATCTGCCTTTAACAACTTTCACAGGCAAAAATTTGCCCTTTCTTTTGCTACCGCTTTAGTTATACTTGGGTATCTTTACTCGAGCAATTATTTTATATTTGTGGACATAGGCCTTCTTATCATACTGTGGATTCAGAGACCGACGCGAATACTTGTGGGCTCAGTAGTGGCTTTAGCTATCTCGCTCTTTACATTCTCTTTGATGCCATATAGCATTGTCCCCGCTTATCTATCTTTTACCCATTATTTTCTTTCTCTGGCACTTATGGCTTCTATAACAGAAGATTCACTTATCGGGGCTGCCATCCTTATTTCGGTGTTCAACAGTCAGTGGGCTGCAGTAGTTATTGCTCTTTACGCAGTCATTACAGGATATCAAGCACTTAAGAAAGCTGATCTTCTTCCGAAACTTCACGTTCGATAAGAACTTTGTCTATACGCTTATTTGTAACAGAAAGAACAGTGAACTTTGTTCCATCAATTTTCAATTTCTCCCCTACTTCTGGAAAATGTTGAAGTTGTAAGAGAATAAAACCGGCTATGGTGTCTACTTCCTCTGCCTCCAAGTTTAGATCCAAAGCGTCATTAACATCCCCTAAAGAGACCTGGCCTAAAACCACAGCCTTTACGTAATCATCAGATTTTTCTACAATCCTTATGGGCTCTTCTTCCTGGTCGTACTCATCTCGTATTTCTCCTACAAGCTCTTCAAGGATGTCTTCCAAACTTACAACGCCCGCGACAGCACCATATTCATCAACTACCACAGCCAAATGATTACGTAAACGTCGCATTTGGAAAAACACTTCATTTATCATTTCTGTTTCAGGAACAAACAGTACATCACGCCTAATACTGATCAAATCCTGCCCCATATTTCCTTGAACCTGCAAACGCATCAAATCCTTTATGTGAACCACACCAAGTACGTTATCCAACGTTTCATCACAGAGCAAAGCCCTGGAGTAACCAGAATCGAGCATAAGTTTTAGGGCATCTTCCACACTGGTCCTTTTATCAAGCCAGAACACCGCAAGACGAGGAGTCATGATTTCTCTAACCGTTGTGTCACTGAATTCAAGAACAGATTTAATCATTTCCTCTTCTTCTTGAAGAAACTGCCCTTCTGACCTGCCACGTTCTACTATTCTCAAAACCTCTTCATCGGTAACCACACTGCTATATTCCAGGCTGCCTACGCCTACAAACGCCAAAACAAGTTTCTGAACACTAGCCAGCAACCAAACAAATGGGTACAATACATAAAGAGTGGTAGCAAGGCCAACTAAAGCTCTTGGAGCAAAATAATCCCTATACCTGACAGCTAATGATTTAGGAATAAGCTCACCAAAGATTATAGAGACAAAAGAAACAAGAGCTGTGATGATGATAGCGGCTATCGTTCCACTGTTTGGTATCCCGATGCGGGATAGTACCACGCCCAAGGGAGCAACCCAGCCTAACGTGGAAAAAGAAGACATGAGGAACCCTGCAAGAGTGACACCTATTTGGACAGAAGAAAAGAAAAACGGAGGATCATCCAGCAGCTTTTTAACGAGACCACTTTTTGCACGAGCGCCCAGAACTTCCCCAATCTCATCCTTATCCATTGATACAACAGCGATCTCTGTTGCGGCGAAATAACCATTTATAAGAACCAACAAAACTAACACAAAGAACATATTCACTTGCTAATTGGAACCTCCGTTATCCGCGATAGAACACAGTGCGCCAATCTGCTCCAACTGGCCTTTCATCTATCTCGGTATCCATGACCATACCTTCAATATAGGTCGTGTGCAAAAGAACCATTGTTGAATCGATTATCATAACATCAGGCACTGTTATGTTGTAATTCTCAGCAGAACCTTGACGTTGAGGCACTAGGCCTTCTGTAAAAACTTTTCCGTTTACTTCATTAAAAAGATTTTCTAAGTCATTATCAATGGTCTTGACATTAAAACCAAAGGAGGCGAGAACATTAGGACCCCATGGTAGACTCGCTCGTGAATAATCATCTTCAATGACTTTTCTCAGCTTCGCCAATGCATCATTTTTCCCAGAAGCCATTGATTCCAAAGCTTCTAAAGAACGCAGCGTACGTTTGTAAGCATTGTAAGCAGCACTCACGGATAAGGGGCTAACATCCTTTGTTATCGGTTCTACTGCCTGAGGGAAACTCTTAAGTAGTTCCAGATAACCCAAGAAAAGGTCCACGTCTAAAGGAATATAGCGGTGATTCTCATCAACGGGATTCCAAGGCGTATTAATAGAACCCCACCACATACCCATCTCACCTGTTTGTGTAAAGTAAACCGTATCTGCACCACATGCTATCAAGTTAGCTCCACCATAACACGGCCCATTAACGACAAAATCAAAACGTTCCTTAGAACGCTTGATGTGGTCAACTATGCGGAAACCAAGCTCAGGGCGTAAAGTTGTGGTTACAACAGAAAGCAAAACAGTTTTCGGAGCACGTTCAACAGCGTTCAGTATGTAACCCAGGATATCGTCCCCTACTTCTGTCTGAGGACGAACAAAAACTACAACCGGCCACTCACCGGTTGCGTCACCAACGTTTTTAACTATGTCAGATAGTAAATGATAACTTTCACTGTCCATTATCTTGTAAGAATAATTATATCATGATTGCGCGTAACCAAAGCCAGCCATTTTTCGTTCCACGAATAATCCATTACCTCAACACCTGAAAACCAACGTCCGTCACTGGAATAAAGATACCTCTCGCCAAGTAAGTATTCACTATGAGACGGAGAAATTGTAAATTTTGGAGAATCTACAGGCTCTCCCGTAAGGAAATCCCAAAATATCATGCCATTCTTTGTTTGGAAAACGATGTAATTGCCCTCTACGTCTACCAATTCACCCGGCGCTTCATGTACCCATAGCCAAGCGCCATTGTCTTTATATGCCCATACTTTATTCCCGTAAAAGACAAAGCCAGAACCGCTTTTATACCAGCTACCACTTTTTTCTGGTGCATCCACCGACCAAACACGCCAACCATATTCGACATTGTACTGACTCACCGTCGTAGAGGAAAAGGCTAACATTGAAGTATCGCTGACAATCTTCACTTTGGAAAAATCATCAGTGGCAGTTCTCAATATGCTTCCTGTAGATAAAGAGGGAGTAAGTACCAAAATGTTACCATCTAAAGAGTATTCATCGCTTATCTGGGCACTGGCAGTAACAATAGCAGGCATAGTGATAGTGCTGGTACCAATAGTTACCGTGGATTGCATGGGAACAGATTGGTAGTAAACGCCGTACAGCGGAACAACAGATCCTTGGTCATAATCAAACCCAACGAAGGAACTTTTAGCAACATTTAATGGCAAGGCTTTGCCATTTATCATAACAGTCGCTTCTCCAGAGAAACCAGGCAGCCATAAATAGTTGCCTTTTGCATGATATAACCCATCTATGGTTTGTACAGTAAAAAGAGATCTTGCAGGTCCTCTCAGAAGTAGGCCTGTAGGCATTATATTGATTTTTTTATTGTCCTCTGGTTTTATGTAAATATCCTCTTTTACTAATGTCAATCCGCTATACTTAACCTCCACCACATGCTTTCCTGCTGAAACAGACCCAGAGCTGAACGCTGCATTGTCCAGAAAAGTAGCAAAACCATTAGGAACCGACAATGTGACTTTTCCATAAGGAGCTGGTACCACCATGGAAAATATAAGCCACACACCACCAATAATCGCTATTATGGTGAAAACTAAAAACACACGCCACTTCACAACGATAAACCCCTTCGTTTAAGAAAGTGACGCAATAATCTTGAGGATTTTACCAATTTCTGCTTCTTCATTATCGTCATATGATACGCAATTGCAAAGGTGTGCCTTAGCAATCTCCACACCCACGCTTTTTAGCGCTTCGCGGGCAGCTACTATCTGATATAAGATGTCGCTGCAATTTCTTCCATCCAAAACCATTGATTCAATGCCCCTTATTTGCCCGTCAATTCTCCTCAAATGTTTTATGACCTTATCCTTGGCGTCTTCCAACGGCACTCACCTCTGTGCTTATTATAACCTTGCGGCTTTCTCTTAGTAAGGAACTATTGAAAACCGCATTCATATATTTCTTTGAGAGCAGGTAGCTGACCGCTATTTATCTTATCTCTAAAATGATGGAACCTTAAACAATTTTTCTTGCGTTCAGTTTCTTGTAAAATATTAGAGCTCAAAAAAATTTATTGTCTATTGAGGAGGATGTCATGATCTTACAAAGTATATTGGCCACTATTGCCGGCTTCGCTGTAGGTTTTCTGTTTTCGCTATTAAAATTGCCCGTTCCAGCGCCTGCAGAGCTCCCCGGTGTCATGGGTGTTGTAGGCATGTTTTTAGGATTTGTAGCAGCTCGTGCTGTATTCAAACATTAGTTTTGTAATAGAACGTTATTTCTGGGCGGGACATACATGTTACATACCCGCCTGTTCTTTTTTAAAATAGGATTATATGAAAATAAATCTTATAGCGGTGGGTAAGTTAAAGAAAGACTATGTCTCCGAAGGTATGTACGACTATATGGAAAGAATTAAACATTACATACCCTTTCACCTCATTGAAACAAGTAGTGAAAACCCTATTCAGTACTTACAAAAGAAAGGTATGCACATAGCCTTGGACATTAATGGAAAAGAGATGTCTTCTGAAGCATTTGCTACGTTCATAAACAATCTAATGAACACTTCTACTGATGATGTTTATTTTTATATTGGGGGAGCCAACGGGTTCAATAGTGCTTTCATGAAACAAGTAAACGAACGCATATCTCTTTCTCAGATGACTTTTCCTCATGAGTTAGCGCGTTTGCTGTTTCTCGAACAACTTTATAGGGCGCTAACAATCATTAGAGGCGAACATTACCACAAATGAAAAGGGCTGCTTATTGAGCAGCCCCAGGGTTCATTATGGCAGGGTTGATAAACTCCGGCGTCCAGCTCGGGTCAAACACTAATTCCACGTTAACATGTGGTCTTAGTGCTAAAGATGTAAGTATATCTTTAACCTGGGCAACCATATAGTCCATTAATGGGCAACCAGCAAAGGTCATGGTCATCTTGACATTAATGGTATCTTCTGTTATGCCCAAGCCATAAATAAGGCCAAGGTTGACCACGTCAAAACCAATTTCAGGATCTATTACCTGCTGCAAACTTTCTAAAATCGTTCTTTCCTCTTCTGTTTTTGCATCTTGCAAATATACCGGTCTAAAATCCACTTCATGCACCTCCACGCATATTATATACCCCCTCATAGGGGGGTTCCAATACAAAATAGTATAATATTGTTCCGATGAAGATCGCAGTCGGTTTATCAGGTGGAATTGACTCTACAGCCAGCGTTCTTAAACTGCTCCACGAAGGACATGACGTTGTTGCTGTTTTTCTGAACATGCTTCCAGAAGGCGTTTATCAAGAGAAAACATGTTGCTCATTGGACAGCAAGCTTTTGGCTAGGCGAGTCGCTAAACAAATAGGAGTGCCTTTTGAAGAATGGAATTTGCAAGAAGATTTTTCTTCAAATGTGATAAGTATTTTTAAAGCCATGATGAAGAGAGGCCTTACACCGAACCCATGCGTTTTCTGTAATAGATCTGTAAAGCTCGGAACTTTCGTAAGAATGGCATTGGAACGTGGTTTTGACGCTGTAGCAACAGGGCATTACGCTCGTCAGTGTGAAGGTCAACTTTATAAAGGAAAAGATTTATGGAAAGATCAATCATATATGCTCTCTTTGGTATCTCCAGACATACTCAAACACGTTATCTTCCCTTTAGGGAACTTAACACGTGAAGACGTCATCGATTTCGCACAGTCTAACGGTATCACCTATATACCACGCAGTAGTCAAGACATTTGTTTCATGCCACAGGGCGGTTTTGATGCCTTCGTTCAACAGTCGTTTCCAGAACTGTCAAAAGAAGGAAATGTCATTTACCATGGCAAGACTATAGGGCAACATCGTGGCTATGCATATTACACTATTGGCCAAAGAAAAGGCATAGGTATCGGCTTTAAGGAGCCTCTATACGTTAAAGCCGTAGAACCAAAAACGAACACTGTTTTCGTAGGTACATCAGAAGAACTTTTCTCTGGTGCCATGGATGTTGCTGTTATAAATAACTTTATGCCTGTTTCTGAAATGTCTCAAATCAAAATACGTTATCACGCCCCATCGGTTAATGCGCATGTAGAGAGAATCAAAGGAACAATACTTCATGTCGTTTTTGAGAAACCTGTTAGGGCAATAACACCGGGTCAAGTAGCAGTAGCGTATGAAGATGATGCCGTACAATGGGCGGGTATCATTCTAAGATAGCAAAATTGATCAATGTTAGGAGGTATCAATCGTAACCATGTCATATGACGTAATTGTAGTAGGAGGTGGCCATGCAGGCTGTGAAGCCGCCTATATTTCTGCTAAACTCGGCGCAAAAACGCTTCTCGTAACAAGTTTCATAGATACCTTAGCGCTTTTACCTTGTAACCCAGCCATAGGTGGCCCAGGCAAATCGCAGCTCGTTAGGGAAATAGATGCTTTAGGCGGCCTCATGGGAAGAGTAACTAACAATTCTTACATACAAGCACGTGTACTCAATAAAAGTAAAGGGCCAGCAGTTTGGGCAAATAGAGGACAAGTAGACAAATACAGATATCCCAGCGAAATGTTGCACAGATTAAGTGAAACAGATAACTTAGAGATTATGCAAGCATTCGTAAATGGTCTTTTATTTGATAATGACAAAATCGTCTATGGTATCAAAACAGAAGATGGCAGATCTATTGAAGGGAAAACTGTTGTATTAACTACGGGTACGTTCTTGGAAGGGAAAATATATATTTCAAGTTGGAGCAAACCTGCCGGTAGATGGGGTGAATTTCCAGCTATAGGCATATCGAAGGACCTTAGGAACTTGGGCCTTTCCATGGGACGCTTCAACACAGGAACAACACCCCGTGTAGATGAAAAAACTATTGATTACAGCAAAGCAGACAAACAAGAAAATGATCCTGGGCTGACATTTTCATTTTGGGAAGAGCCAAACCCACCGGGTTATAAAGACGTTTACATGGTCAGGACTAATGCAGAAACAATGAAAACAGTAAGAGATAACATACAGCTTACAGCCTCTCGAGCAAGCACCATGGTAAGAATAGGGCCAAGGTATTGTCCTTCCATAGAGGAAAAAGCCATATGGTTCCCTGACAAGACGGAGCATCTTATTTTCTTAGAACCAGTGGGGTTAACTACCTGTGAAATATACCCTAACGGCCTCGCTATCTCTTTACCGGCAGATATCCAACTAAGAGTACTAAGGACTATAAAAGGGCTGGAAGAGGTTGAAATTATAAGGCCAGGTTACACCATAGACTATGATATGGTATGGCCGTCTCAACTGAAAACAACTTTGGAAGTCAAAGGAGTTAGTAACTTATTCTTGGCAGGGCAGATAAACGGTACTACGGGGTATGAAGAAGCCGCAGCACAAGGCGTAGTTGCAGGCATAAATGCAGCGCTTAAAGCATTAGGAGAAGAACCATTTGTGGTACAGAGACATGAAGGGTTTATCGGTACGCTTATCGATGAACTTACAACAAAAGAGTTAGCAGAACCATACCGTATGCTAACGAGCAGATCTGAATTTCGGATGCTGCATCGTCAGGATAATGCCATATGGCGCCTATCAGAAAAGGCACATGATAGAGGCATATTGGCTGACTCAGAATACAATAAAGTTCTTGAACACAAAGAAAAAATGAACGATGTAAGAAAGAAACTCGCAGAAACAAGCGTGAGTCCCATATACTTCCCTATTCTCAAACAATCAGTAAAAGCTCAGACCATCCTCAAAAGGCCAGAGGTGCACATCACCGATTTGCAGAATGTTATACCGGAAATAGCACAACTTACTCAAGAAGAACAGCTCACACTGGAGATTGAGAACAAATATGAAGGATACATGGAAAAAGAAATGAGTTTACTTAATTCTATTAAGAAACTCGATAATTTGAATATACCGGCTGATTTCAGTTATGAGAATCTCCCCATAAGCAGAGAAGCATTAGATGCATTAAACAAGACGCGTCCATCTACTTTAGGGCAAGCATCAAGATTGGCAGGTGTACACATGAGTGATTTAGCCGTGATTCTGGCCAACATAAAAAAACGGCCGAACAGGGGCAAAAAGTTATCTTAACCGCTTACCGTTATACCATCTAATGCTACCAAAGGGCTTACGAACCAAGGACCAGTGGGGTTAGGAAATATGCCAATAGGATAAGCTGTTTCCTCTTTGCTAGTAGCAACAATCTGCTTAAGTGCGTCCCAAATATTCCCGCTTAGAGTAATGCCACTCAAAGGAATATGCTCGCCTTTGTCGACTAAAACACCGCTGGCACCCAAGGAAAAGTTTCCACTTAGGCTGTTCAATCCACCTGAGAATATCCCTTGTAAGAAAGTAATAAGAACATACTTATCCAAGGACTCAATCGGTTGCGTACTTGAAACTTCAAAATGAACAATAAAAGGTTGTTCTGATGGTTCGTTTCGGAAAGACTCGCGGTAACCTACTCCAGTCGGCCTTTTATTGAACTGCGCGGCAGACGCTAAGGAATAGTAAGGTGTAAGGAACATTCCGTCTTTCATCAAATACGTCGTATCGATTGGAGTACCCTCTTGGTCAAAACAATACTTTTGTGGTATGCAAGGATGCTCACCGCAAAGAACCAAGCTCGCATTTTTTGCTACAACTTGACTGTTCTCCTTATGAGTGAAAAAGCTCATGCCTCTACCTACATTTGCCCCGCTAAAAGCGTTCAAGAGCATCAACCAGATTTGTGACCATTCTGGGGAGTCGAAAACTACTGGAACATCTTTCATGTTTGCTTTTACGCCATCCAAGGAACTATAAGCCCTATCCAATGCTTTCCCTACAAGTTCATCTTCGTTCAAAGATTGAGGATTACCTGTTATGTTAAGCCAGAAACTTGTATTGCTCTTTTTACCTGTAACGACGGGATCTACTTCAAAATAATAAACTTGTTCTTCAGATCGTACATGCCCCTCATTGGTGTTAAACAACTCCCAATTTTTCAATACTCTTTTTGAGATAATGTCAAATGTTTTTATGCCCTTGCTAAGAAGCACACCCGATATTTGATATGCCAAAGAGGCAAGTTCAACATTGGACTGGGCCTCAGATATTTGCTCCCCTTCGCTGCCAGGCAGCATTAGTTGGCTCTTTTCACCAATCAATGCGCACTGAGCACTATTACTTATGGTTTTTTGCATTTCATCATCGGTCATCTTGTTGCCATAACTGAAACCAATTTGTCCATTCCTAATAACTCTGACTCCATACCCATTCATATGAGATAAGGATGAATCTTCTACTTTAACCCGCCAATCAGAACCAGAAAGTCTTACACGTTCAGTTTCTTCCTTCATATAAAATATGTCACCTTGCCCATATTTTTCAGATATGGAAGGCAAATAAGTGCTAAATTCCAACCTAATCACCTCCGACAAAGATTTTCGAAATCATGACGTAAGGCTCGCCGCACCCCACAGGAATTAATTGATTCTCTTTCCCACATAACCCAGCCGAGATCTTCAAGTCTTCTTTACTGCTCACCCCTACAATATCCTTGAGCGTGGTTAACCCGTTTCCAATCATACTCACTTCTTTAAGAGGAAATGTTATTTTGCCGTTTTCAATTAGCCATGCATCGATTACATCAAAAATGAAATCTCCTGTCGCTTGATCTACTTGTCCGCCTCCAAGCATATTCACTAAAATACCTTTTTCAATAGAGGAAAGCATATCTTCATATTGATCATGACCTGGCTCAATGTATGTATTGCGCATTCTCGGATAGGGTATGCATCCATAATTTTCTCTACGACCATTTGATGAATGCGGAAAGTTCCCAATGAGATGCTCTGTATAATCACTCATATAGGAAATCAACACGCCATCCTTTACAAGGATGGTCTCCTGATTAGGAAATCCTTCGTCATCAAAAGCATTAGACCCCCACTCGCCAGGAATAATTCCTGAGTCAATAAGTGTAACTTTAGAGTTTCCTATCACTTGACCGATTTTATCCTCCATTACCGAAACGTGTTTTCTTATGAAATCTGCTTCCAGCGAATGCCCTACTGCTTCGTGGAAAATAACACCACCTGGTCCAGGTGCCAGAATAACAGGATACTCTCCTGAAGCTGGCACTATCGCTTTAAGCTTAGAAATAGACATTGCTACCGCATCCAAAGCTGTTTTTTCAGCACTGGTTTCTTCTAATAATTCCAGTCCTCCAAGTTTTCCATTAACAGAATAGCCAACTTCTGTGTTTTCACCATCTGTTGAGTAAATGCTACAAGAAATGTGAGCTCTCGGGCGCTCTTCCTCAGCATAATTCCCCAAACTGTTAAGCATTTCAACTTTAGATATTGTTTGCGTTATACGTGCTGATACCTGAATTACTTGCGGATTTTTACCTCGCGCGTATTCATCAATGGCTCGCAAATAGGTCTCTGCTTCATCCAATTTGTTCCATTTACTCCATGATGTTCCTTTCAGAGTGCCTTGCATCTTCATAGTTAAAAAAGTAGTATTAGAAGGGTGGCTATTGTTTCCTAACCTGTTTCCAAGCGTATTTGCCATGGAAATTAGATCATCTAAGGAAGGATCATCCACAACTCCGAAATAGGTAATCCCATTGTGTATTAACCTTATACCTGCCCCAAAGACGGAGCCCATAGAAGGCTTTTCAAGTTTGCCATCTCCTATAGAAAGAGTCATATCGCTCCTGTCTTCAACGTAGACATCAAAAAACTCATGAGGAAACTTGTTCAACTCTTTACCAACTTCTTCTAATAAAGATTCACCGAACAAGAAATCACCCCCATAGATTGAATCTAAGAATAATATTAGCGCAAAAATGTCTAATTTGTCGTTTTATATGCTTTTAATGTAAAGGGACATTCTGGCGTCTTTTTCAGATCTTGAAGCCAAAATGTCCCTTAAAAAGGCTTGCAAATCAATAATAATTATTATCCGCTAATGGTAATACCATCCAAGGCGACCAATGGACTTACTACCCAACTACCTGAGGGAATAGCCTCTTCCTTATCCGACGCTGCAATAACTTGATTCAAAACATCCCAAATGTTACCGCTTAGAGTAACGCCACTGACTGGTATGTGCTTTTCCCCATCCAACAAAACACCATCAGCGCCTATGGAGAAAGCACCGCTAACAGCATTGAGGCCTGAATGTATGCCTTTTAATGATGTCACAAGTAAATACTTATCGAGTGACTCTAACGTGGGAAGACCCTCTATTTGGAAATGGCAGATAAATGGAACGTCCAGTGGTTGAGTTTCAAAAGAGAACCTTCTTCCCACACCGGTAGGCACTTTTCCAAACTCTGCTGCACTGGCCAAACCATAATAGGCCTGAACAAAGGCACCTTCTTCAACTAAGAATACTGGTTGCACGTTTACGCCCTCATTGTCATAGAGGAAGTTTCCAGGAACTTTCGGGTGGTTGTTTTCCAACTTTATGCTCAAGTGGTCAGAAAGCACACGCTGAGAAAGTTTTCCTGAGAAGAAACTTTTACCACGTTCAACATTTTTACCACTGAAAGAGTCTAGCAAGAAGGACCATAGCTCTGCCCATTCAGGCGCGTCAAATACCACTGGAATGCCTTTCAGATTAATACCCTTTCCATCTAAAGAACTGTAGGCACGATCTAAGGAACGCAAAACCAGTTCATTTATGTCCAAATTCTCTGGGTCCAGGGTAACAGCAAACCAATAGTTTGCATTTTCTCCGATTCCCGATACCACAGGCATAACAGTAACCGAGTAAGCCTCTTCTGAAGACATGATATGCGCTCCAGAAGTATTCGTAAGCAACCACTTCGAAGATTCTCTTTCTGCAGTTGCTTCGAACTTTGTTATACGTTTGGATAGGTATATCTCTGATATTCTGTCGAGTATCTCATTGATGTCCGACTCGGACTTAAGTTCAGTAACTTCATTCCCCTGAGTGCTAGGTAAACTGATATTTAGCGGCTCTCCCAGTTCTGCAGCCTGAGAAGCATATTCTATACTCTGCAAAATACTTTCATCATCTGTCTTGTTCCCAAAGGAAAAACCCATTCGGCCATCTTTAATAACCCTAATACCATAGCCACTTACTTCCTTAGAAGAAACATCCTCCAAATGAGGTTGGCCTTCTACACAGCCAATGCGTACGCTCTTCATAGAAACGTCAGAATAAAATATGTCACCGGCCTCATTGTTTTTAGCTATTAACGAAACATACTTGCTGAAGTCCACCTTACTCACCTCCTATGAGGATGCGAGAAACCTTCACATAAGGTTCACCTATACCTGCTGCAACACTCTGTCCTTCTTTGCCGCACATACCAGGCATAAAATCCATGTCTTTTTCTGAACTAACTGCTTCTATGTTTTCAAGAATGCTTAACCCATTACCTACCATACTCACATCTTTAATAGGAGCGGTTACTTTACCATCTTCTATTAGGTAACCTTCAGTAACCCCAAATATAAAATTACCTGTAACAGGATCTACTTGTCCACCGCCAAATTTCAGTGCTAGTATGCCTTTCTTTATGGAAGTGAGCATGTCTTCAAAAGTATCATTACCTGGTTGAATATATGTGTTGCGCATCCTCGGATACGGTATGTATTCATAACCTTCCCTGCGACCATTTGCAGTATGGGGAAAACCGGTAAGCAAATGCTCCAGATAGTCGCTCATGTATGAGACCAGTTGCCCTTCCTTTATGAGCACAGTCTCTTGATTGGGAAAACCCTCATCATCAAAAGCATTGGAACCCCATTCACCGGGGACAATTCCTGAATCTATTAAGGTAACTTTCGAACTGGCTAAACGTTGTCCAATCTTGCCGCGCATTACGGATACTTCTTTTCTTATTGCGTCAGCTTCCAAACTATGACCTATGGCCTCATGGAATATAACACCACCAAAACCTGGTCCAAGAATTACTGGGAGTTCACCACTGGGCGCAACTACTCCTTTTAGCTTCGACACAGCAACCTTTGCAGCACTAGCGGCAAAAAACTCTGGACTGTATTTCTGCAAAAGCTCTAAACCGCCCATCTTTCCCTGGTTAGCAGAACCGACTTCCACACTACTTCCATCGCTGGCATAGACCAAACAGAACACACGGGTTCTGCTCCTTTGCTCTTCAGTAAAATTTCCTAAACTGTTGAGCACTTGCACATTGGAAATC
This sequence comes from Coprothermobacter platensis DSM 11748, assembly GCF_000378005.1. Classification (GTDB taxonomy): domain Bacteria; phylum Coprothermobacterota; class Coprothermobacteria; order Coprothermobacterales; family Coprothermobacteraceae; genus Coprothermobacter; species Coprothermobacter platensis. The sequence continues at coordinate 1,027,138 of NZ_KB899040.1, forward strand.
TGTTGGCTCACTGATGACGATACTTGTGCCACTTTTGAGTCATAACTTCTGGCATAATCATCCGTAGCTTTTAGATAATCTGCAACTTCACTGAGTTGACTCCACTGCTTCCATTCATCTTTCTTTAATGGTGATTCTACTTTCCTTAAAATGAACGTATTTCCTGGATTGGATGCAGTTTGCTTGACACTGCTACTTAATTCTTTAGCAGCCACAATCAAACTCTCTAATGAAGGATTATCCACCACAGAGAAATAAGTAGCTCCATTTACAACTGCTCTAATACTGGCACCGAACACTGTGCCTACCGATGGTCTCTCAAGTTTCTTACTTTCCAGCACTAATGACTTATTTGTTCGTTCTTCTACGAAAATGTCGAAAAAATCTGGAGATATAGTTAACAACTCTTGAGCGACACGCTCTAGGTCCTCCTGCGTAAACAAGTGCGCCACCTCCTTATGCTATAATTAAGCATAACATTTTTTACAGTAATAAAAGTCCATGTAATTGTGAGGTGTAAAAAGCTATGAAGCTGTTTATATCTATAATGCTTCTGCTAACACTGTCCCTCTCACCGGTAGCCGCTTTCACAAAGTTACCTATACCGACACAAACGGTGAGCATACAAGGTAAAACCTTGAAAGTTACAAGTCCTTACACAGACAAGAACATTCTTAATGTGATAAACGCACAAGGAAATAACTATCAGGTAAAGAAACAAGGAAATATTTTACTGGTACAAAACATTGAGGTTACGACGAAGGTAAATTATGTTTACATTCCCCCAAAGGTTGTGGTTCAGCCTTCTTCAGTTGTTGCAAAAGGCAAAACAGCGATATTAAGCCAAGGTTCACCCACTGTGAAGGCTCAAACGTGGCAAATAAAGAGTATAGATGGAAAAGTGGTCAATAAAACGTTGGTAAACGAAAAAATAGTTCGCCAAGGAACAAATAAAGTTATAGCACTGGGCCAGAGTGCTTACAGAGGAGAGGCTCAAGAAATCCTCATGGTGGCAACAGCTTATAGTGCAGAAGAAGCAGGAGTTGGCACTCGCACCGCCATAGGTACGAGAGCTCGCTACGGCGTTGTAGCTGTGGACCCAAATGTAATACCCTTAGGAACAAAACTTTATATAGAAGGCTATGGTTACGCTATTGCTGAAGATATAGGCGGTAGCATAAAAGGAAACAGAATCGATGTGTATTTCAATACGATTGATGAATGCTACAGATGGGGACGCAGAGTAGTAAAAGTTTATATCCTTGGCAAGGATTAGACATACCCAAACTGCTAAGAAGCTTCTACTTAGAACCTAAGAAAAGCTTAGGACAGTCGTTCTTGATATCTGATCATGTGGCAGATAACATCGTTTCTTATGCAGGAAGCGGCGACTGTGTGATTGAAATCGGCCCAGGTACAGGCATGCTCACAGCACGGTTGGCTAGTCATTACAACCGTGTAATTGCTGTGGAACTGGACCAAAGGCTTAAACCTCTTCACGACATCGTAAAAGCCTCTTACACGAATGTGGAATTTGTTTATGAAGATTTTCTAAAATGGCACCCCGTTGAAGCTTCGGCCGTGGTTGGGAATCTGCCCTACTACATTACGACACCTATTCTGGAGAAAACCTTCTTGAATATAAAGCCCAAAGTAATGGTTATCATGGTGCAAAAAGAACTTGCACAGCGCATGGTTGCCAAACCCGGATCGAAAACTTATGGAGCATTGAGTGTTTTCGTACAAAGCTTTACAAAACCATTTGCACTTTTCAATGTAAAGCCCACATGCTTTTATCCAGCCCCAAAAGTTGAATCCAGCGTGCTTAAATTAGAAGGCAACTACAATCCTGATATAGATGCTGTTCTCCTGGAAAAGCTGGTCAAGAAGGCTTTTCAACAACGAAGAAAAATGCTAAAAAACGTCATAGGTGAAGAAACTATATTACTTGAAACAGCAAAGGAGGCCCACATTGATGTAAGCCTCCGTCCTGAACAGATAACAGTTGAGCAGTTCAACTATTGGGCATCGTTGCTCAAAGGTCAAAATATAGTTTGAATTCCTCTGCACTTGGCACTCTTGCAACCTGTAAATCTTCTTTTGTTTTCTTTTCAACCCAATTATCAATGAGAGGCTGCGGGAATACTGTCAAATAAGCATGGTCCTCTACTAATGCCTGACAGGCTTCTCTGAGTGAAGTCGCTAACATTTCTCCTTTTCCTTCTGCTGATTCCTCTATGGGCCCATAACCTAATGAAACAGGGTCCAGATTGCGTCTTATACCGTCCACACCCGCTAAGACCATTGCAGCGAAACCTAAGTATGGGTTTGTCATCGCATCAATAGTTCTGAATTCTATACGTCTTTGAGCAGGATCCTTTACGTAAGCGGGTATCCTTATTGCAGCAGTTCTGTTTCCTAAACCGAAAACGGCAGAAGTAGGTGCCTCAAAACCCGGAGTCAATCTCCTGTACGAATTTGTCGACGGATTTGTAAATGCCATTATTGATTTACCATGAGTCAATATTCCTGCTATATATGAAAGCGCCATGTTGGAAAGCCCGAACAATGCTTCCCCGGTAAAAATATTGACACCATTCTTTACAAGATACTGGTGTACATGCATTCCGTTTCCTGCTTCATCGTATAAAGGTTTCGGCATAAAGGAAACAACATACCCCATCTTCTTTGCAACATTTCTGGCAACATATTTAACAAGCATGGCATAATCGGCAGCTCTCAATGCCTCGGCAAAACTAAGTTCTATTTCAACTTGGCATGTTCCTACTTCGTGGTGATGGTACTTAACTGGAACACCAAGTTTGAGCAGCTCATCAACAATCGCTCCACGTACCTTAGCCATGGTATCGAAAGGTGGCACTTGTTCGTATCCGCCTTTCTTATCTATGAAATATTCGCCTTTACTGTTACTATTCCAGAAACCTTCCTCCGCGTCTACTTCGTAAGAGACTTGATTATGGCTGATTTGAAATTTAGCACTATTGAAAATGTGAAACTCATATTCCGGAGCCAGCATAGCATTCTCTGCTACGTCAGATATGGAACTGATAGCACTCCTCAATATGGTTCTGGGGTCTAATGGACTATACTTACCATTATCCACATTGTATACATCACAAATCATGGATAGCAGTTTTTGGCCATCTAAATCTTCTATGAAAGCTGTACTTGGATCGGGCACCATCAATAAATCACTGGAAACAACATTTGCATACCCTAAGTTTGAGGCATCAAAACCGACACCTTCCACGAACGTTTTCTCACTAAAATAGGTGTTGGCCAGCGTCACATGATGCCAGCGCCCCCATATGTCCGTAGTTTTCAAATCTACTTGCGTTATTCCTTCGTCTTGAATCGTTTTCATTACTTCGTCAATCGTCAAGGTGTGCACCTCCCATTTTGTATAATAGCAATATTAATAATACTGTACTTTTAAACGCGGCATATAGCGTGCAGCAGAAAGGATGAGGCACATTTACCTAAAGGTGCTGTGGCACTATGGAAAAGAGAACAGTGAGAGCTAAGATAAACCTTACATTGGATGTAACTGATAAAGCTGAAAATCTCCACCGCATCCGTTCCCTATTTCTAAAAGTCCCTATTGAAGCTGAAGGCATGTTTTGGGATAGCCCTGGACTTTTTCGTATGGAACATCTTGAAATCCCATACAATCAGTCAAAAGCATATAAAACATACAAGAAACACCCATGCTCCGCCTACATATATAAATCCGTACCAACTGGTTTTGGCTTAGGCGGTTCCTCAGCAGATGATGCTCTCATAGCATCATACACACACGTTGAGCCATCTACCAGAGATGCCTATTTCTTGATGGGAAAAAGCAAACTCGCCGTAGTCGAAGGAGACCAAAGCGTGATAAGTCCGGTGCCTTTGCCATTTTCGCTTGAACTCATAATTGTATTCCCTGAGTATACTTCGCAAACAAGTGAACTTTATAGACGGTGGGACGAAGCTCCATCGTATACAGACTTCACTCGGCGTGCTCTTGAAGCTATTCAGAAAGGCGATAAAGACACCTTTGAAAGAAGCTTTGGTAATGTGCTTGAGACGTATGTGGACGACCAATTAGCCGAAGTCAGAAAATACTTGGGAACATGCGGTCCTTTTGTTATGACAGGTTCAGGGTCAGCTTTTTTTGCTCCCTTGAAGAAAATCAAGACATATCCTAAGTTACCATATAAAATATTGTTTATAGAAAGGTGGTCACCATAATGATGGATGTTGGTATATTAGTTTTGGCAGGTTCATCAAAAGAAGAATGGGTTGAAAAATATGGAGTAAGAAGTAAGTTGGAATTGCCTGTTGCCAATGATGACCCTTTGATAGTTCATACATGGAACAGTGTAAGAGAAACTGGTTTACCTGCTATTATTGCCACAGACCAGTGGTTGGCCGACAAATATCGTCTTGAGCCTAACGTAGAGGCCACCTCAAATATCGTACAAACGTTGGTTAATGCGGCTCAGAAATTAGATACAAAATATCTTCTTATCATATCAGCAGATATGCCTTTTATAACGGCTGATGATATAAAGCAACTACTGGCAGAAGCTGAAGCTGGAGGTGATCGCGGTGTTTATGTACTCATAGTTCCCAAAGATGCCATAGAAGAAGCATTCCCAGGTGCTCCCAGAACATATGTAAAAATCAAAGAGGGCTATTTCAAACTGGCTAATGGTGTGCTTCTTCAGAAAGAGCTTTTTCTAAAAAATGCTGATTTAGCAGATGACTTGCTCGGAAACAGGAAGAATCCACTGAAAATTGCTTCTATGTTGGGTATCGGCACAATATTCAGAGCTATTACTGGTCGCCTAGATGTGCCTTATATATGGAAAATGATCGAGACAAAGTTTCACACAACAGCATACCCTGTATTCACATCGAGACCGGTGTTCGGTTTTGACATAGACAAGGAAGAACATTATACAAAAACATTGGAACTGTTGAAGAAGGAGGCAGTTTAAATGGCTAAAAAAACAAAACAACAAACAGCAACGGCAGTGTCCCCAACACTGATGCTCAGTTTGAGTCTGGTTTTACTTATCTTCCCCATAGTCTTTTATTCACGTTCGGTAACACGTGCTTTTGACCTTACAAAATCAGCCATGTTCACGTGGCTCTGGTTGATTATAGGTTCCTGGGTTTTGTTCTTAAATCTAAGAAGAAGTGATAAGTGGATAAAGACTCCTCTTCTCATACCCATTATTGGTTATGCTGTGTCTTTAGTTTTCTCTACTGTATTTTCTATCACTCCCATCGTTTCATTCTTAGGCGTTTATGAGCGCCAAATCGGGCTTATCGTGCAATTACAAGCCATATCATTAGCATTCATCTTTGCAGGTATCATAGACAGGAAAAACTTCGTCAATATTTTTGTAGATACTGTCATCGTTTTTGGAACAGTAAATGGCTTAATTGGTCTTAGTCAGTTTCTTGGTTTCGACCCTCTTGGATTTGTTTCCGCTTATGGCACACAAGCATTCGGATTTTTGGGTAACCCAGACTTTTTTGGTCCTGTAATGGTAATCACGACCTTTCTCACATTAGGTCGACTGCTAAGCGACCAGGGAAGTGAAAATAGTTGGATATGGCTTGGCCTGTTTTTTGTTCAATTCCTTAGTCTTCTTCTCACCGCTCAAGGCGGTTTCATGGGTGCATTCGGCGGCTTAACTATGACTGTACTGCTATTCTTTACATTCCTAAGTAAAGAAGAACGTACAAAAACACAAAAATGGCTTTACATTGCCGTGGCCAGTGCACTTATTGCCTTTGTCATATCGTTGCTTATTTATCCTTCAGAAAGAAGCGTTAACGTGTTTTCTGGTGCTCTCGGTTTTGGAGTGGGCCTAACACTTTGGGCGTTTCTGAATGCCCTTTTTATAGACAAAAAAGCCTCTCCAAAGCTTTGGAGAACGTCCGTGGCACTGATTGTAATCATTGTAATCGTCGGCGCTGTAGGTGTGTTTGAAATCTATTCTATGTCTCCGTCTTCAATAGCAGATAAACTGGGCGGAACCGTAGGAACTCGGTTGGTGTTATGGAAGCACACGGTGGGTTTTTCTTTACAGAATACGCTACACGGAAGGATATTCGGCATTGGTATAGAAAGCTTTAGACGTGGTTTTATGCAGTATAAACCATTAGAGCTATCACAGTTAGAACCAAATGTTAATTATGATGATCCGCACAATAACTTCCTTGGTGTTCTCGCGAAGGTAGGCATAGTAGGGTTCATCTTCTACATATGGATGTTCATAGCTGCCGCTGGCATGCTCTACAAGACATTAAAATCGGTGGATTCAAAGAAAGAAAAATTGCTTGTCCTGGGAATAACGGCCTCGTTAATAGCTTACGCTACAAACTTGGTAACTATTTTTGACATGCTTCCTTCACTTATGATGTTCTATGCACTATTAGGGCTCATAATTGCCGTTTATAATCTGTATGCCAGGGAAGAAACAGAGCAAGAAACGCAAAAAAACACGCTGTTAAAGTTCATACCTACCTTAGCTTGGGCAGTGCTGCTCGTACTATGTATCTACAACAGCTACTACTACGTTAATGCTTGGGTAGCAGAGTCGAACTTTAGAAAAGGCTATGGAAACATGAGTTATTATGAAACAAATCAATCTTCACTTACCGATGAGCAAAAACCGCAAGTTATACAAAGTTCTCTCTACTACCTCGATCAAGCTATGAAGTACAACCCCAATGAGTCGTACTATGCTATTAACTATTTGAGGTCAGCATCATACTACTGGGATCTAACAAAAACATCAAGCCCTACGGAAGCAAATAACGTAATAGCCACTGCCATTGCTAAGGCTGAAAAATACGGATCAACCACGTGGGCTCCTGAAAATCTATATGCTACATTGGGAAATGTTTACGCAAAAGTTGGCGGCTTGGATGAATCAATAGAGTATTTCCAGAAAGCAGTGAGCTGGGACCATCAATTCTACTCTGCGCGCATGAATCTTGCTATTCTACTTTCTAATCGCGCTCAAAGTGAAATAGCGGCAGGTAGCAAAGATGCAGCGGTAAAAGATTTGAACGACGCTTTAGAGCAAATCAAGTATGCACAGCAAGTATTGGCATTAACCAAAGATACCAATTTGCTAAGTGTTCGCAGCCAAATGGCGAGCATACAAGCATCCATAGAGAGCATGCTCAGTAGCGTGAAGTAGGACCATGACAGGAACGCGTTTTTTGAGGTATGCTTTAGTTAAGGGAGGTGCTTATTACAATGTCGACATTAAGTGTTGAAGTAAACCAGGTTGACGGGATGCAACTATTGGCACGAACAGGAAGTGGGTTTGCTTTCGTAATGGATAGTACGAAAGACAATGGCGGTCTAGACGAAGGCCCTCGTCCCAAGGAAGTACTGCTCACAGCATTAGCAGGCTGCACTGCCATGGATGTCATCTCCATTTTGAAAAAGATGCAAGAGCCTATTCAGAGGCTGGTAGTTAAAGTCGAAGGAGAAACAGCGGAAGAACACCCCAAGTATGTCAAAAAAATCTCGCTTACATACATTGCTTACGGTAATGTGAAAGAAGATAATCTGAAAAAAGCTGTGGAACTTTCTCAAGAAAAATACTGCGGTGTCAGTGCGACACTCAGACCTGACATCGAGAAACACATTAGTTGGGAGATACACCCATGATAGAACTTACAATAAAGACTTCTTCCAGAAGAGCTTCCATAGATATCACGAAGCAAGTAGAAGATGCAGTCCGGAGTGCAGGCGTTAGCGAAGGTATATGCACGATTTATGTTCCTCATACCACGGCTGGGCTTACGATAAACGAGCATGCTGATCCGTCGGTCATCCGTGATGTCATGAATGCGTTAGTGAAACTGACAGCTGGTATGGAGTGGACACATTTGGAAGGAAACTCAGACGCTCACTTCTTGTCTTCCATAGTAGGAACTTCTATAACCATACCTGTGCACCAAAGCAAACTTTCTTTAGGTACATGGCAAGGTATTTTCTTTATGGAATTTGACGGTCCTCGACAACGTAAAGCTTACGTCCAAATTTCAGAGTCAGTGCGTACAGAATAGAACACACAACGATAAGTACTAAAGACAGTATTTGAGCCGTATGGAGCCCCCATAATGATGGGGGTTCTATACGGAAGAACTCCACCACAAAGCGAATTGCACTGTAGATTATCAAATATTCGAAAATCAATTGCCCTTTGAATTTTCTCTTATGTAAGAACCTGTAAGCCAAAATGGTTGCTCCTATAAGGCAAAGTACTCCTTCATAAAAGAACGTTGGATGGTAGAAAGCTTGCTCATAGTAGTTAGGCAGGCGATGAGCAGGATCAATAAACATTTTCCATGGCAAAGATGTGGGATAACCGTAAAGTTCTTGGTTAAAAAAATTACCAAAACGGCCGAAAGCCTGTCCTATGAGCAGGATAGAAGCACCCAAATCACCCAAGTCAAGTGTTTTCAATCCTACCCAACCGTAGAACAGAATCAGCGCAAGAACTCCAGCAACAATAGTTCCATGTATGGATAAACCAGAAAGCCCAAAACCGTTTGGCGTTATGCCAATGACCTCCAAAGGGTGATTTTGAAAATACTCTGCATTCTGTAGCACAAACCCCAGACGAGCACCTACCAAACCCAGAGGGATAGAAACTAAAGCAAAACGATCTATGAGGTCCTCATCTATGCCTTTTGTTGGACCAAGCAAAAGTGCAGCAATATAGGCAAATACCGCCCCCATGGTTATCATTAGTGCATACAGGTGAAATGGCCCTAAGTTACTTGGTATGTGCTTACTGCCAGAGAAGAAACTAAAAGCATACAAGCTTATAACGATAAAAACAAACCAAAGAAATACGTAAAACCCTCTGATTTTTCTCATGAAACATATTATACTAAATGAAGATTAAGGAGGCGGTAAGAATATGATGCCTGTGGAAGATTTCGAAAGGGAGTTAAAAGAACGAAAAGAGCAAGGCTTGTACAACACTATCAGAAAAATTGGGTCACCTCAAGGTGCATGGATCATTGTAGATGGTAAAAAAGTCTTAAACTTATCTTCAAACAATTATTTAGGCTTTGCCAACCACCCACGTCTAAAAGAAAGTGCAAAGAAAGGTATAGACGACTATGGAGCAGGGCCTGCTGCGGTAAGAACCATAGCAGGAGACCAGTTACCTCAAGAGCAGTTAGAGGAAATGCTGGCTGCATTTAAAGGTGCCGAAGCGGCCGTCCTCTATCAATCTGGTTTTTGTGCCAATTTGGGCACCATACCAGCATTGGTAACAGAAGGTGACGCCATATTTTCTGATGAATTGAACCATGCTTCCATCATTGATGGATCGCGCTTAAGCAGAGCCAAAATTATTCGCTATCCTCATCTGGATGCAGAGGCATTGGAAGACATATTGAAACAGGAAAGAGGAAACTACGCTAAAGCCATGATCATTACTGATGGGGTGTTTTCTATGGACGGTGACATAGCACCCATGGAAAAACTTGCTGACTTAGCTGATAAGTACAACTGCATGCTTTACGTAGACGATGCGCATGGTGAAGGTGTATTAGGAAAATCAGGCAGAGGCATTGTAGATTACTTCGGCCTTCAAGGACGTGTAGACGTAGAAATAGGAACGTTGTCCAAGGCATTTGGTGTCGTTGGTGGCTTCGCAGCAGGCAGCAAACTTTTGGCAGAAGTGCTTAAGCAGAAAGCCAGACCATTGCTTTTCTCATCTGCGCCTACTCCAGCAGATGTTTATGCTTGTATGGAAGCAGTAAAAATTCTTCAGGAATCTGATGAATTGGTTAACAAACTTTGGGATAATGCTAAGTACTTCAAAGAAAGCATGTCTAAAGCAGGTTTCGATTTAGGAAAGAGTCAAACACCTATAACGCCTGTAATGATAGGTAATGAACTGACTGCACAAGAGTTCTCTAAGAAGCTATTTGAGAGAAACGTTTTCGCCCAAGCAATCAGTTATCCTACGGTTCCCAAAGGCAAGGCTCGTATGCGCGTCATGATATCGGCAACACATGAAAAGAAAGATCTGGATTTTGCGTTAGAGCAGTTCACCGCAGTTGGTAAAGAACTCGGCGTAATTTAAAACATGTTTTGGCGGAGGGGGTGGGATTTGAACCCACACAGCCGTCAGGCTGCCCTCGGATTTCGAGTCCGGGCCCTTGCCAGGTTCGGGCACCCCTCCGCCTTAAATGTTAACACATCGCCATTTATGTTAAATTTTTCTCTCCTCCCTTTATTTGCACGACCATGATAAGATATAAATGCTTATGGAGAACGAAAAAGCTAAAACTCAACCGAGCTTAAGAAAAGCCACTGGGCAAGTAACTATCGCTGTTTTCATAAGTCGTATAACAGGCTTTCTACGAGAGATCGCTTTAGCATCCATATATGGCTTAAGCGGTATAAGAGATGCTTACAATATTTCTCAGTACATTCCTAACCAATTAGGAAGTCTTTTGAACGCTTCTACGTCCGCTGGGTTGATACCACTCTTCATGAAGCTGAAACATGAAAAGGATGAAGAAAGTGCCTGGACAGCAGCTAATGCGATACTCGGAACATCAGCTTTGACCTTAGCAGTTTTTTCCATTGTTCTCTCCGTAGTACCTCAACCATTTATTTCTTTGTTTGCACCAGGTTTTTTGAAAGAAAGCGGTTCGCGTTTTGCATTAGCCGTTTATTTTTTACGTTTCACTGCTTTTTCCACGCTTTTTATCGTTATGAACGGTATGCTTACCGGCCTTTCCCAAACATATAAAGACTTTGTCCCCTACATGATATCTGCTCCCATCCAGAACATCATCATACTAATTTTCATTCTCTTGGCTTACTTTTTCTTCCCACAGAAGAGTGTTTTGTTTTTGGCATTGGGCACTATGATTGGTGCTGCCGTATTTGTGCTCATCCCGATGGTACGAATCTTAAGAAAACAGCCTACATATTTCAAGCCATTTGTGGATTTTAAAAATCCTTATGTAAGAGACTTCCTTGTACTATCTTTCCCAATACTGTTGGGAAGCTCTGTGCAGTACATAAATGTTTTAGTAGATCAAATTATGGCTTCATTTTTGCCTGTTGGTAGTATTGCAGCTTTGAATTATGGGAACCAACTTATGACTATGGTAGTTGGTATATTTGCAGCAAGCATCTCTGCCGCTTATTATCCCTATATCATAGAGGACTTTAACAACGGCGCTTACACTGACCTCAATGCACGTGTGCAGAAAGCATTTGACCTCATACAAGCCATTATGATTCCTTCTGCTGTGGGACTTTTAATTTTAGGTTTTCCTTTAGCGAAATTGCTTTTTCAACGTGGAAACTTTTCTATCCATGATGCACAGGTAACAGGTAAGCTCGTAAGTGGTTATGGCTTGGGCTTATTCGCTGCCGGTTTGAGCATGCTGTATCCACGGCTTTATTACACTACAGGAGATACAGCAACACCAATGAAGATAGCAAGCTTAGGAGTGGTTATAAATGTTTTACTCAATTACATTCTTGCGTTTCCACTAAAGATGGGTGCTTTCGGCTTATCCATCTCAACATCCATAACCATATTTGTCAATGTTGCACTTTACCATTATCTATTAAGAGGGAAAATTCCTCATTTGTCTTTAAGACCTTGTCTTACCCCCATGGTAAAGTCCGTCATAGCTTCCTTGCTTATGGGGGTTATCACTTACACAATGTATAAGGCGCTCCCATTAAGGGACCTGTACACCGTTTTAAATGTGTTCATCTCCATAGCGGTGTACGCTGCCCTCATGGTTATATTTAAGCACCCCGTGGTAAATGATTTAATTAAACGTGAAATCTAAAGTAGAGAACATCATCTTCCTTGATAACGTAATCTTTCTTTTCTAACCTTACAAGCCCTTGGCGATGTGCCTCTTCCCAACTGCCGACTTTTGCCAAAACTTGCCAATCTACAACCTCTGCTCTTATAAATCCGCGCGCAATGTCAGAATGTATGGCTCCTGCAGCCTCAACAGCAGTAGCACCTTTTCTTATAGTCCAAGCGCGTGCCTCTTTCTCTCCAGCCGTCAGAAAAGACTGCAGCCCCAGAAGGTCATAAAGCGTCTTTGCTAAACGGACCACAGCTGGTTTATCTATGCCATATTCCTGCAGAAAGCTTTTTTGCTCTTCAGGTTCCAGCGATGCAATTTCCGATTCCAATTCAGCGTTAACGTTCAAAGACAGCCGCCCCTTTTCCCTCGCAAAAGACATAAAACCTTCTATTAGGTTCTTGTCCGTGTTTTCATCGACATTGAGTACATAAATCTGCGGCCTAGCTGTTACAAAACCCATTTTCCTTAGCTGCTCTTTTTCTTCATCTCCTAAATCCGTTCCATAAATAAGTAACTGCTCACCTTCTAATACCTTTGACGCCTTTTCCAAAAGGGCTTTCTCTTCTGGCAATATTTTTCTGGCACTAAGCCTTTTTTCGGCCATATCCATGTCGGCAAAAATCAGTTCTGTGTCGAGTGTCTCGGCATCTTCCTGAGGATTGATACGTCCTAATGGATGAGGTACAGATGCATTTTCAAATGCATGCACCACATGTACTAAAGCGTCTACACCGCGGGCGCCTTCAAGGAACCTTGACGTACTTTTTCTGTCTTTTGGATCCACTCCGGGCATATCCACAATGTTAATGGAAGCATACACAACCTTTTTCGACTTAAAGACCTCAGCGAGTGCATCAACCCTTTCGTCTGGAACCAATGCTGCCCCAATGTTTATCTCTTTGTCCTTTACTGGTACTTTATTCCCTGTCAATGCTTTGAAAAGTGTGGTTTTACCCGATAATGGCAAACCTACTATGCCAACTTCCATATATGTTATTCTCCTCCTTCTATGGGCAATACTCTCTTGAACATGCGTTCAAGTTCAGGAAGCATCTTTTCAGTCGCTTCCTCGCCCTTTTTTATCATCTGTTCAGCTCTTTCCTTAATAGACAAACTGGTGTCATTTGCGCAAGCCAGATCTGGCTCAACGGTTACAAACCAGAAAGCCTTTTGACGCTGCGCCGTAGACCAAAGCATAGCGTCAGACGTTCTCAACAATGTCGTTAATGGTTTCTTTAGCTTGTTTTTGGGCAGTTCCCATCCAACATAATTGTCGTAGCTATATAAGTTTACAGCCATTACAGGTATATTACTTGACCTAAAAACATCCACAGGCAGAGGTTCAAGTATGCCACCATCAGCCAACACCATGCCATCTTTTTCCAATGCTGGAAATACACCAGGAACTGCTATGCTAGCACGCACAGCAGTCACCAAATCGCCATGCGTAAACCAAATAGTTTTAAAGTGTATCAGATCGGTAGCGCATATATACGTTGGAATTCTCAATTGGGAAAAATCCTCCACCAATATCAGGTCATGAACAGATTTCATCATTCTGTCTTCGCTTATGTGATTAGATATTACAGTGCTCCAAGAACTATAAGTGAAAAGTGTTTCAGCAAATTCCAGTGAATATCGTTCCATATCCTCCACACTTAACCCTTTTGCATATAATGCCGCCATAATGCTGCCTACAGAACAACCGGATATAGCATTTACTTTTATACCTTCACGCTCAAGCACTTTCAACGCACCTACATGAGCAAAACCAAAATAACCACCCGAACCAAGGGCCAAGTTTATTTGACGGACATTTGTCATATTCATCACCTCATCCTTTTAGTATTAATATTATCTATGTAAGATAAATAAGATGTGTAACTACATGGGAGGTACTTATGTGCAGAATTGCTTTGTTTAACAGAGAGGGGCTGCAATCATTCGGTCAAGAACTGCCACCGTTATCTGATTTTCTGTCTTTTTTGGAACTAAGGAAGGGAGGAGACGGAAACGGATTTGCTGTTTTAAAAGAAAATGGAGAAGTCGTTTGCGAAAAAGGGATGCCTGATAAATTTAATCCTCAGATTTGTGCAGAACGTCTTTATGAGTTTCAAGAGGAAGGGAATTGGTTTCTTTTTCATACGAGAAAAGCCTCCGAAGGGCTACCCGCAGTGGAAAACCAGGTACAGCCCATGTTAATGGGGCCTTACGTACTCTGCATGAATGGGACAGAGAAAGACCTTTTGCCCATGGCTTCACAGATGAACATGAGCGATACACAGCTCATTTTAATCAAAACAGTAATGGATAAGCTTTCTCCCATTTCGTTGCTTCGATACCATAGCAACTTTGCTGGTTTTTATAATGGAAATCCATTTCTTGTCAAGAACCGTGATGTGGACATGCATCTACATTACAATAAAATATCAAATGCTATTGTATTTGCTTCCGAGTTTCCAGAAGAAGTAAGAAACTTTAATGTGCCAGATATATTCTATTGGGATAATAACGAACCTGTTGAACAACTTATTTCATAAAATGATGGGCCTCCTTGGGGAGGCCCACAGACAACAGTATGTTGATTAAATCAGCAACAAATTAGCTACTCGTAAGGAATGATGTCCCCTTTTCGAGTAAGATAAACAGGGTTTTCTTCGTCCAATACAGGGCCATCTTTTTCCAAAGCATGTCTTATGTTCTTTGGCAAGCAGAACATGTGCCAATGCGCTTGGGAATCATACATCTTTAGTTCACCTTGTATTCTTTGTTCTATGGCCTTATCAAGGTCTTCATCGTTCCAGTCCATAGGGTCTTTTCCCTTAGACGCTATGATAAACGACCATGGTGTATCAAACGATTCAACATATACAGCATAAGAGCGAACAATTGGAAATACAAGTTTTAATGTACGTCTTATGGCCGCGTGCATCGTGTAGACCAGTGGCCTAAGAATAGATGCCTGCAAAACGTAAATTCCATCATTGTCTAACTTATTGTAAACAATTTGAGCAAACTGCTTTGTAAAGAGTGGAAAAGAAGGGCCCATCTCAAATGGTTCAGTAAGATCACTAATGATGACGTTCAAAGCACCGTCTTCAAAATTGCCCACTACTTTTCGTGCATCTTCCAGCACTAAATGCATTCTCGGATCGTCGAATGCACCTTGATGCCAGGAAGGAAGATATTTCTTGGCGGCATCGATCATATCTTCATCAATGTCCACCATGTAGAGTTTCTCTACCGATTTGTGCTTTAATACTTCTCGAGCAGTTGCTCCCTCTCCTCCACCCATAATCAACACATTTTTTGGATCAGGGTGCAAGAGCATAGCCGGGTGAACCATGGCTTCATGATAAATGAACTCGTCTTTTTCGCTTGACTGCACGTCTCCATCTAAAATGAGCATGCGCCCGAAATACGGGCTGTTAACAATGTCTAACTCCTGGAACTGTGTCGTTTTCTCGAACACATGACCAGTAAAACCATGCATGTGGATTTCAGATGGACTGAAGTTATCAGAGAACCACAGCCAATTCTTCACCGTCGTTCTCCCTTTCTTGTGATGTTGTCATAATATGAGTGAACGAATCACTTTGTTCCACTCCGCGAAGCATAAACGTCTGTGTGACTTCCTTTGCGCCGAGGCTACTAACAACATAATCTACCGCCTTTTGAGGATCCGTGGTATCGCCGCACGTGTAAATATCAAGAGCGGCATAACCCTTCTCGGGCCAGGTATGTATGGCCAGATGAGACTCGGAGACCACTACTACACCACTCACACCCTGAGGGTAGAAATGGTGAAAGGTAGAAGTCACCACGGTTGCATTAGCCTGGCGAGCTGCTTCCACCAAAATGCTCTCAATCTTATCGATATCGTTTAGCACATCGGGGTTGCATCTCGATGCTTCAACAATGAAGTGACGACCGATGGTGTTCACCTACCACCACTCCCTTCTTATTTTGATGTTTTTCAGTGCAGTTTAGTATTTTACCACATTCAGCCAACAATGCAACTACAAAAGCTGACACCACTTCCGTATTTCTTAATAAATCTCAATCAATCTACCTTAATCGCTATAAATCGTAATGTTTATCAGCTTTGAGGCCTCTCACCTAATGTCACAGAGATCTTTAATGTCTGTCCAGAACGTTGCAGGGTGATAGTGATGGTATCTCCTGGATTATGTTTGCGAATTATACTGTTCAAATCTTCTTGGCTGGTAACTGTTTTACCATCAATTGCAACAATCTTGTCTCCGACCTTTATACCGGCTTTGTAAGCAGGGCCAGTAGCGTCTAAGTTAACCACGTTAACCCCATCACCTTTGGTCGCGTCTTGGGTAACAACACCAAGGTAAGCCCATTTAACATACCCATTTTTCATAATGTCATTTATGACCTTCACTGCGGTGTCACCTGAAACGGCGAAACCTATTCCCTGACCCTCAGTACTTATAGCAGTATTTATCCCGACTACCTTACCACTAAGATCCAGCAGAGGTCCACCAGAATTTCCCGGGTTAATAGCTGCATCTGTTTGCAGCATGTCTACAACCAATGCGCCATTGTCTTCCTCTATGCTCCGTTCTTTTGCAGACAGAACACCGAACGTTACAGAATAGCTTAAACCAAGAGGATTACCAATGGCCAGAACAAATTCTCCAACTCTGGTGCTATCAGTACTTCTAAATGTTAAGTACTTAACACCCGAAACGTTGATCTTCAGAACAGCCAAATCTGAAAGCTGGTCGCTTCCAACAACTTTGGCACTGTATTTTTTCCCATCTCTTGTAATAACAGTTATGTTGCTGGCACCATCAATAACGTGATTATTTGTCAGTATGTAACCATCACTGCTAATGAAAAATCCTGATCCAAGACCTTCAGATGGAACTGGTTGATAGAAAAAATTGTATGACATAGATTCCGTCTGGATGTTCACCACAGCGTCTGATGCTTCTGCAGCAACAGTTTCTATTTGAGATTGCAGATCAGAAATGGAAGAAGTCGATGTATAAGAGGTTGTTACCGCCACTGGGCTACTGCTTACAGCCGGTTTCTGATTGTACCCGTAGGTATAACCTACAAAACCTGATGCAAACAACATCACAGCAATTACTAAAATCGCTGTCACACTTCTAAGCCAAGAGTTTCTTTTCTTAGGTGTCTTTGGTCCTTCTACTTGAGGTTCTTCATAAAATCCTTCCATGACTCATTCACCTCCACATTACATATACAAGATACCCAAAATGGTATTAGGCTAAAGCACTGATTAAAACAGAGAAAAAGTACTGCAACACGGAGTAATCAGCCGTAGGAATTTCAAACCCTAAAGAAGTTAGTGACAGTCCACATGTACCTACAAAAATAAACCCGACAACAAATCCTACAATGGTGCTAACTGCAAGCCCCTGCCACGTACGAGGTGTCTTTTTGTGAATTTTAAAAGCATAACACGCTAAAGCCAAAAACAAAATGGAAACAAAAGCAACGATAACAAAAAAGAACAACGCATACGCAACATTTATCTTGGCTTCAGCAGGTAGAACCTGAATACTGCTCAAAGACAGTTTAGAAAAATGTGCTACTTGGCTCTTAAGAATACCTGTATCTTTCCCAATCTCTATAGCAATATCTTTCCATACATAGCCTGCCAAACAGCCAAGTAGCATAATAGAAAGAATGGGCACGCCCCAGAACCCAAAAAAGAAAGAACAAAGGGACCAAATGAGCGCACCCAACCAGGTTATCATGCGTTCTTCAGATACGTTTTCAGTTCAGTTATGATGTGAACAGGCATAGGGTCTATGCCTTTTTTCTGAGCCATATAAATGGATGCAAAATCCCCTACCAGGACGCCATAAAGCAGTTTTTCTAAGCGTGTCTCTCCTTTTAAGTCAATCTTTATCGCTGGAGATCCGTTCTCTTCAGCTTTTCTCAGCAAAAATGACGACTGAAGTTCAATCCTATCCAACTTATCTGTATCTTCATACACAACGATTCCTACGCGTTTACTTGCCCCATGCTGGAAACCCTGCAAGAAATTATGGTTAGCCTCTGTCATATAAAGAAAACCTGCTACTTCTTTTGTATTCTCAGAGATTTCTCCAGCAAAGCGCATAGAAAGTACGTAATCACGTTGCGAAGAAAACACATACACGGCGTCTGTATTAACTAACTTATCTGCGATGGCATTTGCTTTGTCTTTGATAGCATTCATTTCTCGCTTGAGAAATGCCACTGCATCTTTCCATGGAAGTTTTATTCCGTGCAGATTCTCCACCATGACAGAGATAACGCGTGCAGAATAAGGCAAAGCCATACGCGGTGGTAAATCAGGCGGCAGTTTTACAAAAGGACGGTCATTTTCCTTACAATACTTTTCTACTTCTCCGTCAGAAGAAACTCCAACTATGTAAAGTTTTCTCTTTGCAGCTTCCTTCAACAAAGTCAATGTTTCTTCTGTATTACCAGAATAACTCGAGGCAATAAATGTGCCATCACCTATCCAAAAAGGCAAACGATAATCTCTGAGCACAGGGATAGGCGGAAGCACGTCATAGTACGCTGTGTTCACAAAATCGGCACCAATCGCTGACCCACCCATAGCACCAACTATGAGCTTTCTGCTCATCTGCTCAAAAGGTAAGTGTGTCGTAAGTGATTCTGCTTCAAGAAGCCAATCTGGAAATGATTCTGCCATTTCCTCCATAGTCATAGCCAATAACACCTCCTGTTAAGAAATCGGTTCATTCAAGAACTCAGGGATAGGCTCATCAAGTAAAGAATAAACCTTTTTTAGGTTGTTTCTGAAAAGTTCGTCAAAAACGGGCTTATCTACAGATTCATTCGGTTTCCCATACCACCAAAACCAATCTGAGCCTTCTGCAATCAGTAATTGTTCTTCTACCTGTTCAGCAATTTCATCAGTATTAGTACCTTTTCTTAGTACCAAATCCGCTGCATGCTTGACTGCCGTTAGATAGTCCCACGCTTTATTCTTTAATGGATCTCCTATCCACATATCAAAATTTGCATATATCCATGAGCCCGTTTTCATTTTTTCAAGTTTACCTAAATCATTATCGTGCACACTGATAAAGTTGCCGACCGTTTCAGTTGTTACCCAATCAACATTGCTTAAGGCATTATAAAGCGCTGAGAGAAAATCATAGCCGTCATTGTCATAATACTCCCAACAGTTTTCTCCATCCAGCGCCACAGTTACTAAGTAATCACCCTGTAATGGCTCTATCTTTCTATAAATGGTTTCCAGCCTTGACATGAAATCAGACACAGCAGCATCCGCAGACCATTTGGCGTATTCAAAACCGATTAAATCCGAAAGCACTTGGTCCCTAAATACTAACGTTATTTCTCTACCATCATTCAAAGGTAGTTTGTATGGGCTATACAGAACCTGTGCCTGCTCTGGAACGTCTTTATAGCCACGTTTGAAGTACTCCATGCCCAAACTTTTCGCAAGTATACGTTCATCTGTTACTGCCCACGACACTCCAGTTTGTGCTGCGATGTCTAATACGTCAGTGGAAACAGATTCTTCCGAGGGCCAGAAACCCGTAGGTGGTTTACCGAAAAACGCTACGTGCTGTGCCCAACCTTTTTCGAGCTGACGCTTAGCGTCGCCAGGGGAATGAAATACTAAATTAGGCAAAGCCACATCTGGTTTTGCATCCCTTGCGCTACGCGTATCATAAAGCAGTGGAAGAATCGGATGATAATACGGTGAAAAAATTAGGTCTACTTCACCATTGATATTTGCCTGTTTATAATCATCGACCAACCGTTTCATGATCCTCATCTGAATATCAATTACCGTATGCACATCTTCGTGTGTGAAATCACGCTCTTTTTGTGCTATGTATCTAAGTTCTGGATACTCCTCATAATAAAGCGGATCTATCCAGGATAAGTTAAACAAAACTTGTAAATCTCTGAACTCATTGATGGCCCACGACGATACATTTTCTCCCAGCTCATGAGAAAAACGCTTCGCATAAAGCTCTGCATAACGAGGAAATTTAGATATCTTCTTTGTAAAATCTGCTTTGAAAAAGTTTTGCAATATGAAAGCCTTTTCATCTTCAGAAAGCGATTCTGCCTCCTTTAGCGTGACGTCAAGATAATAGTCAGTGTTACCTTCTCCATACTCTTGTAATTGACGTATTAATGAAGGGACCATGTTGAATGTAGCTTTTATCTTGGGGTACTTCTGCTTAAGAAGAAGCATATCTAAATAATCTTTTGTTGCATGCAACCTTACCCACGGTAAAGCGAACTTACCTGTGTAAGGATCTTTGTAATACGGTTGATGATTGTGCCAGATAAAACTTAAGAACAGTTTTCCCAACTATGTCTTACCTCCCTTACCTAAACTTAATTCGAACGATAAGTTCATCGCCTTATCTATATCGAACTGTAACGCCATTATTGTACCTTGATATGTTATTTCTTGGAAAAGGTCGCTTCTATGAGTAATTAACAAAGGTCGCACGCTCATCATGGCTACTTTGTCACATGTTAAATGTATATCATCTTTACCTACACTCCAATGAAGTTGACGAACATGCTCAAAATCCATCACGCTATCCATGG
The DNA here is from genome assembly GCF_000378005.1 of Coprothermobacter platensis DSM 11748. GTDB lineage: Bacteria > Coprothermobacterota > Coprothermobacteria > Coprothermobacterales > Coprothermobacteraceae > Coprothermobacter > Coprothermobacter platensis. The sequence continues at coordinate 1,047,676 of NZ_KB899040.1, forward strand.
GAAATGGAACATCGTCAACATAAATACTTTCCTTTGAATTCCACAAATTCAAGGGGATTTCCACAACAAATTGTCCCGGTTTCTTTAGCTCGTACTTGACTATTAGATCATTGGCAAAGAAACTATATGTCTTTTGAACCATTGAAGAATCATTGCCAAAGGTTAACTCCATAGGCTCCGCTTTTCTTTTTATGAGCTGATACGGGACAGGCTGGCCATTCCAGAAATCATCGAATAGGCCATGACTCACAGGTTCTTCATCCAAGACATCGACCATGTTTTCCTCAGCCTGAAGCAGGTCAAACTCCAATACAGAGCCCCTATCTAAGCGTAAATAAGCATGATAACCTTCATTAGCAACGATAAGCTCTTCCCGACCATCAATATTGACATCTTCTATTTCCATATATTGCTTTTTTAGGCCATCGGCGCTTACTCTGGCACTAACCAGACGGTGGAACAGATTACGCCTCAGGTGCCCTAAATAAAGACCACCAAAGACACCATGCCAAAAAACATCGTTAGCTTCTGCTCTATAAAGCTCCATCAAAGCCTTGTTCTTTCGAGGATGGCGCGGTGTTAAACTGTTCAAATAACGCGAAAGATTTACTACTCGGCCGTACATCCATCTATTATGAGGATGATCTTTTAAGAAGCGTCTCCAGTAACCTGCATGCAACCAAATACGTTCTGACTCAGACAGCTTTTCTTTCACCGATATAAATTCATCATAACTTTGCTTTCCCAAAGACCATTCTGACATCTCTGGATAAGTACTGGTAGGCAGATAAACGATACCTGTTTGAGCATTGTTCTCTACTACTTCCATAGGTAGATTAACTTCAATATCAGCCTTTTTCAGTGCATCCAAAAGCTTTTCCAGATACTTCTCTTTATAGCAGAGTTCGTTTGTCCCTTGCCATAAGCCAAACTTCTCTCCATCATCCGCGTAAAGTATGTAAACGTCCTTGTCCTCTCGTGCAAAAGATTTCAAGTACTCCACAATTTCCTCTGGTTCACGCCAAGGAATGAGGTACCTAAGCTGCATATCTATGGGGAAAACAAATAATTGGTACCCTTGGTCATCGGTAAGATAGTATCCATGAAATGGTCCTTTCTCACCAGCTTGACTAAAATGATAATCATCCAAAAACACATACTCGTAACCAGCCTCGTTGTAAAACTTGGGAAAATTTGGTTCCCACACACGCTCAGCGACCCATGCGCCACTCACTGGCGATTGGTACGTCTTTTCAAGAAAGCTCTTTAGCAATTTCAGTTGACCAACTTTGTCTGCATCAGGAATGACAGAAAGAATAGCTTCACAGTATGTGCCTCCTATAAGTTCTATCTGTCCTTTTTCTACCAATTTTTGTACGTCTTCGATGTAGTCTTTATCATGTTCTTGAAAGTACTCCCAAAGAGTGCCACTATTATGTAACCCCACCTTGAGGCCAGAATCTTTTAAGAAATTAAGAAATGGTTTATAAGACTTCTCATTAGCTTCATCCATGACCCATGTGAAATTACCTTCGGGCTGGTGGTTGTGTATTACCCAACTGAGATGTACTTTACCCAAGTTCTACCAGCTCCGGTGATAAAAAGTAAAATAAGCTATCACGATCTTGCAAATCGTTTAAACGCTCATCTGAAAATGGTTTCTTATTAAGTAACGCATCAGACAAATCTTTGACATTTTCCAAATGGAAGTTAAAGCGTTCCTTGGCATAATCTACTGCCCCGCCCGTTGTTATCAAGAACTGCCAATCAGAAGCCGTTAGAAGCAAGAGCTCACGCATGAGCTGCTTAATCTTCTTATCATCAGCATTTGCTCCAGCCATTTTCAATGCATCAAACGTTGCATTTTCAGCACTATAAATTTGTGGCCACATCCATTCTACGCCTGGATTGAACCAAACTTTGTAATGGCCACCTTCCCCCCAAGATGTTTCTCCAAGATCGAATTTCGCGTCGACATCCCGCTTGTTCAAGTAGTCTTCACCAGAACACCACGCCACAGGGGTTTCAGCCATTTCTTTTACCAGAAACTCCAAGAACTTTGGCCCTTCAAACCACCAGTGCCCAAATAGCTCTGTGTCAAAAGTCAAAGTGACGATTCCTTCTTTGTGTGACGCACTGTAGTAATCAGCCAATTCATTTACTATACGTCCTGCATAATGACGGGCATGACCACCCACAGTTTTTAATGCATCCAATGGGTTATAAGGCTTTTTATCTTTAAAATCAGCGTTCTTGCTTGTTATTTTCCAAAATCGAGCGCCGCTGTAGGAACTCTTTTTGTGAAATTCCATGTAATTACCATCACCAGGATATCCAAAATCCCCTGACCACACTTGCGAGCATAATAGATCATGCCGAGGAAATCCGGCGACATTGCTCGTATTTATCAAATAAGGTTGGAACAAATTATATTGAGACGATTTACCGGTCATCCAAGGCTCAGGAGAAACATAGTTCTCAAATGGCTTGCTATCCAAAAAAGTGTATTGAACTCCATAACGTTCCAGAAACTCTTCCATGCCCGGCCTCAGAACAACGTTGCCTCCTGCCACATGGTAAGCACGAGGCCTATATGCACACTCTGGGAGCCAAAAACCCCTTGGTTTTTTCCCAAAAGCACCCATATGGAACAGCATTCCCGTCTTTACTTGAAGATCTACCGTCTCATCTCGCCCTAAAAGTGGCAAAAATCCATGTGTGGCTCCACTTGTTATCAATGACAAATAATTCTGCTCTTGGAGTTCACCCCATACCCCTAAAATGTCTCGTTCTATGGATTCATAGAAATTTAACCGGTCTTTGGCCATACTCAGCCAGAAATCTTTCAATTCGCTTGGCACATCCGTCTCATCTGTTTCCAACGACTTAATGAAGTTTTTTGCGTAATCCACAAAACCCTGTTGAAGATATTCATCAAGCAACATTTCTCCCAAAACGGGCGTTACGTTTATGGTGAATTTAAATGGATACCCTTCATCGCGAAGCTGTAAAAACGTTTGTGTTAAAGGTATGTATGAATCAAAAATAGCTTGATAAAGCCATTCTTCACCGAAAGGCCACTTGCCAGCTTTTTTCACCCACGGTAAATGAGTGTGGAGCACAATATTCACGTTCCCAATCAATGAAACCACCTCCCTGTGGTTTTGCTAGCCCTCTTCTGAAACACAGAGCTACTGTAGTGACTCGAGCACCCTTCAACAGAAACAATCACTTTCATCGTTGATGTTATTTTATAACGTTATTTCTAAGTCATTACCTACTGACAACTCTGAAGCATGTTAATCGTCATTAGAAGTGGCGGACCTTAATAAAGACGCTGCATCCTCAGGTGGTGTATGGTTGATAAAAAAGCCACTTCCCACTTCAAAACCTGCTAAATGTGCTAACTTTGGTGTTACATCAATATGCCAGTGGAAACTCTTACCATCATTGTCGCTGTTGTGCCAAGGCTCATTGTGTAGCCACATATTGTAAGATATATCGCCTAATGCATTCCTAAACATTTTAAAGATGTGCCTCAATGCTATCGCCAAATGTTTGACTTCATCATCAGTCATATCCACGAACTCTGAACAGTGCTTTACGGGGGCCAACATCACTTGATAAGTCATACTAGAAGCATATGGGCAGAAACAAACGAAATCTTCGTTTTGGTAAACCACACGTTTACCATCGTACTGTTCACGGCGAATGATGTCACATATGAGACACCTTTGCTCGCGAGTAATGTACTCATTTAAAGCATTCACTTCTTGCTCGATTTTTTTCGGTATAAGTGGCGTAGCAATTATCTGGCTGTGAGCGTGTTTCAAAGAGGCTCCTGCGTTCATACCATGGTTCTTAAATACTAAAGCATACTTAATGCGCTGGTCTGAATGCAAAGAAAGAAGCCTGTCACGCCACGCCCATATGACATTTTCTACATCTGTTAACGACATATCAGCATAATCGTCTGTATGAGAAGGAGTTTCGATAACCACTTCATGATACCCGAAACCTGTCATGGACTGGTAAAGACTATCGCCTGTAAGTAAAGGCTCTATTGTAGAAACAAGTGCTGGAAATTTGTTTCTTACTACGCGCAAAGACCATCCGCTTTGATTTGACCCTGTTCCGGGTTCTCTGTAAGAGAGAAGCTCAGGTGGTGTCATGAGTTCATTACCTGGGCAAAATGGGCAATCTTCTTTATCCGTTTCAGATTGTGCTTCTTCGCCACTCTCTATAGAAAACTCCATAGGTCTATGGGCTCTCTGAGGGGCAATAAGTACCCATGTACCAGAGAGTGGGTCTTTTCTTATTTCCGTATGCTCTTGCTCCCAATTATTACCAGTCACTGCAATGCCTTTCTGTATAAGTCAACATAAGCCTGAGCTGACTTATCCCATGATACATCCCAGGAGAGGCATCGTTTGAATAACTGAACATGTTTATCTCTCTCGTTCTTATAAATACGTATGGCTCTTTTCACACAGGCAATAAGAGCTTCTGGCGTTTGTTCCTCAAAAACGAAACCGTTTCCATGATCACACTGATCTACATCAAAAATCGTATCCGCCAATCCTCCGGTACGCCGTACGATAGGCACACTACCATAGCGTAGTGCAATCATTTGTCCCAGACCACAAGGCTCGAAACGAGACGGCATCAAAAAATGTGTAGATCCAGCATAAACACGTTGTGCTAGTGCGGGATCAAAAGTGATGTTTACTGAAACAAATCCTGGGTGTTTTTCCCCAGCACCGAGCAGTGCCTCTTCATATTGCTTGTCTCCTGTGCCAAGAGCCACAAACTGAGCGCCTAACCCAACAATATCATCTAAAGCTTGGGCAACTAAATCGATTCCCTTCTGTTCCACAAAACGGCTCACAAGTCCTATAAGAGGAAAATCACCTTCCTGTAATTTCAGTTCTTTCCGAAGAGCATTTGCATTTTGCAGCTTTTTCTCCCATTCGGAGGTGAAATTCTCATAAATCATAGGATCAGTGGCAGGGTTAAAAAGTTCTGTATCAATACCATTAAGAATGCCGATTAACCTATCTTGTCTTTGAAGAAGCACATCATTTAAGCCCATGCCATATTCAGGTGTTAGTATTTCTTTAGCATAAGTAGGACTTACCGTAGTCACATAGTCAGAACACAAAATGCCACCTTTCATGGGATTCATGGTGTGATCATCTTGCCTCATTTTGGCAGCCATGTCTCTGTTTAACATAAGAAATTCTTCCAAACTGCTGTCGCACAGCCCTTGGTATGCCAAGTTATGAATGGTAAAAACCGTTCTAAAAGGTAAATGCCTATCTTTTACTAAAACCGGAACTACAGCAGTGTGCCAATCATTCGCATGAATCACATCGGCCTTTTCTCTCTCTGCAAGTAAGATAGAGGCTAAGCTAAATGCAAAAAACCGTTCTGCATCGTCTATTTCACCATAGACAGCATTTCTATTAAAATAATGATCTTGCTTCAGAAAATAGTGAACGATGCCGTCTTCATCAACATATTTAAAAACATCGAAAGGGATATCTCCTTTCCCTGTGTGAACAACCAAATTGTCCTGAAATTGAAGGTGAAAACGCGTCTGGTCCACCAAGGGATAAAGAGGCAGCACTGTTACCGCTTCCACACCCAAACGCTTGATATATTTTGGCAAGGCCCCTAATACATCAGCCAGCCCACCTACTTTGACAAATGGTGCACATTCAGCCCCGATGAGGAATACTTTCAATATACCCACGCTCCTTTGAACATTTAGTTCATCCTATAAGCTTCGGGAAACCTATCTTTAATCAAATCATTGTAACGGTTAATACGTTTCTCTAAAGCCTGTTTTGGATCTATATCTACTGCCACAGCCTCTTCTTTACTTTTTGTTCCTCTATGCAAAACCACGCCACCTGGTGCAGTAATTTGACTCATACCAGTAAACTTCAAACCTCTCTCCATGCCTACTCTATTAGCAGTAACTTCAAAAACCCTATTTTCAATACACCTTGTAATCATGGCATCTTGGCAGTAAGGCAAAACCAGATTAGCTGGATGCAAAATTACTTGTGCTCCCATGAGTGTTAATGTTCGCATGGCTTCAGGAAACATCCAATCAAAGCATATGATCATTCCAAAAATCGTTTCACGCCATTCAAAAGTGAAAAACTCTGTCCCACGGCGGAAGAAACGCTTTTCCTCGTTAAAGAGATGCACCTTTCTATAAACACGCACTTGCCCATCTGGAGTTATGGCTGCTGCGCTGTTGTAGAACGACCCATTGTAATGTTCTGCAAAACCAAAGGTAACGAGCGCATTCTTTTTTATTGCCAGCTCTTGCATGGTTTGAACAGATGGTCCATCCATCGGCTCGGAAAGTTGTTCCAGCTCTTTCTGATGTTTGAAAACATAGCCTGTGTTGGCAAGTTCAGGGAAAACGATTACGTCAGCATCTAACTGCTCTCCCATTTGCACCATCTTCGAAATGTTGTAAGCTTTGTCCCCAAATCTCGGCTTGAACTGAACATAACCGATTTTCACGCCCTACCGCCTCCGTGCAGAAAATCTTGTTCCTTTTAAGTATAAGTCAAAACCATGGTAAGACGAGTAAAGCTCAAAGGCTTATAATAATGAAGGAAGTAATGCGTATTTTACAATACTATATGTGCATAAACGCACTATCAGGAGGTGAGCCCGTTGAACAATTTCGACGAGCTGTTGGAAACAGTAAAGAAAGCAAACCCCGTAAAAGTGTCAGTGGCTCAAGCGGACGATGAAGAAGTCATCGAAACAGTCAAGATGGCAACAGAGAATGGCATTGCTCAGTTTTATTTAGTAGGCAATGGTAAAGCCATACAGGAAAAATGCAGTCAACTGCATGTGAATATGAGCCAAGTGGAAATTGTGGATGAGCCTGATTTAGAAAAAACGCCACGAACTGCCGTCTCTTTAGTAAGCAGCGGCAAAGCACAGGTTCTCATGAAAGGGCTTATCCATACAGCAGATTATCTTAAAGCCGTATTAGATAAGGAAATAGGTCTGAGAAAGGATAAGAGTTTACTCAGTCATGTAGGCGTATTTCAAGTTCCGGCTTTTGACCATTTCATTGTTCTTACCGATGCAGCTATGATTATTGCACCAGATCTGGGGCAAAAAGTTTCCATTATTGAGAATGCTGTCATGGTGGCAAGAGCCTTGGGCATTGAAACACCTAAGGTAGCAGCCTTGTCGGCCGTCGAAACAGTGAACCCGGACATGCCATCAAGTGTGGAAGCAGCTATTTTAGCAAAAATGGGTGAAAGGGGCCAAATAAAGAACTGCATCATCGATGGCCCATTAGCCTTTGACAATGCTGTGTCAAAAGAAGCTGCAGAACACAAAGGTATCCACTCACCTGTCGCAGGCGCCGCCGACATACTACTGGTACCAGACATAGAAGCTGGAAACATACTCTACAAGTCATTTACATATGCTGCAGGTGCCACAATGGCAGGTATTGTTGTGGGTGCAAGGGCACCAATAGTATTGACGAGCCGCGCAGACACCGCTGAGAGTAAGCTTTACTCCATAGCATTAGCTGTTCAAGTAGCAAACGCTCAAGTGCGCTAATAAAAGAAGTAAACCCTTCTTAAGTGCAGCACTTTAAGAATGAGGTGCTGCACTTTTTTTATTACAACGGTTACATTTCTGCTATATAATTATTCGTAATACTTCAAATGTTAGGAGTGATAGTGTGCCAAGTTCAGTAAACATCGGTTTGACCTTAGGAGCATTAGCAGGACTTCTCTTTTTCATTGCAGATCTATATGCGATGCTGCATATGATTCAGCAAATTTTTGCACCAAAAAGTCATTGGGCATGGCTACAAAATATGGGGAGACGCTGGCATCCCATACATTATTATGGCAACATAGCCTTAGTGATTGTGGTTGTTATTCATGCAGTGATCATGCTTCCTTACACAGGCATTTGGAACTGGCTTTTCTTAGCCCTCATTTGCTGGATGGGAATTGCAGGCATGCTCATGAAATTCTCACATCTGCCACCTAAAACAAAGGGGGCAATAGCAAAGTTTCACGCTCGCTGGTACATGATATTGCTTGCCTTGATTTTGCTCATCGTCTCTCATCTAACGTCTATTAGCTCTTTCCCATACAAACTCGGATAAATCACCTAAACTACAATAAAAAAAAGGCCCTGGTGGGGTAGCCAGGGCTTTTTTTATCTTTCCTGAAGGGCTTGGGGTTAGCCCTAAAGGGTGGATAGGGAGGTGTAAGGTGTATCTGAACAACTCTTCAGAAACAATTATGCCAAATAGAAAACTGTATGACAATACGCAATGTTAAGTGTATTTAACACTATTTCCAGTAGATTATAGCTTGTTATTCTGCATAACAACGTTAGAAATAATCGATGAGGGACAGTCATCGGTGTTCATGCTATAATGAGCTAAGTAAAGGTCCTTTAATTCCGGTCCTGTGAGGCTGGAAAGGGCAAAACCCTTTTGTGTCTTGCTGGCCTGTGGAGGACCTCAAAAAAGGAGGCGCTCCGTTTGGCAGAGTTAAGAGAGAAAGCAAAGATTTTAGACGACAATGACATGAGGCGAGCCATTGCGCGTCTGGCCCACGAAATCCTCGAGAAAAACCAAGGTGCTCAAGATCTTATGTTGGTTGGTATTCGACGGCGTGGTATTCCCCTGGCACAGCGTCTACAAGAAGAGATTACATCCATTGAAAATGTAACAGTACCCGTAGGTGAGCTCGACATCACTTTGTACAGAGATGACTTGTCCATGTTAGGACCGCATCCCATTGTCCATCAAACCGTTATCCCTAAAGCAGTAGACGGTACCACTGTCGTGCTGGTAGATGATGTTATCTATACAGGAAGAACTGTCAGAGCTGGTTTGGACGCATTGTTCGACCTCGGGCGGCCAAAAGCTGTTCAACTCTGTGTTTTGATCGACCGAGGACATCGTGAACTTCCTATTAGGCCAGATTTTACGGGAAAAAACGTACCCACATCGCAAAAAGAAGTTATTGAGGTACATGTAAAGGAAATAGACGGCGAGGACGCTGTCTACATCATGGAAAAAGTAGAAAACAATTAAACCGGCACCCATCCCTTTAAATCGGCCCAGTGAGGCTGAAAAGGGTGCCAAAGAAAGGGGTGCAACAAATGAAGCATCTTTTAGGAATAGAAGAACTTTCCAAAGAGGATATCCTCTACATATTAAACTTGGCTACTCCCATGAAAGATATCATCCTCAGAGAAGTTAAAAAAGTACCCACACTCAGAGGTAAGATCATCGCCACCTTATTCTACGAACCGTCCACACGTACAAAAAACTCTTTTGAATTGGCAGCGAAGCTCATGAGTGCTGATCTGGTAAGTGTGGGCGTTTCTACAAGCTCTGTCCAAAAGGGAGAGAGTTTGAAAGACACCATTTACACATTAGAAGCCATGGGCGTTGATGCTATTGTGATACGTCATAGCAGAAACGGTGTACCAAATTACCTGTCCAGTTTTTCTCACGCCTCCATAATCAATGCTGGCGATGGCCAACATGAACATCCGAGTCAAGCCTTGCTGGATTTGTTTACTATCCAAGAGCACAAGGGCCACATAGAAGGACTCAAGGTACTTATTGTGGGAGACATCATGCACAGCCGCGTTGCAAAGTCCAATATCTATGCTCTAAACAAATTGGGTGCAAAAGTTGTCGTAAGTGGACCCCCCACCTTAATCCCAAACGAAGTCCGCGAGTATGCGGAGATTTGCTACAGTTTAGATGAAGCTATTAAGGATGTGGATGTGGTAAATGTCTTAAGGCTTCAACTGGAACGCCAGCAGACAGGTCTAATCAACTCTCTCCAAGAATATCACCGCTTCTACGGATTGACTAGCGAGCGTGTAAAACATGCCAAGAACGATTTGCTAGTTCTTCATCCCGGCCCCATGAACAGAGGCGTAGAAATTGATGAAGATGTCGCCTACAGTGAAAAAAGTGCCATCAATGAACAAGTTTCCAATGGCGTAGCTGTAAGAATGGCCATTTACTACATGCTCATGGGAGGTAAAGAACAATGATACTCAAAAATGGAACAGTATTGATGAATGGCGCCTTTGAGCGTTTTGATATAAGGATTGAAAACGGTGTCATAAGCAAGGGTGGGCATGACCTCTCGCCTGACGAAGGAGAAACGGTTATAGACTGCCAAGATAAAATCATATCACCCACTTTCGTTGACATGCATACCCATGTGAGGCTCGGTCAAGAATACAAAGAAGATCCACAAGTCACCATTCGCAAAGCCATTAAGGGTGGTTATTGCGCACTCAACGTTATGCCCAATACAAAACCAGCCTTAGACTGCGCTCCCATGGTTGAACGCATGCTCAAAACGGAAGCTCCTGAAGGCTTTCATATTTTTGTTACAGGAGCTATCACCAATGAAAATGGCACCCTTGCGGAAACAGAAGATATTGCTTCTGCTGGAGCTGTGGCGATAAGTGACGATGGACATTGGACAGAAAACAGCTTCCTGTTCTATCAAGCACTCAAATATGCAAAAAAACATGATTTGCTCGTAATGGATCATGCCCAAGATATGAACCTTTTTAAATCCGGAAAAATTTACGAAGGAAAAGCAAGCTTTGAAACAGGCTTAAAAGGGTTTCCAAAAGCCGCAGAAGCCTCAGCCATATACCGAGACGGCACGCTAAATGCGCAGGTAGGATCAAGGCTTCATATAACACATCTTTCCACCTTAATGGGATTGGAGACTGCTAATGCGCTTAAGCAAATCGGGGTTCATGTAACCATGGACGTAACACCGCATCATCTCATTTTTGATGAAAGCGCCTATCTTTCATACGATACCAATATAAAAGCAAATCCACCGTTTGGTGACGAGCGAGATCGGAAAGCCTTAGTGCATGCACTTAGAAGCGGTGAAATAACAAACATTGCGACGGACCATGCTCCTCATTCAGAGCCGGAGAAAGATCAAGAATGGGAAGATGCTCCTTACGGTATAGCTTCCATAGATAGCGCTTTTGAAGTACTCTACCAAGAGCTTGTCACTACAAGCCTTGTTCCACTTGAAACGCTGCTTACTGCTATGAGTACTAATCCAGCTTATCTGCTTGGAATGAGACATGGCATTGGCATAGGAAATGAAGCCAACTTGACCATAATAAAGCTGAACGAACCCCATGCTATAAGTTATGAAGGGGGAGCGAAGAATAACCCTTATGTGGGCAAAGAATCAAGTGCTGTAGTCACCATGGTCATTTTGAAGGGAAACGTAGCTTACGAGTATGGTAAATAAAACATTTGACATTCAGCAAGAAGATTTTGATACCTATAAATTGATTTCTTTCGGTCCGGTTGATGAGATTCCTCAACCGGGCCAGTTCTACATGTTTTGCACAGACTACCTAAAAAAGCCATTTTCTGTAGCATTCGTTCAAGAAAACGACATCTTCTTTATCATAAAAAAAGCCGGCAATTTTACCAGCAATATACCCAGTAAACTACGCATAGAGGGCCCTTACGGAAAACCGTTTCCAAAGCCGTCCCCAAACAGTACCCTCATAAGTGGTGGAGCAGGCATAGGCCCCATATGTTTTCTTGCTCAAAACCTGACTCAGTCGCATACAGTTTACAGGTGGTTTCACGGAGAAAACGAAGAACGCAGTTTAAGGCTGCTGGATCGCCTTCCTGCTAATCCACACCAATGCACCGTTCTTCCGACCCTTGTAACGGACATCCTAAATCCCTCTTCCTCTCCTTACTTTGCCTGCGGTCCAAGGGCCATGCTCAAAATGGTGGTGAATAAGCTGGGCATGTCAGGTTTTGTTTCTATGGAAGAACGCATGGCTTGTGGTTTCGGTGCTTGCTATGGTTGTGTCATACCCACCACCTCCGGCTACAAACGTGTTTGCAAAGAAGGCCCCGTATTTCAGGCAGGTGATGTAGCATGGAGAAACTTGTAAGAATAAAGCGTCTCACATTAAAGAACCCATTCATTGCAAGTTCTGGAACCTGCGGATATGCCAATGTTGAAGAGATACCACTCCATTTGTTTGGCGCAGCAGTGACAAAAACCATAACATTTACGCCACGTGAAGGTAACAGACCTCCAAGGCTTGCTGAAACACCAGCAGGTCTAATAAACAGTATAGGCTTGCAAAACATGGGGCTTTCAGCATTCAAGACATTTCTACAAGATTTTGTTAAACCGACTACGCTATTGGTTTCTGTAGGCGGAGAAACACCAGAAGAATTCAGCAGCATCCTACATGAGCTCTCGAAATACGACATTATCGATGGTTTTGAGCTGAACCTTTCCTGCCCTAACCTACGGTTAGGCGGAGAAGTGGTGGGCAAAGACTACATCTCTGTTTCAACGATTTTGGACGCTTGTGTAAAAGCCACGAATAAGCCCATACTGGTTAAGCTCTCGCCGTTTACAGAAGAATTGGGAAAAATACTCGATTATTGGGAACCGTTACTTGAAGGTTTCGTCCTCTTTAATACGTTCCCCGCCATGGAAATTGATCTGAAGAGCGGTCAACCTTTGCTGGGTGCTGTAAGTGGAGGATTAAGCGGACCAGCTATCTACCCCATCGTGTTAAACAGTGTTTACAAACACAAAGACCACACTATCATCGCTTCTGGGGGCATAGCTAGTCCTCAAATCGCACAAAAATTTATATTAGCTGGCGCTAAAGCATTGGAGATAGGAACAGCGAATTTGTGGAATCCTGAGTTCATCAAATCGTTGGTGAGTGAGGAGGAATGACATGAAACCAAATTTAGTTTTTGCGCTGGATTTTCAAGATAAAGAAAAAATAGATTATTGGATCAATATTACAGAAAGCTCGTTCGATTGGTATAAAGTGGGCATGGAAGCATTTTACTCCATGGGTGATTATGCCCTTCAAACACTTTTTACAAAAAACAAGCACATTTTCCTCGACCTAAAACTAAATGATATCCCCAATACCGTTTACAGAGCTACAAAAGCAATTCTCATTCACTATCCGGTGGACATGATAAACATGCATCTGATTAGTGGCAAGGAAAGTGTAAAGGCATTCAAAGATGCGGTAATAGAGGTCTCAAATATGAGAAGAAAGACCATATACAGCATCGGGGTAACTATTCTTACAAGCTTGAGTGAAGACGATATGTCCATTATAGGCATTAACAACATAGCAGAAACGGTCTCTAACCTTTCCACTATGGCATTTGAATGTGGCTTGGACGGCGTTGTCTGCTCCACAAAAGAAGCTCCCAACATAAAACAACACTTAGGGAGCAGTTTTTTAACAGTAACACCTGGAATCCGATTCGATAGCCAGGATGCTGCTGACCAAAGACGTACGGGCACCCTTGTAGAAGCAGCAAAGTGGTCGGACTTTGCTGTTATAGGCAGAGCACTCACCCAGTCTGAAGACCCAAACTTAACGTTGGAACATATGAAAGAAATGTTGGAGGGATTGTCATGAACGTATATGAACTTCTGGAAGAGCGTAAAGCAATCATGCATGGTCATTTCTTACTTGCCAGCGGAAATCATTCAGATACATACGTGCAGTGCCAAAAAGCGTTCACATACCCTCAAGACACCATTCTCGTAGCTGAAGAACTCATAAAAACAGCCAAAGGCATATGTGATATAGAAGCGTTAGATGCCGTAGTTGCTCCCGCATTGGGAGCACTTGTTGTCGGTTATGAAGTGGCCAGGCAATTACAGAAGCCATTCTTATTTGCCGAGCGGGAAAACGGTAAACTCACTTTCAGACGAGGTTTCGCTATTGGGCCTCATAAACGTTACCTGACCGTAGAGGACGTATTCACAACAGGAAGTTCCACCATGGAGCTTATTAACCTTGTAAAGGCCGGTGGAGGCGTGGTAGACGGTGCCGTGGCTGTAGTTCAACGTCAGAAAGAAATAACGCTTCCTGTACCACATGCAAGTTTGGTTCTTTTGAATTTACCTATATATGAACCTGAAGCCTGTCCGCTGTGCGAAAGGCATGTGCCTTTGGAAAAGCCGGGAACTAAGCAGAATATGCAAGATCCATTATGACAATGCCTTACTGATGTCTTGGTAAAGTTCTTCTGCATTGACATCACCTGTATAAAAGCGAACTAAGTTGGGGCTAAGCCCCCAACTTTTCAAAACGTCTACTCTGTAAGAGGCTAACAGAGGTGTTACCACAGGAGTAGTGCCGCCCCAAAAAACGCCTTTCTTAAAGAGTTCGAGCTTATCAACAAACATGGGAAGATCACTCAGGCTCATATCAAACTCTGCTGTTACAAAGCCGCCCACAGGGGATGGCTTTGAGCTATCCATTACTGGGTAATAGACATTTTTTACCCGTTCATCTACCTTTAATAGTTCCTGAAGATTGTAAGCATTGTGAGCGATATGGCTAAGCCTTTCAGGCATCTCCATTAATTCATCATAAAGGTGTTTTGCATCCCAAGGCATCATCACACCACCGAAGGTGCTACGCTCCATTTCTACCGGCTCTCTCCACATTTCATTCCCAAACAGTGCTCCGCCGAGTATTTGACTATCACCGGCAGGGTACTTACTTAATGAGACGGCTACTAAATCGGCAAAGCGTGAAGCTTGCAAAAAGCCAAAACCGGCACTGTTATCGGCCATTATTGTCAGTTCATAGTTATCAGCCATTTTTCGGAGGCCTTCCAAATTGCAAAGCTTGTTAGTAAACGGAGAAGGCGTTTCCACATAAACAAGCTCTGTCTCAGCTTTTATGGCTTTCTCAACCGCAGTCAAATTGGTAACATCAACAAAAGATGAAGTCACACCAAAACTCGGGAAGTATTCTTCAAATAGAAGTCTCGTGGGACCATAAACTTCCTCTTGCACAATGACATGATCCCCCTCACCTAAAACACTAAGCAGGCCAGCACTTATAGCTGCCATGCCGCTGGCAAAAACGAAAGAAAAGTCAGCAGGTTCGAATGACAAAAGTTTTTTTTCCAAGTTTTCTACCGTGGGATGGCCATCTCTGGCATAGAAATAATCTTTACTATCGCCGTATAAAGCTGCCTGCATATCATTAAAGTCATGGAAGGTAAAATTTGTACTCCTATAAATCGGTAACTTCAACGGTTTTGACATATATCAAGAGTGCTCCTGCTTTAGGTCCCAATTAGGAGCACCCATCATTATAACGGTTTTGAGTTTCTCCTTACTTTGCTCTTTTATGGGCATTTTGTCGATTTCTTTACAAGTAGCGGTAGTATCATATTTTACGCGTTTTAACGAAACCACGCCATCCTCTATCAATGCGTAACTTGCCATAGGAATATAATCGCGTGGTTGACCAACGGAACCCGGATTCAGAAACATTAGCCCACTTTCACAAACCAAGAACTGCTCGTGGCTATGTCCAACCAAAATAAAATCGTAATTGTTTTCATTTCCGTTGGGGAATAGATTTACCAAACTGCCAGGATTTGCACGCTTTGCTGCTTCCGCTTCGCCTTTAAAACTACCTCGGTCGCACCCTCTTAGATACTTGTAAAGGGGATCAGAAGGCGCGCCATGAGTAGCCAAAAATCTGTAACCGCCTATAGTCCAAGACTCCATGGGCTTTAAACGCTTTAAGTACTGTTTATTCTGTTCAGTAAGTACTTTGATTGTGAAATTTAGCCGGGTTTCCACGCTAAGTTCATAGAACATCAAACCACATTGGCAGCTAACTCCATAAACCGCAGCGTAATCATGGTTGCCAATGAGTGAATGCCCTGTTAATTTTTTTATTGTATCTATTACTTCATTAGGCGATGGACCGTAGTCAACAAAATCTCCGAGAAAAACAACCTCATCGGCATCAGATTCCTTATTGAGCACAGCTTGAAGTGCTTCATTGTTGCCATGAACATCACTTACAACGAGAATCTTCATTGAAGTATTGCCACTTTCATGGCAAAATTATAAACCAATTCTTGGACACCAACTCATCCACTGCTTGGCTCATCAAAAAAGTTTGCATTTGATAACTACTGTTACATCTGAAAGAATTGTGCTAAAATTTCATCTTATACAACTCAAAAATTCCCTTAGGAGTGAAAAATCGTGAAAACTGTGCGTGACTATCAGCCTGACCAGCAGCTACATCGGTGGTACGTCAATGCTTTTGAGATTACTATAGCAGGTAATGTAATATTGGTCGCTGTTAAAGCTATAGTAGCTTACATAACAAATAGTGCCGCAATGTACGCAGAAACGGCAAATTCGGCATCAGATGTGATTTACTCTTTACTGATGGTTTTTGGCTTATGGGTCTCACAGAAGCCACCTGACTCCTCACATCCCCAAGGGCATAGTCGATTCGAACCTTTGGTAAGCTTAGTAATAGCCCTTTCCATGGGCTTTGCAGGATATGAAGCTGCGCGAACCTCTATCATCAAACTCATTTCCGGTGGCGTCATGGTTCAACCAGGATGGCCTTCGCTGGTTATGCTGCTAACGGCAACCACAAAGGTGTTTATGTATTATGCACTGCTGAGGTTTTCTCAAAAAACGAGAAGCCCCGCTTTGCATGCCACTGCCCAAGACAATTTGGCTGATGTACTGTCATCCACAGCAGCATTTCTTGGCATATTAGGCTCTTATTACATAAACCCTTTATTAGATCCAATTGCTGGTCTCTTTGTCTCAGCATGGATATTCAAGGCAGTGGTACCTTTACTGATGGAGAATTTGAAATACATCACCGGTGGTTCTGCTACCGAAGAAGACATACAAGGCATACTGGATATAGCTTCAAAAGTTCCCGGAGTGTTGAAAGTCCATGAGCTGGTAACGGAATACGTAGGTCCTCGCTTGGTCGTAGAAATGCATGTGAACGTGCGAGGAGACTTGCCTTTGTCTGACGCACATCGTATAAGTGATGAAATTGTTAATAATGTAATCTCTCATGTAAAGGATGTAGACCGTGTGTATGTCCATTTAGAACCAGAGGATGAAAATTAGTCTTAGGTTAACACTGTATTTACTTCATAACAAATAGATGCGCATACAATAATGTCATGCGCATCTATTTAGTGAGACACCCTGAAACTCAATGGAACAAAGAAAACAGATTCCAAGGCCAAACGGATATCCCCATCACAGAAAAAGGACTTCATGACTTGCAAACTGCTGCACCCATATTAGCTTCTTTATCTGTGCAAACTATTTACACAAGTCCGCTAAAAAGGGCGAAAGTCGTTGCCCAAGAAGTTAGTAAACTAACAGGGAAAGCTTTTCATGAAGACCGTAGAATCATGGAAGTCAATTGCGGCCGTTGGGAAGGAGAAACCGTACCACATCTCATGCAAGCTGAACCAAATTTAATCGAACAGTGGTGGAAAGATCCCTACAATTTTCAGATTCCTGGTGGAGAAAGTTATGAAGATGTGGAACGAAGGACAACATCTTTTCTAAAAGAAATCGTCGATAAAGGTGAAGATGCTTTGGTCGTGAGTCACGGCATAGCCATCCTAACCATGCTCAGGTATGTCCTGCAAATCCCTAAAAACCATGTCCGCTCTATTCGTATAGACAATTTAGCAATCGTGCGTTTAGATGGCGATGGTAATGGACTAAGTTTATCCATGGTAAACCCAGCTCGCTTCTTACTAACAAGGACTGAGATTACGAACATTGATGATTAAGACATTTATTGCTTTTATGAATACTTTCCGTGAATATGGAATTCACATTATAATATGAATTATGAGAATTTACTTACTTAGACACCCTGAAACAGATTGGAACGGAGAGTGGCGTTTTCAAGGTCGCACAGATATTCCTATCAGCGAAAAAGGTATGAAATCCTTGGAACAAGCGCTTCCCGTATTATGCTCTCTTCCCGTAGAAACCTTATATACGAGTCCATTAAAGCGTGCAAAAATTGTTGCTGAAAAAATAAGTGAAAAGATGAATATTCCATTCAAAGAAGATGCCAGGATTATTGAAGCTCATTGTGGAGAGTGGGAAGGCAGAAGGGTTCCTGATTTGATGAAAGAAGAACCAGATTTACTTGGTAAGTGGTGGAAAAACCCATATCTAACACCCATGCCCGGTGGAGAAACATACCAACAAGTTGAACAAAGAACAAGTGCCTTTTTGGAGGAAGTTATAGAACAAGGCAAAAATGCTTTAGTGGTAAGTCATGGGATCGCTATAACCACCATGCTTCGTTATATATTAGACTTACCGCAGGAAAAAACGGGAATATTGAGAATAGAAAACCTTGGTTTAGCAAAAATAGAAATAGACGACTTAGGTAAAGGCTTTGTTATTTCGAACCCTGCCGGCATATTAGATGTTTTAACCTTTCCCCTATAGCAGAAGTGCCCTTTAGGGGAGCGAACTTCAGCTATAGCTATATAAGGCTTCATGAAATCAGATACGATTAACCATTTGACAACGGTATCTTTCCTGTTATAACGCCTTTTCCCCCACCATTCGCGCCTTGTTCTCTTAATTCTTGGAAGTACGTATCGCTATCAGGGCCAGCGATAGCGAAGTAGCCTTCTTCATTGATAAGTACGATATTTTTTTCTATCTCACCACAATATGAAGCGATTTGTTTCATACTTTGCATGTCTAAGGGCAGATTCTGCCAGCGCACTTGAGAGCTTTCAGATATATACTGCTTTATCATTTCTAACAGGTTTTTCTTATCATATTCCAACTGCCTTTTTTGGTCCAATATCTGCTGTATCCTTTCTTTTATATCGCCACTAAGTATGTTTTTCAATTGCTGTTCCTTGGTCACATACTTTTTGGCAATGCGACCCAAACGTAAACCTGATGCAAAAATCACTCTGACATACCGGGTATTTTTTCGTTCGACCTTCAATAAAGCAAATCCACCGATGTCGGCGGTATTCTGCACATGTGTACCACCACATGCGCACTTATCAATGCCTTCTATGTCAACGATTCGCGGATGTAGGACCTTAGTAGGCTTGCGCAAATGCTCTGTTCCGTCTCCTTCATATATGTGAACAGGAATCCTTTCAGCTATGACTTCATTCACACGTTTTTCAAGTTGCTCGTATTTGGTCATATCATCGTCTGCTCCAAGGAGCTCTATTTTAGAATCGTCGTCAAATATGGAAAAGCCCTCTGATGGCCAGCCATAAAGATCTTCAGCTAAAGCAGAAAATATGTGTTGTGCGGTGTGTTGCTGGCTTACTTCCAAACGCCACAACTCATCTATAAAAACATCAACATCCCCTTTTACAACATCGCCCTCTTGCTTTTCTATAACCCAAAAAACGTTGCCATCTTCCTTGGACTTTACCGTTGTTCTACTTTCTATAGAGAATTGTGGTCCTGCTACCCGTATGCGATCAGCAGGTTGCCCACCTCCACCCTCATAAACATCCGCCTCAAGTTGAAACATTTTTCGTTCTGAATCATAAGTCAATATTTTCCCTTTCAAATTTACACCTCCACTACTACATCACAAAGCGTTCTTACGCACGCATCCGCTTGGGGAATGCTCCTACCCACTGCCACAGCATAAGCGTTGGCAGAATGTGCCATTTCTATGTCTGCTTGCGTATCTCCAAAAACAACTGTAAATTCACAACGTACACCCATAAGTGAACAAGCTAAAAGAAGCATCTCAGGATATGGTTTACCTTTTTCTACGTCTTCTGCCGTAACTATTACAGGCATTTGCATGCCCCAATATGAAAACATTTTTTTCACATGCTCACGGGAGTCAGAAGTAGCGACTGCCACAGGTATATGCTGTTGAAGAGTATTCAACAACGCCTGTGCACCACGAGATGGCTTATACAACCACTCCTCTGGTAAAGACATATCAACTTCACGAATTATCTCGTGAGTCAACACTCTGCAATGAGACCAATCTTGTATCCCACTAAGATATATTGACGCAGAGAGCAAACATTGCGCCTCTTCCATAGTGCATAGTGCTAAGGGAGAATCATAAAGTTCTTTATCAATACCGAATAGTTCTTTCGCTTTTTCTTCTATATGAAGCCCTTTACTGCAAGCGACTTTCATGTACAGCCAAAATATGTCTTCTCAAAGGGAGATACCACCGGTCAGAACACCATCCTTATCAAAAACAACGCCTTTCGCCATAAAGACTTTGTCACCACATGTTAGTTTCACGCTGTTATTCGTGACCATGGTATTTATTTTATATTGAATTTGTGATAACATGAAAAATGTGGAAAACATAGAAAATAAAATTGAAACACTCAAAAACATTATAAAAAGAAACGGTGATCGTATCACAAAACCGCGGCTTGCGGTCTACCAGTATTTGGTTACCAACGCCGGCCATTTTAATGCTCAGCAGATTTTTAATGCCGTAAAGCAATCCATGCCAGATGTAACATTGGCCACCATCTACAATGTGCTTGCTTATCTATCAAATCTCGGTGTTATCCAAGAAATTCCTACTCAAAGCGAGACGTTGTATGACGGAACAGAGAGCCCTCATGCGCATCTGATTTGCATGGAGTGTGGGAAGGTTCAAGATCTGTCAGGCGTGAATACGAGCCCTATCCTTAAAACAGCTAAAAACCAGCATTGGAGGCTAACTCAGAATCCTGTATCCGTTTTTGGTATCTGCCCAGATTGTCAAAAACGTTCCAGCGGAAGCTTACTCTGATAGAACTTGCTTAGCTCCGTTTGGTACTTGTAACTCAAAGGATGTCTGACGGTTTCTAATTTAGCATAATCCAGTTCGGCGGCAACCAATTCTTCTTGATCATACTTTGAGCTTAAAGCCATGAAACCGCTTTTGTCCTCGGTATAATCGGCAGGTGCATAGATGCCAGCTTTCCCCTCCAAAACGTATTGTCCCAACTTGCCTACTAAAAACGATTGAGCTGTGAACAACTGGCTGCTTTGAGCTCTTGCCCAAGCCCCTCTTATTTGCTCACCTAAATAAAACGGCGAAGGGTTAGCGGAAGGCACCACGAGTAAACGGGCACCCATGTTCTCCAGTATTTTTGCTTGTTCATAATAAGTGGCATCCATACAAACCAGAACCCCGACTTTTTCGTTGCCCACATCAAATAGACCTAATCTCGATCCTCTGGTCATGCGCCATTTTTCTTCAATGGGCATCAAGTGAGCTTTATCTTGAGTCATAATGACGCGGCCCCTTCTAAAAACAAAGCATCGGTTAACAAGTTTGTCATTGTCGATAAAAGCAAGGGTTCCAGCAACAATGGTTGCATCTGTCTTTGATGAAACTTGTTGGAAAATGTCTAAGTAAGTGTTCAGTAGAATAGGTGAAATCATCTGGACAAGTTCTACAGTGTTCTCACTTTCCAGCTCAATAGGCTCTCCAGCGATACCCATAAGTAGGTTGCCAAAATACTCTGGGAATACGATAATGCCTGCACCATTATCCAATGCAGCCGTCATATAATTAGCCACAGCATGAGCAAATTCCAGGGCATTCTCGTAAAAACGAAGTTTGGCATTGAAAACTGCGACAATGTTCGAACTCTGATTATTTCTCAGGATAAGCTGATCCATGAAACTTCTATAAAGGTTAGGACTGCTGGTCCTACTCAACGTAACTTTAAGCCGCTGGCGTCTCCACCAACTAATCATCCTGGTTTACACCTTCCAGCAAATAACGTTCATATTTTAGGTAAAGATCAGGGTTCATCATCTTCAATAACATGTATTTTGAGCGTGTTTCGTATATGGCATTCATGGAGATTGAAAGTTTATCTTCCAACGGTTGGATAATGCCCGTTCTATCAGGGCTCATATCGACAGGCACAACACCAACAATAAAACTGCCTTCTTCATGCTGAAAAACCTCTATGGCAGCAAGCTGGTTCTCTTGAATCCCAATCCATGTTCTGTTAAATAAATCGAAGCTGTTTTCATTCCATGGTCCAAAGCAAACGATGAGATTCTTCCCCATATAACGTGCATACCTGTAGACAGATAAATCTTGAGCATATTTATAACCCAAGGCAAAACCCCATGGTTCTTCTCTGATTTCGTCTTCAGGTTCTACAATAAATGTTTCTTTCTCGTCTAGTTCAATAGACAATTGCTCCCCATCAAACAGCGCACATATTGATCCCATCACCATGGATTCATTTTATCCCATTAATGCCCAGGTTCCAAAATCTCATGCTGGACGAATGTAATAAAGAATAAACGTTTTTCAATATTCGTCAGAAACTGTACAAAGTGGTAGGTCTACATCCAGCCCCATATTTTCCAAAGGCGAACGACTAGCAGTCAACCAAAGTTCCTCCAACGGCATATTAAGCCATCTCGACAAGTTTATGATGCCGTCTTTCAAGTTGGTTGCACTGCCTATGAGTGTTCCATCATCGTAAGCAGCACCTTTTTCCACCTTCAGCAGTCTTCCATCGATTTCATAGACGCCATCCTCCATGCCCATGCCTTCTGTTCCATTAGAAACAAAGATAACCCGGGAGAGCGATTTTGCCTTTATTGTCATACCAACCGTTGCCGGATGAACATGCACACCATCAATGATTAACTCTACATAGGCGTCAGAGTACAAAGCTGTTCCGATGGGTCCCGGTTCTCTATGGTGAAAGAACTTCATGGAATTATAAAGATGGGTTATCCTATTGGCACCGATGCCAATGGCCCTTTGCATCTGTTCGTAAGTAGCTCCCGTGTGCCCTAAGCTCACTGTCGCTCCGTTTTTTACCAAATAATCTATCACTTCAAAAGCATTTGGAGCTTCTGGTGCTATCGTAACGATGAGAGGAAGTCCTTTTGCCACCTGAAGCAATTTCTCTGCTTTTTGCAGCGTAGGTTTTATTATGTACTCCACAGGTTGGGAACCATGAAAATCTGGGTTCAAGAAAGGGCCCTCAACATGTATACCTAAGATTTTTGCTTCAGCACTGGATTGCTTTTTCGATGCGATTACGACATTGTTTATGGTCTCCAAAATTGCATCCCACGAAACGGTTCGCGTAGTAGGGAACCAACCGTAAATGCCGCTTAAAGCTAAATACTCACCTATCTCTTTTATAGCATCAACGCCATCCATGACGGACTTTCCTACAGCGCCGTGGATATGACTATCCACCAGACCTGGAAGTCTACGTATCATTTTCGCCTCCTGCAGCGCAAGTTTAAATTAACGTTAATAGCATTACCTTAATATTATAAGCTATTATTATCCTCCGTACTGTTTTTCCCATATGCGCTGTTATTGTTATCTTGGGCATTAGAATCAGATTTTACTGTTTTTAGAAGATCTTTTGTGATATCTAACTGTTCTTGCAATCCTTGTTTTTCTTCTTGAAGCTTCTTTATTTCATCCCGCAGACCTTTTATAGTTCTTCCTCTGCTATTGAAACTCGGCAGCACAAGAAGGATGCCAAGAATGACACCCAAGAGCATAGACACAACCAAAATCAGTGCCGATGAGCCCTGAAAACTCCAAAATAGAAAATTGATTTTCATAGACACGGTGTTTTGCATGCCGAATACCACGGCCGCGACAGCAATAACCAGTATGGAAAGGATAGTACCTGCCATTAGCTGTTCCCCCTCTGTTTTTTCATAAACTCGTGCTCTTTTACTACTTCTTCCATCAAATCGCCGACTTTCCACTGCATGTTTGTCGGCGTTGTCACAGCAAATACGAACTCTTTTTCTGGTAACGCGGCTCTACATGCTTTCATCACTTTAGACAACTCTTCATCACTAAAGCCATGAAGAAGCACAAACCGTTGTTCTTCATTCATGAACGCGTTTGCCTCCTCTCAATGATATGAACAGTCATTGTTTAACGCTTTTTGCAAATGCTTCTGCTGTTATTCTTAAACCTTCTTCCAACGTTGTTTTCGGTTGCCAACCGAGCACCTCCCGAGCCTTTGAAAAATCAAGGCAACTACGTTGCAGTTCGCCAGGTATTGCCGGACCATGCACTTCTGGAAAATCTTTTCCCACAAAACGGCGTAGCAAATTGAATATATCCATAACGCTGCTTTCTTTAGATGTACCAATATTGAATATTCCAGTAACGTCATTCTGAGCTGCCCTAACATTGGCATCCACTACATCTTCTACAAATACAAAATCTCTTGTTTGTATTCCATCACCGTTAATTACAGGAGTTTCCCCAGAGAGCATTTTTTCCAAGAAAATCGCTACAACACCAGCTTCTCCTTTGGTACTCTGGCCAGGGCCATAAACATTACTGTAACGAAGCGCTACATAAGGTAGTCCGTGAACCACATGGTAATAGTACAAATACTTTTCTACAGAGAATTTTGCGACTCCATAAGGTGATAACGGATTAGGTATTACCGTCTCTGGCGTGGGTAGTGTATCAACATCACCGTAGATTGCGCCACCAGTAGAAGAAAAGACAAACTTCACTTTGCTTATGTCCTCTGCACTTTCCACAAGACCCTGTATAACATTTATACTACCCAGAACATTGATAGAAGCATCTTCCATAGGTTGCTGCAAGCTCTTCCTTAGATTGATCTGAGCGGCCATATGGAATACCAAATCTGGCTTAAAATCCTTTATGAATTGTTTCGCTTCTAAACTTCTTATATCCAGAGCAATAAGTTTCGCATTCGGATTTACCTTGGCGGCATCTCCTGTAGATAAATCATCCAATACAACGACCTCATCTCCTTCAGAAACCAATCTGTTCACCAAGTGACTTCCTATGAATCCTGCACCACCTGTTACGATAACGCGTTTAGCCAATTTGCTATACCTCCCAAACCGTTTTCTCTTTTATTATTCTTATACCGAGATACCATGTAAAGTATAAGCTACGATTCTTTTCGAACTACAATATCCATTAAATATACTTATCTATGCTTAAAAAGTTCCGCAATTTCGCTGTCTTTAGGTTGGGTAAAATCGGTATAAAACTCACCCACTCCCATGAAATCTTCCGGCACGAGCAAAGCATAGACCTTATCTACTTCTTGCTTGAATTCTGGTAAGCGGTCCATTGAAATAACAGGCACTGCAACCACCACAGCTTTTGTACCTTGCGCTTTTACAAATCTGATCGCAGCATGCATAGTGGCACCTGTAGCGATACCATCATCTGTTAGTATGATGGTGTTGTGAGCAATGTTTCCATAAGAGCTACTCCCTCTGATCTGGCTAAGTTGATTCACAAGTTCATCGAGCTTTTCATGCCTCGTCTGATCGATATATGACTCTGCTACATTAAAATTGTCTTTTATAACCTCATCCACATAAAATGATCCATCAGGTGCTACAGCCCCCACAGCCAGTTCAGGGTCAAACGGAACACCTATTTTCTTTATGCCCAGCACATCCCAAGGCAAATTAAGTTCCTGCGCCAATGTATGAGCCATGATGGCACCGGCATGCAGGATGCCCATTATTACAGTGTCATTGATGCCCTTATAATCTAAAAGCGATGCAGAAAGTTTGTGGGCTGCATCTTCAAATGACTCAAACAAACATATCACCCCCTATTACAATAATATTCTAACTAAAAGTGCAAGACATGAAGAAACAGAAAGTCATATTCATGAAGGCTGAGAAAAATGCGGTTCAAGGATAAAAAAGGAGGTTCGTCGTACATGAACGGCATAGCAAGAGCGCTGATCGTTGCAGGTTTATCCTTGCTTATTTTAGGTCTTTTACTTTGGGTATTTTCTTCCACACGTTTGAGGCTTATCCCCTTTGGCAGACTTCCTGGTGACATTTACATAAAGCGCGGAAATTTTGTTTTTTATGCTCCTATCGTGAGCTTCTTAATACTTAGTCTTCTGCTCACGCTTTTTGTCAATATTATCGTCAGGATCTTTTTCCATTGAAACAGTCCTATTTCTATACCAATGCCATAAACGCATAATCACTGTCAAACTTATGAAAGCGAGACCCCATCCTATTATGATGGCCCAAAGCCAGTTGCCGCTGGAACTTGCACCCAGCAAGGTCAATAGCAGCTTAGAACCCTGCCAGTTTGCCCAAAGAACTGCGTAGTTCCAGCTTATTGCACCTATGGACGAAAACAGTGTATACCGCAGGAGATCCATACCAAAACTGCCAGAAAGCAGTATGGTAGGGGTTCTTATCGGACCAAACCAACGTGATATAACCACAGCCCAAGCGCCATACTTTTTCGTAAACTTTTGCAAGCTATCGATGTCATCTTGGTCCATACGGAGAAATTTAAGTTTGAGAACAAAATCTGGACCAAGTTTTTTCCCCAAGAGATATCCGATTACGTTACCTAAAAGGTTTGATAAACCAGCTAATATACCCGCTATGAAAAACGATGTCTGCCCTTTCATAATCAAATAAGAAACCCATAAAAAAGCAGGTTCGAACGGGACGCCTGGCATACCAGTTCCTTCTACAACAAGCAATAAATCTAAAACGAGATTTGCTAAGAACGCTTGGCTCATTGTCTACTCACCAATTTGCTAAGATTGTCTCGGCACCTACGACATGCTGACCCACTGTCACATGCCATGACAGGTCTTTTTTCGGTATGAACAAATCAACCTGAGAGCCTCTCTTTATGAACGAAATCTTCTGCCCTTTTTTCACGTTATCTCCTTCTCTCACAAAAGTCTCAATTTTATTGACGAATTTATCCGCTATCTCCACCATGGCAATTGTACCCAATTCGCTATTTACGACCACAGTTGAGCGTTCATTTTCAAAATGCCATTTCTTGCTGAATAAATCCACCCACCGCCTTAACCACGTAATTTTTACATATTCCCACAAATCTACCATGGGCAAATTCGTTTTTGCCTGATAGTGGTAGATACTGTCAATATGTCCATCAACCGGAGCATAGTTAAAATGAACGTCCAACGGAGACATGTATATACCTATAAGCCAACCATCACTATCCCCCTTGTACATCTTAGTAATCTCAGGGATGCTAATCGCTTCACCAAGCTTGTTGCTTACCACCTTACCGTCTTTAACAGGTTTAATATAAACAACTTGCCCATCAGCAGGTGCAATGATTATATTGTCTCCTTCCGGAGCCTTACGTTTTGGATCCCTAAAAAACCAAACATTTCTAAAATACCAATAGCTGCCTAAACCGGCAGCACCAACCATTAACATTGAAATCAAGACATTTTTTCTTACCATTCTTTTAGTACCTTTCTTATATTGTAAGGTGCTTTCGGTAAATAATAGAAAACAAAACCACATAATGCCTTAACTGGGTTAAATGAGAAGTGTTTTTTCTTCCCTAATTCCAATTTCCCACCACGATACCCATTATCCAGAATATTATATGTATTCTCCAGGCCATAATCTTCATATATGTTACGGACTATGTCTGCCGGCGACGTAGAAAAACATGTTTCAGGAATATCAATTAATTGGGAAAGCTCTTCATACAAATGCTTAATTGGTTCCACATATCCATAGCGTGCGACAACCGTTCTTAGCTCATTATATCGCTGATAATCTCCATCGAACCTATGGCTATCTGCAGCAACAACACTCAGCGCATAAACCAGTTTTTCTATGCGTTCTAAATCCCATGTAGAATCAAAAAGCCGCATTTCTAAAGTACCCAACCGCTTAGAAATTATCACATCTTGGAAACGATAATACTTGTCATCTCTAAGTGGACCAATGGCAAATCCTTCTGCCCATCGAAACGACTTCCCGTACGGTTTGTTATTTGCCAGTGGAGCATTCGCAGTAAGTAGTGCAAGTAAGGGAAGAAAATGTATGATGTTATCGTAAGAATGCTCAAAATCATCAAATCCGCTCATGTGGATGTGAAGTCCAGCGATGTTTCGCGGTGCCCATTGATCAATGAGACTCCCCATGGCCACTATATAACCAGACGTTG
This sequence comes from Coprothermobacter platensis DSM 11748, assembly GCF_000378005.1. Classification (GTDB taxonomy): domain Bacteria; phylum Coprothermobacterota; class Coprothermobacteria; order Coprothermobacterales; family Coprothermobacteraceae; genus Coprothermobacter; species Coprothermobacter platensis. The sequence goes on from NZ_KB899040.1 coordinate 1,075,573, forward strand.
CATTAGCTAAGTCACGCCTCCGTAACGAAAGATCGTCTATTAATTCCAAGGGAGTATCGCATATTCTCGTGGAAATTTCCACGCTGCTCATCAACCCCAACCGTAAATCCTGACCTCTATTGAAATTTGTAGCACTATGTGAGTAATAAAAGCTCGGATTGCTCCACAATAGTTTGCTCATATAATAAAGCGACTGGACATTGGGATGAACAGGCTCTAAGACAAAAACTTCTTCTTCAAGACCAAATCTCATACGGCATTCCTCATAGTTCAACAAAGCGCCATGGCAACGTGCTCATTGAAAGGCCTTCATAGAAGGCCTTTACAGAAACTGATAGTAAAGAAATTCCGTTGATATCGGAAATTTTAACACCCAGCATATTGTTCAGTTGTAATGCCTCAGTACCATGTGTATCCTCGGCATAAAGAATCTCTGGGCCAGCTCCTGTAACTCTTACTTTCATGTTTGATGAATGTACTGATCCTTTGGCGTCGAAACATATCATATTTACAACAAAAACGGTTCCTTCTTTGGGCTTACCTGCGGTGGTTATACACAGAAAAAGTGAATGTTCGCTGCTACCAGCGTAGAGCTTTTCGATGTAAGCGCCTCCATTAATCATGCGAAGCTCACTATTACCTTGGGGCGCATAAGCTACAGGGCTTTCCTTGACGGTTTCTATTAAAAAACCGTTCAAGTTTACAGTAGCGCTCAGCTTTGTAGCTTCCGGCACAGATAATAAATTGAATAGTTCGTTTGGCCTTTCAAAATTCTGTAAAAACTGAGGCATTACTGTTTCTTGTGTATGATAATAAGAAATTGCTTTTGCTTTGTCATTCTTGGCCTCTTGAGAAAGCGATAAAGAGTACCACTTGTAACCTTGAACCAAGAAATACTTGGGCGGATTTACCGTTTTATCTAAAGGTCTTACGATAGGCATAGTTTGCCAATATCCTGAATGTATGACATAGGTAAACACTTTTGGTTCAAAATTGACCATCTTTTGCTGAGCAGTGAGTAGCGATAAGATAAGAAAGTTCGATGAGCCATAATGGTCGGAATTAACATCTGAACTATCCGTAACTATTATGCTTGTAGGTTGGTATTGCTCAAGAATGTCTACCATCTCTTTTTGAAGCTGATAGGCAGTAAAAGGTGCACCTTCTTGATAAGAATTCGCGTATGGGACAGCATCTTTCAACGTACAAATGGAATGCCGTGCCACACTTGACCAACCGTTTTGCCATAAATCTGCTATTCCTTTGTCTGGAAAGCCCAGGAAAATAACATCATTGTTTTTTATACCGAGTTCGTTGAGTGCATTTAGCGTTTCGCGCTGTCTATCTTCCCCATATTGTATGTACGTATAAGGCCTAGGTTTAATCTGATATTGATAAGCTTCCACGCCGCGCGTAAAGCAATCTCCGTTCGTAACCAAAACAACCTTAACCTGTTTACCTTCCTTAACAGCCATATGTATCAAGCCACCAGCACCCAAGCTTTCATCATCCGGGTGAGGAGCCACTACGAGCAGCTTCTCGCCTATTTCTGAAAGATGCAATGCCGAAATAGATGCTTGCAGACCATTCCCATTTTTTAATAGCAGAAAGGGAAACTTAATGCCGTGGAACGATGACGCCAGTAATATCAGTATTAAACATACACTTACCACTGCTCTGGGGAGGATGCGCTTTAGGTAAGTTTTCATGAAAGCATTATAACAGCAGACGATATGGCGTCTTTAAAGCAAGGCATTCCATAGCAGAAAGGACAAAGGGTAGATTAACGTACTGATCACGACTGCTTTCGAAAGGAATGCTGTATCTAAACCCATTTGCTCTCCGTAAATTATGGACACTACCATAGTAGGCATGCTACTCTGGACGACCATAACATCTCTGTCTAACAAAGGCAAATTCAAAAGTGAAGAAACTGCCATAGCCAAAAGAGGCAGCACGAGAAATTTGAGAAATAGTGCCGGCAAAACTCTAACATCCCAATCCATCTGTAAAACATAACCTGTATAGATCATTGCCAATGGAGACGTGACGCTTGCAAGCATGCTAATTGCATCACTCATCGGCACAGGAATAGCCATGTTATGCAGGAGCAGACCCAAGAATGCCCCTACCAGAGGCGGGCTGAATATACTCTTTATTCCCTTTTGCATCCACAACAGGATAATCATTACGGTATTTGTCTGGTCAAAGATAACACCGCGTGATAATCCATCAAGCCCAAATAAACCTTCTACGATAGGATACCCAATAAAAGCCGTATTACCAGCCCACCCTGCAAACACAACATCTTTTAACCTGCCATTAGACAACCTAAACAAAACATAACCGAGCACGTGTAACAAAACCACGCCACATATGATGAGCAGAAATGAGCTTTTTAACGCACTGCCATGCATCGCTTTAAATGCCATACAGGGCAAACAAACATTGAACACAAGCTTGCGAATGGCATCGGCATCAGTTTTTAGAAGAAAACCTGACACTTTAAAAACGTAGCCTAAAATCAGCAAACACAAGAATGTGATAATGGAACTCATAAACACATTTTACTATTGAGCGAACATTACGCTTTGTTAACCAGCACCTACGGAACTGCCACCAGCGCCTCCACCTATGCCACCGCCCGCGCCGAATCCTCCTATACCCGAAGTATTCTGCTTGCTTATAGCAACTTCAGCAGATGTGGGAATGGAAGAGATATTGTTTATCAAGAATGGCCTCGCATAAACGGCTGATACCACTGGTGTTGCAGGAGGCGTTGGATACAACATGCCTATGTTCTCAATGACTTTTTTTGCTACTCCCAAAGAGGTCCCATATACTAAGTAATCATCCCATATGGCAATTCCTTGTGGTGGATTTTTGGAAAGTAATGTGAAGTCAGTTAGATATCTCCTAAGAGCCAACCATTTTCGGACATAAAGTAGCCCTTCTTCTGACCAATGGGAAAAGACTTCGCTTTTCATGAACAACACAATTATCCCCATTACAGCACTTATACCCATACCAAAAAATAGGACTGTTTGTGCATCCATCAAAGGATAACTTATTTCCGAGGAATCAAAGGATATTATGACGGGTAAAATTAAACCACCCACGATAGCGACCAATTTAGCAATGAAGTTTCCAGTAGAACTTAAATAATGCCTCTCCACAGCTTTCTTTCTTGTCCTTTCTTGCCATAATGTAAACAAGTTCCAAAATTCTGAAGCTTTATTCTTATCTTTGAAAACATCGCCAAGTTTGCCAAAGTCAATAATGCCATCATTATCAATTAAATGTAATGCATCACTAAGCTCAGGCCTTTGGGGGTCAGGTTTGATAACTTTCAACACCGGAACATCTTTCTCACCTTCTTTAAACGCCAGGTATCCTTTCTTAACCATATCAAGAATAGCCGCAGAGAAACCGTTATGATCTGGCTTTGAACAAGACCGCATAACAATGGCATTTACTACTTCAGGCATATCTTCACTTGGGAAATCCCTCTCATAAGGAGCACTATAGTTTATCTTTCGTTCCCTACCAAAAAGGGTATAAATCACAAAGAAAAGAACCAAAAGAACTATAGGATAAACAACGCCCATAGTTTTTGCCCCCATATAAGCTTTTGTGTAATTCTGCTCTATCGACTCGATATCAGCCAAGCTTAGGCTGTTGTTCTTGTATGTCGTGCCAATGTATTGCAATCCCGGAAAAACAAAACGCCCTTCTACATAGGTTTTCGGTGGTACATCACGAAAAACAGAGTTAAAAACGAATCCTCCTTCCGGAGTAGTGGATGTCCGCGTTTCAGACTTCAGACCTAAAGGATGGTTATAGATTATAGGCTTGCCATATGATTTGGGGAATGTTACTTGAACTTCAAGCTTATTTGTCTTTACTGTTGTATCTGATCCTATATACTTGATGAAAAGTTGTGAAAAATCCATGCATTCCATAACGATATCTTTTAAGTGGTAAGAAAACACAACTGTTACCACTTGACCATCTTTTGGCACACTCAGAGGGTTATTACCATTAGAAAACCAAAGTTCTACATAAAGGCCATTGGTGATATTGCCATAATTAAGCACAGGATTCGTGTTTGGCCCTTCAAGCACTTTGTACTGAAAGTTTTGCAAAGTCACGCCTTCAGGATAACTTACTTGCCAAGAAACAAACCTGAATGGGTCTTTGAGAAGCCAAGTAACAGTCTCTCTTACTTCCGCTGACCCATCTTCATTCACAACAACATTGAAATTACGTTCTGGCAGTTCAAAAGATACGTTAGCGTATGTTTTAAAAGGACAACCGACAAATGATGCAAAAACAGTAACAAAAACCACAACACTTGTGATAATGGCTCTTAATTTTCTACTCTTTTTCATCATGCCTTTATTATAGAGTTTATGTTCACATTTTCATACAACAAATAATGTTAGGAGATAAAACCGTTTTTCTTTTCACTGTGATGATAAAATCAAAAAAACGGCTATGAGCAAAATCGGAGAAATTGTATTAAAAACTGTCAATAAAGTCTTTCCACTCCCTATCCACCCATTCAATTTACAGAATAATGGCGTAAAAACATATGCTGAATGGGAATTTGAAAAAGGTTTAGATACACTAAAGTACTTTCTCGATTTTACAGACCTGGAAACACTTTTTAAAGATAAAACTGTTTTGGATATAGGTTGTGGAGCAGCAGGGAAAACCGTGTTTTATGCTACCCAAGGGGTAAAAAACATTTACGGTGTGGATCGTGTGGAACATTATAAAATGCAAGCGGAACATTTAGCTGCAGAAAAAAGTGTCTCTGATAAATTTCGCTTTGTGGTTGCTGATGCAACGTCATTGCCTTTCCAATCTAGCATGTTTGACACGATTATTATGAATGATTTTATGGAACATGCATCGAGGCCAGAAGCGGTACTCAGTGAATGCTATCGAGTGCTAAAAGAAGGGGGAAGATTGTATGTTAACTCGCCCCCTTACAACCATCCCTATGGTGCTCACTTGAGTGATGTGATAGGTGTTCCATGGGTTCACGTGTTTTTCAGCGATCAAACACTTATAAACGTATATAAAGATTTAGTAAAGGATCTTCCGGACGCACAAGACCGGATAAACTTGAGATTTTCCACAGATAATCATGGCAAACCTTACATTTCCTATATAAACAAGATGACCATTAAAAAATTCAACGCATGGATTCGCGAATCACCTTTTAATGTCATCTACTACAAAGAGGTCCCTTTGCGCAATAGCCTGTCATTTTTGGCCAACTTTTCTTGGACAAAAGAATATTTTGTAAAAATGCTTGTTGCCGTACTCGAAAAACCAAAAACTAATTCTTAACGGTATTAAGTAAAATTAATGTTATGTACAAATGGTTGACTTAATATCAGGTGTAAGATTTACTTAATAAATTATTGTTCATTTTTTGCTATGAGATGAAAACTTGCATATGGACATGAGGAGGTAACTCGTAGTGATGACGACCAAAGAAACTATTGAGAAAAAGTTGCCGGAAAATCTTAAAGATCTGGCTGCTATAGCATACAACTTCTGGCACACGTGGTCACGTTCAGCGATGAAACTCTGGAGCAAAGTAGATCCTCAGCTATGGAAAACTTACCAGAATCCAGTGAAGTTATTGATGGAAGTTCCTGCAGATCGACTTGATGAACTTTCTAAAGATGAGGATTTTCTCTCACTTTATGAGCTAATTACAGAGCGATTCCATACTTATATGAAAGAAACAAATACATGGTTCAATGCAAATTATCCCAATTGGGATACAAAATTTGTTTATATGTGCATGGAGTATGGCATTAGCGAAGCGCTCCCTATATATTCTGGCGGTCTTGGCATTTTAGCTGGAGACCACCTAAAATCTGCCAGTGATCTGGGTATTCCGTTGTTAGCTGTAGGTTTACTTTACAAACATGGCTATTTTGTACAAGAAGTGGGAGCAGATTTAACCCAAAAGGAGTTGTTCCCACAATACAGTCCGGAAGATTTGCCCATAACCCCTCTTTTGAACGCTGAAGGAGAGCAAGTAAAAGTAGACATACCTCTGGATGACACTATCATCGTTGCAAAAGTTTTTGAAGCCGATGTGGGACGCGTCAAGCTGTTTCTATTGGACCCAGATACACCAGAAACTCCTGAGCAATACCGCCTTATATGTGATTACTTATATAACCCAGGCATGGATATTCGTGTGGCACAAGAGATACTTCTTGGTGTAGGAGGAATAAGACTCCTTAAAACGCTGGGCATTGATCCAGGATTGGTTCATTTAAACGAAGGACATCCGGCCTTTGCCGCCTTTGAACGCATAAAGGATTACATGCAAAAGGGCTTGTCTTTTGAAGAAGCGCTGGAAGTAGTCAAAGAAAGTACAGTATTTACGACACATACACCTGTCCCGGCAGGACACGACAAATTTCCTTTAGACTTTCTCTATTCTCGATTTAGAAAGTTCTTTGAGGGGTTGCCCGCAGATGCATTTCTTTCTTTGGGTAAGGAAAATGATAATTCTGGTGAGCTGAACATGACTGTTTTAGCTATCCGCACATCAGCTTATGTAAATGGTGTGAGCCAGCTCCATTCCCGTGTATCCAAACAGATGTTCAGGAATTTATGGAAAGGTTATACGTTGGAAGAGATACCCATAGATGGCATAACAAATGGCGTGCACACTCTTACTTGGGTTTGCTCGGAGTTTTCGCGCATTTACGATAGAGCATTAAGTCGCGTGTGGAGAGAACATACAGACTTAGAAGGTATGTGGTATGGTGTGGAGCGCGTTTCCGATTCAGACCTGTGGGAAGCTCACCTCAAAGCTAAACGGAACTTTATCGCACTTATGAAAGAGAAAATTCAGCAGAGAAATGAACGCTTGGGTATAAATGACCCCATACCTGAAATCGACGAAAACAGTCTTATTATCGGATTCGGACGCCGTTTTGCTACCTATAAAAGAGCAGTGCTTCTATTCCAAGATATAGAACGTCTCAAAAAACTACTCAACATGGAAGGCAAACCTGTGTACTTAGTTTTCGCAGGTAAGGCTCACCCAAATGATGGTCCGGGAAAAGAATTCTTGAGCCAAGTTCTACATATGAGTAAAGAACCTGGGCTTCTTGGTAAAGTATTTTTCTTGGAAAACTATGATATTTCTTTGGCAAGAGCCTTAGTATCTGGTGTGGATGTTTGGTTAAATACCCCCCGTAGACCACAGGAAGCCAGTGGCACCAGTGGAATGAAAGCTGCGGTAAATGGTGTCTTGAATTTAAGCGTATATGATGGTTGGTGGGTTGAAGGTTACAACGGTAGAAACGGTTGGGTTATTGGTGATGAATCCTTGGAAACTGAATCAGAGATTGATGACAAACGTGACGCTGAAAGTTTGTACGACATTTTAGAAATGCAAGTAATACCCACATACTATGAGAACCACAAAAAGTGGTTAGCCATGATGCTGGAGAGCATAAAGAGTATTATTCCACGGTTCAGCACGCACCGTATGGTAAAGGAATACATGGAAAAGACATACGTAAAAGCGTTCATAAACGCTGAAAGACTTTCCAAAAATGATTTCGAAAATGCCAAACACGACGTTGCATGGGAGCACAATCTCATAGAAGCATGGCCTAACGTGAATGTGGAAAATGTTTCCATGGATGGAAACACAGGCATCCATGTCACATTGAACCTCGGATCGCTTACCCCAGAGGATGTTAAAGTAGAACTCTTCTTGGGAAGAGAAGGCTCCGAACTGGAAAAGGTACGAACAGTGGAACTACGCAAGTACATTCAAGATACAGGTAATCCAAACCGGTATACCTTCGTTTATAATGATGGATTCCTGCGATACTGGGGTAACGCTTGTTGGAAATACTCCATACGGGTATTGCCAGCTACGTTAGACACAGACATCATGCAGCACATAGGGATAATATGGTACAACATTCAATAGAATGTATATAAACTAAAGGTATAAAGAGGTAAAAAAGAAGCAGCCAGGCTTAAAGCCTGGCTGCTTCTTTAGCTACTTTTTGAGATTGCTCTTTTTGAGAAGAAATGACAACTTTCTTCACTCTGGGAATGCTCGAAGAGGTCATACTGAACACCCTCAAACCCAGTCCCAAAAGTATTTCCGTTGCTTTATCGTCTCCTGCCAATTCGCCGCACATGGCCACTTCTTTCCCCGTGCTCTCTCCAACTTCTATGACTCGCTTAATGAGTCTCAAGACACCGGGATGTAGTGGGTTGTAATAATCTCTGACTTTCTGATTATCTCTATCCACGGCCAATGTATACTGCGTTAGATCGTTAGTTCCAATACTGAAAAAGTCCACTTCCGGAGCCAGCAAATCCGCAGCGACTGCCGCAGAAGGAATCTCAACCATGATACCTACACTGATGTGTTCGTCAAATGGGACATTTTCTTTCTTAAGCTCTTCCTGAGCTTCTTTAAGAACCTTCTTTGCCTCAATGACTTCTTCCACGGAGCTAATCATGGGGAACATGATAGCGGCGTTGCCGTAAGCACTGGCCCTGAGTATGGCTCTGAGCTGTGTTTTAAAAACATCCTTACGGTCTAAGCAGTATCTGATTGCGCGCCATCCTAAAAACGGATTATTTTCTCTTTCTAGTCCCAGGTACGGCAAGTCTTTGTCTCCGCCGACGTCCAATGTACGAATCGTAACAGTCTTGCCTTTCATTCCCTCCAAAGCTTTTCTATAAGCTTCAAACTGCTCGTCCTCTGTGGGCAAGCTACTACGATCCATGAAAAGGAACTCCGTGCGGAACAGACCTACACCTTCAGCGCCAAATTTAAGCGCGGTCTCGACGTCTTCCGGTCTACCGATATTGGCTTCTAACTTGACTTTTGTACCATCCTTAGTTATAGCAGGAACTGTTATCAATTCAGAGAGTTCTTCTTGCTCGTGCTTCCACCCAGAAAGTTTTTTCTCATATGCTTCAAGAACGTGCTTTTCTGGGCTAATTTCAACAATCCCTTCGCTCCCATCAACAACGAGTTTGTCACCATTTTTAATATTCTGCGTAGCCGTCTTTGTTCCAACTACTGCAGGAATTTGGAAGGATCTTGCCATAATAGCTACATGAGATGTGGGTCCACCTTCATCGGTAACCAACCCCACTACATGGTCTCTATCGATTTGCGCCGTATCGGAAGGTGCCAAATCCCGTGCAACTAAAATAGTACCTTCTGGCAAGTCAGATAAATCGACGAGCGTACCCGTTAGATTCCTTATTATACGCTCTGCCACATCCTTTAAATCAGCGGCGCGCGCTTTTATATACTCGTCAGTCATTTTTTCGAAGGTCTCAATGTATTCTTGAGCTACGGACCAGACAGCAAATTCTGCATTAAGCTTTTCTTCTTGGATGGATTGTTTTACTTTTCCCAAAAACTCTGGGTCATCCAACATCATCAAATGCGCTTCCATAATGTCAGCCACATCTTTATGGCTGTTCTTTAGCGCCCTTTCTTTTAGCAAGGTTACCTGCTTTTTACTTTCTTCCAGTGCATCAGATAATCTATTTAGCTCTTCCTCTGCATTCTTGAATGCGAACCGAGGAATGTTTAAATCCTTGTTCAGCACAGAAGCAGTACCTATGCCGATGCCTGGAGCGCCTGGTATACCTTTTATGTTCATATCTACTTCTCCCCGAAATTATCTTTAACTAAATCGAGAAGCGCTTGCATTGCAGCTTTTGCATCTTCACCTTCCACAGTAATCTTTATCCTACTGCCCTGGTCTGCACCCAAAGAGAGCACTCCCATAATACTTTTAGCGCTGGCCGTTCTTCCATCTTTCTCCAGGGTGATGTTGCTCTTAAACTTCGCCGCCGTTTGCACCAACAGAGATGCAGGTCTTGCGTGTAATCCCGTAGGATTTGTAAGTGTTACTTCAGTTTCCACATGTTCCGTTCCCATTCTAATTACTGACACTCCTTCCTTACTATGCCAATCCAGCTTGCTTCACATATGGAGCGTACTGCGTATCGGTCTTTGTCACATGGTTTATAAGCCAGTCTACAAGTACCTTGTTTAACTTAACGGTAACGGTAACGCCGACGCCTTTATTATCTATTTCATCGTGAAACGCCTTGATCTGGCCTTTAAACCACTCATGTTTCTTTATGTGCTCTTCTAAATCGGGGTACTTGGCTTGCGCCATTAGGTTTTGTTCAGCGTTGAAATGGTACACAGTGTAGTCATTTAGGAAATTAAGCACCTGAAGAACTTCATTCTTATTACCCTTCTGAATTTCATCAAAGAGTTTGTTTATGCGAGCGAATAGTTCTTTGTGCTGATCATCAACCATTTTTATGCCCACTGAGTATTCATCCTTCCAAACGATGGCTGCCATGCAGTTTCACCTCTCCATACACAGTATATGGTTTACCATTTCTTAACACATATGATACGACAAAACGTAATGACTTTTTCACGATTTTTAGGAGACCACTTGTTTTACAAAGGGAGCAAACTTTATATCCGTCTTCGTTACATGGTTTATAAGCCAGTCAACCAACAACTTATTTAGCTTGAGTGTAGTTGTTACTCCCACACCATCTTTGGATATGGAATCTCTCAAATCGCTAACTTCGTGTTTAAACCATTCATGTTCTTTTCTATGGTTTTCAAGTTCAGGATAATTAGCCTTAGCCATGAGCTGCTCTTCTGCATCAAAATGGTAAACAACATAGCTGCTTAAAAAATCCATTGTTGTTAATATGGTTTTTGTATTGCCCTGCGAGACATCATCAAATAGTTTATTAACGCGGTTGAAAAGTTCTTTATGCTGATCATCTATAACTTTTATTCCTACCGAGTATTCGTCTTTCCAAACCACTACAGGCATTCTTGTATCACCTCATCTGCAAAGGAATAGTGTTCCATTATGTCAATTGAGCATACAATTAATTGTATAATGCCTGTAGAAAAATTGGTGCGTTTTCTGTATTATGATTTAAAGTTTACCGATGGAAAACTTTCCGCAAAAGCAATGTGGGCAGCTGCCATCATCCATAGTATATCCTCATCGACGTTGAAGTATGGACTGTGATTAGGTGCCGTTATGCCTTTCTCAGGGTTATTTGTATTAAAAAAGAAAAATGTTCCCGGGACTCTTTCTAAGAAATACGCCATGTCTTCTCCTCCCATACTTGCTTTCTGTGTAAACACTACGCTGCTTTCGCCTAAATTAGCCTTTAGAACAGTGCCCATTAAGTCCGTCAGTTTATCATCATTTATCATGGGGATATAACCAAAATGATAAGTTACATCTGCATCTACATTGTAAGTCTTTGCTAAGAAATCAGCAATTTCTTTTATTCTAATTGAAAAGTGTTCCCTATCTTCGTCGCTAACTGTTCTCACAGTACCAGTAATTTCCACACTTTTTGGTATGATATTGTTTGCTGTCCCACCGTGTATGGAACCTATGGATATCACACTTGGGTTGTTCGGATCGCTTTCTCTTCCTTTTAAAACTTGTGTAGCAATGACGAAATTTGCCGCTGCCATAAAGGGATCCCTACCATTTTGCGGTTGAGAACCATGGGTCCCCTTTCCACTGAACACTATCTTAAAATCATCGGTAGCGGCGGAAGCAGGCCCTTTCTTAAGCATGAACGTTCCCGTTGGGCCGCCCTCTAAAATGGTACCTACATGCCCTCCTATAGCAGCATCCACCCCTATCAATGCTCCATTTTCAATCATGTTTACCGCACCGAAATATCCTTCTTCGCCTGGTTGGAAAAGAAACCTTATCTTGCAATTCAAGTCATGTTGAGTAAAGTATTTCGCTACACCGAGCAATACAGCAGTGTGAACGTCATGCCCGCAAGCATGCATGGCCCCCGAATGTGTTGAAGCAAAACTCAAACCAGTAAGTTCTTGTATGGGCAAGGCATCCATGTCGGCTCTGATAGCTAAGCATCTTTCTCCATGTCCCATATCACACGTAATGCCGTATCCACATGGTTCAGGATGCAGTTTCATAGCTGTAAGCACGTTACTGACATAGTTTCTCGTTTCTGGTAAATCTAAACCCACTTCAGGAATGCGGTGCAAAGCCCTTCTAAACTCCACGATATCTTCATTCAAATGTCTAATGTTTTCCATATCCATAGTCTACAAAACCTCCTTTTGTCCCCGCCGAGCACATTAGTTAATATAATAAGAGCAAAGAGGTGAAAAACATGGAAATAACAAGAGTAACAGTGACAGATTTAAAGAGCAATTGCTATATAGTCAAAGCCAACGATGAGATTGCCGTCATAGATCCAGGCGGAGATGTGGAGAAAATACTGCAAAAGTTGGATCAAATAGGTGGAACAGTAAAATGCATCATAGCCACACATTATCACTTTGACCACACAGGTGCTGTCAAACCACTTGTAGAACATTTCCATGTGCCGTTTTTAATTCATGAAAATGACGTTCCTTTTTTAGATAACCTGACCGCCGACCTGGCGTTAGCAGAGGGCGACGACGTTTCCATTGGCGATGAAGCCCTGCAAGTTCTTCATACTCCAGGACATTCGTCTGGTAGTATTTGTTTGCTCGGTGATGGTTTCATATTCACTGGTGACACGTTGTTTCAATTTTCTTATGGTAGAACAGATTTTCCTGGAGGTGATGAAGACCAAATGCAGTCTTCCCTCAGACGACTTCATGAAATATTGAGCCCCGGCATGATTGTTTATCCCGGACATGGCTTGCCCTTTACTGTGAAAGCATGACGCGGCCATGGTTACCATTTACCTTTGGGATGGCGTAGGATGCATCGGCGGAAATAAAATATTGATTGAAGATACGACTAAAGAGCGATCGCTTTTGCTCGACTTTGGTAAAAATTTCGGAGAAGAAAACAAGTTCTTTGATGAATTCTTAAAACCGCGTGACCGTTTCGGTGTTTATGACTTACTGCGGATGGGTCTTTTGCCTCCGTTCGTTCATCTTTATAGAAAGGATTTAATTCCACCAGATTTCGATTTTTCCATGGAAGTACCTAAAATAAAACCCGTAGGAGGCCTGCTTATAACGCACGCCCACTTAGACCACATCGGTTATATACCGTACTTAAGTGAAGACTTGCCCATGGTTGCGTCCACTGTGTCTGCAGCGCTAATGAAGTCTTTGCAGGACACAAATAGGCAGCTTTATTCCGAGCTAGTAGCAGTGGCTGGCAAAGAAACTACAGAGAACGGTGTCATAAAATCATCCTCAACAGCATCATTAAGAGCTCGTCCCTTTTTGTTGATGCAATCTCCACAAGACAGAGATGCTTTCACCGAACACGTATGGAGCACATGTTTTACTAAAAAGTCCTATATGGCTTCTGCACCGTGGTACGGCTCAGACACATGTTCTGTTGCTGAATTCAATGTACGCTCTTGGCCTGTGGACCATTCTATTCCAGGTGCCATGGCTTATGCTGTTGAAACATCGGCTGGTTGGGTTGTGTACACAGGGGATTTGAGACTCCACGGCACAAAAGGAGCGCTTACCCGTGCCTTTTTCAAAGAAGCCGCAGCCCTCAACCCTGTTGCACTCATAACGGAAGGAACCCACCCAGAGGAGATTAACCCTGTCACTGAACAGCAAGTTGAAGAACGCTCTCTAAACACCGTAAAAAATAACGCTGGTCTGACCATCGCAGATTTTGGAGCCAGAAACGTGGAACGATTGCTTTCTTTTCTGCGCATAGCAAAAGAAACCAACAAGTACCTTGTTTTAACACCAAAAGACTTCCTCTTACTGGAGTATTTAAATTATGCAACTGAAGATGTGCCTCATCCTCTGGATGAACCCTGTGTATTAGTTTATATAAGCCCGAAAAGCAGAAATGACGGATGGGAAACCCATGTGATTTCTTTGCTTAGTCCTGAAAAGATGGTAAATAGCAAGCAAATCCATGCAAGGCCAGAAGATTATATTCTATGCTTTTCGTACTACGATTTTGCTAACTTACTTGACATCGATGTGCATAATGGATGCTACATATATTCATCAAGCGAACCTTTTAATGAAGAAATGGCTCTTGACCATGAAAAAATAAAAAATTGGATAAACCTGTTTGGCTTTGAAATTTATGGAAGGTTGGGCCAAGTGGCGGAAGCTTTTGATAACCGTGACCCATTCCATGCCAGTGGGCACATTGACGCGAATGGCCTTAAGGAAATGATAGAAACCATCAAACCAAAATACCTCATACCCATACACACAGAAAAGCCCCAGTTTTTTGAACAATTCAAAGGGATGGTAACACTGATTAATCCCAAAAGATATGATCCGATAGTATTGTAATGTTTGTTGTATTTTAGTCCTTCTTAAGAGTAGAATAACACTATGAAAATTACATGTGGTTTTTATTGTCCAGAAGGTAAACAATGAACTTTGATAGGGAACGCATTATCGCGCTTATAGAACCTGTATCCTCCCTGTCCGAAGTCGTGGATTTAGCGAGTCCGTCTCTTACTTCTCACCAAGAACAAGTTGCTTATATATCTATGAAAATTGCAGAAGAGATGGGACTATCCAGCCAAGAACAATGTCAAATAGCACTCGCTGGAGAACTTCATGATATCGGTTTCCTTTCATTGGAAGACCGCTTAAAATTCTCCGAAAAAACATTTGAAATACAGAACACGTATAACCATGAAACGATTGGTTATGCCTTACTTAGAAAGTTCAAACCGCTGGAATACCCTGCAACAATGATCCGCTTTCATCATTTACCGTGGGACAACGGTAAAGGTGCTTCTTATAACAATATGCCTGTTCCTTTGGGCAGCCATATACTGCACTTGGCAGATAGAATTGCTGTTTCCATAGACAAGAGAAAGGAAATCCTCGGTCAGGTGGACTCAATCGTAAAACAAATTCTTGACCACAATGAAACACTGTTTAACCCAAGTGTTGTAAAAGCATTCATTTCTTTGTCCAACCGAGAATACTTCTGGTTGGATGCGTCTTCAAATTATTGCGGACGCATTGTAAAAGAGAAACTGGAACCGTTGAACTTATGGCTGAGCATGAAAGATCTGCTTCTACTGGCAGAATTGTTTGCTCAGATCATCGACTTTAGAAGTCCATTTACAGCACACCACTCCAGCGGAGTGGCAGCCACTGCTGGTGCTTTAGCCCGTTTGGCTGGGTTTTCTGCTGTGGAATGCCAGCTTATGCAGGTGGCAGGATATCTTCACGACATAGGAAAGTTGGCAGTACCCGGAGACATATTGGAAAAACCCGGCGATTTGGATGACACAGAAAAACGCATTATGAAAAGCCACGTTTATTATACCTATAGAACGCTCCAAGACATCAGCGGCTTTGAAACCATAAATACGTGGGCTTCTTTACATCATGAGCGATTGGACGGCACGGGTTACCCATTTCATCTGACCGCTGTAGATCTTCCCCTCGGTTCACGCATAATGGCGGTAGCAGATGTGTTCACCGCAATAATGGAAGATCGCCCTTACAGAAAAGGGCTGGAATCAGAAGTTGCTCTTGAAATTTTGGATAATATGAGAAAATCTGCTCTCGATCCACACGTGGTTTCCATACTATTTTCAAACCTGGAAGAAGTGAATACCATACGCTTTACCGCCCAAACAATGGCGGAAGATCGCTACTTGTCTTTTCGTAGAGAAATTGACACTTCTGATACATCCACTCATCGTTAAGAAAACATTTCATATCAAAAACATTTATTATTAATATTGAACATGAAACACATACCAAGAAGGGGGTAAGAGACATGTTCAAGCTAAATCCTGAGAAAGAGCAAGAAATTGTTATCGAAGCAGCCAACAGAATGTGTGTGGCCGCAAGAACGGCTCCTAAGGCGAACGGAAAAGACTTTATCGTAACAGCCATCGTAAGTGGTCCTGAGCTAAAGCCTTTACAAGATGAAATGACACGATATGGAGAAGAAAACCACTTTCAGTACTTCCAACGCGATGCGGAGAACATAGATGGGAAAGTGGTTGTTCTTATCGGATCAAAGTTGAAAAATCCCGACGAGAGTATTGACAGCTACACGACATCTGCTATAGACCTTGGAATAGCTATAGGTTCGGCCGTTTCGGTAGCCAGCGCCATGAAAGTAGACAATAGAGTCATGTTTTCCATAGGCAAAGCAGCCTTAAACATCGGTTTGCTTGGAGATGACGTCAAGCTCGCTTATGGAATTCCTCTAAGTGTGAGTGGAAAGAATCCTTTCTTTGACAGGAGGTAAACTCTCATGAAAGAACTTTTACTCATCCCCGGGCCGACGCCCGTTAGTGAAGAAGTCTTGAGTGCTCTTAGAAAAGACACCATGGCCCACACAGATGACCGTTTTGCAAAAATTATGTCCGACGCTTTGCAAAAAACAAAAATTTTGTTTGGTGCTGAAAGCGGCTTTCCCTTTATCATTGCCGGTTCAGGAACATTAGGAATGGAAATGGCTCTCACAAACATTTTAAATGAAGGGGAAAACCTGCTTGTTATCTCCCATGGGTTTTTCGGCGACCGCTTTGTAGATTTAGGTCATGCTCTAAATATAAACACAGACGTTTTAAAAACAGACGCAGGCTCCTGCGTTCCATTGGAAACCATTAAAAACACCTTGCAATCAAAACACTTCCATGCAGTGACCATCACACATGTGGATACGTCCACAGGTACATTAGCAGACGTAGAGAACATAGCGCGCCTTATTCACGAAGTGAGCCCTGACACACTCATTGTTGTGGATGGAGTTTGTGCTACAGGTGGCGTGCCAGAAGCCTTTGACGATTGGGGTTTAGATGTTATCTTCACAGGCTCTCAGAAAGCGTTAGCGGTGCCACCGGGTCTCACCCTGCTCGCATTTTCGCAGCGTGCTATTGAAAAGAGAAAGTCCATGACAAAAACGCGCACGTACTATGGGGATATCCTCCGGTGGATGCCCGTCATGGCTGATCCGCATAAGTACTTTGCTACGCCAGCCGTGAACATGGTGTATGCTTTAGATGCCAGCCTGAACATAATCCTGAATTATGGGCTTGAAGCTTATTACAAGAAGCACCAGGATTTGGCAAAGAAGGTCAGAGGAGCGATGGAAACGCTAAATTTCGAGCTGGTAAGTAAAAATCCTGCCCCTACACTATCTGTTTTCCTTTTCCCACAGGGAGTGGACGACGCAACTTTTAGAAGCAAGCTTGCAGTTAAGGGAGTAATCGTCGCAGGTGCCTTAGCTGAACTTCAGGGCAAAGCGTTCAGAATGGGTCATATGGGAAGCGTAACGGAAGATGAACTATTTATAGCCATAAAGAAAATCTTAGAAGTTTGCGAAGAAATGGGTATAAGAGTCGATAAAGGAAAAGCGCTTGACACCTTCTTAGAGAGCTGAGCTTTCGCCTGAAGGGGGCAAAAAAAACAGACGAAAGGGACTCGCAAACAAAGATATACAAGCCACCTTTTTCTTTCTGGCCATACATCATCCATGTAGGTGCTGCCACCTTGTTGCTGTTGGCTTTTTCTTTATGGTCAGTCGTGGAATTGTTTTTAGCATCGCTTATTTGTTAATTGTGCCCCTCTCGGCTGCACTGCTTTTTCTGATAGCGATTTATGCAACAATGTACTACGCCCTCACAAAAGACCATATTCAATTGACATGCGGCCCCTTCAAAAAAAGCTTGCGATATCAGGACATTAGCATTTAATGACGTATTAATCATAGAAACCCGCGACGGGAAAAAATACGGCATTACTCCCGAAGACGAAGATAACTTTCCCAAAAGCCTAAGCCAAAAACGTGCTGAGCATACAGAAACAAGTTCAGAATCTGCTTCCAAAGGTTAAATCTTTTCATAAAAAAGATTGGGCAAATAATAAAAAAGGGACCAGAGCAGCTCTGGTCCCTTTTTTATTACTGCTTTCTGTTACTTTTTACATTCCCAGTTCATTCTTTCTAAATACCTTCGCAACTTCGGAAATGGCAAACGGCATCAAGGACAAAAGGATTATGTAGCCGAACTCTGAAGTTGTTGGCGGTATATTACCAAACACAGAAGCCAGAGGCGGAATATAAACCGTGATTGCCATCAGAGCTATACCCGCCAATGTTGAATAAGCCAAGAACCTGTTGGAGAATAAACCCATCTTGAACACATACCCTTCGAAAGAGCGCGCCGAGAATGCTCTTATCAGTTCAGAAAGAATAAGAACCATATAGGCGATCGTACGCGCCTCGTTTACATCCCCTACGCGATGAAGTCCTATGATGAATCCTATTAATGTTGCTGCTGTGATAGCTATACTCTGAACAGCGATTATGCCATAATGGTATCTTGTCAGAATAGGCTCCTTGTTACCCCTGGGTTTAACACGCATGATGAACTGTTCTCCAGGTTCCATCCCCAATGCCAATGCCGGAAAACTATCGGTAACCAAGTTCAACCACAACAACTGTAGCGGTACTAATGGCGTGGGATATCCCAGTAGAAGTGCCAAGAACATAACTAGCACTTCACCCACATTGCACGAGAGCAAATACACAATGAACTTTCTCATGTTCTCATAAATGGTACGACCTTCAAAAACAGCATCTACCAAAGTAGCAAAATTGTCGTCCATGAGGACCATGTCACTGGCTTCTTTCGCCACTTCTGTACCAGATTTTCCCATACTCACACCGATGTCAGCTTTCTTAAGTGCAGGTGCATCGTTGACGCCATCTCCGGTCATAGCTACTACCTCATGTTTTTTCTGAAGTGCTTCCACTATTCTTAACTTATCAAGTGGATTTATTCTGGCAAATACGCTAACATTATCCACAGTTTGAGCAAGCTGGTCATCGCTCATGGATTCCAAATCTGCAGAAGTTACCACATCACCTTCAGGGAAATCAAGTTCTCGAGCAATGGCATAAGCAGTCACAGGATGATCACCTGTTATCATTATGGGTCTTATACCAGCGCCTCTGCATAAATCAACTGCTTCTTTAACTTCAGGCCTTAATGGGTCTTTCATGGCTACAAACCCAAGGAATGTAAGCCCGTTCTCTATTTCTTTGTCATTAGTGGGAACAGGTGGTTCAATCATTCTTTGAGCAAATGCGAGTAAACGCAAACCCTGAGCAGCTAAATCTTCTGAATGCCTAAGTATTTCTCTCTTCCGTTCCATAGAAAGATCTTTTTCCTGCCCATTCACAAGTTCTTTTGTGCACAAGGAAAGTATGACCTCAATGGCACCTTTGGACACAATTAGTAATTTATCGCCGAATTGGTGAACAGTTGTCATGCGTTTTGTTTCAGACGTGAATGGTATTTCATACACCCTGGGGAACTTTTCACGCATGTTTTTCACAAAATCTTCATCGAGAAAATCTATCAAAGCAATTTCTGTTGGGTCGCCTGTGGTGTGAGTGGCATCGTTGCAAAGAACCATGCTACGTACGAGCTCATCTTTTAATGAATCTTTATCAACTTCCCCTTCTTTCAAATAATTGTCTTCAAACCATGCTCCAACGAGGGTCATTTTGTTTTGAGTTAGCGTACCCGTTTTATCTGTGCATATGTGGGTTACAGCACCCAGTGTCTCGACAGCAGGTAGGTTTCTAACCACTGCGTTCCGCTTTGCCATTTCTGCTACACCCAAAGCCAAAACAATGGTCACTACAGCAGGCAAACCTTCAGGAATGGCTGCAACAGCTAAGCTTATGCTGGTTAATATCATGTCCTTAACAGGGATACCTCTGAGCGTCCCCATGATGAACACAATTACGCACACACCAAGGAATAGAACACCCAAAATTTTCCCTAAGGTGTCAAGCTGACGCTCCAGTGGAGTCTTCTCTTTTTTTACTTCTCTTATCTTTGTAGCTATCTTACCCAACTGAGTGTCCTGCCCAATAGCTGTGACAAGAACCTTTGCTCTTCCCTTGGTGACCGCAGTTCCCATGAACACCATGTTCTTATCAATGGGTTCACTATCACCTTCTATAGCGTCTTTCTTTACAGAAACAGATTCTCCCGTGAGGGTGGATTCATCTAAATAGAGAGAACGTTCCTCCAATATGACACCGTCGCAACTTACTTTATCGCCTGCCTCTAACAACACTAAATCGCCTACTGTGACGTCTTCAGAGTTTATGACTTGCGTCTGCCCATTACGGATAACTTTCGTGGTTGGGTTAGCTAACTTTTTTACTGCTTCCAAAGCGGCTTCTGCTCTACGTTGCTGACTCACACCGAGCACAGCGTTAAGTATGACTATTGCAACGATGGCTAATGTGTCTATTAGCTCTCCGAAAAAAGCAGATATCACTGCGGCAAAGATAAGGATAATTACCAGAAAGCTCTTAAACTGGTCTAAGAATTCTTGCAGAAGTGTTTCCTTCTTCGCCTCCGGGAGTTTGTTTGGCCCATACTTGCGTTTAGCCTCTTCAACCTCAGTCGTACTTAACCCATGATCCAGAAAACCCTCTTTAATACGCATCAACGTTTACCTCCTCCTCAAATTGGATTGATAGCAAAAGATAGTCTTGGTACGTCTTTGAACCATTTATTGTTTTCAACCGAAACCCTCAAATAAAATCTTATCAAATGCATGTACTTTTACAGACACCAAACGTTAATGCCAAACTAATTTAGTCTAAAGGCTTGTTTGCTTCACGAGTTTTTACACATAAATAGGCGAGCCATATGACCCGCCTATTTATACAAAAGATGTTATTAACTGAGAAACGTGGATGTTTGCTCTATGGCTATCTCTAAACCTCTAATTATAGTTTCCAATGACATGCTGGGTCGAGCAGGTTTTGCACCCGCAGCTTGTTCCAGTATGAACGGTATGTGGATGAAACAGTTAGGAACATTAGGACGATTGTTCCTCAGATAATGCGATACGCCATAGAAAACTTCATTGCAGCAGTAAGTACCTGCGGTGTAAGACACAGAAGCAGGAATCATCCTTTCTACCAAAGCATCTGCAATTTTTTCTACGGGTAACGAGGAGAAATAAGCAGCAGGGCCATCTTCTACAACAGGAGCATACCTAATTTGATTGCCCTCGTTATCTGGTATACGGTAGTCTTTTACATTTATGGCAACCTTTTCCACGCTTAGCTCTACTCTGCCGCCAGCTTGTCCGACATTAATAACAGCGACAGGATCATACTTTTCAATAAGTTTTACCGCTTCTTCAATGCACTTTACCGTAACAACGGGAAGTACGCCTGTAACCACATCCAAATTCCCAATATGCTCACCTTGCAACCGATTAACAGCGAGCTGAGCAGGGTTTACTTTCTCACCACCGAAGGGCTCAAATCCTGTTAATAGAATGTTTGCCAATTTAATCACCTCCAAGTTTGACTAAAACAGTATGAGATAACCAAAAATCAAAATGGTTACCCACATTATGATCGCTACAGGAGCTTGCTTTTTAATGACGCCGAAATTGTCTTTCATACCAAGTAATGCCACAGGCACAATATTGAAATTTGCAGCCATAGGACTTATAAGCGTACCACAGTAACCGGCAAGCATCCCTAAAACCCCTAATATGGCAGGATTAGCACCATGCATTTGAATGACCAAAGGTATGCCAATCCCAGTGGTTATGACAGCAAAAGCAGCAAATGCATTGCCCATTATTATGGTAAACAACGCCATGCCAGCGAAGTACGCTATTAACGTACCTAATGCGAACTGTGTGGGAACCACAGCAGATATAAGCGATGCAACGACAGCTCCAACCCCCGCAGCATTAAATACCGCACCTAAGGCAGCCAAGAGCTGAGGGAGCGTGGCAGCAGTGCCCACTGCATCTGTCAATCTTCTGCCTTCTTGCATAGTATTGGTGAAACCTTCTCTAAACATTACCATAGCCACTAATATGGCAACTATGGATGCTATGCCTAAACCTATTAGAGCACCTAACTTCGTAAACTGTGCTACGGCAAATGTAACAATAGGAATAATCAAAATAGGTATAAACAAGCTGTTCCCCCACTTATCTCGCTCGCGATTTCTTATTTCCACGTCAGGTTCTCTATTTGACCCCACCTTAACCCCTCTTAAGCCTGAAATCAATGCCATAATAACAATGAATACCCCGACGACAATATTGGAAAGGTGGATAATCGGAGCCATAAATGTTAGACCGAACAAAACCCAGAATAGTGCTGTCGTAAAGCGCGCTTTATTACCTTTATCCAATAATGTGTACACAGAAATAGCAAGTAACAGCAAGCCTGTTATGAAGTAGATGATTTCCAGCATATCTGTTGTATTAAGCATTGGTAGTCACCTGCCTCTCAGAAAAATACTTCCTTATTCTTCTGTCAAGCATGGCGTACTGAATGGCACCATATACCAATAGGTATTGCGTATTTTGACATGGTCAGCAGATCTACAGAAATGCCAGCTTCTTTAAACACACCTTGAATCAGCAAAAGTCCGCTTGCTGCAACAAATATGTTTTGACCATAGAAATTACCATAGTTTTCTGAAGAAGCCGAATACCCCATGAGGTCTTCATATAAATCCTCAGGAATTTCTTGTACTCCATATTTCGATTGCACAGCGCCAGTAACCATGGGAGCCACCAATGGCCTCACAAACTGAGCATGCCCACCTAAGCGCAAACCTAAAGCCCCTATCAGGATTCTAATACCCAAGTAAAGAGAAAGAATTCTGCCAGCCGTAGCCGCTTTTATGGAGCTTATGAGCTTCGCAGCTTGTTCCCTAAGACCATGCTTTTCTGCTAAAGCGATAGCGGGTAATGTTAGAACGAACAACGACATAGACCGATTGTCCACAAATGCTTTTCCCATAACATCAAGAATCTGGATGAAGTTCATTCCAGACAGCAAGCCTGTCACAATGCCTGCCACCAAAACGATGAGAAGTGCATCAACCTTGAAAATGAAACCCACAACAACAATCAGAATACCAATCAGTTTAATCACCGGTCATCACCCCTTCATAAAATGATAGGACGCATATATGTACAAGATGTTGTATAACTTAACTTTACACCAACCTCCTAAATCTATTTTGCATGAAATATTTTAGCCATGTAATATTTTTCCATAAATATTGACTTGTTAATTTTTATAGCTTAAAATCTAAATTGTCTTTGAGGAAAGGAGGTTTTCTCAAGTGGAAGAAAATGTTAACCAGAAAAACATGAACACTCCAGCCTTTAGAATGTTGTTTTCACCCATCAAAATCAGAAACGTTGAAATCAAGAATAGAGTTGTGTTTCTACCACATTTGCCACTTTATGCCGATCAATACTTTGCGCCCACTGACAGAACTATGTACTATTACACAGAAAGAGCTAAAGGTGGTGCAGGACTCATTGTAGTTCCAAGTGTTATCACACATCCATCAGGATTGTTTCCAGGCACACATGCAGGATATATGGAAAGCAATGTACCCAAATTCAAAAAAATTGTTGATGAAGTTCATAATGATGGAGCAAAGATTTTCGTACAGTTTTCGCACATGGGCAACCAAACAAAAAGTGTGGAAACATTTAGGCCATTGTGGGCTCCTTCTGATGTTCCTGATTTAACAGTAGGTGAAGTACCAAAACCTTTGACCATCGATGAAATACATGAGCTCATCGAATCTTTCGTGTTTAGTGCACAGCTCATGTTGCAGGCAGGTTTTGACGGAGTCGAACTTAAAGTCGCTCACGACGGCATTTTAGGTCAGTTTGTCTCCCTACTGAAAAATCAGAGGAATGACCAGTATGGTGGTTCTTTGGAAAACCATGGCCGCGTAGTCGTGGAAATATTGGAACAGATAAGACAAAAAATAGGCGATATACCTCTGGGTGTTCGCTTGAACATTAATCGCTATATGCCTGGTGATTATGGTGTTGATGAAGCAGTAGAATATGCAAAAATGTTCGCTCGGGTAGCAGACTATATAAGCACAGATACAGGTACTTGGGAGAGCATTGATATGCTTGTTCCATCCATGAACGTACCGCAAGGCTTTTTACTGCCTGACGTCGCGCGGATCAAGCAAGCCATACCCGATAAAGTCGTAATTGGAAATGGTCGAATCGTATGGCCTTCTATGGCAGAAGACGCTCTTGAAAATGGTTATTTAGATATGGTCGGTATGGCAAGAGCTCAAATTGCTGATCCTTACTGGGCTAAGAAGGCTCAAGAGGGCCGTGACGACGAAATCAGAGGTTGTCTTGGATGCAACCAGAAATGCATGGGAAGGCTATTGCTCAATCTTCCCATAAGCTGTGTGCAGAACCCCACATCTGGACATGAAGAGGAATATGGCGAAGATATCCTTTATAAAAAGACGGAAACACCGAAGAAAATTGTTGTAATCGGCGGCGGGCCTGCTGGCATGAAAGCCGCAGAAATCTTTGCTCGTCGCGGTAACGATGTCGTGCTTTTCGAAAAAGACAACATTTTGGGTGGTAGAGTGCGCTGGGAAAGTGCTCTGCCTGGTCGCAGAGGAATGTCCGGGGTTAGTAGGTACCTAACTACGATGCTCTCACGTCTGCAAAACGTCCAAATCAGAATGCAAGAAGAGGCAACAGTGGAAAAAGTGTTGGCGGAAAATCCTGACATCGTTATTGTAGCCAGTGGCTCTTCCATAGTTACTTCAAGACCAGAATTCTTTAGTACCATGGATGTCGTTAGTGGAAAAGTAAACCCAAACAGCGTCCTTGTGTTGGATAACGACTCCACAACAGAAGGAGCAGCCGTAGTTGAAATGTTTTTAAAACAAGGGGCCCAAGTTCATTGGGTCACTCCCTCTTTCTTCAACGGTCAAAATATTACAGCGCCCATATTACTCGACGATTTTAAACGCTTAGCCGGTAATAGTAACCTTGAGACCCATCCGATGGAAGTAATTACAGAATTCAATGGCGACAAAGCGACATTGGTGAACATCTACATGGGAACGCAAGAGACATTAACAGATATTGACGCTGTTGTAGAAATCGGCGTAAAGAAAGCGAACAACGAACTTTACTATGCGTTACAAGGTAAAGTTCCACAACTGTTCATCATTGGTGATGCGGCAGCCCCACGTGATGTGGCCTGCGCATTAGAAGATGCAGTGGGCTTGTCTAAGCTCGTTGAAGGTGCTTAACGTCATGTTCTATAAGGAGGCTTTTTATGGACATTAAAGAGGTAGAAGGAAAAGATATAGGCAATATCATGCTTTATGCTTTAAGTACATGCCCTTGGTGCAAGAAGACAAAAGCATTGCTCAATGGCATGGGCGTGAAATACAGTTACGTTGACGTAGATCTACTGCCTGAAGATGAAGAAATGGCTGTAGAAGAAGAGCTATCTCACTGGACAGATGATATGGCATTCCCTACGCTAATCATAAACGGACAGAAAGTTATTGTAGGCTTTAGAGAACAGGAGATACGTAGAACGTTGGAGTCGCTTGGGGCATGAGCGGTTACACAAAAGAAGATGTAGTGCAATACTACAATAAGTTAAAAACGCAGGCCGAAAAGTCCGGATACTTGCTCAATCCAGATTTAGATTTCAAATGGGCATAGCGGAATCGCTTTTGATAAACGAACAGCGCTATGGTTACCCCCTTTGTCCATGCAGACTTTCAGGGGGAAGCCGCGAAGCAGATCTTGACATTATTTGTCCATGTGATTATCGAGATCCTGATTTAGCAGATTACGGTCGCTGTTACTGTGCTCTGTATGTATCACCCACAGTAACGGAAGAACAACTTGACGGCCCCATTCCAGAAAGACGCCCATCAAAAGAAAAGCGGCAAGCACCTAAAAAAGAAAATGTGGAGAACGATATTGTCATCTGGCGTTGTAAAGTTTGCGGTTACCTTTGCGCAAGACCACAACCACCAGAGGTCTGTCCCATATGTGGTGCAAGTAAAGATAGATTTGAACGATTCAATCCAAAATAGGGTATGTATTTGAAAGGAGGTGACAGAGAAATGCAGAAGTACAAATGCAGCGTATGTGGGTATGTTTACGACCCCGCAGTAGGTGATGCTAGCGCAGGTGTAAAGCCAGGCACGGCGTTTGCAGACCTTCCAGCTGATTGGGTATGCCCCGTATGTGGTTCATCAAAAGATAAGTTTGCTCCGATGAATTAAGGTCTTTTCTACCCGTTACGCGAGGAAGGTTCATCCAAAATTGATGAACCTTCCTCTTTTTATAGACCGCGTTGTTCTTGTCTCCTCTTTCTTTACGTTTAGTTAAATTCAATTTCATTTTTTGGTAATATATAACAAGGGTGGTGTAGAAACTTCCCTTTTCAAAGGAGGTAATAGACAATGAGCGATGCTGGTTTTCACATTCCAGTACCAAAAAATGAAGAAGTACTTTCTTATGCACCGGGAACACCTGAAAGAAAACAAGTTAAAGCAGAGCTAGAGCGCCAAAGCAACACTACAATAGAAATTCCTCTCATTATTGGTGGTAAAGAAGTCTATACCGGTCGCACAGGAAAAATTGTCATGCCCCACGACCATGGTCACGTACTTGCCACTTATCATAAAGCTGGCCCTGAAGAAACGAAAATGGCCATAGATGCAGCCCTGAAGGCAAAAAATGATTGGGCTAACATGCCATGGGTAGATAGAGCATCCATATTTCTTAAAGCTGCGGAATTACTCAGCAAGAAGTATAGACATTTGATAAATGCAGCAACCATGCTTGGACAAGGGAAAAACGTATATCAAGCAGAAATTGATGCAGCCTGCGAGAGCATCGATTATTTAAGATACAATCCTTATTTTGCTTCCTTAATCAATCAGTGGGAACCCGTGTCCGTAGGCGACAGTTTCAACAGAATGGAATACAGACCACTGGAAGGCTTCGTTTTTGCTGTTTCGCCATTTAATTTCACTGCCATAGCAATGAACTTGGCCACCGCTCCTGCTCTAATGGGGAACGTAATCGTCTGGAAACCCGCTTCAACCGCAGTGCTATCCAATTACTACGTTATGAAACTTCTACAAGAAGCTGGCGTTCCCGATGGCGTGATTAACTTCCTGCCCGGTTCTGGACCTGATATCAGCGACACAGTTTTCAGCCATCCATATTTTGCTGGTCTTCATTTCACCGGTTCCACTGCTACCTTTGACAGCTTCTGGCAAACAGTGGCACAGCACATGGGATCATATAAGACATATCCACGTTTGGTAGGAGAAACAGGCGGTAAAGATTTCGTTATAGCGCATCCCTCTGCTGATGCAGATGCTCTAATTACGGCTCTTATTCGTGGTGCCTTTGAGTATCAAGGTCAAAAATGCTCTGCCGCTTCCAGGGCTTACATAGCAAAATCTGTTTGGGACAAGATAAAGGCAAAACTGGTGGAACAAACAGAATCTATCCTCATGGGAGATGTCAGAGACTTTAGAAATTTCGTCAATGCAGTCATTGATGAGCCTTCCTTCGACAAGATTATGGGCTATATTGAAAAAGCGAAGAACTCCAATGTAGCCCAAATAATTGCAGGCGGTCAAGGAGACAAGAGCAAAGGCTATTTTGTAAGACCAACCATTATTGAAACGCAGGACCCACACTTTGTAACCATGCAAGAAGAAATTTTTGGTCCCGTGCTAACGGTATATGTCTATGAAGATAGCGATTACGAAAACGTGTTACAACTTTGCAATGAGACGTCTCCTTATGGTTTAACAGGAAGCATTTTTGCTAACGATCGAATGGCTGTGGAACAGGCTTATGAAACTTTACGCTTCGCAGCCGGAAATTTCTACATAAACGACAAACCCACAGGTGCCGTCGTCGGTCAACAACCTTTTGGTGGTGCTCGTCGTTCGGGTACCAACGACAAAGCCGGTTCACCTTTCAACCTGATGCGTTGGATTTCACCGAGGACTATAAAGGAAAATCTGATACCACCTACAAATTGGACATACCCATTCTTGCAAGAAGAATAGACCTTACAGAAAGGGGAGAGACCTTAACTTGGGTATTTCTCCCCTTTCTGTGCCCCTTTTAGAGACCGTGTATCATTATTCTGTGTATGCGGAAAAACGTTATGCCATTCTTTTTGCCGTTCTTATAGGCAATCTCATTAGTTCTGTAGACGGAAGCATGATTAATGTCCTACTTCCATCCATCAGTAATAACTTTTCTGTGCCACTATCGACCGTGCAGTGGATTCCCGTCATATACTTACTTGTAGTCAGCGCCACATTACTCCTTTTCGGTAGAATAGGAGACATCCTTGGCTACAGGAAGCCTTATTTGTGGGGTTTGGCCATATTCCTTATATCATCTTTACTTGCGGCATTATCACCTAACATAAATGGGCTCATCATTGCAAGAGCTATTCAAGGCTTGGGAGCATCGATGGTCATGTCTGTTGTCTTAGCCATGATAACAGCTATCTTCCCCTCCAATGAATTGGGAAAAGCTATGGGGTTAACAACATTATTCATTTCTGTTGGTTTGGTCATGGGACCATTTTTAGGTGGTTTGCTTACCAGCTTAATAAGTTGGCGCTCAGCATTCTATCTTGACGCTGCCATAGCACTCGTTGGAATTTTGTTAGCTTTCCTTTATATTCCTGATTTCAAAGGCATTATTGAAAAGATCGATTATGTGGGCGCATTTTATATCTTTGTTGCTGTTTCCGGATTGATTTTCTTCATAAGCATGTTTCAACAATTTCGCTTTAATACGCTGAACCTGTTGGTTCTCATCGTTTCGCTAATAGCCTTCTATTTATTTCTGCGCCAAGAAAGAACGAATTCATCTCCATTAATCAAGATCGAGCTTTTCAAGAGTACGTCCTTTTCAATGGGGCTGCTGGCATCTTCTTTAGCGTTTATATCGCAGTTTTCCCTCACCTTTGCCCTTCCCTTTCATTTGCAGCGGTTACTGAACTGTCCACCCTATCTAATAGGCATTGCCACGGCTATTTTCCCTTTAGTAAGCATGGTCAGCGGACCCATCAGCGGAACATTAAGTGATCACATGTCCAGTAACATTTTGGCTATCTGCGGCAGTGCTGTTTGCGCCTTAGGCATCCTGACAATGGCGATTATTCCACAAGACAGTAGTTTCTTGTTAGTGCTTGTTGCATTGGGCATATATGGAATCGGTTCAGGTATCTTCCAATCTCCCAACACCAAAGTTGTAATGTCTGCTCTTCCAGAAAATGCTCTCGGTATTGGCTCAGCAGTTCTTACCATGGCAAGGAACATTGGGATGGCGTTAGGCATCGCATTCGCCAGTTTGCTACTTTACAGAGCCGTTTCCATACCAATTATGAACAAACCGTCGTTAGTGGGAACCGAAGCTTTATCTTTCTTAAAGGGACTCCGTTATGTTTATGTTTTTAGTGCCGGTTCATCCCTGCTATCTGGACTATTCGCTTTGTTCTCAAAATAGTGTAAAAAGAGTATAAATAGGCGCTTCATTACCGATAAAAAGTCTCTGCACTGGGTATAAAATTAACAAGCACGTGTTTAAGCTATGGCGTGCAGGAGGTCAGAAAAATGAAATCATCAAGGCTGCCAATTATCATCGTGATTATTGCGTTACTGGTTGCAACACCGTTTCTGAGTAAGATAGCAGGGGCCAACACAAACAAGATTCAATACAAGAACACCGATTTTGGTTTTACTTTTTCTTTGCCAAAAACGTGGGAAGGATACCAAGTAGTAATGCAAGAATGGCAAGGTTATCGTACGGATAAGGTTTCTAATGGTCAGCCCGATGAGAAAGGGCCTATCATCGTTTTACGCAACCCGAAATGGACAGCCAGCAGCCCTTATCAAGACATACCTATCATGGTGTTTACACATGCACAGTGGAACAATGTCAATAGCGAATTGCTTTCCGTGAGCGCGGCACCAATGCCACCTACAGAGCTCGGAGAAAACTCAAAATACGTTTTTGCACTTCCGCCAAGATATAACTATGCTTACCCCAATGGTTGGGAAGAAGTAGATCAAATTATTAACACAAAACCGCTAAAAGCATTCGAACCTTAAACATACTTTTATCACCTTTTCTCTCACACCTCCTGATTTATAATTAGCACTAAGCAGGAGGTGTGAGAATGTTTAAGAAAGCTTTTGTTTGTTTAATGGTGTTTTGCTTGTTGCTCTTTCCTATAGTTAGAGCAGACGAATCAGATGTTCCCACTGATCCAACGGAACCAACAGAAACCGATGAACAGAGATTGCCAGAAATCAATATAAATCCCCTTTTGACTTTCCCTAATGGGGCAACCATAAGGTTTTATGTGGACCAAAGTTGCAGAGGTACCCACATTATTGGAGATTTCGACGGTGATTATGAATCAATGAAAACATCTTACGAAGATGGGGCACTCACTTCAACTATAGAAAAAGGCGGAAGATATTTTGTTGATTGTCTTGACCAAACACCTCCCATGTTAACGCAGGACGATCCGAGCTACCTATATATTTATGATGTTGATGGTATAGGAAAAATCAGTTATTCTGATGATAGAACTCAGGTGAATGAAGACTCGTTTTCCATTCTAATAGATGGCAAACCAGCAACTTTGCATACCAAAACAAAGGATTTCATTACTTTCGACTTACCAGCCAATGTGAAAGACGGCAGCGTAGGTACCTTAACCTTTTCCGATAATGCTGGAAACCAGTTTACCGTTTCTAAACCAATAAAATTAATCCCCAGAACCGCTTATAGTTTTAGCATAGTGGACAGTGATTTTAATAACGTAGCCATTCACGTACAGTTCAATAACCCCAATATTGCCCATATTACGAATGCTGAAATTACTACGCAAGTGTCGGCTCCAAAACGTGAGCCTCAATTCAACACATATCAATGCCAAATAGACACGTCAAATAACATGATACACTGCCCTTTTTATATGCCAAGAAAAATAGGCAGTGCTGTTGAAAACATAGATAGTTTTGATATCACGGTCGATTACGACAATGAGCCCGTACCGTTTAATGAGGACACAATCTCTTTGTTTTCGTACGTGCCCCATATAATTGAACCCACTTTAGAAACAGCCACTGTCTATCTGAGTCAAGATGCTGAAAACATAGTTATAAAGTGGAAAGGGTGCGACGCACCTAAGTTCGATGGAAATTCAAAGAATTATGTGGGACATATTACGCAGTACATAGTTAGTGTAGAAAGTGAAACCGACATGCAAAAAACCTATGTCCAAGACAATGATAACTTTAATATTTTCTTGCAGCAGCCTTCGTACGTAGATGAACAAGAACACATATTACAATACAAATTGCCTGATACATCCATACCTGCTCTCTATAAGGTCTCCTTAGAAGTAATCACTGACTCAGATATAACCAGTATGGTTGATGTTGGTAGCATTGCTATATCTCCGAAAACACCGACGAAGCTTACGGCCAGTTCACCTTACGTCATAACAGGAGTTTTATTGGGAGACGACAACAGCCTCACAGACTTGAATGGCCCTGTTTCTTTTATGACTCCAGAAGCATTTTTGAATTATGCTTACTACACAGCGGTGTCCACTCAGACAGGTCCATCCATATCTTATGGCCCGCGTGAAGACAAACCAATTTTTACTGCAACAGTGTCAGCAAACATACCAAATGTTCCAACTGCCACTGCAGAAGTTCTGTATGGAGAGACATTTGCATGGCAGGTGTCTCCCACTGTTGGAGATTGGACACTGTCTGATATCTTAGTAAATGGGATTTCAACAAAACAAGCAGACCCCATAGCCTTTGAGAACGCTCTATCGACTGGTCAGCTGTCCATCGATAATGTTTACTTTGATATGGATGTGAAGTTGATTTATGACAAACCAGTCAAAAACGCAAAGATTTCCATCTCCTTATCCAAAGGAGGATCTTTATCTCCTAAAGTAAATACAGCTACTGTGGGAAGTACATTACATTTCACAGTAACGCCCAGTGTCAATTATGAAGTGGGACAAATAACAGTAAATAACACAAATATCGGTTCAGTAAGGAGTTTTGATGTGGCAGTGAAAGGCGATACAACAATATCTGTTGTCTTCCAGCGAACAGCCACCGTACTCGTATTAAAAATCGGTAACTCCACCATGAGCGTTAATGATGATACCAACATAAAGCTTGATTCTCCCCCTATTATAAAAAACAGCCGAACGCTGCTTCCTATAAGAGCGGTAGCCGAAGCATTGGGTGCACGTGTAGCATGGGATGAAAGTACGAAAAAAGTAACCATAACATCATCCTCCATAAAAATAGAAATGTGGATAGGAAAGAACACTGCAAACGTGAATGGAAAACAGGTACCCATAGACAGCCAAAATCCGACAGTAAAACCTGAAATTATTAACGGTAGGACCATGCTGCCCGTAAGATTTGTAGCAGAAGCACTTGGCGCAAACGTGATATGGGATAACTCAGCGCAGACAATCACAATAACAAAAGAGCGATAACATCTCAGTCTAGCGTTCTTTTCTATTGTTGCCTTGTTTCATCTTACGAGGAAAGCTGCGTTAATAAAGGAAACAAGCAGCTTTCCTCGTTTTTTATTAAGCCAGCAGTTGGTTCTACGTAGTCTTTACGTTATTCAACATAAGGGCATCACTCAATCCAGCATTAAAATCCTTGGTTTCCATTTAAGCCCTTACTTTCGCTCCTACTTCAACCATTGGCAACGTTTCATATGTTATAATTTAGTAATCGAAAAAAGGAGGATCACCATATATGGATATGTTCTGTTACCAGTGTCAAGAAACCACGCAGGGGAAAGGCTGCACGAAAATAGGCGTTTGCGGAAAAATCGCCGAAGTAGCTAATCTGCAAGACTTACTCATCTTTACCTTGGAAGGTATAGCAAAGCTAAATCTTCAAGCGCGAAAAATAGGTATAAACCAAGAAGAAGCAGACCGCTTCATCGTGGAGGGACTATTCTCTACTGTGACCAACGTTAACTTTGACAAATCATTCTTTATTGAGAAAATAAAACAAGCTGTGGCATTACGTGATCAAATCAAAGACAATCTGGAAAAAGCAGGCACCAATCTAGACAAAAACGACAAAGCCATCAACTGGGCTTACCAAAGCGACGCTGATATAGAAGCACTGGCTCCACAAGTAGGCATACTTGCCACCCGTGATGATGATATAAGATCTTTGCGCTCCTTGGTTTTGTATGGTCTAAAAGGTATGTCAGCCTACGACTACCACGCGTACCAGTTGGGCTATAAAGACGACTCCATATTTGAGTTCATGGAACAAGCACTATCCAAACTTTTAGACGATACATTGACTGCGGATGACTATGTAACACTTGTATTAGAAACAGGCAAATGGGGCGTTAACACTATGGCGCTCTTGGACAAAGCCAACACCAGTACCTACGGCAACCCAGAAATAACCCATGTCAGTATCGGTGTTCGCAACAACCCTGCCATCCTCATAAGTGGACACGACCTAAAAGACTTGGAACAACTTCTGGAACAAACGGCAGGCAGTGGTGTAGATGTATACACACACGGAGAAATGCTTCCTGCACAGTATTATCCATTTTTCAAGAAATATCCTCATTTTGCAGGGAATTATGGAAACGCTTGGTGGATGCAGGATAAAGAATTTGCATCATTCAACGGTCCCATTCTTATGACGACGAACTGTCTTATTCCTCCAAAGGAGAGCTACAAAGACCGCGTATATGCAACGGGCGTAGTAGGTTTCCCCGGTATTAAATACATACATGAAGGGCCAGATGGTAAGAAGGATTTCACAGAGATCATCGAACACGCAAAGAAGTGTGAACCACCTACGCAAATAGAAAGTGGCGAGATTGTAGGTGGATTCGCTCATAACCAGGTTTTGCAGCTTGCAGATCAAATTGTCGATGCCGTAAAGAGCGGTGCCATAAAACGTTTCATCGTGATGGCTGGTTGTGACGGGCGCATGAAGAGTCGAGAATACTACACAGAGTTTGCAAGGGCCCTCCCCAAAGACACAGTCATTTTAACTGCCGGATGTGCAAAGTATCGCTACAACAAACTGAACCTAGGAGACATTAACGGCATTCCACGTGTACTTGATGCCGGTCAGTGTAATGATTCCTATTCACTGGCTGTAATCGCTTTGGCTCTTAAAGATGCCTTCGGGCTTGATGATATCAACGATTTACCCATTTCTTATAACATTGCTTGGTATGAGCAGAAAGCAGTTTTGGTGTTGCTGGCACTCCTCTCTTTGGGTGTAAAGAACATTCACCTCGGACCTACGTTACCAGCCTTTCTCTCTCCAAATGTTGCAAAAGTTCTTGTCGATAAATTCGGTATAGCAAGCATCACAGATGTCGAAGACGACATGCAAATTTTATTAGGGTAACAATTAAAAGTCTTTAACTTAGGGTGGAGTTGCAAACACACCATGCTACGCCACCCTTTATGGTAAAAAAATCTTACGCACTTCTTTTTGTGTAAATCCATAGGCGTACTCATAAAAGTGTTATATTTTAATAAGAATTTAAACTAAGCGGTGAGGTGGGTACTTATGGAAGGTGTGTTCGGGAGAGTGTTAGAGATAAATTTGTCTTCAAACGAGATTCAAACTAAACAAATAGATGAAACAATCATGAACAATTACCTTGGAGGCCTTGGATTAGCTACACGCCTCCTTTTTGATAACGTAAAACCTCAAGTTGATCCTCTTTCAGAAGAAAACGTTCTCATCATAGCCCCTGGGTTGCTGGTTGGAAGCGGTCTCCCCACCGCTTCAAAGACCACACTCACATTCAAATCGCCACTGACTAATGGTTTTGGCAGAAGCGTGGCTGGAGCATATTTAGGCGTTGAATTGAAAAAGGCTGGTTATGATGCTCTCATAATAAAAGGGAAAAGCGCAGTGCCTGTTTATATTTTCATAGACGACGATCATGTAGAAATCAGAGACGCATCCTTTTTGTGGGGCAAAGACACCTTGGAAGCTCAAGCCATGTTAAAAAAAGAACTTGGCAACGTAAGGACTGGTGCTATTGGCTACGCTGGTGAAAAATGTTCTAAAATTGCCGGAGTAGATTTTGAAGAAAGGCAAGCAGCTCGAGGCGGCGGTGGCGCTGTAATGGGAAGCAAGATGCTCAAAGCCATAGCTGTCAGAGGAAGCAAAAAACTACCTTATGATGATCCGGAAACATTAAAAAACTCCATAAGAAAATGGACTAAAAAAATCGTAGGAAGCCCGGTAGCAGACCTCGACATGAAATATGGCTCAGGAGAATTCTATGAATGGGTAAACAAAATCATGGGTGTTTTCCCTGTAGATAATTGGCAACAAAGCTACTTTGAAGAGAGTTTCAACGCCCATCCGGAGGATAAATCGCATCTTGATCCTTACTACTGGTCACCCTTGTACACAGAAAAGTTACACCCCTGTCCAAATTGCAACAAACCTTGCGGCCGATATCTCTCTTTTACCGAAGGCAAATACGCTCCCCTCAAAGTTGAAGGAGTGGAATACGAGCTTCTCTATTCTTTAGGTGGTGCCCTTGGCATAGAAGACATAGAGGTCACAGCCAAACTCAACGACATTTGTGATAGAGCTGGACTGGATGCTATATCAGCAGGCGTCACCCTTGCCTGGGCTATGGAAGCTTACGAAAAAGGCCTTCTAACAAAGGAAGATACTGATGGAATAGACCTTACCTTTGGTAACGGTGATGCGGCTGTGGAAGCGATGCAACGTTTAGCTAATAAAGAAGGAAATTTGGGAGAATTACTGTTTAATGGAGATAAGGAAGCATCACGCAAACTTGGTAAAGGCTCTGAGAAGTTTGCGCTGGAAATTAAAGGCATGGAACCGCCAGCTTATGATGTCAGAGGATTAAAAGGTATGGCCTTGGCACTTGCGGTTTCCGTCAGAGGCGCCTGCCACCTCACGGGTGGCATTTATGCCGCAGAACTAACGAGCTCTTTCTGGGAGCTCACAAACATTGATAGACTCTCTTCCGAATGGAAAGGGTATGAAGTGAAAACAGGTGAAGACTTCATGACTGTTTACGATACATTAGGCCTGTGCAAGTTTTCCCGGAGTTTATTCTGGTTAGAAGACGACGTTTCAGATGCCATAGAATCGATCACCGGCAGGCACTTCAACATTGAAGAACTTATGGCTTTAGGTGAAAGAATCTATAATCTGCAAAGACTTTTTAACGTCAGAGAAGGATTTACCAGAAAAGATGACTATTTACCATATCGCATCACCCACGAACCCATAGCGAATGGCGTTAGCAAAGGATCTTACGTTTCGGAAGAAGAGTTTCAAGATATGCTTGACCAGTACTACATGACAAGAGGATGGTCCAAAGAAGGCGTACCGACAAAGATGCACTTGAAGAGACTGGGCCTTTCCAATGAAGCAGAAGACATGGGCGCACCCGTGTAAAACCGTGTTGGCTTTACTGCGGATTATTAGCATTTCTTGATAACATACCTACACTGGATTGAAACGTTGGCCCAATAAGGGGACAAATCTAAGAGGTATTGGTTTTTTACCTTACCTATAAGGGATTGAAACCTATGCTGCTATTGCAATAACTTTGCCGGTGGCGGCTTTTTACACTTGCCCATGATAGGCAAAGAGTATGCAGAGTTGTCTTGGTATAATTGAACAGGTTGGCAACCAATGAAAAGGTTCAAGGAATTCGACATACTGAAAGGCATTGCTATTACGGCGGTAGTACTCATACACGTTACAAGCCATGGTACCTATACATTCGATCCTACCTCGTATTTATATTTTATTTATCTTCTTGCTAACAGGCTCTCGCAGTTTGCTGTGCCCGCATTTATTTTCGCAAGCTGTGTTCTGCTTTCATATATTTATAGGAATGATTTTAGAACTATTACTTTTGCAAAGCTGAAAACCTTTTATACTAAGCGCTTCATCCGGATAATACCGCCCTATGTGATATGGACACTAATATATCTCATTGTAAGAAATATAGAATCAAACGGTTCCATTGCAATCACACTGGAAAACTACTCAAACTTCCTTCTACGAGGTGACGGG
This sequence comes from Coprothermobacter platensis DSM 11748, assembly GCF_000378005.1. GTDB lineage: Bacteria > Coprothermobacterota > Coprothermobacteria > Coprothermobacterales > Coprothermobacteraceae > Coprothermobacter > Coprothermobacter platensis. The sequence goes on from NZ_KB899040.1 coordinate 1,112,635, forward strand.
TATTACCACTTGTATTTCGTTGTGGTTATATTGCAGGTATATATATTCTTGCCCTATTTAGTTCATGTCATATCACACGTTAATGTGAATTTTCAACATATTCTCTTGCTTTCCACTGTCTTACAAATACTCTGCTATTATACATACAGCTTTTACCTTATAAAATATTTTCCCCGAAATACACGCGTCATTATTTGGTACATAGCACTTATACTGATAGGCGTCTGGATAGGCACAAACTATGAAACGTACTCCAAGAAAGAAAAGAATGTTAGAGTATTCCTTCCTGTAGCCATTATTTCTGGTGTGTTATATACCTACCTATATCATCTTTCAAATATGGGCCAGCACGTTTCATCGGGAATGTCTACATCTGTCTGGTACATATATGTATCCTCCATGTCTTTGCTACTTCTGTACATATCTAAAAAAGTCAACACCAGACTATTTGAAAAAGCAGGGCAGCTGTCTTTCGGAATATATCTCATGCATCCGTTATTTTTGTTTATGATGGATCGTTTATACGATGCAGGGAACATCATACTTTACAACATTTACGTTTTATTAGAATTCTTCGTTATTCTTACTTTGTCCTATGTAATAACCAGATGGCTTGAAACTACCTCATGGGGCAAATACCTTTTAGGTTAAACACCCAAGGCTTACCGCTTCTCATATTGTCAACAACGGAGACTCTATGCCATTATTTGCTGAATTGTTGTTAACCTGCTATACATTCTTTTGTGCTACAAGCCACATGCACAATATCGGCAGTCACATATACAGCAATTACCAATTATATTCTTATGTTTGCAAGGTTAAAGTTTGGCTATTGAATGCAACAATAACCGTACTAACCGACATAAGAAGGGCTCCTAAAGCCGGACTTATGAGAATGCCGGCGCTGTAAAGCACACCTGCCGCCAGCGGGATAGTAACAATATTGTAACCAGCGGCCCACCAGAGGTTTTGCACCATTTTTGAATAGGTCTTTTTAGAAAGTTCTATGGCAAGAGCAACATCAGATGGGTTATTCTTCACAAGCACAATATCTGCACTTTCTATGGCCACGTCACTGCCTGCTCCAACAGCGATTCCAATATCAGCCGTGGCTAAGGCCGGAGCATCATTCACTCCATCGCCAACCATGGCAACTCTGTAACCATTTGACTTAATCTGTTTTATCTTTTCAACTTTTTCTCCAGGCAAAACTTCAGCAAAATAATCATCTATGCCAAGCTCATTTGCAACTTCCTTTGCTACCTGCTTAGAATCTCCAGTAAGCATAAACACCTTTATGTTCATCGCCTTTAACTGCTTTACTGCTTCATACGATTCAGACCGTATACTATCGTTTAATAATATTCCACCAATCACTTTACCGTCAGATACAGTAAAGATTACCGTTTTGCCACTATTTGCCATGTTCTTTAGCTGCTCGTCTTCAAGTTTTATATCCAGTTCATTAAGTAAACTCATCCCTCCAACATAAACCTTTTTATCGTCTACCTGCGCCATGGCACCTTTGCCAGGCATTGCCATAAAACCTTCAACACTGGCAATGCTTACACCACGTTCTTGAGCATAAGCAACAACAGCCTTTGCAATACTATGTTCGGAAAGCATTTCAACTGAACTTGTCATTCTCAAAAAATCATCCTCTGATATATTTGTTACAACTTTATTGACAATGAGTTTGCCTTCGGTTAAAGTGCCTGTCTTATCAAAGACAACTGCTCGGACGTCTTTCAATTCTTCAAATGCCTGCCTGCTCCTAATAAGAATACCTTTGCTTGCACCAATGGATGTTGACTTAGCTATTACCAGTGGTATCGCTAGCCCTAGAGCATGGGGGCACGCTATGACAAGAACACTTACTGCACGTTCCAGAGCGAATCCCCAGTTCATAAGAATGGCCCATATAAACAATGACAAAATGGCAGCACCCATGGCTATATAGAAAAGCAAACCTGCAGATCTATCTGCCAAATCTTGAGTTTTAGATCGACTTTGTTGCGCCTGCCTTACCATGTTCAGCATTTGCGAAAGATAAGTATCGTCTCCCGTTTTTTCTACTCGAATTGTTAAAGCTCCTTCTTCATTTATTGAACCTCCTATAACTTCATCGTCTTTTGTTTTACTGACGGGCTTTGACTCGCCTGTCAGTAATGACTCATCCACCGAACTTTCACCCTGAGCTACTATTCCATCAGCCGGAACCTTCTCTCCTGGCCTTACTAGCACCAAGTTACCTTTCTGAAGATGAGAAATAGGAATGTCCTCAACATTACCACTCTGGTCGACTAAATGAGCAACACTCGGCATAATCTTTGCCAATTCTTCCAGAGCGCGAGATGCACCCATGACACTACTCGCTTCAATCCAGTGGCCTAAGAGCATAATAACCACTAAAGAGGCAAGCTCCCAGAAAAAGTTACTTCCCTGTATGAAAAACAAACTTGCCGTAGAGTAAACAAAAGCAACAGTAATTGCCGTAGCAATAAGTGTCATCATGCCTGGTTGCTTTTCTTTAAGCTCCATGTAAGCTCCGGTTAAAAACGGCCAGCCACCATAAAAATAAATGACTGCTGAAAGCCCAAAGGCAATATAATCCTGGTAAGGAATCTGAAGAGAAAACCCAAGCCAATCTTGAAACATGTTAGAAAGTAAAAGGATTGGTAAAGCCAGAATCAGACAAACCCAGAACCGCTGCCGAAAAGCCTGCACATTATGCATGTGCGCGTGATTCATTCCACCGTGTTCACTATGCATCATTTCGTGGCCTGTATGGTTTGTCATGTCCATGGTATGGTCCTGCATAGGCATTTCTTGATCCATGTGGTCCATGTGGTCCGTGTGATCGCCGTCATAGTTATGTTTCATTTCCATATTCGTATCATGCCTGCTATCTCCATGTGAACCAACAATATTATTTCGTTCACCATTTTCTCGCTTCTTCTCGTCCATATGACCTCCTCTAACTATCCCCAAAGCGTTTATTTTATATAGCTCAATTTATTATAGGCGAAACAAGTGCCACGTTTGGTTCATTTCTTCAGAGCAATCGTAACACCATCACCCAACGGAAGAATCACGCTTTCTAACTCCTTGCTACCAGCAAACATGTGGTTAAACTCATCTATCGGCTGCACTAAATGATGCCACTCAGGGTCAAGTTCTAAGACAGGAAATAAGGTATCATCAGCCACAAGAAGGCCTCCACTTCTTAACAGGCGCACGCATGGCTGAAATAACTTTGGATACAGAGATTTGTCCACATCCAGAAATATAAAATCAAACGTTCTCGTTAGCTGAGGGACAATAACTTCTGCATCGCCGATTAGTTGCTTTACTATGTCAGTCACACCTATTTTAGAAAAGTTATTTCTAGCTTTGGCAGCGGTCTCACTGTCCAGTTCGACAGTAGTGACTGCACCACCGTATGTTCTCGTAGCAAGAGCTAAGAATATTGTGGAAAAACCGATACTGGTTCCAATTTCGAGAATGCTCTCCGCATGAATCATATCTACCAGTAGTTGCAGCAGCGAAGCTACATTATTGCTTATAGAAGGAAAAGGCTGAGAAGTCTTATCCAACGTTGGCAGCTTGTTTCTGAATTCCTTAGTTTCCTCATCGTACACATCAGAAATGTATCGATTTATCTGTTCATCGTTCAGGGATACCTCCCCTATTTCCCACAGCTTCCACAAGTAGAAACTTAATCTTTAGACAGATTTTCCGATGCTCCATCACAAAGAGCGTTTACCATCTTTCTACATTCTAAGATAAAATCATTGATGAAGTCTAATTAAGGAGATAAATACAAAAGTGCAGGGTTGTTTAATGCTCCAAGGAACAGGCTCTGGTGTTGGTAAAAGTGTTTTAACAGCAGCGCTGCTTAGAATTATGAAACACGATGGGTTCAAGGTTGCACCGTTTAAGGCCCAAAACATGGCGCTTAACTCTTTTGTAACCAAAGATGGTTTGGAAATGGGCCGAGCTCAGGCTATGCAAGCAGAGGCGGCAGGCATAGAGCCCGATGTAAGAATGAACCCTATTCTTTTGAAACCCACTTCTGATACAGGTTCTCAGGTTATCGTAATGGGCAAACCGCTACAGAATATGTGCGCGGTTGATTATGAAAACTATAAACCGCACTTCCAAAGGATCATACTGGAAGCATTTAATAAACTGAAAAAAGATTATGACTTCGTAATTCTGGAAGGCGCAGGAAGCCCAGCAGAGATTAATCTCATGGAACACGATATCGTTAATATGGGCATGGCACGACTCATAGACTGCCCTGTTTTGCTTGTTGGCGATATAGATAAAGGAGGAGTCTTTGCTTCATTAGTTGGCACTTTAACGCTGCTCCCTAAGGATAAAGACAGAATAAAGGGCTTTATAATCAATAAATTTCGCGGAGATATCAGTATCCTTCAGCCAGGTTTAGATATGCTAAAAGAGATTACTGGTCTTCCAACTTTAGGTGTAATTCCATATTTTCATCTAAAGCTTGATGAAGAAGATACTCCATCAGAACACAGTATTTCTCAGGGTAAAGACATTGACATTGCCGTCATATTCCTTCCCCACATTTCTAACTTTACAGATTTTGATCCATTAACTTACTATCCAGGTGTGAATCTTCGGTATGTTAAGAGCGCAGAAGAGATAGGTAATCCAGATATCATCATTTTCCCTGGCTCAAAGAATACCATAGGCGACCTAGAAACAATAAGAAAAGCAGGCATAGTAGATAAAGTCGTTGACTTTTATCACAGAGGTGGCTATGTGATAGGAGTATGTGGTGGCTATCAGATAATGGGGAAGAAGATTTTTGATCCATTGAGCGCTGAAGCAGGTGGAGAAAGTGATGGGTTAGGCATTTTTGATATGGAGACCACATTTGAAAATGAGAAGCTGACGGTGAACGCTGAAGATGTGATAACAAAAGACGAAGGCTTGTTAAAAGGGCTTTCTAATGTTTTGGTAAAAGGTTACGAAATCCATATGGGGAGAACAAACGGAAATAAAAACGATATTGCATCTAAAAAAGAATTAATAGCATTAGATGCTTCAGGAAGAGCGTTAGGAACATACTTACATGGCATTTTTGAAAATACGCAATTTACAACATGCTTGCTGAACAACATAAGGCAAACAAAAGGCTTGCCTCCTATGAACGTGGACATCGATTACAAGCAAAAGAAAGAAGAACAATATGACGCATTGGCAGACATCGTACGAAAAAACCTGAATATGGAGTTTATATATAACTTGATGAAATAGCGAGCACGTACTTTTAAGGTCAACTGCCGCCATTTGACTTATTTACAGAATACTTCGCTAAACCACAAACGAATGAGATTATCAGAACATTAAAAAGTAGACAAAAACCTATAATAGAAAGTAATTCCATAAAGGTAAGCATCCATAGCAAAAACATCTTGGATACCCCCTTTTAGTTTGTCAGCAAAACTTATCGCATGCTCGTCACTGCCATTTGTTACTTTATGCATCCATCGTTGGGAATGTTTTCCTTACTGGTTCGTATATTCACTTTTGTCTTTTCTTGCCATAAGTAAGGCAATAGCTATAAGCAGTGCAGCAACCACAGCAGCCATAACCACAACCAACGTGCTTTCAGGGGTTTTTGGTTCTGTGCTTTGCTTTTCCTGTAAATTGAATGTAATGGCGCTGTTTTTAGGAACATTGTCAAAATATGACTTATTAGTGTACAGATAGGTTAGCATGTTTTTGCCAAAAGCTTCATCAAAAATAGTTCCTTTAAACTGTTGCTCGGATGTAACTATCTGGTTTATTTCCCTCATCAAGTTGGCTAAACCTATTTCCATAGTAGGAGTAAGTGAAATAGAAGATTTAATAGCACTCAGTTTTCCACCATTCATAGTTAAATTGTTCAATATATCAGAGAAATATGGATAAAGTAGATTCACCGTGTGCGAATCATCTGGTATGCCGAAAGCCTCACGCTGTTTTTGAATGAGTGCATTCTTAACGCCACTAAACTCCGTAGGCGTGAGATTCTTTCTAAAAGATAACGTAAGATTATAGCCATAAGGGGGCGTTTTTTCTAAAGAGCCATTTATTTGATAGTCTTTCTGGTTACTCTGAACATCATCTCCACTGAAATCTGTTAAGCCAAGGCCCATGTCGTATGGGACATCAAAATGAATTACGACCGTATGATCTTGCACCATAACCGATGGGACAAAACACTCCGTGAATGCCGGAGATACATACTTGGCTATACCTTTCCCCATAGCATAAGCCATAGCAATATTCACAACAGGGGAAACTGTAGTGTATGCTTCCTTGTCAAAGTACTTTCCTGCAATAGTAAGGAGCTGATTAAAATCAGCAAGTGCTTGATAAGGTCGATTTTGTTTCAAATCCGTTACCACAACGTATTCCAAGAAATAACCAAGAACTTTACCCTCGGTGGTACTTTTTATGGAAGAAACATTTTCCTGCATGGTAGTCATAGAATCTGGCGGCAAATTAATGTAATTGCTATCTAATTTCAATATCGCATCGAGCCCTTCCACGAAAGAACCAGGAGAACGATAGTGCGCATCGTAAATTTCTTTCAGAGTAATGTACTCGCCGCTGTTTTTGTCTTGCAAACTTATAGCTTTGTTTAGAACATTATTTACATAGTCCATAAAGGCAGACGTACTGTACCAATTTACAAAATCATCGAAGGAAGCTAATGGATTCTCGGGGAAGAGAGCCATGGCATAGTCAAACCAATCTTTGGCATTGCTTGTTGCTTCTGCTTTCAGCCTAAACGGGTTTACCTTTTCATACATGTAATAAGGAAGGAATTCCACCTCTATGTTCTGCAGAGGTTCATAGTTGGTGAGGTGGTAAACAACTTCGTTTCCATCAACCTTATATCCTCCTGGCGTAATACTTAACACGTTTGGAGAGGCCGGTTCATAAGGAAACTTAAACGTCATGTCAAGCGTGCCTATGGGACCTTTCCAGTAAGAGCCCGTATTTAGTACATACAAAAAATAACCCCCAGCCGCCATACTTTCGTAACTAACTTCCACGTTTTTCGTTTCATGCTTGTCAAAGGTCATGTTGAAATAAATCAGCGGGGCGTATTCACTTCCCTCTCCGGATGCCACAAAACTTGGCGTTATTTCTTTACCGTTTATTTTTACCTTCACTTTTAGCGATTCCAGTGAAATGGTCGTATCAAAACCAGGCTTGGTAGCCAAGCTGAAAGGAAAACCAACCTTTAGAGAAACCTTGTCACCGGTATTTACAAAGGTAAACTGAGCGTCCACATCGACCGCAGTGTTCACAGGATTATTTCCCTTATTGAATGTAATTACAAGGTTTTCTTTGGAAAGTTCAATACTGTTTTCTTGATATGGTTTAATATTGACACCCCCTATGAAAAACGGTGCAGTGTCTGCATGTGTCACCTTTATTGGAATTGTCACACTTACCAAACACAACATTAGGATAAAGCAGAGCCCTTTTCCCAGATTATGTTCTATTCTCAACAGAACACACCTCCCCATTCGTAACCATGCACAATATGGTCATATTATCTATAAGACGCAGATTGCAAGCGAAATGTCTCACCCAAAAATTGTTGTTATGGTTTATTTTGCCTTTTCTATGGCTTCTTTCATAGCATTCTGCCCGTTTTTATACTGAGTCTCATCAGAATTAAACATGGGGTTGGGAAGAGAATAGAACCTTCCCTCATTCTCACTAAATAACTTTACTGTGTCCTCATCTACATTCCTGTTTTTGTCCAACTGTGCCGTTATTTTGTAGGTTGCATAAGAAGTTGGTTCCGGTTTGCCAATATATCCACTAAGTTCTGACTTCCAATCATCAATCAAACCATTTGCAGCCTTAAGCTGAGAAGCAGTAAGGGTGGGCTTAACAGTATCAAGATAGTCCAGCATGCCTTTCACAAACGGCATGTCTTCAACTTTTTCTGCTTTTAATGTAGCCGTGATCTCAGCATTAAAAATGGCACTAACGGTATTGCCATCCTCTGTAAAAGCTCCATCTCTTTCATCTAAAGACAGCTTTATAGTTATGTCTTTGTAATAATCGGAGTAATTGTCTAACAACGTTCCATATAGCATATTGTAAAGTTGCGCAAGAACAACGTTGTCCACGTTTAATGTATTTTCCAGTTGTTCTTTGAACTTCTCCGAAGCTGTTGCATCGTATTCAAAGATGTTCTCTTGGCCACTCCAGTCGTAAACTTCAGCCGAAACGGCAGTTACTTTCCCATTGTCATCGCGCTCTGCATTGTAATAATAGAGAGCAAAGTTCTTATTATTATTTTCCTCAGACATCTGCAAAAACACATTAGCCTCATGCTTAGTGGATGTGCCTTTATCAAAGAATTTATTTTCTATTGTTCCATCGCTGTTTTTGAATTTTGCCAGCAGAAGCTTGTTTCCAGAAACGAAACACGCAGTATAGTACTCTGTGTAAGCTCCACCAGTACCCATATCAACTAGTGCTACTCCTTGTCCTGTTGCAGTTCCCAATGGCAAAAACTCGGAAACCACTGGCTCGCTTTCAGACCCGGCGCTAGGAAAAGCGGTACGCAATGTTTTCGTAAGCTCTATTGTGTCATATAAAGCATAGCTGTTACTGTAAGCCTCGTCTATTAAAAACTTCTGAGTCGCTGGATCTTTTTTTACAATGAATAGTGCTGGTACCTTATCATCTATCTCAAGCTTACCCACACCTCCACTTGAAACCCACAGTATGTAACCTTTGACTTTCACCGTCTGCTCATCTAACTTATCCATAGAGATGATCTCAATTTGGTCAGGCCATGGGCTTGAAGTAACTCGCCCCAACGCTTCTGACGGATCAAATTCCCACTTTGCCAACAGATTGTCAGTTAAGTACGGAGAATAGTACTGTTTAATCTCGCTAATAACTTGGTCTTCCGGATCGATCAAAACAACTTTTGTGAACGTATCAGCAAAGTTGTTCAAAAGGGTTGTTATCTCTGTTTTTTCCTCAGCAGTAATCGGTTTAGGCTGATTACTTCCGTAAGTCACAATGCTTCCCACAACGAGTACAGCAATAATGACTACACATAGAGCAATAATACCTTTCCTCTTCCCTCTCATGTCAAATATGTTCCCCAGCCTCTCTCTCATTGCCTTCATCCCCCCATAAAAATATGTCGATAATACTGTCCCGCTCTCCTTACCTTTGTGTATCGCTGACAGTATCGTCTCTCCATACTGCTTCCTGAATTCTTTATCTTTCCCTTCTACTACCTCTGAGTCACATGCCATCTCTATGTCTGCATTCAATCTTCCCCTCATTATGTATACCAGCGGGTTGAACCAGTGCACTGCATTCGCACTTATCACCAATAGCTTGCTCCATATGTCTTTGTGCTTGTAGTGGATCAGCTCATGCTCCATTATGAGAACTATGTCTTCTTCACTGTATTCTGTGCTTGGCATTACTAACATGGGCTTTATGAACCCTATCATCATTGGACTTTGTACTTTCTTACTCTTTATCAGCTTGATCCGGCTCTTTACTTTCATCTGCTGCTTTATATCTTTCCAAATGTTTAATGTGCCTTCGTCACTTACTTCATCTGAGAAACGTAGTACATTTTTCTTAAACACTAAGTATCCTATGATGTAGTAAGCAAGAAAGAGCAGTGTCCCTATTATCCATATGATAGGAAGCACTTCTGCAAGGGTTACCGTGTGTTCCACAGGTGTGTTTGCCACTTCTGCAATGGGCTCACTATGTATCGGTGTGATATCCCTTTGTGAGTTTATGTCAGTGTTGTTTGCTACAGGTACATTTATTTCTATGTTTTGACTTACCGATGGTATGGTTACAGGCGCTTTTTCTACTGTAGGACTTAAGGGTATGAGCAGCCTTATGCCTATAATCAGCCACACTATGTACCGCCACTTTGGAGTAAAGTTCTTATTCATCAAAGGTAGTAGTAGAAACATTGCTCCTATTACAATGGAGGTTGCTATGGATACTTGCACCACATTATGGAACAACCATTCAAGCATCCTTTATTCCCCCTTCGTTAATTCCTCTATATATTCCTTTAACGCTATTAGTTCTTCTTCGCTTACTGAGTTGCTTTCATATAACGCTGTTACAAAACTTGTCAGCGAGTTGTTGTATAACTTCTCCAGTATGCTTTTGCTTTCCCTCTCCAAGTATTCCTGCTCAGTTATTGCAGGAGTGTATATGTTTATTTTCCCTTCCCTACGGCATTCTATAAAACCTTTGTTGGTTAGACGTGCAAGAAACGTAAGTATGGATGTAATCTTCCAATCCCTTTTGCCTTTCAGCTTCTCACTGATGTATGCAGATGTTACTGGTTGATTGGCATCCCAAATAATCTTCATAATCTCCAGCTCGGAATCAGGCAATCGTTTTATAACCTTTTTCATGTTTCCCCTTCTTTCTACTTATGTCTAATTTACAATATCATTCTACAGCAGTAGAAATATTTTGTCAATAGATAAATATACAAGTCATTCATAGGAATGGGTATATCTATCAAAAAAAAAAAAAAAAAAATGCGATGCTAATTGTGTAATCAGCAGTCTTAAACTACCTGTGTGATGTTATAAAGCCTGAGCTAATAATATATAAAGCTTCAGGGTAGCAGGCATCAGGATTGTATTTGATCCTTTGGGTGAAACGCTGAGGCAAGCGCGAAAAGAAATTTCAGAATATCTGGAATTTTTACAACAACGAACGACCTCATCAATCCTTTAGATATTCCACTGCTACCGAAGTAATTAACAAAAAGGCTCATGATGAGGTTTTAGCCATAAGCCGATAAGTTCCCAAGCGTGCCTTAAGCACAGAAGTCGCCGCCCACTTTACAAGCCCGTTCAAAGGCATAGCTACATCATGGGCCTAAGGTGATGGAACATATACAGGGAAGCAGTGTGTAGAATTCTTTGAAAGACGTATAAATTTAAAATCTACACTTGTTGTTGAGGTCTGACTTTTTGTAGTATCTTTACAATCTCTTCCGTTCTTAAAACCTTACCGTAAGAGACCACTTTCCCATCAACTACTAAAGCAGGCGTTGTCATGACGCCATAGGCCGCAATCTGCGAGAAATCCGTTACATGGTCAATGGTAGTATCCATGCCAAGTAGCTTAAGTGCCTCTTTTGTTGCCGCCTCAAGCTGATTGCATTTTGCGCACCCGCTTCCGAGGATCTTTACGCTCGCGCCCTCGTCTTTAGCATGTTCGGCCTTTGCCATATTTTCTGCATCGCAGTTTCCTCCGCTGCAGGATGTTGTTTCTTCCTCTTTCTTTTCGAATGGTAACATGTTTATCATACCCCTTTCTATATAATAAATCCCTGAATAGCGTTAAAAAAGTAGCCTACTACAATAATACCAATAGTGCAAATTACGATGAACAACGTCAGCAGTTTCGGCTTGACCGCCTTACGCAGCATAATCATAGATGGTATAGATAGCGTGGTGACGGCCATCATGAACGAAAGAACAGTCCCGAGGTTGGCCCCTTTTGATAACAGGGCTTGTGCAATCGGGATGACACCGAATATATCGGCATACATCGGAACGCCGACAAGAGTAGCCAATACTACGCCAAACGGATTTTTACTGCCCAGGGCCGCGACCACCCATTCCTCGGGAATCCAGTTGTGAATAACGGCCCCGATGCCCACGCCGATCAGGATATATGGGAATACCTTTTTAAAGGTGGACAGCATCTGGTCCTTCGCATAAGCCAAGCGCTCCTTGATAGTCAGGTTGGGTGATTCTAAGTCTACGCTTCCTGCCGTCATAACAAAGCTTTCCACATGCCTTTCCATGTGCAGCCCTTCAATAATCGTACCGCCAATGACAGCGATAATGAGTCCGACGATTACATATATGACGGCTACTTTCGTACCGAAAATGCTCATTAGCAGAAGCAGAGAACCCAAGTCGACCATGGGGGAAGAGATGAGGAACGAGAACGTTACCCCAACAGGAAGCCCCGCCGATGTAAAACCGATGAACAGTGGAATGGATGAGCAGGAACAAAACGGCGTTACTGTACCAAGTAAAGCCGCAACTGAATTAGCCCAGATGCCATGGAACCGACCCAATATCTTCTTACTGCGCTCAGGCGGGAAATAGCTCTGAATATAACTGATAAAGAAAATCAAAAAGCACAACAATATAGTGATTTTGATAACATCGTAGGCAAAAAACTCGATACTTCCGCCCAAACGGGTGGATGTTTCCAGCCCCATACCGGAAAGGGCACTTCCTATCAGTTCATCGAGCCATCTCATGCCAAGAATTTGATATTGAATAAAATCCCAAATCCCTTTTAATGTTTGCATCTTGAGAAACATCCTACATTCAATTTAGAAAACCTCATATCAAATAATTTTGACGTCTTCTGCTTCATAAAAGCCATACGGGTGATGGTTTCTATTGTTTGCAACATGTATTCGCATCTAAACATGCGTTCGGCGTTGTTAGCTCTTTCAGCAGCGCAACTGCGTAAGCACTGCCTTTTTCGCTGATCTTATAGTGCACCCATTTTCCTTCTTGTCGGCTCTCCACAATACCTGAATCAACTAAAATCTTCATATGATATGAAAGCCCTGACTGTCCCAAGTCTAATTGTTCAAGAAGGACACAGGCACATTTCTCACCACTGCGCAAAAGCTCAAGTATTTGTAGACGCTTTTCATCGCAAAATGCTTTAAATATCTTTGCTTGCTCCTTATATTTTGTATCCAAGTAATCACCTCATATCAAAAATATTTGATATATGATCATTGTATGTATAAAATCACATCTTGTCAATAGCCATCACATCGGAACTATTTGCGATGTATATTTTTCTTAATTAAGAGCAGCAATGATGTACTCAAGTACGCAAAAGCTCATATACCAAATTTGGACAATTGACACAAATTAATGCTTTTAGCAGGATACGTAAACAGCCAATTGATTCTTTCCCAAATTGCATCATCTTTTCCCCACTGCAAAAAAGATCTTGAAAAGATTGGCATAAGAAATTGTGGAGTCATAAACCCAGTCACGAACTACGATCTTATAGCAGGAGTGACAACATTCAAGTTTATGATATTTCATCAGTCAAACAGGCTCCTAAATAATGACGAGCACTTCTTACTACAAAACTTGATCAGAGTTGACAATATGCATGGCCCACAACTAAGTAGACACATAATGAGCTACCCATGTTTTTAAAGGATGACGCCATTGCAAGGAAAAGCGATTGTGCGATGTTTCTAAAGTATATGATTAGTTCAAAGCAAAAAGGATAAGGCATCACAGCTTTGCTTTAATGATGGATGCCTTATCCTTTAAATTTTCTAAATGTAACCTTGTGTTACGCTTTACGGCCTAATAAGCAGTCCACCCTCCGTCGACTACCAGCACAGATCCGGTCACCCAAGAAGCTTCATCGGAAGCCAAATAAAGAGCAGCATAAGCGATGTCTTCTGGTTTACCAAGCCTTTTTATAAGGTGCCTGTTTATCCATTGTTGAACGACTTCCGGTTGTTCTATGAACGGTTTAGTAATATCGGCTTCCACCATACCTGGGCATATGACGTTAACCCTTATGTTATGGGGAGCATATTCCACTGCAAGCTGTCTGGAAAAAGAAATTATGGCGCCCTTTGTTGCACTATGTGCAGCAAAGCTGAGACCCTGCCCGCCCATAAGCGCAAGTATGGAAGAAGTGTTTATGACAGCTCCTCCACCATTTTCAATGAGAAGTGGTAGTCCGTAATGACAACTCCAATAGACCATGTTCAGCTCGTTGTCCATAGATTTGCTCCACTTTTCCCAGTCTAATTCAAGAAATGACGGAGCAAATTCTGGATGTGCAGCATTGTTGTAAAGTATGTCCAATTTCCCATAAGTGTCCTTGACGAAATCTATTAACGCCTTAACTTCATTTTCCTTTGATAGGTCTGTTTTCAAGTATTTGTATTCTCCACCAAACGCTGCTATTTCTTGTGCCGTTTCCTCCAGTAAGTTTTCTCTCCTTCCACAGCCGACAACTTTCGCGCCCTCTTTAGCAAACAGTACGGCGGCTGCCTTCCCTTGCCCCGTTCCTGTTCCTGTAATCAGTGCAACTTTACCTTCCAATCTTCCTGCCATTCATTTCACTCTCCTTCACAAGTTGAAAAGGAGACATCTGCATATTAAGTGCAATTGCATGTCTCTTGCTTGGCATTATACACCTCCACATATTCCAAGCTTATATTAGGTTTTATGTGGAAATAATTCCAATACTTGGATACTATATTTATACACATTTCACTATACGCATAACTGTTTATCCGTAATGCTGGTTTTTGATATTAGCCAAGTTTGAGCGAGTGCATAAACTATGTGCATATAAAACTTTTGGATCATATCCTATTGGCACTGCTAAAATTAAGTGGAGCAATCTTGCCTTTCAAGTTTTTTACATAATCTTATCAGGAGGGAAAACATGGACCAAACGAACTTGTTATCGCCGAAAGAAATAGCAGAGAAATGGGTGGAAACAGGCGCTAACAAATGTCAGCTCCCCATTTCCAAAATGTTTGTACTTGCTGTGCTCGCTGGCGCATATATTGCTTTCGGGGCTCAACTCTTTCTTTTAGTAGGTTCCGATACCACCATGGGATTTGGATTTTCAAAGTTTCTCTCTGCCAGCGTATTCACTGTGGGCTTGATGCTCGTTATACTGTGTGGAGCAGAATTGTTCACAGGTAATAACCTCATTATCATCTCCGTTTTGCAGAAAAGAGCTTCGTGGGGCGATCTTTTAAAGAACTGGTTTGTTGTGTACGCTGGTAATTTTGTTGGAGCTTTAGTTGTCGCCCTTTTTCTGTTCTTAGCTGGTACTTGGAGCTTAAATGGTAACTTAGTTGGCGCGAATGCTCTTAAGGTAGCAGCATCAAAAACCTCTCTCACATTTGTTCAGGCGTTTTTCAGAGGCATTTTGTGCAATTGGCTTGTTTGTCTGGCAGTATGGTTAGCTACAGCATCCAAAGATGTGGTAGGCAAGCTTTTCGGCATCTACTTTCCTATCATGGCTTTTGTAGCTTCGTCTTTTGAGCACTCTGTGGCAAATATGTTTTTCATACCTTATGGCATTTTATTAAAATCCGTGCCCAGTGTGATTGCAGCCACTGGAAAAACAGTAAGCAGTTTTTCTAATGTCAACGCGAGCACACTTTTTACTAAAAACCTAATACCTGTAACACTTGGCAACATCGTAGGTGGAGCCTTTTTTGTTGGATTCATATACTGGTACGTTTACTTGAATAATACAAAGTTATGATCCGTAGCCGTAAATTTTATACATGCTGCCAACGTTATAGAACTGCAAGTAGGCAATCCAGTATTCAAAGTAAACGGCAAATCTATGACTTTAGACAGCCCGCCGATAATCAAGAACAGCAGGACTTTGCTGCCTATCAGAGCAGTTGTAGAAGCTATGGGAGGCACTGTAGCTTGGTCTGAAGCAAAAAAACAAGTAGCAATAAACTATAAGGACAACTCTATTGTCTTGATAATTAACAATAACATAGCGGTTGTAAACGGTGCAGTAAAGCAAATTGATGAAAACAATCCTAATGTAGTGCCTGAGATAATCAATGGACGAACGATGCTACCTCTAAGGTTTGTAGCTGAATCGCTTGGTTGTCAGGTCAGCTGGGATGACAAGACGAAAACTATAACAATTACCTATTAGCCACGCTTCTATCAGTAAAAACAGTCAATGTCCTACTTTGGAGGGCAGGAGTCTTTGCTGCCCTTCTGCCCTCCTGCCATCCGTTTACTTTGAATGGTTTTGTTTTTGTAAGTATACTATCTCCCCAAAAAGTGATAAAATGCGGTCAGTTATAAGTTGTCGGGGGTGAAAAATTATGGAAGTACAAAAAGTGTGGGACGACAGCTACAAAATGCTGATCGGTGGTAAATTCGTAGATGCCAGCGACGGTAAGACGATTAAGTCCTACTGCCCCGCCGACGGTGAGCTATTGGCTAGTTTTCCAGAAGCGACAAAGGAAGATGTGGATACTGCTGTGAAAGCCGCATGGAAAGCATTTGAATCGTGGAAGAATGTCAGCGCAGCAGAACGTCAAGACATCTTAATGAAAATCGCAGATGCAATCGATGCAAACAAGCAGAAGCTTGCCATGATTGAAACGATGGACAATGGTAAGCCAATCCGCGAAAGTATGGGAGACATCATGCTTGGTGCTGACCATTTCCGCTACTTTGCAGGCGTTGTGAGAAGCGAAGAAGACCAAGCATCCATAATCAATGACCCTGGTTCTGGTAATAACCTTAGCATCATCCTTCGCGAGCCCATAGGCGTAGTTGGACAAATCATACCATGGAACTTCCCATTTCTTATGGCAGCATGGAAGCTTGCACCAGTAATAGCTGCGGGATGCTGTACAGTCATTAAGCCATCGAACTACACGTCACTTAGCTTATTAGAATTGGCGAAATTAATTGCACCTATTGTTCCTCCGGGTGTAATAAATATTGTCACAGGCAGAGGTTCCACAACAGGGCAATACTTACTCGATCATCCTGATTTCCGCAAATTAGCGTTTACAGGATCTACAGAAGTAGGCTACAGCGTTTCTGAAGCCGCAACTAAAAAGCTGATCCCTGCAACGTTGGAATTAGGTGGAAAATCTGCGAACATCTTCTTCTCTGACTGCAATTGGAGAAAAGCTATCGACGGTGCTGAAATGGGAATTTTGTATAACCAAGGACAAGTTTGCTGTGCTGGTTCACGCATCTTTGTGCAAGAAGATATTTATGACAAATTTGTGGCAGAACTTGTTGAAGCCTTCAAAAAGGTAAAAGTGGGGTTGCCGTGGGAACACGATACGCAAATGGGATCTCAAGTGAGTCAAGAGCAGTTGGATAAAATTCTTTCTTATGTTGAGATTGGAAAAAAGGAAGGAGCCAAAGTAGCTGTAGGCGGAGAAAGGAACACTGAGGGTCCATTGGCAAAAGGCTTCTTTATGAAACCCACTTTATTAATCGATGTTGATAACAAGATGAGAGTTGCTCAAGAAGAAATCTTTGGGCCAGTTGCATGTGTGATCAAATTCAAGAATGAAGAGGATGCTATTGCCATGGCTAATGACACGCAATATGGCTTAGCAGGAGCTGTTTGGACACAAGATATCAATCGTGCTATACGGGTTGCGAGGGGCATTGAAGCCGGTAAAGTATGGGTGAATCAATATAATAATCTACCTGCGGGTACTCCATTTGGTGGATACAAGAAATCGGGTATTGGCCGAGAAACCCATAAAATGATCATAGATGAGTACAGCGAGATCAAAAACATATTCATTAGCCTTGATGAAAATCCCACAGGATTATACTAAAAGCAGCCTATGGAAAGGAGATTGTACATGGTGATCACATTAGAAACACCGGTGGAAGACATTGTAAGAATTCCCGGTGCAGTAACCTATCTTACCGAGCAAGGGGTCTCACCTATTGGTTGAGATGGACCATTCCCAGGAACGCTCGGCAGGTTGCTCGAGATTAAAGGAATAACTGACACAGAAAAGTTTTTAGCACAGCTTAATGATTTTATAAATAAGCAAGGCAAATAGTTCTTAACATCTTCAAAATTATGGGCAAAAAATGGCTGTGGCTCGTTTCATAGCTCTGGAACGGGCAACAGCCATTTCCATATAGCAGAGTAAAAATACCTCTGTCATGCTACAATGCGGAGTATAAACAAGGTGGTATCCGGGGAGGGTGAGTTTAATGACAAAAACAATCAAGAGGCTTACGGTAATCTTTCTTACATTGGGACTTCTGTGTCCAATAATAATGCCAACACCCTTAAAAGCAAACACATCAAATAAAATACTTTCAACTCTTCCACCAGCAGTTTTGACATCCACGTCCTTTCAAAGTGTGCTGATTACCTTGAAAGACGCGCCTGTAATTGAATATGAACACCGTAAAGGGATTTCCCATTTGAATGCAAATACGATCAAAGCTGACCAAAATGCAACTAAATACGAAACTAAACTTCTACAAAAACAGGCACAAACGATAGCCGAAATCAAACAACTGGTTCCTGATGCAAAAATAGGTTACAACATCACTTGGACACTGAATGGATTTACGCTACAAATAAAAGGTATTGATATAAAACGTATAACTGATATTGCAGAAATAGGCTCTGTTTACTTGATAGAAGAACCAACTTATGACAAGTTAGGCAACTATATGGGACATTCGCCTATTGTAAAAGCGCAAACACTTACACCTACCTATATAGAGATAAATGATGATTTGTACAAAGAAATACACTTAAACGATGTGTGGCAGATGAAGGATGCTGTAGGTGATGAATTAACTGGTAGCGGAATGATTGTAGCACTCATCGATACTGGAGTAGATTACACACATCCAGATTTAGGAGGATGCTTTGGTCCTACATGCAAGGTCATAGGTGGATATGATTTTGGAGACAATGATAATGACCCCATGGATCAAGTGGGCCATGGAACAGAAGTTGCAGGCATATTGGCAGCAGATGGTGGTATCAAAGGAGTGGCACCAAAAGCAAAAATTCTGGCTTATAAAGTCATGCCTACACTTACTTCCAGCACTTCTACTGCTGGCGTGCTTTCAGCAGTAGAGAACATTCTTCCAGCCATCGATAAAGCCGCCAAGGATGGAGCAAATGTAATAAACATATCCATGGTAGAAAGTATTTCCACAAATGCGGCTTACGGACAAAAAGTAATAGAGAATTTAGACAATTTGGGTGTAACGTTAGTAGCTGCGGCTGGCAACTACGGTTCAGCTCTTTATTGTTCAGAACCTTTGGCGCCTTCTTTTTGCCAAGCGGGGTTCTCTGCTCCACTCATGACAACATTCACACAGCCGAATGTGATTACAGTGGGCGCGTCTCACTCAGATGGTGAATCTACTAATGGTATAGATGATTACTCCTCTATGGGACCATCTGTAGACTTCAGACTAAAACCAGATTTAGTTGCACCAGGATTTGTTTACACAACTGCAATGGAAATTGGTTACTATGAACCATCAGGAACATCCTTTGCTGCTCCCATAGTTTCATCCATGGTAGCTCTTTTAAAACAAGGGCATCCAGACTGGAGTGAACAAGATATAAGAGCTGCATTAATGAACACATCAACTATTTTAAGTAACGAGGATAATAACGAACCAATAACAATGTTGTTGCAAGGTGCCGGTAGAATAGATGCGTTAGCTTCCATGAAGACACCGCTGCTTATAACGCCCTACTCTATCTCTCTAACGGCAACTAATTTAAAACCAATTAATTTAACAATAAGAAACGTAAGTGGAGTGAATCAGAACATAACGGCATCAGTGCAGCTTACACTAGGGAATTTTGCTTTAGGCGCAAATGATGGGCTCACGTTATCTCTCTCTGCAAGCACAGTTTACTTACCTAAAGATGCCTCTGCCACAATAACACTCACACCATCTGCCGATTTAAATAAATTGGAGAAAGGGCCTCATGAAGCCATAATCTGGGTAAGCAACGGAACAACGCAGCTTCACGTGCCTGTGCTTATCTGGAATGATCCAAGCGCTTGGTGGTTCCCAGTTACAGAAAGCAGGCCTTCCAAGTTAGGCGATGTCAAAGCCTTATCATCCACAATTGATTTTAGTAATCCACGACAGCGCACAGCAACGATTGATTTTACCTTAAAAGCAGGTTCAATGCTGGTAGATACTACCACAACTATACCGTTGGGATACCTTGGTAATCATGTGTACCTTGTGAAGCTCTGCATTCTTGATGAAAACAACTCTACCATTGCGATAGCGTATTCCAAGGATAAATTACTTATAGGGCACTATGAAGCTTCATGGAACGGGCTCGATAAAGAAGGGCTTCCAGTTAAAAATGGCAGGTATAAATATGTGCTGGCTGCATCAGACTTGGGCTTTGGTAATATGGAATTTCTCGATGTAAATATCGATACCGCATCGGGTTACATAGAGGTAAAAAACAGTCCGGAAATCACTCTTCCTACAATAGCGCTTAATATTCCAAACGAAGTTACCGTTACAAAATATGTATTTCAACCAGATCCAACCTTTACACTCGTGGGCAAAACTGATGTCGGTAACACGATAGAAATCAACGGCCAAAATGTAGAAGTAGATGATAGTGGCGCATTCACCATAGATATTCCCCTTCTCGTGGGTGATAACGTCGTAACCATAAATGCCCATAAAACTATGCTTGGCTATATAAAAGTAGACAACACAAAGTATGTAACAATCAATTTGCAACCACTCAATCTTATCGAGCTTGTGGTGGGCAAGCAGCAGTTCCAAGTAAATGACCAAACAAAAACGCTGGATGCTCCGCCTGTAATTAAAAACAGCCGGACTTTACTTCCCATAAGAGCCGTTGTAGAAGCCATGGGAGGGCAAGTTCAATGGGACGCAAAGAATAAACGCGTGGACATACAGTATGGTGGAACCGCCATAAGCTTATGGATAGGCAAGAACACTGCAAAAGTAAACGGGAAAAATATATTAATAGATCCAGCAAATGCAAAGGTTGTACCTGAAATAATAAGTAGTAGAACGATGGTTCCACTGAGGTTTGTAGCAGAGTCTTTAGGCTGCACTGTTGATTGGTCAAATAGTACAAAAACCATAAATATAACTTACCATTAGTTAGAAAGAGAGGGCTTCCTTAGTATGCGGAAGCCCTCTCTAATTAAGCCAGCAGCTTATAAAATTGAAATATACAATCGTAATGTCATTTGTTGATAACGTAAGCGCCATAGGAAAAATGCAATCAATAATCAACCTAAAAAAATAGCCCAACTTATACCTAATATGAACCTTTAATAAACGGTCTTGATTAGTTCTTAGATGTGCCTCCTCGCTTTTCATGCAAGATCAAGTAACATGAATATTCCCGTGCTTCTCTCAACCATACGTTTTGCTCCTTCAGCTTTATAGTCTTCAAACTTCAAAGCAAAACCAACTTCCCCTTTAGCAGCCAGCGGTTTTTTACAACGTCTTGCCCCAATAATGTAATCGTACACCAAGTAGGCTTGAGAAGCCTAAGCACCTGCCTCATCATAGTTGTTTTACCAGCACCGTCGGGAGCCTATAAAACATACCAGCAATCTCATGTTACATAACACCAAGATTTACGAAAGGACACTGAGAAACTACTCTTTCGAAGACGGCAACCTATCACATGGATCTTGTGCGGCTTCCTTTCGTATCGTTATTTTAGCTGTCAAGAGCTATAGAAAAAGTAATCAGTATGGCCGAGGTTTGAAGTGGCAAAGATGTATGAAGGCAAGCTTCCTAAACGTAAATACCAATTAAAACTAGCAACTTTTTATACAACAGACTTTACTGTATAATCCTCAGCTTTAACTAGAGCTTCAAGGTTCTGCTTCAGCAAATCAATTGCATTTTGCAAATGTAAAATGCTGATAGTGCAGAACTTATTAGCCATTTGACACAAGAAACCCCCAAAAAAAAATGAAGCACATGAGTCGATCGCACTTAGAGAGCCGTGTTATACGCTCAAATAAGATTTATTGAGGTTTAATCGCTCACTCTATCTTTAAATTTTTTGTACTATTTTTCCCGGCGGTCATGCTCGTGAAACTAGACTTATGATGTTCAAATATCCATGCATCGTCAAATAGGAAGGAATAAGAAAGTTGACATATAAACAGAGTCGATGAAGCTATTTCTTCCCTAAAACTTTCAAGGTACTTTGTTGTAACTACCTGTGCTTCTATGACGATATGGAATTATTCTGCAGACTAGAGTGGCAATTATATCTGTTATTATATGAACATATTCCCCTACTGAGGAATATACAAAATCTTTAGAAGGGAATTACGTGATGGAAGCCGTTCAGGTGAAGTCTAGCAACGCAGAAAACGTTATCGTTGTCCCTAACAATTGTGGGGTTCACAAGAAGGAAGCTGAGTAATTCACGTGCTAGAAAGTGAAAGGTGATACTTGCATCATGCATAGCTTCCCAGAAGGCTTTCTCGGGAAAGCCATCTTTTGTGTTAGTTCTATCTGTAATCCCAGTTGCGTTTATTGTTATGAAAAAGAAAACTTTTTTGATGTTAATGCAGCACCCATAATGGATAAACAAAGTGCAGACCGTGCACTTGAATATATATTGAACAATTACGTAGATATACTTCGTGTTAGCTTTTTTGGTGGGGAACCTCTCCTGAATTTCTCAGTCATTGAAGCGCTACTGTATGGCCTAGGAAGCGATACCTTTTGTTTTGAGCTTTCTAAAGGATACTCAGAGACCTTCGATACGAAAGGCGAACGTCATCCCTGCTTTAGACTTATAAATTATGATGTTGATGATGAACTTGTAAAAGCTTGTAATTCGAAGAATAATAATCTCTGTAAAAATTGTTGGGCCAAGAATATTTGCCGCAGTTGTACAGCGAATATCCTTTCAAGTCGGGATTTGCCTTTTTTATCCGGTTATGAATGTAAAAAAAGACAAGGTTACCAATACGCATTGCAGCATTTTGTGGGTATATTGGAGGAAGCACCGGATCACTTTCAAAGAATTGTCGACAATTATGTCTACTTTAGCAATTAATTAGAGGGGAATAGTCGATGTGAATTGAAAACATATAATCCATTTATGAAAGATAAGCTGGGCGTGGCTAATCTTGTGCAAATTGTACCGCATTATTCACCACTGGAAGCCGTTTTTTTGGGTGCTCTGAATGTATGTGGGGGCATTGTCCCTACTGTTTATCTATTGGCAACTTCTAAATTCATTGATTCGGCTATAAGTTTTTCGAAGAATGGCTCAGGCAAAAACAGCATCTTCTTATTTATATTCATCATGGTAATTTGTACTGCTTATATGTGGCTTTACCCACTTTTAGTGGAGTTAATTGCTACTAAGCTTGAAAACAATTTAAGAAAAAGCTTTCGCATCGATTTGACAACGAACATTGCATCAGTTAGATACGATTATATCGAGAACCAAGAAAGCATGGATCTCATATCGCGTGTATGCAGGGAGCCTGAAGCAAGAGCATCCCAATCTTACCAGCGTATGCTCAGCGCCTTTGGCCTAATCTTGAAGATTGGTGGTATCATGGTCATACTTTTTTTGCGTGTTTGGTGGGCCACCTTAGTAGTCGCAGGCATAGCGGCTCTTGTATTCATGGTAGCCATGAAGGGTGGAGAAGAGAACTACGAAGCGGAAAGGTTAGCAGAAAAGCACAATAGAAAAGCGCATTATCTGTCCGAGGTTTTGCAAGGGCGCGATGCGGTGCATGAACGGACAATTTTCGACTATTCGGAAAAGGTAAATGAATGGTGGCACAGCCAATATGAAACAGCGAGGAAAATAAAGTTAAGTGCAAGTCTTAAGTGGCTTAAGGAATCTGAGATAAGTGGCATACTGACGTCTCTTATGATATTGGGCATTATTCTTGTGCTTGTAGTACCGCTTAAAAATGGGGCACTTTCCATAGGGCTTTATATTTCTATCATAAACAGCATCATAGCACTTATTCCAGATCTTTCGTGGGAACTGCCAGAATATACAGAAGCCATTGCAGAAGATAAAGAATACCTTTCCGATTTAAGTGGTTTATTAAAACTCCAGCATAATAAAGAATGGTTATCTACTCCTAGCAGTAAGGTCTCAGATGTAGAATCGATAGAATTTAGGAATGTGACTTTTTCTTACCCTGGTCTATGCCGAGATGTACTTAAGAATGTATCTTTTCTCATGGAAAAGGGCAAACATTACGCTATTGTAGGCGCCAATGGTTCTGGTAAAACTACAATCACAAAATTGCTTACAGGTTTATATAACGATTTTTCTGGACAAATACTTATAAATGGTATCCCCATAGGAGCCTATAGCTCATCTGAACTTAAATCCATGTTCGCCATAGTGTATCAGGATTTTGCCAAATATGGCATTTCTCTTTTTGACAATATAGCTATTGGCAATGTGAACAACTTTGACGAAGATAAAGTCTATGAAGCCATAAATGAAATGGAACTTAGTAGCCTTATAGAATCTTTGCCTGAGGGAGTTTTAACTTCTTTAGGGCGGATAAGCGAAGGAAGTGTAGATTTATCAGGTGGACAGTGGCAGCGCATTGCAACAGCAAGAGCACTGGTAAGCAATGCTTCGGTAAGAATATTGGATGAACCGACAGCCGCTTTGGATCCTATAAGTGAAAGCAAACTTTACGAGAATTTTGAGAAGATTAATAAAGGAAAAACGACCATACTTATAAGCCACCGTTTGGCCTCAACAAAACTTGCTGACGTCATTTTTGTCTTTGATGACGGAAGCATTGTGGAACAAGGCAATTATGAAAAATTGATGAGTATGGATGGTATTTACTCAACGATGTTTAATAGTCAGAGAAGTTGGTACATCTATGGCACAGAAGAATAAACAAGGTTCTTTTTTCTCAACGATTTTTCGCATAATACCTATTGTTATAAAGATGTACCCACTGCAGCTCTTAAGCATATGCACCATTGATTTACTTCTTGGTATGTTTCTTGGTTTGAACACTATTGCTTTAGACAGATTCTTCCATGCTATTCAGTATTACGCCGTAGGGAGTACACCGTTCGCAAACATTTTTTATGCGCTTTTGTTTCTTTTCGTATGCATCGCGGCTAATCCAGTTCTTAATGGCTTTAATGACGTTATTTCCTTCGATTATGAGCGTAAGGTTACAGGAAAGCTTGGGGAAATGCTCAATAGGAAGTGCGAAAAACAGGACCCAGTTAACTTCGAAGATATTACCTTTCTTGAAAAGATAAACAAAGCCCAAGAGGGGCTAAAAAACACGTTCAAATTGGCAATAGATATATTAGATGCCCTTTTTGCTTATATCCCATATTTTTTGGTCATAAGTGTTTATTTATATAGATTAAGCCCCATGCTCCTTCTGGTCATTGTACTATTCTTTGTGCCTGATATCTTCTCCCAAGCTTTTAAGGGCAGATTATATACAAAACTGGAAGATAATGTGGCTCCTATCAGAAGGAAGTATGAACATTACGAGCAATGCATCATAGGTAAGGATTATTTTAAAGAAACACGTTCTTTGGGCGCGTTTAACTACTTTTCTAATGTATATAAAGGAGCTTTGGCTTCGCTGAACCACGAAACAATGAAAACGCAGGTTCAATCAGCTCGTATTGAACTCACATTTAAATTGTTCACCCTGTCAGGTTACGTTGGTACATTGCTCTTGCTTGTTATGTACTTACTAAATGGCACCATATCTGTAGCCAGTTTTGGAGCTGTGTTGGCATCCATCGATATGCTTATGAGTATGCTTGAGCAATTCATTTTTTATGTTTTAGGTAGAAGCATGAAAAGAGTAGGTAGCGTGAATAACTTTCTAAGCTTCTTAACTGAAGAACAATATCAAGGCAAAAAGGCAATACTCAGGGAAGCTCCAGAAATCATTGTAAGAAGTGTATCTTTTAGTTATCCAGGAAGCACAGAAAAAGCCATATCAGATGTCTCACTAGTCATTCACAGCGGTGAAACAGTTGCCATTGTGGGTGAGAATGGAGCCGGTAAAAGCACGTTCGTAAAGCTACTTTGTGGCCTGTATATTCCCGACAAAGGCACTATTATTGTAGGTGGACATGATACACGCGATATTGATAGGGAAACACTTATGGCTGGTATGTCCTGTGTTTTTCAGCATTATCAACGCTATAAAATGACCTTAGCACAAAATGTATTTATAAGTAACACCAAAACGGAAATGGATCAAGAAAAGGTTGAACGGTCTTTACAAAAAGCAGATCTTTCTGTGAGAAAAGAGATATTCCCTGAAGGCGAAGATACGATGTTATCTCGCGAGTTCGATGGTATTGATTTATCGGGTGGACAGTGGCAAAAGGTGGCTATAGCCAGAGGGTTTTATAGAGCTCACTATATGATTCTTCTTGACGAACCTACATCTGCTATAGATCCTACTCAGGAGACAAAGCTGTATCGTACATTTATGGAACTATCCAAAGATAAAACGTCCATCATTGTTACGCACAGGCTTGCACTTACCAGTGTTGCGGACCGCATTCTAGTTATGGATCATGGCCACATCGTTCAAGAAGGGACCCATGAGGAGCTGATGGCTCATGACGGGCTTTACAAACGTATGTACCTTGCTCAGAGTAAATGGTACAAATAATCTTCACCCACCTCCTGAGCAGGAAAAGATCATACCATCATTTGCCTTTTTACTATTTGGGTAGACCTTCGTTAAGTTTTCTATCTTGGGAATCTTTTTCACAACGGAACCCGTCTTTCCAATTCAAGCAGAAGGCGATTCCAAGCTGTTCAGAAAAGCGAAGGTCTCCAGTGCTAACGTGATTTCCCTTTCTTCACCCATGGCAGCTAATTGTTCACCGCTGGCATAGTCGTTGATGCTCTGCTCCAGGCTTGCCGTCCTTTCAGTAACAACGTTCAAGATAGAACCTGTCCTGACCTTACGCAATTTTCCTATAACGAACAAGGCTGCAGTCTCCATATCGGCTGCCAAAACGCCCATCTTGCTCCAGTAGTCATCTATTTCGTTCTCTCTGTCTGTGTAAAAGCTGTCGTGACTTCTTATGATGCCACAGTAATGTCTATAATTCAGCTCCCGGGCACATCTCAAAATGGCGAACATCACATCGTTATCTGTAACAGCCGGGTAAGAAGGGTCTATATAGGTTTTTGATGTGCCTTCATCGCGCACAGCTCCTTGAGCAATGATTAGGTCGCCCACTTTCATATTATCCTGAAGTGCACCACAACTCCCAATCCGTATCATCGTTTTTACACCGATCTTGCTAAGCTCTTCAACGGCTATCCCTGTAGACGGCCCACCGATACCGGTAGAAACTGCCAGCACCGGCACTCCTTTGTACTTACCACGAATGCTACAGAACTCGCGGTTGTATGCAAGCTCTTCCACACCATCTAAAAACTTAGCTATGCGCTTAACCCTACCTGGATCACCTGGCAGAACAGCATAATTAGCTGCCTGCTCTTGCGTAAGCCTGATATGAGGCTGCAACTCTCTTTCCATGTCATTCTCCTTCTATTTATAGGTATTTGCCTCTCTCATATTGTTCAGGAAAAGCAACATTTGCCTTAAGTTCATGAGCAGCATACAAAGGCCAATAAGGCTGTCTGAGCAAAGCCCTTCCCAAAAGAACTATATCTGCTCTGCCGTTTCCGATAATCTCTTCTGCTAGTTCAGGAGAAGTGATTAAACCAACTGCTGCCGTAAGAAGCCCTGTACTTTTCTTTACTGCCTCGGCGTAGCCGATCTGGTAGCCCGGATAAAGATCTATTCTGGGAGACAAGAGACCACCAGAGCTGCAATCCACAACATCTACTAAATCCTTCACCAAGTTCACAATAGATACGGTTTCATCAATGTCCAAACCACCTTCGACAAAATCTGTAGCGGAAACACGCATAAAGATGGGCATGCTTTGAGGAATGCAACCCTTTACCTCTTCAAGCACTTCCCTAAGGAATCTAACTCTGTTTTCCCTTGAGCCACCATACTCATCTGTCCTTTTATTGGACAAAGGAGATAGGAACTCATGGATGAGGTAGCCGTGCGCGGCATGTATTTCCAAGGTGTCATAGCCGACTTTTACAGCCCTGCTCGCTGCCGATCCAAAAGCCTTTACGATATTTTTTATTTCATCTTTGGTAAGCTCCTCAGGTGTGGGATATTCATTACTCCAATGGATCGGCGATGGCCCTACAATGTGCTCGCCTTTGACCTCACACTTTCTACCTGCATGGGCGAGCTGCACACCCATCTTGCATCCCACACTGTGAACGAAATCAACAGTCT
This sequence comes from Coprothermobacter platensis DSM 11748, assembly GCF_000378005.1. GTDB lineage: Bacteria > Coprothermobacterota > Coprothermobacteria > Coprothermobacterales > Coprothermobacteraceae > Coprothermobacter > Coprothermobacter platensis. The sequence goes on from NZ_KB899040.1 coordinate 1,140,623, forward strand.
TTTTTAAAGGTGTGATTTGGCTATCATCCCAAAGCCCAAGATCGTTCCCCGTTATACGCCCTCGTTTTTCTACGGCGGTGGCCTCCTGAATAATGAGCCCAACACCGCCTACCGCTCGCGAACCATAATGGACAAAATGCCAGTCAGTAGATATGCCATCATCACCGGCACTGTACATGCACATGGGAGACATACCGATACGGTTTTTTAAATCAAGACCTTTAATCTGGAGTGGACTAAAAAGCTTACTCATCTTTTGCACCTCCTTCTACCTGTCACTATTATGGTACATAAACGCTGTGCAGGTAATAGTGATAGTGGGTGCAGTATCGACATTGCGCCAAATGAAAGATGCGTCCGCTGAAATTTGCACATGAGGTGCATATTTACGTTTTAGGCTTTTACTTTGTAGCGACCATAGACAACATCTAAAAAAACGATTAATACCATAAACGCAGAGTATGCAATCAAGTTATCTGAAAACAAAACCATTATAAAACCGATAGTGGCGCAGATGCAGAACAACCACCCCAATGCTTTGACGTTCTCCCTGTACAAAAGAGAAAGTGCAAATATGTTGAACATGATAGTAACCACAGTACCACTCACACAACAATTTCTGGAAAATCCAAGAATGTCTAGTGGGCTCATGAATCTTTTGCTATTCACATAGAGACTTAGAAGAACAGCTACTAAACTAACTGCTAAGAAAAACATCATAAGCAGGGACCCATTTGCTATCAGTTTGTATTCTTTAGTTTCTGGAGTCAGCACACCGGTATCGTCCCTCGCGGAAAGAAAATCAGAATAAACCATGCATAAAATTGATACGGTCCATACTACAATACCGAAGTAAGTTGCACTTTTCATGGATGCTAACGGAGCAATATAAAGCACAGAAAGCCCGTTCGTCAAAGCAATCTTTCTTTTAAAATCATTCCTACCCATAAAACCTCCCGTTCTCAATCCAAACTGTATTCGCTCTCTCCATCAAACGAAATCAAATACTGATAACTAAATGGTACATTCGTGCCAATCATCACTTAGTCTTCAGTACGCATGTACCATCTTTTCATATTATGTAAGAGATTTCAAATGCCCGATCTAACGAATCTCTATTAAAGTTAATGGCAATTACTGGATCAACTTTAGTAGGTAATATTACGCCCTTTGCATGATATAAATCAAAAGCTGCCCATGCTGCTAGCATCATCTGGTTTTCTACTCTAATCGCGTCAGGAGCAGGGTTTATAAGATGTTCAATGTAGTTTTGCGCAGCAGATACAGCCCAGTTAATGGGAACAGCTATAAAATCCGTAAAAGTCTCAACTTCTAGAACGATTCTTAAAAAATTCGCCTCGGTTATAAAATCCTTAATTTCCTGCGCGTAGGAACCACGCCTGTCTTCCCAGTATTTGGTTGTTACTGAATCTACTCCAGCTTTAGGGTTTAAATCACTATCGAGATATACACAACCAGTTATATGCCTTGATTGTCCACCCTTATAGTATTCATCAATTGTAAAATTCGCACCTTGAAACTCTTTCAGCGTGTACGAAAGATAATGTGCTGAATCATCCCATGTTCTCCCTCCAACTTGCGGTTCGCTCGCACTAACGTTGTAAATGCACAGTGAACCAACGAACACTGCTAAGATTACAGCAGTAGACAATACTTTCTTAAACCCCACGTATTTACTTACCATTACTATTACACCTTCTCGTAGGATTCTCAGCCTTACCCTGAAGCCCATCTAAACTGGATTATAGCGCTAGGTCAGCGAGAACAGAATCTACAAACTTGTGCAAGCTTAAGAGTCGATTACATCTGATTACATGCTTTAGGCTTTTACTTTGTAGCGACCATAGACAACATCTAAAAAAACGATTAATACCATAAACGCACAGTATGCAATCAAGTTATCTGGAAACAAAACCATGCAAAAACTGATAAGAGCACAAACAAAGAACAAGTCGACTAACGTTGTATGATTTTCCTTATACAAAAGAGAAAGTGCAAATATGTTGTACATGATAGTCGTAACGGCGTAGCCTACAAAGCAGTTTCTGAAGATTTCAACGGTGTTCAAAGGGCCTACAATTCCTTTGTCATTGAGGTAAGCAATTAGAAGCACAGTCCCCACACCAACAAAAAAGAGCAATGCCATAAACACGAACCCCTTCACAATCGCTTTGTATTCACTGCTTTCCACGGGAAGCCTGTCATTAAAATCCTTTCTTCCAAAAAGTACAACAGAATAAAAGGTAATCAGACATGCTACAACTACTAATACCATGGTAAAAACATTCGGATCTTTGGCAACTGCATAGCTGGTAAGCGCAATTAATGAACTTTCATTTATAAAGGTAATTCTCCCCTTAAAATCGCCTCTTTCTTTCATAAAACCTCCCCCTTAAGGTCGTTGTTTGTTGCGATTCTTCTGTGATTCCTACCCATATAATACCGCACGTGGAAAAGGAATATCATGCATACAAAAATTACAGGGATTATAAAGCATTCAAGAGTATCCATTTACTCTTTTTATAGTTTTAAGCCTCATTCTAACTTATTCGGTAGAGAAACTTACTAAGAACATAGAGTGCGGTACCTTGATGATGAATGTTTTACTTATCAAAGAGCTTATTATTTTAGAGGTGAACCACGGAGGCGGTACAGAGACCTGTCACAAACTACATGTTCTGCACCGCCTCCGTGAAAAGCTTATTTAGATATTCTTTGTATTAACAATTTTATTTACAGAATCCAAGTTGGCATCGGCTTCTTCAGCAACCATTTGCGTTTCTTCTTCGTCCCACTTAGGAGCTGGCCCTCTTAAGTAAGACATAAATGCAGCAAGCAAACTAAAAATCATAGCGATGAAGAAAGCTTCACGCAAACCTCTTATGAAAGAGCCGACAGCTAATCCCTGCGAACCTACTTGCGTTCCCACAAACAAAGCTTGCATGGCTTGAGCAGATATGCCAGAAGAAATAATACCCATAGACAAAGCGATGCTTACTACTTGACCAGCGTTATTCATCATAGTCCTGGTACCAGAAGCTATACCTCTCTTATCTTCCGGTACAGACCTCATTATTTCACTTGTATTAGGCGAAGCAAACATGCCCGAACCAAATCCCATGATGAGCATCCACATAACTAAGCCAATTAGGCTTGAGTTCACGGATATAGTAGATAAGCCCATTAAACCGATTGCGGATATCAATAGGCCCAGAGAGCTTAACATTCGTGCGCCGAATCTATCGGAAAGCCAGCCACTAATAGGAGCAGTGACCATCATAGACAAAGCGAATGGCGCCAAGAATATGCCAGCCTTAAGCGGATCCATGGCCTTAACGCCCTGTAGATAAAAGATTAGCAGGAATGTAACTGCACCTCTGGCTATGCCATTAAGCATAGTGCTTGTAAACGCAAAAGCCAGAATTCTTGTCTTAAACAGTCTAAGATCAAGCATGGGCTGATCAGTTCTATTCTCTACGTAGATAAAAACCCCAAGAAGTATTATGGAGAAAACAAAAAGCAAAATAATATAGGGACTTGACCATCCCATAAAGCCGCCAAAGGACAAAGCGATGAGGAATAAAAGCATGCCCATAGTGAACAGCATCGTTCCAGCATAATCAAAGTGCTGCCCTCTGGGTGCAACATGAAGTTCCTTAAGCTGGAACCAAGCCCACAATGTTCCTATTATACCTATGGGTACGTTTATGTAAAAAATCATTCTCCACCCAAAGCCAGCTAGGAAACCACCTAAAATAGGGCCAATAACTGACGCAACACTAACAACCATACTGTTTATACCAAGAGCCATTCCCAGCTCATTTTTCGCGAATGCATCAGTGACAATGGCAGTGCTGTTTGCAATCATCAGTGAACCACCTACGGCCTGTACAAGTCTAAAAATAAGCAGTTCTACTCCAGAGGTGGAAAGTCCACATAAAAGCGAGCCCACTGTGAATATGGCAAAACCTGAAACATAAAGCTTTTTCCTTCCATACATATCGGCTATTCTGCCGATGGAGGGCACTAAAACAGTCAAGGCAAGCATATAGCCCATGATAATCCATGTAATCAAGCTCATGCTAGTGTTTAAGCTTTTCATGATGTCTGGTAATGTAATCATGAGCATACTTCCATTTAAAACGGAAAAAAGCGTACCCAGCGTTGTGCATGAGAGCGCAATCCATTTATAGTTTTTATTAACCATGTACCAATCCTCCTTTTAATAATTTTTGGTTAAAGACAAAGCTCACAAAGAACTCCTCGGGAATAATAGCAGGATTAAAAGACCCTTTTACCTTTGCTCACAATATAAAAGAAACAATTCTGTTTTCTACACAACCACCTTTACTTTCTTTATCTGTTATTAATATTTTATAACCTAATAAAATGTTTTAGCTAACCTGCTTTTTAAAAGAAAAATAACTAAAGGAATTAACAAGAAACCCATTCGAAAAGTAAGCAAACCTTACTGGCCCTACCCTGTTATTGATTCTCAAGCAGAAATAGATAGGGATACTGTTACTCGCAAAACCAAAATGATATGCGAGGATCTATTTCAGCGCCTCGTGAAGATATGAGTATAGGAAAAAAGAAGGATGCAAAAGCAATCGCTTCAGGGATATTCTTTTTGAGAGTAATCATTAAATTATCGAATGCCATTGCCAGAAACAGTTAGAACACATTAGATACTTGAAGAAAGAACGTAATATAACTTCATAAGACTTTACGTTCAAACGGCACAAAGCACAAAATTTACCTATCAAAACTGCTAAGAAAGATTAAACAGACCTTTTGGATTTTAGGAGAATATTACAATGAAATTAGCCCTGATTCGCTGCATAAACCCTTGAAGCAAAATCTTCCAAAGCCTCTTGACAACGTGCGTAGTAGCTATCTGCCTCATCAGACCGCTGTGCGGAAAACAAATCACGGTTTCTTATTTTTTTCAGCCAACTTGTAAGACGCTTCAATGCTTCTTCATTCTCTTCAAATTCTGCATAAGTAAAGTTCTGTCTTCCTATTTCCATTTGTATTTCCTGCAGAAATGCTTCGCATTGTTCTATGAACTCAAAATATTCAAGATTTCGTTCTTCATTGTACCTTTCAAGAATTCTAGATTTACTTTTCTCATCGAACGGTGATGCTGTAAGCATAAAGCACTCACCGCCACCTTTTTCTATCTCATCGGAGATAGACTTAAAGCGTTCCACATTGGCATCTGTTTTGGGTATGGCGCAAACAGAATTCTGTACATAGATAGCACCAGAGTCTTTGATGTGGCGCCACACCGCCACCCTATATCTGGATGGTTCAGGAGGCATCTTGTATACGAGCAGTAGCCATTCCGTAATTTCACTCATAAGTTAAATATAACACTTGGCAATAACCATTTATGACAAATGAAAAGCCATAATAGTATTTACTCTTGTGACATGTTCTTAACAAAGTTACTTAAATGAGTTAAGAAACTACTCTATAACGGAAGGCTATATGAAGTAAAATTAGCAAAATCCATAAAATGAGGGAGGAATCCTTACGAAAAGGACATTAGGTCTATGGGACATTGTTTTAATGAATGTTACAGCCATCATCGGTCTCAGATGGCTTCCCATTGCCGCCGGTTATGGAGCTGCTGCTATTGTTTTCTGGCTTCTGGCAACTATTATGTTTTTTATTCCCCACGGCTTGGTCTCAGCGGAATTAGCAACTTCATTGCCAGAAGAAGGCGGTCTGTATGTTTGGGTAGAAAAAGCTTTCGGTGAACGTTGGGGTTTTCTTACATCGTGGCTCTATTGGATTAACAATCTATTCTACTATCCGTCTTTGTTAACGTTTATAGCGGTCACACTTTCTTATCTAATAAACCCGGAGCTTCAGAACAGTCGTTTGTACGTAGCTCTGACCATACTCGTTATCTACTGGATTGTAACACTGCTGAATTTAAGAGGAACAAGGGTCAGTAAGCTGCTATCCGATCTAAGTGGCACGTTAGGTACGATCCTACCAGGGCTTGTTTTGATTGTGCTTTCTTTTATAACAGTGCTTGTTTGGAAGAGGCCTATCCCAACGGATTACTCACTTTCCAGCATCATCCCCCATGCTGATACCTTTTCCAATATTGCTTTCTTATCCACTATCATGTTTGGTATGGCAGGGATGGAGCTTTCGCCTACCTTGGCTGGCGAAACAAAGAATCCTCAACGGACATTTGCCCTTGCTACGATTATATCGGGGTTTATCATCGCCGGCATTTACATTGTTGGTACTATGGCCATAACGTTCATGATTGCTCCGGATAAAATTGGCGCTGCCAGTGGCATTATGCAAGCCATAGAAATCATAAGCGCTGAACTACATCTAAATGTTTTAGTCCCATCTATCGCTCTGATGCTACTAATTGGAAACTTGGGTGGCCTAACAGTTTGGACAATCGGCCCTATAAAAATGCTTTTTGAGAGCACAAAACGAGGCATTCTGCCAGAGTTTTTTACAAAGCTAAATAAAGAGGGCGTGCCACAGAATGGGATGCTCATTCAAGCACTGATGGTCAGCGTTATTGTAGTGCTTACCAGTTTCTTACCCACCGTAGAAAGCACCTATGAAGTTCTTGTCATGATGACAACGATTACGTATTTCATACCTTACATTTTCATGTTTGCCGCATTCATTTCTCTTAGGCGTAACCATCCAGAGATGGAAAGGCCTTTTAAAGTCCCTGGAGGTACATTCGGCGCTTATTTAGTGGCAGCACTTGGCTTAATATCTGTTATCACTGCTCTTATTCTTCCTCTTATTCCATCTCAGGGCTTGACATCAAACGAAATTTTAATATATGAGCTGGAAGTAGCAGGTGGTCCTATTCTATTCGGTTTCTTAGGTTATTTGGTATATCAGCAGTATGTGAAAAAGACCACAAAAGCTTTTAAAAACTCGTAAAAATCACAATAAGTTATCACAGATTAGTTAGGCAAGGTTGGACTTTTTCAAAAGTCCAACCTTTTTTTTTGCGTTTACAATTATTAGGAGCAAAGTTCTATGGGAGGCGTGGCAATGGCGAAAGCTTTTTTATACGATGTGGGAACAAAGAACGTAGACATAACAGAAAACAACCAAGACATTAAGGATAACGCTAAGAATAAGAACAAACGCATCTGGGTGGACATATCAACTAATAACTCCGAAGAAATAAAGCTACTGCAAGATGCCTTTCATTTTCACCCTATAGCTGTCGAAAGTGCAACAAATGAAGGTGAACGCCCCAAATTCTATGATTATGGTAACTATTCGTTATTACTAATGCAGGTAGCAATACCATCTAACAAAGGAAGTACTGCTAAGTTTTCGCAGTTTACAGCATTTATCTCTCAAGACTCATTGGTAACCGTTCATCCAATAGAATTTAACTTTGTGGCTGACACCATAAAAACATACAAAGATGCGCCAGAGCTTTTCGATAAAGGCATTGGTTTTGTGCTTTACCATTTACTCGACGGACTCATATCCAATTACTTCAGCATATTAGACAAAGTGGATAATCGTCTTAAAGGCGTAGAAGAAAAGATATTTCAAAAACCTGACAAACATGTACTAAATGAGATTTTCAAACTTAGGCAGGGCATTAACCAAGTTAGAAAGAGCATTTCAAACAATTTGGATGTTCTAAGCTTGCTTCTAAGACATGATGCTTCCGACACCTCCGATGAAAACAGACTTTATTACATGGATCTTTATGATCACTTGATGCATTTGCTGGATATGACAGATATGTACCATGACATGGTGTTCACCTCCATGGATGCGTACTTATCCAGTGTGTCCAATAATATGAATAACGTCATGAAAGTACTCACGGTAATAACTACTATTATGATGCCTTTGACAGTTATTACGGGTATATACGGAATGAACTTCGATATACCTTCTTTTCACTGGCGCTTCGGTTATATTTGGGCACTCAGTTTAATGGTCATCTCTTGTATAGCTATGGCTTGGTTTCTAAGAAGTCGTAATTGGCTTTAAGTACAACAAGAAATAGGCTACAGACACTCCATAGGCGTGACCATATTAAATTGATTGTTACAAAATAAAATAACAATGATTTTTATGTATGAACATTTCCGACATACGCACTGTATTTATTGACTACCTGAGAACAAAAGGCTTGTATCTATGATGATTTATATCACACTTACTTCTTATCAATTGTTATTACAAACTACTCAAAGTAATGAATAAAATTTATCCACAAAGGCTATAATTAGAATTGTGAACATCATAACATTTGTAAATATAACGAGGAGGTAAGAAAGAATGGCTAAAGTTTTGTACATCAAAGCAAACCCGAAAAGCAATGAGGAATCACGTACATTCAGAATTTCTGAACATTTTATCGAAGAATACAAGAAAACACATCCAGAAGATGAAATAATTGAGTTGGACCTTTACAAAGAGGGAATCCACTTTCTAAGCAATGATGACATTAATACAATTATGGGTCCCAACAAAGAGAATTTGAGAAATCATCCTATCCTAAAATACACGTATCAATTTGTGGATGCAGACAAGTATGTTATTGCGACACCAATGTGGAATTTAGGTGTTCCTGCCATACTTAAAGCCTATTTTGATTATGTTTCTGTAACAGGAATTACATTCAAATACACAGAGAATGGCCCAGTTGGTTTGCTAAAGAACAAGAAAGGCGTCGTCATAATGACCACAGGCGGTGAATACTTAGAACCACCATTTGATCAGATGGATTTCGCCAGCAAGTATGTTACTACTATGCTGAAGTTCTTCGGTGTCGAAGAAGTATCAGTTGTGGCTGCTCAACGTCTTGATATTATCGGGGAAGACGTGGAAAAATTGGTTGGAGACGCCAAAAAGCAAGCAGAAGAGTTAGCAAAAACTTTTTAGCGATTAACCTGCTATTTAAGTTTGGGGCCCGCTTTCTTATAAAGCGGCCCTTTTTTATGATATTTGCTTAATGGTTTTTTAATTAAAACTAAGGCTTGTGGTAACTTTACCCACGCTAAAAAGAACTATAATTGCCCTCATAAATAAAACAACGTTTTATTGAAAGGGGCGTCGGTTCATTTGACAGAAAGAAGCACTGAAACTGAAAAAAGACTCAAGCTCCCAAAAACTTATTCACCGTACTTAGATTTGAGACAGACCGAAATGGCCATTAAGTTCATTAAGGACACATTCCAGAGACGCTTAGCTCATGCTCTCAATTTGCAAAGAATTTCTGCTCCATTGTTTGTTAAATCTAATACCGGGCTAAACGATAACCTAAATGGCATTGAAAAACCGGTAAGCTTTGGAACAAAAGATGGTACTTATGTTGAAATCGTTCAATCTTTGGCTAAATGGAAACGTGATGCTTTACGCCGGTATGGGTTTGCTGCTGGAGAAGGGCTTTACACTGATATGAACGCCATAAGGCGTGATGAAATAGTTGATAACTTACATTCGTTTTATGTAGATCAATGGGATTGGGAACGTGTTATCACGGAAGGTGACAGGAACTTAACTTTTCTAAAAACGATAGTGAGACGAATATACACAGTGATAAGAGATACCGAGAAGAAAGTATGTGAGCATTATCCCCTACTACCTGAGCCATTCCTACCAACGCACATTCATTTTGTACACAGTGAAGAGCTGGAACAAATGTACCCTAATTTAACGCCTAAAGAACGTGAAGATGCTATAGCTAAGCAATATGGTGCTGTGTTCATTATCGGTATAGGTTACCCGTTGAAAAATGGTCTACCACATGATGGAAGAGCTACTGATTATGACGATTGGATTACAGAAACAGAAAACGGCTATCATGGATTAAACGGTGACATTATCGTTTACTACCCCATACTCGAACAAGCAGTGGAATTATCGTCCATGGGAATAAGGGTAAGTCCCTCTTCACTGAAATTACAATTGCAAATGCGCGGCGAAATGCGTAAAGCATCACTACCCTATCACAGCAGCCTCATCAATGGCGAATTGCCCCTTACCATAGGCGGAGGCATAGGCCAGTCGCGTTTATGTATGGTCTATTTACGTAAAGTTCATATTGGTGAAGTGCAAGCAAGCATATGGCCTGACCAAGTGATTAAAGCCTGCGGGAAAGTTGGTATACCATTGTTATAATGCATCCATACAGGGGAGGTGTAAAACATGCAAGAACGCAGCATTGATTGGGCAAGTGTGCTCATTGCTGTTTTCATGTTGGTTATTGGCGTATTGGTTTTATCAAACCCAGCAGCTACAATTACGACATTGGCCATGTTTGTTGGCATTGCTGTATTAGTCACGGGAGTTATACTGCTGTTCAATTACAAATCATCCAACTACAATTTAGCATTCGGAATTATTGCTGTCATATTAGGTATATTCCTGCTTGCAAGGCCTGCTTTTGCAGTCGGGGCAATGGCTTTTATAATAGGCATATGGTTTGTAATTGAAGCTGTACAAGGCCTGACGCGAGCAGGTGTTTATCGGTTAGTAAGTTCAGCACTTTACACAATAAGTCTCATTGCAAATGTGGTATTGTTGATTTTAGGCATTTTAATCCTCATACATCCATTTGTAGCTGCACTTTCTCTGCCCATAATGGCTGGTATAGCATTAATACTTGGTGGATTAGTTCAGCTCGTATCTGCTTTTAGTCCTCGGTCATAACATTCAAGAGGAGCTTTGTCATACATGACCAAAGCTCCTCTAAGCTTTAAAACCTAATAAACAGCAAGTTCAAATAGAAGCTATCACTAAAGAGACAAATCCTAAAGCTACTATAAGTACATTCAAGAATGTATTGTATTTATCGTTGAGAAATGACAATCCGACGCCAATAAGCGCACATACAGCAAAAACTGCCACATTTTTTACAGTTACTGTCAACAAGGAAGCAGGACCAAGAAACATGAATGTGAATAAGGACAACAAAACCGACAATTGCAACGTGCTTTCTAAGGCAGACATACCTTGATACTTATTGCATTCGGAAGGAACACAATGATTTTTAACACTGAGCATTAGTATGAATGCCATAGATAAAATAGCAATTATGGATGACATGGGAAGCTTTGTAAGAAATGCATCTTTTGATATCCACTGTGCAGCCGTTTCGCCACTATAACTAAGCCACTGGGCACTGACTATGTCAGATAACTTAACCGAACCAACTAAAGATGCTACCTCAAAAGTAGATAATATAAATGATAAGTAAGCCCCTAAATACGAAAAATGGCGCACATTATTGCCGTTTTTCCGTTCATCTTGTAAAACTACATGAACTAATGGAACAAACAGCATGGCAAAGATAATAACAAGAAGGTCTCCGTGGGCCGACATGGTAGGCACAGAAGAAAAAGGTAGCAACCACAAAGCGAATATAGGCATTGCCAAAGAAAGTATGTGCATTACGTCCCATAGCCACCCTTTATCTTTCGATGGATTCCTGAAAGAATGCCATACCTGAACAAAAAAAGACCAAGGAAGAACACGATCTGTAGAACGATTTATCAAACCTTGTAACCATCCATAAACACCCATCAAAAGCAGGCCAAATGCGGCAAAATAGACAGGAAGGAATAAAAGAATTAGCGCTTTTAATATGTTGTACCCAATCACTGCTTATCACCATCCTCTTTGGAGGGGATATCTTCGCCGAGTTCATCTAAATGATCAGATTCTCCTGCTAAGTTTTCCGTATTTCCAGTGTTAGCATCCTGTTCACTAGTAGAGAAACTCCAAATCAATGCTGACAAAAGTATGGCAGCTAACAGCACTGCTAAGACATATAAACTATTCCAACCACCAGATGCCGTTTCTGTGCTGAAATCAAAAACCAAAAATCCCTTTAAATCCTTTAGTGGGGCCGCTAAGAGTTTCTGAAAACTTGTATTGAACACACCCATACCTACTAATGCTATGCAAGTAAAAATGCCAACCGCATTACTCATAAGTACTCGGCTGTTTCTTGCTATGCTCTTATAAAAGAAATCTGACCAATAATGGGCAATGCAAACAAATAAAGACAAACTTATAAACAACAGCAGACCAGCAAGAATAAACTCACCGGTTTCCAATAATCCCGTATAAACCATATAAACCGCTCCGAAGCCTATAAGGGGAGGCAATGCAGCAATGGAAAGCCCAGAAACTAATGACTGAGCAGCGATGATAGGCATGCCTTTCCATAACGGAACACCTTCTTGTACCTCATCAATGCTATCGAGAGATGTGCTGCGGGTGTGAGCTATGGCAGAAGCCATATATAAACTTGTTTGAGCAATACTGTGAGCATAGCCTAACATCACAGATGCAATGAACGCAGAAGGCAAATAATCAACTTGCATTGGCATGAAGGGCAGAATCAAAACCACATAAGAAAGCTGGAGGCTCGAGATATATACAAGCGAGTGTGAAGAATCCGCACCATTAGCGGCCTTCCTTGCAGATATGATAGACCATGCTATAACGAAAGCACCAATGATGCAACTAACCAATGGTCTAGAAAAAAGTGTGCCAAAATGTGCCATCCATTCGCTTCCTGTAAGCAAAGACAAAAAGATGGCGCCGAACAACCCTGCTTTCGTCACAGAACCAGATAAGTAAGCCGAAATCGCCGGGTCAATACCTGTAAATGTTTGCTCTGCTCGCTTGTGGAATGGAAATATACCCATGTTAGATAAAAAGATTAGGAAAAAGATGAGTAAGCCCAAGAGCGAAAAAACATTGTACTTAAGAAGTTTGTCAGAAACAGTTGCAAAACTGGAGTCCAAGCTGCCTCCGGACAAAAGCACCACAGCTATGATCATGGCTATTGTGGAAAGGATGTTCCAAATAAGGTTGAATTTGACTACGTTTTTGTTTTGAGCACTCATCTTCACAAGTAAGAAACTTGACCATTCCATAAGTTGCCAAGCCAAGAACATGGACAGGAATGTCCTCGAAGTGAGAACAAGAAAAACGCCCAAGCTTGTAACCAGAGAAAGAGACACAAAAGACTCTATCCAATTTCTGTCCTTCAAATCGAAAAGTGTTAAGTATATGATTATGGTGGGTATGAGAACTGTGGGCCATAATACCCTGGAGATTCCAGTCCAAATGAAAGAAATCTGAGCATTGAACAACGAGAATTCTATGCCTTCCGCAGCAATTCCAAATTCATAATAACAGCCATATGCAATGGCAAGAAGGCCTATGAACAAACTTAACACCTGCGACCAACGTGTACGAATCAATGAGAGTAAGCCGGCAGCGAATGCGCACAAAGCAAAAACTAACGCCAAAGCCGTCAAATGTCGTCACCTCCTATAGCAATTAAACAAAAGAACACACTTGCTCTTATTCCCTTTAGGCTGTATTTTAGACGGTGTTTCTTTTGAGCACTACTATTTTACGCCGAGGTATACACTTTTCGATAATATCTTCCTATTTGCCCATCATAGTACAATGAAGCAGTGGGAGGTGTTGCTCTTGGAAATGAGTTTCTTCGACCAAGTAGTAGACAGAAAAGGAACGAATTCAAGTAAATGGGATGGTCTAAAGAACGTTTTTGGAATTGAAGACGCTATTCCTATGTGGGTAGCTGACATGGATTTTAAAAGCCCTCCAGAAGTTATTGAAGCCATTAAGCAGCGGGCAGACCACGGTATGTTTGGCTACACAGTCGTGGATAGTGAGTACTATGACTTAGTTGCACAATGGATGAACAAAAGGCACAAATGGGAAGTTAAACCCGATTGGGTTGTGACATCTCCCGGTACGATTTCTGCTCTCAGCGTTATTATAAGGACTTTCACGAACGCAAATGACACGATTGTTATCCAGCCACCCGTTTACCCCCCGTTTGAAAGATCAATATTGTTAGCCGGAAGGAAAGTAGCCTACAACAATTTGATTTTAGAAAATAACCGTTATCGTATGGATTATTCCGGATTAGAAAAACTCCTAAACAAAGGTGCAAAAATGTTTATATTATGCAGTCCACACAATCCTGTGGGCAGAGTTTGGGCCGAAGATGAGTTATTGGAGTTAGCCAGCGTTCTTTCCAAACACGAAGATGTGTTCGTTTTTGATGACGAACTTTGGGCTGATTTTACATATGCTCCTAACGAGCACCATCCTCTGCTTCAAGTAGCACCGCATTTGGTAAAGCGGACTATAACTGCAACATCTGCAAGTAAAACTTTCAATTTAGCAGGCTTGGAAAACACTAATTTGATCATTCCAGACGAGAACATAAAGAGCAAATTCAATGATGCTATGTTTTCTCTTGCCTTAAGTAAAACAAATCTCTTTGCCATTGTAGCCACCAAGGCGGCTTATAAATATGGTGAAGGGTGGGTGGATCAACTTCTGCAGTACCTACACGAGAACTTTGAATTCATGAAAGATTTTCTTAAATCTCGTATACCTTCATTGGAACTCGTAGAACCTGAAGGCACATATCTTGCTTGGGTAAATGCGTCGCATCTTGGCATTTCTTCTTCTAAAGTTGCCGATAAGTTGTTGAGAATCGGACATGTAGCCGTGGAAGATGGAAGCACATTTGGGCCTGGTGGAGAAGGATTTCTCAGAGTAAATTATGCAATGCCTCGTTCACTACTTGAACAAGCGCTAAATGGATTCCAAAAGGCACTGACATAAAAAAGGCCCTCTCTTAAAGGAGGGCCTTTTTTGATGGGTAATTAGCAGTTTTAACTAATGATTTTTGGATTCTTTTCGATAAGGTCGACAATGCCATCGTAATCAACAATACTGACCGGTGCTGTTATCTTTGCAGGATCGTAACCGCGAGCAATCAAATCATCTTTGCATGCGTACACATTAACACCGCGTTGTTTTAATTCATCCAGCAAATCGACCTTTGTTATTGTGTATAGAACACCATCCTCAATTAGAAGCACGTCATCTCCTGCAGAAGCGGTATCAAAGAGTAAAGAGTTTAACGTCCTTCTGCTATCGTTGAATTTGACCATTATTAGAGACATTTTAGCCGCCTCCTTCTTAGAACCAGAGCACGAAGTCATATTCGTGCAGGAACTCCGGCAAATCTTTTTCTGCAATAAAATTGACGTGCCATCGTGGATCGATGTCTTCTTCTTTTATCTGCCTGTACTCAACACAATCTTTCACAGCAAAAACTTTTGTTTCATAACGTTCAATGTACTTGAAAGTCGTGTTTAGTGGAAGTAACCCGAGATGCTCTGGCTGTGTATTTTTGTTTAAAGCCACTACAGCGTCTCTAACGAGCAACACTGCAGGCTCTATGTCTTCAGCATACATGCCAAAAACGCATCTAAAAGCTTCATTCACCCATATGGAGCCTACAGGAGATTGATAAACTGCAAACAGTACTTTTCTCATATCAGCCGCCTCCTACACCGTAAAGTTGACATAACGATCAGCCGTAGTTAAAAGCGTAGCCATTTCTGGAACACCGCTCAACTGAGAACCTTCTACAGCAGCATCTCTGTCTAATCCACGGTATTCGAAGCAAAGTCCACAAATATGGACTTCCGCTCCCCTGCTAGCTAAATCTTTTAACAAGTTTGGTATGTTTCTGTCAGCTCTTATGGGTTTCACCTTTGAGTTAACAGACAGCACAGAATCTGCGAAGAGAAAGATCGAAACCTTGTGACCTTTCTTAAGTGCTGCATCCGCTATTTTTATAGCGCTGTCCATATCTTCATAACTGTAAGGAGGATTAATAACCTGCAAGACGATATGCATGACTAATTCCTCCCGTAAACCAACCAGTACATAAACCAGTTGCCAAGTATAAAGAATATGCTAGCCAAAATTGAACTAATAGCAAGATGAGGTATACCACTCAAGAAGTGACCAATGTTGCATCCGCCTGCTACACCAGCGCCCCAACCCATAAGCAAGCCACCAATGACTGCGAAAACATAAGATTTTGGATCTTTCGGGAAGCGAATCTTGAACTCTTTAAAAATTGCTGCAGAAATAAAAGATCCAATGATTATGCCGAATACTTCCATGCCAATCCAGTTATAAGGAGCTTCTGTCATGGTAGCCGTAAACAGATTTATCCAACCGCCCGTTATACCTAAGCTGTACGTTTGCTGAGACCAATAAGCGAGCATGCCCACAAGACCAACAAGTACACCGGCAATTGCCCAGTGCATAGGGGCTTTCCTCTGTGATGTTTTTGTGAAAAACAAGTAAGCAAGAATGATAGCAGCAAATACAATGGACACAAC
This sequence comes from Coprothermobacter platensis DSM 11748, assembly GCF_000378005.1. Classification (GTDB taxonomy): domain Bacteria; phylum Coprothermobacterota; class Coprothermobacteria; order Coprothermobacterales; family Coprothermobacteraceae; genus Coprothermobacter; species Coprothermobacter platensis. Next base: position 1,156,888 of record NZ_KB899040.1, read on the forward strand.
CCAAGGATTAAGTCCAAACAAATTGGCGACTGTTGGCGCAACTTTTCCATCCTGTGCCGCGTATACACCTGGATTCGTCATGGTAACAGTGATGGGCTTTCCAAAAAGTCCTGTTAGACCTTTTAGTTTTCCCGCCCTTGCAGCAGCGGCAGAAATAGCATAAAAAGTGGCGGCAATGATAGCCGTAACGTTTCCTTCACCTATTCTGTAAGTTACACCACTGGCGCAGCCACCAGCCAAAACCATGCCCATGCCGAATGCGAATCCGCCCACAATCTGAGCAGCAGGAATAAATGCTGACGGGTGCAATTTTATGACGCCCATAGCTGCCATAGCTTGAAAACCAATTGTTTCAACGGCAATAGCCATTAGCCCTTGCTTCCATAACCAGTTATCTTTGAAATAACGCAAATCTCTGAAAGCAGAATTGAAACACATACGAGTACGCTGAAGCAAGAAACCAAATAAAATACCTACTATTAAACCACCTATCAACGTGCCTTGCATAGAATGTACCTCCTCTTAGGTTTTTAGCCTAACGGCCGGAACTTACTGTTTCCGGATGATAATGCGCCACTCACTCGGCCCTGTCTCCTCGATACTGAGTACTTCGCCGCCTTCCTTAGGAGCATTAGCTGGAATACGTTCCTTAGAAAGTGGATAGTCGATTAGTACTTCCAAAACTTCTCCAGTTTTCATGGTTTTAAGTTTTCTCCGAGTTTCTACATCAGGAACCGGGCAAACTTCTCCTCTCATGTCTAATGTGTAATTAGGCTTTACCTCTGCCAAGGTAAGTCACCTCCCAAATAATGTTGTGAATTAGATTTGGTAGAGCACCCATCATGCTCTCCGTTTTGTATTATACTCAACTATTTAATTGAATGTACATCAATGCGCATAAAACAGGGCAAAACTATTGACAAGATAAATCGTTAATAGGCTTCACAATAAGTACAATACAATGTACAATCTAGTCAAGGAGGTGGAATATGGAGAAATCTCCGCTGGACAGTTACCATGAATCGGTAATACAGATTCTGAACGACATTTCAACGCAACAGCGTCAGAACTTACTTGAAGCTTCAAGCATCTTAACAGAAACAACACTTAAAGGAGGCATCATTCACACATTTGGAACGGGCCATTCTCATTTGGTGGCAGAAGACGTTTTCTGGCGTGGCTCAACATTAGCAAACATACATGCCATATTGGAACCCAGTTTAACAGGTCATGAAGAAATAACAAAAGCTGAATACATGGAAAAAATTGAAGGAATGGGCAAAGTCATCGTTGACTACCACAGAATAACACCCCCAGATGCACTCATAGTTATTTCCAATTCAGGCAATAATGCCGTACCCATAGATGTGGCAATGGAATGCCACAAACGTGGTGTCAAAGTCATTGCCATCACTTCTTTTGCATATTCTGATTACTTGAAAACACTCCATTCTTCTGGAAAGAAGCTCAAAGACATTGCTGACGTTTCCATAGACAACTGCTGCCCTGTAGGTGATTCCGTAGTTCATTTCGAAGGCATGGATATGAGTGTAGGCGCCGTCTCCACTATTGCCGGTTGCTTCATTATGCATTCGCTGGTGACTCAAACCGTAAAAAATCTTCTCGATGAAGGTGTTAAGCCAGATGTCTATTACAATGGCTCTCTCATGGCAAATAGAGAACAAGTTGATGCTTACAACCAACAACTTATCGAGAAATACATGGGGAAAATTAGAAACCTGTGAACATTTAACATGCTTAACATTTATTCGCGTGATGTATTAAAATGCTTATGAGGAAGCTTGATATGTTGTTTATGGAGCTTCCGAGGAGGTGGTTAAGAATACTGAACGGGGTGCCAAAAGCAACAAGAATCGGAAAGTCAAGTCACCCAGGGAGGTGAAGTATCAATGAATGGTTACAACGTTGGTATTGCATTTTTGCTTGCCCTTTACGGGTATTTCGCTATTTTAGCGAATTTAGGGCCATCATGGTTGTTTTCTGATCCAATCGTAGCTGGCTTGTTTACAGGGCTCATCGTCGGGAACGTTCCACTCGGCTTGGCTATCGGCGGAACGTTGGAGCTAATGTCTTTGGGGTTATGGACATACGGTGGAGCCACCATTCCTGACTACATGACCGGAGCTATCGTTGGCACAGCCGTGGCCGCGCTGTCTACAGCTCCTATGGCAACTGCAATAACGCAAGGTATCGCTGTTGCTGTACCAGTTTCTTTGTTGATGACGCAGTTGGACATTCTTGGCAGAACGCTGACTACAGTGTTCATTCATGGTGCAGACCACTATGCCGAACAGCAGAACGAACGCGGTATCGTCATTATGCACTGGCTTGGTCAATTACCTTGGGGTTTAAGCCGTGCTATACCGTTGTTCTTCGCTATTTGGCTCGGCGCCGGACCTATCCAAAACTTAGTATCTGTTATCCCAACATGGTTAACAAATGGATTCACAGCCATGGGACACCTCTTACCCGCTTTGGGCTTTGGTATTTTGTTAACATACCTGCCTCTACCGAAGTATTGGGGGTTCTTTGTTCTTGGATTTGTGCTATTTGCTTACATGAAGATGCCACTCATCGGCATCATGCTCGCAATTCTGGCAGTAGTAGCTATATACAATTACCTATCCTCTCGCATAGAGCATGTTGAGACAGCTCAGGCAGTGGCAGAAGGTGCAGAAGAAGAGCTGGTAACAGGTCCTCAAGAACTTATCAAGAGTAATGTAACCCGAGCAGATTTAGTCAATGCCATGCTCAGGCACAACTTTACCCTGCAACTCTCTTGGAACTACGAAAGAATGCAGGCGCTCGGCTTCGCTTATTCAATGATGCCGATCTTAAAGAAAGTTTATCCAAACAAGGATGAATATTTTGCTGCAATCAGAAGACATCTTAATTTCTACAACACGAACCCTTCTCTTGGTTCACCAACGATTTTCGGTGCTGCTTGCGCATTAGAAGAGCAAAAACAGCCTGAAGTAGCAGACAGCATAAAGATAGCCTTAATGGGACCTTTAGCAGGTATTGGTGATACCATCGAAGCCATCTTATTGAAGCCTATTTTTGCTGTGTTTGCGGCAAGTATGGCTTTAAGTGGAAACTGGTTCGGCGCTGCCCTCATGCTTATTTTAGGATTCATCTATTTCTACATTATGTTCCCCGGTTTCTGGCTGGGATACAACCAAGGAATTAACTTGGTAAAGACGGCTGGCAGCAGGGCTCTCGCAACCATAACCGACTTGGCAAGCATGTTTGCATTAGGCGTTATGGGCGGGTTCATACCTTCCATATTAGCTTCGGTAAAGACACCTCTAAAATTTGCCAGAAGTGTAACTATAGAAGGAAAAGCTGCTCAGCAAGTAGTAGAAATTCAAAGCATACTCGACCAACTGCTTCCTTACCTCATACCGATAGCGTTTGTGTTCATGGTTTACTGGCTGCTCCGTTCAAGGAAATGGAGTATATTGCAAGTGCTGTTCTTATTGGTAGCAATCGGTATCGTATGTGGAGCATTAGGAATCTTGGCTTAGTAAACGATAAATAGAAAGGAAAAATGACGAATGGTAGGAATGGTAATAGTGACCCATGGCAGATTGGGTGAAGGTCTCTTGGACGCCATGCAGATGATTGCAGGGCCGCAAGAAAAAGTGGATGTCGTTTCTCTTAAAGAAGGAGATAATATCGACGAACTCAAACAGAGAATTCTCGATACAGTAAGACGCGTGGATGATGGCGAAGGAGTTCTCGTATTTGTAGATATGTTCGGAGCCTCGCCGAGCAACGCTGCGGCTTATCTCATTAATGAAAACGTCAATGTTCAGGTTATTACTGGAACTAACTTGCCCATGCTGCTGGAAATCGTTAACTTTAGAGAGAATGGCTCTCTTCAAGAACTTGCCGCCAATGCTATGAACGCTGGCGTCGAGTCTGTGAAGAACTTAACCGAGCTTCTCAAAGATTCACTTGGAAATTCTTAGACAGGCTCAAGGAGGTCGATTTAAGTGAGATTACATCTGCATATTGACAACAGGCTCATACACGGCCAAGTTACTGTTACATGGTGCTCATTCTACGGCGCAAACATGATTGTGGTTGCTGATGATAAAGTAGCAGCGGATCCAATTCAAAAAGTAATGCTACCTCAAGCTGCCAGGGGTCTTCCTACCAAAGTTATGAGCGTTAAAGACGCCATTGAGTATCTAAAAACATTAGATGCGCAGCAGGGTTCTGTTCTCATCATCGCAAAAACGCCTCAGGACGCTTTAGAACTCTTAGAAGGCGGAATAAAAGTTGAATCCATAAACGTTGGGAATCAGGCCCCTGTGCCAGGTACAAAACCGGTTATGGTGTTCCCGTGGATCGCTGTAACACCTGATGATGCTCAAACGTTCCAAAAAATCGCTGCTTTAGGATATCGCATAACACCTAAAAGGACACCGGCTGATAGAGATTACGATTTAGTAGAAGAGATAAGAAAGAAGAAATTGCTGGCGTGAATGTAACGTTAAGCCAGGGAAGGAGAAACTTATGAGTTTCTGGCAAGCCTTAGCAATTGGGCTAATTGGCTATATGTCCTCTATTTATTCACCTTGGCTTTACGGCGGGTTGGCTGGTTGGTATACCACCGGCCGCCCATTTATAGCAGGTATGCTCATTGGTTTAATATTAGGTGATATCAGAACAGGCATTTTAATGGGAGCGGCCGTGCAGGCTTTGTATATTGGATTGGTGACCCCTGGCGGAGCAATGCCTGCGGACGTAAACTTCGCTGCATATATTGGTATTCCTCTTGCAATGGCTGCAGGGCTTCCAAGTTCAGAAGCTGTTGCGCTCTCTGTACCGTTGAGTTTCTTTGGTGTAGCCATGGTGTACCTTGTAGTAACAGTAAACTCACTGTTCGTTCATTGGCAGGATAGACTTATTGAACAAGGTAGACTCAAGACTGCAATTAATGTACCTGTTTATGGGCAAATAACAAATTTCATAGTTAGATTCTTCCCAATATTTCTTATTGATTATTTTGGTGCTCCATACATAAGCCAAATTTCTGGTTTAGTTCCAGATATGGTCAGAACTATGCTCGTAACATTCGGCTCTATTCTTCCTGCCGTTGGTTTTGGCCTACTACTTTCTTTCATAATAAAAGAAGACTTCGAGCTTCTCTATTTCCTTATTGGTTTTCTACTGGTTGCTGTTCTAAAAATCTCGATTGTTCCAGTTTTGCTTGTCGGTGTGTTTTTAGCCTATCTTGACGTCAAGTACAGACGAGCAGAAGTATCCGCTACAATGGTTTCTGGACAAGAAGAAGCAGAGCAAATAGAGAAGAAAAAGCCACTTTTAACATCGCGAGATGTGAGAAAAGCTTATTTTTCTTGGATGTTCTGGAATCTCTCAGTGCAGAATATGGAACGCATGCAGGCACCAGCTATTGTAAGGATGCTTGGCACAGTAATGGATAAATTATACGATTCTGTAGAAGAGAAAAAAGCCTTGCTTGCAAGACACACTCCGTTCTTTAACACAGAACCTAACATCGGTGCTATCGTGCCAGGTGTGGTATTGGGTATGGAAGAAGAAAGAGCAAAGGGAGCCGATGTTAGCGACGAACTTATCATTAACACAAGAACAGCTTTGATGGGTCCCTTAGCAGGTATAGGTGATTCTTTACTTCCAGGCACATATATCCCTATATTACTCAGCATAGGATTGGGACTTTCAAAAGATGGAAGTATTGCAGGTCCTTTGTTCTACATTGTAGTGTTCTTGGGAACAATGATTCCCCTAACTATGTGGCTTTTCAACATGGGTTATAAGTTCGGTATCGGCGCAGTAGAAACAATATTGTCATCTGGACTTAAAGACCTTATCTCAAGTGCTGCGGCAATTGTTGGCGGTACAGTTATTGGTGGCATTTCTGCTACATATGTAGCCGCTAATTTAGGATGGCAATTTAAGTCAGGAGATATGACAATATCTTTACAGAATATTTTGGACGGTATCTTCCCTTCTCTTGTTCCCCTATTACTTACTCTCCTAGCTTATTACCTTATTGGCAAGAAGCATGCAAGTATAGGACGGGCATTTTTCATCTTTTTTGTCATTGCAGTTGTCGGTGTCCTCATTAGATTTTTTGTGTAGCTATATTTAAGTGCAATGTTTTATGCCGGAGCCCAAAACACCTTGGGCTCCGGTAATAAGAAGAGGTGAACATGAACACAATATTAGAAAGACTAAAAGGTGGTTTAATTGTTTCCTGCCAAGCATATGAAGACAGTCCACTTTATGGCGCTGAGATTATGGCAAGAATGGCAAGAGCTGCCGAAATTGGCGGGGCAATTGGATTAAGAGCATGCTGGACCCAAGATATAGAAGCTATAAAAAGTGTCACATCTCTTCCAATCATAGGTATAAACAAGGTCATAAAGCCAACCACTGATCCAGTGAATGATGTTATTATTACGCCAGACTACGAATCTGCTTCTGTTATATGTGAGACTGGAGTAGAAATACTTGGCCTTGATTGCACAGCGCGAAAAAGAAGTTATGACGATATTGCAAATCTCATAGCAAAAATAAAGGTAAACTACCCTAACATTCTAATAATGGCGGATATAAGCACCTTAGAAGAAGGTTTGCATGCTGCGGATATTGGTGCCGATATTATATCCACCACGCTTTCTGGATATACAACATACAGTAGGCAACAAGAAGCCCCAGACATTGCTTTAGTAAGAGACCTATATGCTAATACAGATAAGCCCATAAATGCAGAAGGCAGATACTGGGAGCCAGCTCAAGTATACTCAGCGTTTGACAACGGAGCATGGTGTGTAACAATAGGATCGGCAATAACAAGACCAGAGCTCATAACGCGCAGGTTTACACAATCAATTGAAAAATACTGGCAGAACAAACAATCACACTATCAAGAAGGAGGCTCCTAAAGATGAGTGTTAGCTTAGTTAGATGCGATGATAGACTTATCCACGGTCAGGTAATTGTGAGAGTCCTTAAGACTTATGCCATTAACAGAATTTTACTGATCGATGATGAGACGGCAAAAAACCCCACTATGGCAAGTATATACAAATTGTCTGTGCCACCTGGCGTCAGGTTGGAAGTCTTTGCTCTCGACAAATCTTATGATGCAGTAGAAGAATCAATAAATGATAAAACGAATACACTTATTCTTCTTAAGAATCCACAAATAGCGCTTGAACTTTTTAAGCAGCATTCCGGTTTGCCTAAAGAATTCAACATCGGTCCCATGAGTAACAGGAAGGATACAAAGAAAGCAACTATGTATGCTTATCTGTTGGCCAATGAAATTGAAGCAATAGAGAGTCTTTCTAATTTGGGTATAAGAGTTTATTTTCGGCAGGTATCGGAGCAAGAAGAAATTGACTGGGCAAAAATTAAAAGTAATTTAGTAGGAGGTAAAAAATGAAATATTTCGAAGTAATTAAAGGCTTAATTCCCGTTTTGGAAACAGAAGAAGAGAACATGAAACAAGCTGGACACTTGATGGCTCAGAGCATTATGAATGGCGGTATCATTCAAGCATTTGGAAGCGGCCATTCTTATGCAGCTTCCATTGAAATAGCAGGAAGAGCTGGTGGTCTTCTGCCCGCAAAGGCCGTAATGGAAGAGACCTTTGGTCGTTATGAAACCGTGGAGGGTGTTGGCTCAAAGTTCACGGAGAGTTGGGACTTACGACCCAACGACTGTGTAGTTATCATATCTAATTCTGGAAGAAATCCTTTTATCATAGAAATGGCATCATTTGTGAAATCGAAAAATGTTCCACTCATAGCCGTTACCGCTTTGGAAGTTAGTAAGAAAAGCACATCAAGGCACTCCAGCGGTAAAAGGCTTTTCGAACTTGCTGATGTTGTGCTCGACAATCACAGCAAGGAAGGAGATGCAGCAGTAGAAATAGAGGGTTTATACACCAATGTAGGAGGAACTTCTTCTATTTCTGCTGATCTACTTCTGAACCAAACAGTAGTTTATGCCATTGAAGAAATGCTCGCGAACAATTTCCAGCCACCAGTTTTGATGAGTGCAAACATAGATGGCGGGCCCGAGTTCAATGAAAAGCTAAAAGAACAATATAAAGAGCAATACGGATACCGTATTTGGATAAACAAGTAAGTTTAAGGAGGCTTAAGTGTAATGGCATTTGAAATAACAAATAACCACTATGTTATAAAAACTGATAATTTTTACAACCCTCAGCACGTAGATGGCACAGTTTATGTAGAAGTGAACAACGCTCATATTGAAAACGTATCATTTAACCAGCCTGAAGAAAACCTGGAAATGTTGGATCTCACAGGTTACATTGTAGGCCCGGGCTTTATCGATGTTCACATTCATGGCTTTGCAGGGCATGACACCATGGAAGGAACAATGGAATCTATAAATAGCATGGCTAAAAGCTTAGCATCCACTGGTACTACGGCATTCTTGCCTACCACAACTGGTGCTCCTGTGGAAATGCTGAAGCCTATCATGGAACTTACAAAACACTTCTCTGAGGTCAGCGGGACACGACCGCTCGCGCTACACTTAGAAGGACCTTTTATAAGTAAGAAAGTTCCAGGCGCGATGGATCCAAACCTATTTAGGCAAGCAAACCGCGATGACATAATGACCCTTCTTAGTGAAGGCGATGTTCTCATGATCACCATTGCACCTGAAATAGAAGGACATTTGGATATGATAGAACTTTTAGCTTCGGAAGGTGTGAACGTCTCTCTTGGTCACACATCTACAGATTTTGAAACAGCAGCAAAAGCATTTGCCAAAGGAGCAACATCTATAACGCATTTCTTTAACGCTATGACACCCTTCCAGCATAGGGAACCAGGTTTAATCGGCGCAGGTTTGCTCTACCCATTTTTCCTGCAATTCATAGGGGACGGTGTGCATACGCATGTAGCTACCTTAAAGCTTATGTGCCAGTATGTAAAGGACAGATTGGTACTAATAACTGACGCCACAATGGCTGCAGGTTTGGGAAAACCAGGAACTTACAAACTGGGAAATAGAAATATCATCGTTGACGAAACATCAGCTCGCCTGGAAAATGGAACATTGGCAGGATCAGTGCTTAGCATGGACAAAGGCTTTAGAAATCTCGTGCACTTCGGTGATTTAACCATCGCTGAAGCTTTCAATTCAGCGTCCTTATTGCCTGCTAAGTCAATAGGGCTTAAAGATAGAGGAGCTCTAAAGAAAGGTTGTTTTGCAGACATTGTCGTGCTAAACAAGGAAAATCTCAAGGTAGAAGCTACAATAGGAGAGGGAAATATTATCTATGCAGGGTCAGATAAGTAAAAAAGATGTGGCTGAAGATATAAAGAAGCGATTGAGAAATGTCAGGAAACTCATAGTTACAGACCTCGACGGGACATTATTAAACAATCGTTCAGAATTACCTCAGGAGTACGTGGACCTAATAAAGGAGGTGCTTACTCCTGAGGTTAAACTTACTATGGCGTCTGGACGTGGCTTTCCGTCAGTGAAAAATTTCTCGGACAGGTTTCCAATTGATTTGCCTGTTATTTGTGAGGGTGGTGCTGTTGTAGTCGACCCTATCACGAACAGTATTATCTACGAAACATTCATTGATGAGCCAATTGTTAGGTCTATTGCAGAACATTTAGAAGCAAAACAATATGGATCCAATTTTTACCTCTATAAAGGGCAAACACTCACATGCTACAAACGTCCGGAAGTACATCTCTTTACAGACAAAGAGCCGGCTCCTATCATAAACATAGATCTTACTAAGATTCCCAAAGAAGATATGACAGGTGTAAGAAAAATAGCCGTCATACTGGATGAGAAGTATTTGTATGATCTACAGAACGAACTTAGGAACCTCTTTGGAGAAAAAGTTAACATTATGCGAGCGGATGATGGCTGCTTAGACATTATGCCTGTTGGAGTTAGCAAAGGAAGTGCATTGCAGTACTTACTCCATATTTTAGATTTTCCACCTTCCAATGTCATGGCCATTGGTGATAATGAAAGTGATGCTACTATGTTCGATGTTGTAGGCTTTTCTGTTGCCATGGCAAATGCTGATGATTATACAAAGAGCAAAGCTTCCTTTATCACCACATCCAATGAAGACTTCGGTGTTCTGCATGCCATAAAAAAGTTCTTGGAGGCATAACAAAATATGATGAGATTCGGTTTCTCAGAAGAAGTGATAACGCCGCCTATAGGTGTACAAATGGCTGGATTCATAGGCGAAAGGAAAGCTGAAGGAGTCCACGACGACCTGCATGCGAAATCGTTATACATTGAACTAAACGAGATAGATAAAATTCTGTTTATAGCACTTGATACGTTGGCGATTTCGTATAGCTTCACACAGCACGTAGCTGAACGTGTGTCTGCATTAACAAATATACCCAAAGACAACATCTTAATTGCTGCCACTCATACGCACTCTGGACCTGAAGGTCTACAAAGCATAACCATTGCAAAAGATAGTGGCGAAATCATGCACATAAATGATATTGATGATACCTTACTTGAATACACAGAACAGCAGGCAGTCAAATCGGCTGTGCAAGCAGTTCAAAATACACACATCGGTAATCTGTATTATGGTGAATGTCCATTTACAGAAAGAGTCTTTGGCAACCGCAGAGAAGCAATGGAAGAGCCCATGCCAACCTTTAAGATGCTTATGCTAAGTAGCGAAGAGGGAAAGCAAGTGCTCTTATACAATTTCGGATGCCATCCCACTGTGCTTCATGAAGAGAATCACTTTATAAGTGCTGATTTTCCTGGACAAGTAGCATCTATTTTAAGGAAGGATATTCCTTCCATAGACTTATGCATGTTCCTTAACGGTGCGGCAGGAGATATGAGCACACGTTTTTACCGACAACAATCCAGTTTTGAAGAACTCAACCGCATCAGCACAGTCATGGCGCAAAGTATTGAGCGTTGCATAAGCAAAGCAGAAAAAGTAGAATTAGAAAATGTAAAATGCACAGTAAAAACAGTGCCGATAAAACTAAAAATAAAGAAAATGCCAGAAGTACATGCATTGGAGAATATGCTTGAACAAGCTAAAATGGAACTTGAACAAGCCAAAAAAGAAGGTAAGGCAAATCTCAGACCTTGGCAATCTAAAGTGGAAGGAGTAGAAAGTTTAATAAGAGAAAGCAAGCTTGTGGATGGAGCCACCAGCGTCAGCACAGCATTCAAGATTATAAAAATGGGCAACTTCGTATTCGCAGGCATTCCTGGAGAGCTGTTTTCCACTTTAGGTAAGGAAATAGAAGAAGCACTGAAGCCACAAACTGTGTTTGTCGTTGGTTACTGCACCGATTACATTGGTTATATCCCAGACAAGACTGCCTATGAAGAAGGTGGATATGAAACACTTTCTACCCTTTTAGAAAAAGGCGAAGGAGAACGTTTGATAGAAATGATCCTTCAGACGATTAAAGTACAAAACTAAGCAGCATAAGGAGGTAGAAAAGAATGAGCGAAGAACAGTTTAAAATGCTTACGGAAATAAAGCAGGTTCCTGCTGTTTTAGAGAAACTTCTTGATGTAGAAACACCGCATATGAAAGCTATTGCAACTCAGATAAAGCAGTACAATCCGGCTTTCGCGGTGCTGTCTGGTCGTGGTAGCTCAGATAATGCATGCGTTTACGGGCAATATGTCTTAGAACTCCTGGATGACCTCCCATGTTCCTTAAGTACTGGTTCCATCTATACACTTTATAAGAACCCACCACATATTGCGAATGCATTAGTACTGGGTGTATCACAGTCCGGAGAGACAGATGACGTATGCGAAACGATAAAATTGGCTAACAAAGAAGGTTCTATAACGATGGCAGTCACCAATAATCCTGAAAGTACACTTTTTAAACTTGCTGGTGATAACGCTGTATACATGCAAGCAGGTAAAGAAGAAAGCGTATGTGCAACGAAGAGTTTTACAGCCTCTTTAGCTGCTTTCCTTATGCTCGCAAATGAACTTTCCAATAAAAACATAAATACATCCGCTATCATCGACGTAACGCAACATGTTATAGAACAAGAAGAGCAAATAGCGTCACTGGCATCACACTACACCTTTGCCTCGAACTTAGTTGTTTTAGGTACTGGCTTATCTTACAGCGCTGCTTTAGAAACGGCACTAAAGCTTAAAGAATCTTGCTACATAAGTGCTTGGGGCATGTCATCAGTAGACTTTTTGCACGGCCCTGTAGCGATTGCTAGTAACATGTTCCCCATTATTGTCTTGGCACCCAACGATGAAACGTTGCAGGTCAGTTTGAATGTTATAAACCGGGTCAAACAAGTAGGAGCGCATGTTCTGGTCATTTCTGATAGCGAAGATGCGCTAAAACTTGGCGATCTTGCCTTCACATTACCGCACATGGAGAACTATCTTTATCCGTTTTCCGAGGTAACATTTGCCCAGTTATTTGCTTTCCACTTAGCGCGGCTAAGAAATATTAATCCTGATGCACCTCGCTATTTAAGCAAGGTGACGCAAGTATAAATAAATACATATGTATTATGGGGCGGCCCATGATAGAGCCGCCTTTTTCATTTCTACTAATTGCTCGAACGGTCAGCTTCAAAATGATAGAGCGTAGCCACCGCTACAAAATGCCCGTTCTTAGAAGCTAACTCTCTATACACATTCACGATAACCAGAAAAATGGCTTATTTCCTACCGATGCGGTGTAACATTTTTATGTAGAATGCAAGGTTCAGATAGTTTAAGATCTCGATACACTTTTACATTACTATTTTTGTTTGTGTAGGAAAGGGAGGCAATCAACATGGAAATAAACTATGGGCTTGCCGGTTTAGGAACAATTTCCAAGACACATTTGCTCGGTCTTAGAAACATTCCTCTTTTAGGCATAGATGTTCCATTTTCAGTGAATTTGCATACGCTTTTTAGTAGCCACCCTGAGCAAAATGCTCTAGCAGCAAAACAGATCGGATTTAAAACAGTGGTAGACAGCATGGAAAAACTCGTAGCTTCCAGTGAATTAAACGTAGTTGACATATGCACACCGAATTTTCTTCACCGAAAGCAGGCTTTAACTGCCATGAAAGCTGGCAAACACGTATATTGTGAAAAACCGCTGGCTGTTAACAGCGATGAAACGGCTCAGATGCTACAAGCAGCAACTACCACACAGGTAATAAACCAGGTCGCTTTCGTTATGAGGTTCAACCCAGCTGTAGCTGCTGCGCATTCAGCTATAAAACAAGGTATCATAGGAAAACCTTATGCCTTCCGTGGAGAAATACTTCATTCCAGCTATTTACCGGTACAAAAATCCATGACTTGGCGTTTAGAAAAAAGCAAGAGCGGCGGTGGCGCTTTAGTTGATCTTGGCGTACATCTTATCGATTTAGTTAGGTTCTTACTCGGAGACGTAAAAGCAGTGAGCTGCACAACAAAAACAGTGGTTAAAGAACGCCAACGTCCCAACGGTGAAATAGGTAATGTTGATGTCGATGATTGGGCATCTTTGGACTTGCAAGTGGAAAGCGGCATAAGCGGTACCATTGAAGCATCCCGCTTAGCTGTGGGCAACGATGCCAGCAGACTTTGGATTTATGGTACCGCTGGTTCTCTGTTCATTGATCTAAACCACGAACCATACTCCCCTGCTTTTTATAATACCTATGGCCAGCGCATATACGTGGATACAAAAACACTTATGCAAGACACGTTTTATCAAAACATAACGAAACTCTACCCACCAGCAAAACTCTCTCAAGGTTTTATGGTAGACACACATTTAACCAGCTTACTATGGTTTTTAATGGGAGTAAGTAATGGCAAGCCTATGGATGATGCTCCCACATTCATGGATGGCCACATAGCAGAACTTATTATGGAAGCTGCGTACAAATCCGATGAACAAGGGCATAACTTTATACAGATACTGTAGGCTAACAGCAGATAGAATCTTTAATTTTTTAGTTGTTTTAAATAGGGTTATTTTTGTGTGTAGTTTTTTGAGCTAAAATACCACCATAATGCTTTCGTTGAGAGGAGCCGTACTTTGTGAATGAACACATCAGGAATATAACGCTAACTGCACTGCTCATTGCGATAGGGATACTTTTACCGGTTGTATTCCATATGGTCTCTTTAGGCGGCCCCATGTTTTTACCTATGCACTTGCCTGTAATTATAGCTGGCTTTCTACTGCCTTGGCAGTTCGCAGCTTTGGTTGGAGCAGTTACGCCACTTCTAAGTTCTTTTTTAACAGGTATGCCACCTATGCCCGGAGCCCTTACTATGGTTGCGGAGTTAACGACGTATGCTATAGTCACATCTCTCTTGTACAGACATCTAAGAAAAGGCATATATGGTTCAATGATACTAGCCATGGTCTCTGGCAGGCTGGTTTCCATTATTGCTAACTGGGCATTATTAACACTCGTCCTCGGCCAGCCCTTTAAGATTACGTCATTTCTATATACCATGTTTGCAGTGGGTTTACCGGGCATCGTGTTCCAGTTAATCGTTATACCCCCGCTTGTAACACTTATTTTGCATGCGGAAGCACAACAAAAACAAAAATTCTCTACACAGAAAGGATGATTTTATATTATGGAACTTAGCGATAAAGAGTTTTTTAACAGCATTGCTTCTGAATGGGACAGTAGAACTCACCACGACCCCATAAAAGTGCAGGACGTTTTGAGCTACGTTCATGTAACAGAAGGTTCTTCAGTATTAGATGTGGGATGTGGAACAGGAGCACTAACCCCTTATTTACTGGAGTTGGTGTGTCCATCTGGACAAATCGTCGGTCTTGACTATTCAGAAAACATGCTTAAGATTGCTAAAACAAAATTTCCAAAGGAAACTTATCCTAATATAGATTTCATATTAGGTGATATCATGACTTTCAGCCCAACGCAGGAATTTGACTTCGTCATCTGCTATTCATCTTTTCCACACTTTCCTGATAAAGAAGGAAGCATAAGAAAGATGGCAAAACTCCTCAAAAAAGGCGGAAAACTGGCTATACTCCATTCAGAAAGCCGTGAGCATATAAACACGATGCACCGTAATATGGGAGAAAACATGGAAAACATTGAGCTTCCAGATTCGGATACTTTGACAGGATATATGGTTGCAGCCAATTTGAATGTGGAAACAATTATAGACAATGATGAGAAATATGCCATAGTTGCAGTTAAGTAACTAATAACTGATATAACGGCCTCTTATATAAAGAAATCTAAATGTTGCAGTATATAGTATGAAGCTTTTAGCGACAAGTTGATTGGTTGTGCTGATGTGCAAGGAGAAAGTTCGGGAAAAACTACATGGCGAAAGAAACCATCGGAGCATGCAGAGTTCAAGGACTTAAACTACTGCTTTATAAAAATTCATGCTTTGTATTTTACTAAAGCGTTATAATAGATTTAACCATTTTAAAAATGAATTGGGGGCGACATTGTGGAAAAAGAGTTATTTACTTTTATAGCTGGAGGCACGGCTGGAGCAGGTATCAGAAAAGCCGGAGCTGTAGCTGGCTATATATTTACGCAAATGGGAAGACGCGTATTTGAGATGGAGGACTACCAGAGCCTTATTAAAGGTGGGCACAATTTTGCCGTAGTTTCCTCAGCTACTTATCCTATACAAAGCCATTATATGAAAGCAGATCTTGTTGTTGCCACAGACAAACGAAGCTACGATATGCATAAGGATCATTTGACCAGTGGTGGCATCATGGTCTATAACAGTGATGCTATGAAAGATCAGCAAATTCCAAATGGAGTCGGTGTTGCTTTTACCACTATTTCGCGCAAATACACGAATTCCGAATTAAGGCTTGGCGTTGGAGCCATTGCTGCATTGGCAGCGGCAATAGGCATGTCAAAAGATGAACTTACAGAGGTCATAAAGAGCCAGTATCGTGATGCAGAGAACAATGTTAACTTTGCTATGGAAATATACGATGCGGTGGCACCACAGCTTTATGCCAAATTTGCCTTAAAGAAAAGTGATGCAAAGCATCTGCCCATGATAAGCGGAAGCGAAGCCATATCCATGGGTGCTGTAGCAGGTGGATTGGATTTCTTCTTTGCTTACCCGATGACGCCAGCATCCCCTTTACTGCACTACTTAGCTGGACATGCTAAAGATTTCAACATTGGGGTTATGCATCCGGAAAGTGAAATTGCTGCTATAAACATGGCTATCGGTGCTGCTTCCATGGGCCTTAAGACTATGGTGTCTTCCAGTGGCGGTGGAATGGCTCTTATGGAAGAGGCATTTTCTCTTTCAGGTATGGCAGAAGTACCTGTGTTGGCTATTCTTGGCTCAAGGCCAGGCCCATCCACGGGAGTGCCTACATATACCGAGCAAGGAGATCTCCGCTTTGCGCTTAATCAAGGACATGGCGAGTTTCCTCGCATAGTAGCTTCCCCTTACAGCATGGAAGAAGCATTTTATCTGGCTGCCGAGATGCTGAACATGGTACAGCAGTTCCAAACTGTAGGCACACTGCTAACAGAAAAACACCTCATAGAAAGTCGTATGAATGTAGACATAGATGTTGAAAAAACGCAATGGGCTCAACCTGTAATGTATACAGGCGGCGACGAAAAATATCTCAGATACAAATTAACAGAAGACGGTATATCACCGCTGATGTTCCCACCTTCAGAACAAGTAGTGAAATTCACAAGCTATGAACACGATGAATATGGACTTTCCACAGAAAGCCCAGAGATGATAGCGAAAATGCACGAAAAGAGAGCCCGTAAGGAAGAAGCACTTATAGAAAAACTTAAACAGATGCACACAGTGAACGTGTTTGGCGAAACAGGACCACTCATTTTTACATATGGATCAACCACTATGTCTGTTTTGGAAGCTCTCCGTTGTGGAAACATACAGGCAAGGGTAGTACAGCCTATTTATCTTGAGCCCTTCCCTGTTTGGGAATTCGAGCAGTTCAAAGAAGAAAGCCCCATCGTTGTAGAACAGAGTGTTATGGGCACGTTTGAAACACTGATAAAGGATAAAACAAACATAAAGGCAAAAGCATCCATTAGAAAATATGATGGTAGGCCTTTCGATCCAGAAGAACTTGCTCAGAGCATAAAGGAGGTGCTGTAAACATGGCTGACGATTTAACCACATATGAAGAGAATACATGGTGCCCCGGATGCGGGAATTTTGGAATTTTCAATGCTTTTAAGAATGCTGTGAAGAGACTGGAGATGGAAGACGGCATAAGCAGACAAAACATACTCATAACAGCAGGAATTGGTTGCCATGCCAAAATATTTGACTACCTCGACTTATCTGGCTTTTACTCCCTGCATGGAAGAGAAATCGCCACTGCTCAGGGTATGAAGCTTGCCAATCCACAGGCAACCATAGTAGCTTTTGCTGGTGACGGTGATGCTTTCGGCGAAGGAATAGAACACCTCATATTTGCCGCAAAAAGAAACGCGGATATGACAGTGATCATACATGATAATGGCGTTTATGGTTTAACCACGGGTCAGTTTACCCCTACTTCACCAGAAGGTTTTAAAGGACCTTCCACACCATTTGGAAGCCCAGAAGAGCCTATCAATCCACTTAAACTAATGCTGGTTACTGGCGCAACTTTTGTAGCACGCGGCTTTTCAGGAAGACTAAAAGAACTTACCGATGTCTTCGTACAAGCCATGAAGCATAAAGGTTTCTCTTTTGTGGACGTGCTCCAGCCATGCGTGTCATTCAATGACACTTACAAACTATATAACAGCAAAGTGGAGCTACTTTCTCAGCCTGCGGCAAACGTGGATGAAGCAATGAGATTAACCGAGCAAACAGAAAAGCTACCCATAGGCGTTTTTTATCAGGCAGAGGCGCCTGTCTACCATGAAAACCTATTGGGCAATTGGAACCCCACCGTTCAGCGCGCTACCAGGCAGCAGCGTTTACAATCTATAAAATCACTTTTAGAAAAAGCATAATATGAAAAGGTTCTTACCTCCGCCAAAGAAAGCATAAAATCTTTGGTAAGGAGGTAAGAACCCATGAATGAAAAACGTCTCCACAAAGTACTACAGAAAATGTCGGAAAATGGCCTTGGGCAAATGATTATATCAGACCCAATGACCATTTTTTACCTTACCGGAAAGTTTATCGACCCCGGGGAACGCATGTTAGTGCTGCTTTTAAAAGTGAATAATCGCCCAATGCTTTTCGTAAATGAGATGTTCGCTGTAAAAGACGATTTTGGCGCCGATGTGGTGAGCTATGGTGATTCGGAAGACCCTATAGCCATACTATCACCTCACGTAGATAATGAAGTGCTCTTAGGTGTAGACAAAGTCTGGCCTGCACGCTTCCTAATAAGGCTTATGCACCAAGTAAAGGTTAAAGATTTTGTGGATATTTCCCCCATTGTTGACAGCATAAGAGCACGCAAAGACGAAGAGGAACGCGAGCTTATGAGAGTGGCGTCCCGCATAAATGACCAAGCCATGGAGAAAATCATCGCTAAGCTTCCTAATCGCTACAGTGAAAAAAAGATGGCTCAAATTCTATTGGAAACATACCAAGAACTGGGGGCCGAGGGCTTTTCTTTCGAACCTATCATCGCATATGGTGCCAATGGAGCAGACCCACATCATGAGACAGACGCAACTTCCATCCTCAATGAAGGCGACAGTATCATAATCGATATTGGGTGCCGCAAAGATTTTTACTGCTCTGACATGACAAGAACGGTTTTTTACAAGAAAGCAGATGAACTCCAAAGAAAGGTTTATAACATCGTTCTTGAAGCAAACATGAAAGCCATAGAAACGGTGAAACCAGGCGTACGTTTTTGTGACATAGACGCAACCGCCCGCAACCACATATCTAAATTCGGTTTTGGTCAATATTTCACCCACCGCACAGGACACAGTATCGGCTTAGACGTTCACGAAACAGGAGATGTCTCTTCAGCAAATACCGAACCCGTTGATGAAGGGATGATCTTCTCCATAGAACCTGGCATATACTTCCCAGGAAAGTTTGGCGTGCGCATTGAAGATTTGGTCTTAGTAACTTCAGATGGTTGCGAGGTATTAAATCACTATCCTAAAGATTTGCAAATTATAGGGTAGCCAAGCAGATACATCCGCAAAGACGAGCTACAGAAAAGGAGGTGCGTCACTTTGGATGTGGTGGATTTACTTTCAACACTGGTATCTTTCCCCACCGTGAATGACCCTGGTAAGGGTTTACTGCCAACAAAGGAGTGCCCACAATTCATAGCAAATACGCTTTCCTCGTGGGGCATAGAAAACGAGATTATTGAGCATGATGGTGCATATGCAGTTTGTGCATCAATCGGTACAGGCAAGCCAAAAGTCATGGCTATGGCACATTTTGACGTAGTGCCCGTGAGCGTGGAAGAATGGTCTTATGAACCGTTTAAGTTGACCATTGAAGGCGATAAAGCTTATGGCCGGGGATCAGTGGATGATAAAGAAAACGTTGCTTCACTCATGCTTGCTTTAAAAGCACTAAAAGACAAATCACTTAATGGAAAAGTCATATGCGCTTTCACAGGTGACGAAGAAACAGGCGGACGCATGGCATCTTTCATAGCTGATAAAATGCAAGAAGAGAACAGCTTACCTTCTTTCTTAATCAATGCAGACGGTACTGGCATGGTTCCAATTGTCAGACGAAGGAAGGGATTTGGTGTAAACATAAGCCTGCCCGCTAAAACGGTTGCCGTTAAAGGCGCTGTTAAAGAAAAGACTTTCGAAATCCGTACGCCCATTGTAGAAACACGGCATGCTGCATATTTCTTGCCTGGTGTAGATACACATCCGCTTATTGCCGCATCGCAGTTTCTCAGGGAAACTGATTTTCAAGCAATACAACTTAGCGGCGCTTTTTTAAAATCCAACGTTGTGCCGGGAAAGGTCGTTCTTACATACGTGGATGAAACAGTCGGTTCAGAAAGTGATGTTAACGTGGATGAAAACCTAACTGCCCTTCTGAAGGCCGTTGTTCCACTAATCAAGGCGCCTATAAAACCTGACAGATACAGCGATTTTGGTGTTTCCATAACACCGAACATGTACAGTTTCGAGCAAGAAAGACATGTACTTTATATCGACATAAGGGCTATGAGCAACGGCAACAGTGACATAGAAAAAACCATTAGCGAAGTGATTTCTTATAACCTACCTGAAGCCGAAGTGAGCTTTGGTAACAAAGATAAGGCAGGATTTTTGTTCACCGACCCAAAAGAACCGTTTGTAAAAACCGTCTTAAACGTCATAACGCAACATGGAGAAAAAGCAAAAGCTGTAGAAGGTGCTGGAGCGGCAGACAGCCGGTATTTCACACCGCTGGGTGTAAAAGCTATCGATTTCGGTCCCAAAGGTGGAAACGTACATGGACCTAACGAGTATGTGGAAATACCTTCGTTGAAAATGCTTCCTCAGGTTTACACAGAAATTTTAGAGAACTTATTAGCTTTATAGTGCTAAATGAAGAGAGTCAGCTAATCAAACATGAGACATGATGGCTGACTCTCTTGTGCATTAAAATACTGTGTATGATGTGGTTTTTTATAGGCCTGTCTATGGGTTTACTCTTGCTGCTTTTTCTCAAGCTTTCTTACCAAAGAGATTTAGAGCGCACAAAGAGAGAATTGCAAGAAGAATACCAAGCTACCATAAGGGAAAGTCAGTTACGTGCGGAAACATTTTGGAAGGCGCAGTTCGAAGACTGGAAGAGTCGAGAAATAGAAACAATCAGATTAAGCACAGAACAGCAGTACAAGGCACTTTTTGAACAGTGGAAGCTTGCCGAAGAAGATGGCATCCGGCAGGATGCTGCAAAGAGAAGCAAATCGGTCATGCTTGGACAAATAACGGAGCATTTAGTTCCTTTCCTGCCCAACTTTAGCTATAATCCCAAAGATGCCAGATTTTTGGGAACACCTGTCGATCTCATTGTTTTCGATGGGCTGAGCGATGGCGATTTAAAACAAGTTGTCTTCATAGAAGTAAAAAGCGGAACTTCCAAACAACTCACTGAGCGAGAAAAACAAGTCAGGGATGTCATCTTTGAACGGCGTGTTTCGTGGGAACTCTTCTACCAACCTGCAGAACTATTAACTACGGAAAAAGGTTTACTTGACCATCCTTATGATGACCAAGTAAACCCCATGGACAGCGAAGAATCTACGGAATAATAGCCTTTTCGTTTCTTGTTATTTCGCTAGGCAAACCAAAGTGACCCCAGTATGACTCTATAGCGTAACCGTCTATTTCTCCTTTGGTTTTGCCTTCTATGCTAAGCTTCACTGTTTTTATGTCAGGAAACTCGGTTAGCGTATTTCCTATGGCGTAAATACTCATCGCTTCGCCACCTGCGGATACTGGGCAGTACTTATATGCTTCTGTAATAGCTTCCTTGCTTAAATCCACATACGCAGTGCCATTCTCCACATTGAAACCCAAAATACGTGTTGTTGGCGGAAGCGGCATACCCATACTTAAATCAGTTGGACCTTGAATCAACGCTTCCAACGCTCTTAAGGGTTTGTTTTCGTCAACTACATAATGGTTCTCTGCCTTTACTCCCCAGTCTGGGTCAGCCACGATATAATAAACCTTTACCTGTGTGAGTGCCAGCGGAATAGAACGACTTTGATTGTACTCTTTGACTAAACCTATAAACTTATCTGTTTTATCTCCCAAAGCGCTGGTAATAATTTCGACAGCAGATGCTGTTGTACTCTTTAATTGAGAAGAAATAGCATTGTCAGCTAAACCTTGTTGAGTCAATGCCACTCTTTCAGAGAACTCAGATTTTATGGCAAGTTGTACAACTTCCTTTTGCGTGGCAGTGAGTTCCAAGTCTCCTGAAATGCTGTTCAAGTAAATAGAGTCAAGATTTGAAAGGTAACCGGGTTTCACACCGGAACTGGAAAAACTCCCACCATAGCGCGAATACAAGAAACCCGCTCCAAAACCAATGACGATCAAAAGTACTACTATGAGTATCCAACGCGCAGCGCTACCTCTGGCATTTCTTGTGCTTCTGCTATTTCTAACGCTTCTATTGTTATTCGACATGGTGGTGCACCTCCGGATCTATAAGAAACAATAAAAAAGAATAGACGTTTTTGCCGCAAATTCTTACAGTAAAATATTAACATGAACTTAATTGAATACTATGGCCTTAAAGACGTCTACCTAAATGTCATTCCCAAGCTTAACATGGACAAAGACCCCCTAACGCTTTGGAGCCATTCCGTGGATGTAGCTCGGCGTTTTGCTGAACTTTCAGATAAACTTTGGCGTCCACCCATTGGTCCTGAAGCCCATCTCATTTTGCGCTATGGTATAGAGATGATGCAAAGTTTGGTCTATCTCCATGATGTAGGTAAAGTTGATGCACAGTTCCAGGAAGAACTAAAAACAGGTTCGCTAACATCCAGACACACTATTTTGGGGTTAAACTTAGTCGTCGAAGCTGCAGAAAAACTTGCTCAAAACTATCCTAAAGAACTCCGGCCTACGCTAATCTATTTGACTTCACTGGCAACCACATTACATCATGTGCCCCTTATGAAGACTACACTTAGCAATCCTAAAGAACACCCTGATGCCAGCCTACTCCCTTATCATTTGCAAGCGATTTGGGAACAGGACATAAGAAATACGATTACACATTTGAAACAGTATAGGAAAGAACTTACCATTAGCGGTTGGGAGCTCCACTGGGTCTTTAGTTACCTTAGCGGTTTAGTCGCCTTAGCTGATGAAAGTTCCAGTGCTCATTATCCCATTACGCTTTCTCACACGTTTTTTGTTGATTACAAAGTTCCTGATGAACCTTGCAGCTCGGAAGTAGGCATATATGCCCCTCAACTTTGGGCAAGTCAGTTAAAAGAAGGCATCATTACTCCATCCACGAGTGAAGCATTCCGTTTAATGCAGCCGCGTATTTACACAAGCTTCTACGATATACTGCCGTTCATACTGGGCCTGGGTAAATATAACATAAGAATGTTGAGCCTTCTGGGAAGTACTGTTTATACCCCAAGAAAAGACTGGGCAGAGCTCTTTTCGGATTTATTTAGGTGCCGTGTTGTCCTTACGCAGCAGCCTAAAGGTTCAATAAACATAATCAGAACAGACAACTATGAAGGCAAACCCCCATACTATATGCAGTCCGTTAATGATAACGCTTTCGAATTAGATGAGTGGAACGTTGTCACACAAGACTACAACGATTTGGTACCATTTTTTGATTGGCTATCACTGGTCAAAAAAGTTTGGAGCCACTTGGGCGAATATGCTCTCATAAATGTCGGTTTAGCAAACACAAAGCAACATTTTATAAAGGCTGATGCCATAGAAACCAGTGATGACTTAGTACAAGTGAGAAGAAGATTGCCTAATGATATTAGCAATTGGCCCAAAGTTCCACGTGAAACACTGGTTCACAAACTGGCAAGTACGCCAGTTCCCCTTTTAGAAGCCGTTAAGGGAACCATTATAGGTGAATCACATGTACTGCTTAAACAACCAAATCGTGTTTTATAAGCGATAAAAAAGAACCTACAAATAAGAGCAGTTGCTATATAATATCGCTGAATCATGAAAGAAACACGCGAAATGACACGCCTTTTCAAAGAACGACATGTAAGAGAATGCTTATACCTTATTGATCTTGAAGAACCTTTATCCATAGCGGAAATAAGCAAAGCACTAAACATAAAAAGCAGGACATTAAAAAGTGACCTTAAGGAACTTGTTCCTTTCCTTGCCTCCAACGGCCTGACACTGGTAAGCAAGAGAGGTAAAGGCATTTATGTTGTAGCCAAGGACAAACAAACCAAGAAAGACATTAAGAAAAAACTGGAAAGTACGTTAAGCGAAGTTAGCCCAGACAGGGAAACACGTTGCAAAGAAATGTTATTGGATTGCCTTTTGCAAAATAAGATTCCCACATTGGAAGACTGGTGCTTCACATTTACGGTGTCGCGTCCCACAGTACTTAAAGACTTACGCATAGTAAAAGACTGGCTTAAAGATAAAGGCTTAAACTTGGTAGGCAAACCTGGAAGCGGTTATGTTTTGGAAGGCAAAGAAAAGGAATTCTGCATAAGAGATGCTTTATCAAGTTTGCTTGCTGATGAACTCCACAGCGACAGCCATGTGGAAGAAGGAATCGGGCAAAACGGTAATAAAAGGAATTTGCTAAAGGATGTGGATTTAGAAGGTGTGGAAAAATTCATTGAAAACGTTGAAAAAACCATGCAAACAACAATTGCCGATAGTGATTACGAGTTACTTCGTCTTAGAACGGCAATAAGCATAAAACGCATTAAAGAAGAAAACATTGTGGAAATGGACCAAGAAACTTTTGAAGAAATCGCTCAAAGTCCAACATATAACATAATTGCTGGCCAATGCGGTTTTTTAGAGAATTATTATGATATTGTTTTGCCACCAGAAGAAATTGCTTATTTAACTTTGCTCTTTCTAACAGCAAAACCTCAAAACCCGGCACAAACAAAACCAGACCAGAAAAGCGAACAGTATTTTGAACTGGCAAAGACTGTGGCACAGATATCTCAAGATGTACTGGGTATACCTCTTGCATATGATACAGAGCTCATCGACATGCTTGCAGCTCACTTGGAAACAACTATTAGCCGCATCAAATACGGTTTCGATATAGAAAACCCGTTGGCTGCTGAAGTCAAAGATGAATACCCTCTTTATTTTAGCGTCGCAAAAGTAATAGCTACTCTCCTTACCAATAAACTGGGTATCCGCATAATGGAAGATGAGGTAGCTTACATTGCAATGTACATCGCAACGGCTGCTGAAAAAGCAAAAACGAAGAATGCACAAAAAAAACGTGTGGCAGTATTTTGTCCGTTGGGCATTGGCATGTCTAACTTCATTTACTGGAAACTTGCAAATGAACTGCCTGAGGTTGAAGTAGTCCAAGTAGGGTCATATAAAGAACTTTCATCGGGTAAACTTGAACCAGATATAAACTTGATTGTTTCGACTATACCATTACCTAATACATGTGTACCGAGTGTAGTTGTGTCTCACCTGCTTAACACAGAAGAAATAAAGAAAATAAAAGAGAAGCTCAACTTAATGGATGCGTCTTGGCATAGTTTACTGCACCTGTTCGATGAGCGTTTAATACTTCTTAATGTTGAAACTAAGGATCGTACAGAAGCTCTTTCGCTCCTTGCTTCAAGAATGGTTCAATACGACTATACAAAACCGCAGTTCGTTGATGCCATCATAAAGAGAGAGGAAATGTTCCCCACCGCCATCAATGCACCAATACCTTTTGCTCTACCACATGTGGAATATGATTACACCATAAAAGAAGGATTTGGGTTAGCTTTCCTGAGCAGTCCTGTTTTATTCAAAGAAATGGGAAATCCAGATCATGAGATGCCCGTCAAAATCATACTCATGCCCGCACTTCTTTCTGATGGCAAATTAGGTAAAATTCTGAGCCAGCTTTTAGAGCTCATGAAAGATACAAAATTCATCCGCAAGCTATTAGCAGCCAAATCAGCTTCTGAAATAAGAAGCCTTCTTATTAAAGAACTCAGTCAGTTATAGAAAGTTATCATTTATCTACAGGCTAAGGATGTTCCTTAAGAACAAGTTCGTTTATTGCCCATGCAACGCCAGCTTGATTATTCGTTTTTGTCACTAATCGGGCTATCCGTTTGGCTTCCCTGACAGCATTTTCCATGGCTACAGGATAGCCTACCTTGCTCATTATGTCCACATCATTATAGGCATCCCCAATATACATAACTTCATCAGGTGTAACATGGAAATAATCGCATAGAAAACTCAAAGACTGTTCTTTTCCTACATTAGGTCCATAAACTTCATAGAAAGGTCCAGCTTCTTTGAGCAAAGACTTAACTACACTGGCTTCCTTATAAAGATTGTCCACAGCGTCAAGCACATCAAGAACTTTCTCTTCAGGACCGAAAAAAGCTACTTCCACTACATCCTGTGGGAGTACCTGAAGTACGTCTGGGACCCTATTTACCCTATAGCCATTTCGTTTCAAATAAACCTCGTAAGGACCTACGTAGTCCTTGTCCACAAGCATATCATTTTCCTTAATAAAGTCTGATGACACAAAATAAAACAGATTTCTTTTTCGGCTTTCCTTTACCAAATGGGACGCAATCGACTGGCTTAAATAAACTTGCCTGATAATTTCCTCCGAAAGTGGCTTGTAAATAAAAGCACCATTTTGTAGCACCACCGGTACATCTAAACCTAAACCTTGGATGACTGGCTTCGCATAACTAAAGTGCCTGCCAGTAACCAATGTAACATGAACACCCCGGTCCAAAGCCTGCTTAATTGCTTGCTTGTTCTCTTCAAGCAAGACTTTGTCATCGGTGACTAACGTACCATCAATGTCTGTCAATATGAGCTTTACCATTGCCGTTTGCCCAAATCAATTGTAACATCTGAGAACATTGTTGAATGCCCATTTTCTTTCCCATTACATCACTTAGTAAACGAAATGTACTTACTTTACATAGACATCGACAGGTATGTTAATTGACTTATAAATCAACGTGAAAAACAATGTAATCAAGGAGGTTTATATGGACGTTAAAGAAATCATAAAACCAGATTTGATCTTCAAACAGATGGACTTTAACACACCAGAGGAGGTGATTAGCTTTTTAGCAGAGAAACTTACATCCAATGAGTTGGTAAAGTCGGAATTTCGACCTGCCGTATTGGAACGTGAAAAAACATTTCCTACTGCACTGTTCACAGGCTCCATAAACGTCGCCATACCCCACACAGATGTGAAATATGTAAACAAACCCGCAATTGCCATAGCGACCTTAAAACATCCCATTTCATGGAGAAGAATGGATAAACCAGAGGATGACATTCCAGTATCCATGGTATTCATGCTAGCCATAGTAGACCCGAACGAATATGTCCTGTTCCTTTCAAAATTGACTACTCTATTCGGCAAACCCGATGTTTTAGCAGATTTGTACAATGCCAACTCCAATGCGGACATGGCAAACATTCTCTTAGCCAATTTGTGTGGCGAAGAAAAGCAAGAAAACAAGAATAAGGAGGATTGATTCCATGGCGACTGACAACAAAACACTGCGCATACTGGCCGTATGTGCTGACGGTGCAGCCACATCCACAGTTGTGGCTGTTAGGCTAAGGGAATATTTCGGAAACAAAGGCGTAAAAGTAGAAGTCGTTCAAGGTCGCGTAGTCGATGCGAAACGTTCCGTGGAAAGTGGGAAATTCGATCTTGTAGTTTCTACAGCAGGTTCCAACTTAGGCATTACCAATGTTCCCGTACTTAACGGTATCCCCTTACTAACGGGTATCGGTAAAGACCAATTTTTCGCTGAGGTCGAAAAAGTTCTTAAAAAATAGAACCAACTAAAGGGAGGCGGGTAGCATGTTTAACGTTGTTATTAAAGCTTTTGGAGCGGCAGTTTTACTGCCACTCATCATTTTGGTGTTTGAACTACTCTTACGTGTGAATTTCTCCAAAGCTTTGAGATCTGCGCTTTACATTGGTATTGGACTGAACACGTTAACATCCATTCTCAATCCCTATTTTATGGGATTAATTGGAAAAGCTGTTTCAGACATGATTACAGGTAGCGGTGTAAATCTACCTTATGTTGACACAGGATGGTCATTGTTAGCATCTTTGGCTTACTCCACTCTCATAGGCGCTCTTATTATCCCAATAGGCATAGTAGTTAACTTAGTAATGGTTTTTCTTCACTGGACAGATACTCTGGACTTAGATTTGTGGAACTTCTGGCACTGGGCATTTGTAGGAAGCCTTGTCTACTACGCAACAAATAATCTGGTTTATGGACTGCTAAGTGCTATCGCCATTGAAATGTTTCTTCTCATTCTTGGTGATGCCACAGCGCCAACCATGCAAAAGTTTTTCAACTTACCTGGCCTTGCTTGGCCACATGCCAGCGGACAAGGCGGGACACTTATTGCTCTACCTGTAAAATGGATTTGCGATAAGATCGGCTTGAGCAAAATAAAGTTAAATTCTCAAACCATACGGGACCGCTTGGGTCTGCTTGGCGACGCTTCGGTCATAGGCTTCATCATAGCTGTCATAATTGGGCTCATAGCCTGGAGTAGCAAACTTGGCGATTTACAAGTTTGGGGTAGTTTATTTGCACTCGGTATCGGAACTGCTGCATATATCTTCATGTATCCAAAAGCAACAGCCGCCTTAATGGAAGGATTTGAGCCACTTACTAGCAGAGTCAGTGAAATGCTGTCCAAGTCCGGTTCTCAAAGAGGGCTCAACTTTGGTATGGACTCCGCACTTTGCATTGGACATCCAGACGTTATAACCACTGGGTTACTGGTCATGCTTACCACAGTCCCGCTCATGTTTTTACTGCCTGGCAATAGGATTCTAATTCTCGGTGATATCGGTGTAACCCCATTCTTCTTAGCTTCAGCCGTAACGGCAATCATGGGCGGAAACATCATCACATCTTACATTGCCACAACCATATCTATGATCATTACCCTCTATTTCAGTAGCGCCGTATCTGTGAATTTCGCTTCTTTGCTTACATCCATAGGTATCGCTCTTCCTGATACAGGTTCTGCCGTTGTTGGTGCTGATACAAGGCCCTTGCATGGTTTGTTCTGGATGTTAGGCAAGTGGACTATCGGAGGCATACCCGTTGGAATCATACTTACCTTTGTGGTTATCTTTGCCATGCTTTTCTTCTTCCACCGCAATAAGACTGGTTGGTACAAAGCTTTCGGTTATGAAGAAGAAAAGGAAGAAACTGTAGCAGAAGCAAATTCATAAATAGCTTTTGCCCGTGATCCCACATCTGAGTTTTTCCACCTTACTTGGATGTGGGATCACCCACCCGATGAAAAAGAAAGGAGCTGATTATAAATGGCAAAATGGAAAGTTGTTGCCACAGCTGTTACCTTCGGTCGAATCAACAAAGAACCGCTTGAACGCCTTCAAAAGGCTGGTTGCGAAGTACTCTTAAACCCTTATGGAAGGCCTTTGACAGAGGATGAAATGATTAAGCTTGCATCGGACGCTGATGCCATTATCGTTGGTAACGATAAAGTTACAAGACACATCATGGAGAATTGCAAAAATCTCAAGTTAATTGCTAAACATGGTGTTGGAACAGATGGGATTGACATTAACGCGGCAAAAACACTGGGAATTACTGTGACGAATGCCCCAGCAACCAACAATGAGGAAGTGGCAGACCTCACTTTCGGGCTCATGATTGCTCTTGCAAGAGGTATATGCAAGGCAAACACGGACACAAAAAATGGAAAGTGGATTAAACCGACTGGAGTAAGCCTTTACCAAAAAACCATTGGTATTGTAGGCGTTGGAGCCATTGGAAGGGCTGTATCAAAGAGAGCCACTGGTTTTAGCATGAACATACTTGGCTATGACACAATGGAAAACGAAGAGGCAAAGCGGTTAGGTTTGAAGTTTGTACCATTAGATACACTTTTGCAGCAATCAGATTTTATAACATTGCATTTACCTTTGACTAACGACACGCGCAATTTACTGAACAAAGATAGGTTCCAGCAGATTAAAAAAGGTGCCATACTGATAAACACAGCACGCAGTCAATTATTAGATATGGATGCTTTGTATAAAGCACTTACCGATGGAACGCTAAGGGGATATGGGACAGATGTTTACGATTTTGAACCTCCTGAGCATCTACCATTCTTTGATCTGGAAAATGTAATTCTCACGCCGCATATTGGTGGAACAACGCTGGAGTCCAATTTGCGTATGGGAAACACCGCCGTAGATAACGTGTTAGCTGTGTTAAATGGGCAAATTCCCCCCAACGTGGTTGAAGGATGAGAAATGTCAGATATTCAACGCTCAAACAGCTCTCAATGTAAGCAAGCATTATTATTGCACCCTAAGGATGATGTCGCTGTGGCTTTATGCGCTTTGAAGAGCGGAGAAAACGTTCAAATAACCCTTGATAGGAATGTTGTTGATGTTGTCACTGCACAAGATGATATAGACATCTACCACAAAATTGCTATACATGATGTTAGTCAAGGAGCAGATGTTCATAAGTATGGAGAAGTTATCGGCGTAGCGTCTCAACCTATAAAAAGAGGGCAATGGGTTCATATCCATAATGTGGAAAGTAAGGTATGGACAAATGCAAATAAAAGCATTTAGAAGACCTGATGGAACCTACGGAATAAGAAACAAGATTCTTATATTACCATCAGTAGGATGTGCAAATGAGACAGCCCGTTCAATAGCAGAACAAGTTGATGGAGCCATTTATGTGCCTAACCCTAAAGGTTGCGGCCAAGTGGGCAAAAGTTTGGAGATAACCCGTAGAACGCTCTTGGGTTTTGCCTCAAATCCTAATATCTATGGCACCATCGTTGTTGGTTTGGGTTGTGAAACGGTCCAACCTCAAGCATTGTTTGAAGAAATTAAGAACCATTCTTTGAAACCCACTGAATTACTCATCATACAGGACGAAGGCGGAACTGTACGCACTGTGGAAAAAGGAATTAGACTCGCATCTGCTATGGCTCAAGAAATGTCCAAACAGCAGCGTGAACCAGCAGACATTTCTTGTTTATTGCTTGCCACCAACTGCGGTGGCTCAGACGCTACTTCAGGCATTAGCGCAAACGCCGCATTAGGTTACTGCAGCGACTTAATCGTTAAAGAAGGTGGCAGCGTCATCCTCGGTGAAACTACAGAGTTTATCGGTGCTGAGCACATCTTATCTCGCAGGGCAAAAGATGATAACGTGCGCAAAAACCTTCTGCACATCGTTCACTCATTAGAAAAAGAGTTCATAGAAAAAGGCATCGATCTTCGTGGGGCAAACCCGTCACCAGGAAACATAAGAGGTGGGTTAAGCACTCTATCTGAGAAATCACTTGGTTCCATCGTTAAAGGAGGTACGTCAGCAGTTAATGAAGTCGTCAAATACGCTGAGAAGCCTTCCCAGAAAGGCCTCATAATCATGGACACGCCAGGGTACGATATTGAATCTGTTACGGCCATGGCTGCAGGCGGAGCACAGTTATGTGTATTTACTACGGGGCGAGGAACGCCCATAGGAAACGCACTCATTCCTGTCATTAAGGTAACAGGAAATCCTCGTACGTTTGAGAACATGAGGGACAACATGGATGTAGATGCATCTTCCATAATACGTGGCACACAAACCATTGCAGAATGTGGCGATCAACTTTTTAACGAAATAATTGATGTTTGCAACGGCAAGCTTACAAAAGCGGAAACATATAACTTTTCTGAAAGCGCTATTTACAGGCCACAAGAGCCATGGTGTTCCTGGTAAAGATGAAATTTACTTAAAGGAGGTACTTAAAAACGTGAAAATAACATCCATCGATGTGTACAAGGTCAAACCACGCTGGATATTCATAAAAGTGGGAACAGATGAAGGTATCTACGGGTGGGGAGAACTCATATCAGGGACAAAAACAGAAACCGTGGTAGCCGGCGTTAAGGAAATGGGCGAAACCATTATAGGCAAAAATCCCATGCAAATTGAAGATATTTGGCAAACATTGTACCGCTCGTTCTTTAGGGGTGGACCTATCAATATGACCATTCTATCGGGCATTGAAATGGCACTCTGGGACATCAAAGGAAAATATTTCAACATACCTGTGTACGAATTTTTGGGAGGCCGCAGTAGAGATAGAATAATGGTTTATTCATGGATAGGCGGAGACAGACCTGGCCAAACTGTGGCTGACGAAGCCCTGGATAGAAAAAACAAAGGTTTCAAAGCCATAAAGATGAATGCCACTTCGGAAATGCATTATGTGGATTCCTTCAAGAAAGTGGATGAAGTTCTTAAAAGAGTAGATTCCATACGTAGTGCTGTAGGTTATGATTTGGAAATTGGTATAGATTTTCACGGCCGAGTACATAAACCCATGGCAAAAGTCCTTGCGAAAGAACTTGAGAAATACAGACCCATGTTCATAGAAGAGCCTGTCTTGCCGGAAAATGACGATGCATTGATAGAGATCGCTTCTCACACATCTATACCCATTGCTACAGGC
Organism: Coprothermobacter platensis DSM 11748; assembly: GCF_000378005.1. Classification (GTDB taxonomy): domain Bacteria; phylum Coprothermobacterota; class Coprothermobacteria; order Coprothermobacterales; family Coprothermobacteraceae; genus Coprothermobacter; species Coprothermobacter platensis. The sequence continues at coordinate 1,189,110 of NZ_KB899040.1, forward strand.
GAAAGGCTTTATACGCGTTGGGGTTTCAAAGACGTTTTTAGAAGCGGTTTAGTAGATATCATCCAACCGGATGTAGCCATGACAGGCGGCATTTTGGAAACAAAGAAGATTGCAGCCATGGCAGAAGCTTTCGATATCGCTGTGGCGCCTCATGCACCTTATGGACCCATAGCATTGGCTGCTACATTACAAGTAGACAGCTGCACTCCCAATGTGTTTATTCAAGAACAAAGCTTAGGCATCCATTACAACATGGGATTCGATTTGCTCGACTTTGTAAAGAACAAGGAAATCTTCAGTTACAAAGATGGCTTTGTGGATATCCCGCAAAAACCAGGTTTGGGTATAGAAATCGATGAAGATTTAGTCAAGTCCGTTGCTGAAGAAGGCTTACATTGGACCAATCCTAAATGGCGCAATTATGACGGCACAATTGCGGAATGGTAGACCGTACAAAGTCAGTCTGTAAATAACTTTAGTTAAATAAGGAGGAACAAAAATGAGAGATTATGAAGTGTTAAATAAAATAAAGGAACTTGGAGTATGCGCCATTGTTAGAGGTACTTCTTCTGAATCATTGTTCCGAATAGCCGATGCACTCATTGAAGGCGGAGTCGGTGCCATTGAAGTTACCTTTGATACACCCGGAGCACCGAAAATGGTGGAAGACCTCGCGAAAAAATATTCCAGCAGTATCCTCATCGGTGCAGGTACAGTACTTGACCCTGAAACAGCCAGAATAGCTATCTTATCCGGTGCACGCTTCATATTGGCTCCTTCCCTGAATATCGGCATGGTCCGCATGTGCCAGCGCTACAGCGTACTTCCAGTACCTGGTATTCTGACCCCCACAGAAGCAGTCACAGCACGTGAAAATGGTGCGCAGTTAGTCAAGGTGTTTCCAGCAGGTGTGATGGGTCCAAACTATATTAAGCAAATTAAGAGCCCCCTACCCCAACTTGAAATGATGGCTGTGGGAGCAATAAATACAGAGAATTTTGCCGACTTCATAAAAGCAGGTGCTTGCTCCGCTGGAATAGGAAGCGACCTTGTTAACAAGAAGCTTGTTGAAGAAGGCAATTTCCAAGAAATCACGAAGAGAGCAAAAACCTTTACAAGCATATTCCAAGAACTGAAGAAATCTGCTTAGTAACTATTCTTAAGGCGGTGAGAACGAATATGTTGACTAAAAAGTTTGTTGTAGAAAACGAAGTTGGGCTTCACGCTCGCCCGGCTTCACTTTTTGTTGAAACAGCAAACAAATTCAAATCGAGTGTGTTCGTAAAAAAAGATGGAACAGTGGTAAATGCCAAAAGCATTCTCGGCATACTATCGCTGGGAGCTGAAAAAGGCGCAGAGTTAGAAGTAGCTGTAGATGGCGAAGACGAAGAAGCCGCCTTGAAAGCTATACAGCAGCTGATGCAGACCAAATTCGGCGAAGAATAGCAAAAGAGGAGGGTTCCATCAGGGGGCCCTCCTCTTTATTTCCCTATTTGTTTTCTCATGCGATGAAAATGAAGGGTAATGTTAGACATCAGATTAATATCGTAAGTTCGTTGAATTTCATAACCATAGTGAAGGTAAATACGAATAGCTCGCTCGTTTTCCGCTTCAACGTCAAGGCACATAAAATAAGCCCCCTGTTTCAAGGCTTCATTTTCTATGTAGTTCATTAGCATACTGGCAATCCCACGTCCTTGCATGATGGGATAAACGGATAAAAAAGCAATGTAGTACTCATCCTTTGTGATTCTGCTAACGACTGAATCTAACCTAAGCAGTGCCGGTAGTATATTGAAAAACCTAAGTTTTAACATTTTTAGCATTAAATAACCAGTATGCAGTTGTTCTCTTTGTTTTTCCATATAACTATATCCAACCACCATGCCTAAAATGCTTTCATCTTCGACGAAACACGTATGTGAGTAACTAAAGAGATTGTTATTCTGGCAATATAGATATTGCATTAAATCGCGAACATTGTTTTCCCCGAATAAGTTACAGAAAAAAGGAGCAGCTAAAAGAACCAAATTTGAAAAGTCTTCTTTGCCGGCCTTAATCCCCTTCTGTAGTTCCATACCCTTTAGCCTCCGCCTCCATATAAATGATATAACGCCCTTGCCACACTGTATAATGGAGACATGCCAGTTTTCCGCATACATATAACAATGGTGAGGTTTATGTACTGTGAGTGATCCAATCTATAAAATTCCTATAAAAGAATGGATTGTGTCAGAACGCCCCAGAGAGCTTTTGCTTACAAAAGGTCCTCAATACCTTTCTGATGCCAAGTTGCTGGCAATTATCCTTAGAACAGGCACAAGAGAGGAAACGGCAGAAGATTTAGCCTTGCGATTACTGAATACCTTTGGTGGTCTTACTGGCCTTTATAAGGCGGGTACAGAACAGCTTTTGGAGGTAAAAGGTGTCGGCATGGCAAAAGCTGCTCAGATAAAAGCAGCGCTTGAAATAGGCAAACGATTGCTCCAAGATGAAACAGCGGAAGAAATAAAAATAGGTAGCCCAGAAGATGCGGTGCAATATGCCGCTCAGTATTTCTTACCCATGCTTATGAATGAGAACAAGGAACATTTTTGGGTACTCTTGTTAGATAGAAAAAATCATCCCATAAAGCACGTTGAACTTAGCGTTGGTACTTCCATACAAACTACAGTGGATCCAAAAGAAATTGTAAGGGAAATAAGTCTAACATCTGCCCAAGCCATTATTGTCATACATAACCATCCCAGCGGAGATCCAAGCCCCAGCAAAGAAGATATTTCAGCCACAAAATTATTAAAACAAGCTTGCGAGCTTGTAGGAGCTCAACTCCTTGACCACGTCATTATTGGAAAAAACAGACATCTAAGCTTAGCCAGAGAAAAGTTAATTTAAGAATTTTTCCTAAGTGCTAATGCTGTCTATATATGGTATACATTTGTGTGCTATACTATGGGCATGACGGTCATAGTGCTTTATCATGGCGCAGAGTTCAAACCGTTAGCTTTTAGAAACGGACAAAGCTGGCTAAAAGTTAAAATTTTGCAGCAAAAGTGGCAGCAGCCGCAAGGTAACCGTCAACTTTACCATTTTGTTGTTTCCACAGAAGAAGATCAAATTTGGGAACTTATTTATATGTCTCCAGATGGCTATTGGAAAGGATGGTGTTTACCATGAAATGGGTTATGCACGTAGATATGGATGCTTTTTTCGCTAGCTGTGAACAAGCCATAAACCCAAAACTCAAAGGTAAGCCCATAGGTGTTATGGCAGACCCTTATGGAAGAGGTAAAAAACGTTCTGTCATTGCCGCTGCATCTTATGAAGCAAAGAGAATGGGCGTAAAAGCTGGAATGCCGCCCAAAGACGCTTTTAACCTATGCCCTGACCTTTTATTGGTACAAGCCCACCCATCCTTCTATGGTTATGTTCACCAAACTATGCTTAAGCTTGCCAAGCATATTTCTTCTGAAGTAGAGAATTACAGTATTGATGAATTTTTTATGACATATTATGGAAATGACCCAGACAAATTAGGGCAAACCATAAGAGCTTATGTAAAAAAGCAGTTCGGTATAACATGTTCTGTGGGTATAGCTCCCGGAAAATTGTTAGCTAAGATGGCAACTGAAGAAGGTAAACCCGACGGGCTTACATGGTGGCAGCCTCAATTCATCCCTGGCGTCTATAAATACCTCCCTGTGTCCGCCATACCAGGCATAGGGCCACGCAGGGAAGCGTTACTCAATAAGAATGGAATCTATACTTTGGAAGACTTGGCTTTAACCCCAAAGTCAGTCATTAAAAACCTTATGGGCATACTCGGAGAGTATTATCAAAAAATTGCACAAGGCATTGATGAAACCCCACTTATTACGCAAGAGCCTCCACTAAAAAGTATTACACGCAGTGTTACGCTGGACGCAAGCACACTCAGTCCATTGGTAGTAGAAGCGGTAGGGAGACTTCTTTGTGATTCACTAAGCAAAGGATTAGAAGAAATTGATTCTCGAGCGAAAGAATTGTTCATATTTTTACGCTATGATGACATGACTGCTGATTCCGTTGGCATGAAGTTAGAACTTTATACAAATAATCCAGACACCATTTTCCAAAACTTTAAACTGCTCAACAAAAAATTAAGGCCATATCAGCAAGGAATAAGATTGGTAGGTGTTGGCATGACAGATATAAGGCAGCATTACACACCAAGCCTTTTTTGCAAAGACGATCCAAACCCTTTAAAAACCACTTTGGAGCATATACGCCAACGTTATGGTTACGACAGCATTATCCCCGCTAACTTGCTTTTTGCAGAACCTTATACAACTTTGATTGCAGAGTAGTCATTTACTGTTGCAACATTAATACCCTGAAATTCCCGTAAGATATCAACTGAGTCCAGGACCTGCACTCATTGCTGAATCTAACTCACCCACAGGCTCTTCGACATACTCGGCGCGGTCTACAGCTTCCTCAGGGCCGCTCGTTATTTTGATTTTTGCCAAAGAGCTCTTCGCTTACTCTTTTAGCCTCACGCCATTTTCTACAAATATTAATAGCTGAAATCAATGCTTTTCAGAACATGATAAAGAATTCCCATCCAAAGCGCATAAAGCTTGTAAACCATAGCCATTCATAGCAAATAAGTTCACCAGAAAACGCCCAATTGCTCCTGCCACCAGCCACGCCATCTTCTTGATATCTTTAACTTTCACTCTTTATCTATCCATCCAGTTATTTTCATCACTTATACTCGCATTTCATTATCTTCCTCAAAAGGAGTGCTTAACTAAAGCTTAATTAACAGGTGTTTGAAAGTATTCGCTTATAGTGTATAAAAATAAAGTGAGAAAATTAAATATAAAATCAAACAAAATAACTAAGGGCAGTCAGGTCAATTCTTTTGTTGGTATTTTTTTGACTTCCATCGCATGGACAATTATATTAAGCATAGTAACTTGGGCAATAGCAGCTTTAGGATGGTTTGCAATTGGGGTGATATGGAAGCGCCAACTCTTCTTGCCACAAAACATAAAAGATACAGCTATAGCACTTATCTTATTAGGGCTATGGCTCTTGGTCATATTTACCTTTTTCGCTCTTTGGAAAAGGTACAACTACAACAAGTACTATCTGCACAACAAACGAAGCGTAGAGCCACTAATAGATACACCAGAACCATTAAAGTGGAAAGAACTTAATATAGATCCAGGCTCAGAAAGCTCAAAAACGCGAGGGGGATAAAATGTTTGCAAACTATTGGAAAATCTTCAGTTATTATATATATCTGTTTCCACTACTAATGAGTGTGGTGTATGCCATTGGAGGTGTCTATTTCTGGCAGCGCAAAGAAAAAGCGAGTAAATTAACACAGGAGGTTAACCTCACAGAGGAATTCCCTCACGTAGTTGTCCTTATACCAGTTCATAACGAAGAGGAAACACTCGATGAGACTATAAGTAATATCACTGACTTAGACTACCCTTCCTATGATGTTCTGATAATTGATGATAATTCCACAGATGCATCTCTTCAAGTCATCAAAAAATATCTTAACAGTAAAAAGAACCTTCATTTGATCCATTTAACGAGGAACGTTGGGAAAGCTGCAGCATTAAATGTGGCACTGGAACATATAGATAACATTCCTATAAGTGTCGTAATCGACGCAGATACCACACTTTCAAAAGATGCTTTAAAGCAGCTGGTTAAACCATTTTATAAACAATCACGTTTAGGAGCAGTAACTGGGAATCCTGTGGTAAAAAACCGAAAAAATATTCTAGAGAAAATCCAGACAGCTGAATTCGCCTCAATTATTGGCCTTATGAAGAGATCCCAACGTGCTATGGGAAGGGTTCTGACAGTTTCTGGTTGCGCCACAGCTTATAGAACAGATATTCTAAAGAAAGTCGGAGGTTTCTCCAGTAAAACTGCTACTGAAGACATCGACGTTACCTGGAAACTACAAAAGCAACATTACGAAGTATGGTTTGAACCACAGGCACTGGCCTACATAGAAGTACCTTCCTCTTTCGGCTCTTATTGGAAACAACGTCAGCGGTGGGCTTTGGGCGGATGGCACCTCTTAAGAACCCATAAAGACATATTTGCCCATTGGGAACAACGAAGATTATGGCCCATTTATATTGAGTTTGTTCTTAGTTACATCTGGGCTTTGTTGTTCGTGGTCGGAACTATTACGTGGGGTGTGACCTATGTTTTACTGGATTCCCCCTTGGGGTTAAATCCTATACCTGCATGGACTGGCGCTGTACTCATATTCGCATGTTTATTTCAATTTTCAACTGCCCTATTGGTCAACAGTAGATATGATAGAAATTTGTGGCATGATTTCTTTTATGTCCCCTGGTATCCACTATTCTTTTACATCATCAATGCTTAAGCCATCGTATGGACCGCACCAAAAGGGATCTTTGGAAGTCTGGAAAACGTTGGCAAATGGAAAAGTCCCGCAAGAAGAATGGTAGATTCAGCCTAAAATAGCTAGTCAAGAAAATAAAGATCGAGACATATATTCTCTAAAAGGTTTGCGTTAAAAAACATTTTCAGAGCTTTTTAACAATAGTAGCATCAAACCAGAATTTCTAAACGTACTTCTTTCCCAAGAGAAGACCAGGAATATGAAAAAGGTACTGTTAAGAGCCAAGTTTATATCGACGCTCTTAACAGAAGCACCTATTCTGGTGCGAAAAATGGTTTAATGTTCATACACCCTGTGTAGCAGCTACCACCAGGTTTTAACCAAAAAACCAGATCTTGGTACCGAAATGCCATTTCTAATACCAATTCTTACATAATTACTAAGGCTTATACAACCTTGGTCGCTGGAAGGTAATGAAAGATTATAAAATGAAAGTCTTCTTTAAACCAAGGTGTTATTTGCTTTATTGAGGGGCATTTATTCATATAACAAGCGATTGCGCATATACATAAAATTGTATTTAAAAATGATAAGATATATTTATCCTGTGCCTTAAGGAGGGACACTATGAAAACAAGGTCATTAAGGTTCAAACTTTCTCTAACCATAGTGGCAACAGCACTGATACCATTACTTTTGTTAGGTATTGTCGTGGCTGTCCGTACATCAGGGAACATACAAAATCTTATTACAGAACAGTTGAAAACACAAAATTCAGCAGATGCATCCAGTTTGCTCTCCTTCGTTAACTTACATGGCTCACTCGCATCATACTTAGCCTCAAATGAAACTGTTATCAGCTTGGCTGAAACGGGTGATGCTTCTTTAAGCCAAACCGTTTTCCCCATGCTTGATACCGCTCTAAAGCAATACACATCTGCAATGAACGTTTATGTAGGAACAAAAGACGGGCTCATGATTTTACGCCCTGAGCAGCAGCTACCTTCTGACTACGATCCAAGAACACGTTCATGGTATCAAGAAGCTATAGCAAAACCCGACAGTTATATCATGACCGAACCTTATGCAGATGCTTCAACAGGCAAAACTGTAGTTACCGTAGCAAAAGCCGTGTCCTCCAATGGCCAGTACGTTGGTGTGGTTGGTATAGATTTTGAAATAAACAACCTGGTAACGCAGATTTTTGGTGATACGGGAAACACTCAAAAATACCTACTCAATGATAACGGCAAAGTACTCATAGCAAGTAAGAATGCAGCCATTGCCGCAGGTACAGACCTTACTGCTGACGGCATGTTTAAGCAAATACAAGATGGAAGCACCAAGAATACATTGTTCAAAATTACCTATAAGGGAGAAACGCGCTATGCCCTGTCAACAAAACTTGCTAATGGCTGGTATTTCTTATCGTTAGTGCCGACGTCTGTTATTTCAGAACCCATACGTTCTGTTATCGTCATCACCGTAGGGATAGGATTATTGGCATTGGTCTTAGCGATCATATTTGGAATAATGATTAGCAGTAATCTAATAACCAAACCTATTGAAAAGCTAAGAACAAGTGTATCTGCAGTTGCCAAAGGAAACTTAACATCAAAAGTAAACATCAACAGTAAAGATGAAATTGGCGAAATGGCTCAGGACATCAACACAATGATACAAACCTTGAATGAAATTATGACAACAAGCGTTGAAGCTGCATCAAGGCTTTCCAGTGCTGCGACGAATTTAGCCGCATTAACGGAAGAAACCAGCGCATCCGTTGAAGAAGTCACAGCACAGTCAAGTGAAGTAGCTGCAAATGCCGAAACCACATACCATGCCATTGAAGACTTCGGAGGTGGCGTGGAACAAGTATCTCAAACAGCACAGAGTATTGCCTCTGATGCTCAGCATTTAGCTGAAGAAACAGCAAGTATAAGGCAATCAGCAGAAGAAGGAAAAGATCGCATTGCTCAAGTAGTAGAAAACTCTGAAAAAGCTTTACAAAACACTGATAGAACTGATAAAACCATGCAAAAACTCACCGAAGATGCCAGGAATATTAGTTCTATAGTAGAAACGATAAACCAAATAGCTGAACAAACGAATTTGTTGGCATTGAATGCAGCCATAGAAGCGGCCAGAGCGGGTGAAGCAGGTAGAGGCTTCGCCGTAGTGGCTGACGAAATCAGAAAACTTGCAGAAAAGAGCCAAGAAGCCACAGAGAACATAGCAACCATACTGGACGTTATACAGAAAAGAGTTGCTGCTGTCAGTGGTTCTGTGAGTGAAAACTTAGAGTCCGTTCAAAGTGCTGTAAACAGAGCAAGAGAAGCTCAAGAACAATTCTCTACAATTCTTTCAGAGGTCATAAAGATTGCCTCCACTGTAGAAAACTTTGCAGCGGGAGCAGAACAGCTCAGTGCATCCACAGAAGAGCTGAATGCTGCTGCAGACAGCGCTGTTAAACCTGTAGAAAACATAGCAGAGCAGATTCACCAGATAAGTGAAGCATTAAAACAACAATCTCAAGCTGTTTATCAGGTTGCTCAAGAATCTACATCCATAGAAGATTTGGCACAGCAGCTAAAAGATATTTCTGACAAATTCGTCCTTGAATAGGATGCTCTAAACGAAAAAAACGTTGCCTTAAGGGGTAGGCTTTTTCACCTACCCCTTTTTTAGTTGAATGTATTAGACTTTAACTGTGGAATGTGTGGATGGTGGGCAGACTTTACACAATAGTTTTGAAATAAAACAGGCTGGCGATTCATCTCTATTGGTTCAATTTCGAGATGAAATATCCCCAGAAATAAATGCTGCTGTTAGACGCCTTGATTACGCATTTAATAAGATGAACATTCCAGGTATCATTGAAACAGTTCCTGCTTATTGTTCTCTGCTGATTATTTTTGATCCGCTTGCACTTGACATCGAAGTACTCAGGCAAACAATAGTGGATATTGGTAAAAGTTTCAATTTCTCTGCCCTTCCACAGCCTATTGTCACCACCATACCTGTTTGCTATGGCGGTAGTTTTGGGCCCGATCTCGACTTTGTTTGCCAGTATACCCACTTGACAAAAGAAGAAGTAATCGCATTACATAGTGAACGCAATTATCTTATATACATGCTCGGCTTTTTACCCGGATTCCCTTATCTTGGTGGTATAGATAAGCGGTTAACTGTCCCGCGTCTTGATACCCCACGCATAAGCGTTCACAGTGGTTCTGTAGGCATAGCGAATAACCAAACAGGCATATATCCTGTAGAAAGCCCTGGCGGTTGGCGCATCATTGGGAGAACGCCATTAAATGTTTATGATCCTTTCAGAAAACCTCCTGTTTTATTTGATGCTGGAAACTACTTAAGGTTTAAGCCAATAAACGCTCAAGAATACGAATCCATTAGAAAACAAGTGGAAGCAGGAACCTACAAACTAGAAACACAAGACGTGAAGGGAAGAGCAGTTTAACCCGTATGGCTACGGCTTTTGAAGTACTATCACCAGGTTTCTTAACTACTGTTCAAGACCGCGGGCGATTAACGTATCGTCGCATCGGTATGCCCACCGCTGGCGCTCTAGACCAGTACTCTTTCCGAATTGCTAACATGCTTGTGGGGAACAATCCTCTTGCCGCATGCTTAGAAACAACTTATATCGGGCCCACTTTGAGAGTTCTATGTAATACTGTGATTGCGCTTACTGGAGCACTATGTGATGCCGCCATTAATGGGAAACCTATGGCACAATGGAAAGCTATCAAAGTACATAGCGGCGATATTATTTCCATTGGACAAGCTTTAAATGGTGTTCGCAGTTATCTCTCTGTTGCCTGCGGCATCGATGTTCCGCTGATAATGGAAAGTAGGTCTACTTTTATTAGGGGAAAAATAGGTGGCATAGAAGGGCGGGCTCTAAAAAAAGGTGATGAAATAGGCATCTTTACGTCTTCTGATTTAGAACCATGCGATAGTAATGCAATTCCTGAACCTTACAAACCTACCTGGAGCAGTGATATTACACTCAGAGTTATCCTTGGACCTCAAGACAATCATTTCTCTGAAAACGGTTTAGCCACATTCTTCAATAGCACTTACACCATTACTGAAGAGTCTGATAGAATGGGCTATAGACTTAATGGTAATGGAATCGCATACGTAAGCTGGGAAGCAGGCCAAATTATATCTGATCCCATACCCTTAGGTGCTGTGCAAATTCCACCCAATGGGCAACCCATAATCACGCTTATGGATGCGCAAACTACGGGCGGTTACCCCAAAATAGCCACCATCTGCACGGCAGACTTGAGCTTGATTGCACAAGGAAAGCCAGGGGATAAAGTGCACTTTACCGCTATAGGTAATGATGAAGCAGTTAAATCTTTAAGGGAGCAAGAACAAAAGATAAGCATACTCGGCACAATGATGAAAAGCCATCCACAGGAAGATGGGCAATATTTTCATGTCATGGTAAACGGTTTGCCCTTTGACGTTTGGGTAAAACCAGAATAATCTTTTGGAGGGTTATATATGGCCTTTATGGTTGATTTAAATGCGGATATGGGCGAAAGTTTTGGAGCATACGCGTTAGGGTCCGATGAAGAACTCCTTAACCACATAACATCATGCAACATCGCCTGTGGCTTCCATGCCGGTGATTACATGGTCATGAAAAAAACGGTGACCATGGCAGCTGTAAAGAATGTGGCTGTAGGTGCTCATATAGGTTTTCCAGACCTACAGGGCTTCGGTAGACGCGCCATGCAGTTTAGCACTGAAGAAATTGAAAACTTAACCATTTATCAAATAGGTGCACTGCAAGCTTTTGCACAAGCCAGCGGTATCAATTTAAAACATGTTAAACCACATGGAGCGCTCTATAATATGGCCGCCACTGACTACAATATCGCAAGGGCCATAGCTGAAGCGATTAAAAAAGTAATGCCTGACGGCATTTTGCTTGCCCTGGCAAATTCTGAAATGGTTAAAGCTGCACACGATGTTGGCATAAAGGTTGCGCAGGAAGTTTTTGCAGACCGAGCTTATAATCCAGATGGCACTTTGGTATCACGCTCCGCTGTCGGCTCCACTATTCATGATCCTAAAGAAGCTGTAAACAGAGTTTTAAAAATGGTATTGTACAAAAAAGTGACGGCAATAAACGATGAAGACATAAGCATTAATGCCGACAGTATATGTGTACACGGAGATAACCCACAAGCAATAGACTTAACAAGAGCCATACGTAGTGCCTTGCAGGACAACAATGTAAACGTAGTGGAACTTAGTCAAGTGATACAAAATAGCAACCAAAGTCGAAGTTTATAACGGAACATCCACATCTGTGGCTCTTTATGTCTATAAAGGTTATCTTATTGTGGTTGCAAACACTTTCAAAACTAACAGATTCGTTATTGCAGCATTCAAAAATGGTAAACCTATCGAACCCATGTTCATAACACCCTATCATGAAAAGCTACAAAGAAGAAAATTGCTCAGCCATGACCAAGCAGGCAATCGGATGAACACATATCTTGTTGAAAAACCTCTACAAATTATCGTTCCTAAAAGTCCATAAATCTGAGAGAAAGATAGCCTTTATTGAATTCTATCTTATGCAGTCTAATCCTGTGATTTCCAACATTCTGCGATATAATCTTAGATATGAAAACAAGGTTTAGTATCTCAAATATACTGATTGCTCTTGGTTTAGTTATTGTTTTTGTTATATCGTTCGTGGGAGGCGTTTATGCCCAAAAAATTGTAATGCCAAAATTAGGAAGCGTAAGCATATCCGATATATTAGGCACAGCCACAGGACATTTGTCTACGCTTACAGGCTCAAAGAATGATCAAGTCTGGCTTATAGCTGGCCTTGATACTGTTGGCAAGATGGACGAAGGCGGGTCTGTAGGTCATAGCGACACACTGGTTCTTGCGTTCATACATGGATCCACAGTGAATTTGCTGTACATCCCACGCGATTCATTAGTAAACATACCCGGGGAAGGTACAACAAAAGTAACTCACGCTTCTATGTACGGCCAGGGTACCAAATATGGAGGAGTAAGTAAGCTTGTGCAAACATTGAAAAACAATTTTGGTATCAGCGTGGACCACTATGTGTTTGTAAATTTTAGTACTGTTGTGAAGATGGTTGATTTAATGGGTGGGCTTACAGTGGATGTGCCTCAAAGATATTGTTATGAAGGTATAGGTGTTCCACATTATACATGTTTAACTCCGGGTACTCAGACACTAAATGGGACACAATTTTTGGTTTATTGGCGGGTAAGAGATTTTGGATCTACCCATATGTCCGATTTAGATAGAATATCTAGGCAAGTATCTTTGATAACCGGTACTAATCTTAAAGACCAAGTTATTTCCAAGCTTTCTCCATCTTTCCTATCCAGCGCCGTAAACATATGGAGCGACTACGTCATTTCAGATATGAACTTGGTTGAAGTGGCACGATTAGCTACAAAAATGAAAAATGCTAATCTCGTTGTGGACGTATTACCTGGAGATTTTTATGTAACACATGTGTTTGACCTAAGCGTTCCTGTAGATGTTTATAAATGGGACTCCGAATGGCTCAAAAGCTGGTACGTTAAGACTTTAGGTAACATTGGGCAAGCATTTGCAGCAGGTGTAAATCCGCCAGAATTTAGTCTAAATTTCGTACGAATTGCAGCATAACATTTTCTCAAGGTTTAGCTGACCTTTTTATCCACCTCTGTTTATTGTTATTCACAGAAAAGTAAACAACTTTATAAAAATGTGATATAGTACCTTTTAAGAGGGGGTATTAACCTGATAACATGTATCGATGGAATTTAACCCCCTTAGGAGGTTGAGGTTTATGAGAAATGTTAGGTTCTTAAAAGATGGGTGGAAGGTTACGTTGGTTACAGTTACCATTCTCGTTCTAATGCTCACATGTATGTTTACACTGAGTATTAGAAAACCTACTGTAGCAAAAGCAGAAGTTGACAAGACTGAGGTAGAGGCACTAGTTAAAAAAGCAACTCTAATTTTTGCAAATTCTATTCCCCATGATAAATTTCTGTCTTCAAGTGCAAGCGTCGTTGAACTAAACATTACAGATAATGGCATAGAGGCCATTGTGAACACAGAACAAACTTTTGTCCTGGATTACAACACTCCGTATGATGAGCCGTATTTAAAAGGAATGATGCAGAAACTAAAGGAAGACAAATCCATTTCTTCCGTAGAAGAAGTCAGCATTGCTGAAGAATACATGAAGGAACGAGCAGCGGCTATACAAGATGAGATGGAAAACCCGGCCACAGTTTATTGTACCTATAAACTTCTCGCATCCAACTTGGAAGAGGCCCAGAAAGGCAATTTTACAGTATACATCTGGACAAATATTGATAAAACGCAAAATGGCGTTATAAAGAATTGGATTCCAACAGATTTTTATTCTTCTCCAGATGAGGAAATGGCAGAGAAGGGCTATGAAAGTCTCGATACTTATGTTAGTGCTGTAGAGCAAGCTTACACCGAAGCGAGATGAAATATAGTGAAAAAGGAAGGTAACGGCAATGAGAGTGTAGCGCCGGTAAGTTATGACCATGCCAAAGCTGCCAGCTATGCTCGCACATATACGTCGAATACAAGCAAGACCAGAACCTGCAGTAATGGAGTCGTAGTGAAACAGGATACATCTTACTACAATAGTGGATATTTTTCCTTATGTGCCGATTGCGCAAACTACGTTTCACAATCCCTACGTACTGGAGGTATACCTATTGACAGCGTGTGGTATCCAAGCATAGACAGTGCGGGCAGAGTCTGGTACCACGTGAATAACACAACAGGAGGAATCCAATGAAGAAATCCGTGATTGTGCGGAAATGTGTTCCATTTTTCTTGTGTTGTTTACTTGTTCTGAGTGTCCTTGGATGCTCAAGTGGCACGCCTTCAAGCGCCGAAGGGATCCCATTGCTACTACGTTATACTGATAGCGCTCAGCATGAAGATAAGTTGATCAAAATGACATGGGACCCAGAAAAAGGCACCGCTAACATTGACACGAACGCCGCTTTATCATTTAAGAATACGGCAACGAAGTTGGATTTTTGGGTAGCGCTTGGTTTACCGTATGGTGTAGCAGCGGAAGGTGCGCTTCCGTCTAATACTGCCATATATTGGAACGGTGCAGATAAAATCACTTTGTTTACGTCGGAGGAATATTCTTCGCAAAAATTACAAGGGAATGGCCTTAGTGCGGATATTGTGACAGTCAAGGCTACGCCACTCTGCAAACAATATTTTAATGCTGCAAACTGCTATACAACGAGCACCACATTGTATTCGTTTAAGGAAGGTTCTCCTATTTCCACGATTTACGAAATTACGTCGGCAGAGGCAAAAACTACAACTTTGCAAGGTTTCACAATTGGCATAGGGAAATCGGATGAAAAAACGTATGCTCTAACCTCAATAGTTGGGGAAGGAACACCTGGATCAAGCGAGTACTTGGTAGTATATACAATAGATCCCACCGGTTCAATAAGCCAACAAACCGTTCAGAATAGCAAATTTGAAAATTTTTCTTACAGGTCTGACAACGGCGTTTGGGCCACATTTGCAGACGGCAATTTTTACATGACTGGGGCTAAAGTCAACGCTACCTCCGGCACTCCGAAATACACTCAAGTACAATCCTTAATCGATGGGTTCCAAGTCATCTCCTCTGCTACAACTCTGGAACCGTTTGGTTATGCTACTCCATCACCTGCGTTCTACGCATACAAAAATTACTTATTAGCCATTGGGCAAACATTTAGTTTTGACGAACTTACTATTGCAGCCTTTCAGAACGAAAAACTTATGGGATTTATCCTGGTTACCCCGCTCGACAAGCCTGAAGCAAACCTCGTAACGTACGACGCTACTGGTAAACAGCTTAATACGTACAACATTCAAACGCCTGTTCAAGTTGTTATTCCTCAATCGTAAGCTTTTATAAGTTGGGCAGACAAGTTAGTGGTGTTTGCCCAACTTATTCTATTAACTTCTATTCACAGAAAAGTAAAGAATTTTATAAAAATGTGGTATAGTGCATGTTAAGTGGAGGTATTGATCTGGGGAAAATAACCTAAGGGTATCTACCTCCGTAGGGGGGCAAGGATTATGAACACAAACAGGTTCCTAAGGAATGGGTGGAAGGTTACGTTGGTTACAGTTACCATTCTCGTTCTAATGCTCACATGCATGTTTACACTGAGTATTAGAAAACCTACTGTAGCAAAAGCAGAAGTCTCACAAGAACAGCTCAAAGAGTTACTTAATAAAGCTTTGTTGAATTATCTAAAGGCTACTTCAACTTATATGAACATCTCTGAACAAACAGTGGCACTAACAGAGTTTAACCCTGATTCTCAACCCATTGAAGCCGTATTTGATGTGTCTCAAACATATACCCTTGATCATAAAACGGCTGATGAAGCTCCTTTAGTGGCTGGAAAGGTTAAATGGCTGGAGGACAACAGAACGAACCTAACTCCTGATGAGATTTCTGTAGCTGAAGTATTGATAAATGAAATAAGGGAACAAATTCAGGAAGGAATGGTTGAACCATTCACAGGTGGTTCAACATGGAAGGTTACAGCAGATAGTGTGGAGGATGCAGTAAGCGGAAACTTTAAGATTTATTTATGGACAGTAATAGAACACACACCTGCTGGAGACGTAAACAACTGGAAAGTGACGGATTTTCTCTCGTTAGCGCCTACCGAACAGGACGTTTACAATGGCTTTGGGGAGACCGTAAAAGCTGCCACGCACGCTCATCAAACGTTTATTGAGAATATGAAGAAAGAGCAACAAACAAGTTTAGAGAATACTATTATTCCTTAAGTTTACAGAGGAAGTGAAACATTGTGGGTGGTAACATAATGAAAAGAGGACGTGTAATTGGTTGCTTTTTGCTAATTGTTCTTCTCGCCATTGGGTGCACAGGCACCACAAGCCAAAATGCCGTACCATTGATTTTTCAGTACAACGATGGGGACCAGGTAAGCTACGTAAATGCACTCTGGTCTCCAGAGAAAGGCACGATGGAAATTGGTAAAGAACCCATTCTTTCCTACTCAGCCAGTTTACCCATAATTGCCGCGCATTGGGAAAGTTCTGGCAAAGCCTCTCTCTTCACAAGTGAGGATATCTCAACAACTTCTCAAGTGCAAACAAATGGAGTAGATATTAATGTGATCAGTTTGGCTAACTCCTTGCCTTCATACTACGAACCGGTGGTTGCCTATACAACCACGCAAGCAATCTATGCCAAGGGAGTAGGCGAACAGGGAACAACGATCTCCAAAATAACTGCGTCGGCTATGCAACAATACCAGGTGAATAATGGGCAGTACTTAGGAATGGGAGCTATAGGTAATAAAACCTACGTCGTTGTAGGTAGCCAAGAAGCATATACGGGTAAAGGGCCACATACAATGACTATGTCTGTAATTCTTGATACTATTAATCCTGATGGAAGCATAGTAGCCAAAACAGTAAGAACCGGGTATAATGCATCGTTATTAACGCAGTACTATGCAACACCAGATGCTAACATACCTTTTGCTAATGGCAATTTTTACTTTGCCAGATACAAAATAGATGTAACCGCGCAGGAACCCAAAATGGTTGAAACAACTACGCTTACCAAGAGTTTCGAAATGATCTCCACAGCTAGTTCATCATTAGAACCATACAGTTTCGGGGATTATTTCCCTACATTCAGTAAATACAAAGATTATCTTGTTGCAGTCGGCATGCTTAATAGTTCCAATGGACTAACAGTAGCAGCATTCAAAGACGACAACTTAGTTGGGTTTTCGTTGATAACGCCTTATACAATGGTTAGGCCTATCCCAGAAAGTAGCAAGCAGACGAGAATCTATACCTACAATGCGCAAGTTAAGCAGGTTAGGAACTATCCCATAGAAACGCCTCTTAAAGTTATCGTACCTGATTCGCCATAAAAGATAGGGAGCGGCTAGTTTCAAGTTCGGCCGCTCTCTTTTCTTAACACTTTCTTGTTTATTGTTATTCACAGAATAAGTAAACAACTTTATAAAAATGTGATATAGTAACTTTTAAGAGGGGGTATTAACTTTGGGAAAGAACAACCTAAAGGTATCTACCTCTAGAGGGGGTGCAAGGATTATGAACACAAACAGATTCCTAAGGAATGGGTGGAAGGTTGGGTTAGTCACGCTCACTATCGCTATGATAATCATCACAAGTATGTTTGCTTTAAGCCTCAGAGAACCCAAAGTGACAAAGGCAGAAGTTGACAAGATTGAGGTAGAGACATTAGTTAAAAAAGCAGCCCTGATTTTTGCCACTGCAGTGCCACATGATAAAACACTTTCATCTAGTGCAACAGTTACTGAACTAAACATTACAGACGGCGGCATAGAGGCCATCGTAAACACGGAATGTACCGTTCTCCTCGATTACAAGAGCCCTTATGATGAGCCTTACTTAAAAGGAAAAACACAGTGGCTTGCAGAGAATAAGACCAGGCTCACAACTGAAGAGATAAACGTTGCTGAAACAGAAATAAAAATACATGAGGATTGGGTAAAGTGGGAAATGGAGGTTCCGTCCGGGTCCAATGCCACTTACAAACTAACTGCTGCGAATTTACAAGAAGCTCGCAATGGAAACTTCACTTTGTACCTATGGACCGACATCGATAGGGCCTTGAACGGGACACTCCGAAACTGGATACCAAATAACATTTTTATACCAACAGATGCGGATGCAGAAAAGGAGGCCTATGAATCGTTCGGTGATACGGTAAAACAACTGGTCCCAGCATATGAAAAAGCAGAACAAACTGTCAAAGAAAGAGCTCATGAGACACTGAGCGGGCCCGGAAGTTCCTTTAGCCCTGCTACAAATGGCTATGACTGTCATGTGATACCGACTGCAGGTATTATACAATGAAAAAACAAAGTACAAAAGCGCGAGCAACGATGTGTTGTTTGATTTTTACGTCAATATTTTTATGCATATTCGGCTGCACAAGTGTTTTACCGTCAGATAATATTGAAACGTTGCCACTTTTATTACGTTATGTGGATGCTATAAACTACCAGGATCAACTGCTGAAAGTTACGTGGAATACAAAAACAGGCACCGTAGAAATAGACACGTCTACAACGCTTGCCTTTCCCAATTACGCAAACGAGAGCAACTTTTGGGTAACATTCAAACCTTGGATCGGGTTATCCTCGCAACCGCAGGAACATATGTCAAATACTGCCATTTACTGGGATGGTTCAGGCACTGCCACATTGTTCACTACAGAAAAAGATCTTTTCGTCGGACTTCAGGAGAACAATCTTAAGGCAAATATTGTTAGCCTTACATCTACGTCGATGTGCAACCAGTACTTTAACATGACAAACTGCTATACTACACAAAACAAGCTGTATGCCTTCGAGCCAGGTTCCCCTAACTCGGCTATTTACAGATTCTCCTCCACAGAAGCTGTCAAAACAACGGTGAGCGGTTACGCTATGGGCATTGGAGCAGAAGGCAATACTACCTATGTTCTGTCAGCCTCCACTACACAGTCGTCAACCGGACCTAAGAACTTTCTCAATATCCAGTCTATCAAAGCCGATGGCACTCTAATAGAAAAGAAAGTCGCAAACAGCGAAACGAAAGAACCATACGCATCTGACGCAGATGGTTTGGCAGCATTTGTAAACGGCAGTTTTTACTTACACATTGCTAAGGTAAATGCAACCTCTGACAGCCCTAAATTTGAACTGGTGCAGTCGTTGACTGACGCTTTCAAGACTATTTCTACGTCCACATCACTTGGATCATTTGGCGGGCCCTACCCATCCCCAGCTTTTTACGGATATAAAGGCTACACGATTGTTGTAGGAAGCACATTCAGCCCGGATGAAATTACCGTCGCGTTGCTTAAGAATGATGAACTTTTGGCTTTTGCCATCATCACACCTATTTACAGTGCTGAAACAAAGTTTATAACTTACGACTCGAAAGGCAAGGAACTCAGCGCTTACAGTGTTCCAACGCCTGTTCAAGTTGTTGTTCCTCAATCATCTTAAACTTACAGAGGAAGTGAAACATTGTGGGTGGTAACATAATGAAAAGTGGACGTGTAATTGGTTGCTTTTTGCTAATTCTTCTTCTCGCCATTGGGTGCACAGGCACCACAAGCCAAAATGCCGTACCATTGATTTTTCAGTACGACGATGGGAATCAAATAAGCTACGTAAATGCACTCTGGTCTCCAGAGAAAGGCACTATGGAAATTGGTAAAGAACCCATTCTTTCCTACTCAGCCAGTTTACCCATAATTGCCGTACATTGGGAAAGTTCTGGCAAAGCCTCTCTCTTCACAAGTGAGGATATCTCAACAACTACTCAAGTGCAAGCAAATGGAGTAGATATTAATGTGATCAGTTTGGCTAACTCCTTGCCTTCATACTACGAACCGGTGGTTGCCTATACAACCACGCAAGCAATCTATGCCAGCGCAGGCGGTGACCTATCGACAACGATTTCCAAAATAACTGCGTCGGCTATGCAACAGTATCAAATGGATAATGGGAGATTTTTAGGAACGGGAGTTATGGATGAAGCAGCCTATGTGCTCGTAGGTAAGCAAAATCAATACAAAGTACCAGAAACAGCAACATCGGCTCACTTAGCTACTATGTCCGTCATTCTTAATATCATCAACCCTGATGGGAACATAACGACAAAAACGGTTACAGACAACTACGATGCATCCATGCTCGTACTACCAAACCTCAATATACCTTTTGCTGCTGGGAATTTCTACTTTGGCGGTTTTCGCGTTGATGTAACTGCCCAGGAACCAAAACTTATTCAAACAACATCCATAACTAAAGGCTTTGAAATTATCAGTACCGCCACCAACTTACAACCTTTCGAATTCTATGAAGAAAGCACTTTCCCAACTTATACTAAATACGGAGATTATCTCGTATGCATTGGGCAAACCATTGGGCCTACTGAACTTACCATAGCAGCATTCAAGAACAATGAACTCGCTGTATTTTCCTTAATTACACCGTACACTATGCTTAGACCTATTCCCGAAAGTGTACAGAATACCACAATCTACACTTATGATTCAAATGCCAAACAGCTCAAAGCATATTCCATGAAAACGCCGCTTAAAGTTTTCGTACCCGATTCGCCATAAAAAGACTAATGGCTCTCCAAAAGGCTGAGCGTTTTGCCCAGCCATTTATGAATCTCGGAGTTGGTTGGAAAATCGAATATGTACCACTTTTGCTGCCAGTTTTCCCGCTAATGCGCTCTTGCCAACCATTGAACATAAGAGCATAAGTTGAAAATCAGCATTATAGAGCTAAACAATGGAGGAAAAGAAGTTCCTGCTATCGACTTTATCCGGGGATTTATGGTATCTCATCCAGAGTCCCAAAGCGATATCCTTGGGCTTTTATGTCTTTTATAAGCTTGTCGAGTACTTGCACATCGTCTGGAGAAACCGCGTGGAGCAGTATGACAGCCCCGTTGTGGAGCCTGCCCATTACCGTGTTATAGGCTTCATCAGGGCCTCCTTTTAGTGGCACCCAATCCGCCATAGCTATGCTCCAAAACACGGTCCTATAGCCCAAGGCGTTGGTAACGCAAAGCGACCTTTCGCTGTAATCGCCATTTGGAGGTCTTAAATACTTCATGGTTTGGCCAGTCACATCGTAATACATCTGTGCAAGTCTGTTTATTTCATCTGTGGCTTTAGCATCACTTACTGTGGGCAAACTCACATGGTTTACCGTGTGGTTGCCTACGATGTGCCCTTCATCCACCATGCGCTGGACTAAATCAGGTTCACTTTTTACAAAGGCCCCTGTTATGAAAAACGCTGCTTTAACATTATTTTCCTTTAGAATATCCAGTATTTTTGCTGTGTTACCTGCTTCATATCCTTCGTCAAAGGTAAGGTAAACCACCTTCTTAGTGGTATCGCCTGTAAAAATGGCATGATACTTTTGCACTAACTTTTCTGCTATTGCCCCCACATCAGGCGTTTGGTGATTTGGCAAAATCCTCATACCCCATCCATATTTGGTATTATCTAATGTTGTGGGACATATACCTTCCAAGCCACTGACTTGCTCTGTGGTAGCTGTGGGAGTTACTGGCTCTTCGTCCTTGGTGCTGCTTTGAGGAGGCTCTGAAGGAATCTCTTCTTCTGGTACTGAAGGTATTATATTTGCTGCAGTGGACGTCTCACCTCCCATTGTTCCATTCGAAGGAGAATGTTTTGTTGGTCCAGCAAAAAACGACCCCAGGGCAAAAGCGCCAATCAATACAACTAATACAACAAATGCTGCCAAAACTGCTTTACCTTTCACCTAATCACCACCTTACATTAAAATGGTATATCCTATTGACCTATACTCAACAAAAAGTGGGTATACTAAAGCTGATGTGGCTAAATTGCATGTTTCAAAAGTGGAATTCTTTAACTCACACATAGGAGGAATGTAAGCTATGGAAGATAAGAAAGACTTTTCTGAATTAGAAAAAAAGGTCATGTTCGAAAAGGCTACAGAGCGTCCCTTCACTGGGGAATACTACGACTTTTTTGAGGAAGGAACCTACGTTTGCAAAAACTGTGGCTTACCGCTTTACCGTTCTCAGGACAAGTTCCATTCTGAGTGCGGTTGGCCCAGTTTCGATGACGAAGTACCCGGAGCTGTTCGACGCCAACTGGATGCGGATGGGATAAGAACAGAAATTGTATGTGGGTACTGCGGCGCTCATTTAGGGCATGTGTTCACCGGTGAAGGTTATACAGAGAAAGATACGCGCCACTGCGTTAATTCTGTCTCACTAAGATTCCTTCCCAAAGGACAGAAACCTGAAAAAGAGCAAATATTCTTTGCTGCTGGTTGTTTCTGGGGAGTAGAACATCTCTTTAAGCGGTTTGATGGTGTTTTAGATACAGAAGTTGGTTTCATGGGAGGCCACAAAGAAAACCCTACTTACAAAGAAGTATGCACGGGAACTACTGGGCATGCAGAAACTGTTAGAGTAGTTTATGATACCAAAATTGATGTAGAAGATTTGATCAAGTACTTTTTCGAAATCCACGACTTTACACAGGTAAATAGACAAGGTCCTGATTGGGGCGAACAATATCGGAGTGTTATTTTCTATACCAGTGATGAGCAAAAAGAAAAAGCAGAAAAAACAAAAGCATTTCTTTTAAAACGTTACAATGTGGCAACTAAAATAGAGAAAGCGTCCACATTCTGGCCTGCAGAAGATTATCACCAGGATTACTATGACAAGACAGGCGGCACCCCATATTGCCACTACAGAAGAACTGTTTTCGATAAAGATATACCTATCTCTTTAGACTAAAATAACAAAAGGCTCCAGCCACACGTGTGGCTGGAGCTGTCCCTTCCCCGTCCGTGTTTCTTCCCTTTCATTTTAACACAACCATAACATTAATTTTCTATTAAAATAAAGTATGGTACCAATTGAAGGGAGGAAAACATTTATGCACATGCCAGAACCTTATCGTATCAAAATGGTAGAACCAATACACCTTCTACCAAAGGAGCAAAGAGAGCAGAAACTTAAAGAAGCTGGTTTGAACGTATTTTCCCTGAAGGCACAAGATGTTTTCATTGACTTACTCACCGATAGTGGGACAAATGCCATGAGCGATAATCAATGGGCAGGAATTATGATGGGTGACGAATCTTATGCTGGATGTAGAAACTTCTATAATCTGCAAGACACTGCTCAAAGTATTTTTGAGTGCAAGTACATAATTCCCACACATCAGGGCAGAGGTGCAGAAAACCTTTTGTTTGGCTTACTGATTAAGCATGGGCAGTATGTGCTTGGAAACGTGCACTTTGATACTACTGAAGCCCATATAACCCTCAAGGGCGGACAACCAGTAAATCTTGTTATCGATGAAGCATATGACACATCAACGTATCATCCTTTCAAAGGAAATGTGGACACTCAAAAACTGGAGCAATTCATAGAAGAACACGGTGCCGAGAACATTGCTTTCATGCTTATCACTGTAACTTGTAACACTGTAGGTGGTCAGCCTGTTTCCATGGAAAACATAAAGCAGGTTTCGCAAATTTGCCGCCGTCATGGTATTAAAGTTTTCATAGACGCAGCACGTTTCGCAGAAAATGCATATTTTATAAAAACGCGTGAGGAAGCCTACAAAGACAAAAGCATACCAGAAATTGTTAGTGAAATGTTTAGTTACGCCGATGGATTTACCTTTAGCGCGAAAAAGGATGCTTTGGTAAACATAGGCGGAATGATAGGCATTATGAACGACGAAGAACTTTATTTGCGATTAAGAGAGCAAGTCATCATCTACGAAGGATTTCCAACTTATGGTGGTTTGGCAGGCAGAGATCTGGAAGCTATTTCCAGAGGCCTCAGAGAAGTGCTCGATTTTGATTATCTGCAGTCCAGAGTAGGCCAAGTGGAGTATTTAGGTTCCCTATTGACGGAAGCTGGCATTCCTATCCAGACGCCTGTAGGGGGACATGCCGTGTTCGTCGACGCCGGAAAGATGCTGCCGCATATTCGCTGGGATAACTTCCCTGGTGTAGCACTTACATCAGAGCTTTACTTAGAAGGCGGTGTAAGAGCTGTGGAAATAGGTAGCCTTCTTATGGGCAAGCAAGCTCCTACTGAACTTGTACGTTTAACCATACCCCGTCGTGTTTACACAAACAGTCACATGGATTATGTTGCAGAATGCCTAAGTAATATAAACAAGCGTAAGGAACAAGTGCGCGGCGTAAGAATTACTTATGAGCCGCCAGTCTTAAGACATTTCTTAGCACGCTTCGAGTGGGCTTAAGAATAGAAGAAGGCGAAGTAACCTTACAAACAGCGTTACTTCGCCTTCTTTAGCTTTTATCGTTATTCATCATGCAAAAGTGGAACACATAGACTTTCTACAAATCTTGTCCTTTCTTAAAAGTCTTTACCAATAGCCATGGGCGGCAAATATGCGCGCATGGCTTCCATTCATTGCTCAAGTTTACAAACATACAAAAACTTGGTTAGACTTTACGCTGCAAAATATACACATTGCTGTCTTTAGAGAAAGTGATTACCATGCCTATATCTGAGTTTTCCATGTACTTAGGTTCTGTATAATTGGAGACAACAAAATGACCTTCCTCCTTAGTAAAAGTGAGTAGTTGCGTGTAATAGCCTGCAAAACCAGTGGAAGTCATATAAGCGTAAGTTATGGTTGCATTGTTTGAACTCAGCTCAATTCTATAATCATCAATCCATGGGCTCGACTGTCCTATAACCCAATGTTCTGCGTTGAAAGCATCATACGTTTTTTTCTGTAAATCCTTGCTCATTAGGCTGTACAACGTTTTACCATCTCTATTTTTCGCGGCGGCAGCCCACCTCGCGGCTAAAATTTGCTTTTCAACATTGTCGCTGTTGAACGTCATGTTCCTTGCTACCCATTGCATTTGCTGCAACGCCCTGTCATAGATAGGAACAAAGTCGTAAGCCACATTACCCTCTTGCGGGATCACGTAAGTGTGGTATTCGTTGGTAACACTAACTTTACCCGCTATGGATGAAGTACGTTCCAGCACCACATTACCATATATTGGATAATTAGCCCCAGAAAGAGGAACTACTTTACCAGTCATCTTAGCATTCGGGCCAAATAATTGAGAAATGTCTTTAGAATGGTCATAATAACTCATCGAAACTTTGCACATTTGCTGATTGCCTTGAGTAAAGTAAACGGTCGTGCCATCTGGTGAGGTAGAAATGCTCCATGTAGGCGGAACCAAGAAGGTGAACAAATCAGTAG
The DNA here is from genome assembly GCF_000378005.1 of Coprothermobacter platensis DSM 11748. GTDB lineage: Bacteria > Coprothermobacterota > Coprothermobacteria > Coprothermobacterales > Coprothermobacteraceae > Coprothermobacter > Coprothermobacter platensis. The sequence continues at coordinate 1,214,429 of NZ_KB899040.1, forward strand.
TGATCTTTTTCCAATTCGATGTATCCACATAATCTTCCAATGGGATAATTTCTTTATAACCTGAGACGACAACCCTACCATTTTCTGTACCGAATGTTATCTGCTCACTGCTTCTGTATGTTTCTTCTCCGGAATCTGTGTAATAGTACGTTATGACAGCATGATCACCATCCACCTCTATTTCGTAGCGCTCAACCCAAGGGCTTGACCAACGAATTGTGAAATAGACAATGTTTGGATCTTCATCAGAACGCTGGTCAGCAATAAACTGCTGTTTCATCTGATTGTTCATTATTTCATAACGCGCTCTGCCATCACGTGTAGACCATGCCTGCGCCCAAATAAGAGCCAGATTGTACTTTTCATCAAAGGTCCACGTCTTGCCATAATCTGACGTTTGATACCTTACGACCACATCAACAGGCTTGCCATTAAGCTCGCTCTTATTGTTATGGAATGTTACCTGAAGAACACCATTAGATCCATTAAATGCCAATGATGATGCACTGGCATAGTCACTAATACTCTTAAAAGAATCTGGAATTGTTATATTGCACTTTGTCCATGTTTTGCCACCATCAGTCGTGCGATAAACCACTGGATTTGGGTCATCCAAGTATCTATAAGAGATAAAACCTATTTTTTTGTTGGCAAAAGCTGCGCCGGTAACTATGCCTGAATACACATCAGTCGGGTTACCAATTTCATGCCACGTTCTACCACCATCTGATGTTTGGAAAACTCTTGTCTGTTGGTGCCCCATAGCTACATCGCTGCCTAATACAAGCCAACCATCACGGATACTACTAAAGCCTATAATTTTATTGAAAGATAATTCATTAGCTGTATTAGGAATATCCGCTGTAGTCCAACTTTTACCTTGATCTTGTGTAACAAGAACCTTTACAGATTTGCTTGTTTCATCGTCATAAGCAACCGCTATGACCTTATCTGAGAGATAAATGGCTTTATCTCTAAAATAGACATGATTATCAGAAAAATCAATGTTGGGATCATTTTCGTCAACTTTCAATGGTACGGTTATTAACGAATTGGTTAAATAGCTATCAGGCCTAAGCGAAATAACAATGTGCCCATTATCTATGCCGTAAGAGTAGCCAGCATCTATCAGGGCAATATTGTCTATAGTCATAGAATTGCTTTTACTGTTATTCCCTAACGTTATAGTTGAGCCCACAACGAGTACAGCAATAATGACTACACATAGGGCAATAATACCTTTCCTCTTCCCTCTCATGTCAAATATGTTCCCCAGCCTCTCTCTCATTGCCTTCATCCCCCCATAAAAATATGTAGATAATACTGTCCCGCTCTCCTTTCCTTTGTGTATCGCTGACAGTATCGTCTCTCCATACTGCTTCCTGAATTCTTTATCTTTCCCTTCTACTACCTCTGAGTCACACGCCATCTCTATGTCTGCATTCAATCTTCCCCTCATTATGTATACCAGCGGGTTGAACCAGTGCACTGCATTCGCACTTATCACCAATAGCTTGCTCCATATGTCTTTGTGCTTGTAGTGGATCAGCTCATGCTCCATTATGAGGGCTATGTCTTCTTCACTGTATTCTGTGCTTGGCATTACTAACATGGGCTTTATGAACCCTATCATCATTGGACTTTGTACTTTCTTACTCTTTATCAGCTTGATCTGGCTCTTTACTTTCATCTGCTGCTTTATATCTTTCCAAATGTTTAATGTGCCTTCGTCACTTACTTCATCTGAGAAACGTAGTACATTTTTCTTAAACACCAAATATCCTATGATGTAGTAAGCAAGAAAGAGCAGTGTTCCTATTATCCATATGATAGGAAGCACTTCTGCAAGGGTTACCGTGTGTTCCACAGGTGTGTTTTCCACTTCTGCAATGGGCTCACTATGTATCGGTGTGATATCCCTTTGTGAGCTTATGTCAGTGTTGTTTGCTACAGGTACATTTATTTCTATGTTTTGACTTACCAATGGTATGGTTACAGGCGCTTTTTCTACTGTAGGACTTAAGGGTATGAGCAGCCTTATGCCTATAATCAGCCACACTATGTACCGCCACTTTGGAGTAAAGTTCTTATTCATCAAAGGTTGTAGTAGAAACATTGCTACTATTACAATGGAGGTTGCTATGGATACTTGCACCACATTATGGAACAACCATTCAAGCATCCTTTATTCCCCCTTCGTTAATTCCTCTATATATTCCTTTAACGCTATTAGTTCTTCTTCGCTTACTGAGTTGCTTTCGTATAACGCAGTTACAAAACTTGTCAGCGAGTTGTTGTATAACTTCTCCAGTATGCTTTTGCTTTCCCTCTCCAAGTATTCCTGCTCAGTTATTGCAGGAGTGTATATGTTTATTTTCCCTTCCCTACGGCATTCTATAAAACCTTTGTTGGTTAGACGTGCAAGAAACGCAAGTATGGATGTAATCTTCCAATCCCTTTTGCCTTTCAGCTTCTCACTGATGTATGCAGATGTTACTGGTTGATTGGCATCCCAAATAATCTTCATAATCTCCAGCTCGGAATCAGGCAATCGTTTTATAACCTTTTTCATGTTTCCCCTTCTTTCTACTTATGTCGAATTTACAATATCATTCTACAGCAGTAGAAATATTTTGTCAACTGTGATCATTCATTAATATAGACGTTTTGCCCCCGTAGATGTCTCAATGCTACAGGATATCAGTACAAACTTAAATGTTGATTTGATAAAAACTTGTCTAAAACTATAAAGTGCGTATAGCTTTAGCTTCTTCGGAGCTGTTTGTCAAAGATAATTTCTCAATAGAATTACAAAAATCATTTGTGCACTTTCTAAGATGTTCTTCCATCAATTTGCGTGCCCTAGACGCATTTCCACTCTCTATGGCAGCCAGTATTTGACCGTGCTCCTTGATGGAAATATCATAGCGTTCCAACAGGAAATCTGCGCTAGCAACATGAAAGGTCACATTTTCCCAGAAACTTTGTAGCATGTCAATAAGCGTTTTCATTTGAGCCATATTAGTAATTTTCAGATGAAATTCCTTGTTGCACCGAGCATATTCAGTTGAGTCCCCAATTTGTGAGGCAATAAGGCTTTCAGCGTATATATTTTTTAATTGTTCAATATCTTTGTCTGCCTTTTTTTGAGTAGCAAGCTCAGCAGCAAAACCCTCTAAAACTGCTCTTATCATGAACTTTTCACGTGCTTCATTAACATTAGGAAGCTTCACCATGCAGCCAACCTGAGGAATAACTTCTACGTACCCTTCACTTTCCAACTTTTTCAGAGCATTTATTACAGGCGTTCTGCTAAGATTAAGCACCTCTGCCAACTTATATGAAGAGATAGTCTCTCCGGGCTTAAGGTTGCCATTTAAGAGCCACTGCTTTATTTGATTGTATGCGTAATCTGTTCTATTCATTAATTACATTATACATTTCACTCTAAGAAAGAACTTCTAAATAATGTTAAGAAAATTCTTGGCATATATGCTCATGGCGTGCTGTTGTTACTTGTATTTAGGTTTCGTTTAAAAATTGTTGACATTCATTTTATGTTGTGCTAACATGCTAGCATGTTAATAAACAAGGGAGGCATGTAAGATGAGTTTGAAGTTCACTGCACAGCAGGTTCATGGTATTTACAACATCATGCCAACGCCGGCAGTTCCTGGCGGAGACAGATGGGATTGCGAAGATTCTGTAGACTATGACGAGACAGTTCGCCTGGCTAACATGCTGGTTGAGAACCATGTCGATGCTATTTTGACCAACGGAACATTCGGTGAGTGTGCTACGCTAACGGAGCCCGAATGGCGCAAGTTTAATGAGACAGTAATTAGGACAGTCAATGGTAGAGTGCCCGTGTTCGCGGGTGCCACAACGCTGAATACCCGCGATACCATTAGGCGTTCCAGAGAACTCATGCAGATGGGTGCCACAGGCCTGTTCCTCGGTCGTCCTATGTGGCAACAGATGGATGAAGATGCCATAGTTGGCTATTACAGCGATGTGGCAGAAGCGCTCCCAGATGCGCCTATCATCGTGTACGATAACCCAGAAGCATTTAAAGGGAAAATTAGCTCTCACACTTATGCAAGGCTCGCAAAAATACCGAATATCATTGCTGCAAAATACATGGCTGTAGGGCCAACATATTTGGCTGATTTGGAAGCTGTAGGTGACAACATCGTAATAATGCCCTTGGACAGCGACTGGTATTATGCTTGGCTCTGGGCACCTGACAAAGCAAAAGCCACATGGACTGGCAGTGGAAACTGCGGCATGGCACCACTACTAGTTCTAAAGAGAGCAATAGAAACAGGCAACAAGGAGCTCGCTTTGCAGGTGACCATGGATCTCCGTGAGGCCTATGCTACCCTGTTCCCGCACGGAGACTTCCACGAGTTCTCCATATACAACATTCAGATGGAGAAATATCGCATGAATGCGACTGGCGCCGTCAATGCAGGACCTTGCAGACCACCTTACAACCACTTCCGTGAAGACTATGCCCAAGGTGCCATCACAGTTGGACACAAATACATTCAATTGGTAGAAAAGTACTCCAAAATGTTGTAACTGTTAGGTATATGGGGCAGGAGTCTCAGTTTCGAGATTTCTGCCCCCGCACTTTGGGAGGTGTAAGAACCATGCTAAACATGGAAAAAGGTGGTTCAATAACGCAATCAGCAAAAGACTTTGGAAAGAGTATTACACCCGCTGGTGTAGGCGTAGCCATTGCCGCTACACTTTTCGGCGAAGGTCCAGTATTCCTTCTTCTTAAACTCCTAAATGACGCTCACTTAGCCAGTAATATTGCTGTTTCTTGGCTTACTATAATCTTCATCGTTGCAGGTGTTTTCAGCATTTTTGCCTCTCTATATTACCGTATGCCAATACAGTTCGGATTCTCCATTCCTGCGGTAGCCATAATAGGGAGTGCCCTCATTAGATATCCGTTCAGTGATATCCTTGGTGCAGTGCTCATTTCAGGTGTCATAGTATTTCTACTGGGCGTTACAGGTTTGTTTAAATGGGTGTTGAAATATGTACCCATACCGGTCATTCAAGGTATGATTGCAGGTGCGTTGGTAACGTACGGCATAGCAGTTGTTAAAGCCATAGTTGCAGACCCCATTGTTGCAGGTGGTACGTTCCTAATATTCATCGTATTCAGCCTTATTCCTGTAATTTCAAAACGTTTTCCACCGATACTAAGTGCTCTCATTCTAGGCTTTGTTTTAGCTTTAGTAGCAGGTAAGGTAAACTTAAGTACAATTACATTCAGCTTTTCTTCTCTAACATTCGTTACTCCAACGTTCAGCCTGGATGCTATCCTTGAGCTTACTATCCCGCTCGCCATACTAACAGTAGGTTTCGGAAACATACAAGCCATAGGCATTCTCAAAACCCAAGGTTACAATCCACCAGTAAACAGCTTTGTGGTCCTCAGCGGCATTGGGACCATAATAAACTCCTTCTTTGGAGGTCACAATGCTGTAGTCGGTGGACCTACAATCGCTATGATGGCAGGACCGGAAATAGGCGAAAAAGATCAAAGGTACTCGGCAGCTGTGCTTGCCGGTATCCTCATGATCATTGTTGCCATCCTTTCACCCATCGTTCTTTCATTTACTCGGTCAGTGCCCAGCACACTCATTGACGTTGTCGCTGGTGTTGCCATGCTCTCAGTCATAGCTAACAACTTCACCCAGGCATTTAGCTCGCCTCTAAAAATGGGTGCCTTATTTGCCCTCATGACCACATTAAGCGGCATAACCTTATTTCACATTGGAGCCACGTTGTGGGCAATTATCTTTGGTACCATCATCTCACTGCTCCTTGAGAGAAACGCTTACCTCGAAATAGTCAAGAACACAAAGTACTAGCCAACTTCACCTTTAAATACCTCTGGCGTACGCAGGCTCCTGCCAAGAAACGGCAGGAGCCATTTTTGTTATTAACTTGCCGTTTCCATTTCTTGAACTTTCCCCATGGTTTGCTCCAGATATTCGTAGGTCACCAAGTGGAGCCCACTTTGGTCTAGTAGGTAGAGCTGATCGCACACTTCGGAAATGAACTTCCTATCGTGGGAAGCTACTACTATACCTCCCTTATAGGATTTCAGTGCGTTTCTTATCTTGAGCTTCGATAGCGGCGTTATGCTATCTTTACAGTTTTCAATACAGGGTTCCACGCAAGCTAGTTTGTTATGGCATCATTAGAAAAAGTAAAGGCTACTTCCTAAAGTGAGCCATGGGAGGTGGTTGTGCGCATCGTTTATCGTAGCATTGATCAATCAACCAATTCTGTCCCCTAAGGGCACTTCCCTGTCAGGCTGTAGCAGAACAACTCCGCCCTGCGTGTAGACCCCGAGCACCAGCACCTCAGAAATAAAATCGGCAACCTGCTTAGGCGGAAAATTTACCACGCAGACGACCTCTCTGCCGAGCAAATCTTCTTTTTTGTAAAGCTCTGTAATCTGTGCGCTGGACCTTTTTACACCCAAAGGACCAAAATCAATAGCGAGCTTGTAAGCAGGTTTTCTTGCCTTCGGGAAGTCTTCTGCGCTGATTATTCTTCCCAATCTTATGTCCAAATCAGCAAATTCATCAAAAGATGCCATCAGTATGTACCTCCCAAAAACTTGCGTCTAGTTACCAGTTTTCTTCCGGATCTTCATCCTCATAAAGTTCATTGAGAATGTCATACAATTCATACTCAGCTTCAAGTGGAATGTAATCATTCACTACCAGGTTTCTGTAATCACTCAGCAAAAGACGTACCCTTAAAATCTTATCGTCGTCCCATTTCCTGGGCTCTTTGTCACCAAAATACCATCTGGGATACACAAGATAATCCCATTGAGTCTCGGGTGGTTCATCTATGCTTGAACGATGTCTTTTCCTCTTGTATACTACTGTTATTTCAGCATCTAATTCTATGCCAGCGATTACTTCTCGATACTGGTTTGGAATCTCTTGTTGCTTATTTCTCCTACCAAGAAGGGAAGCGACGTCTTTTTTTAATGATTGCTTTGTTTTAGGCTTATCTGGCAAGGTATTTTTTGTTTCAACAGCCTTGTCTTCTTCTAAAGCATCTATTACATCATCCAGTTGTTGCAAGAGCAAGTCTTCTTCCAAGTAACTAAAATCTGCGCTATAATCCTCATTTATGCTATCTTCGGGCATTGCCATTCACTTCATTTCTGTAATTGTTCTTCTTCAAGTAGTAGCATGCTCTTCCTTAACAACAATATCCGGTATTGCCTCTCTAAACTCTGGATCCATGAGATGTATCTGTTTTTTGACGATGGCGCGCTTCTCTAATGCGGGTTTTAGGCAATACGTTTCGAATTCTTCTTTCGTTATTCCGGAAGGATCAGTAACGTGAGGGAATAAAATTTTCAAGTAAGCACTGCAAAGCCGCTTTACTGCTGTTACATCTCTTGTATCCGCTTTCGGAGGAATATAAAGCATCTCATCCACGATAGCAGCGTACTCTCCCTTGTCTCGTAGTTTGTGCAAAACTTCGGAAAAGAATTCTACATTCAATGTGTATCCGCTAACTTTCATATCTTCATTTATGCGTGGTAAGTACCATCCTTCTATAAACCCGTGAAACCTATCAAGCAATGCGGAATCTTGAAAGAAACTTGGTAAATGACTAAAATAGATGTTATTAATTGGTTTTCTGTCACTTGTCAACGGTATATTACCTAAAAGCATAAACCCCGCTTCGGATGTTTTCGTGACATCTGCGATGGTAAACTTACCAAGCTCCAGATAGTTCTTGAGTGCACCCTTTAGTTCTTCTTCCTCCGCGAATTTAATGGTTTCTATTTCATCCAAAGCAACAAAATCATACCTGGTGATGTACCCGAAAGAACGGCGTGAAACATCATAAAACATTTTCGCACGCGTCACGGTGCCACCACTTATACACCAACCATACTTGGTCAAGTTGTTAAAAATGTACGACTTTCCAGTACCCTTTGGAGCAAGTTCTATCATATTAAGGCGTGGTTCTGCAAAAACAAGCAATCTTGAGATAAAAAGCAGCCTCTGTTCCATAGAATCAAACCCTTTAGGCATGTATTCCATAGCTCTTATCAATACATCAATCCATTCGTCTAAAGAGAACTCTTTTCGACCATCTTTGAAATAGTCCAAATCAATTTCATAAGGTTTGAATGGCTTGAAGTCCATAATTGATATTTGGCCACGTTCGTTCCCGTCTGCAGGCTCATATATAAGCGTGAAAATGCCCCATATTTCATCTGCCAAAAGGTCTGGATGTGCTTCCACAACAGACTTGGGGATAACTCCTTCTCCCGGATTAATAGCAAAATCTGGCATAGAAAACCGAATCATACCTTTAGCTACATCTGCTTGCGTTTGAACTCTTGCTAACAATGTATATGGTTCTCTTGTTTGAATAAGCCGTTTTTTTATTGTTTGAGCTCGGCTTTTATCAGGCAAGAAATTGTCTAAGTAAGTTAAAAGATCTTGCTTATCAAGAACACCATCCTCATCAGTAAATTTCTTAATGAGCCAGTCTTTTATAAAAGAAGGTATGTTCCTACCTGAAAACACCCCATAGTTCTGGGGCATTTTGTAAACAGATTCATCCGGAAAAACATCCTTTATCTTTTCATCTAAGTCCTCGCCCATCACAAGCCCCTTTCTTCAATACCACCTTTAACTGCAAATTCTACTTCCTGTTCAAAGCCGGGAAGAGTTATTTTTGCAGTATAATTACCAGATTTTATGTTACTTAACTTTATTTCAAACCAATCCCCATCTTTTGATACCTCGTACCGAGTATTGCCTACTGTCACGTGTGGTACAGACTTTGGCTCTGGCTTAATACGAAAGCGAAAGACACGTCTACGCACGGAGATAGTCGCGGACTCTAACTTCACCTCGTATTTGGTTTTTGCAGCTATGTGGGCAAAGATGACAGGAATTAGAACTTCTTCCGGGGTTGCCCCTCCATGTGACTCACGTCTCGGTATTACTCCAAATGACACATGTTTCAATGCCAAGGCGTATACGCGCTTGCTCCCTGTATCTTGGTAAACAACGACATCTTCATCGTGTGGCAGTTCCTGATTAGAATCAAGCTCCGCAAAGCGCCCTTCGTGATGAACCTTTTCAAACTTAAACTTGTTTATTTTCTGAAATTTATTTCCAGCAAGAGCTGTAAAACCATGATCAGCAACAATACAAAAATCCCTTTTCGATGAAGTTAACATTGGTAGAATTTCGTTCGCGATTATTTCTAATTCCATGACAAAGTTCTCTGGGTACTTATATGTGTTCTCTCTGTGGATGTAGTTATCCAAGCTGTCGATTCTGTCCACACCTTCAAACATATTGAAACTTGTAGCTGTCGGAAGGTTAGCTCGGCTTAAGTGGACTTCAATTTTGTACCCCATACTTTCCAACTTATTACATACCAGAGAAGCAAATTCCATTCCAAGTCCATCAATCCAGCGCAACATACTACGGTCTATTCCCTGAGCCAGTTGAGTTGCTGTGGGTAAAGAGTAATACCACGAATAAAACGATGCTTCATTTTTGTTCAATTTGTCGAGAATATTTCTTAGCTCATCTGTAATTTCATTCTTCAACCTACATTTTTTATATTCTTGGATATAAGTCACGAGTATATCTTTAAACTGAGAATCACTTATTACGTTTATATTGGATAGGTAATGATCAAGCTCTGGATAAACTACACTCAACTCTCGCATTAACTTCTCGTAATTACGTACCAACCAATGCTTCTCAGCAGGAGCAATACCTGTTACTATAGCTCCTACCTTTTCCGTATCAAGTACTTCAAATTCCTTTTGAATTGTATTGTTTACTTCAGGAGGTATTGTCTTTCCCAAAACATTGTGAAGTGCACTAAGTAATTCACGGCGTTGCACTAACTGTTCTTTTGTTAGATTTCTTTCAAATGGCAGCATCCAACTCTTTTCAATGAATTCTTCTGTGGTCGTACTCTGCATAGATCTAAATACCACGGAAATAAAAGCTGAGCTATTGAGCTGTGGGCTGTTTATAACAAAATTCTTGATTAACCACCTTTCAAAGTCATTTCCTGCCTTTGCAGCGAAAACTTCTGCCCAATCGGCATGATAAGCATCTTTGAGGTTGTATTTGCTTTCAATTAATGCCTTCAGTGTAACGACATTGATTTTTTCGAATTCCTTTATCAACATCGTCCAATGCTCAGAGTCTTTCTCATCATACGGAATCTCGTGTACATCGATGAACATCACTTTCTGAAGAAAATCTTTTTGTGTAAGGACATTATTTACAGATACCACATCATCAGAGCAGAAGCAAGATTTAGGACGAAGTGTTTTCGAGAAACAAATAAATTCATCTGATTTCGATTTTTCCCAAAGCTTCATCAAGGATTTCACATCCGGTAATGCATTACTGTCGTCTATGGTGTAGTCGAACTTTATCAAGTAGACCTGTACTTTGTCTCTTGGGCTTTCCAGTGTCCAACGTGGATCACTTCCAATTTGTCTTGTCCTTCTGCTCCAAAAAACTGAATCGAAACGTTCGATAAGGCCCTCTAATATTACATAAATTCGTCTATCTGGTTTTTGAGGTGAATTCTCTATTTCCATAAGGCCCATCATCAGCGAATAGAAATCTTCATCAGGCCAAAAACGGACCAAGTTCCCCAAGGAAACTACTACTACATCATCTTTTTTCTCTCTTATCGCCTGCAGAATTGTACTAAGGCTTGGGAAACCATCTGAAAACGTATTCAACGGAAACAACTCAGAAGCATCCAGGATATCTAATTCCCTTAATTTTAGCAGCATAGTTATGTCATTTACTGCCCATACGCTCTTTGTGAATATGAACCTAACAGGATACCGCGTTGCTGAAGGAGTATTGTCAGATTTATCTTCATCTATGAGCTCAATAAGACTCTCCATGGAATTGACATTCATACTAATCACCCAAGCCTAGTTCAACAAGCCATTCATACATCTGCGGGTGATCATCTATCAAATTAAGAATGATTGCTCTTGCATCGACCACACCATCTTCTATAGTTTCCCTTATTTTTTGCTTTCTCCTTTCACCAACTAACGTTGAGACTCTGCTGTTCAGCTCATTGATAAACCGGTCTTTATCCCAGTAAAAATCAAAATCCTTCATGCGTTGCCGCATCTCTCTTAACATTTGCTGCAAATTGTCATCGCTCATATCTGCAGTGTCAAACCGATCTGCCAAAATGTTTCTCAAAACAGAAACTCCATTTTCCGGGTTTAATGCTGCTTTTAACCACACCTCTGAATCTTTTATGCGTTTTGTCAAGTTTTTCAACATTTCGGCGTCAGGTTTAGACCAGCCAACTCTGACGATATCGAATACATCCGAAAGAATGTCCTTCACTTGTTGGTTTGTAGCACTTTCTACGAAGAACCAGTACGGATACCCCGTCGACTCCAACCACTCATAAATACCACTTTTTAAGCTATCTATGTTCTCAGTTGGACCAATTTCAAAAAGATTAGCCACAGTTTGAATAAAACCCTGTAACTTCAGCGCATCAGCAAGATCATTCTCCCTTATCCGCCATGGCTCCACGTCAACCACTTTATCTAATCTCTGTTCAGGTTTCAGAACTGCGTCGCAGCCAGACTGCCCGATCCAAATGCTTAGCGATTTCATTCCTACTGTTGGAGTAAAGTTACCAGCTAATACATCTTCATTACCACTTAGCAAATTTACATATTTCCCATAGTCGAAAAGGTCAGGAGAAGCTTCAGTAGTTACTAAATCATTTAGCGATTTTACAACTTGCTGTAGCTCTGGATCGCTGTAGAAATACTGGAAAAGCCATATAGGGAAGCCTATTTCTTCATTTAACTTCTTTCGTACTTCGACTAAAGTTTCTGAAATACTGGACGGCTGCTCATTTAGCCGGAATATTTTGCTTAGAATTTTCGCAAGCTGTTTCTCCCTCTCAGACGCTTCTTTACTTTGCTCCCATTTTTCTAGTTGTCTCTTTACCTTATCCTCTTTCCAAAGCGCAACTTCTTCTTGCATATTCATTTCAAGAAAACTCTTTACAGCTGAGAGATCTTCTTTGCTTATTGATGCAGCATCTTTTTGCTCCATTAGCCATTTTTCAAAAGTTTGGTTTAACTTTTCGATGTCCAGTGCTTTCTTCAGCACAGGCTCTACTTTAGCGAATAACTTATAAACTTTTGAAATGGTATCTTGCCTTAGTTCCCTATCAACAGAATTTACCAATATATCCATCACTTTTGCTATTGAATCCGATGTTTTATCAATTTTCTGATCGAGTATTCTTATGTCTTCTACATATTCCAGAATCCAAACTGGTACTTTCGCTTTTTCGGTAAACCAGTTCCTAACGCTCCACCTGGCTTTGGCCAAGTCAATATTTTCTCCAGATCCGAATAGCCGAGACAAAAGTTTGATTAATAAACCTTCTTCCTCAGAACCAAGCCTAACCTGTAAATCATCAGGGCTAACAGCATCATTATCAAAGGAATACAAAATCTTGGTTAGTTTGCCGGCCATTAAATCTGGTGTTATTTTTATCCCAGTGTTGGCTTGATATAACTTCTCCATGAACGGCCGCAATGCAAAGGCTAGAACGGCTGTGCTTACTTCATTAGGATAAAGGCCATACGGTTCTGAAGCCAAAAATCGTAGAATACTGCCCAAGTTGAAAGTTGAACTCTTTACTTCGCCCAAAGTACGTTCTACTTCTTTGCATATCTTAATAACCGGATGATCGTCTTCTAAATAATCTTTTCCTAACCTAAGGTCTTTGTCGACAATGTAATTATTACCGCTTACAAACATTTGCATTATGGCCGTATATCTCGCATTTACCTTGGTTCTTGAAATAAGGTCCTCTAAGTTTTGTGACGAAATAAAAATCTGTGCTACTTTTTCAGCTCTTTTCTTCTCCCAAATGTTTTTATTTTCGGTAAGAGCCTTTATATGTTCCAAGCCGAACTCAAATACGTCCTTACTAAAATCATTAAGGACTCCTGATAAAGAGCCAATGGTTATGTCTTTCCTGTCCTTGTTTAAATAGACTGTTGCCATTCCTTTTGTTATTGTGTCCTCGAATTTTTCTACAATTATCCGTTCCCATTTATCATTTTCTGATGCAGATTGGTAACCATGCTCTTTGGCAACACATGATCGTGCCTTATAGTTAATAAACCGATCGAATTCCTTACTGCCCATGGAATTACGAGCAAGCAAAAGTGCTACTTTATGCGGATTAGAATCATCGGAATCATTTAAAACTTCATTTATAACTACTTCCATATTTTTAATTTCTTCATCATTTTTGCCGATAAACAAGGCAACCTTTAACGTGTAAGGTTTTTGGAAATCTTGCTTCAGAGCTCTTTTAACATCGTAACTATGCATATTAGCTCCGTAAATCTTTACTTCCATCTCTCTGATTACGTTGGTTTCTACAGCTTTGGTTAGCTCTTCAGCAATATCTGGATATTCCCTAATCGCTTTCGCTATATCCTCATATTTCGAACTAAGTTCTACTTCCTTTTCCCTTACTTCTCCCTCAGGCAAATTGCTAAAAACCACTTCATACAGGCCATCTGGCGTTAGATCTAATATCTTCTGTTCAAGTATATAGGCTAAAACTTCCTCTACATAGTTTTCATAAGCAGTACCGGCAAAAGCGGCTTTAATATTATCTTCTGTTGGTAGAAGCAGATTTGATTCACCGTTTACCGTGGTTTCCACTATTGATAACAACGCATTCAAGAGCAAAATGACCCGAAATACGGCACTGTAAGCAGGCCCTTTTTCATTGAGATTGTCTTTACATAAATTGAATTTTCCTATAACTGACTTTATTTTATCGTCATCGTAATTCTCGAATTCCTGAACAAAGAAATCCCAAAGTGCATCAGCCGTAAGGAAGTATTCAGTTTCACCATTTATCTGCTGCGGATACTTTTGAATAAAGCCTTTGAAACCAGCTTCTTCATCATATAGAAAACTAAATATAGTTCTTTCAGAAGAACCCACAAAATCTGCTAACTTAGCTGACAAAAATGCAGTATAGGGATGTATGGGAAAAACATCAGTTACCATTTTTTTCAGGTCTGAACCACCACTGGTGCTCAATCTAAATATCAAGCTAGAAAGTGAAAAATTTTTCAAACTCTGGTCTCTTAGGGTTTCCCACTGCTCTTGATTGGTTTTCTTGATTGCGTGAGATATGATGTCGTATGTAGTAAGTTCTTCCATCTTATAAGTCTTTGTAATAAACCTATCCAATACTTTTCTCTCATCTTCCGTGCTTATAAGTTCTGTAGTATTTCTGTGGCTCACAATAAACAAATAGATATCAGATGAAAATGTCCTTTCTGCAATGTTTTGCAGTGACGTGAGTATTTCTGGAGCTCTTTTTTGTATATCTAGAACAGACGTAAACTCATCCCAGTAGATAGCCACAGCATTAGCTATGTTTTTATCCTTCAAAATCTTGACAACCTCTGTCAACCACTTGTCTATTTCATCAGTAGCCAACATAACATTCAAAGCTTGTTGAAATGATTTAAATACTTCCACATTGCCTTGATCGAGAGCCGTTAATAAGCCATCTCTGTTACCAACCATTGCTTTGAGTTCCGGTTTATCTTCTAAGAAAGAATCCCAGTTATGGCCATATTTTTCTTCGTCCAAAATATGGTTTTTATAAATTTCAAAATCTGTTTTTAGTATGACATCCAAGCCTTCCTGCTGAAAAGCCACTCTTACTGCATTTTCTAACGCTAAGTTAAACGAACGCCCATCGTTAATAGAACTACTACCTTTCAAAACAACCGGAAATACCCTATTCTTCAGTCTATAGTTTTCTAACTTCTTCTGAACCTGTACATCCACTTTTCCCAGTTGCTCTACAAAATCCGCGACATCTTCCCAAGGATCCCAGAGCAAATGCTTGAGCACACTCGTGGCATGGCTTTTCCCTACCCCATATTTGCCCTGCAGCCAAATAGACATTTTTTCTTTGGGGTCATTTGACTCCAAAGCCGTCAAAAATGCTTTTAAAAGCTCCATAAAGGAACTTACAGGAATGAATTGTTTCCAACTGTTTTGAGTTTCTTCTGTCAAGTCATAAGCCGGCTTGAAGTAATCGTAAAGGCCCAGAATTTCCGAATACTTCACTTCTACACACCCCCTAGTGGCATGCACATTCTGATAACATCTACCTTGTTGAGTTCCTTATTCAGATCCAAAAACACCTTGTTACTAACCCAAGTGATTTTGAAAAAGCCATGTTTTGAACTGCTTACCAATGCGTCAGCGAGTTCTGCCGAATTAATACAAAACATGGTTTGCGGTGAATCAACATAATGTTCTACATCCTCCAAAGAGAAAGAGAATATGTCGTGGCTAATGGCAAAAACATATGTTGCATAGACAGCCACTAAGAAACTCAACCTTGGATGGCCAGTCTTATGTACAATGCGGTTTCGTCCATTCTTAGTTACCTCACCTTGCTTCAAATCCTTACCGATAGGGGTGTATTGCAGAGTACTGATTAAAGAATTGGTGATATTTGTTAGTGTTCTTTGTCTCTTATCTGTGCTGCGTAATTGGTACAGAATAGTTTCCTTATCATAGTCACCAATGGGCTGATTTGCCCACCAGAGAAATATCGCAGAGTTATGACAAAATTCCGTCCAAACTACGCCCCACAAGTCTAAAGAAGAAAGCTGGCCAGAAGCATTTAACAACCTAAGTGTCTGAAAAAGCTCTGTGGTTTGTTTTTTCCTATCAATAAAGCCCGCGTCTACCAGATACTGGTAAAGAGCGTCTTTTTGCTTAGGCCCTAAGCTGTTATTACTCAAATAATCTTCACCAAGATTCAAAAAAGAAAGCATCCATTGCTCATGAAACCCAAATGTTAGATATCTCCCAAAGGCACAACTACTCTTAGAATTCACTACACTCCTCCAATAGAGCATTGGAATTCTTGATTGAAGAGTTAAGGTGGATATTATCCAGATCGGCTACCAAGTCTACATTAATTAAACCCTTATACTGCTCTTGCATTCCACGGAGTAAGCGTTCTAAGTTCTGTCTCTCAATTCCGAAAATAACGTAGGGGCCACCATACGTTTTGTTAGCTTCATCATAAAGTTCGTGGACGGTTAAGTCATAGTAACCTTTATTAAGTGCATAACGATAGAGCGAATACAATAAAGCCAGTGGGTGTACGTTGTTTGCACCTGTCTTAACAACTATTCTTTCTCTGTTACGTTTAATCACGGTTATGGCTCCCATTTTTTCTAAATATATATTTTCTTGAAACGTGTTCATTAAGGAAT
The DNA here is from genome assembly GCF_000378005.1 of Coprothermobacter platensis DSM 11748. Lineage (GTDB taxonomy): Bacteria > Coprothermobacterota > Coprothermobacteria > Coprothermobacterales > Coprothermobacteraceae > Coprothermobacter > Coprothermobacter platensis. Next base: position 1,230,834 of record NZ_KB899040.1, read on the forward strand.
CAATACCACTTGATATGGTCCTCTTGCTTATTGGCAAACTTTCGCTCTCCACCATCTGCTTGAGTTCGTTAGATGTAAATGCTTTTCCCCAAGGTATGCGTGTCAAAAACCAAAAGACTGGCCCTGAATTGTAAAACAAATTAACCCAGATTAACTCAAAAGCCAATAATTCATCTTTTTCGAATACGTTCCTTAGTTGCTCGTAAACAACTGTAACTGTTTTTTTCTTACTGTCCATAAGCTCCGCGTCCCGTAGCCAAGAGAGCATAGCCTCTACTTGCTTAGGTCCTAAAACGTTATCAGTAACCCATTTGTCACCTTTACCAAAGAAATCTTTAAGCCAGTCACTTCTTAACCCAAACCTAAGATAACGTCCAAATCCAGTTGATGAGGTCATTTCTTTGCCCCCTTCATTTTGAGAAACCATGGTTGCTACAGATTTTGCCCGAAGGCACCCTTTTTCTACAAAATCCAAGCAGTTATAACAATGTATGCAAAGGCTGGTGTTTATTGATACCGCGGGCATAACAGAAAGAGCACCTGTGGGACACACCACTTCGCACACACCACAATGTACGCAGTAAGTAGATTTATAAGCCAGCTTGTTTATTCTGCCAATGAGTATTCTGTTCCCTTCAATCCCAGTCACATCCACAATGGTTTTTACACCACCATTACTGCTAACAGAAAAATTCAGGGCCCTCCCAGAAGCCAGAACGTCACCATTTACTTTACCGTTTTCATTAGCAAGCCTTACTGGACCTAAAACCTTTATCCACTCTTCAAAACGTTCTCCAGGGTTAGATAAAACAAACTTCTCATGCGATGAACTCTCTTGAACGATGTCCAATCTCGTGGTGCCAGTGTCTACGCCCTCGCCTCCGCCTCTCTTTTTCCAATTACCATCAGAAATGTATTTCTTGAACTCACGCCCATCTTCGACCCCAAGCAACTTGACTGACTTTTCTACTTCATTCATCAAGCTCTCCAGAGAATCAGGATAGGTACGGCCTATAATGTATTCCCACCAATTAGAGCCATATGGGCAAACACTACACCCAACGCGATCTAAACCCCGTCGGTAGGCACTGTTCAACGGAAGCCCTTTAGCGATTATGTAAAGGTAAACTTCTGTTGTAGACCAATACTTTATGACTTCGGCATTCACCTGAGTAAAATGCTTAACGTTTTCTGCCAACCGTGAATAGCCTTTTCGCCGTGCACTTTCCTCCTCACGGACGCCATCAAAAACGACAATCCTTACATTGTCAGTTTTACCTACTAAGTTTCTAACCAGCCTTATCATTGGGGCACTCTTGTGAACAGAGCAACACCACCTTAGCATCATGCCAGGAGGACCAAATTCTTTCCATGTTTCTTCTGCTTTCTTCCAATTGCGTGCCGTGTAAAACTTAAGTTCTGGATATGCAGGCTTGTACAATGCCTTCGTCTTTTCAAAAGTTTCGTAAGTGGGAGGTATTTCCATGGTTGTGTCGGTAAAGATGACCATGTAGTCAGAAGGCGGTATTACCTTGGAAACAATATCGAGTATGACTTGTGAGTCTTTTCCGCCACTGAATGAAACTACAAGCGCACTAACTTTGTCTTTGTACCTCTTATAAATATGGTTTACAAAATCAATAGCTTCGTTTTGTAATACTGACAATTGATCACTGTTTTCTGCAATAAGGCCACTAATATTGATAGGTTCAAGCACAAGGTGTTTTCCTTCTTCGGTAAACTCCAACGTCGGGTCTTCATAGATGCCACCACCATTGGCTTCTGCAACAAGTTTGCCTTTGTAATAGTATCTTCTTCCTGCTCGCCATAGCAATGGCTCTTGCGTGTGGGGATAACGCCATTTTTTGTCAAAGCCCAATAAATCTAGCTCTTCGAAGAAAACAGGCCGCGGGCTCACATTTAGACTTTTATCTTTATCGGGTATAAGAACAACCCCATTAGTTTCCGTATCCCAAATAACTCCGTACATAGACACCCCTTGCCACCTAATATGTATTGACAAATGCAATATTTATCACAATTATTTTAGCACGTTGCATCAAAAACATATCAAAAATATGTGAATATTTTCCTACTATACGCAGACGTTATGAGGAAAACACTCTCTTTAGATAGCATAGGCATGTTTAAGAAAACTCCAAAACTTTTATAAAGCACCTATTACCCTCTTTCATTTAATAGTTGTGTTCCTAAAAACCTTTCTATTCACTAATTACGACCAATCGTTTTACAGTTTTAGGAACGCAATACTTTATGCCAATAAATGCATAGGGTCCCTCACAGATTAGTTCTCCGGAAGCGCTGCAGTAATAAAATTCATTCGACCTTTTCGATAAGCATACACTAATCGCATTCTTGGCCCTCTAAGTTTGCACTTCCCTGCTCAATAATCTATAATGTTCCTAAGTACCGGGTCAGGTGCACATTTTGTAAATAATGTGCCAAAAGGGAAGTTCGGTGAGAAACCGGCGCTGTCCCGCAACCGTGACCGGGGAGCAAAGCCTAAGAGAATGTGAGCCACTGGCTGCCAATAAAAGGCTGCTGGGAAGGCAAGGCCGAGCGTTGATCCGGAAGCCGGGAGACCTGCCTGATCTGCTACTTCCGAGCCTCTTTTGCGAGGACAAAGGAGGTGATCACATGAGGTCTCGGTTTTCGCGCATTATTGCGCTTGCGCTTGCAGTGTTGATGCTTACTGCACCAGTGTCTGCAGCGGTGAAGGTAACAGATGATGTAGGTAAGACGATTACTTTAACGAGTGTTCCCAAGCGTGTTATTTCTTTGGCTCCAAATGTCACAGAAATTATTTATGCTTTGGGTGCACAAAGCAGTTTGATGGGGCGCACACCCGTGGATGATTATCCACCTGAGGTAAAGAATGTGCCAGTAATGGGTGACTATACCCAGCCAAACATTGAGCTTTTGCTCACGAAGAAACCTGATTTGATTATTGGCACTGTCAGTTTTAGCAAAGACACGTACGATATCATGCAGAAGTACTGGAATGTGTTCATAGCAGACTCCAAATCCGTTAACGACGTGTCTTCATTAATTGATCGCATGGGCATGATTTTCCAAAAACAGACACAGGCAAAAAAATTGGAAGAACAAATAAGACTCATGCCAGTGGCTCTAAAATCCCTCGGCGGTCAACACCCACGCGTACTTTTGCTTATGTGGAATGATCCACCTATGAGTGTGGGCAAGGGAACATTTATAAATGACATGCTAAGCCAAATAGGTCTCATTTCTGTGACCGCCAGCTACTCACAGCCATGGCCAACGTTGGGAGAAGAATCTCTGCTTAATCTGAACCCAGACTATATTTTGTATCCAGAGAAATCTATGGGCGGAGAAACTGCATCCTTCAAAGGCCAACCCTGGTCAGATTTGAAGGCTGTAAAGCAAGGCAAAGTTGTCTCTTTCAACGATGACTGGGTTTTCAGAGCAGGGCCAAGGCTAACGCAAGGTATGGCTCAGCTTTATCTAAAAGTTTCACTGCAAAAGCCCGAAGCAAAGGTATTGTTTGTGTCTAATAAAGCACAAGTTGCATCGTTGAATGGAAGTTTAATAGATTACTCAAAGTTCACACTTAAGAATGGTAGGTTCTATATAGACCCTGCATATGCTAAACAGCTTGGCATAGCGGCTTCCAGTACAGCAAATCTAAGAAGTATTTCTTTGCAAACAGCTTGGGTTAGCACGGAAAAAATGGGTGTATTCTTGCTCAAATAAGGCACACCTCCTACCTTAAACCGTATAAACACACAGCTTCTAAAAGCGTGCCATCTTTGGATGGCACGCTTTGTCCTTAAAAGGATATGGCTTTCCCTGTTTGCGCAGAGGTATATATGGCATCGATAATCTGTGTAACAGCAAAAGCTTGCTCTGGTTGTACCAAAGGTTCTTTATCGTCCTTTATTGCTTCTATCCACGAGCGAATTTCCAGTTCTCCAGGATCTGCAGGCTTACTTTCATAATAAGCTGCGCCATGAAGATCCGTTTCCACCGTCTTTAGGTAAAGGCTCCCCATGTCTTCTCCATTTATTCTTAGCCCATGCATGTTGTCTGCACCTGCTTTGCTTCCACATAAAACGGTTTGCGCTTCCCCTTCATCAAGAATATTAAGGGCCCAGCTACTTTCTACCACAACGGTAGCGCCGTCAGCCATGGTCACAAAGCCGAATGCAGATTCTTCCACCTCAAACTTACCCGGGTCCCATGGGCCCCAAGGGTTAGCGGCATCTTCCTGTTTTGCAAGCACACCATAAGTAGTTCCAGTAACCGTCTTTACTTGATAGTTATTCATAAGCCAAAGGGTTAAATCCAGTGCATGGCTACCAATGTCAATTAGGGCGCCGCCGCCCTGCATATCTTTATTTAGGAAATTACCCCACGTAGGAACACCTCTACGGCGCAAAGCTCTTGCTTTAGCAAAATAAATTTGCCCCAAATCGCCACGTTCCACTATGTTTTTTAGCATCATGTTTTCTGGTCTAAATCGGTTTTGGAATGCGATAGTTAACTTTTTTCCACTTATTTTTGCCGCTTCTATCATGCGCTTGGCGTCCGCTACATTCGTAGCCATGGGTTTCTCGCACATTACATGTTTACCTGCTTCCAGTGCCGCAATAGACATCTCAGCATGGAATTTGTTAGGGGTGAGTACATGCACCACATCGATAGAAGGATCTTCCAAAAGCTCCTGCCAGCTTTTGTATATTTTGGCATCTTTTGAACCAAATTCCTTTTTTGCTCTTCTTGCCTTTTCTTCTGTGGGATTATAAAAACCCGCAATTTCCACACCATCTGTCTGAGATAAAAATGGCATGTGCTTGGCAAACGCGATGCCGCCGCAACCTATAATGCCAACCCGAATCATACTGTCCATGTTGTCACCTCACTAAATAACATATTACTTGGAATACATGATGAAATACATAAATTGTGATAAGAATCCGTTTCCCTTAACATGAATAGTGTTTTGCATTAACCATAGTTTTAGATTATACATGCTGTGACAACTATATGATAAGAAAAAGGAGGCTACGCATATGACTAATGCACCAACTGAACAAAGGGGCTTTCGTAGGGAAATGGGGTTATTCGATGGTATCAGTTTAGTAGTTGGTATCATGGTTGGTTCTGGTGTTTTTTATATTGGGGCATATGTTTTACAGCGCACAGGCATGAGCCCTGGACTTTCTATTCTTTGCTGGATAATAGGAGGAATATGTTCCCTTTTGGGTAGCATATGCTTTGCAGAATTAGGAGCGGAGAGACCATTGGCAGGTGGCTCTGTAGCATGGCTTAGCGAAGCTTACCATCCCATTGTAGCGTTCTCAGCAAATTTTACTTCGTTGTTTCTTAGTGGAAGTGGATCAATAGCCGCCTTGGCTATTGCCATACCCAGTGCGTTTGTGTCTTACTTTGGAATCAGTGCAATTGAAGTAAAACTAATTGCCATAGCTCTCATTATCGGTTTGACTATATACAATTGTCTTGGCGTAAAGATGAGCGCCATTTTGGAAGATATTTCCACTGTTGCAAAACTCGTACCCATAGCGATCATCTTAATTGCAGGGTTCGTTTTCGGTAAGCAAACACCCAACTTAAGTCTGGTTCCAGCACAAAGCTCGGTCAGTTTCGGAAGCATCATGAGCATGATTGCTTTTGCTACAGTCTCTGCTTTGTGGGCCTATGAAGGCTGGGCAAACTTAGGAAGTATGGGTGAAGAAATGAAGAACCCTGGCAAAAATATCCCACGGGCGTTAATATTGGGAGTACTTTCTGTGACCATCCTTTATGCATTATTCAACTTCTCTATTATGAAAATGGTGCCTTACTCTAAGCTAACATCCATGATAAACAGCGGCGATTTTTACTTAGGCACAGAAGCTGCACGTATGGCCATGGGTAGCATTGGTGAATCTATAGTCATTGTCGGTATGGTCGTTGCCATGTTCGGATGTCTCCAGGGGATGATTGTTGCTTTTCCCAGGGGTTACTACGTTATTGGCAAGCAAAGTTATTTGTTTAGGAATTTCGCTCAAATAAACCAAAAGAATGGCATTCCTACTACGGCGATAATTGCTACTGCCATTGTTTCATGCGCACTTGTCCTCCTAAGGAATCTCGGGCAGTTAACTGCTTTGGTCATTTTCTGTGGCATGATATACAACTTCTTGACTGTAATCGCTGTAATAATCTACCGTAAGAAGTTTCCAGATTTAGAGAGACCTTACAAAGTATGGGGATATCCATTTACCGTCATACTTGCAGCAGCAGTTTACGCATTTCTTGCTGTGGAAACATTCATGAATGATCCTGTCACAGCCACCATTGGGTGCATAGTACCCGCCATATCGTTCGTTGTTTATTACATAGGAACCATTCGGGAAAAACGAATAAACCAACTTTTGGAACAAGAGCCTCTGGAAGAATAGCAACAGGCCTTATATAGCCAACAACAAAAAAATGTACCTTGCCATTGCCTGAGTACATTTTTGTTGAATCTAATTTGCTCGGAGTTCTAAGCAAACATCCTCTTGCTAGTTACAAAGCACACAACAACCGGAATAACTGTGAATGAAAGCTTGGAATGTTTAGAACAAGACATAGAGAATCTCCTTGCAGAACTGGTACCTGAAGATAAACCTTACCATCATGCAAGGATGCTACGCGATTATGGTTCAACGGCAGGCAATGCCACAGGGCATCTAAAATCCTTGTTATGTGGAAACCACTGCCACATTCCACTCCAAAATGGAGAATTGATTGTGGGAGATGCACAACAAGTTTATTTCTGCGAATTTGACGGTCCCGCGAAGAGGACCTATCCAATTATCGTAGAAACATAGGCTCATCTATTAGCTGAAACGATTTAGACACTTTTAATGGCGCTTTCCCTCTTCCACATGTAATATGCAGGCAAGCCTGTTGCGACGACAATAAGCGCTCCTATGGCTCCTTGGAGTGGAGCCCATTTGAATGTAGCCCAAGCAAGCCATAAAGTAGATGCCAAAGCGATAACCATCATCAGTGGCCACGCAGGGCATTTATATGTTGGATGATAGTCTTCTTTCTTGCGACAAAAATATATGGACATATAAACTAACCCATTGGCCAGAAGAAGAACAATGGTAAGGTAGCCTAAAAGAGTGATTAGGTTGGTTGCAAAAACAACCAAAATCGCGTACGCTACCTGCATCAAGAGCGATACATCCGGTGTTTCATATTTGGCATTTACATGTGCAAATGGTTTGAAAAACAGGTTGTCTTTTGCCATAGCGTATTCAAGTCTTGGCTGAGCCATTATGCAAGAATTCAGAGAGCCCAAAATTACCAGTATGGCAGCTAAATCGACAAAAAGTGACGCAAAGTTAGAAAACACCGGTATGTATTTCAAGCAATCTGCTATGGGAGCGCTGGATTTTACTACTTCACTGAAAGGCATAAGCCCTAGCACTGCAGTAGAAACTAAAACATAAATGGCGGTAACAATAATGGCTGAACCAATAAGTGCTCTCGGTAATGTTTTGTGTGGTTCTTTGAGTTCTCCACTCATGTAGCAAACATTCGTCATGCCCGTGTAAGACCACGTAGTGGCTGAAATACCCGCAAGCAAGCTACCAAGAATAGTCATCCCTGCTGGTAAACCTGTACTGCTCAGATTGCTTGGTTTCATAAAGATAAATCCAGCACCTATAACCAAAACAAACGGCAAGACCTTTGCTATGGTAATGATCGTTTGAAATAAGCCGCCCATTTTTACACTTCTGTAATGAATGGAAGCCAAAAGCAAGACAATCAGTGCTGCAAATAATTTTGCCCATAAGCCTGTTATAGCCGGCACAAAGAGTGCCACATAGTCTACCAGAGCCAGCGCAAGTATGCTAATAGAAGGTGGATCCAATGCCCAGAAGAATGCCCAACCATACAAGAATGCCAACGGCTCGAAGCCGGCATGTTTTATATAAACGTAACCACTTCCATCCTCAGGGTAAGCGGTGGCCATCTCCGCCGTTACCATCATCTGCGGTATGCATATTAGACCACCTATGAGCCATGCAATTATGGTAAATAACGGCGTACCTGAAGCAGATGCAACTTGTGAAGTGGTAACAAAAATGCCAGAACCGATGGTTGTGCCCACAGCTATGGCCAGTGCAGGCCATAAACCCAGTTGCCTCCTTAACACATTAGCAGCCACCGTAACATCCCCTTTTCAAGCCAATTAATGTATAGAATTATATAGCAATTATGAGACCACAGAAATGCACCTCAAACTGAAGAGAGTTTATTAGCCTCTAATGGTAATAAACTCTGACTTCACGGACAATTGGCGTTTGGGACATATTTGAAGTAACCAAAATAACACGCCACTGTTTGTATCTCCCAGCGGGCAAACTGCTGCTGCAACCAGTGAGCGTATCAATAGTAGTCCACGTAAGAATGTTATCATCTTTCAAGAACAATTCATTGGAAGATTTCATTTCCATAACAACATTTGTACCCTCAGGCAGTGAGATATCCCAGAAAATGGCATCGGTTCGTGATCCATTGTAGAAAGTATCGAACACGGGTGAATAGTAAGCACCATTGGACGTGTAGTGCGTATATGCCACAGATACTTCATCAAGTTGCGGAGATTGGCCGTTACTTGTGTCGAAGTGCATTTTGTAATAGAAAGAGGAGTCTGATAAATTGAGTGAAGATAAATCTATTGTTTGCGATCCTTCTAAGCAGGGTGTCCATTCATCCTCTACGCCATTTGCATCAAACCAGTTTTCTCCATCGACAGAGAACTGCACGCTCAAAGCAGCATCAGATGGAATGACTGAAGCTTCATAATTGAATTGCTTTATATTTAAAAGCTGTTTTCCCTTTAGAAGATCTGTAGAAGTTAGCGTACCAGTAGTAGCTTGGTTTTCACTATCATAATATATGACAAGCATGGGAGCAAAATTTGGTGTAGAGCACATACTCCCACAGAATTCCCATGATGTATCTTCTTCACCCGATTCCTCTTCGCCTTTTATTAGCCAACCATAATTGGGATATACACCAGAGACAAAATTTAGAACATCGCTGGTGACATCCCAGTTCTCCCATTGAGGTTCACCATTCCACACAAGTGTTTTCATATCTGTTTCATTGTCTTCGAAGTTTCCTTCAACAGTGCTCCAAGTAACCGTATCGGAAGACCATTCAGATGTTATTCTGTGCACTCCAATGGGCTCGTCTGTAGAAAATGATGAGCTTGCGTACAATGACAAAACAGCAGATGTGATGTGCACATTTGATGGTAAATCAGACAAATTGAATGCAATGAGACTTCTTTGTGTTTCTTTATCTGAAGATGAAACATAAATGGAAGACGAAGAACCATAATTGCTTGTAGAAGAAAGACTGTTTACATAAGTGGCCGCATCGGGAGGTTGTAAAGTAACGCTTAGGGAAATAGGTTCATCGGATAGTTTTACCACGCCCGTATTAGCATCGATAGAAACATTTTCCTCCTGAGCAATAAAGTCACTGTTTTCGTATGAGTCAGTCGCAAAATCTGTGGTTACAGCTAATAGAATATCTCCCGGACTGGCAATAATATCACTATCTTGTACCATTCCTCTTTCAAAATCACTTTCGAATGTTTGCAGCCACTCGTCAGAAGTCCAAGCTGCTACAGCATTTCCATAGGAAATCTCCGTATCATTTGCCATTTTCGAATAAGAGACATCAGCTTTAGCACATACAGTTAGCAAGGAGCAAAGCAATAAGGTTGTCAGAAATTTATGTAAGTACCACATGCATTTATCCTCATAGCTACTGCTGACCCATACTGTTTTTTTCAACGTCGTGCAAATTAATAACAGACAAAGCAATTAAGAGGATTGCTGGAATGAGTAATAAAAACAACCCCAAAGGTGTCTTCATAGCCCACACCAAGTAGCCAAGGTAAGGAATATGAAAAACCACTTTTCCCAATACATTCTGTCTCTGTACAACAAATTCATCAGGTATACGATTTGCATCGCCCTTCGTGATAAAGCCATTGTCTGCAATAGCAATTACTCTATGGCTAATAACCACGTCTGCATCCGAAGGAGAACGAAAGGTTACGATATCGCCCACTTCTATGTCTTCATTGGTCTGAAGAGGTTTAGTCACTTCTATAGAACCCACCGCTAATGCAGGTTCCATGCTTCCAGATAAAACGGCGTCCACACTCCAACCATAACGGGGACCTATGAGCAAAAAGAACGCACAACACAAGAGTAAGACGAAGAACGCTCCTGTCAACCACATAGCTAACTTTCTCATGTGCGCCTCCCACCAAACAAGTGGCTGTCAGGGGCCAAGGCCCCTGACAGCAAGATTAAACTTAAACCCTGGTTAGTGTGTTTGCCCCTGAGTTTGGTCAAGGTAGAACGTCATATCAATTGTGGATGTATCAGTTTGCAAGATATTGTCATTGATTTGTACATCATCTTCAGTTCCGAACTTTCCATCTTCTCCAGCAGCTTTTACATCTGTGGGTAGCGACCATTCAAGTTTGTAAACATAAGTCTCGTCTGGGTCGAGTTGCCAATCTTTCTGGCTGTCAAGCTTAGCTTCTAACTGTGAGAGTGGGACATAATTATAACTATCACCTAATATATATGTTGCAGCCTGTGTTGGCGTGGTAATGGCTAAACGAACGCCCAATAGGTCCACGAGATTAAGATCTGTATCGGCGTTTTCACTGATAGCTTCGTCTTCAGGTTCTGTAGTGCCGTTGGTGTCACTCTGTACCGTAGCTGTAATAGCCAAAAAGCCCCTAATATTGCCAATGTTCTTCAGTGTCCATGTTATAGACCCAGAATCACCGGGAGCAATCTTATCAAATACGACACTGTCGTTTAAGCCATCGCCTTGCTCACTTTTGGCCATACTGCCCTTGACGTTATCTGGTTGTGCATAGGTTCCGTCTATGACGCTCGTTAGGTCCAAAGAACCAGCCGTTATCTTATTGCCAATGCTCGTTTCTCTGTCGCTAAAGTAGAAGTAAACACCAACTCCCGCAAGGACTGCGACCAATGCGATAACCATTACATTCATAAGAATCACACTGATTTTCAATTTCTTGCCCTTGCTTACCATAATGCGCACCTCCTATAAGAATCTTTTTCCACACGCGACCCGTTCTCATCGGTGGTGCGTCACCTCCTTAAGGGGATGTTGGGTTTTACATTATTAGAGCCATTTGTAACTATTACCTCATCCCATGAGCGTATTTTACCACAAATTAATATATATTATGCTAAACAGCATACATTTTCATTAGAGGTCTAAAAACTATATTATTTGGGCATTTCCATGCGCCAAAAGATTTTATCAGCCAAGATAAGTTGCAAGAAAAGTGTTATGACAGCGCCTACGGCAAAACCGAGATAAGCAAAAAGAAAATCTCTGGTTAGAATAGACAACAGAATTGCTACAAGTAATGCCGGCAGTATGGAAATAACAAATATAAGTAAACGCAGGTATGTTGTAAGCACGTTCTTTGAATCATAAGAAGGAGAAAGCACGTTGACGATAGTCATGCCAAAAAGAGAAAGCACATCTACAGATAGTACGAATAGGAATATGGACAAGCCTTGCAAAAACGACAAGTCAGATATTATCCACAAAGGAAGCGTCAGGGCAATAGAACGAACCACAGCTTTTAAAGAGAGTAATAAGTTTACTGCAAGAATTTTTTGGCGCGGTTTGCCTGGCAAAAGAAAAATATATTGTTTATGCAATTCGTACTGCAAGCCCACAGGCAGATTTGCCATCATTGATACGTAGGAAAACATGTAAATAAGTACGATAACTGCAGCACTTTCGAAATCGTGGCTCATAAAAACTCCACCAATTATGCCAAATAGCAAAGGGGCTAATTGATCCCAGCCCAATATGATAAATCGGCTACTTCTTTTATTAGCGATAGCTTGCCTCCACGTAAAAGCCCAAGCTCCCTTAAGGTTCCAGTTCAAATCAAGTTCTCTTGCTTTGCTTTTCTTCTTTCCATTTTCGTTGGGTATGGAACCGATATCACCTTTTCTTATTGCCTGACTCCATTGCGCCAATTCAGCAGATTCTTCATAAAAATCGACGGCAAAATAGATAGATAAACCAACGACGAGGCACGTTGAGCAAAGAAGGAGTAAAAACAGAGGCAATGGTGACACTTCGTATAAAATAGGCGAAACAATAAGCGTCTTCGCCCAACCTATCAAAGGGATAGAAGCCAAGAGTTTACTGTTAACGGATAGAATCAAACCTGCCCATAAACTCTGTGCTTTGAACATATGCCAGAAAATATAAAGAACGATCACGAAAGTAAACAACTTTATAAGTGTTTTTATCGTCTTTCCAATGCCGAAACGGTGAGACACAGAAAAAACAAAAAAGTTCATAGCAGATACGAGCACAGATACCAGCATCACGGTCAATACAGAATAAACGAGCCTTTCATACATAATGGGCAAACGTAGCATGCGTGCGGCGAAAGGTAAATAAATGGCGACCAAGATAGTCGCGTAAACAGAGCTGGCAAATTCCCTGATCATAGACCAAGCGTAAACAACCCGTTGGTTAAGCGGAGAAGGGAACAAAAAGTCCACATCTGCCATGGAATAGGCACCCGGAGCATAGTTCACAGAAGCTTTGTTTAACCCTGATAAGAACAAAAACAATAATATGGCCATAACAACTGCACCAACTATATCGACACTTAAATACCATGCACCGTTATTATTTTTGGGATTCATAAGAAGTAAAGGCAAAATCCATATGAATTGTAAACCATATTGAATCATTAAGCCAAGGAATTTGACAGGGTGCTTAGTAGCATCAATAACATAGTTTTTGTACTTCGTAGCGTCCAAGAAAAGCAGTGTTCGAAAATCGTTTATAACCTTATTTGCCCTCATCAGACGTTATCTCCAAGAACAAGTCTTCTAAAGTGCTGTCTTGAGATGCTCGCATCTTGCTTCTCAAGTCGTCAACTGAACCTTCGGCTATGAGTTTTCCAGCCTTCATCACCAGCACTCTGTCGCAAAAATTTTGAGCTGTATCAAGCATGTGCGTGCTTATCAAAAGTGATTTTCCCGCATTTTTCAACGTCACAAAAACATCCTTCAGTTCACGAACTGCTCGTGGATCCAACCCTACCAAGGGTTCGTCAAAAAGTAATACATCAGGGTCATGCATGAGGCCGCAGCAAATCATGACTTTCTGCCTCATACCCTTCGACAAGTTAAGACCGAGTTCGCTACGTTTCTCTGTTAAGTCGAATCGCTCAAGCAGCGAATAGGCTTTAGTTTCCCAATCACTTAGTTCATAAGCTAATGCAATGAACTTCATATGGTCCCATACAGTTAATCCTTCATATATGTCGAGAACTTCTGGTACATAAGACAATTTGGAACGAGCAATATCATCTCGGTGATCCATTCCCTTAATTGTTATAGAGCCTTCTGTCTGCCGTAAGAGGCCCGCTATGCACTTAAGTGTTGTAGTTTTACCCGCGCCGTTGGGGCCAAGTAAGCCGACCACTTCTCCATCGTTTAAAGAAAATGACACACCGTCAACGGCCTTCGTTTTTCCATAGTATTTCTTCAAATTCTCTACACGCAAAGATTCCAATAGAAGCCCTCCTCTTTTATACAAGTTCCTTTTTCATTCTAAACAAGTAAATACAATTACATGTTAACAAAAGTGAAATTAATATCTTTTTCATCAAAACGAAAGGCAAACACACATTATATAAAACTCGTTGGCAGAAGATAAAAAAAGGCTCCCTTTGAGGGAGCCTCAGACTTAACAGAGTTTCGTTTTATATATTTCTTGCTACTTCGTAAGCATCCCAGATTGCATACATGATATTACGCGCACTGTTTGCATCACCTATTGCATAGGTGTTCGGTACTTCACTTGCAATATCCTTGAATAGTTTAGAGTTAGCTTTCATACCAGCAGAAAGGACTACGGTATCGGTTGAGAGAGAACTGGTCTTGAAATTCTTATCGATAAGTTCAACGGAACCATCCTTGATTTCAAGAACACTGGTATTGAGAATGGTATTCACATTATAGCGACGTAGCATATCCAGTACCATAATTTTGTTCATGTGAGGTACTGGCTGTCCTGCACCCATCAAGGACGGAAGCATTTCTACGATAGTGACATTCTTGCCTTCCATTGCTAAGCTGATAGCCGTCTCGCAACCCACTAATCCGCCACCAACTACAACGACGTTCTGTCCCACAGGTTTTTGCTTAAGTAGAACTTCTGTCGCTGTAGCAACGTTGGATTTGTCAATACCAGGAATGTTCGGTTTCGCTGGAATTGAACCTGTAGCAACAATGACAGCATCTGCTTTCATATTCTTTATGTCTTCTGCCTTAACTTCAGTGTTCAACCTAATATCCACATTTAGCTCTTGCATTTGCGTTCTGTACCATTCCAGCAAACGTGCATTATCTTTCTTGAACTCGTCTACAGAACCTTCTACCAAATGACCACCCAGTTTATCTGTCTTTTCAAAAAGTGTAACTTTGTGGCCACGTAATGTAGCTACACGAGCAACTTCCATGCCTGCTATGCCGCCACCAACAACGATGATGTTCTTAGGTTCGTCAGCTTTGAAGAAGCCATATTCTTCTTCTCTTCCGCATGCGGGGTTAACAGCACAGGAAAGCGGTTTTCCTAAAAACGCCCTTCCCATACATCCATCGTGGCATCCTATGCAAGGACGTATGTCTTGTGGTCTGCCTTCAAGCACTTTGTTTCCCCAATCGGGGTCTGCAAGCAAACCTCTTCCCAAGCTAACCATATCTGCAGCTTTACCTTCTTCGAGGGTTTTCTCTGCAAATTCAGGTATGTCCATCTTTCCAGCTACAATTACTGGAACATGAACTACCTGTTTAAGCTGCTCTGTTAGTGGAAGGTAGAGTCCGTGTTTTTGATATATAGGTGGATGAGCCCAGTACCACGCATCATAGGAACCAGCGTCGGCATCAAAACCATCGTAGCCAGCTTTTTCAAGTATGGGCGCTATGGTAAGCCCTTCCTGAGTATCTCGCCCTTTTTCTACAAATTCTTCTCCATCAAGACCGCCTTGATTCCAGTCTTTTATGTAACTCTTAATACTGAAACGCAGTACGACAGGGAAGTTTTTTCCATTAACATGCTTTATTGCCTGCACTATTTCAATAGGCAGTCTAAGCCTACCCATCAAATCTCCACCATATTTATCGTTTCTCTTGTTGAACATGCCAATGGTAAATTGATCAAGCAAATATCCTTCGTGCACAGCATGTATTTCCACACCATCAAACCCAGCCGCTTTTGCGATGGCAGCAGATTCAGCAGCCATCTTTACCAAACGCTCCACTTCAGCGGTAGTGAGTTCACGGCAAGTAATTCTTGGATCCCAGTAATTAGGTATGGCAGATGGTGCCACAGGTTCAGACGCAAGCATCTGAGGAGCGGCCACACGGCCAAAACCTATGCCTAATTGCAGGAAAATCTTAGAATCGTAAGCATGCACACGTTCTACCATTTCTCCAGCCGTTGCGATGAAATGACCTGGATCTACTGTAGGACAAAGCATACTTCCGGGATGAAATTTTTCTATCTCATTCTCGATTTTTGCGACACCTGTGATAATAAGCCCGGTACCGCCCTTTGCCCTTTCCACGTAATAATCTTGGGCCCTTTTAGAAAAACCGCATCGCTCTGTATTTAAGCCGATGATACCCATGGGGGCCATGGCAATCTTGTTCTTAATTTCAACATTCCCAATCTTAATTGGCTCAAAAAGCTTTTGATACTGCTGCATCGATATGATGCCTCCCTATATAAGGAATAATGTTACTAATGGTTAAATCCTAACATGTTTTCACGCACTTATTACAAATATTACTTTTATAGATTTTGAATACACACCCTCTTGAGCTATTCTCAATAAAAGGACCTATCATGCATAAACTTCTTTATTTGCCTATGCTGATAGAAGAATGGATGAACCACATTATTAAGAATCATTGCAAAATGCGACACTCTGTTGAGAATATTCGCATTTTACAAGAAATCCATTTAAAGAAAACACAGAATAGCAAATAGATATAGTCAACGTTTATTGATTACAGGTTCTTTAATGATGAATTCCTTAACAAAGTCGAAGGAGTTAACTAACAAGAATTTGCAAAATATCTCGGATCAATAAATAGTCCCACACATACAGCCTCTCACGATTATTCTATGGCAAAATACTTTTTAACAACGTAGGAAAAGTGGAAAAGTCTATGGAAAAGCAAAAGGCCCCTAGGAAAAACGAAAATCTCATTGTACTTGCCATATTCGCTGTGGCAATGGGCTTATTAGAAGCTGCTGTGGTGGTGTATCTCAGACAGATTTTTTATCCAGAAGGTATGTCAACCACCATGATTGCGGCGCATCAAAAAATTCTTTCCATAGAAGCACTCAGAGAGTTAGCGACAATAGTAATGTTGGTAACAGTGTCGTTGGTCGCAGGAAAGGGATTCGTTCAAAGATTCGCATACTTTCTTTACATTTTCGGCATATGGGACATTTTCTACTACGTGTTTTTAAAAGTGTTCTTGGGTTGGCCATCATCTCTTCTTACGTGGGATGTTTTGTTTTTCGTACCGGTGCCATGGGTTAGCCCCGTGTTGGCCCCAATTATATGTTCCCTTACGATGATAATGTTCGGTGCAATAACAGTTCGCTTGGAAACGCAAGGCATCACAGTAAACATTAACTTATGGGACTGGTTACTCATGATCGCAGGCGCTTTTGTTATTTTCTACTCTTTTATTGAAAGTTATCTGTTGCTCATCAAACGTTCAGGTTTGCCCATAAGCGCCTGGGCGTCTACCAATGACCCATATCTGCAGCACTTGTTTTCTCAATATGCCCCCGCTCATTACAATTGGTACCTATTCTTAGCTGGAGAAGTGCTAATACTTCTCGGAATGACGCTTACATTTAGAAGAGCTAATTCTTGTAACTAAATGGCCCAATATGCTGACAAAACAAATGCTTTTTCACCAAGACGTACTCGGCACAGAGATATCACTCACCCATCTCGCCAACCGGCTCTTGCCCTCATGGCTTCTGCAATTTTCTCTGATTTACCACAACTGCCGAGCAGTCCTGTTTGTGTGATCGACTAATCCGTTTTAGGATCAGAAATTAAATCTTTTCTCATACATAGTGACTGTGTCTTCCAGTGCATAACGCTTTTATGCAACACCTTGACGGCATATTCTCAAACGATTTACTTTGTTAGTCCAATAGCGCCATGTTTTCAGACATCATATATAGTGCAACGGACCTGCATGCATACTCTCAGCATAAGATATCCGCAATATTACTGACACGTTACCACTTGGGTTTTGAATAGAGAACATTTTGCTGTAAAAGTCACTACCTTAGAGGCTAGAACGAGATTCACAGCACTATGACGCGTACGTGGTAGTGGCATATTCGCAAAAAAGCGCGATTCATACGTTTTGTATTCTACGAATATGGTCAGTTTAGAAGAGGGTTATAACATTGCTAAAGAAAGCAAGTTATGAGGTGCTAATTCTCTTTCATTAGAAGGCTTCTAAACTCCACATGTTTAACGGTTTTTCAGCGAATTGAACCTTGATAAACACAGTTCGCTGCTAGCACAGTTAGTTATGAAGATACCTGACACGTTTCTAGTAAATTGCTTGCTATACCAGGCTTATTCAGCAGTAGGAAAGTCTACTAAAGAACTTTGTTTATTGGATAAGAGGAAAGCAAAGGGAAAACATCTTTTCATAGTCTATCATCCAACTAAAACCTTTGAAGCTTACTAGACATACCGTCATTTCAGGAAAGTTATGCCAATCCAGCCAATCAATATGAGTGAACAGCCCATAGCTATGGCGTAGTCTACGAAATTCCCTGTGATCTCCTCCCATGCCTAAAGGCACGGGCTTCCTCTTTCACTGAGTGAAGCTTACACAGATGTAGGGATTACTCCCTAGGATCCGTGCAGCGGTTTCCCTCTCCAGAGGCTTAAGTTCGGGCCGATCCAACCCTACGGCTTGCTTAGGCTCCAAGCCTAACCCCTTCCTTAGTATCACCAACGCTGCATTTACGTCTCTGTCACTTTCCCATCCACACTCGCATTCCATCATCCTCTCTGATAAGCTCAATCTGTGTACTTTCCCGCACTGGAAGCACTCTTGGGTAGTACGTTCATACCTCGCTACTTCAATAGGTGTCTCAAGGCTGTTCCTCAACCTTGACTTCAATCCACCTATCCCTGAGGCATGTATCTGCCTACCAAACAATGCTTCCCATCCCTTTATGAAATCGTCTTGGTACACTACTACCTTGTACTGCTTCAAGTATGCTAATACCTTGTTCTGTACATCCTTGCGTCTATTGTTTATCTTTTCGTATTCTTTTCTTAGCTTTGCCCTTAATTTCTCTCTATTGCTTGATCCGTTCTTGCATCTGGATATATCCCTCTGAAGTCTCTTCAGCCTCTTTGTCTCATGTAGCTCAAACCTTATCTGCAAACCGTTGGATAATGTGAGCTTCTTATTCACTCCAAAGTCTATCCCTACGGCTTCACCTATATGCTTACGCACTGAATCTTCTCTTGGAATGTAGCATGTTACATGCAAATAATACCCACTAGGCTTCCTCACCAGCACGCCGTTTGCTATCTCTGCCTTTTCTGGAATCTGTTGCAATCCTAATACACGAAACGTGCCTAAGTTCTGTATCCTCACTCTATTACGTGCAAAGTCAAGTTTGTACGTTACTCCATATTGCTTCAATGGTATGGAGTTTATAAACTTCTTTGGTTTTAATGCTCCTACTTTGTGCCCGTTCTTCTTTAGTTTCCCTAAAGCTCTAAGGTTATCTCTTAGCCTGTCTGCTATCTCTTGCTTTACTTGTGAGCCTAGAACAGTTAACACTCTCTCTTTAAATGTCTTACTAACTTTTACATCTACTGCATCTATCTTGTTTACTGCTAGGCTCAACCGTTCTGTGTCAGAAACAAGCCAGTTATACAACCACTTTGCTTCTGCGAAGGCTCTACTTAGAAGGCCCTCTTTATGCTGTGACAAGTTCTGCAGCTTCAATTGGTACACTGTTGCTCTTTGTGTTTTACGTCTTTCCTTGGTCTCTTGGAGTGTACTTTTTATCTTCTCTGCCTTGCTTATCACTTCAGGTTTATTTCCCTTTCTGTTCTTCTATGTATCTCTTCACTGTTTGCTCAGATATATGCCCCACAGTCTCACAGTAGTATGAACGTGTCCAGAGGCATGGAAGCCTACTTTTGAGGAATGGAAATTCTTCTCTAAGCATGCGTGAGGTATAGCCTTTTAGTTGGTTAACAATGAAGTGGGGGCTGTTAGTCGGCGTTGTCTTTACGAACAGATGCACATGATCTGGCATAACTTCCATTTGAGCAATCTCTACATCAATTTGCTGTGCTTTCTCCAGTAGAAGTTCCTTAAGCCTGGCTGCTACATCTTCTGTGAGTACCTTGCGTCTGTACTTTGAGCACCAAATTAAGTGGTAACCAATGTTATACACCACCGTAGATGAGCGTTTCCAACGCTTGCCATCCATAGTGCTATTATACTATAGATAATAGTTACATGCAATATAACTAATACAACCTGCGTGAAGAATGAAAAGAATAACGCTTATCATCCCACCCCTAAAGGAGTGGGCTTTCCCCGCGTGTTCTTGTAATAAGTACGGTGGGTGCTTATGGGCTCGGAAGATCAGATAAGTAACGATATAAATAACAAGCTTGGAAATGCATTCAAATCTGGAGCAAGAAAAGCATCAAAGGCCATGCTGAATGCCATTAAACCTGTTCTTGTAGCTCTACTACCCTATGTGCTCATGATTGCCGTCATATTTTTCCTGATGCTTATTGTCGGGAGCTCGTTTACGTATGGAGGAACTGATATCAGCTTTGGAAGTACCAATAATGCTACAACTACTACACCATCAAATATGGAAAAGTGGTAAATGTGATAAGAGGTCAAGATTGATAAAAACAGAAAGGTACACCGTATTTGCGAGGAGGAAATGACGGCATAAGGGAAAAGATGCGAAGGCGAAAATAAAGCCAACCAATTAAAAATAAAGTGCTCAAGTTGGAAACCGTTTCGAAGTTAAACTGTAAAAACGCACTGAAAGATATATTTAATTCCTTCAAGGTACTTTAGAAACACAATCTCTGCCACCCAATCCTTACCATTACTCACGGTTTTAATTCCTTCAAGGTACTTTAGAAACTTTTGTCTGTTTTAATGGCTTTCATTTCGTCTTGCGAGTTTTAATTCCTTCAAGGTACTTTAGAAACTTATATTTAACGAAATAAACTTCTCCTGCAAATGGATGTTTTAATTCCTTCAAGGTACTTTAG
>NZ_KB899040.1:1252794-1354971 GCF_000378005.1 Coprothermobacter platensis DSM 11748
GGTTTTAATTCCTTCAAGGTACTTTAGAAACTTTCCTTATTTCGTCTCTCATATACTCCACAGCTCCTGTTTTAATTCCTTCAAGGTACTTTAGAAACTGCAAGCCCTGCTGGGTGTTCCTACTTTTTATGCTTTCTTTATCACCGAAGTTTTTGCAAACTTGGCAATAACACTTTCACGCATTATAACATATTAAACATAGCAACCATACTACGTTGTTTAATGTTTTCATGAACATGTCGATCCCCCAGTGTTTTTGCACTATCGGGGGGCGACATGAGATTTACGAGAGAGCGATGGGGAAACCTACTCCTTTAGGGTTGGGAAGAATTGCGTAGGGTTGGATCGGCCCGAACTTAAGTCACTGGAGAGAAACCGCTGCACAGACATAGGGATTATTTCCTACATCTGTGCAAGCTTCATTCAATCAAGGAGGAAGCCTGTGCCTTTAGTCATGGGAGGAGATCACCGTGTGTTAGAGCTACCTTTCACTTTGTAGCCTGTCTTTGGGTCGTAGTAATCGCTTAGATTGCCTTTAGGCACGTATGGTAGCAAATCTGTTACTATAGGCTGGTTTTCCACATCAGCAGGGATAGATACTACGTACTGATACAGCTTTCTTTTCAGCTCTTCAAACTTGTGCTTTCTTTCAAATGGATTTTCTATGTTTCCAAGTTTTTCAGCTTCGCTCCATATTTCAGATGCTTCATCGTCTAATTCTACAAATACGTCTACTTGCGGGTGTTCATCTTTGATAACCTTAAATTCTTCTATGCCACTGTAATTAAGCTCCATTATGTCTTTATATATCCTGTCAGATACTGTGTCGGTGTCTTTACGTTGTTCAACTTTACAAAGATACTGCTCAAACAAACCGCTTATGTTTTCTTCTTCAATGGCTTTACCTTTCACTAACTCTTCTGTAAGATCGAGCAACGTCTTATCGTAAATGTATAAAGCGAAAGGCTTATTATTGTTAGCTTCGTCGGCGAAGTTGGTTGCAAACACCATGCCCTTTTCTCTTACAGCATTTCTGTTGCATCTGCCTGCTGACTGCACTAACGCTTCCAACGGTGCGAAATCTCTTACAACTACGTCAAAATCCAAGTCTACGCCTGCCTCTACTACCTGCGTAGATACCAGTATCCTAAAAGTACCGTTCTTAGCTTTTTCTATTACTTCACGCCTCTGTTTAGGCACAATATGTGTAGAAAGAAAACCTATCTGTTCTGAAGGGATTTTACTCTTTATCAGCTCATACATTGTTTCAGCTTCACGTATCGTATTCATAATGAACATGTAGGATTTGTCTGGTTCTATTGCAAACTGCTCTGCAAACTGCTCCATAGAACTTATACCTATGTATGTGCTTGCATCAAGCGTGTATCGGCTTTCTATGTCGTATTTGTTATTTACGAGGTTTACTCCTTCAAAGTAAAGCGGTTTGGTTGCAGTCATTACAATAGCATAAGAGTCTAATTCTTCTAATGTTTCATTGAGCATTTTGCTTGTCAGCTTCCAGTAGCCGAGCGGCAGTGCTTGTGCTTCATCCAGTATAATGATGCTGTTTGCAAGCTTGTTGTATTTCATAAGCATGGAGTTAGACCTTCCTATAAGCGTGTGCATCAACTGAACGAATGTGGTAACGATGTTACTGCTGTTCCAGCTATCTATCAGTATAGAAGATTTATTTACATCGTAGTCCTTTTCATCGGTCTTGTAGTAGACATCGCCAAGGTGGTGGTGCAGAAGTAACATGTCTGATGTGGGCTCTCTGCCGTACTGCGTTTTGATTAGGTTGCTGAACACATCTGCATTTTGTTCTATGATGTTTATAAACGGCACAGCATAGATTATCCTGTAAGGCTTGTTAAGAGTTGTCCTAATGCGGTTAGCCACTGCAAATGACGTAATGGTTTTACCAAGTCCCGTAGGCAGTGTGAGAAGCATCAATCTATGAGGCAGTCCTTGTTGTATCACTGTATCTATGTTACTCATCGCTTCTTTGTAAGCTTGCTCACGCAGATTGGAAAGAGGTCTTCTTGCTAAATTACCTTGATACTGTTCAATAGTATCTATGCTAACAGAATAGTCAGGTACGCTTACCATGCTACCTATCGTCGCATCCATCTTATCAGCTTCTATAAGTGCAGAGAACATCATGTTAGACAGCACGTAGTATGTTGGTTTTTCTTGGCTGTTTAGAGTATCTATTAAACAAGGTACCAAGCAAACTAAATCTTTTTCATTTGCTTGCCTATACCAATTTTTCAGTGTTTCTGTGCTTATTTTAGCAGGATACCAATTTTCTAAATGTATAGTTCTAAAAAGCTGTTCTAAACTGCTCTGAGAAATTGCATTAATTTGTTGCAAAACAACGCTCTCATAACAACTTTCCAAAACCTCTATGGCATTGTCTAAGTCTCCATGATGACTTTTTACTAGCACCACAGAAAGAGCTTCCAAAACAGTTCTTAAGTCATCTGGTATTTGTTCTTTGTCTAACATGTTTTTTACAATATAGAAACTAAACAGAGAAGATAAAGCAGAGTGGTACGTTATGTCGCCTTTCTTGCCTTTGAACAAATGCTCTTGAAAATGCGTTGTACACTTACCAAGATCATGCGTAAGCCCTATCAAATAGCCTGCCTTTATAACTGTATCTTTGTATGTATAGCTGTCAGGTATGCTTTCTTGCAGTATCTGTTTGGTGCCATTTGCAACGTTGAGCAAATGTTCCGCTAAGAGCTTTTGCGGATGAGAGTATAAATTGTTGGAAGCTGAATTATTTCTTTCTCCCACACTATGCACCTCCTAACTTTAACTTTCTTTAAGGCACTGAACTGACCAGGACTCCACTACTGTTCAGAAGTTTAGCAGGGTCTTTATCGTTGTTCCACATGTTCGCCTTCTTCCACATCAGTACAGATGGTGGATTGTTGTAAGCGTTTTTACCTGAAACAACCGTTACAGAAGCACCTTTTCTAAGGATGAAGCCTTGTGGAAAAGTAAACGTTTGATTGCCTTGCACACTGATAAGTTTCCACCCAGACATATCTACATCTGTTGTGCCGTTGTTCTTTATGACTACCTTTTCGCCTGCAAGGTCTTTGCTGACAATTTGCACTTTAACTGTAGATTTTGCAGGAGTTGACGGAGCTGGCTTTGTTACAGTAACTACCCATGGTTTGACATTCCACGTAACTGTTTTGCCATCGGAGTAGGCTACGATAGTCCCCTGCTTATCAGTGCGGAGTATCTGTGCTTTCGCACTTTGCAGTCTACTTATGGTTTCTGGAGTAGGATGCCCATAGCTGTTTGTCCCTACAGAGATGACAGCATATTTAGGTTCTATTGCATTTAGAAATGCAGTGGAAGTAGAATATTTTGAGCCATGATGACCAACCTGAAAAACTGTTTGAGGCTTTACTACACCAGCAGACAGCATATCATTCTCCGCTTTGGTTTCAGCATCGCCTGAAAATAGAAACGAAGTGCTACCATAGACAACGGACGTTACAGCAGACCAGTCGTTTATATCATCGGTTGAGTAAGCTTTTAGAGGGCTCCACATGGCAATCTTCACACTGGGATCAAGAGAGATGGTTACGCCTTTCTGTGCAGTTTTAATAGTTAATCCTTTAGCTTTTACAGCATTTAATACATCTAAGTAGCTTTGTGTGTTCTGAACTACTTTAGGCATATAAATAGAACCTATAGCAAAGGTTTTTATTACCTCATCTGCACCACCTATATGGTCACTGTCTAGGCAACTTAAAACAAGCGCATCTATCTTAGTTATTTTCTTACTTTTAAGATAGCTGATTACTGTGCTAACTGCTTTCTGCGGCCCGGCATCATAAAGCAAAGTTTTCCCATTCGGCAGTTGCACTAATACTGACAGCCCTTCTCCTACATTTATGTAGCTTACCGTAAGTTTTACAGCACCCCTGACAGGTGTAAAGGTAAGGAAACCGATGACCAATAAACCTGTGAGAAGAATGGAGATTATCTTCTTACTGTTCACTGCCAACCTCCTTTTCAAACAGCTCGTTCATGAGCTTTTCTGCCTGAGCTGTGCGTTACTGCGTTTTATTCTTATCAACTGCCCATAATACGTTAGGCGTTTCATATACATAGTCTTTTGCATGTACATCACTGTCGGAGAACATCTCTTTGTGCTGAACTATAACGTCTTTTGCAAGAGTTTCTACAACCGCAATTTCTCCTTCGGTTTCAAATCTGTCTACCATACCTTCACGCATTAACTTGAACTTCCTTTTCGCAGCCTATTACTGGCGTCACTATCTTCAAGGTACTTCAGAAGCCACACCGCTGTATGCCTCTACTTTCTATAATTTCTTTATCATCGAAGTTTTTGCAAGCTTAACAGTGCGAGTCAAACAGACATTATTATGTGCTTTTCACAATATTTTCGCTGGTAAGAAATTTTACTGGAACTTTACCTACAATGCTGTAACTGCCTTTCATAGGTATAGGTTTTGCATTCACGTCGTACGCTATGTCCATGTAGGATAGAGGTTTCTTATTTGCATCTAGGTAGAATGGTATGCGTTCTTTGCCTAATTTGTTACCATTTTCTCTTATCTTCTCTACGTCGATCGTCTTTGCAGGCACAATGCTGTCTACTACTGCAGAACCGTTGTTTTCTTCTATTTCATATTCACCTATAAACTTGAAGTTAGCTATCATTTCGCTCATACCAAGGTATGGAGTAAAAACTGTGCGGTGTTCGGAAAGCATTGTTACTAGCTGTTCTTTTATCTGCTGTGGCAGTTTTCTTACATAGATGCAGTAGTAGGGGTCTTTAATAATCTCAACAGGTATCTGTGTTCTGCCTTTGCCGAGTGCATTTTCTCCATCTATCGTTTTAATGTAGTTCAGCGTCATGTGCAGTGTCTTTTTAACATGTTTTAAGCTTACCGCAACTTCCATGTCTTTTAGCTCAGCGGCATATTTGCTTTTATCAATGCCTACAATAGCTCCTACAAGCCCCCTTACTGCTGTAGGTGGCGGAAAGGCATAAGACAGCACAGAAGAATTCGTGTAGAACTTTCTATATACTGCTAAGGGACCCCATAGGTCAAATACTACGGCTGTGTCCATAGCGAACCCTATCCTTCAAATGAGAAACTCTGCACCTCAAAGCCGTGTTCCTTAAGGATATCGCTTATAGGTTTTACCTCATCGCCGTATGCAGTGTTCAGTATCGGGTTCTGTTTCACTCTAATGAAGCGTATCTTGTCTGCATGCTCTTTCAGAACGTTAACAAGATCTGTAGTATCCAGCAGGTAATCTTTGGTATCTCTGATATCTTCATGCTTGAGTTCGGTTTTTACAGTGAGCATCCGTTCTAAGTCTCCTATGTGGTATGTTTCGTCGTTGTACACTACCTCTAAAAGTAGCATGGGAGACTGAGCTTTAGATGTGGTAAACAGCTCTTTTGTGCCACGCCACATTGCTTGGTACATTGTGTCTAAATCTTCAAGCGTCAAGCCGAAACCATCAGATTCTTTCGCTTTCTTTTCTAAGAATTCTCTGTTTTTCTCTGCTGTAATGCCGTTAACAACGCCTTCAAAACCGATTAAAGCGTAAGGCACTATCCACTTATCTGTAAACGTGCCTGCTTTTTTATTCTCACCTTTGGGCATCACAGTTGTTCCTTTAACATTTTGCAGCTTTACTGCATGCAAAGACCTACCAAAGCGGAACTGCACAGGACCTGTGAAGTTTAAGTTCTTTTCTTTTATTTCATTTTCTTCATCTGAATCAGTATCTTCATTTTCTTCTACCGCTTTATTTTTTGATTTGCCTTTTGGTTTGTCATTGTTTTCTTTCTCTTTATCTTTAATAGCAAATGTTGCTCCAAACAGCTTTAAATCTATGCAGTGTCTCATCGCTTCTATGGGACTGCTGTTAAAGCTTTGCCTCAAACGAGCCGCTTTGGTTATCCTTTTGCCTTCTTCGTCGGTTTCTTCATAGATGTATATCTCTTTGCCTAAAATGTCTTTCATGTAGTCTCTAACAGTGCGTTTTAACCTTACGTCAGTAACATACAGCTTGCCGCTTTCTTCGTCAAGTCTGGGTCTGTTCTCATCGTTAGGATCACCATTAGGGTTAGCATAAATCACATCGTAAAGGAACAGAATTTCTCTCCTGCCGATTTCACTCATTCTCCTTATCCTCCTTATCCTCTATTGTTTCATCGCTTTGGCTTAGACTTTTTAGCTTGCTCCCAACGTGTGAGCTTATATCGTACCCTTGATGGAAGCCGGCTACAAAGTAAAAGTTCATCTCCTGTACTGTTACATCAGGTTCTGTAACCTGCAAGAGGTACTCTGTAGCTTTGCCTAGTATTCTATTAGCACGGCGGAGCATCCATTTGTTTTTCTCTTCTACCGCTTTTCCATACTCAAACAGCTTGCTTTGCAGTTTACTGGTTAGCCCTTTGAAATCAGAGTAGTTCATCTTCAAGCCTTTAAGTTCATCTAAAAATGGTGCGTTACCATATCTGTTTTCCCCTAGTTGCACCATTGTAAAAATGTTTACGGCGGCTCCAAGTAGAAAGAGCCCTCTCTTGAGGGGGCTGCCGTACAAGTCAGCAAACTTCTCAAAGTAATCGTCAAACAGTTCATCCTTATTCATCCTTGTCGTCTCCTTTCCCCTTAACAGATTGAGCTTCTGTAAAAACATGATAAGCATTTCCGCTTCTTTCACAGTCGGTATAAAATAGGCGTTTTTCTCACCTGCTTGCATGCTGTGAAATTCTTCAATTATTTTGTTCATCACAAATCTAAACACAAAGGCGTTGTCCAGCGGCCTGCCTTCAAAGATACATCTGGTTACATTTAAGAAGTAGTTGTTTAAGCCCTTCGTTTTCTCACTGCCACTCTGGTACTTACCTTTTCTTGGAAAGAAATCCCTAACAAACAAGAAAGAGAAATCATGTATAGTAGGAAACATTTCTCTGTATATACTGTCCACAGCATCTTTGGCTTCGTATATCGTTCTCAGCCTTGAAGGATAAACATCTTGTATGAACATAACAATCTTTTCTGCAGCGTTCTTTATTTCCAAAAATAGGAAATTTACAGCTATAGTGTCACTTAAGGTGCCTAACTTGTATAGAACCATTTCTTCTTTTCTAACATGTTGCTGTAACTCTCTAACTTCTTCTTTATCTGAACTGTTCACAATTTTAAGGAACTCTTCTACTGCTTCATCGCTTACAAAAAACTGCGGTATGAGATGATACTTCAATCCCTGCACAAAAGTAAATTCAAGATTTTCTTTTATATATTCTTTCCCTCTTTCTATGTCATTAAGGCATTCTTCACACACTGGAAATGCATTGTAGATATTGTTCTCATCTAAATCGTAGAAGGGTCCACTTTTATCTTTATTAAAGAATTTGTAAGTCTTCTTTGTGGAGGGAAAGGCCAGCTTCACATCGCTTTTTCCACAAATGCTGCAAGTTCCTGTTAAAGTTTCATTTTCTTTGTTAGGTTCTTTATCAAGATTCAACAGCAACGTTTCAAAGATTTTCACAAACAGTGGGATATCTCTTGGGAACAGCGTTGTTTCTCCGTCGTTAAACGTAAGCGTTATAAAAAAGTTGTCACCTTTTTCTTTTTGTTGCAAATTATTTTGTATCTCTGAACGGATTTTATTTTCGTTCTTCAGCAGTTCTTCATATACTTTATTTAGGAAATGTTTTTCTTCTTCAGATAAATTTTTCAGTTCAAGTGTTTTCGTGAAATAACCAAGTATCTTAAGCCCGAATGTATCATTGTCTGTTTGGAAAGCACTGGGTGAAGGGTTAGAACTGTTTCCAAATCCACCGTTATACAAAAGTTTCTCTCCGTGTTCTGGACGCAAATCTACTAATATTACTTTGTTGTACAATACGTCGTTGCCTGTGATGTTGAAATTTATTTCTATTAGTTTCTGCTTTCCTTTAACCTTATGGTTGTAACAGCTTTGCACCATTTTACGGATTTTGTCATCGCCATACTGCTGGTTTTCTAAATGTCCCAGCATAGCTATGCTTTCTATCATTAAGTTACCGCCCCCTTACTTTCAACAGGGCTCCACACACCAAATCCCTGAGATGTGCTTGCCCCCAAACCGCAGTCGTAGGTTATCTTTATCAGTTCTGGGTTGCCTTGCAAAAGATAGTAACCCGTGTAACCTTCTATGACCTTGCCCTTGAAATACACTAATTTTTTATCCCTTATAATATTGAAATGCTTTGGTTCGATGCTTAAGTGCATATCATTGAACGCATTTTCGTGAATACTGTTGCCTAAAGCTACTTGTGTAGCAGCATATTTACTTTTAGCGTTTTCCTCTACCAGAATTTTAGCTTGAGAATCTACGGGTGCGTAGTAATGCGTAAAAACTTTGCCGTTTTTAGAGAAGGAGTCGTAAACAGTTAGTGGTGACTCCATCCTTATGGTTATTTTTTGCTTTGCTGGTGGATCTGGCATTATTTCGCACTGCGTCAAGAGTATGTTATTACCTCCGAGCCTTATTTCCTCTTTGGTAAAAGCATTCTGCACGAAATCCTCTACAAGAGGCAGAAGAGAACTGCTAAAGTAAAATGTCATAGTTTTATCAAAGCTAATTTCTCGCTTTTCCTTGTTCACTTTACCATGTTCCAATATGCGTGAGTAAGAGAAGAGCTTTAGTTTTTTGTTTCCATACGGGAAACCATCTATGTAGATAAGGCGTGCCGTTTCTGGCGTAAACATTTGATAAACCAATTTATGTATGCTGTACAAGTACTGCAATGGTAACGTTATAGGCTTGCCATCTAAAGAAATAAACTGCACCTTAATGCGCATACTGTCTAGTCCTTCTTTGTCACAGTCTATTCGCGTATCAATCTGTCAACAGGCTCTCGCATGAGCAAATGCAGTCCATCCGCAGTAAAGTCTTTTATACCAGTCCCACTTATAACAACATTATCTTTTAACATAATCGCATTATTTCATAGAAAGCATGATCTATAGATGGAACTAATCTGTAAATGTTCGCGGCTTGGCTTACGTATTGCTGTACTGTTTGCCGAAATGTCCTCCCCGTATTCTGCCTTTGTTGTCTTGCCATAATGCCCCCATTTCTATTCCATAATCATATTGTTATTTAATGATAATATATGCTAGTACAAAAAACATCTAATTATAGGACGAACAATCCGGCAGTATTTTAAAAGGAAGACTATGCTTAGATGTTTATCACGAATGTGTGGTCATTTAAGTACCTTTAATCAGAGAAGAAAGTTTGTTCCTACTATATAATGCAGGCGGACTCTTCCCATACCTAAAGGCGTTCACTAAACAGTATATCCCCCATCGAATCACTATGGCTAAAGAGAGTTAAGACTCATTAACAAAATAGAACACGAGAAATTTCTATAGGAGATTCTTCTCAGCGTAGTAAATAAGACACAATTACATCTCGGTAGACTCCTCACTGAATTTACCTGCGATTTCTAGTAATGTTTTTGTTATGTAATATGTTCTCATACTTGTAGTTCCGTACTTACGAAGTTTTCGAAACATGGAAAATCCTCCTGAACATGTAAAAAGGTTAAAGTAAAGCCTAACAAAAGAACTGAAGCAGAAAGGCAAACTGCCGATTCTCGTAGCCACAAAGAGCACTATAGGAAACGAAAAAGAGCCCAAGAATAGTAGTGCATTTCACCTACAGCTCAGGCTCTTAATTTCTAAAGATGTATGTATTCTTTCTTATTGTTATAAGTCGTATATGCGAACGCCTTTTACAACCCTGTTGACATGCCCTTCAGGATTGGGATTATCAGGCGTTATACCCAATTGGAGCGATTTGAAAATACCAAGTAGCTGGGCGTAGATAATGTAAACTGGGGTGAGAAAAGCTGCATCTACATCGGAAAAATCATTTTTTAGGCAAAAGGCATAATCCAAACCGCTTAATGTTTTGTTGTAAGGGAAGAAACCTACGAGTTTCCGCTCGCCACCATCAGCAATCACTTCGTTTATCAAATCCATTTCATAACGTTGCGTATATGGATCGGTAGAAACAAAGAAGCCAAGTAAAGTAGAGTCATTGATGACAGATTTTGGTCCATGCCTAAAACCAAGGAAGCTATTGGAATTGGTATTCACTACACCATGGGTAAGCTCCAGCGTCTTTAGTGCAGCTTCAGTGGCGCACCCTTTTAGGCAACCGCTCCCAAGATAAACAAGGCGATTATAATCGTTGTTTGCTATTTCTTGAATAGCTGAAACATCTTCTGATAATATCCTTTTAGCTTCTTGAGATAGCTTTGCAAAAAGCGATTCCCATCTTTCTATATCCTTTATGTGTGGAAGCATGATTTCTGCCAAAAGCATGGATGTGAAGCTGCTGGTCATAGCAAAACCCAAATCGTTCGTAGCTTCTGGCATCAAAATGTTTAGAGAGTTTTCTTCGTGAGCTGCTTCTTTAAAGAGTTGTCCGCTGGGATTACAGGTGATGTTTAGAAAATGGACATTATCAATGAGCTCTTTGGCTAACTTAATCGTAGCAACACTTTCTGGGCTATCACCAGAACGTGCATGAGATATGATTAATGTTTCTCTGTCTTTAAACAAATAATCTTTAGGTGCTGACACAATGTCAGTAGTGTCTATAGCCTCTATGTTAAGACCCAATGCCCTTCTCAGGTAGCCAGCGCTACTGTAGCCAACAAAGGCAGAAGTACCAGCTCCAGTTAAGATGATGCGTATGTGTTTGTTTGAGAACAATGGTGTTAGGAAGTCACATATGTTTTGTTTCTCACCCTTAAGCGTTTCAAACAGTTTTAACCAAACATCCGGTTGTTGGTTTATTTCGCGTGCCGTGTTATACCCGCCTTTATCTTGGAAAAAACGCTCATCATGACCGAGTAACATCAATAACCCCTTCTTTCCATTAGTACTTTTTGCTGGGGGTAAGCAGTCTTCACAAAGAGAAGAAAGACTGCTTACCCCATAAAATGGAGTTATATCCCTTCAGAAAAATCCTGATTTG
This sequence comes from Coprothermobacter platensis DSM 11748, assembly GCF_000378005.1. Taxonomy (GTDB): domain Bacteria; phylum Coprothermobacterota; class Coprothermobacteria; order Coprothermobacterales; family Coprothermobacteraceae; genus Coprothermobacter; species Coprothermobacter platensis. The sequence goes on from NZ_KB899040.1 coordinate 1,263,853, forward strand.
TGTTGATACTGTTTGTGTTTACCTTTTTGAAACGGATAGTAAAGTTCTTGCTTACATCCACAATAAAATCAGCCAAATCGCTTAATGAATGCTCTTCTCTGCCCATGAAAGCTTCCATTATGGACCCAATGTTGCATCCGGCTACGACTTCTATTTTGTCTGTTTCATTAGCAAGCTGAGCAGCTACCTTATAAGGAGTGCCTCCTAACAGATCGCAAATGAACAATACTTCTGCATCCTTACGTTCACTAAGGATTTTAGAAAACTTTTCTTTCAGCGTAACATCGCTGTCTGTCTCTTCAAAATCGACAAAATAGAGATCATCACCTGCCCCAAGGAGCATATCCAAAGAAGACTTAACACCTGCAGCGAACTTCCCATGACCAGTTACAATGAATACTTTGCTCACTACAACACCCCAATAGCCGAAAGAAGGATGGCGAGCCCTAAAGTGAGAAGAATCAGGACCACAGGGCTAACGTGTTTGTTCTTCAGAAGGTAGTACATGAGAAGCACATAACCCAGAGGCAGAATGTTAGGGAATATCTTATCGAAGAAGTCTGTCTGCAGTGATACGGTTTTGGCTTCATTGATGGGTATCTGGAGCGCCAACTGGATATGCACATAGGAAGCGATCAAGCCGCCGATGACAGTGATACCCAATATGGTTGCTACTCTGGAAACAGCTTGCGCTGTATTCCTTATAAGCTCTATGGCTCTCGTTCCCAGATTGTAACCCAGATGAGTTAGAGGAACCCTTAATAAGAAAATAGATAAGTATACGGCAAAGAATAAAATCGGGCCGAGCAAACTTCCTTCCAGAGCGAAAGAAGAACTTATACCAACTACGATGGGCAATATGGTGAACCAAAACAATGCATCACCTATGCCTGCTAAAGGACCAAAAAGAGCTACTTTAAGTCCCTTAATAACATTCCTGTCCATGTGCTTTTCTTCCATGGAAAGTAGCAAGCCCATAAGGAAACCAGCAAAGTTTGGGTGCGTATTGATGAATTCGAGGTTATCTTTCATTGCTTCAGATAAGGCTTGCTTATCATCTTTGTAAATCTTTTGCAAGAAAGGTAATTGCGCCATGGTAAAGCCAGAAGCTTGCATACGTTCGTAGTTAAAGCCAGCTTGCAAGAATGAAGAATAAAAAGCCAGCTTTGTTATATCACTTTTAGTCAAAACCTGTTCAGGCTCTTTGGATTCGGGTTCTTTGTTTTGAGGATCGTTAAATTCCTTCATTTTCTTCGCCTCCCTCACCTGGAGTCATGGAAACGTTTGATGACATAGCAGCATTTGATTTGTTCCTCTGTATATTGAAATACTCATATATGGCCAAAGCCGCACCGATAACAGCAACAGGCAGTATGTTGGAGAATGGTATGAAAGAAGCAATCCAGAAACCGATAATCAAGAACGGCGTGTACTCCACATTGAACATAACGCCCATGAGCATCGCGAATCCTACAGCGGGCAAAATACCTCCGGCTACACTAAGACCGTGTGTTAACCATGCTGGCATAGATTGTACAAGTGCTCTCATGGCATCTTGAGCCACATAAACACTTAAGAAGACTACTACACCGTAGGTTACAGCCACAATCGCCGTCATTAACAAATTCAACCTTATGAACGCTTTAGTGTTTGCTTCAGCAGCATATCTGTCTGCCATAGGCATAAAGAAGGAAAATACTGAATAATACAACAAGATGATATACTGCATAAGCAAACTGAAAGGCAGAGCCAAACCCAAAGCAGCCTGCGGTGTTACGCCAACGGTATGGGCAATTACAACCCCCATTATACCCGCGAGAATAGGGTTAGGCGGTTGCGTTCCTCCGGCAGGCGTGAGACCGGCAAATGCCAGTTCTGTTAGACCGCCCACAATTAATCCCGTTTGTAAGTCTCCCAAAATGAGACCAGCAAGAGTACAGACAATAATGGGCCTGAAAATGAAGAGCGCTTCAAGCCAAAAATCCACACCTACGATTACAGCAAGGATAGCCAAGGCTATACCTTGCCCGAGCGTGATGCTGATCATGTTCTTCCCTCCTCAGTATTAATCTATTTGTTGTTTCCGATCACCTGGTACATCCTGGATAAATACATTGACCCCTTTAGATTTTATGTAGCGAAGATCCTCTAAATCCTTGTCATCCACAAAAACTTTCTTGCTAAGTTGTTTCTTACCGGTGGAAAAGTGCATGTTGCCCACATTTACTTCTTTAATGGGAACACCCCCATCTACGAGTTTTCTAACTACTTCTGGTGTTTTGCAAATAAGAAAAATCTTCTGCGAAGGTGCAGCCTTGTGGATGGTATCTATGGTCTGCTGTATGGTGAAAAACCTTATACCAGCACCTGCTGCTTCAGCCGTCACCGCCATTAGCTGCTGCTGTAGAGGATCCTTCGCTACATCATCATCCGCAACCACAATTAAATTAGCACCCAATGTTTTCGTCCATGTAACGCCCACCTGTCCATGAACCAATCTGTTATCAATTCTTGTTAACAAAATATTAGGTTCACCCGTAACACATCTCTCCCTCGTTTAAGCAATAAGCTACTTGATATTGATTATAATTTGCCATTTTCTTGCTAATAAAGTAAGCAACTTTATAGCAAAATCAAGCTACGCAAAGCCTTTTTTGCCAAAATTTTGTACTTTAAGAAAATATTAATTAGTCTGCCTTATTTTGGCATCCGGCAATTTGTATCTTATGCACTGCTACTTCCTTAGCAGCTTGGATAGCAGGAGCAAAGTACTTTCTTGGATCGTTTTCTTCTGGATGCTCTTCCAAATAGGCTTTTAAAGCATTGACGAAGGCAATCTTTATATCGGTAGCGATATTGAGCTTGTTTATTCCGTCTTTGACAGCTTGCATAACCATTTCATCAGGTATGTCAGAGCCGCCATGAAGAACGATTGGAATGCTCACCATATTTTTTATCGTTCTCAAGCGTTCATAATCTATCTTAGGTGTCCCTTTGTAAAGTCCATGCGCTGTACCTATAGCAATAGCGATAGAGTCTATGCCTGTTCTTTCCACAAATTCAACGGCCTTCTCTGGGTCAGTAAGCGATGATTCATAATCCATCACATCTATGTTTTCTTCCCTGCCACCCAAACGCCCTAATTCTGCTTCTACCTGAACGCCATGCGCATGCGCATATTCAACAACCTTTCTTGTTGCCTCTATGTTCTCTTCAAATGGTAACTTCGACCCATCGTACATAACCGATGTGTAACCAGCATCAACACATTTCTTGGTTAACTCAATATCTTCAGCATGATCCAAATGCAATGCCATGGGGATATCATTCTCCTTCGATGCAGCATTCGCCATCGCCACAAGATATTCCAAGCCAGCAAAATTCACAGTTCCTGGCGTAGTCTGTAGGATAATTGGTGAACGCATCTCTGAAGCCGCAGAAACAACGGCTTTCAACGTTTCCAAATTGTGCACATTGAATGCCACAACGGCATAGTTTTCTTTCATAGCTTTTACCAAAATTTCTTTTGAAGAAATCAACATTCCTTCAACATCTCCTTTCAGAGTAGATGTTATTTTTACTGTCTTTATTAATAACATGTACAATGGTCAAAAGCAAGACAGCAAAATAACCATCCTGCTTTTGACCTGTTTTTATTATCTTGTTAATTAACACAAATCAGTTCATTTTAAGGTTTTTAAACTTTTCAGCTTGTGACTTTATGGCAACTTCTACTGGCAACCGTTCCATGCTAGAGGCGCCAAAGAATCCAACAATGTCTTTCGTATGGTCAAAAATGTATTGGGCATCTTCAGGCTCGGCAATAGGTCCGCCATGGCAGATAACCATGATATCTGGATTGGCACTCTTTGCAGCATCATGAATATTCTGAATGCGCTTTGCACAGTCATCTAAAGTGAGAGCCGTTTTTGCTCCAATAGAACCCTTTGTGGTAAGACCCATGTGTGCTACCAATATGTCTGCGCCAGCTTTTGCCATAGCAATGGCGTCATCTTCATTAAATACATAAGGGCACGTGAGCATGTCCATCTCATGTGCCAAAGCAATTGTCTCTACTTCTTTGTAGTAACCCATGTCTGTCTCTTCCAAGTTTTGACGGAACTGTCCATCAATTAGACCTACTGTAGGAAAGTTCTGGACACCGGTAAATCCAATGTCTTTAAGCTCTTTGAGAAAATTTTTCATAACTCTAAACGGATCTGTTCCGTTAACGCCAGCTAAAACAGCAGAATCAGGTACTACAGGTAAAACTTCTCTGGCCATGTCTACAACAATTTGGTTTGCATCACCATAAGCCAACAAACCTGCTAAAGAACCTCGGCCAGCCATTCTGTAGCGGCCAGAATTATATATGATGACCAAATCGACGCCCCCTGCCACAGAAAACTTAGCAGATATGCCTGTGCCTGCGCCAGCTCCGATTATGGGCTTGCCACTTTTTACCTGAGCATGAAGTCGCTCTAATGCTGTCTTCCTGTCAATCGCCATAAATGTTTTCCTCCTTTTAATTGACTTTGCTATTTCGAATCAACTGAAGCAACGCTTCTGCCATTGCTTCAGCAAATTCCGGATCATTGATGTTGTAATTCAGTTCCCGCACTTCAATACGTGGGTCAAGATTCTTCTTCAATGTTTCAAAGAGAACTTTGTCAGCTTCTGGATCAAAGAAGGGCATGCCTTCTTTGTCAATGCCTGACACGCCTTTTAAGGGCAAAAAGACTATAACAGGACCCTTTGCCTTGTTAAGCTTTTCAGCTAATATTTCTCCTAATCTGCGATTTTCTTCTAATGTAGTCCTCATTAAAGTTACCGTAGGATTATGTACATGCAGTTTTCTCGATCTAAACTTCTCCGGCACAGTATCCATGGGACCGAAATTGACCATATCTAAAGCCCCTACAGAAACCACTTGAGGGATGCCCATCTTACCAGCAGCATCCAAACGTGTTGGACCTGCAGAAAGCACACCGCCTACTAATTCGTCTGCCCATTCTGTAGTAGTGATATCAGCTACTGCATCGATAAAGCCACTTTCTATTAAGCTTTCCATTGCCATTCCTCCTGTGCCAGTGGCATGGAAAACCAACACTTCACACCCGTTATCTTCTAAAATGGACCGCACCTTTTCCACACATGGGGTTGTAAGACCAAACATAGTGGCCCCTACTAAAGGTTTTTCACTTTGATCCTGCTTCGCAACTTCCAAAGGTTCTGCTTCAACCATGCCGCATATGGCGCCAGCGGCATTTGCAAGTATACGAGATGACAGTCGGTTTATGCCAGAAATGTCTATTACGGAATACATCATGGTAATGTCTTTTATGCCTACATAAGGACGTGTATCTCCCGAAGCCATAGTTGACACCATAACCTTAGGGAATCCCACTGGTAATGCTCTCATAGCGGCTGTAGCTAAAGATGTACCACCTGATCCGCCAAGGCTGATTATGCCGTCAATTTTCCCGTTTTCGTAAAGCTCCTGAACTAACAAAGTGGCACCTTTTGCCATAGCTTCTATGGCTACACCCCTGTCAGCTCTATTAAGTTCGTCAATGCTGTAGCCAGCTTTCGCCGCTACTTGCTCGCGTGTTATGTCTGCTTTTACAGAAGGGCTACCCATAGTTCCGGCGTCTATAAGAACGGTTTTATGACCACGTTTTTCAATAATTGCCTTGACATAAGCAAACTCTTTGCCTTTAGTGTCTAACGTCCCCAGTAACGCAATTGTTCTTTCCATCACGTCACATCCTTTAAAGGCCCGATTACCCCCCAAAGCCTCAATTACATGCATTTTAGCATCCAAACAGTCTTTTTGCTTAACCAAATTCAGCAATAATCTTAGCCGTGTCCGCTATCACAATAGTATGAATAATCAAGAAATCAAGAAATCACGAAACACACTTTATAGATATGCAATAAGACCAAGCATTCTTGGAAATCAGCTGCATATGAGGACAATGCGTAGGCCAAAGGCAGCTATTAATATACACTTAACTGTATATTAATAAATAGTTGACATTGAAGAATTTTTTTGTATAATGTGTCCATTCGTTTCACAGGTTTCAAAAACCTATTCAAGGGGAGTGTGGTCAGGATGAAGAAAGTACTATTGTCATTGGTGGTTGTAGTACTCCTTCTGTCCGGTTTCGCTCAAGTAAAAAGTGCGGAACCACTCTACGTTAACAAAGACACCGTCAGCGATGAACAGCAAGTTAGCGACGAAATTATTGTGGGCTTCAAGAGTGGCGCAGATGCGTCGGCCCAAACCATGCAGGTAGAAAACCTTGCCGGAGCAAAACTTTCCAGAAAAGGGCTGAAGAATTTCGCTGTTTTCAAACTACCAAAAGGGAAAGCAATTAATGATGTTATTAATGCTATAAAAAGCGATCCAAATGTAGAATATGTGGAACTAAATTACATTGCTCATGCCTTTGCAGTTCCCAACGACACATATTTCAATCCTTATCAGTGGGATCTGTACAACTATGGCATGACCAGTAACGGCTATGTTTCAAACTACGGCATTCAAGCAGTCTCAGCTTGGGATATAACCAGAGGAGCAGGTGTAAAGGTAGCCATTATTGATACAGGAGTCGCCTATGAAAACTATGGTAGTTATACTAAAGCTCCAGATTTGGCAAACACTTACTTCGATACAGCAAACGCATATGATTTTGTAAACAACGATACTCACGCAAACGATGATAACGGCCATGGAACGCACGTGGCAGGAACCATAGCACAATCCACGAACAATAACATGGGCGCAGCAGGAATAGCTTACGAAGCGACAATTTTACCGATAAAAGTTCTGGATAGCAGTGGATCAGGAAGCTATGATGCCATAGCCAATGGCATCATATGGGCCGCAGACCATGGAGCAAGAGTAATCAATATGAGTTTAGGCGGAAGCCAAGGTTCTACGACATTACAAAATGCTATTCAATATGCCTACAATAAGGGCCTCGTCATTGTGTGTGCTTCTGGAAACGATGGCAAATCAACGGTGAGTTATCCTGCGGCATATACACAATGCATAGCCGTGGGATCAACACGGTTTGACGGTAATCGCGTAAGTTACTCCAACTATGGTAGCGCTCTCGATATCGTCGCTCCGGGCGGTGACACATCTGTGGACCAGAACCATGACGGTTATGGCGACGGCATTCTCCAGCAAACATTCCCTCAGGGGAGCCCAAATTCCTTTGGGTATTATTTCTTCCAGGGTACATCCATGGCTTCTCCGCATGTCGCAGGCGTAGCAGCTCTTGTTCTTTCGGCTCATCCTACATACACAAATGAACAGGTAAGAACAGCCATGCAGTCAACTGCAAAAGACTTAGGTACTACAGGTTGGGATAAGTATTATGGCTACGGTCTTGTAAATGCCTATGCAGCAGTAAGATGGACTCCGTAAAACAAATATGCCATTTTGAATAAAGGGAGGGGCCCTCATAGCTATGAGGGCCTTTCCCTTTTAGGCCTACCGCCAAATATTTCCATTACCTTTTCTCTGTTTCTCAAAATGATAACGGATAAGCACAAAAGGAAATAACACTGGAAGAGCTCATTATGAAAATTAGTTAAGGAAAGCAGCAAGAAGATGAAACCTGCTGCTTCACTTTCCTCAAGATAAGAAAAATTAAAATAACGAACCTGAAAAACGTAGCACATACCATAAACTATTGCCATAAATAAGAACAGTTGAAAACCCATCCTGGGATACAGATAAAATGTTCCTCCAAAAACGGATGCGATACCTGTGCCCCCTCTGAAACTAAAAAACATGGGGAAATCATGCCCAACAATGGTTAGTGTTCCGCCAACAGCAAGCAACGAGCTCGGAATGGATAGAAGCGTACCTATTAGGAAAGGCAACATCCCTTTAACGAAGTCAATAAAGAAAACCAAAATACCCAAGGTATTGCTCACGTTCATAAACACATTAGTAGCCCCAGCGTTACCATCACCCAACACTCTTATATCCTCATGCTTTAGCGCACGAGTGATTATGAGCGCCGTATTTGTAGAACCAAAAACATAACAAAACAAAAGGTAAAGAATGTTCCTCCGCCACATACGGTTCATTCTATCATTAGGTTTTGACGTCAGCTAAATGCGGCCAATTCTTCCTTTATGGACATCAAATTCTCTTATGTAGCATTTCTTGACAAGAAGTTAAACAAAACACGCGCAAGAATTGTTATGATGTAATTGTGAAACAAATAACACTTGGGGAGGTAAACAGGATATGCCCAAGATATTGAAAGTAAAAAACATTAATAAATGCATAGGGTGTTTTGAATGCATGATAGGCTGTGCATCGCTCAACTTTCACAGCCACACGCTCACTAAAAGCGCCATAAGAGTTAAAACAAAGGGCGGACTTCAAAGTAAGTTTGCTGCTGTCATATGTGTGGGCTGCACAGAACCCGCTTGTGCGGAAGCATGTCCCACAGAAGCATTAGTTCCGCGTCAGGGCGGAGGCGTCGTGTTTGATGGGAAAAAGTGTATCGGCTGCGAAAGGTGTGTCCCCGCATGCATTGTAGGGGCCATCGCCATGGATAAACAACTTAGGAAGCCCATCATATGCAAGCAATGTGGTGCGTGTGCCCAGCTTTGCCCTCACGAATGCTTAGCCATGGAGGAGGTATAACCCATGCTAGGGAAAGACTATATTAGAGTGCTCCATATCAATTTAACTGATGAAAAAGTGTCTGTGGAAGAACGTAAAGATTTGTTTCATTTACTGGGAGGAACAGGGGTTGCTTCAAAACTGCTTGAAGAAAACATGCGACCTGACCTTCCGCCACTTCATGAAGACCAGCCCATCATTTTTGCCATAGGTCCATTGTCCACCATTTTCCCCGTGGCAACAAAAACGGTAGCTACTTTTATCTCTCCACTCACAGGTGAATATGGAGAAAGCCATGCAGGTGGACGCAGCGCCATGGCAATAAGGAATGCAGGATATGATGCCATCGTTATTACCGGAAGAGCAAATAAACCCACATATTTGAGTATTACTGACCACTCTGTGGAATTCAAAGATGCACGCGGTTTGTGGGGTTTAGACGTCGAAGAGACAGGAAGAATCATAAGGGAAAGAGAAGGAATACCAGGGAAGCGCAGTATCATGCGTATCGGTGTATCTGGAGAAAACTTAGTCAGTTTCGCAGGTGTCAATGTGGATACATACAGACATTTCGGAAGGCTTGGCCTTGGTGCAGTTTTTGGCAGTAAACAACTTAAAGCTATTGCCATTACAGGAGAAACAGATATACCGGTAACCGATTTTAAGAGTTACTACAGCACATTCCGATGGCTTTACAAAAAGGTCGTGGAAACAGATCTTATGTCCAAGTATCATGAAATTGGAACACCAATAAACATAAAGGTGCTTAATGCCATAAGTTCATTGCCCACGAAGAATCTTCAGCAGTCTACCTTCGAACACGCAGATGACATATCCGGAGAAACCTTTGCCCAAGACACACTCGTTAGAAAGGTCTCCTGCGTCGGCTGTCCTATAGGATGCATACATGTGGGGCAATTTAGACGTTTATTTGATAAAGGCTACGAATATGAATCCTTAGCCGTTTCTTATGACCATGAACTTATTTATTCCTTAGGAAGCTTATTGGGTACTCCTACTGCCAGTGAAGTTTTAGAGTTGATCGATGAAGTTGAAGAAACCGGATTAGACGCCATGAGCACAGGTGTCGCATTGGCATGGGCAACAGAAGCGTTGGAAAAAGATATTTTGAGCATAGAACAAACATTAGTGCCGCTTGCTTTCGGAAATACAGAGAACTATAAAAAAGCCATTCATTACATAGCCGAACGCACTAACGATTTTTACAGAACCTTAGGCGAAGGGTTGACACATGCAACGGAGGCTTACGGCGGAAAAGAGTTCGCACTGGTTTATGGCGGCAATGAGATGGCTGGTTACCACACAGGTTACGCTTTTGCTTTAGGGCAAACAGTAGGTGGCAGACATTCACATCTTTGCAATGCCGGTTACCAATATGACCAAAGCGCAAAAGAGCTCAACGATGAAGAAATTGTCGATTATTTGATAAAGGAAGAAAAAGAACGTTGCATGCTAACTTCTCTGGTAATTTGCTTGTTTGCAAGAAAGGTGTATGACAGAGAAACGGTATTAAAAGCTCTAAATGCCATTGATATGCCGTTTACCGATGAAGACTTGGACAAGATGGCAGAAGAAACATTCTTCACGAGATTACGCATAAAACAGAAACTGGGTTACTCATTGGAAAATGAGAAATTCCCTAAGAGAGCCTTTGAAACTCCCACACGCTGGGGAAAAATGGATGAAGAACGTATGAATAAACTGCTCCACATGTATGTGGAACGCCTGAAGGCAGAATATGACCGTTACAGTACAGCTCAATGATTATTTTTCTCGCTACGGTGCGCAGTCAGGGAAGGTCTCCCTGCCAGACGGCGCCACCGTAGCGGACCTCTTATCTTACCTAAAAGTTCCTCCGTCAGAAGTCGGATTTGTAATTAAGACTGGTCAAGTATTAAAAGAAACGGACAAATTAGATGATGGTGACAATCTGCTGATTCTGCCGTTTGCCATGGGCGGTTAACAATTAGAAGTACCTTCTTGCAAAATCTGTTCCAACCCATCGGCTTGCTTCTGTAATGGCTTTCCTGCAAGCTGTTACAAGATCGTTGCCTTGCATAACCTGCGCGATAAAAACACCATTAAAACAGTCACCGGCGCCCAAAGTGCTTACCACATCAGTATGCGGAGCTTCTACATGATTACCATCCACGCTGGCGCCATCACCACCCTGTTTGACCACAACATGCTTGTAAAAATCCGTTTTAGGGATAACTGCCATTTCTTGCTGGTTTCCAAACAAAAAATCAAAGCCACGAGTTTTTTCCAAGAATACATCTAAATGTTCTTTTAATGGTTCATAAGAAGCTGCATCCACAGAAAGAATTGCATGCTGCATTTTTGCCTTTTTAAGAAGTTCTTCCACCACACGGGTGCTTTCATCATGGAACAGAGCATAGCCGCTAATATGAAGCCAATCAATTTTAACATCAGGGACATGCACATAGCTGCGCGCCACGTTAGGAGAACTCCACATATTACGTTCCTTCTCTTCATGACGCACCAGCAGAGTACCAGTGAATCCCTCTCTTTGCGTAAGAAGCGTTTTTACCTTGTAACGCTTTCCAGCTTCTGTAAAGAATCCATAGCCACCATCGGTGCCTACGCATCCGAGTATAGCTGTTTCTGTTCCACAACTGGCACAGTGGCGAGCCGTACTAAAAGCTGATCCTCCCGGCACTACCATTGCTTTCGCTTCTGCGTCGGAAGCATAAACTTTGGGGGCTTCGTCAAAAATTAACACATCCATCAATATGTCTCCATATATAAGCACCATAATATAATTGTAGTGCTAAAGGAGGTATGCAATTATGTTACAAGTTTCTCCACAGGTACAGGAAGCTATTGACACATTAAAGCCCGTGGTTGCTTTGGAATCAACCATAATCACACATGGCATGCCATACCCTGCCAATTTGAACACTGCCTTGGAAGTAGAACAAACTATTAGAGATGAAGGTGCTGTTCCAGCCACTATTGGCGTTATCAATGGCGTTATCAAAGTAGGGTTAAGCGAACAAGAAATCACATTCTTAAGCCAAGCAAAAGATGTTCACAAAATCAGCTTGAAAGACTTATCAGTGGCAGTAGCAAAGAAACTATCAGGTGGTACCACCGTTTCAGCCACCATGTTTGCCGCATACAAAGCGGGCATACAAGTGTTTGCAACAGGTGGTATAGGCGGTGTCCACAGGGACGCCAGAGAAACATTCGATATAAGCACCGATTTAGAAGCACTTGGTTCCATACCCATAACAGTCGTATGCGCCGGAGCGAAGGCCATTCTTGATTTGCCAGCAACGTTGGAGTATTTGGAAACAAAGGGTGTTTTAGTTGTAGGTTACAAAACTACAGAATTCCCTGCTTTTTACTATGGTCATAGTGGTTTAACTTTAGAGCACTCTGTTTCTAATCCTGGACAACTTGCTGAAATTATTCGCAAACGGGATGCTTTGGGCATAGACAAAGCTATATTGGTAGGAAATCCACCACCGGAAGAAATGGCATTAGAAAAAGAACACATAGAAGGGCTAATTCAAGAAGCACTAAAGGCAGCAAAAGAGCAAAATATCCGAGGAAAAGAAGTTACACCATTCCTGCTGGATTACTTGGCAAAGCATTCTCAAGGTGAGACATTGGAGACAAACATTGCATTGGTGAAAAACAACGCTAAAGTTGGATCAGCAGTTGCAAAAGCGCTTATGGCTGATAAGATATAGAACATAAAGGAGGGATAAGCTATGCCAGAATTCGGAAATCCATTTGCAGGGAACAAAAACGACCGCAAGCTTACCCATGAAGAACTTGTAAGGTCCATCAGGTTTATGGTATCCGCGGAATATGAAGCCATCCAACTTTACACGCAGCTCGCTGAAAGCACCGATAACGAGCTTGCTAAAGATGTGCTGGTAGACATTGCCAATGAAGAACGTGTACATGCGGGAGAGTTCCTTCGTTTGCTCTATGAGCTCGCGCCAGATGAAAAAGATTTTTATGAAGATGGTAAGAGCGAAGTAGAAGAAATGATTGAAAAACATCATAATTCGAAGAAGTGAAGCGGCTAAAAATTCATCAGAATAATAGAAAAGGGCTCCCATAAGGAGCCCTTTTCTATTTGGCAGCGTGCTTTGTCACTTCACCATAACACGCTGTAAGAATGCTGCTACCTGATCGCGTGTTAGCGTTAAATCAGGACCAAAAGTGGTTTCTGTAACACCTTTTACAACGCCTTTAGTGTACAAATAAGAAACATAGATCTTTGACCAGTGGCCATAAAGATCGGTGAATGGAGATTTCGGAATGAAGTTTTGGCCAGGTTCTGTTGGAAGTGTCAAAGCCACCAGCTTTGCTGCTTCTGCCCTTGTCAGATAATCCGCTGGTCTCAAGGTTCCGTCTGGGAACCCTTTAACAACATTCTTCTGGTAGAAAGCTAAATAATAGCCAGCTACGGCATTATTGGGATCAACATCTTTAAAAGGATTTGTCTTGTTAGCTAACTGATCTACAGTTACGGGTTTGAGCCCTGTAGCTAATGCTAAAGCATACATGAACTCACCACGCGTGATAGGCTCAGAAGGTCTGAACTTGTTGTCAAGCACCGTCAGGAATTTATTGTTAACTACCGTGGTTATATTGTCTTTTGCCCAAGAATTGCTTATGTCAGTTATGTTAGGCACAGAACCTATGCTGAAAGAGCCTGATGTTTGCACATTTTGTCCGACGAGCCATACCTTATACGTATAGCTACCAGCAGGTATGTTAGGTAAATTGATAAAGCTTATGAGCGTGTTTCCTGCAGGGAACGTTTTCTTCATTACAGCCTGTGTGTAGCTTTTTCCCTGAGAGTCTTTGTACTGGAAATTTCCACCAGTAATCTGAACATCATAGTAGTAACCACTGTTGAACTGCATTGTCACAGCTTTTCCGGGATTTACAACGTAAACCATTACCTGTGCGCCTCCGCTTGGAAGCTGCATAACGTCCATCTTAATGCTGAGCGCTGTTGCTGCCGATGCAAAAGATGGTGCCAACGTAACTAATAACGTTAGGCACAGAAGCATCGGGATGATTTTTCCTACCAACTTTCTCATTAGTGTTTCACCTCCTCAAATAGGACGAACTTTTACCCCGTTTAGTTTCACATTGTATCATTAATGCACACAAATGAGGTAAATTGTGCTTTAATTATTCCATGGAAGAAAAAATAACGTTACCAAGAGTTGTCTGGGGACTTTGGAGAATAGCAAGCTGGAACAAGACGCCACAGGAGCTTGCCAAAATGATGAACATGCTTTTAGACATCGGGGTAGATACTGTGGATTTAGCCGACATTTACGGTGACTATGCTGCAACAAAATTGTTCGGTGAAGTGCTAAAAGCAGACCCGACGCTTTCTAAACGCATTCAGATAGTGACGAAAGCAGATATTGTGCTGCTATCAGAAAAACATCCGGAAGTTTATGTTCAGCACTATGATACGTCAGCAGAGCATATCATTGCTTCAGTAGAACAGTCGCTTCAAGATTTGGGCAGAGATTACATCGATTTGCTTCTTATTCACAGACCGGACCCATTTATGGACCCGCTGGAAGTCTCTCAAGCATTTGACGAACTTTACAATGAAGGTAAAGTGCATGCTTTTGGCGTGTCCAATTTCATGCCCTACCACCATTCGCTCTTATCTAAATACACAAAGCAACCGCTTCTGGTAAACCAAATAGAAATATCCTTAATGCATCCAAACCCATTTTTAGATTCACAAATACCTTATATGATGGAAAACGATATCACACCCATGGCTTGGTCTCCTACGGGAGGTGGCCGATTATTTACAAGCGAAGAACAGAAGGCCATCAACTTACGCCTGGCCCTTGGAGTAATTGCACATAATCACAACGCCACGGCTGAACAGATCGCTTATGCATGGCTTCTTAATCATCCATCGAATATCGTAGTTGTTGCAGGAAGCAGCAACTTCAAACGTGTCAAAGCAGCAGTAGAAGCTGAAGATATTTTATTGGATCGTCAAGAGTGGTTCTATCTTCTCCAACAAGCCACTGGTGAGTCAGTACCTTAAAGCAGAGAGAAAACAGTAGAAGAAGCATATAAATGGAAACATTGGAAATTATCGATCTCACTGTAGAGGGTTTTGGTGTAGCGAAATCATCAGGTCTGGTTTATTTTGTAAAAGGTAATGTTGCTCCTGGAGATGTGGTAAAAGCTATAGTAACCGCTACACATAAGAACTATGTAGAAGCCGATGTAGTAGAAATAATAAGTAGCAGTAACAGTAGAGTTCAACCGCAATGCCCACATTTTTCTACTTGTGGAGGATGTCAACTTCAGCATATCTCATATCAGAGCCAGCTGCAATGGAAAACGTCTTTTGTCACCCAAAATATATCCAGATTCGCTCATGAAAAACTCGAAAAAGTGGACATAACACCTTCCATAGATCGATATGGATACAGAGCGAAGGCTCACTTCACCTTTGGTAAAGAAGGTAGCCTGCTCGATATTGGATACTTCGACCGCACTGATAAGTGGTTTCCGATAGAAACCTGCCCTATCTTGAGAGAATCTGTTTGGGAAACAGCAAAAACTGTAATAAACATACTGCGTTCGAAAAAACTAAGTAGCTATTTTATTGGCAATGGAACATTGAGGCACTTGCAAATAAGGGTTTCTTTGCACACTGGAGAAAAACAAGCACTAATTACATTTAGCCAAATACCTCACAACCATGATGCACTTGCCCAAGAGTTGCTCAATGCTGGCATAGATAGCTTGGCATTCCACCAAAATAGTGCCCACAATAAAACAGTTATTGGGAGCGGCAATACGTTTTATTATGGAAGCGAATACATACAAGAACTATTGATGAACAAGATTTATGCCATAACACCACTTTCCTTTTTTCAGATAAACCCAACGCAAGCAGAAGAACTCTTCTCAGTAGCCATGCAAATGCTCGAACCACAGTGCAACGACATTGTGTTTGAAGGTTATGCAGGTGTGGGCGCATTTACTCTACTTTACGCACCAAATGTAAAAAATGTAATAGCAGCAGAAGGAGTCGCAGAAGCTACCAACCAAGCTAAAGAGAATGCTGCTTTAAATAATGTAGATAATGTAGAATTCCTTGCTCAATCTGTGGAGAGTGCCGCTATATCACTAACAGAAAAAGTGGATAAAGTTGTGGTTGATCCTCCCCGTAATGGCATGACACAAGACGCACTAAATGCCGTAGCAAAACTTAATCCTGAGCGCATTGTTTATATAAGCTGTGACCCATCCACACTGGCACGTGACGCCAATAGGTTCCATGACTTTGGCTACACAATTAGGCATATCAATGCTGTAGATATGTTTCCTCAAACCACGCACGTGGAAAGTGTAGCACTGTTGATGAAAGTGAAATGAAAAGGCTAAAAACCAAACAGTGCAGCTGTTTTCAAAGCTTGCACGCCAACAGGTTCTAATGTAGGTTCTACGACATCTTACTATGGATAAAACAATTATGCAATTTCAATAGGGCCATTACCTGGATGTAACTTATTGTTTATTGCAGCATTCAAAGGTGAAAAGCTCGTTGGCTTTTCATTAGTTGATCTTTATAGTTACGTCACTTCTTTTCCAGGAAAGTCACAGAACACCAAAATCTACACTTTTGATTCAAGTACGAAACAACTCAAAACATATAGCGTAAACACACTAGTTCGAGTCACCGTTCCTAACTCACCATGATAAGAGGGAAGTTCAGTGGTGAAAAAGAAGAACTCTATTAGGTTAAAATGGTTTACCATTAGTAAGATAAAGCTATTAAATCCATATTCACTTATGAGTGCGAATTATTGGTGCGTCATAAAATGACATTGGTTTTACTGCAAGGAGGCAGATTATGCGTTTTAGACAGGTAACCTTAATGGTTGACAAACTTGAGGAATCTATTTCGTTTTACGAAACATTCATTGAGATGACTATCGTCCGGCGTATAAAAACAGAAACTGGAGAAGTTGTGTTCTTAAGTAACGGCGAAGGGCAAACAGAAATTGAGTTAGTTTCTATGCCACAAACACCAAAGATCGATGGGAAGGGCTTTTCTCTATGTTTTGAAACAGAAAATTTGGATGCTAAACATGAAATTCTAAAGGCAAAAGGGTTTAACCCTTCAGAAATAAAAACGCCTGACGCAAACAGCCGTTATTTTTGGGTGTATGACCCTAACGGCATATCGCTGCAGATAAGACAAAAAATCTAAAGCATCCCTGATTTAGTGGAAAAAGAGAATCGCGCCTAGTACGTATCGTGTATACAACGTTTGTTATTACGCTTGAGCCATAAAGCGTAAATTAGCACCAAAGATTATAGGAGAGTATGAAGAAATATGACCATAAGAAAGGTTTAAGTGGAAGATGCTCTTTAGTTTTACTTCCGACAGGTATCACGTACAACTTCGATATAAAAGCAAACTAGAAAACATGAAGCAATGGGTATAAATGGGAAACAAAGAAACTTTTCATACGCTAAACACATCTCATATGAGGCTATCATCGATAACCCTCCACTTGTTCAGAGAAATAGTCTTATAAAACTACAGCAATTGTAAATATTAAGTTAACATTTATTCAAGAAAATGAGGGCAGAATGTTCAATAAAATATAAGCAATTGCTGTAGTATTTCGCTTTGTTTTTTGAGCATTTTTTGTTATAATAAAACTTAGGTGCAAAAAGACATTTGAGGCGATATTTATCCTTTATATAAGAGAAAATCAATTCTTCAAAAATCCATTTACAGCATTTGCATATCTAACAGCTTAGCGTACAACAGGCTAAATAAGATTAGAATTCTTGCCGGCAAATCCACAGGTCATTTGCACCAAGTTCACACAATAAGGAGGTAAGTCATATGTGCAGCACATATTCACAGAGAAACTCAACAACCGAAGATAAAAAATTGAGGAGGAATATAAAATGAAAGTGAATGGTAATCCTGAAGGCATAAGCGAGCTTGTTAAAGCGTTGCTCGCTGTGCAAAATGAAGTCAAGAATCCCATAGCGACAAGCGAAAATCCATATTTCAAATCTAAATACGCACCATTGGACCAAATTGTCGACCTACTGCGTCCCTTACTCACAAAAAACGGTTTGGTAATGGCTCAAGAAGTTTTATCCAACAGCTCTCAAGAAGTTTCTATTGTTACTTACCTGTTTCACACAAATGGCTGCTGGTTAGAGTTCGGTCCTGTGACTGCTAACCCTCAAAGAGTACGGGTTCAGGTAGGCGTTGATGAAGAGAGAAGGCCTATTTATGAAACCACAGAGGAGGTATCCGTACAAACAATTGGCAGTACTATCTCTTACTTGAGAAGATATGCTCTCTTGTCACTATTCAATATGGCAGCAACTTCTGAAGATGACGATGCAGAGAGTACAATGCCAGAACATCAAACTGGATCTAATGCACTTCTTACAGCCAATCCAAAGAGAATTTCTTTTGTGCTAACCCTTGCAAAAGAAGTAGGTTTAAGTGAAGAACAGGTAAAAACCATAGTAGAAAAGAAATATAACGTCCCACTGGAAAAGCTGAACAATGGGCAAGTCGATGCGCTGATAAACTTTTTCCGCAGCAAGAAACAAGATCGAAGCTCGTAAAACAGACTTTCTTAAAAACAAAAGAGGAGAGCAAGCTTATGAAAAGGCCTGCCCTCCTCTTTTGTTACTGTAGGTTTTCTTCTGCTTCCCTTACCAATTCATTTATCAGTTCATCTACATGTACGATTTTGTCTATCCTGTAAACATTTTCCCCACAGAAAGCAAAACCTTCATCTAAATTGCCCTTTTGCGCGTTCAAAAGCGCTTGAGCAATACAGTAAGGAGATTTTTTGGGATCGCATGTCTTAAGGCAATTATATCTGCAGAAATCTGGCGTTTTAGCATGCTTTTCCACTTCTTCCAAGAATGCATTCTTTATGGCTCTTCCAGGCATCCCCACTGGACTTTTTATTATCGTAATGTCTTCTTTCTTGGCGTTTACATAAGCCTGCTTGAATGCCATAGAAGCGTCGCACTCGTAAGTTGCCACAAAACGTGTAGCCATTTGAACACCGCTGGCACCTAATTTTATGAACTTTGCTATGTCTTTGCCATCAAATATGCCACCCGCAGCTATAACAGGTATGGGTTTGCCATACTGCTCTTCGTATGGCTTAACGGTTTCAATGACCTGAGGAACAATGTCCTCCAGTTTGTAGTCATCCATATGTTCAAGCTCTTCGCGCTTGAACCCCAGATGCCCTCCAGCCTTAGGGCCTTCAACAATAATAGCATCTGGCACATAATCGTGCTTTTGAACCCAAGATTTGCAAATGGTCGCAGCGGCTCTTGCCGAAGAAACAATGGGAATCGCTTTTGTGCGAGTGCCTTTTACAAATTCCGGTAGGTTAAGCGGCAAACCGGCACCCGATATGATAATATCTATGCCTTCCTCTATGGCAGTTTTAACCATGGTCGCATACTCTGTAATAGCCACCAGTATGTTCACACCAATAATGCCGTGAGGAGCGATGTTACGTGCTTTTCTTATCTCTTGGCGCAGCGCTTCTATGTTTGCTTTTCTAAAGTCTTTTCCCCACTTTGGGTCGCTTAGTGAAAGATGAAGTCCAGAGATTACTCCGATGGCTCCCGTTTTCGCCACTGCACCCGCTAAACCAGACATGGATATACCTACACCCATGCCACCTTGAATTATTGGTATTTTTGCTTCTAAGTCTCCTATTTTAAGTGACGGTAACTTCACTCATATCCTCCTTCTAATATGTAATTATTGCTGCACTTCATCATAACATGTACACACAATTTAGTATACATGTACTAATAAATTGCTCCCATTGTTACACTAAGTTGCGCTTTTGTTACAAGCATGTGGTGGACTAAGAAAGTCAGAGAATAGATAATAGGACCTGATGAACCATCAGGAGGTGGAGTATAAATGACTTTTGGAGAAAAGCTTACTGCTTTACGTAAACAACAAGGACTTTCTCAGGAAGACTTAGCAGAAAAACTTTCTGTTTCTCGACAAGCAATATCACGTTGGGAATCGGACAGCACGTTACCCGATGCAGAAAACTTGCTGGAGATTAGTAAACTATTTGGGGTTACCGCAGACTACCTCATCAACAATAACTATGAAAGCGACAAAGACCTTCCAGTAGTTAACCAAGCGGTCAATGAAGCGGAACGCTCATTAAAGCTAAGCAATGCTTATATCTTGGCTGTGGCAAGCATAACAGTTTTTACATTATTGGGCGTCGGTTTATGGGTCTTACAGCAGAACATCATTTCTGTTATCGTTTCTGCAATTGGAGATGTTCTCACATTTGCATTTTACGAACTTGCTGTTAGTAAACATGTTGAAGCCAACAAAAGAGCATGGACAACCAGATTCCTACGCACTGCCATATGGTTTGCCATGTTTTTCCCAGGTTTATGGATTGTGTCAAGGTTTATGCTGTTTTATCCTCGACCTTACACATCATTGACGCTCTGGGCTATTTGCATCGCAGTGTATCTTGTTGTTTGTAGCCTAACCACATTTGTTTTTGCCAAAAGATAGGCTATTGGCCATTTCAGGTACATTTTGGTCCATAGGAAAAACGGCTGATTGAGGGAATGAGCGTAGTTTATTCAAATCAACTATTGTGTACCTGCTGAGATAGAGAAGAAACTGGTACATATCCCAAAATGCTACTTCTTTCCGTCCATGAAAGGTAGCAGAGTTTTAAGGATAACACATGAACATATGGATTTAAGAAATAAATAGTTAAGAACGTTCTGCTATTGTGGAAGCATTTGGTATGGTTTACCTTAGAACTCGAAAATAAAGCACAATAATATCAAGATTCGATAATCTACGTTGAGGTTTGCGACTATATTTCCATAGTCTTGTAGGATAGATTAAAAATGCTGTGTTCAGCAAATTCAAATACAACTTAGCCAGAATAGGCTCTGAACTACATTCGAGGTTCATCGTAGAAGTGGTATAATCGGCACTATTCGGTGACTTGTTCCAGTGTTCGGAAAGTCACTTAAATCGGGGGCAAAATGAGACCAACTCTTTTAGAAATCAAGAATTTTCGAGCGCTACAAGATGTCAAACTTAATCTACACAATTTCACTGCACTAACAGGTAAAAACAACGTTGGCAAATCATCCATACTTCAAGCAATATCACTCTTCTTTTCTGGCTCTAAGTTGGAGAAATCGGATTATTTTAACGAGAACTTATCTATACAAATTTGCATTAAATTTGAGAATATTTCTGATGAAGATTTAGAGCTTTTAGTACCAGAGCATAGGGAAAAAGTCACAAAAATCATGGACATTTGCAGGTCCTTGATATTAGTACGCGAATACGATTTAGAAGGAAAAAGCAAATTATGTTATATCAAGATGGAACAAAATGACTTGGAATCATCGGAGATTAAACCGGTACCGACAGGGATTGATAAAGGGATACTTCGAATGTTACCAATTCCCGTATATGTTCCAGCTGTGAGAGATTTTTCTGATGATGTCAAAACAACCGAGAGCGCACCTTTTGGAAAACTTTTGTCAATGTTATTAGATGAAATTCAGCAAGAACAAATGCCTTTTCAGAAGCTACTTACCGAACTGGATAATAAAATTAATATCCAAGAGAACGAAGACGGTACTAAACAGGATAATAGACTCCAACAACTAAAGACTGTTGAAAAAACATTGGAGAAGTATGTACGCGAGAGCTTTGGAGAAATTGAGTTGCAAATTACAGTGCCGCTTCCAGACATGAAGAGCATTTTTTCATCAGCGTCCATTCTAATTGACGATGGACTCCGCAGTTCGATAGATTCAAAAGGTGACGGACTCAGGCGTTTGGTTACCTTTTCGATATTGCGATCATATGTCGATCTAAAAAGTAAGGGCATAAGTAGTGAAACAAGTTCCGGTGTAGCAGAAATGAGTGTCGAGGGCTCTACAAAAACGTGTAGGCGACCATATTTCTTACTTTTCGAAGAACCCGAACTTTTTCTGCATCCTCAAGCCCAAAACGTGCTTTTTCAGACCCTTCAGTCTTTTGCTAAAGACAATTACGTTTTTATAACTACACATTCTCCTACATTCTTAAGCCCAGAAACTACAGATAGTTTTGTCAAAGTAGTGAAAGTCATCGATGGCTCTTATTCGAAACCGTATACAAAGATTTATGAAATAGATCTCACGGACTTCAAAAACAAGGACTTGTTCCAAATCATCAATTTTGACAACAATAACGCAGCTCTTTTCTATGACACAGTAGTTTTAGTAGAGGGAGAAAGCGATAGGCATGTCTTCTCCCATATCGCAAGAATACTTAACCAAACACAAGACACAAAGAGCGAGTCAATTGCCTTCGCAAAAATGTCCGGCAAAGACAACATAAAAAGATACAGAGATTTCTTTGAACGTTTCGGAGTTAGGGTACTAGTAATAGCAGACCTAGACTTAATGATTAGAGGCTTTGATAAGGTGGTACCATCAGAAGACATGGTCGAGAGCAGAAACAAGATGATTAAGAGAATAGATGAAATCAACCACATGAGTAAAGAATGCAGTGCAAATAATGCTTGCATTAAAAATGGTAAGGACGATTACAAAGATAAGATAAGGTACAAAACATTAAAAGAAAATTGTGATCATGAGCTTATAGAACTTAAGCAAGAACTGATATCACAGCTTCGAGAAAATAACATCTTCGTTTTGGAAAAAGGAGAGATCGAAGATTATTACCCCTCCGGCTTGGAAGGGAACGACAAAGTGTCAAGAGCACTCAACTTTTGCAGAAATCTGAGAAATAAAGAGGATATATTAAAATGTTGCAATTATATTGCACACCCCGATGGAACAAAGGAAAAAGAGTTCGAGCTTATTTTTGGTAGAATTTTCGAAAATGTAGATTCAATGTCCTCGACAGCTTTTGGGGAATGAAACAGGTGCCGTTTTGAAAAAAACAAAAGTAGGTTTTCGCCTTTTTACGGTGTTCTTTGTTTTAGATGAATAGCAATAGCGTAAAAGGCAAACATTTTTGGCAAATTGTGGATCCTGTAATAAGAAGTCATCTAAAAAGTCTTAAACAAGAATTAGTCAGAAAAGTATGACCATTCCATCAAGTATGTGAATATCATATTTCTTAGAAAGGAGAAACACATGATACCAAACCAATGGTATGCAATACTGCCATCGAAGGCAGTAGAGAAAGGGCAAATAACAGCGGTCAAAAGGTTAAACATGGATTTAGCTCTGTTCCGGAACAAGCAAGGAGAAATCGGTTGTGTAGTAGATCAATGTTCACACAGAGGAGCAGCTTTAAGCAAAGGCAAAGTTGTTGGCGACTGCATAAAATGTCCCTTCCATGGGCTTGAGTTCGATAAAGACGGTAAGTGCACACTTGTACCGGCCATTGGAAAAAATACAACTGAAGACATCAGCCGCTACAATGCCAAGCGCTGTTTAGTTGGGGAAGAACATGGAATCATATACCTGTGGTACGGTGACGAAGAAAAAGCCACTGATAATCTACCATTTTTTGACAAATACGTAGACGACTCTTATGTTTGGAGCGAGATGGAAGACCACTGGAATGCACACTATTCCAGGTGCATAGAAAATCAATTAGACGTAGTGCATCTACCATTCGTACATTACAACACTATAGGACGCGGCAACAAGACATTGGTTAACGGTCCAAAAGTCATTTTTGAAGACTATACCATAATTACTAGTGCGAACAATGAAAAGGATGTTGGTCAAAAACCAAAACCGCCTGAAGAATGCGTAATACGAGATACATTTCTTAGCTTTAAATTCCCCAACATATGGATGAATCACATTAGCCCACAAATGAAAGTAATTATCTATTTTGCGCCAGTGGATGATGAAAACACTATACTGTATATACGTTTTTATAGCAAGCTATCCAGTGTCAAAGCACTTAATAGCATCGTCGCTTTCTTTGGCAAATACGGGAATTTAGTTATAGAGCGCCAAGATAAACGCGTGGTTATAACTCAAAAGCCAAAAGCGTCTTCGTACATTTCTGAGGAAAAATTAGTCCCTGGTGACGGACCCATTATCACCTACAGAAAAATTCGGGAAGAACTTAAGAAGGCGAATCAGACTCAAGTCACAACAAAACCATGAAGAATAACGAGCCATCGAAGTTTGACGCCATAATAGTCGGTGGAGGGATAGCTGGTTTAACAGCAGCGTCCTACTTATGCAGGTATGGTCATAATACGCTGTTATTGGAAAAGTCAAAAAATGTTGGTGGGCTTGTTGGATCCTTTGAAAAAGATGGCTTCATCTTTGATTTTGGTGCTCGAGCTTTTGAAAACTCAGGCATCATCTTGCCCATGTTAAAACAGCTTGGCATCGACATGGAATTTTTGGGCAATCCAGTTACCATAGGAATTGGGGATGAATTTGTCGAAATTTCTTCCCAGGAGAGCCTGCACGATTATGGCAATATGCTCAAAAGACTTTTTCCGCAAAACGGCAGCGATATAGATAGAATCATGCAAGAGATTGACAAGACGATGAGCTATATGGATGTTATGTACGGCATAGATAATCCACTTTTCTCAGATTTGAACAACGATACCCAATACTTATTGCATACGTTGCTTCCTTGGTTGCTCAAATACCGGAAAAACCTAAAGCAAATTAAAAAGTTAAACGAGCCAGTTGATGAGTACTTAATGAAGTTCACAGACAACAGGCAACTTGTTGACATGATCACACAGCACTTCTTCAGGAAGACACCTACTTTCTTCGCACTTAGTTACTTTGGCCTGTACATGGAATACTTTTACCCCAAAGGCGGAACCGGCGTACTGCCACGAGCACTAAGCAGCTACATTGAGACACATGGAGGGAAAGTTCTGGTTGATAGCGCTGTAACCAAAATAGATTTGGACCATAAAAGTGTCATCACAGGCGATGGGAAAGAGTTTTCTTACGAGGAACTTATCTGGGCATGTGACCAGAAAACTCTTTACAACGTGCTGGAAACAAACGACCAAAGATTACGTAAAAAGATCTCCGAAAATCGAGAATTGCTAAATGGGTGCCACGGAAGCGATTCAGTGCTCACTGT
The DNA here is from genome assembly GCF_000378005.1 of Coprothermobacter platensis DSM 11748. GTDB lineage: Bacteria > Coprothermobacterota > Coprothermobacteria > Coprothermobacterales > Coprothermobacteraceae > Coprothermobacter > Coprothermobacter platensis. Next base: position 1,288,701 of record NZ_KB899040.1, read on the forward strand.
GTTTTTAGCGTTAGATATGGACAAGGAGTATTTCAGAAAACGTTGTGGAGCACATCTCTTCTACACGCCAAATACCAATGGGTTGTCCTCGTTTGTCAATCCAATACAAGCACACCCAAATCCAAATACCCCAAAAGAAATGATCATGCAGTGGATCATAGACTATTTCAAACACACCACTTATGAAATTTCCTGCCCGGCATTAAGGGATTCATCACTGGCGCCGCAAGGCAACACAGGACTAATTGTGAGTTCTTTAATAGACTACGACATTGCAAAGGTTGCAGCTTCGCAAGGTTGGTACTCTGAATTTAAAGAACAATGCGAAAGAGCCATCCTTGACACTCTTGACAGCTCGGTTTTCCCTGGAATAAAAACGAAAGTACTGTTTAGCAGTTGCTCTACGCCATTAAGCATTGAACGTATAACCGGGAATTTTGAAGGTGCAATTACTGGTTGGGCATTTACAAACACATTCTTGCCCTGTGAAACAAACCTTGATAAAATCTCAAAAGCTGTCTTCACACCCTTTAGAAACCTTTACCAGGCAGGGCAATGGACCTTTGGCCCATCAGGAATACCGACATGTATTCTTACAGGCAAATTAGCTGCAGATGATGTGCACAAAAAACTAAACAAACGGCACTAACCGTTTCATCATTATCACATTCCCTAATTAGGCAGCAGTAAGCCCAATCCCCATATATTCAAGACTTCTCTCCAGATGCATATAACATCTCAAAAATATGAAAAGTGAGCAAGAGTCAAGAGCAATGTGATTCTGGGCCTATCATTAAGCTGTGAGGTGAAGTCAAATGAAAGCTGCGCTTGTAGTGAACTGTGTAACTGCCAACACATATATGAACTTTGCAAGAATGCTAAGTTGTATTGAAGAATGCGCAAAGAACGGTGCTCAGCTAGTAGTTTTTGGTGAAGCAGCCATCACCGGACTCATTAACAATGATGACCCAACGCATGACTTTCCTTTGGCTTCTCCACTGCCGGGACCTATAACTGATGATCTATGCAAGAAGGCTGCTGAACTTAACGTGCACATTGCTACTGGCATATTGGAGAAAGACGACTCTAAACTCTATGACTCTGCAGTTCTCATCTCTCCAATTGAAGGCATCGTTCTCAAGTACAGGCGCATGAGCCCAGGATGGCACAGCAGGAGCGCAGATCCAAAGGTTTACTGCGAAGGCACGGAAGTTGACAAATGCTATACGCCTTTAGGCTCTTTTGCTTTTCTCATATGTGGAGACCTGTTCGATGAACACATAAGGGCTAAAGTGCGTGAACTTCACCTGGGCTGGCTGCTGCACCTCATGGCTCGCTCTTTGGAAGATGGTTCATTTGATCAGGTACAGTGGGACAAAGAAAAACTCGAATACGCGGAGCAGGTCAAAGCTTGCGGCACTACAACACTCATGGTGAACTACCTTGCTTCAGAGGAGCTTGAGGACAAGAACTTTGGCGGAGCCATGGTGGTGTCTCCCAGCGGAAAAATCGTTTCGGAGCTGCCCATAGGCAAAGAAGGAATACTTTACGTGGACCTGTGAGAAATTTCTTTTACGGGTCAGCCACAGTGAAGTACAATGTAGATCTCCGTTTACTATTCCCCTACTTCATCGCAATCAGCTATGCGGTTCAACAATATTAGCCAAAAGGGCCATAATGAGTATGAACGTCAGTCGGTTTATGCAAAATTTTACAAAAAGAAGGTGAAAGCGTTGACAGAAAGAAGCTACGGGTACATAGTGCTGACTACGTTGGTCATCTTTTTGGCTTTGGGGGCAGCCAGCTCCATTTTGCAGAACCTTTTTGCAGACAGAATAGCTCAAGGCTATTTAATGGAATACTGTTTGTCCACGGGCGCTGTGCAGATGGTTCTTTCTTTGCTTGTCATATGGATCATGAAAAGGAACCGCTTGTTTTACAAAGACGAATTTACCAATAAGGGTTTGTGTAAAGGGCTCAAACTCGGTTGGCTTGCTTACATATTTGCTGTGCTGTTGTTTACCCTGAACTACATGGGACAAGACAAGGCATTATTTGTCGTCAGCCCGAACCCATTGCATGTGCTCATAGTGCTTTTCTCAGCACTGACTACAGGTTTTTTTGAGGAGACATTAGTTCGGGGTTTTGTACTCAATGCCATAAACGTGAAACTACTTGGAGTTAAAGACGGAACCAAGAAAGCCATGTTGTGGTCTTCAGCCATTTTTGCATTGGCACACTTTTTCAACCTTGTAATGAACCCAAACTTCCTCCCAGTCTTTGCTAACGTTGTGCAAGCGTTCATGATTGGTTTGTACCTCTCAGCTATCTATGTAAGAAGCGAAAATCTGATAGCTCCATCGATCATCCATGGTGCAATAGATTTCGCGTCTTTCATTTTTTACGCCATCCTTTCGCCACAGGCTTTGTCTTCAATGATGGCAACTGCACAACCTGAAAATAACACCTCGCCTATTGTTTCTTTTTTGGTACAGATGGCAATAACTGTTCCATTTTTAATGGCAGCCTTTTCAATGATGAAAAATGTGGGTAAGAAAATGCCAAAGGAGGCAGTTTAACACCACCTCCTTTGGTTCACAAACCGGTAGTCACGCAGCTACAAGCTCAGAACCGATTCCTAAGCCCATGTACTGAAGTATGTCTGATGAAAAATCACGATTTTCCAAAGCTATAACAGCTTGTTCCCACGTTAGGCAACCATTATCAAGTAAAGCTGCCAAACGTCTGAATAATTCCTGATCCCTCTGAGATGGTTTAGAGCCACCAGACAAACGCGTCATAATCGCCTTTTTTGTGGTATAGACTGTTTTCAGAGAACCTTTATCCGCAAATGTTTCTTCATAACGTGAAGGGTCAGAAAAAGGTGTCTCTGCAACAACGTAAGTATCATCATATTTTAAGATGGGGCAAAACAAATTTTGTTCCATGTTCTGTTTATCGAACTGTTCTTGAAAGTTGTCAAAAGCAGAAATATCACTCACGTAAAGCTTGTGCGTACTTGCAGCAAGCGCTTTAGCAAGCATCTCTTCTGTTACATAGCCTTTTTCAAGAAGCACTTCGCCTAATCGTTTGTTTTCTTTGCGAGCGGTATTCAACGCATCACTCAATTTTGTAAAATCGATATACTGCTTTTCAAGTAACACATCACCCAAATTTCTATAATAGCTATAAAGAACATGTTTCTCTAAGAACTCATGATCTGTTTTGTTCCACTTAATACCCTTTTGTTTTGATTTGCCACGGTTCATACCGAACAAATACCAACCCCATGCACGCGCAGTCGCCATGAAGTTAATAAGATTACCCCAAACAAGCCTTATAGGTATGATAGGTGGGACTAAACATGCTATGAAAGCACTTCTGAAACCATAGACACTGTAGATAGCGAGAGCTCTCATAAACTGTTTGTAAAGCATAACAACGGTCAATGAAACAGAAAGCCACCACGAAAACGACCACATAGGATATACAGCAGGTAAGCGAATAAATAGCGAAAGGATAAAGTAGACAAGAATAACATAAGCTGGAAGGACCAAGATGTTAATAAACTTACTCTTCCAATCCTTATAAAGAGCGAAACGCTGGATAAGGTTTAAACGTTCATCCTCCTTGGAAAAGATTTCAGTTATTTTCAAAGATTGCATGGTAATACCGTAGATCCAACGTGTTTTCTGCTTCACGGCCGCAGAAAAATTGCTCGGAAACAAACTTCGCGTAGTTATGTAATCATATCTAATTTTTCCGTTGTTCAGAAGGCGAGGAACTTTTTCTAAAACGTAATGCACCTGAAAACCGTTTTTTGCCAAGTCAATAGAAAACTTATAGTCTTCTGTTAGACTTCCTTCGGTAAACAGTGGCTTATCCTTATAGAAAGACAGCACCCGACGGGAAATAACAAAACCCGTGCCTGCTGAAGGTACAACTGCTTGAGTGTCACTTCTCATCACCATGTATCTAAAGTGATTTTCTGCGAACTCGTCAGCGTATGTCCCTGAAGTCAAATTAGATATGGAGAACACGTTTTTCCAGTTAGGTTTCTTCTGCAAAGGAAAAACTGGGAACTGTAAAGAATCGTACTGGTCGATTAGAAAATTCGTCATTTTGAGTTCATAAGGGTGAACAACATCTTCAGAATCATGCACAGTAATAGATGCGAAACGGCAATGGTGTTCATCTTCAAATTGCTTGATAGACGTTATCATGTTGTTCAAATTCTGTGCTTTTGATGTGGGTCCGGGAACAGGGTTTATAACCACATGGACATTTTCATATTTCTTGGACAATTTTTCCGCAACCGCTATAGTCGCATCATCATTCGGGTAGACACCTAAGAACACATGGTACATAGATCTCGGATAATGCACAGTTGATATCATGTGGTCGATGACTTGCTCGATAACGTTATCTTCATGCCATGCGGCCACCATAACTGCCAGAAGCTTTGGTGGCAGATTATCCACCAGCTGCAATGGAAGTTTTTCTTCTTTATTGTGGCGTTTTCTTGTTAAGAAATATCCTATATCCCAAATTACATCATCAATGTTGAGAATGATCATGCCCAACGCCACTATTAGCCCAAACACATAAACTGCTATACTCATTTTTTCTCCTTCAAGAACCTATTGCGTCTTAAATTGCTATGTGTGAGCGCCACTCGCTAAAGGTGATGCTCTTTAACTTCGAAACATTCGCTGGCTAATTATAAGCGAACCTCACCTACTTAATATTAACACAATAAGAAATTTTATACAATAAAATACATATGACTTCATTGCAACCAAATGTAAGTTATTGCATCTGTTTTTATCCTTTTTTGCAACGGAATGTTAAGAACATATTTTTGCACAGATAACAATGAATATCCTTTTTATGAATAACAACCTCCTCATAAGGCGTACGGCATAAGACGCTTCTTCCACTAAAATGTAATTGGGGATTTTGCCAAGGAGGTAGTTCAATATGTTTGAAAGTATAAGGAAGAGAGACGGTCGTATTGTGCCTTTCGATGCACAAAGAATTACTCGCGCTATAACAAAAGCGGGAAAAGCTACTGGCGAATTTTCTTCAGACATAGCAGAAAAACTAACATTGAAGGTATTGAGCGTAGCTCAAGAAGTGATAAAAGATGACATTCCGTCAGTTGAGCAGATACAGGATATTGTTGAAGAAGTGCTGATTGCATCTCCTTATCGCAAAACAGCCAAGGCATACATCATTTACCGAGAGGAACACAGCAAAATAAGGGAAATCGTTTCAAAAGCCAACTCCGATTTGGTAGACCAGTATTTAAAGCGCATCGATTGGCAGGTAAATGAAAACAGCAACATGTCTTTTTCACTGCAAGGATTGAACAACTACATTTCTTCAGAAATCAGCAAGGTGTATTGGTTGAACAACATCTACCCGAGAGAAATTAAACAAGCACATGTAAACGGAGATTTACACATACATGACCTGGGCACCCTTTCTGTTTATTGTGTGGGTTGGGACTTATCTGATTTATTGCGTTACGGGTTCAAAGGTGCAGATTCTGGAAAAGTGGAGAGTAAGCCAGCAAAACATTTTCGTAGCGCCTTGGGACAGGTAGTAAATTTCTTTTACACACTTCAGGGAGAAGCTGCAGGAGCTCAAGCTTTCTCAAATTTTGATACACTGCTTGCTCCATTCATTCGGCATGACGGTCTTTCTTATCGGGATGTAAAGCAAGCTATGCAGGAATTCTTGTTCAATGTAAATGTGCCTACAAGGGTGGGCTTTCAAACGCCGTTCACAAACATAACGCTGGACCTGAACCCGCCAAAACATTTAGCGAATCAACCTGTCATCATTGGTGGTGAGTTTCAAGATAGCGTTTATGGAGAGTACCAGCAGGAAATGGACATGCTCAATAAAGCTTTCCTCGAAGTCATGCTCGAAGGTGATGCCAAAGGTAGACCATTTACCTTCCCCATCCCCACATACAACATAACAAAAGATTTTGACTGGAACAACGAAAACATGCAGCTTCTTTGGGAAGTTACCGCAAAATATGGCATACCTTATTTCTCAAACTTCATCAACTCGGACATGAAGCCTGAAGATGCACGAAGCATGTGTTGTAGGCTACGTCTGGACACAAGAAAGCTGGAAAGAAAAGGCGGTGGGCTTTTCGGTGCTAATCCAAAAACAGGAAGCATAGGTGTGGTCACCATAAATTTGCCTCGATTAGCTTTTCTTTCACAAAATGAAGAAGAATTCTTCTCTTCACTGGCAAAAATGATGGACTTGGCAAAAAACAGTTTAGAGATAAAAAGAAAAGTTCTGGAGCGATTTACAGAAGAAGGCCTTTATCCTTACACAAAGTTTTATCTAAAAGATGTAAAAAACACTTTTGGTGAATACTGGAAGAATCACTTTTCCACCATTGGTTTAATTGGTATGAATGAAGCATGTTTGAACCTAATTGGAACCGATATCGGCACAAGCGAAGGGAAGAACTTTGCATCAAAAGTTCTTGATTTCATGCGAGAGAGATTGGTGCAGTACCAAGAAGAAACATCCAACAATTACAATTTGGAAGCCACACCAGCAGAAGGCACATCTTATCGTTTAGCTAAAATTGATAAGGAAAAATATCCAGATATCATATGTGCTAATGAAATGCAGTACATAGAAGGTGCAGAACCATTCTACACAAACTCCTCTCAGCTACCTGTCAACTACACTGATGACATGTTTGAAGCCCTGGATTTGCAAGATGACCTTCAAACAAAATACACAGGCGGTACTGTGTTGCATCTCTTTGTAGGAGAACGCATATCCGATCCTGAAACGGTAAAACTATTAGTAAAGAGGATATGTGAGCAGTATCGCCTCCCCTATTTTACTTTGACACCCACCTTCAGCATATGCCCTACCCACGGTTACATTTCTGGAGAACATCACCAATGCCCAGAATGTGGTGCAGAAAGTGAAGTTTATTCACGCGTCGTGGGTTACTTGAGGCCTGTAAAACAATGGAATTACGGTAAAAAAGAAGAGTTTAAAATGAGGAAAACATTTAAGGTTTAGAGGAAAACGCAGAAGAATGGTTATAGGCGGCTTACAAAGGTTTTCTCTCATTGATTTTCCAGGCAAAATCAGTGCCATCATCTTTACATTAGGCTGTAATTTTCGCTGCCCTTATTGCCATAACCCAGAACTTGTGGATCCGAAACAGTATGCTGAAACACTCCAACAAGACAATGTAATGGACTTCCTTAAAAGTAGGACAGGGAAGCTTGATGCTGTGGTTATCAGTGGCGGAGAGCCCACATTGCATGCAGACCTACCAGATTTTGTACAGCGTATAAAAGCCATGGGATTTTTGGTAAAGCTTGATACCAACGGTACTAATCCAGATCTTTTAGAGGAATTGATTTCTCGAAAACTATTGGACTACGTTGCCATGGATATAAAAGCTCCGTTATGTAAGTATGAAGAGATTGCAAGAGTCCCTGTGAACATGGATGCCATAACCCAGAGCATAGAACTCTTGAAGCATGCTCTGATACCTCACGAATTTAGGACAACCATCGACAAAAGTTTGCTAACGACAAAAGACATAATAGACATGGCAGCACTTTTGCAAGGTGAAGAACTTTATATTCTACAGCAATGCGTGACCTCAAAAGTACTGGACAAAGCGTTTATGGAGAATTCAAAACCTTATGACGATAGGCAGCTCGATAATGTGGTAACACAAGCACAGAAGTATGTAAAGCGCTGCTTCGTACGTTAATTCCAGCCACAAGAAGGGAGTTTGCTCAAACGGGCAGACCCCTTCTTGTTTTAGGTCAATGTTAACAATGCATATGCACAAAACGTGTGAAAACCATTATATACAAGCAAATATCAGGCATTACGCTATACAGCAATGTGCATAGGTAATGTGTTTTTGCACGATGTTATCAACAATTCTATGATAATATTGTGGCTATTGGTACTATTGAATGCATGAATTACGGGGAGGAACACAGCGTTGATTGAGCTTATGGAAGTTACAAAAGTTTATAAGGGCGGGGTTAAAGCCGTGGACAATTTGAACTTTAGCGTCAATTCAGGAGAACTGTTCGGTTTTATCGGCCCTAATGGAGCTGGTAAAACTACTACCATTAAGATGATGGTGGGCTTGTTGGAGCCGACCTCCGGTTCCGTAAAGATAGATGGCTACGATGTAAAGACAAATCCGCTGGACGTCAAGAAACGCATTGCTTACGTACCTGATGATCCTAATGTGTATGAAAAATTGACAGGTCTTGAATACTTGAACTTCATAGCCGATGTTTATAATGTCCCATCCACCGTTCGTAAAGAACGCATGGAACGGTTGCTGAATGTTTTTGAAATGACCAGTTCCGTTGGTAGCTTGATAGAAAGCTACTCCCATGGCATGCGCCAAAAAATCATCCTCATTGGCGCTTTACTGCACGATCCATCGGTATGGATTCTTGATGAACCCATGGTGGGATTGGATCCACGAGCAGCATTTGAGCTTAAAACCATGATGCGAGAACATTGCGAACAAGGTCATACCGTATTCTTCTCTACACATGTTCTTGAAGTTGCAGAAAAACTTTGTGATCGCATTGGCATTATCGATAAAGGGCACCTAATAGCCTGTGGAACATTAGACGAGCTCAGACACGGGCAGCAAAATGAATCATTGGAGCAATTATTCCTGCAGCTTACCGACGCAACAGCGGAGGGAACCGAAAGTGAATAGTAGAGCATTCTTCGCTTTACTAAAAACACAGTTCAAAATACAGTTCAATCTTTCTGCACTTGTCTACAAGGCAAGTCGGGATAAGCGCGCTTTGTTTCAAACAGTTTCAACTACGTTAGTTTTGCTTGTTTTGCTCTTTGTTTTCTTCGGTTTTTTCTCAACGATGTTCAACGCCATCATAAAAGCGGGCTCTATCATAGGCCAGCCACAGTTGGTTTTGGTAGTAGCCCTTCTTTGTGTGCAGCTACTTGAATTAGTCGTAGGCGTTAGTACTATGATGAGTACGTTCTATTATGCTCAAGATTTGCCAATGCTTATTACATTGCCTTTTAAACCATGGCAGGTCATTGCATCAAAATTTATAGTCGCATTAGCTACCGAGTACATCATAGCTGTTCCCATCTTGGCAGCAGGAGTGGGTTTGTATGCTTATTACGTAAACGTGGGTGTAACGTACTGGATAGCTGCAATCTTTGTGACATTGACAGCTCCTCTTCTTCCGCTTTCCATAGCAGCACTTATCGTTCTGGTGCTCATGCGTTTCGTAAACTTGACAAAAAGCAGATCATTCTTTACCGTTTTAGGTAGTATATTTGGTGCAGCTATTGGTATAGGCGTACAAGTAATTTCGCAACGTTTAAGCAACACCGCAAATGCCGCTGAAATTCTATCAGGGCATTTAAGCTTGGTAAAAGTAGTTGGCTCTGCATTCCCTCCAGCCTTGTGGGGTGCAAACAGCATGTTTTTAGGCGGCGTACAAAGTTTACTTTATCTAATTCTTTTTCTCGCTGTATCATGTGCTGGTTTTGTATGCGTGCTTGCTATTTCAGAAAAATTGTTCTACAAGGCCGCTTTAGCGGGTATGGAATCGACAGCATCCAGACGACGGCTCTCCCCTAACCAGATTTCAAAAGCTGCTGCAAGAACAAGGAGCCACACTATGGCACTTCTCTTAAAAGAATGGAAGCTGTTTTGGCGCACACCTATGTTTGTCGCCAACGGTTTGACAACGTTTATCATTATTCCTATAGCCTTCATCGTGCCCATGCTCACATCATCTGGAGGTGGGACGAACGGTCTATTAGCTTTTGCTAATACGCCTGAAACAAACTTCATTCTAAACCTGATACTGTCAGCAATGTTCTTGTTTAGCACATCCATGAGTTCCATAAGCTACACAGCCTTCAGTCGCGAAGGCAATACTTTTTGGATGTCACTTATCCTGCCGGTGGACAAAAAAGAACAGGTAAACGCCAAGTTGATGAACTGCCTCATAATAACGTCAGTGTTGTTTTCATTAATGTTGATTCTCTTTTGTTTCTTCTTCAAACGCACTTTTTCGGATGCCCTCATGATAATACTTGTATCCGTACCGCCTCTCATCGCATCTTCATGTGTGGAAATGTCTATCGATGCGTTAATGCCGCATTTCAATTGGGTAACACCACAAGAACTCTTCAAACGATCTGGTTTGACCAGTTTTATCATGCTTCTGGCTTTTGTACCTCTTGCTTTAATGGTTCTTGTGGCCGTGTTTTTGATAAAGTCACACATAAATGTCACCTTTTCCTACATAATTCTTTTAGCTTTTGGCATCATGCTGGCAATAGTTACATATCGGCTTTTACTTTCCATAGCAAGGAAGCTTTACGCTTCATATGAGTAGCGAAGAAAAGAAAGGATATCATTGCAGTCGTAGGCAGACCATGTTATACTAATCAGAACATTATGAATATGCAAACGCCGAACATCAAACGTATAGAAATCTCGGATTTCTATCTTTTTAGCACGTCTATGATAATGTGCGGCAACGCCCTGGGAGGTGCTCCGGGCGTGTAACATGCGCGCACTTGGAGATACCAAAAGGGGCGTTCTCTACCTTTGAGAGAACGCCCCTTTTTTATTAGCCAAAAATCTCCAAGGAAATCATCAGAAGAAAGGAGAAAAAAGCAATTGGCACAGGTGTTCCGACCAGAAAAAGTTAACTGTATGCCTGACAAGAAAATATTTCTTGCCAGAGCCGGTGCACGCTATAGCATGCTTGTAAAGGAACATGGTTTTATGCAGCGCGTGAACGCTCTATTCCTGCAAGCATTGTCTCAGATAGGCCCCCTTGTATTTCACACCACTGTAAGCATTGACCAATTACCTAACAAAGTTGTCCCCAGAGTATTTGACGGAGCCAAGAGTGCAACAGTGTTTTTGTCAACCTTAGGAGAGAGCATAGACCAGCTTATAAACAACTATGTAAACCAAGGGCAAACCTTCGAAGCCATGATATTGGACGCATGGGCGTCAGAATCGCTGGAAACACTCAATGAAACCTTTGACCACAAGCTCAGAGAAACCTTCGGCGAAGGCACTATGAGGTTTTCCCCTGGCTACGGAGAAATAGACGTACGGATGAACAAATACATAGTAAAGGAGCTGCTGAATGTGGAGCAGATAACAGTGCTGGACAGCGGAGAAATGGTACCACGCAAGACAACAACATGCATGATCGGGTGGTACAAATGAACAGAACAGCGTTTAGAGAACTGCTTACTCAACGTGTCTTATTTCTTGATGGTGGTTACGGCACAGAGTTTTTTAAAAAGGGTTATAAAGGTGCCGTAGAACTGCTCAATGTAAACGAACCCAGGGTCGTGGAAGAACTTCAGAGAGCATATGCAGAATCTGGTTCAGACATAATACTTACAAATACGTTCAGCGCCAACCGTATAAAGCTACGCTCTATGGGGATAGAACCATACATAGAGCAGATAAACAGAAACGCTGTGAAAATTGCTCGCACTGCCTGTGGCCGAAGCAAATTAGTATTTGGTGATATGTCTTCCACCGGCATATTTGTGGAACCCTTTGGCACACTAAGTTTTGACGAAGCATATAAAACGTTCAGTGAACAAGCGACATTGTTGATTGAATCAGGAGTAGACGGTATCATCGTTGAAACAATGTCGGATTTAAAAGAACTCAAAGCAGCTGTGTTAGCCATCAGAGATGTGTCAAAGGACATTCCAGTTATCGCACACATGACGTTTGAAGCAGATGGCATAAGCGTTACAGGTACATCCGTGGAAATCTTTGCATCTCTCTTCAATGATATTGATGTGGATGTAGTGGGTATGAACTGCACTCTGGAACCTAAAGAAATGCTTCCTGTATTTAAAAGACTTTCAGAGCGCTGCACAAAGCCCATATCTGTGGAGCCAAACGCAGGAAAACCCAGCTTAAAGGGTGGCATCCTCACATATCAAACGACACCAGAGGAGTTTGCTGTTTATATGGCAGATTTTATAGAATTGGGCGCAAACATCGTAGGCGGTTGCTGTGGTACTGGTCCGGAGCACATAAAGTTTATGACTAACTACCTTGGAACGGAGAACCCGCGCAAGAGAGCTGTAGAAACGCACCAATTCCTTTCTTCTCGAACCCAAATAAAAGCGATAGAACCATTTTTGGTTATTGGAGAACGTATAAATGCCAGCGGACGAAAAAAGCTACAAAATGGTTTTCAAGAAATGGACTTTTCAGAAATGCTAAACCTGGCTCGCCAGCAAGAAGAAGAAGGTTCGTCCATAATAGACGTAAATTTGGGCATAGAAAAACTCTTAACCGAGAAACATTTTAGGCAAGCGGTGCAAGAGCTCGATAAGATATCTTCCCTACCCCTTTCTTTAGATGTGCAAAACGCTGATTTTCTTGAAGCTGCCATGCGCGAATATGTAGGGAGACCGCTGGTCAACTCTGCCTTGGTCAAAGAAGACCACATGATTGAACGCCTCCGCCTTATTCAGCGTTATGGCGGTATGCTTATCGTTCTTCCCATGGAAAGAGATATTCCGCAGACAGCAGAGGAACGTTTTCACATAGCGCAAAAAGCTTTGAAAATCATACAGAATTATGGAATTGATCCAGAACGTATTCTCTTTGACCCGTTAGTCTTACCCGTAGGTGCGGGCAACGATTACCACGTAACCACGAACACTATAAAGCTGCTCAATGAAGCGCACATGCAAACATCTATAGGCTTGTCCAACTTGAGCTTTGGCTTGCCCCAGCGAGAAAGCATTAACGCTGCTTTTCTGGGTCTTGCAGTAGAAAATGGTCTGAATGCAGCCATCATGAACACGAAAGAAGTAACCACCATGAATGTTTTGGAAGGTGCTCTCATGCTAAAAGGCAAGAGCTTGGTCAAAGCGAAGCAGACCATTGAAGATGAGTTGGTAAACATGATTATAAAAGGCGAAAAAGAGCAGCTAATGGCGTTTACTCAGGAGCAGTTAGCAAACCACGATCCCATCTATGTTAGCCAGAACATCTTGGCAGATGCCATGGAAAAGGTAGGTCAGCTTTATGCAAAAGGAACCATATACCTGCCGCACTTAATACTGGCAGCAGAAACCGTTCAACCCGCATTCGATTACCTCAATGGTTTGCTCGGAGAATCACAAGTAAAACTGGGGAAAGTATTGCTGGCTACCGTACAAGGAGACATCCATGATATAGGAAAGAAAATTGTGGGAACAGTGCTTAGAAGCGGTGGATTCGATGTTTACGATGTTGGCAAAGACGTGCCAGCCCCAGACATACTGGACGCGTGCATAGCGTACAAGCCTGATATTGTAGGCTTGTCAGCCATGATGACCACCACTGTAGAGCAAGTAAAGCAAGTATCTGACCTGCTTAGAAGCCACGGCATCGCAGTTATGCTTCTTGCTGGCGGAGCATCTATGAACAGGCAGCTAGCGGAAGAATTCGGTGTTCTGTATGCAAAAGACGCCATGGAGGCTTTGGAAATATGCAAAGCATTCATGGAGAAAAAGAGGAGTAGCTCCTCATGAAAGCAGTAGTTTTAAAATTTGGCGGTTCCACATTAAAAGACCGTACAGATTTAGAAAACATAAAACGTATCATAGAAACGCAGCAGCCGTTCGTTTTAGTTGTATCAGCAGTAAACGGCGTAACAGACATGCTTTCAAGCGCATTAAACGATATTGGAAACACGGATGTAGACGCTTTTCTCAGCAACCTTGACAGTGTATATCAGCATTTCTTAGATAAGTTTTCTTCATCACTTCATGAACGTGTTTATGCTATAGAAAACTTTCTTCGAGGAGCAAAGCTCATCGGAGAAGTGCCGCCGTTTGTTTATGACTATGTAATAAGCCAAGGAGAACGTTGTTCTTCTTTGTTGCTCACCATGTATTTGAATCAAGAAGGCATCCCCTGTGAGGAAATGCTCCCAGAAACGTTTGGATTAGTAACCGATGGGACCTTTGGAAACGCCACTGTTAACCTCAAATTGACTCAAACAAACGTAAAAAAATACTTCAGAGAAAACCAGAACTATGTGGTTCCGGGTTTCTACGGTGTGCATGAAGGAAAAGTCAATGTCTTAGGCAGAGGTGGCAGCGATTATACTGCTACATCACTGGCCTACTGTTTAGATGCCAAGAGCATAAAGCTGTACAAAGATGTCCCCGGTTTCATGAGCTCTGATCCAAAAACGGTCAGCACTGCAAAAGTTATAAAACAACTCAGTTATGCAGAGGCGGCTGAATTGTCGTACTTTGGCGCCAAAATACTGCATCACGCCTCCATGGAACCTGCGATGAAAAAGAATATTCCTGTTTACATCTATGATGTCCATACGCTAATGGAAACAAAAGAAGCTAATACCGTTATTTGTGCCAATTCTTGCATAAGTGATAATGTAGTAAAAAGTATATCTTCTACAGAAGATATCGCCGTCATTCAGTTTAACGGAGACAATGTAGGAAGGGTGCCGGGCATTTTAGGCACCATTGCATCTGCGTTTGCAAAAGAAAACGTCAACATAAAATCCGTCGTAACATCACAGACCAGTATCAATGTACTCGTTTCTAAGCACGATGTGCCTCTATGCATGCACATCATCGAGAACATGGAAATTCCTCAGGTACAGAACATTGTTTACAAAACTGACATATCCCTCATAGCGGCAGTGGGCGACGGTTTGCTCCAGCATCACAGCATAGCAGCGCGCATATTCTCTGCCGTATCTAAGCAAAAAGTCAATGTGGAAATGATTTCTGCAGGCGCGTCTGATGTAACTATGTATTTCATCGTGCGTGCCACAGACAGAGAAAAAGCCTTGAAAGCCATACATGAAGCCTTTTTCGGAGGTGAATGAACCGTGAAAACTATTGAGGAAATTAATCAAAAGATCACACAGGGAAAAGCTGTTATTTTGACAGCCGAAGAAGTAGTAACCATGGCAAAGACAACTTCACCAAAAGAAATCGCCCAAAAGGTGGATGTGGTGACCACAGGTACTTTTGCCCCCATGTGTTCCAGCGGCGCTTTCATGAATTTTGGGCATACTACCCCACCTATGCGCATGGAAAAAATAGAGCTTGATGATGTGGAAGTTTATGGAGGCGTTGCCGCCGTAGACGGTTACCTGGGCGCCACGCAAGAATCCAGTAAAGATAAACAATTCGGGGGAGCCCACATTATCGAAGAGCTGATAAAAGGCAAAGATGTGCTTTTGAGAGCATCAGCTAAAGGAACCGATTGCTATCCCAAGAAAGAGTTTGCAGGATACATAAACAAAGACATGATCAACGACTTTTTCCTCTTCGACCCACGCAATGCATACCAGAACTATGCAGCAGCAACCAATGGCGGAAAAAGAGTTCTTTATACGTACATGGGTAAACTGTTACCCAATTATGGCAATCTTACTTACTCCACTTCAGGTGAACTCAGTCCACTTTTGAAAGACCCAAACATGCTCACCATTGGCTTAGGAACCCGTATCTTTCTATGCGGCAGCACGGGCTACGTAGTCTGGCCCGGAACACAGTTCACGAATCAGGTCATGGTAAACGAATCCGGCATACCCATAGGTGGTGCACGAACCCTGGCTGTCATAGGCGACGCCAAGAAGATGGACCCTCGCTACATCAGAGCAGCTTATTTCAAGAACTATGGGGTAACCATGTTTGTGGGCATCGGCATACCTATCCCCATGATAAATGAGGACGTAGCATACTTCGCTTCGCGCAGCAATGCAGAAATAACAACCGAGATAAAAGATTACTCCCTAGAAGGCCATCCTACCATTGGATATGTAAATTATGACCAATTACGCTCTGGCTATGTGGAACTAAACGGTAAAACAGTAAAATCTGCCCCCATATCGAGCCTAAGCATGGCACGAGAAATAGCTCAGACGCTCAAAGATTGGATTGCTCGTTCTACGTTTTTGCTCACAGAACCTGTCCAACTGTTCGATGAACCGCGTTTACTAAAAAAACTTCCAGAAATTTCTGCTGGAAAGAACCTTTCAAAGGACGAACCTTCATGCGTAGAATGTGGTTTATGCACTTCAGTGTGTCCTACAAATGCGCTACAACTTATGGAAGCGAAGTTAACGTTTATTGCTGATAAATGTACACATTGCAATACGTGCAGTGACGTGTGCCCTGTGGGTGTGAGGTTGCCCTTCGATGAACAATGAACGATTTTACAGAAGTTGGCACAGTGGCCGGTTTCAAAGTTTTATTGTAGGCTACAAAGAGACAGATCTTTGGATAGGTGTAGACAAGTACTATCCCGAAATGCCAGAAGCCACGTTGAACCTGATAAAAAAAGTACGTAAGCAATTAGATGACTATATAGATGCTAACCCAGACTTTCTTCTATCATTTGAACCAATAACTGACGAAAACGCCACCAGCGTAGCAAAGAAGATGATCCGCGCTTCGAAGATGGCAGACGTGGGACCCATGGCAGCGGTAGCTGGCGCTGTGGCAGATGAAATTGGTGCCTTCCTTTCTTATGAGTTCGGATGCAAAGAACTTATTGTTGAAAATGGCGGTGACATCTCAGTAAAAGTGCAGGAACCCATAACAATATCTGTGTATGCGGGCGACTCCCCCTTGTCTGGCAGAATCGGTTTATCTATTCCTCAAGGCGTGTGTGGCGTCTGCACTTCTTCAGCCACAGTTGGACCTTCTATAAGTTTCGGCAAAGCCGATGCAGTAACAGTAATATCAAAAACTGCGGCCGTGGCAGATGCTTTTGCTACGTTTTATGGAAATCGCGTCAAGCAAGAAGAAGATATGGAGAAGGTGCTAGGAGAAACACTTCCTCCTCAGGTAGATACATTGCTCATTGTGATGAAAGACATGATGGGTATTGTGGGCAAACACAAACTGCAAATTGTTGAATCGGGTGATTGCCATGAAAGTTGTTGACAAAATAAAAGAAAAACAAATCATTTCCATTGAAGTGCTTCCACCAAACCGTGGCCATGGTGGAGATGACATTTTCAGAGCCATTGACGAGCTTATGGAATACCCTATCAGTTTTATCAATGTCACCCGACATGCCCCGGAGCTAACATATGTGGAACTGAGCGATGGTAACATCATAAAAGTACCGAAAGTAAAAAGGCCAGGCACTGTAGGGCTCACTGCAGCACTCATGAAACGATATGCCGTTGACGTGGTACCGCATGTACTTTGTCTCGGCATGAACAAGTACGAGCTGGAGGATTTGCTTATAGACTTCCATCTCATCGGGATTGAAAATGTTTTTGCCATACGCGGCGAATACGACAATCCAGCCACAATAAAACAAGAAGAGAGCAAAGACACATACAAGCACTCAGTGGAGCTGGTTAAACAGATTAAAGCCATGAACAGGGGGCAATACCTGTATCAAGGCAAGGAATCCACACCCACAGATTTTTGCGTAGGCGTAGCTGGATATCCGGAAAAGCACTTCGAATGCACAAATCTTGAGCAGGACATAAAACACTTAAAAGAAAAAGTGGATGCCGGAGCCGATTATGTTATAACACAGATGGTTTTTGATTTCGATGTGTATAAAAACTTTGTGGAAAAAGCGCAAGCTGAAGGCATAAATGTCCCCATTATACCCGGCATAAAACCCATAATCAGCTTAAAGTCCATATACAGCATACCCAGAAGTTTCTTTGTAAGTGTACCTAACACTTTTGTTTCACAGATGGAACAAGCACAAACAAAGAGCGAAGAATTCAACGTAGGTACCGCCTACATGGCATCGTTGGTGGAAAAACTGCTTTCTTGGGGAGCACCTGGCATCCACCTGTTTACCATGGGCAAAAGTACTTCTGCCAAAGCACTGTTGAAAGCCGTTTTGGGCTGATGAAAGGAGCTGTAGCCATGAAAAGAGTAGCTATTTTAGGTGCAACAGGATTGGTAGGTCAACGTTTTGTTCAGCTATTAGCTAATCACCCCTATTTTGAGATATCTGCATTGGCAGCATCCAACATGTCTGCTGCCAAGCCGTACAAAGAGGCTGTCGCCTGGCGTTTAGATACGCCAATTCCTGAAAACGTTATGGACATGATTGTCCAAGAGTGCAAGCCCACATTTGAATGTGACTATGTATTCTCTGCGCTGCCATCCGACATCGCGGGCCCTATTGAAGATGAATTCATAAACGCTGGGTACACCGTTTTCTCTAATGCCGCCAGCCATCGTATGGATGATAACGTCCCGCTGGTAATACCTGAAGTTAATTACCAGCACATGAGCATTGTCCAGAGCCAGCATACAAATGGAAAAATCATAACCAACCCGAACTGCTCCACCATAGGCCTTGTCATGGCGCTAAAGCCCATAGCCGATCTATTTGACATAGAAGAAGTTCATGTTGTTACCATGCAAGCACTCTCTGGTGCAGGGTACCCCGGCGTATCATCACTGGATGTAGTTGACAACGTTTACCCTTATATCAACGGCGAAGAAGAAAAAATTATGACTGAATCCAAGAAAATTCTTGGGAATCTCAATAATGGTTCCATAAAACCTGCACTTTTCGACATTTTTGCTCAGTGCAACCGTGTGCCTGTAGTGGATGGTCACCTGCTGTCCGTGTTTGTAAAAACAAAAAAGCCCGCTGACGTAGAACAAATAAAAGGTGCCATAAACAATTTTCAGCCACTAAAGACCTTCAACCTTCCTTCCGCTCCTGAGCACCCACTGGTTTATCTTTCTCAAAAGGATACACCTCAACCTCGCTTACATAGAAACCTCGGCAGAGGCATGACCGTAAGCGTTGGCCAACTTACCCAATTCTCTGAGCGCTCCTTGCGATTCCTAGCGCTCGTGCACAACACCATAAGAGGTGCCGCTGGGTGCGCCATTCTCAACGCAGAAATGTACGAAACAATGCGTTACTAAGCAGACTTTGGCCAACTGCTATGCGCTGAAAAGCTTAGGCTGAAAGCCTCACCTCTACTGGTTCTGCCTTACTGGCGAGCCTTACTTATTTTTCTTTTTTATATCTTTTTGCCCTTCTGAGTTGTTTTATTAAGTGAATGCAATTAAAGTGGTGTTATGGTGGATGAAATAAAGCTCATAGATAGGATAAAACACGGTGACAGGCGCGCGCTGGACACCCTCGTAAAAGCTTATTACCAAAATGTTTTTGCTTACTTTTACTACCACACCCAGAACCGAGAGACGGCAATGGATTTAACGCAGGAGGTATTTGTGAAGGTGGTAGCTTCCATAGAAACGTATGAAAACCGCGGCAGGTTCCGTTCGTGGCTATTTACCATATGCGCAAATCACCTTAGAAATCACTGGAAGTATGGAAGCACTCATGATGAATACGAACTTGAAGAAGAAAGCGAAGAAGACATGGCTGTAAGCTGGCAGAACATAACAGACAGCACAGACCTTTTGAACGCGCTTTCTCAAATTTCTACAGATCAGAGAGATTGCGTCATTCTTAAGTATTACTACGGTTTTACCAGCCGAGAAATCGCAGAGATGCTTCATATTAAAGAGCCCACAGTCAAAGCACGGATACGTTATGGGCTTAGTAAAATCGCTAAGCTGCTGAGAGGAGATGAGACAGGTGGAAAAGAACAGTAATGAAGACGAGCACATAGAGAAGCTTTTTAAAAGCGTGGATATACCGCAGATTACAGAAAAACAAATTGAATCTGTGGTAAAAGTAGCAGCCGATTATTTGCCTTTAGGAAGAAAGCACATGAGTTTATGGGATATGGCCATATTAGAACTTCGCACCACATCCATTTTCTTTTGGGCTGCGTGTGCTGCACTCATGGCCATAGCTGTGCTCTTTATAAGCAGTGCTGAATCTTCCTTTTCTGCAGCGGGCATTTTTATTGTTGTAGCACCTGCTCCTTTGCTCTTCAGCTTACTTGAGATCATGACCACCAGAACCCCCAATGTAATAGAACTGGAAAAAGTCTGCAAATACAATGTAAACCAGCTCTATGTGCTAAAAATAATGATTGGCACTGTTTTAAACATTGTGGTATTGGCTCTAATCAGCGTCTTTTCACTGCATACTTTGAATAGTCCCTTGCAGATGTTCCTTATGGGCTCCACCATAATGCTCACAATCGGTTTTTTAGCTTTATTGATTGCAACAACACTTGGCCAATCTCTACCAGTAATGGGCATACTTGCAGGTTGGACTATTGCAGCATCGATGCTTTTTGACAATGGTCCAAAGCTTGCAATGGCTCTGCTTAGTATTAGATTTACACCATTGCTCATCACACTTCTTGTTAGCACCATGCTTTTCGTTCTTACTTTGCATTCCTTTAGCCATAAACTGACATCCCTAAGTTTAGGAGGTACATAGCAATGCAGCTCAGAACACAAAACCTAACCAAAAACTTTGGAGACAAATGTGCCGTGGACCATGTGAGTTTAACCTTTGAACGCGGTGTCTACGGCTTACTGGGCCCAAATGGAGCCGGAAAGACCACGCTCATGCGCATGTTGGTAGATGTTCTGCCGCCATCCTCAGGTAAAGTCACCCTTGACGGCATAACTATCGGAGAACTGGGAGCCAAATATCGGGACATACTCGGGTACATGCCACAAGAGATTGGCTATTACAGAGATTTCACAGCAAAACGCTTTTTACAGTACCTTAGCGCCCTCAAAGGGTTGGACCCAAGGTATGCAAACCGCAGAATTGATGAGCTTTTAGATTTGGTAGGTTTAGCCGATGTAAAAAACAAAAGGCTTGGGCAATTCTCTGGCGGCATGATAAGGCGCATAGGCATAGCACAGGCACTGCTTAACGATCCCAAGATTCTTATTCTGGATGAACCCACAGCCGGCTTAGACCCTAACGAGCGCATACGTTTTAGAAACATACTTTCAGAGCTCTCCGAAGACCGCATCGTCATACTTTCCACACACATCGTCTCTGATGTACAGTCCATAGCAGGCCAAGTTATTCTGCTTAAAGAAGGAAAAGTTATTAACTACGATACCACGGAAAACCTGCGTCGTTTGGTCGACGGAAAGGTTTGGCTTGCTAACGTTAGCCATCGCGAATTGAATGAACTTAAGCAGCGTTTCCCGATTGGCAACGTACTCCAAAAAGACGACCATTTTGAAATCCGTATAGTAAGCGATTCAAAACCACTTCCGGATGCAACACCGGCAGACCCGTCTTTAGAAGACGTCTTCGTTTACGTTTTTGGAGGAGAGGAAGAATGAACCTTATCGGTGTTGAGTTCAAGAAGATTATCTCAAAGAAATACGTTTGGATAATAGCTTTATTGGTTGCACTTTTCTATGCTTACCTCATTCTAAATCTTGCGAACAATTTTAACGTGATTTACACAAAAAATGCTCTTCAGCCAGTTTTTGATGAAATAATGGACGCAGCTTACAATCCTCAAGTGCAAGAATATATTATAAATAAAGGATTTAATGTTACTTTCGAGGAAATTCAACCCATGATTTCTCCTAAAATAACGCAAACTATTGAGCAGTACCAAGGCAAAGTATATGAAGGTTATGATGTAGCAAAAGAGTTGAAGGAAGAAGCAGCCTTGCGTATTGAAAGCCTGGTTGAGCGGAACGTCACCATAAGTCAAAGAATAGAAGAACTAAAGAATGCACCCGACACACCGCTCAACAGATATTTGCTTCAGCAGTACACCCACATGCCAAAAATGGAGCCCAACCTGACCCGTTGGGACGATTGGATAGATATAAACAACTCTATGCTTCCGTTATTGATAGCCTTTGTGATTATACTGGGCATATCTGGTGTTTACACGAGTGAGTACACCAGTAAAATGCATGGCATATTACTTACAACAAAAAACGGCAGGAGCAAACTCTTTTGGAGTAAGTTACTGGCAAGCTGCTTATTTGCCGCTCTGACTGTAATCATTTTTCAGGTTTTTGCAGCGCTACTTTACACGCATGTTTATGGCATTCCCTTTAAGAACACGCCAATGGACAGCCTTACATCCTTTTATAAAAGACCAAATACCATGTGGGCTTTGCAGTTTTATCTTTGCCAGCTCGTAGGCTCTTTGCTTGGAGCTATGGTACTTACAGCAGTAACGTTGTGCATATCGTCTTTCTGCCGCAGCAACTTAGCCAGCTTTTTCCTTTCAGGCATCTATTTTGCCTTAGGTACCCTTTACTCGCAAAATCTCGAAGGTCAATATATCAGCTCTAAAGTGACCATATTCGCTGATGTAAGCACATTCTCATTGATGTCCCTCACAGACGTTTTGGGGAATGGAAAGGTGTTTATTGTTGGAAACAGCGCCATCCCCACCATTGAGCTAACCGTTATTGCTCAAGCGGTTATATTCGCTGTAGCTCTTTCGCTAACCTATCTTTTCTACAATAGAAAGGAGATAGATGCATGATTAATAAAAGAGGCAGTAGACGTAATCTTATGATAGCTGAACTAAAAACGCTGCTAAATACTCGCTGGACATTTATCGTTCTTGGCGCTTATGCTTTATTTTCTTATGGAGTTTTCTTTTCTGAAGGATTCAGACAGATATGGGTGCAAGTGCTTGATGGAAACTTACTTACTACCATGTTTAATCTCTACATGCCAACATTTCTTTTCATAGTTGTACTTCTGAGTGCAGCACCAATTTTTGCCGGTGACAAGAAAAATGGTATGGAAGAGCTTGGGGATACCTGCTTCTACGGTAAAACGGTCAGGAGAAAAGCAAAAGTAGAAGCTATGGTTCTTTATACCTTTCTCGTCACAATAGCAGGCTTTTTTATAACGGCCATGATGTCATTAGTAAGTAAATCGCCTCTTAACCTTGCTAATAGAGCTTTTGAGGCAACAACTTCAGATGTAGTCATGAGTAATGGTCTATTTTACTTATTTTGCTTTGCCATGATTTTGCTTGGGCTGCTTGTGGTGACATCAGTAGTGGTACTTAGCTCTTCAAAAAGCGACGATGTAATTGTGCCTCTGGCATCAGGCATACTAATTTATGGAGTGGAACTGGCTCTATATCTCAAACCTGTAGCAAAAATTTTGTGGGATATAAACCTGTTTAGGATGCTTAGGCCTTACACAATGTTGCTTATTTCCTTGTATTTTGATTCCACCGCAAAAGCCATCGTAGCAAGCGTTATCATATTTTCCTTGCTAAGCGTAGGATTATTTGCGCTCACTATTAATAACCGTTCCCGGGTGAAGACAGAACGTGTCTTGTCTTCACAAAGTACGTAAGAACTATGAACGCATGGAGTGATTTTAAGGGTTTGCCCGTTTTTGTCAAGGCAAGCCCTGTTTATATGTTTAGTATCTAAAGAGTTGTTACGTGAAGCGCCCGAACTTGGTGTTTAGAACGCAGTAGCGTAGGAAGATCCTTGGATAGGCTACAAAAAGGTATACTGCCCTATACCTATATGTAGAACCCGACCAACGTGGAGTTGTATTCTAAAAGCAAATGGTCAAGCCGTTGCCAAGTCAGGATATCAGGGAATAGTGTAGAGGACATCCTTGGACAAATAGAAATGTACATGCAATGCTCTGCAGACGACTTTACATAAGACTTGGAAGCCAAATTTAAGATGGGTGCAGCGGTTTTACATGACTTGCTGAGAGCACGCTACAAACAGTGAAACTTGCATATACCAGCAAACTCGTAAAACTTCAGGAAGCTAAATCTGATGATTTGAAAATATTTACAAAGAGACTCAGACATAGCTGGTAGACTGGTATTGGCAAACATAACCATGTGCTCAAATATCTTATATTTCTGATGTGCTACCACCGACTTTTTCTTCGCACATTGCTGTTCGGGAGTGCCGAAGAGCAATCTAAACAGGAAGTTTGCAACATCACCCAAAACAATATATAATCGCAAGTTTAAAGGAATGCGATCTCATTCCAAAGCCATACAAGGATTTAGTAGACAGCCTCTTTGCAAATATTTTTCAGTTTCGGAATGGGGTCAAAGTCTGTTAATCACAGCATAAAGACCCAACTATTGTAGAACATAAAACCAGTAAGATACTCTGTTAATCCCTGGCTGCTATACGGGGGAATGAAAAAGCTCAGTTTTGAAAACATAGCGTAGATGCTACAGGCTTTCTCCAAGTTATAGGCATACTCGTGAGTGCTTTTTGCTTATAAAAAAGGCAACGCAATAGGCAAATGCCTAAGCTAATTGATATCTTTACGAAAAAACCGCCTGTAACTATTCTAATAGTAAAAAACGTGTGTGGGTTGTATTAGTCTTTGATACGTGGCAAAGGAAAATAAACGTTACCCGTAATGCCTGTAACGTAAGGAATTAGAAGCCCATAATGTCATGTAATCACTAATTTTGCTTTAGTTATAGGTATCATCCTAGTCAGAACCGAGTGTTTAGCACCAGTAAAAAGTCGCATTTTTCATCGAAGCCATGATAGACTTGTCAATAGGTAAAGGAAAGAGGTAGGAGTAACAATTAAGCATCCTGTGCAGGTAAGCTCAAACAAAGCTAAAATTCCTGTTCCGTCAATTGGGATTGGTCAGGCCCAGAGGTGTTAATTGAAAAAGAGTAGTCGTTTGTGTGTGTTGGTAGTCGCATTTGCTATTTGCTTTGCTGAATTATGTTTGTTTAGCGGTTGTTCTAATCCTACTAAGCAGGATACTACATTGTCAGGAAACATTATGTATCTATCAATAGTGTACACAGCTCTCGACCCAAGTGCTACAGACAGGTCGCAAGCAAGAACAACTTATTTCTATATTTATGACATCAGTAAGAAAGAACTGAAGAAGATGTACTCCATTACAGCTCCTTCTTCCTATCCTGTTGGAGTTGTAGATTACAAGAATTCCAAGGTTTATTATTCCATATGGGGCGATCTGAAAAATACTGCTGATAAGGCAGGAGACAAACTGCAGTGTTACGACCTTAAAACACATAAGACAACCGATATCACTTCAATGCACCATAGTTTCAATCAGATCACGTTGTTTGCCAATCAGATATTTGCCATTTCCGCAGGGCTAGAAAGTAATGGAAGTAGGCAGCTAACAAGAATAAACCCTATAACCCATGAATTTACACCAATTTCCCCAGATAACACGGACATTGAGTATAGAGATTATTCCATTGATTACAGTACAGGTGAGATACTCACCCTGTCATATTCTGATTTCTCAGATAGGCACGCTCCAGAAAGCAAAGATAACTCTGGTATCATTAAGGCACCACCTATATTCTTGTCTGTTACCAATACTCGCCTTGACACACCTAAAGTAATCTACACTTTTTCTCAGAGGCCATATTATTCTCCGTATGGGTATAATTGGGACAAAGATCCAGAAACAAAGAAGCTAGCTGAAAAGACGGCAAACAATCTGGATGTAGCCGCACCGAGCCGAATGGACAGCAATAATATACTCTTTTTGGGTGCTCCAGATGTGTTTAGCAATGATATAAAACTCAAGGTGCTCCACTTGGACACTAAAACCGTAGATGACTTCCCTATCAAAGGTGTAAAGTACTACTCAAGACCGCTTGTTTCGCCTAATAAAAAGGGCATGTTCATTTCTTTAAAGATGGAGAATGGTGAAGGCGGCATGTATTATTACACATTTGCTAATAAGAAATTGGAGTACTTGTTTTCCATAAACGATGTAAAGAAAGATCTGCTTACTCAGACTGCCAGCTCTTTAGTGACTACAGAAATACAATTGATTGTAGAATAATGACTTCTCGATAAGGTGTGGAAAACGGAGGTTTATCTATGAAGATGGCGATTAGAGGAACTTCTTTTTTTGCGGTGTTCATTTTATGTATAGAGTTATTCACGCTCAGTGGATGTTCTATTACCAGTTCATCAAATAAAAGTTCTATGGCTTATATATCATTAGTTTATACATACAGCGATACACAAGAAACGGACCCGTCAAAGAAAATTAAAACACTATTTTACATTTACGACTTAGCTAATAAGCAGTTAAAGCCCATATATAGTATCTCTGGTACGAGTATGTACTCAACCGGGATAGTGGATTACAAAAATTCCAAAGTCTACTACACAATGCCTGCTAACAATCACGATACATTGCAAGTCGACAACGAGGCAGGATACAAGTTAATTTCCTATGATTTAAAAACACATACAACTAAGGACATTACCGGTTTTCACCATGAATTTAAACAGCTTAACCTGCTTAATGGCAAAATCATTGGCATCGTGAAAGGTTCTGAAAGTAATGGGAATTCCCAGTTATCTTTAATTGACCCTGCCACTGGCATCGTCGAACCTATTTCCCCAGACGATACGGATGTAGTATATAGAGATTACTCTATTGACCATAGTACTGGCGAAATACTTACGCTAACCTACTCAGACTTTGCACGAAGGAATGAAAATGTAGGTATAAGTACAAGAACAGTATTACCATGTCCCTACTACCTTTCTGTAACGGACTCAAAGCTTAGCCCACCTAAGGTGATTTATACATTCTCTAGGTATATCTATTATACAGAATATGGATCTAGCTTGCATGAGGACCCACAGCTAACAGAGCTGGCACTCCGAACAGCGAACAACATAGAGGTAAAGGCAGCAAGCAGAATGGATGATAACAACATACTTGTCATAGCTGCTACGTCTTCTTTAACCAATAACGCTACACTGAAGATACTTCATCTGGATAAAAAAACTGTTGACGACTTTCCGATCGCAGGTGTCAAGTATTATTCAAAACCACTTGCTACACTTGACAGAAAAGGCATGATCATGAATTTAGTTATGCAGGATGGAACGAGTGGCACATATTACTACAAGTTTGCCGACAAAAGCTTAAAACTGCTTTTCTCACTTCAGGATGCACAGAAAGGGCTGCCTAATACTGCAACGCACCTGAATCTTATAGATATGGAATTTGTAGTGCAATAAACTTTCTACTTATTTGCATACGCTTAAGACTTAGAAAAAGGAAAGCTTAATACTGTAAAATCTATAGATCCGTACAAGTCACGTATTGAGACTGAAACAAATGTAGGTAGTTAAAACATCGCAGAGTCGGCGAAAATCTTCATATGACGGCCGTAGAATTGGATAAACAAGATCAGTGTCTACACACTAAGTTCCTGCGCAAGGGCAAAAACGTGTTTTGTCTTCACAAAGTACGTAAGAACCTACCGCCTCGAAAAGAGGGCTTTCTAATCAGTGCATATTTAGTTTCTGAAGAGCTACTTGACTTGCACGAAAAAAAAGATTAGACTAAAAGATGATAGAGGGGATGAGGTAATATGAGATAGTTAAAAAGGGAGTTATGGAGTATGAGGAAGCTAAAAGCAGAAACAAAAGGGGGTAAAAGTATGAAAAAGACAGTGAGAAACATTATCATTTTCCTGGTAATAACCGCATTGGTGGGAACCTTTTCGCCCATGGGGATGAAGCAGTCCGCTGCTCAAATAACAACACCAGAAGAAACCGTATATCAATATATCAGTGCACTAAACAACCATAACTGGAATGAAGTTGTCTCCTTGCTTACAGGTGATGAGCAAAGTGCAGTAAAGGGCTTCATAGCTAATCCAGAAAATGAAGGCCAAGACATTTTAGGTGTCTTAAGCGCTCAAATTGTTGAAATTAAAGAAATGCCTTCGGATGCAGCCAGATTCGCGACAACAGTAGATTCGTATAGATCCACTTACGGCGATGTTCACGTGTTTTATGCTGGCATAAACTATACCGTTGAAAACGAAAGCGAATTTTACCTGAATGGTGTCAACTACAACTTGATAGTGGTGGTTCCTGAAAACGGTAGTTGGCGCATAGTTCAATTCTCAATGGCACCGATTGATACCTTTGTAAAATGGGGCTATGGTTTTAATTCCCCATCAGAGAATGCAGCCCTAGAAGTGCTCAAACAGAGAGAAGAAGGTAGGATAGTCAATTATCAAGGCAAACTTCTTGGGACAAATATAGCAACTGAAGAACAGCTTAATGAGGAGAAAGGCGAACAATAATTCAGCAAATGCAATAGAAAGTGCAGCATAAACTTTTAAATAACTTCCTGAGGTGGACCGTTTTTCTGGTTTACCTCAGGACTTAAAAACGGAGGGGGAAATGGGGAAATTAATTAAGAACATTTTATTGGTTTTATTGGCTTGTGCTTGCATCTTTCCCTTAGTAGGATGCAATAGTAAACAGAATTCAGCAAATAATAGCGACAAAGCTTTTACAAAACCGCCAACAGTAGCAGAGGTTAAAAAGGTAAATCTCCCTGAAAATGCATATCCTCTTTACGTAAATGAACAAAAGCATCTTATTCTTGCTTTGGTTAGTGTAGATAGTCAAAAGAGCAGCATTCTTTTTGGTAAAGACGCTTCACATCTTAACAAGATTATGGAAATCGACTATCCTGCAGCTAAACTTTTTGCAGATCCTTTAAATGAGGACAAAATGTATCTACTGGGGTTTGGAGTGGCAAACAAAACGAATGCCGTTTATTTCAGCAAAGATGCTGGCAACAACTGGAATCGTATTGATGCCCCGGCAAATTTTTCTACAGTCGGCTTTTCTTATGATGGATTTGTTTATTTTGCGGGACCCGGCGAAAAGATGCCATGTTACATTTACAAATCGGATGATAACCAGCACTTCACCGAAGTTTATGAAGCGGAACTTAATCACGATATAATGTCGCTCACTTTTAATCCGGATAATCAAAAAATCATCTGGACATTTGGAGATTTAGGCATTTTTATAAGCAAAGATGCTGGAAAAACCTTCAAAAACTTAAACGTATCTGACAGAGCGTTAACCGATGGAGCTCTGGATCCGTATAACTACAATGTAGTCTACGTCGGTTTGGGTAACTACGGATTATTCAAAGTAAAGGATGATGGGACAGTTCAAGGCGTTTATACATCAAAACAACCTACAGAGCGTTTTATATCCGTTTTGACGGATTTCACACATAAAATAACTTATGCATTGGATGACAATGGCACTGTCTTTGTCATTCTAAAGGGCAACGTTTATAAGCTTGGCACATCTCTTAATAGCGCACCATTAGGATTATCAGAGGATGGAGAAAACAACCTTTATGTGCAATATGATGGTTATTACTACAGAATAGAACTGAATACTCCTTCATAGAACATAGATGTTCTCACCACTCCTCTGAAAAGGCAAACGCTCTTCAGCGGTTCACAGCGAACACATAATATGTTTTCGAACATGAAGGTAAAAGCAGCTAAAATTAAAGTATAAAAACCTTTTCAGGGGAGGAGCGCAATGCTTGAAAGCATTCTGACAGAAAAAGCAATCAAACTAAAGGCGCAGGCAAAAGATTGGCAGGAAGCAGTACGCTTAGGCGGTGAGCTTTTAGTAAATGCAGGCTTTGTACACCCTGCTTATGTCGATGCTATGGTGGAAACGGTAAGAGAGCTTGGTCCTTACAGCGTCATATCACCAGGCATCGCCATGCCACATGCAAGGCCTGAAGCAGGTGTCATAAAACACGGTTTGAGCTTGCTCACTTTAGCCACGCCGGTAGAATTTGGAAACAAGGAAAATGACCCCGTAGACATTGTGGTTTCTTTTTGTGCCACAGACAATACATCCCATATCCAAATGCTCGCAGAGCTTGCTCAACTTCTCGGCAGCGAAGAGGCTTTGTCCACTATAAGGAACGCTGAGGAGGTGAAAACAGTAGTTGATCTACTGAAAAGCTTCAAATTCACATAAAAAAGGAGAGTGATGGTCTATGGTAGCGTTCATTAATTTTCTGGTGAACAATATTTTCAACCAAGTAGCCATACTCATAGGCATTGTAGCCATGGTCGGCCTTATATTGCAAAGAAAGCCCATTGAAGAAGTCATATCAGGAACAATAAAAGCAGTTGTAGGCATACTCATAATGACCGCTGGAACAAACCTCTTCACAGCAGGCTTGTCTTCATTCCAAACCATTGTTTCTTCTGCTTTCGGTATAACGGCTCCTGTAGCTCAGAGCACATTGGATAACTTCACAACAAATTTCGGAAGTGTAGCGGTATCCATAATGGCGCTGGGTTTTCTCTTCCATCTCATATTGGTTCGTCTGTTTAACACGGGATTTGTGTATTTAACAGGCCATCTCATGTGGTGGATTTCCTTAGTCATAACAGCCAGCTTTATAGAAGTGTTTCCAACCATGAATCAAGGCTGGCTTATCGTTATAGGCGCTTTTCTTATTTCACTATACTGGACTTTGCAGCCGCGCATCATCCATAAGTACATGAGAAAAGTTACACACAGCGATGAAGTGGGTTATGGTCATACCTCGTCCAGTGTAGCTTACATGGGCGCTGCATTGGGTGGTTACGTAGGCAAACCTGAAGAAAGCACCGAGAAAATCAATATACCCAAACGCCTTTCCTTCATGAACGACATAACCGTGGGAACGGCATTTATTATCGGTATCATCATACTCATAGCTGTTTTCTTCGCTGACAGAAACGTGGTCACCCAGCTTGCAGGTAATATGAATTTTGTGGTTTGGGCAATTCTGCAGGGTTTACAGTTTGCAGCAGGTATAACCATACTCCTGTACGGTGTGAGGATGTTCTTAGGAGAAATCGTTCCTGCTTTTAGAGGTATTTCCCAAAAGCTCATACCCGGTGCCAGGCCCGCTTTGGATGTGCCAGTTGTATTCCCTTATGCGCCTACAGCGGTGCTTATCGGTTTTATCAGTTCAACGGTGGTTTTTCTCATACTAATGGTCATTTTTGGCATGACTGGGTTTGCTACCATCGTTCCTTCTATGATCATGCTTTTCTTCCCAGGAGCTGGCGCAGCCATTTTTGGTAACGCAACAGGAGGTTGGAAAGGTGCAGTACTTGCCGGTGCGATAAATGGTATATTCTTGGCATTTGGCCAAGCTATAACATGGCCCATGCTCAGTGGTACAGCGCCAGAACTCGCAGTGCTGGCTGATCCAGATTGGTATATAATCACATGGCTTATCATAGGCATTGGAAGCTTAGTTAAATCCGTATTCTGATACAAACACAAACGGAGGTGCGTTTAGTGTCCGATAAATTGAAAATAGTAGCCGCGTGCGGCGTTGGCATGGGAAGCAGCCTAATTCTAAAGATGAATATCGAAGATGTACTAAAAGAATTGAAGGTACCAGCTACAGTGGATCATTCTGATATCAGCAGCTTGATTGGAACAAACTACGACATCGTAGTGGTTCAAACATTCTACGCTGATCAAGTGAAGAACTACGGTAAAGTGGTCGTTGCTGTAGATGACTTCTTAAACAAAGACAAGCTCAAAGAAAAGCTACAGGAGGCTTTTAAAACCTTGGGCGTAGAAGCGCAGTGAACAGTACCGCCTTGTTAACATACATTTAGCGTGAAGAGTGGTCCCCGTGCGTTAAAGTGGATTGCAATAAACCTTCAGGAGGTGAAATACATGCGGTTCACAGTTTACGTCTCAAGTAAACATCCGCTTACCGCCTTGAAACAAAGCGATTTGCGGAAGAACATTGTTTCCACGGGGGCCACATTAGAGTGGCGCAATACTCACCTCCTTTGGCGCTGGCGAAGCGCTTTATAATCTCTGTCTATTTAAGACCTCTGCAAACACTATTGGCTCATCACTAAAGAAACCGTTTGCTTCTTTTTCGTTTACCTTTGAAGCATTTATGAGCCACATTTTCAACTTTCTTCTTGCTTCAACACCACAGAACAGTATCCATTGTTTTGGAGGTGCTGGCAACAGCTTTTGCCCTGAAATGTACTGCAAATACATGGATATGGCGGCTGTTAGAAGAAATTCCCAACTTATGAATTTATGAGGAGGTTTTCATATGATACCTAATGCAAAAGCGAAATTCGGTGAGTTCGGAGGGCAGTATGTACCTGAAGTAGTAATGCAAGCATTAATTGAATTGGACGAAGCATTCAACGATGCCATCAACGATGAACAGTTCATAAAAGAATACCACTACTACCTCAGCGAATACGATGGGCGTCCCACGCCACTTTACTACGCAGAAAACTTGACGAAAAAATTGGGTGGAGCAAAAATATATTTGAAAAGAGAAGATTTGAACCACACAGGTGCTCACAAAATAAATAACGCCTTAGGACAAATACTGCTAGCAAAACGCATGGGGAAGAAACGCATTATTGCGGAAACAGGAGCTGGGCAGCATGGTGTGGCAACAGCTACCGTGGCAGCAATGTTTGGGATGGACTGTGAGATATTCATGGGGGCAGAAGATGTAGAGCGTCAGCGTCTCAATGTATTTCGCATGGAACTTCTGGGCGCCAAAGTACGCAGTGTGACTTCTGGAAGCTCCACCCTCAAAGACGCTGTAAATGAAGCGATAAAAGATTGGGCTGCAAACATCAACGACACGTTCTATTTAATAGGCTCAGCCGTGGGTCCTTACCCTTATCCACTCATGGTAAGAGAATTTCAAAAAGTCATCGGTGAAGAAGCACGTAAGCAAATAATAGAGAAAGAAAACAGGCTTCCTGATTATGTAGTTGCTTGCGTTGGTGGAGGGAGCAACGCCATAGGGATATTCTATCCATTTGTCGGTGACAAAGAAGTAAAACTCGTAGGGGTAGAAGCTGCAGGCAAGGGATTAGATACCAACATGCATGCCGCCACATTTAACCGCGGAACAGTAGGCATCATCCATGGCATGAAAACCTATCTGCTCCAGAGTCCTGACGGCGAAATAACGGCTCCTTATTCCATAGCAGCCGGATTAGATTACCCCGGTGTGGGGCCGGAACACAGCTATTTAAAAGAAACAAACAGAGCCACATACGAAAGCGCCACTGACGAAGAAGCGTTGGAAGCCTTTGAAACGCTTTCAAAAGTAGAGGGAATTATCCCCGCACTGGAAAGTGCGCATGCCGTTGCTTATGCAATGAAGAAAGCTCCAGAGCTCAGTAAAAACCACATCATTGTTGTAAATCTCTCTGGCAGAGGCGACAAAGACGTTCAACAAGTAGCAAAAATAAAAGGCATCGAAGAGGAATAAAGGGGGTAGAGCGCCGTGGAAAACAGCAGAATAGAAAACACTTTCAACAGCATAAAACAGAACCATAGAAAAGCTCTCATAGCTCACATCACAGCAGGATATCCCAACTTGCAAAGTTTGATGCCCATAATGCAGAGTTTGCAAGCAGGTGGTGCAGACATACTACAGATTGGAATACCTTTTTTAGACCCTGTAGGCGATGCTCCCATAGTTCAGAAAGCCTCGCAAAAAGCCATAGAAAACCATTTCACCATAGGAGATTTCTTCCGTACATTGACTAACATACGTCAAGAGATTCAATCCCCCATTGTTCTAAAAGCGTATTACACAAGCATTTTCGGCTACGGGGAAGATAAATTCATTGATGAATGCAGTGCATCGGGGACCGATGCTGTAACCGTTCCAGACTTACCTTTGGAAGAAAGCAGCTCTCTAAGAGAAAAGTTGCACACCCATGGTATACCGCTGATATACACCATGGTACCGGCTTCCACAGAAAGGATGAACGCCATAGCGCACGTAAGCCAGGAATTCATATATCTTTTACCTGAGTACAATCCAGATGAAAAAACATTTATCGATGGGATAAACAACTTTGCTCGCAAGGTAAGAGATATTACTCAATTACCACTTTGCCTGGGTATGGAACTAAGTGATCACGAATCCTTTAAAACCGTATCAAGCGGAGCTCAGATAGATGGGTTGCTCATTGGAGATATTCTCATGAAGAAGATTTGCAGCGCTGTTGAAAAGGGAGCGTTCACGTCAATTACGGAACAATTGGAGCAAGCAGTAAAAGGCTTCTATTCATTGCAAGCCATTAGATAAAAAGCCGTTGGGGGAAGGCCAATGTTCTTCCCCCAATATTACTGCTGTACATGACTACCACGCACAGCAGAGCTTATGGCACAAAGTATGTCTATAGCCACGCCCGTCAGGTAAGCGACGCGAAGAGCGTTCATAAATGCTATATTTTCAAGTGCTTTTCCTGTTAAAGAAAGATGCAGAGAGTAGTACTTAGAGAGGTTAGAGAACACAGCGCCACCCACCGCTATGCCCAATACCATACCTACGTTCCGCATAGTGGCTAAAAAGGAAGATGCTACGCCAAGACGGTGGCGTGGCACACTGCCCATGACGGAACTATTATTGGGTGATTGAAACAAACCGTTTCCGACACCAAATATGATTAGGTTGAGTATGATTCTCCATAGCGGGCTTTCCAATGTGAGCGTGGACATGAGAAATATACCTATTGCGCTTATGACGGCGCCTAACGTACTCAAGCCACGTGCTCCCATCCTGTCAGATAAAACGCCGCTTATGGGAGACATGACCAACATTGCAGCAGGAAAAGCCGTCATCAAAGCTCCCGCTTCACTGGCACTCATCCCCCTTTGCGTCAGGTAAAAGGGCGTAAGGAATGTCATAATGTACTGGGCGCTAAAGTTTAGAAGCGTACTCGTTG
Organism: Coprothermobacter platensis DSM 11748; assembly: GCF_000378005.1. Lineage (GTDB taxonomy): Bacteria > Coprothermobacterota > Coprothermobacteria > Coprothermobacterales > Coprothermobacteraceae > Coprothermobacter > Coprothermobacter platensis. Next base: position 1,323,260 of record NZ_KB899040.1, read on the forward strand.
TCCCAGCGGTAAAAAGTCTTATTTTGAACAGTGATAAATCCAACATAGGATCAGGCCGGTGGCTTTCAGCCTGAATCAATCCTGTAAGCGAGATTATAGAAATTGCCAGCAAAGAGATACCCTGCAAAGAAGCCCATCCCCACTGACTACCGCGGTTTATATAAAGTAACAATGTAAAGAGAAAAGAGAAGGCAAGAACTGCGCCCACATAATCAAAACGCTCATTGAGGCGTGTGGAACGTTTTGGAATAACCAACTGTGCCCATAAGAGAGCTGCTAAACCAATAGGCACGTTTATGAAAAAGATGTACTGCCAGCCAAAATTGGAAACAAGAAAACCACCCAAGCTTGGTCCTATGGCAAGTCCCACAGCAACAGACATGGCATTTATACCCAGTGCTCTTCCTCTTTCGCTGGCTGGAAATACCGCTGTTAATATGGCAGGGGTCATGGAAAGAAGCATACCGCCACCGATAGCCTGCAAGACACGTCCTATTATGAGCATGGTTATAGTGTGAGAGAAACCACAAAACGCTGATGAAAGTGTAAAGCAAAGCAATCCTATTTGGTATACAGGCCTGTAACCAATAATGTCCCCTAACCTACCAAATGCCAGCAGAGTGCTGCTAACCACCAAAAGATAAGCCATGGAAACCCAACTGACCATGTCCAATGGCGAATGGAAAACATTGGACAGTGTGGGCATGGCGATATTCATGATGCTGCCATCTATGGGAGCCATTATGCTTCCAAGCATTACAGCCACAAGTATTGACCATTTATTAACGCGTTCTTCCATACAGGTTAAATTATATCCGCATGAAATCTGTTATTGCATAAAGCACTTTTTAATGTATAGAACAGAGTAATAGACGGTATTAGCCATTTACCTTACAAAACAAAGGAGGATAACAACACATGACCATAGAGTTTTTTCATGACGTGCTGTGTGCGTGGTGCTATGCCTTTTCTCCCCGAGTTAGGAAACTCGTAGAAGAATTTCCAGAAATACAAGTAATCCACAGAGCGTTTCCGTTAGCTCCGGAGCCCATCTCTATTTCAGAAATGTTCGGCAGTAAAGAAAGAGGTAAAGAAGAGATACTTAAACACTGGGAAGCAGCAAACATAAACGATGACCAGCATAGGATAAATACCCAGCTCATGATGACTAAAGATTTCGATTACCCTTACTCCACACCAGGTTTATTAGCTTGCAAAGCTGCAGAAAAGCAGGGTGGGCAAGCGATGCACTGGGACTATTTCGACAGACTACAAAAAGCTCACCTTAGTGAATGCAGAAACATAGCAGACAAAGAAGTGCTTTTAGACGTAGCAAGAGAGCTCGGTTTGAACATGGAGCAATTCGAAAAAGATATGGAGAGCAAAGAAACAATGCAAGCATTACAGGAAGACATAGAGAGAGCGATGGAGCTTGGCGTAAGTGCCACCCCTACTTTAGTGGCAAACGGTCATTCACTCGCAGGTGCTGTCTCTTACCAGCGGCTGAGGAATTGGTATCTTTCTCTGGCAACATAGCAGCAAATCACTATTTCTGAAATCTTCATAACCTTATTGATGCTAAACTTTCCCCATGAGGGGTGAGATGTTATGGCCAGCCAAATCTTTTCCATAGCCTTCAGATCCGTAGTTGTTTATCTTTTTATCGTAGCCTGCACACGTTTATTCGGCAAGACAGAACTTTCACAGCTTTCTTTGATAGATTTGGTTTTGATCCTGCTCATCAGTAACTCTGTTCAAAACGCCATGGTCGGTTCTGACTCCACTCTCTTGGGAGGCATAGTAGCAGCGGGTATCCTTTTTATCGTTGATTATATCTTGAAGTTTCTACTGGATAAATTCCCCAAGTTGAGTAAAACTGTTCAAGGAGAGCCTATCCTGCTCATTTACAAAGGCGAGATAAACAAGAATAATCTTAACAAAGCAAAAATGGATACCAGCGACCTTGCAGAAGCTTTACGTCAAAACGGTATCATAAACATAAAAGATGTTAAGCTGGCCATATTGGAAGTAGATGGTCACGTAAGCATTATTCCATATGGCAAAGAAGAACAAAGTGGCAACTAAAAGGGGTACCAAGCCTATTACTTAGTTGCCACTTTGTTCTTTGACCAACCAAGCACTTACGACTTAATAAGCCAAAAACTGCCTTGGATTACAAACGAGCATTTTCTCGATGATCTCATCAGTAACACCATTATTCTTGAGCATCGGGATAAATTTCTCATAAATGCTCACATACCCATGCCCACCAAAAGCTTTTAGATATGTACTTCGCGTAATATCACATGAGAGCATTATTCTATCTTCGTAACCGGCGTCCAGTAGCGTAAGAATACCTTTTACTCTATCGTCATCAGAACGGTAATTGTTCTTACCCGTAGTGTCATATTGTATGTAAGCGCCCCATTTCAAAACCTCTTTTTGCGAGCTAAGATCAGGATTCAAATCTTGGTGCCCGAAGGACACTTTAGAAGGATCTATCCCGTTACTATCAAAGATAGCCATCTGATCTACAACCATGGTACCCATTTCACAATGTGTACTTATGGGAGCACCTGTCTCCTTATGCGAATCGCATACACATTCAAAAACCTTTCTTTCCAGTGGTGTTATTTCATTCAGACTGCTTCCTATTTCGCCATAGAACCCTGCTCTAATATGTGTTCCTTCCATGCCGACAAGAATGTCATTGGAAAGTTTTTCGGCTAATTGCTCTTTGGACAAAGCAGCTACTTCTGCCGGATAAAAACCTTCTTTGTAGTAACCGGTACCTGCAATGATATTCATATTCGTTTCGTTGGAGATCCTGAGCAAACGCTCAGGATCTCTGCCCATACCCATATTTGTTTGTTCAACAATGGTGTTAAAGCCATGCTCGAGCAGTCGTTTAAGTTCTTCTTCTATGGCAAACAATGTTTCTGACCAGCCAAGAATGGACACACTGTCACCACGTATTTTACTTAGGTCGAAGACGATATGCTCGTGAATCATCGTCCGATTAATGCTATCTGGTTCTATGTTACCTGAAACGGCATGGACTAATTTTGACATTACCATTCATATCTCCCATTCATCATAGTAAATGGAGCAAATAGAAAACGTTTAGTAAAATGCCCGTTACAATAGCGGCCAGCGGTGACGCAGCCATTCTTATGAGTGGACGGCCCAAATACTCATTTATCATGTACATGGAGACAAACAAGCCAAAGCCCAACCAATTTTGTCCTGTAGCATTGGGAACATTCATATTTAACACCGCTAACGCCGAACCAATGAGCAAAGCCACTTCCAAAACATTATTCATGGCCGACCTTATGTTATCTGACGCTTCTCGTAATGAGGGGAAACTACCTAACCCTTCACCTACCAAGCGCAGTACGGATACTTCCAGAAGTATGGTCCCAGCGCCCAGTACAAAAGCCATGATGTGGCCGAATATCCCTGTACCGAATAAAGCAGGTGCCAGCCAATAACCCACTGGGTAGACAAAGGTCAAACCCACCACACCGTACACACCAGAAGCAAGCGAGGTAGTAACTATAAGAGGAATAAAAGCTAATCCTCTTACAAAATCTGCAGCCGCAACATTGGATAAGCCAGCCATTGTTCCAGAAGCATATACCTGATGAAGTAGTTGAAAATCCACTTCAGAGCCAGCAAACCACTGCATATTGCTTACTAAGGAAACCAATCCACCGATGACCATGAGCAAAGGTAAAGATTTGAATATGCGTAACGTATTCTGCGTAAATATGTTTTCTCCTTTAGCTGCAGCTTTCTCTTCTTTACTACGTTTGGAGTCTTTCGCTATGGCGAATACGACCAGAAGAATGACGCCGACGAACATTTCCAATGCCTCAGGAGAAATGGAAGTTCCTCCGATGGTAATAATATTTAGTGCGGCGAGCTGACGAGCAACTAACTCAAGTAAAAGCGTTGCTACACCGCGTTGCCATCCAAACTGTGAAAGTACGGCAAGCGCTGGGAAAAGTGCAAAACCGGCAATGACTGGAGAAGATAGAGCTCCCAGTGCATCAAGCATGTTGACTGGCAGAATACTTAATACGGAATGAAGACCATCAAAAAATGCGGTTACACCTACTCCCCACACTGCGCCTAAGACACCAGCAAGCCACCCATAAGGTGCCACTATACCTAAAATATCGGTAGGCAAAAACAGCAGCCATGGGTTTAAAAGACCAGATGAAATGGTAAAAGCAAACCCCATAGACAAGATGAACCCGGCGCTCAGACCAAAAGCCACTGAAGCCATTTCGCCCCGCTTCATACGGCCTTCGTTGTATTCAGGCATGATGGGTCTAATTCCATCATGGAATACCGCTCTACCGTAATGAGAAGCCAAAGATGTCAATGCACATAACACTGCGACAATCACTAACTTTAATACCATTTGTTCTCCCTCCTCTAATTTATCGGTACCGATACCCCAAAACGTTCTACAGCGCAGTCAGTGACGTTGTCTGAGGCCACCCCAAACACAATGATTAGCTGTCCATACCGTGCTTCTTTAATATGCTTTTTACCAGCATGGGAACGGTCTCATCGATAGCTTCCACAGACATTCCAAACGCAACTTTCCCTGATTCAACAAGTTTGTCAATTTCTTCCTGCTTAGGTCTTCCTCCAGCCTTTGCTACGGTAGCGCAATTGCTGTAGCCCAAGATTCCTATGGGGATAGACAGAGCTGCCCCACCACCGCTGTTGCACGCACCAAAATAGTAATCTGCTTCTCCAGCTTTGATTTTCTTTGCCGCTTCAAAATCAGACATGACAGATGTGGTTACATTGTCTCCTCCAGCCTTTCTTGTAGCTCTTTCCACAGCATCTTTGTTCAATCCACCTATAACGATGCGAATAGGCATATATTAGTCACCTCCCTTCAACCTCACTTTTTGCTTCCATTAGCAAATTAATGTATAAAACAGCAAAGTTGATCTCTCCCATGGGAACTTCAGACAAACCTGTAATGTTTTGAAAAAGGGATATCATATCGTTGGTGATTTCCGTAAGCCCCTTTATGCTTTCCATAACTTGGTCTGGCGTAGAATCAATTGCTTCGCCTAAATGTATGCGATTTAAAGCCTTGGCAACATGAACAGCGAACATCCCACCTACTTCGTTTTCCACCTCTACGCCATATGTTTCTTCCACGTATCTGAGAATGTACAACGTTTGTTCATATTCATTGGCGTCAATTTGGTCAGAGTTCCTAAGAATATCAAGTCTTTCCAGTACCTCGCTGTCCATTTGCCTATCCCTACTTTCCTTAAAAAGGTTAAATTCCAGATACGGCAACTACCCTGTTAAGACGTTGTTATAAAATTGTGATGTCAAATTAATTATACAGAACTTTGTACAATATTCTATATCAAGGGAGTAGTTTCATCAATACTCTGGAAGTAGTTCACAGGAAAGTACTTTTTTCTGTATATCAAGAATCAAATCGCGGTCAATAAGGTGCTTAAAAACGTTTATTATTGCTTTCTTTGATTTAACGACTACAATCGCCGCCACAGTGGCTTTTTCTTCCAAACGCCGAGCTTCTTCCTGTTGAAAATCAAAGAATGGCGTATCGAGGCGCCTATCGGTAATTTCATCCACATTCCAAACAGCCGCATCTATGTTATGTTTTTGCAAGTTTTCTAAAATCTGGTTGTAGCTCAAATCTACGTAGGTTACATCTTTCCCAGCACATTCCGCTTTAGTAAGAAGCAGCTGGTCCACAGAGCTATTGTCCAAAGCAACTCTCATACCACTTTCTATGGTTTTCAACTTCGAATCAGAAAGAAGTACTTTATGCCCACCCACATAAGAATATTCGCCAAAATCGGCTACCACCTCTACGTTTTTTCGCGCTGTTTTTAATGTTTCCGCCGCCAACAACGACATGACGGCAAAATCATACTTGCCATCGAGAAGAACTTCCTCTCTACGGTAACCACCTCTCATGTAAGCTAAACTAAGAGGTATGCCAGCTTTTTCAAAAGCCTTATAAAGCCCTGTTGCCATTCCTTCATATCTCCGCGAGTAAGGAAGTGGCATAACACCTGTTACCGTCTTTAGGTCGGAAAGGTCCCACAGCTTCTTGTAATCTATTTTGTCAATGAATGTCCCATTATGTCTTTTTGCGCTTATTACAACAGCTCCTGAATCCTCAAGGTATTTAAGTGCCGCTTGTATGGTTCCCCTACCCATACCAAACTGGTCAGCGTATTCCCCCACGGGTTTTATCTTTTGGCCTTCTTCCATAGTAAGAAACCTACGGGCTAATCTAACTACTGCTGTTCCGTTTTTTGTCAATAAATTTTTGTCCAATGCCCCGCACCACCAAACTGTCAGATTGTGTTGTGAAAAAACACCATTCGGCTTTTACGTGAACATTATCATTATTCGTATGCCGTAAGTCAATTATAGCAACATACAATGGCGCAAAACAGCTTGTAACCTAACATCTGATGGAAAACGGTAAGTTTTTTATGTAAGCAAATACATCCTGTGGTTTACTAAATAGCTTGCTAATAATGTGCTATAATGTTTTGTACAAAGTTTTGTACATTGGGATGGCGGTGGCAATTATGTTACTGATGACAATAATAAAGCAGGTATTTTATAAATGATGCACCACATGGGGGAACGTCTTATTTGTTTCGATTCTTGCAGTAGTGTGATTCTATATGTTCTCGTTACTGCCTTTTATAGCGAGGTGAAACCGTGGAAACATATCCATTAGAGTTTTTAACGCTGGAGGAAGCAAAAGAATTACAGTTCAAGCTCGTAGATGTTATAACAAAACATTTCTCTGGTGATGAATTCTTGAACATGGGAGATTTAGGCGTGGCGCCATCCCATGGTCGGCCATTAGCCACAGCAAAGGTGGAAGAGACACTGGCTGACTTTTTTGGTTCTGATGATGCAGTGTTAGTCAGAGGTGCAGGCACGGGAGCCATAAGATTTTCACTGCAGGCACTGCTAAACCCAGGAGACAAAGTAATCATACACAGCAGCCCTATTTACTCCACAACAGCAAGCACCATGCAATATATGGCTTTGCAACTGGAGTATGTAGACATGAACGATTCACAAAATGTTTTGAAAGCACTCAGCAATAACAAAGACATTAAAGCTGTCTACATTCAACACTCTCGCCAAAAAGCTTCAGACCGATACAACATGTATGAACTCATTAAAGAAATCAGAAACAGTTCTGACGTGCCTATCATAACAGATGAAAATTACACGGTGCTCAAAACCCATTGCATAGGTACGCAAGTAGGTGCCACCGCTTCCACTTTCTCTTGCTTCAAACTGCTTGGACCAGAAGGTATAGGCTGTGTCATTTGCGAAAAGCGTGTAGCAGATAAAATCCGGCAGATAAACTATTCAGGAGGTGGTCAAGTTCAAGGCTATGAAGCCATGGAGGCGCTCCGATCGTTGATCTATGTACCGGTTATGAATGCTCTGCAAGCAGAAGAAATAACAAAAGTAGCTGAAACGTTGAATGAAGGAACCATCAGAGGCGTAAAAGGAGCTTACATAACCAACGCTCAATCCAGAACCATATTGGTAGAACTCGACCAGCCCATAGCAGCCAAAGTTATAGAAGAAGCTGGCATATTAGGGGCCGCTACACACCCCGTAGGAGCAGAATCAAGGTATGAGGCTACGCCTATGTTTTATCGCCCCTCAGGTACGTTCATAAAAGAAAATCCACAAATGAAAGATTATATGATAAGAGTAAATCCCATGAGAGCAGGGAGCCAAACGGTAATCAGAATTCTCAGAGAAGCACTTCAAAAAGTGAGCGGTGCATTATGTTCTTAGAAACTGCGATAAAAAACAATCCAGCGCTGCTGGATGCAGCATTCTTTTTTCACAAACACCATCTTATCGAACCGAATACATACTGCATTGACTTAGACATGGTTAGGATGAATAGTGCGCTCATCGCGCAGGAAGCTCAAGCTCAGGGGATATCGCTCTATTTCATGTCAAAACAGTTTGGCCGTAACCCATTGGTCGCACGTGCCGTAAGTGAAATGGGCTTACCACAAGCTGTCGCTGTCGACATGGATGAAGCGCGCATTTTGCATAATGTAGGAATAAAGATAGGCCATTTAGGACATTTGGTACAAATCCCGCAATCAAGCATAGAAGAAGCACTCATGATGAATCCAGAAGTTATTACATGCTTTGGTGTGGAAAAAGCACGACAGATAAACAAGGCCGCACAAAAACTTGGGAAAATACAAGATATTTTATTGCGTGTAATTGACGAGAAAAGCTGCCTTTATCCTGGGCAAGAAGGTGGCATATGCCTACGTAATCTGGAAGAAACGGCAAAAGAAATCTTAAGTCTGGGCAATGTTCGTATTGTTGGCATTACGTCATTTCCATGTTTCTTGTATGATGACGAATCAGAAAGTATTAAACCAACCCGTAACATGGAAGTCCTAATTGATGCAAAAGATGTTCTAACGCAAATGGGCATAGAAGTAAAACAAATTAATGCACCCAGTGCCACATGTGTTTCATCCATCCCCCTCTTAAAGAAATGCGGTGCTACACACGGTGAACCAGGGCATGCACTCACAGGCACCACACCGTTGCATGCCCTGGGAAATGAACCTGAGAAAATCGCCATGGTTTATGTTACTGAGGTATCACACAGAGATGACCATAACGCATATGTATTTGGCGGAGGCTTTTACCCCAGGTCTCATCTGAAGCATGCTTACAATCCAGAGCATAAACACATTTTTCAAGCGCAAGAACTACCAGCAGGAAACATTGATTATTACGGCAGAGTGGAAGATGAAGACGGCTTACTCAACATTGGGGATGGTGTTCTGTTCGCTTTTAGAACACAAGTGTTTTTTACACGATCTAAGGTGGCTGTCATAGAAGGAATACAAAAAGGAAAGCCAGCACTTGTAGGCATCTACGATTCCACAGGGAGGCAGCTAAAGTGAGACGTGTAATACTTTTAGCCATAGATAGCCTCGGTGTAGGCGCTATGGATGATGCAGAGGAGTTCCGTCCTCAAGACAAGGATGCTAATACCCTTTTGCATGTGGCAGAGCATAGCGAACTGCACGTGCCAAACCTTGAAAAAATGGGCGCAGGAAACTTAGTGGAAACAGCCAAAATAAAAAAGATTTATCAGCCCATAGCCAGTTACGGTTCCAGCAATCTCATGCATTTTGGTGCAGATACATACCAAGGTCATCAAGAAATAATGGGTACAAGGCCTAAAATGCCCATAGAAAAACCGTTCAGTTTTTACATAGATAAGGTAGAAAAGGCATTGATTGAAAACGGGTACACGGTAGAGCGTCCAGACCCAGAACATCCATTCTTGTTAGTTAATGGTCTTGTCACTGTTGCCGATAACTTGGAAGCCGATCCAGGCCAGAATTACAACCTTACGGCACCATTGGATTACATAACCTTTGAGGATGAGCTCAAGATAGGCCGCATCGTTCGTCAAAATGTGGAAGTGGGACGCGTTATTGTATTTGGTGGCAAAGGTGTCTCTGTAAAGGATATTTTGGATGCTGAAGAAGTAAAACAAGATGGTGTCATAGTGGGCATAAACGCCCCCAAATCTGGTGTCTACGATAGTGGTTACATGGTAAGGCACCTGGGTTATGGTGTTAATCCTGACGTTCAAGTCCCCACACTTATGAAAAGAGCAGGCTATGATGTTTCTTTGATAGGCAAAATGGCTGACGTCATCGTTTGCGAAGGAGCGGAGTACTTGCCTATGGTAGAAACAGAAAATGTTCTGAACATCATCTGTGATAAGCTCCAAACGCAAAACAATGGCCTCATAGCAGCAAACGTACAGGAGACAGATTTAGCTGGACATTCGCAGGACCCCATTAAGTATGCAGAGAAGCTGATGACTGCGGACAAACGCTTACCAGAGATTATGAGTCTAATGACAAAGGAAGATGTCTTAATAATTACAGGAGACCATGGCAATGACCCCACTGTAGGGCACAGCCACCACACCAGAGAAAGAGCCATCCTCCTGGTTTATTCAGAAGGATTGATGGCACGTCCTTTGGGCGTAAGACAAACATTATCGGATATCGGAGCAACCATAGCAGATTATATGCATGTGGGAGAACCAGAAAACGGAACAAGCTTCCTAAACAGCTTATTGTGAGGCGATCTGGCCATAAATCATAACTTCCGGTGGTAAATAGCGCAGTTCAATTTGCGTAAGCAGGATATTAAATTTCTCATTTAGCAAAGCAAATGTGCAGGAAACACATACCTTTTAAGAAACAACAAAAGATGGTTTGGTTATCGTATATTTTTTAAGTGTTACTATTAATGAATAGGAAAAGCATATCAGCCATAGGGAGGTCATAACATGAGTGTACTTACAGAAACATACGTGCTCAGCAATGGTGTCAAGATTCCGAAGGTGGGTTTCGGAACATGGCAGGTACCTAACGGTGAAGTTGCCTACAATGCTGTTTCGTATGCTTTAAAGGTGGGTTACAGACATGTGGACACAGCTTACGTATACGGCAATGAGGAAAGCGTAGGCAAAGCCATAAGAGAATCGGGTATACCGCGCAATGAAATTTTCGTTACATCGAAACTGCCGGCAGATGTCAAAACATATGATGGAACGCTGGATTACTTTGAAAGAACGATGAAGAATTTGGGCTTAGATTATTTGGATTTGTACTTAATACACTGGCCATGGCCCTGGAATGAAAAGGGCAAAGATTATAAAAAAGAAAACATAGACGTATGGCGAGCTATGGAAAAGCTGAACACTGAAGGGCGCATTCGTGCCATAGGTGTTTCTAACTTTGACGTGGAGTATCTTCAAGTGCTCTTGGATAATTCAGAGATAAAACCCATGGTTAACCAGATAAAATTCTTCATAGGCAATACACAGGAAGAGATTACGCAATTTTGCCAAAAGAATGGCATATTGGTAGAAGCTTATTCACCACTGGCAACGGGAAGACTCATTAACAACGGGGCTATACAAAAGATTGCAGATAAATATCACAAGACTGTTGCCCAAATCTGCTTGCGTTACGTTTTGCAAAGGAACGTCTTGCCTCTACCTAAATCTACTACGCCTGCGCGCATAGAAGAAAATGCCAAATTAGATTTTGAAATTGCTCCTGAAGACATGGAGTATTTAAACAATTTAACAGATACGGTTCAAGCGTAATCATATTAAAACTAAAACAGGTTCCATCTTGCTCTCTATCAAATAGCTAAGATGGGACCTGTTTTCGAAGATTAAAACTACACGAGCGTTTGCTTACGTTTCCCTTAATATTTTGTTCTATAATGCACTATACTGTCGGGTATAAGCTTTTAGATGGATAACGAAATAATTCGAAGTAGGAGGCGACCAGCAAATGGGATGCGGTTGTACACATTGTGGAAAGAACTTTCTCAAGTCAGAAAAGATTTACGTCAGGATTATCAGGCTCTTTTAAAGAGCGACCCTTCTTTAGAAACTCCTTCGCAAGCACGGTTCCATGCAGGTTTTAGAAGTTTAAAGCTTTATAGGTATGCCCATGCATTTTATAAATCTGGTTTCATAAATGTGGCGTCTTTCTTGCATCTTATCAATCGAATCGTGTACGCTGTGGATATACACCCTGCGGCAGAAATAGAACCTGGAGTTGTTATAGACCATGGCATCGGCATTGTCATAGGCAGCACAGCTAAAGTCGGATCAGGTAGTATTATTTACCACGGTGTAACGTTAGGCGCAAAGGAAATATGCAGTGGGATAAGGCACCCACAAATAGGAAAGAATGTTTTTATCGGAGCGGGAGCCATCATATTGGGGCCCATAAACGTAGGAGATAATGCGCGCATAGGTGCAGGCAGTGTGGTAGTTAATGATGTACCGCCTTTTGCTACCGCTGTAGGTGTGCCCGCAAAGGTGGTAAAACAAGAATGCGTAAAGGAAGTGGTAGCGTGAACACACTCATTGAAACTCCCATGGCATACATAGAGCCTTACGGCATTTATGCAAAACTGGAACGCTTCAACCTCACAGGAAGCATAAAAGATAGACCAGCTTACTTTATGCTCATGCACGCCTTAAAAGAGAACCTTGTGAGCAGTGGCGGAACCATTATAGAGCCCACATCTGGCAATACAGGCATTGCGCTGGCCGCACTTGGTTCTCAGATGGGCATAAAGGTGGTTCTAACCATGCCAGCTTCGGTCACACCAGAACGAGTAAAACTTGCCCAAAGTTATGGCGCACAGGTTTTGCTAACGCCTGCCGATGAAGGTATGAGTGGGGCTATCAAAAAAGCACAAGAGTTAAAGGAAGAACGTCATGGATACATCCCCGATCAGTTCAATAACCCCTTTAACACTCTTGCCCATGAGCTTACTACTGGTCCAGAAATCCTTAAGCAAATGAATTGGGACGTGCAGGCATTCGTCGCTGGAGTAGGTAGCGGCGGTACCATAACGGGCGTTGGAAAAGTACTCAAGAAAGCATTAGGCAATAAAGTAAAAATTGTGGCTGTAGAACCAGCCGAATCTCCTGTATTATCTGGAGGAAAACCAGGAAGTCATATTATACAAGGTATAGGGGCAGGTTTCGTGCCAACGATATTCGATGAAAATGTGATAGATGACATCGTTTTAATAAGCGGAGAAGAAGCCATGAATGGCGTAAAGATGCTCAACGAAAGAGGTTTTTCCGTTGGTGTTTCTTCAGGAGCAAACTTTATGGCTTCACTAAAAGTAAAAGAACATCTAAAGCTGAAAAACGTGGTAACCGTGTTCCCCGATGATGGGCTCAAGTACCTTAGCATGTTTTAAATTAATGTTTAATAGCTATATGACACATCGTACAAATAAGTGTATAATAACGCTGTGGAAGGACTGTAACACATAACCGCGTGGCAGGCATGGGCAAGCACCTCCCGCTCCAACCTGACCACCACCCCCCTTCCCCATCTCATAAACTTAACTCCCGGCCTCCGACCCCCCCTCGGAGGCTCTTTTTTTTGCAAAGATTCTTTTTCGTAAACAAAAAAAAGCTTTGTTTTCTCTGACGTTCCCCATATCAATGTTTTGAATAATGCAAAAAGGGGTATAGAACATTTAGTAACAGAAATGTTGATATAAAGGAGCGTGGTAGTGGTGGAAAATGAGCAAGGAAGGATGCCTCTTTTAGGGGAAAAATTTCCAGAGCTTGAAGTAAAGACAACCCAGGGGATGATGAAATTACCCGATGATTTTAAAGGCAAGTGGATGGTGTTTTTCAGCCACCCTGGAGACTTTACGCCAGTATGTACCACGGAATTTGTTGCATTCCAAAAACGCTATGACCAGTTCAAAGAACTTAACGCAGAACTTATAGGGCTTTCGGTAGATCAGGTACCGGCCCACATAAAATGGATTCAGTGGATAAAGGAAAATTTAGGCGTTGAAATTCAATTCCCTATCATAGGTGACGAACTCGCCAGAGTTGCAAAAACTTTGGGGATTATCCATCCAGCTAAAGGCACTAACACAGTCAGGGCAGTTTTCATTGTAGACCCACAGGGTATTATAAGAGCAATTCTGTATTATCCACAAGAAATCGGTAGAAACATGGACGAAATTTTGAGAATGCTGAAAGCATTCCAAACGGCAGACGCTAACCATGTATCCATACCAGCAGATTGGCCCAACAACGAGATTATGGGTGATGAAGTAATCCTTCCGCTTCCTCAGGACATCAAGAGTGCGGAGGAGCGCATGAACCAACCCAACTGCTATGATTGGTGGCTCTGCCACAAAAAACTGTGATTTCCCCTTCCCCATTTAGCACATATTAGTCCCCTTTAAAGCCTCCGATAACCCCTCGGAGGCTTTCTTCATTTATAATAAGAGTGTGGACTCCATAGATTTAAGCAAATTAAATGAAGCGCAGAAGAAAGCGGTAACAGCCCCTCCAAAACCACTTGCGATCATAGCAGGTCCGGGCTCAGGCAAAACAAGGGTACTTACTTATAGAGCGCTGTATGCTGTGAAAGAATGGAATATGCCTCCTGAACGCATATTAGCTATAACCTTTACGAATAAGGCGGCAGATGAGCTAAAGGAAAGGCTGGGCAAACTCATACCCGAGGGTGAACGAATCTTTGCGGCGACTATGCACAGTTTTGCTGCACGCATGCTTCGATACTTCGCTCCTTATGCAGGAATAAGTCAGAACTTTGTTATCTACGATGATGATGACAGTAAAGGGCTCATAGAGGACATACTCAAGCGTATGAACATGGATACAAAGAAATTTAGGCCTGCTGATGTCTTGAACCACATATCGGCTGCAAAGGCAAGAATGTTTGATAGCAACACGTTCCCTGAGTTCGTACGCCAACGTTTTGGATCATGGGGCTATTACTTCGATGTGGTCCATCAGGTATTCATGGCTTATGAACAGATGAAACAGCAAAGCCAGGCACTGGATTTTGACGATCTCATTTTAGTCTTGGCGGAACGTATGGCTGATAAGCAAGAATTAAGAGAAATGGTATCCAACCTATTCGATTTGATTATGGTGGATGAATTCCAGGATACCAACCTGGCGCAGTACCAAATGCTACTTTATATGACGCACCCGGAGTATTCTCGCATGAATAATGTGACTATTGTAGGTGACCCTGACCAATCTATTTACGGATTTAGAGCCGCCGAATATTACAATATAAAGCGCTTCATAGAGGATTACAACCCAGAACAAGTCTTCTTGGATTTGAACTACAGAAGCAATAGAGTTATTGTGGACGCTGCATCAGCATTGATCAATGATAGCCCTTCAGCACTTTTCGAGCGGAAATTGGAGAGCATGAAAGGCGAAGGTACGAAACTCGTTTTGCGCAGGCCCTTTGACGATAACGATGCGGCAGTAACCGCAGCTTATGAGGTAGGGCGTTTACATCAAATGGGTATACCCTATGATGAAATTGCCATACTCATGAGAACACGAGCACTTACAGCTCGGCTCGAAAGAGAGTTTGCTTCGCGTAACGTTGATTATCACATTATTGGTGGCGTACCATTCTTTTCTCGTCGAGAAATAAAAGACATCCTAGCTTATATAAGGCTAAGCAGAAATCCCTACGACAGAGTTAGTTTAAAGCGCATACTCACTATGGAAAAACGCGGTTTTGGAAATGCCACATTAGAAAAGTTTTTCAGTTTTGCTCAAGAGAACAATACAGATTTAGTGGAGTCTCTAAATGCTGCTGTTGAAACATTGCTGTTCAAGAAATTCGCCCAGACAGACTACTTAGAACGCCTTTACACATTGCTACAGACATTGCAAGAAATGAGTGAACCTGCTCAAGCTATAGATTTCGTATTGGAACAAGAAAACCTGTATGACCATTTTAGAACCATAAGCAAATCTGAAGAAGAGTATGTAGAACGGACTGAAAACATAAAGCAACTGCGGTCCATAGCTGAGGAGAGCACTGATATGGAAGATTTCTTACAGCGCAGTGCTCTTGGCACCAGAGAAAACAATGGTGGATCAGAAGGGGTTGCCATATCTACGGTACATGGAGTAAAGGGGTTGGAATTCAGAGCAGTCATTCTTTATTATGTTACCGATGGATTCTTTCCTCACAGCCTTTCAGTAACCACTACAGAGAAAGAAGAAGAGCGTAGGCTACTCTATGTAGCCATGACAAGGGCCAAAGATAACCTCATTTTTTATGTTCCTTATCGCCAACCTTGGGGTAACGGTATGGAGCAAATCTCACGCCCATCACCATTCTTACGTTCCATTCCAAAAGAACTGTGGGATGGGAAACCGCAGGAAATAGAATCGCTTTACACAAATTACTCTGCCCAACGTTGGCCTGATTAAACCGCGTAAACACACACGGCGTTGACAATGTTCCACGTGGAACATTTCCGCTATAAACAACATGTAACCTCCCCTTAAACAATGCAATGCTTTGTAGTACTAAAATCTGCCTCATATTGAAAAGATAAAAAGGGGGCTACGCTTTTGGCAATTACAAAAGAGAGCATACTTAAGATACTGGAAAAAGAATCCATAAGGTTCATATATCTGCAATTTACCGACCTTTTAGGCACTCTCAAAGCCGTCTCTGTTCCCGTCACAGAAATTGATAACATTCTAAATGGCAAGGTCATGTTCGATGGTTCTTCCGTGCAGGGATTCGTTCGCATAGAAGAGTCTGACATGGTCCTCGTACCAGATTTATCCACCTTCGCTATATTGCCATGGAAAGATTCTCCCAAAAAAGTGGCTCGCCTAATATGTTTTGTCCACAGGCCAGATAACGAACCCTTTGAAGGAGACCCGAGACGCATTCTACGGCGCGCCGAAGAAGAAGCCTCCAAAATGGGTTTCACCTTGAATGCTGGGCCTGAAATGGAGTTTTTCCTTTTCCCCGATGGCAACCACAACAAACATGACCTTCTCTTGGATGACACCGCAAGCTACTTTGATTTAGAACCATTGGACAAAGGCGAAGACGCACGTCAAAGCATAGTGGTAACACTTCAGGATATGGGCTTTAACATTGAAGCGTCACATCATGAAGCCGCGCCTCATCAACATGAGATAGACTTTCGATATGACAGAGCTATTGTGAGCGCTGACAACGTGATGACGCTAAAAACGGTAGTAAAAGTCATAGCAACGCGTTTTGGGTTGCAGGCAACATTTATGCCAAAACCTATTCTGGGTATAAATGGTTCGGGCATGCATGTACACTTATCCCTTTCCGATAAAGAAGGCCGTAATGTTTTCTACGACCCCAGCGATGAGCATGAACTCAGCATCATAGCTAAACAGTTTATCGCAGGCATAATCAAACATATAAAGGGCATCACACTTCTGCTGAACCCAACAGTGAATTCCTATAAGAGGCTTGTGCCACATCATGAAGCACCTGTGAACATAGCGTGGTCGTTCAGTAATCGTAGTCCCCTTATAAGGGTCCCTGCAGGTAGACAAAATGGAACAAGGATAGAACTGCGCAGCCCAGACCCATCAGCAAATCCTTACCTTGCCTTTGCGGCCATACTAACGGCTGGCTTGGACGGAATAAGAAAGAACCTTACGCCACCTCCCGCGCTCGTAGATAACCTTTATGAGATGACCGAAGAAGAACGCCAACGAAATGGCGTGGGCTCGTTACCAGCCGATTTAGGTAGTGCCATAGCTGCATTTAAGGAAGAGCCGTTAAATAGGAAACTGCTCGGCGACTTCGCTTACAGCAATTTCTTGAAAGCAAAAGAGATGGAGTGGATAGAGTACAGAAAACAAGTCCATCCTTGGGAAATAGATAGGTATTTTAACGTATAAAACGAAAGAGGGGAGCCTTTAAGCTCCCCTCTTTCGTTTTATGATGACTTTCTAACCACCAGCAATAGGTGGGAGGAACACAACAGTACAGCCATTTTTTAAGGCACTGCTCATACCATTCAGTGTGGATATATCTCTGCCATCTACAAGTATTCTTAAACCCTTTATAGTGTCCATGGCTGTTTGATATGCCTGTCCATATTGTTTTATAAGTTCATCTAAAAGGCTTTGAACTGTTGCGTTTTCATCGAGTTGCATAGTTTCTTTCTCTTTGTTCGTTACTTGCCGAAGATTTCCAAAATACTGCACCAAAATATCCATGTTACTTTTCACCTCGCAGCATAATCCAATGTGAAATCAAGCCCAAGTTCACGGAGTTTATCAGCTGTGGGCAAACCTGTTTCTTTATCCCATCCACGTGCCGCGTAGTAATCATCCAACAACGCATCTTGTTCAAATACTTGGCCAGCTGCAGGCCCATAAGGCAGAGGTTCTTTTACGATGCGTTCAGGCATTTTGTCATCTTTTCTTGTAAAGCCTTCTCGCGCATTGAACATACGTTCCAAATTGACAATGCGTTCTCCCACAACCCACATGTAGTTCGGATCGGCAAACGTTTCTTCACCCGTAGCGCCGTACATGAGTTGGCTAAATATATCTGGGCCAGTCATCAGTGAAGCAAAAGTACAAAGTATGCCCGTTTCTGTGAAAGCAGCCCAATCTTGGTTGAATTTTGTAATTTCACCTTTGCCTTCTACGGCAAATCGGTCAACTGGGTGAGGAATGGGAATGCCAAACAACTCCTGGGCACCATATCCATAATTGTGGTCTGCTCCCAGTGGAGATGTTACCAAGCTTAAGCCATGTGCTTTAGCACCCCGTGGGTCATAAGCAGGCAGTTCCAAACCTTTCACATTAATGGCGAAATACTCTGAACCATGGCCATATTTCTCTGCCATACGCTTTGTTCCTTCTGCCAATACGTCACCAAAGCCTTCTCTGTGTGCAATCATTTCTACCAGTTTCGGTACTGCCTCCACGTTTCCGTAAACTAATTCCAAACCATCGGTATCATCTTTCGTGATAATGCCCTTTTCGTAAAGTTCATAAGCGAATCCGATACTTTGTCCAGTAGATAGCGTATCCAAGCCCAGTTCATCGCACAACCGGTCTGCTAAAACAGTGAGACCGATTTCTGCCTTGCCCATGGGCCCTGAAAAAACCCAAAGGGTCTCATATTCAGGACCTTCGCTCCACGAACCTCTATAAGGCCCTTCCCACACTTTTGTTATCTGGCTGCACCGCGTCATGCAGTTGTGGCATCCCATTTTTCTTACACGGAGTTTGTTGTATTCAGAAGCTTGAAGTTTTTCCCACTCCGGCCCAGGAGCTTCTCTAAAGTTGCGCCAAGGGTACATGCCAAGAACAGCCGTGAGTTCGGAAGCTTGCGTTCCGCTGGTGTGCATCATCTCATACATGGGGCTGTTTCTATAAGCATTTACTTGTGCTTTTAAGGCTTGCTGAAACACATCAGGCTTAGCTATGGGCACCTTATTGTGGCCACGAACAGCCACAGCTTTTAAGTTCTTTGAGCCCATCACAGCACCACCACCGCCACGTGCAGCCGCCCGTCTATCACTAAACACACCGGCATAGCGCACCATGTTTTCTCCAGCAGGACCAATAGCCGCCACACGCACGAATGGATCGTTCAGTTCTTCACGTATGAGCTGTTCAGAATCAGCTAAGTTTAATCCCCACAGGTAAGCTGCATCTCTTATTTCTACTTTGTCATCATTTATCCATAAGTAAACAGGTTTGTCAGCTTTTCCCTTTATGACGATGACATCATAGCCAGCATACTTCATCTCAGGAGCAAAAAAACCACCGCCTGAAGACTGGAAATAGCCACCGGTAAGAGGCGACTTGAAATAAATCTCAAACCTGCCTACCGATTGAGCACCTGTAGCAGCAAGGGGCCCAGCTATGAATATGACTTCATTTTCTTCGCCATAAGGGTCAATTCCGGGCTTCAAGTCATCATAGAGCATCTTGGCACCGAATCCTCTGCCGCCCATGTAGTCTCGGATAAGCTCTTCGTCTAACTCTTCAGTGGTCCAGGTTCTGTCTGAAAGATTAACACGCAGGACACGGTTCATATACCCACCCCGCATGAACATCGCCTCCAAGAGATTTTATGAATAATATTATAACATTTATTTATTGCATTTATAAAACAAGCCATAAGAAAACATGGTAAACAATGTAGAAGAATCAATTGTTTTATTGAGCTAAAATATGAAAGGGGAAGCGCTATTGCGTTTCCCCTAATGTGAATAATGTTACATTATTGATTTACATAAAATTAAAGTTTTCTATTTTTAGCGCCGGAGCCGTCGTAGAACCCATCTCTTCGCCTACCATCATTAGTTCAGAACCAATATCTGTGGTATGCTGAAGCGCCTCAACAAAGCTTTGTAAGAATCGTGTATTGTTCACGGCCTTTGTAACCTTACCGTTTTCTATGAGGAATGTACCGTTTCTCGTGATACCAGTGGCCAATACGGTGAGTGGATCAAGGTAACTGCTCACATAGTTCAACATGGTCACCAATACACCATGCTCAGTTTCTTTTATCAGTTGTTCCTCGCTCTTTTCTCCAGGTAGCATTATCACATTCAACGGTATGGGTGAATACCCGTAGGCTTCAGGAGGCAGAGAATGACCAGTGTTTGGATGATTAAGCATTTGAGCAAGCCTGCTGTCAAAGACAACATCTTTAGCAACGCCGCCTTCGATAAACTGTACAGGTTTTTTCAGGTAACCTTCAAAATCCATGGGCATCCTCAGTGCAGTTAAATCATCTAATCCCCAATCATATATCGTCATGAACTTTGGGAATAGCTGTTCGCCGCGATGCTCCCACACATAACTATGACCTTGATAAGCGGCTCGTGCGTTAAAGGTGAACATGGCCATTTCTTCGAGTAGTGTACCCACAGCCAAAGGCTCCAGTATTACCGTGTATTTACCTGGTTCTAAAGGTTCTGGGTGCTGGCTATCTAAGCACTTTTGCAAAGCACGTTCGGAAAGTTGTTCCCAAATAAAATTGCCAGGGTTATTAAACTGGCTTATTTGATATCCACTACCTTCATCTTTCATGTACATGGCTTTCAATAAGCCTACGTCTGACTCCCACTGAATGGAGGTGCCTGCACTGTTTCTAATGATGAGTCTTTGCCTTTGCGCGTTAACCAAACCGAAAGAATCAACGCCCGCTTTTACGCCTTTATCAATGATATTGGCAGCAATACGTGCCCGCTCATCATGGTCGTCTATTAGGTCCTCTACAAAACGAGACTTCATATCATACTGCTGCTCACCTGTTTCAGAAAGCTGCAGGGTGCTTTCACTTGCAGAAAGTTCTGCATTACTGAGCGCTTTTTCTAAAAGTTCATCGATGCGATCTTCCTTCACCGAACTGGTAGCAGCTATGCCCACTCGTTTATTCTTTTCAACCACCACTGTTACACTCATGTTTTCCTGGCGTACATGCTGGTGTATGCGGTTTACCGCGAACCTGGTCAGCAAGTTCTCCTGATTACCTGCTACTACCAAAGTTTTATCAGCTTTTTTGTTGTTAGCAAGTTTTTCCGCTATGTTATTTAATGTATTATCAATCATTCGTTCCCACCTACCTTTACGTTCTTAAATAGGGCAGGGGAAGTACCGTGTGCAACACGCATGGTTTGCCCTGGTTCACCTTTTCCACAATTGGGCAGGCCCCAAACACGCCATTCCTGCGGTCCAGCCACAGCGACCAAACTATTCCAAAATTCTGGCGTGATTCCCCAGTAAGATGGATTCTTATAAAGTTTTCCTTTCTTACCGTTCTTTATCTCCCAGGCCGCTTCCGCGCCGAAGTGGAAGTTCAGCCGCTTGTCATCGATGGACCAGTTCTTATTTAAGTCAAGCATGTAGCCGTTGCCAGCCATATCCATAAGTTCTTCTAATGTTTTATCTCCAGGAAGCAAACTCACATTAGTCATACGCACAATGGGAAGGGACCACCATCCATCAGCTCTGCTGGCACCTGAGGAATTGTGCCCTATTTGAGAAGATGTCTCCCTGTCACTCAAATAGTCTACAAGTAAGCCTTCTTTTATGAGATAAACTTGGTGTGCTGGAGTCCCTTCGTCGTCCCACCCAAAACTGCCTAAACCATAAGGCAACGTAGGATCACTGGTAATATTCATGACTTTACTTCCGTATTGCAGCTTGCCCAGTTTGTCCAGCGTTGCGAAAGATGTGCCAGCATAAGAAGCTTCATATCCCATGACACGGTCCAATTCTGTAGCATGACCCACAGATTCATGAACCTGCAAAGAAAGTTGAGGCCCGAGCAAAATAAGGTTGGCCACACCTTGAGGCAAATCAGGAGCGCTAAGAAGGGCTACCGCTAAATCAGCGACTTCATCAGCATGTCCGACAAAATCCATTTCCTCAATGAATTCCCATCCAGCTTTTCTGAAATCGCCGAAAGAGTTTGGATAGCTTTTCACTTGAATTTGCGTTCCATCCATGGCAGTAGCTTGTATTTGACCACCAGACTCTACATAATGCTGAGTCACATACGAACCTTCAGAACTGAAGAATTCCTTCTCTTCTTCAAAAAACTCAAGGAAATGTTCCCTGTGTTTCAGCTCAGGTCTGGTAGCCATGCGCTTATCAGCTTCAAGAAGAACACTAACTTTCTTATCTAAAGGTAACTTAAAAGGATCAATTTCACATGGGCCCTCATAATGACCTGTTACCGGTGCTTGTGCTTTCCACTCAAGCTTTTTTGCGCTTGCCATGGAAGAAGCTTTAGCAATTTTTACAGCTTCGTTAACAGTTTTTTCAGCATTGTCAAAATTGTAACTTGCAGAAAAACCAAAGGCTCCATCCATCAATACGCGGATGTTATAGCCATCTGTTTCCGATTCTTGTACTTCCTCAAGCCTCCCATCTCTTACCGCAATTTCTTCTGTCCTTCTTCTTACTCTTCTGGCATCAGCATAAGTTGCGCCCTGATCCAGTGCTTTTTGAACTAAACCCTCTAAAAAGTCTTTCAACTGAAGCCCACCTCCTTGAGGCTATTATATACATAAACACAATATTTTTGGACAATGAATGTAAAGTCAGTAAGTTATCCATATAACCTTCTTCCTGTCTATCGTTTTTGTGTTTGTTCCACGTGGAACACTTTTTACGTTTTCTTCGTTTTTTACCACTTATCCACAGAAGCCTGTGGATAATGTGGATAACTTTTTGCTGTCCTGTGGATATGTGCTAAAATTTTCCACAGGAGGTGTGGACAAATATGGATCCGAAAGAGCTCTGGAAACGGTTTTTGCAGGAAATCCAGAAGTACGTCAGTAAACCTGCTTTCGAAATGTGGTTCAAAGACAGCGCCATAGAAAGCTTAGAGGAATCAAACGTAGTCATAGCTGTTTCATCGGACACAGCTAAAGAATACATAGAAGAAAACTACATGCCCATTGTAAAAGAAGCGCTAAGGCGTATAACGGGTTTGACACCCGATGTAGCAGTGGTGGTACAAAAGAAAAAAACCAACGATGTCTTCTCAAACACGTTGCTGAAACAACCGAAACCAAAATCTCTCATACGACTGAACCCACGATACACCTTCGATGAGTTTGTGGTAGGAGATTCTAACCGCTTAGCATATGCTGGCGCAAGGGCAGTGGCAGAGAATCCCGGGAAAAAGTTCAACCCGCTCTTCATATGGGGAGGCGTTGGACTTGGGAAAACTCACCTCTTACACGCTATAGGCAATTATTTAGTTGACCAAGACGATACAATGACTATTCTTTATATAACGGCGGAAGAATTCACTAACGAAATGGTGGAAAGCATAAAGAAAAACAGCCCTGAAGATTTCAGAGCTCACTATAGAACCGTAGATGTGTTGCTTATCGACGACATTCAGTTCATCGCAGGGAAGGAAGCCACCCAAACGGAATTCTTCCACACATTCAATACACTCTACCAAGCGGGGAAACAGATTGTTATGACCAGTGATCATCCGCCCCAGGAGCTAACTTTACTTGAAGATCGGCTAAGAAGCAGGTTCCAACAAGGGCTTACTGTGGATATACAGCGTCCCGATTTCGAAACACGCGTTGCCATATTAGAAAGGAAAGCTCAAAAAGAAGGGTTAGATGTACCCAGTGAGGTCATTGAGTTTATCGCCCATGCTGTAACAACAAACATAAGAGAATTAGAAGGCGCTCTTACCAAAGTTATCGCTTTAGCCACCTTGCAAAATGTTCCACTGACCTTGGGCTTGGCAAAACAGGCTTTAGGTGAAATCGGCCCGGACCAAAACTCTGCGTTAAATGCACAAAGCATAGCTGAGCAGGTGGCATCCTACTTCAATATGACCTTGGAAGATTTGAAGTCCAGCAAGAGAAACCAAGACCTTGTGATGCCACGTCAGATAGCTATGTACCTTATCAGGCAGTATACAGATATGTCCTACCCCGAGATAGCAGCCTTCTTTAACAAGAAAGATCATACTACTGTGATGTATGCCATTGGAAAGATACGCGACGCGCAGTTGAACAACGTAAGCGTGCGTCATTATGTAAACGACATAAAGAAACGCCTTAACATCTTGTAATCCACATGCTTGAGTATGACCTGTGCAATTCCTGTTTACGAATAGGAAAATTTTGTGTAAATTGTGGAAAACTTTTCATTTTTTGAGTTTTTGGTGCATACTGTGGAAAATAATCCACAACTTATCCACAGTATACACAGCTTTATAAACCTACAATAAATAAAGTTATCCACAGTTTTCACAGCGTTAATACTACGACTGAAAAAAACCAAAGAAAAAAACATAGTCATAATAGAGAAAAGAAAACAAGAGCGCTACGAATACGACTAAAAACTTCCTTTTTCTTCCAAAAACAAAAAAACATGAACAAACAAAATAAGCAACAGCTTCTATTTAGCATGTTAGAATAATCATCAACGAACTGAAGAAAAAATTCATAGAACACATAAGGATTACTTACGAGTTACAGGGAGGTATATGCAGATGGCAATAACACTCGGTAAAGAAGAACTCATACAATCGTTGGACGCTGTACTGAAACATGTCCCTAAAAAAACAACGCAACCGGTTCTTTACAACATCCTTCTGGAAAGTACAGACCAGTATCTAAAAATCACTGGGACCGATATGAAAAGTGCACTATCTTACAAACTTTCTTTAGAAAACAGTACACCATTCAAAACTACAGTACCTGCAAAGTTTTTTAGCGATTTTATAAGAAAGGCACCAGGAAGTGATATACAGCTTTCCTTAGAAGAAAACGCCCTAACTGTTTCTTCAGCTACAGCATCGCTTAAATTATCAACACTTCCACCAGAAGATTATCCAGAGCTGGAAGTGCTGGAAGGCAACACGTTTACCATAGACAGTGCCACCTTAAAAAAAGCGGTTGATGCTGTGAAAAAGAATGTTTCAAAAGGAGAGCTCAGAAACCCGGTATTAGAAGGTATTTTGTTGGACGGTACAGAAGGTGTTTTGATAGCCGTTGGTACGGATGGCCACAGATTAGCTGCCTGCAAAACAGATATCCAGCTTACTGAAACGGCATGTTTGCCGGCAGATGTGCTTAGTGACGTATGCGACACATTGGTAAATACCGGGACGACAGCTTATGTCACCTTTGGAGAGGGAGAAGTTTCTTTTGAAAACGAAGTAATGTATGCGGTTGTGCGCACATTAGAAGGACAATTTCCTCCATGGAGAAGCGTTATACCAAAGAATGTAGAAACCAATGTGAGTTTGTCAAAGAAAACACTTAGTGATGTTCTTGACAGAGCTGGTATGTTGGCGAAAACGTACGATGACGCCGTTCGTTTGAGCTTTGAAAGTGATTCATTAGTGATTTCTGCTGAGGTACCAGAACTTGGCTCTTTCGTAGAAAGCATACCAGTAGAGAAAAATGGCGCCGACTTAAAAATTGCTTGTAACTATGCGTATTTACAGGATGTTCTTTCTGGCATAGAAGAAGATGGCGTCATGTTTGGGTTAACCAGCCCATTACATCCTATTGTTGTTAGGCCACAAGAATCCGAGCTTTATGTTGGCTTAGTAATGCCGATGAAAATATGATAGAACTACAACAGTTTCTAAAAATTGTTTTGAATATCTCTGGTGGTGAAGCGAAACACATCATACAAGAAGGGCTCGTCATGGTTAATGGCCAGGTGGAAACGCGCAGGTCGAAAAAACTATCCGGTGATGACGTTGTAGAAATAGAAGGTCAAAAATATAAGGTTTCAGATTTTCCACTGAAATAACAGAAGCAAGTATTCTGCTACAAGAAGTAAATCCAAAGGAGCAGTATGAAAATACTGCTCCTTTTTTGTAATCGCTCTTTCATACTTGCTTTGATATCTATTAAGCTGTTATTATGTAAATAGAACCTTATCCTTTGAAAGGCAAAATATTAAAAAGCAAAAATTGTTTTTTATAACGCTTTAGGCTAAGCGTTTCACTACATGAGGGGAGGTAATGAAAACTTGGATAAAATGGAAACATCAGAAACACCAGAGACACCGTCTGCAAAAGACGTATCCACGGAAGGCGAAGAAAAAAAAGAGAAAGAACTGCCTTCGTCATCGTCGCGTTTTTCTGTAAAAGAATTAGAAGCACACCCTGAATTACTAAACAGACAAGTATGGCAACTCGCTTGGCCTGCCATGGTAGAACTCATCTTAAGCACCCTCTTTGGCATGATTGACATGATAATGGTAGGTCGTTTGGAATATGGTACTCAGGCTATTGCGGCTGTGGGCCTAACGAACCAACCTACCATGCTTGCCATGGCTGTATTCCAAGCGTTAAATGTGGGAAGCACAGCTTTAGTAGCGCGCTTCTTAGGTGCTCAAGATATTAAGGATGCCAAAGCCACAGTGCGGCAGTCTTTAGTATTAGTTACCATTTTAGGTATCGCTATCACTGTACTGGGCTACATATTTGCCGGACCTGTGGTTCATTTTATGCGAGCAGAAGAAGATGTTTACCCTCTCAGTGTTAGCTATTTTCAGATAGTTTCCCTTGGGTGGTTATTTACAACGCTTTCTTTGAATATCGGCGCCATTCTCAGAGGTACGGGCGACACTATGACGCCTATGCGCTACAATCTCATTTCTAACTTGCTCAACGTGTTTGGCAACTATCTTCTCATTTATGGAAAATTTGGATTTCCAGAGTTGGGCGTTGCAGGAGCAGCGTGGTCTACAACCATATGTCGTGGCATTGCAGCTATTATGGCACTCCATGCCATTTTCAATAAAAAATGTATCGTTGGGGTTTCCATAAGAGACAATTACAAAATCGACAGGTCTTTGTTGGAAAGACTCATAAACATTGGTTTGCCTTCTGCTATGGAGCAGTTTATACTGCGTCTTGGACAGGTTTTCTTTGTAAGGACCGTAGCTGGACTGGGAACGGTTGTTTATGCGGCACATCAAACAGCTGTGAATATTTCCAACTTAACATTTACACCGGGTCAGGCTTTCGGTATGGCTGCTACCACCACTGTGGGTCAGAGTTTAGGCGCTGGTCATCCGGAGCTTGCCGAAAAAGCAGGACATGTAGCAAGGCGTATGGGTATGATTATCGCAATATCCATTGCTGTTCTGTTGTTCTTTTTTGGTTATGATATCGCCATGCTCTACGTTGACGACGCACATGTGGCGGCTGATGCGGCAAGGGCTTTGAAAATACTTGCTATTATGCAGCATATGCAGTCAACGCAGTTTATCTTAGCTGGCGCCCTCAGAGGTGCAGGGGATACGCGGTGGCCTCTTTATTCCACGACCATAGGTGTTTGGGGCATCAGAGTTGTATTAGCTCATGTGTTCGTGAACATTGTTGGCATGGGCCTCATAGGAGCCTGGCTTGCGCAGTTGTGTGACCAAACATTTAGAGCAGTATTTATTTACATAAGATATCGTTCAGGTGCATGGAAAAAGGTAAAAGTATAAATAAGCATCGTTACAAGCGGCTTTTTTCCATGTTTGTGTGTTATGGAAGATGATTCTTAGCATGCGCTAATGTGAAAGGGACATTGAGGTCCGTTGCCATGAATGCCTATGGCATTTGTGTTTTGAGTGCCATAATATCTCTGAAATGTGCGCTGGTAGGTACTGCCCGCTTATGTGCAGGTTTGTCTGCCAAAATGGAACATTCAGACTAAATTTATCGTGGTGTTTCATCAATACGCGTATTTTACAGGCCTTCTGATATAAGTTAATTTATTGTTATTAACATAAAATGTAATTATCTTAAAGTATGGTATAAATTTAACGTATAAACATTTTGAGGGAGGTTGTGATATGAAAAAAGTATTAAGTACAGTGCTTGTCGCCGTACTCATCTTAGGTTTTGCAGTAATTGTACCTGCTAACGCTCAAACAAATAAATTGCTCGAACTCTATATAGGAGAACCAACCGCTTACGTGAATGCATCCGCAGTCAAACTTGATTCCGCGCCGGTCATACAGAACTCAAGGACGCTCGTACCTTTAAGGTTTGTAAGCGAGCAGATGGGTGCAAAGGTAACGTGGAACAGTGCGAAGCGTCAAGTTACCATCGTAGATGGTTCTAAGACCATTGTGCTCACCATCGACTCAAACAAAGTATCCGTAAACGGTAAGACGGTAACCATAGATGCACCTGCAAAGATCATTAGCAGTCGTACTGTGGTTCCTGTAAGATTTGTTTCAGAACAGTTGGGTTACAAGGTGAAATGGGATCCTGTTAGCTCCAGAGTGCTTGTTTCCAACTTTGATACCAGCATTCCAGTTAATAAGAACGTAAAAGGTACTATTACCGTTTGGCATGGTTGGGGCTTGGGAACAGCAGAAGCCGATGCTTTGGATAAAGTCATAGCTGAGTTCCAGAAAGCTTATCCGAATGTCATCGTCAATGAAGTACCTGTGGACTTTAACAATCTGCAGAATAAATTCCTTACAGCAGCACCTCAGGGTCAAGGTCCGGATGTTGTCATAGGACCTCACGACTGGATAGGCCAATTTGCAAAAACTGGTCTTATCGACCCCATAAACATTTCCAGCTTAACGCTGAGGGCTAACTACATCACTACTGCTGTAGAAGGTGAATCTTATTCTGGGAAAGTATATGGTTTACCTGAATCAGTAAAATCCGATGCTTTGTTCTACAACAAAACCTTTGTGCAAACGCTGCCTACATCCATAAACGATCTGCTCAATGCCAATCAGAAGTACCCCGTTTCTGGTGGCAGCCCACTGGTATTCGATGCAGGCAATTTCTATCATGAAGGATGGCTGCACTTTGGCCTCGGTGGTGGCATCTTCAATGGAACCAATTATAAAGATGTTTCACCAATAAAGAATGCTGGTGCCGTAAAAGCTTTCCAGGCACTTCTTGATATGAAGACCAAAGGCGTTATGCCAGCAACATTGCCTGACTATGGCACAGCTATGAGCTTATTTACAAATAACAAAGCTGCATTCTTCGTTACAGGACCTTGGGAATATGCCAACCTGAAAAAAGCGTTGGGTGATAAGATGGGCGTCATGGTTATCCCTGGTGGGAAGCCATTCGTTACTATTGAATCTACCATGCTTTCTAAATATGCGAAGAACAAGGACGCCGCGCTGGAATTCATGAAGTTCCTTACCGGTGGTATCAATGGGCAGTCTTCTTACAATGCCGCTGCTTACTTAGGCAAGACGATAGGTCACGTGCCCGCATCCGTCAATGCTTACAGCGACAGCGGTGTGGCCAATGACCCAATTATTAAAGTATTCTCTGCACAGGCTGCGAAAGGTGTACCTATACCAAACGCACCTGAAATGCAAGCTGTATGGTCTGTCGTAAACCAGATACTGCCTACGGTTTATCAAGGAAAACTTACACCGGCAAACGCGGCAGCTCAAGCATATCAGCAAATTACGGAACAAATAAAGAAATAAAGCATAGTTAGAGCGAAGCAGCGGCAATCTCTGCGTACTGCTTCGCTCTTTAAACGCCTTATGAGTATGGACTTAGCGTTGAGAGGAAGAGAGGAACGTTCAATATGAGTAAAGTTAGAGAGTGGCTGACCGCTTATGGATTCATAGCTCCAGCCATGATAGCGATTCTGCTCATTTCTGTTTATCCCCTGGTTTTTGGCGTTTCCATTGCCTTCACCGATATGTCTGTCTTTAACTACCTCTCTCATGGTTATAAGTTCATCGGATTTGCCAATTTTTCTGAAATGCTTACGGACCCAGAGACATGGATCCTCACATACAGAACGGTTATTTGGACGGTCATAAACGTGTTTTTGCACGTTTCATTGGGTATCGCTTTTGCCATGCTTTTGTCAAAACCGTGGCTAAAACTCAAACCCATTTTTAGATTGATCTTAATTCTTCCCTGGGCTATACCTTCTTTTATTTCTATCCAAGTATGGCATGCCATGTTCAACGAACAATTCGGTGCTATAAACCAGCTTCTTACAATGATTGGCTTCCACGCTATTCCCTGGCTTACAAGCCCTACTTGGGCTTTCTTGGCGGTTATCATAACTAACGTCTGGCTCGGTGTACCGTTTATGATGCTCATTGCCTTAGGTGGTTTGAACTCCATACCCGAAGAAATACAAGAAGCCGCATACGTGGATGGTGCATCGCCATGGCAAACTACACGCTACATAATACTGCCCTTGCTTCTACGCACCATGGTTCCGGCTATTGTACTGGGCATCATTTGGACGTTCAACAAATTTGATGTAATTTACCTGATTACCCAAGGTGGTCCTCAAACCGTGGTAACGCTGGCTGGGCACCAGAAAGTCATGGGTGCTACCGACCTGCTCATAACAAAGATTTATAAAACAGCATTCCAGTATCCTAACTCTTGGGGCGCTGCGTCAGCATTGGGCTATTTGGTCTTCTTAGTGCTCTTGGCAATGTCCTTGCTCAATCTGCAAATCCAGAATTTTGTAAAGGAGTGATGCGCCGTGGCTCTGAAGCAGAAACCATCTTGGTTTGAAGTATTTTACACTTATGCTCTCATCATCATCGCTTGCTTAGCCGTTCTTTTTCCCATATACTGGATATTCACCACATCACTAAGACCTTTCGACATTCTTTCTACACCGAAGCTTGAACTATGGCCTAAGGGCGCCACCATATCCAATTACGTGAACATCTTCAAAGATAAGAACTTTTACATGGCTTTTATGAATTCTGTAAAGATATCCGTATTAGCGACCATCTTGGGTGTTGTTCTAGCTACGTTGGCGGCTTACGCGTTCAGCCGTTTTGAGTTTCCAGGCAAAGGTCCTTTTTACTATTACTACCTAATTTCTCAAATGTTCCCCAGCGTTGTGGGATTAATTCCGCTGTTTGTTATCTTCTTACGCATCGGATTACTCAGTGAAACGCCATTTTTGGGTATTGCGCGGGTTCACTGGGGGCTCATAATCATTTACGGTGCAGGCGGTTTGGCATTTTCTGTGTGGAACATGAAAGGGTTTTTCGATGCCATTCCCAAAGAACTTGATGAAGCAGCTATGATAGACGGTGCTGGATCTTTTACAATATTTTGGCGTATCATTTTGCCTTTGGCTACGCCGGGCATAGCCATAACAGCCCTGTTTATATTCATGGGCGCATGGCTCGAATTTGTAACGGCAATGACATTCTTAAGTAATCCCAAGCTTTACACGTTGCCATTGTGGATAAACCTTTCTATAAGTAATCCATTCGGCATACCATGGGCAAAATTTGCTGCTGCGTCCCTGGTTATCGCAGTGCCGGTAACACTGCTTTTCTTGTTCCTTCAGCGTTACTTGCTCAGTGGATTGCTTAGAGGGGCAATTAAGTAAATAAAACAATGTTAAATAGGAGGTGAGTTGTGTATGAAAAGATGGCTTGCAGGAATTGTGGTTTTGGTGCTTGCACTAACATGTGTTCCTTTTGCGGTGAAAGCTGAAGAAGCGGTACCTACCAGCTCCGCAGCAGTTTCAGATTTCACCATCAGCATCAGCGACCCTAAAGGTGACGATTATGGGCCAGGTTGGTACAAGTATCCCACCAACGCAGTGTTCAAAAAGGGTGACTTTGATCTGACAGGGTTTGAACTCAAATCAGCGGGAGATAACTACATAGCTACATTTGACGTAGCGAACTTGGACAATCCATGGGGTGGAAATGGTTTTAGCAAACAGACATTTTTCCTGTTTTTCAGCACAGCGAC
>NZ_KB899040.1:1355996-1418154 GCF_000378005.1 Coprothermobacter platensis DSM 11748
GATGGGACGGGTTCCACAAGGTTAAGGAGTTATGGAGCGGAAGCGAGTGAGTGGAGCTTTGGAGGTGGAGAAGCCACAACGCCCAAGGTAATGGATATGATAGTGCCTGAGGGCATGAAGCAGGAAGACATACTCAACTACAAAGAACATACAACCATCGCTTTGCCCGGTATCGCCATTGCGGATTATCTGCCCACTGTTTCCAAGGTGAAAGTGCTGTCTCCACAAGATGGTACGATTACTAACCAGTTAACGGTTGATTTAAAGATAAAGGTATTGGTAGAAAACCTGACGAAGATTGTTATAGGTGATAAAACATATGAAGTAAAGAGCGGGGAAAACGATATAACAGGTGTCGCTTTGCCCAGCGAAGGACAGAACGTTATTTCAATAAAAGATGCCAACGGTGTTGAATTAGCTAAGGTTACGCTGGTTAGAGATACCACTCCACCGGATGTAACCATAAATACACCAAAGGAAGGCACTCTGCTTAATGACAGAAAGGTTTCTGTTAGTTTGCAGACAGAACCCAACGCCAAAATATTGCTCGGTTTGAGCGCTCCTAATGGGAGCCAGGCAGATGTTATCAGCACATCGGCCGATTCTACAGGAAAGCTGAACATAGATGTTGCTTTTAGAGCGTTTACCGGTATCAACATATTAAAAGCTGTGGTTACCGATAGTGCTGGAAACAGCACAACAAAGTATGCGCTGTTTGCATATGGTATGCCTCAAACGTTAAAACTGACCATAGGCAAGACGGACATGACCGTGAATGTAGACACAGTAAAATTGGATGCTGCTCCTTACATAAAGAATGCAAGAACCATGGTGCCTGTAAGGGCCATAGCAGAAAGCCTTGGCGCTCAGGTTTCTTACGATGAAAGTACTAAAGGCATTACAGTGACATTGGGTAACCACACCATTAAACTAACTGTGGGCAGCACAGAAGCAACGGTCGATGGAAAAGCGGCCACATTAGATGCTCCTGCAGAAATTGTAAATGGTAGAACATTCGTTCCCGTTCGGTTTATAACAGAAGCATTTGGCTGCACCGTTAGTTGGGATGCTAAGACAAGAGTTGTTACAGTAACATACCCGTAACGAATGCGCATACAAAGGGGAAACACACCCTCACTTTGGTGAGGTGTGTTTCCCTCCTTGAAAAGATTTATTAGCAAAGGGGGAGTGAGAGCGGTGAAGAGGTTTTTAAGTGCGATAGTGGTGCTGCTAATGTGTGTCACACTGTCGCCCGTAGGGACAATAAGGGCACAAAGCGAGCCAGTCCTCACGTTAGGTAGTGTTAATGTGCCTTTCGTGTATCGTGATGGCTACTATGTTGCCAGTGCTACAGTGAACAATGATGTTAAGAGTTTTAGTGTAAATGGAGGTCTTTTACCCTCTTATGAACAAGAAATTACGGCTACGGAAGCCAGACTGTTGGTAGTGAACTATCATGATGGAGCTTTTCATTATAAACTTCTACCAATCCAAAGTGATGGTGCTGTCATGAGTGATGTGCGTTTGCTTAGATATCCTGAAGGCGCTGTGCCGGCTAACCAAGCTGTGACCTTTTACGTGTACACCCCACGCAGGGATGTGAGCAAGGTTGTTATCACATTGACAGACAGGGGCTTAAGCGATGAGCAGGCGCCTTCCAGTGGTAAACCCAAATCCTCTCAGGACATAGAACTAAAGAAAGTTGCTGAATCCAACGATGGATTTTACGATGTTTGGCGTTACCAGTTTACGCCCACCACTGTTACGTGGTATCAGTACACTGCTTACGCCTACGACGGCAGTACAAAACGTAAAGTGGATGAAGGACGCTTAACAGTTTATGACCCTTCATTCAAAACACCTGATTGGTTGAAAAATGCTGTTATTTATCAAATTTTCCCAGACAGATTCAAAGATGGTAACCCTGATAATAATGTGACCCAGGAAGGACAGAAATTCACATTCCATGACGCTTACCTGAATGAAGATTTCACCCTTCCAGGCGATTACATGGGACAGCTCATACAGGGTGCGCAGTGGAGCGAACCTGTTACGTCTTGGGCCACAGTGACCATGACGGATGGTACCAAAAAATGTGGATATGTGGACTCTTACAGGTTCTACGGTGGTGATTTGGAAGGCATCATACAGGAACTGGATTACCTTCAAAGTCTCGGTGTAACAGCTATTTACTTAAACCCCATATTCCCTTCAGAAAGCACGCACCGTTATGATCCAGCCAGCTATTTTGCCGTGGATCCGCGGCTCGGCGACCCAGAAACGTATCAAAAACTGACCCAAGAAGCAGCTAAACGTGGTATCCGCATCATTGACGACATAACGCCTGACCACAGCGGAGATGATTCTATCTACTTCGATGTGAAGGGCGCTTACACATCCACAGGCGCACACGAAAGTCAAGATTCCCCATACTATGCGTGGTACAACTTCACCCAGTGGCCCGATAAGTGGGAAGGGTGGGGCGGATTTAGCGCCATGCCCATCATCAATGTGCTGAACAAGGATGTTCAGAAGTTTTTCCTCACAGGCGACAACAATGTTATGAAATACTGGAATGATCTGGGCAGTTCTGGGTGGCGTGTGGATGTGGCCATGCAGGTTCCTATGGGTTTTACCAGAGCCATGAGACAAACCTTAAAGAGCTTGAATCCAGACAATGTCATGATTGCTGAAGTGTGGGACCATTATGAACAAGCTATCCCCATGCTTCTGGGTGATTCCTTTGATAGTGTTATGAACTACCGTATTCGCTCTTTGCTCATCGGTGATTGGGACAATGATCATGCAGGGACGAACCCACAGTATCAGGGATTTTTCCTCAAAAAAGATATGACGCAGGAAGATTTCTGGGCTAAGTACATGCAAATGAAGAATGATTACCCCAAAGAAGCGTTTTATGCCATGATGAATTTAGTGGACAGCCACGATGCGGCAAGGCCCATGTACTACTTGAGCAGTACATGGCAAAACAGTGCTACTTCAGCTTTGAAAGCCCTTTCATTTTTCCTCTACACCATACCAGGCGCCCCCACCACGTTCTATGGTGATGAAGCAGGAGCCACCAATGGTGGTAGTTACGGTTGCAACCAAGACAGACCGCTTACCGATGACCCATTCATGCGCGTACCGTTCCCATGGGGCAACGAAGATACAAACTTGCAAGCGTGGTACAAAAATCTGGGCGCTATAAGAAATCAGTATTCATTCCTGCGTACAGGGGAGATTGAACCGTTGCAAGTGCAAGGCAGTGACAGGGTTGTCGCTTACCTCAGGTACGATGCAAATGGGACAGCTTTAGCGCTTTTCAACGGTTCTGACGCGCCAGCCACTGTAACGGTGAACCCCGGTTACTACGTGAAGAACAATGCAACGTTGAAAGGTGTCATAGGCACCGATATGAAGGTGGAGAATGGCTTAGTTACCTTAACTCTTCAGCCTTTTGAAACCAGGCTTGGTGTTACCACCGACAGCATCAGCAATGCTAAGGTTTTGGATTTGCAAGGTACGGCCACGGGCCAAACGGTTTCTCTTTCTTTTACCGGAAGTGCCGTTGTGGAAAAACGTGACCTAACCACAGGCGAAGTTACCACGTTGAATGCAAAAGATGGCCTGACAGATACGGCTCGCGCTGGCCATTCCTATGTTTACACGGTATCCGTTCTCAGTGAAGGGCTCAAAGTTGCTCAAGGCATTTACGCAGTGGACATAGAAGGTAATGAAACTGTGGAACCGCCTATAACGGCGCAAGAGCAAGAAGAAACAGGGACTTCCACTCAAACGTTTACCTCCATCGTCATAGAGGACCCCACGGGCGATGACAATGGCCCTGGCTACTACACTTATCCCACTGATTCGGTTTTTAAGAAAGGTGATTTTGACCTTCTCAAGTTCGAGTTGGGTTTAAGCAGTGGCATTTACACCGCCACATACAGTGTGGGTAACCTGGACAATGCATGGGGAAGCACGAACGGTTTAAGCAAAGCTACATACTTCCTTTTCATCGACAATAAACCCAATGACGGCACTACTCAAGGCATACAGGGCTTAAATGTCGCTTTTGCTGACAATTTCAAGTGGGATGTCGGTCTGCAAATAGAAGGATGGGAAAGTAAGGTTTACCAAGTCAATAGCGGAGAAATCAATGCCGTAAATGCCTCCGACTTAGGCGTGGAAATAAAAGGAACGGAAGGCGCTCCTGGACGTGTTGTCGTTACCATACCTCAAAGTGTTTTAGGCGCCCTCACGCCGGAAAGCAAAATGATGATCATGGTGGCAGGGCAAGATGGTTATGGTGTAAACCGCATAAGACAAGTTACCCCAGAAGCTCAGCAGTGGCGTTTTGGTGGAGGTAATGAAGCAGGTACGGCTCCTGCCGTATTGGACATGTTTGTCCCAGAGGGCATGAAACAGTCAGACTTGCTCGATTACAAAACACACAGCGTCGCTTTACCTGGTATACCGCTGAAGCCTTTCTTCACCACAGAAGGTGCAGAGCGGCTTACCGTACTCACACCTCAAGATGGTACACTGCTGAATACGACAACCATTGATATAAAGGTCAAAGTAACGGATACCAACTTAAAGCAAGTGGTGGTTGGCGAGCAGTCTTTCGATGTCACACAAGGAGAGAACACTCTTTCAGGCGTTCAGTTGCCTAATGAAGGTGAAAACAGCATTCAGATTAAAGACGTAGCAGGAACAGTGCTCGCCACTGTAAAACTCATACGTGATACCACACCGCCACAAATAGAGATTATTTCTCCAAAAGAGGGCACATTGCTTACCGATCGTGCTTTTGGTGTGACCGCAAAGACAGAACCAAATGCAAAAGTGGTCTTGGAGTTGTTTGCCCCCGGCGGATTAACGGCAGATGCGGTAAGCACCAATGCTGACGCTCAGGGCAATGTGAAGGTGGATGTGGCTTTCCGTGCTTTTCAGGGGCTGAACATCATGAAAGCCACTGTCACCGATGGCGCTGGTAACAGCAGTGCTGTTTACACGTTGTTTGCCTATGGCAGAGCGCAAACGGCTAAGCTCACCATCGGCTCAAAATCCATGGATGTTAATGTGGACACCGTGACATTGGATGCTGCTCCCTTTATAAAAGACGGCAATACCATGGTTCCTCTGCGCGCCATAGCGGAAGCTTTCGGTGGCGTGGTAAGTTGGGATGAAAGCTCAAAAACTGCAAAAATCAGTTTCGCTGGCCACATCATCAGCCTTAGCATTGGCAGTAAAGAAGCGGTGGTAGATGGAAAAACACTTTCTATGTCACTCCCAGCAGAAATTGTTAATGGCCGTACCTTTGTTCCAGCACGCTTTATCGCTAATGCCTTTGGCTTGACCATAAAGTGGGACGATAAGGCAAAAACCATAACTGTTACCTATCCATAAAGGTTTTTGCTCACAGTTTCAAAGAAAGGGACGCCTCCTCATTGCAGCGGCGCCCCTTTCTTACTTACAATGTTTCTAAAAGTGGGTTAAGCGGCGACGTGTCGGCTTCTTCTATTTTTCCTTCATCAGTCAGCTTCGCCACGTTTTGGTCGATGGGCAGTTCTGCTGAAGCCTTTACACCAAATTCTTCAGCGGTGTCACTGAGCGGTTTTTGTCCAAACACGTAGAATTTTTCTCCGCAATGCGGGCACACAGCATAGCTCATGTTTTCTACAACACCCAGCACCGGTATGTTCATCTGATTTGCCATGTGGTACGCCTTCTTTACAACTGAGCGAGCCATATCCTGAGGTGACGTAACCACGACCACACCATCTAAAGGCAGCATCTGCATCACCGTAAGGGGAACATCACTGGTTCCCGGCGGCATGTCGATGAGTAAATAATCTAACTCGCCCCAGTTCACATCTGTCCAAAACTGCTGAAGTGCTCTGGACAGCAATGGCCCACGCCATATCACAGCCGTTTCTGGGTTTTCCATGGCAAGTGCTATGGAAACGACTTTTATGCCCAAGGTGGTCTTGGCCGGTTCCAGCCCGTTTTCTGACACTTTCAGAAGGTCTTCCAAACCAAACAAGTATGGTATGGATGCGCCTGTCAGGTCTGCATCCATTATGCCCACCTTGTATCCTTCTTTTGCCAAAGCCACCGCTAAGAGCGCAGTAACGGTGGATTTCCCAACGCCGCCTTTGCCGCTTACCACCGCTATAACCTTATCAATGTAGCTTCCTTCGTTAAGAGACAGTTTATTTAGCCCACCTGAGGGCATATTTCTGTTCGTATCTGCCATTTTTCAAAACTCCTTTCATAAGTGAAACTGCACAAAATCAACCACTACATGCCTGTCTGTGCGGTTTACTTTCTACCACAATGTTATAATAATTCAAGATTTATCAGAAGGGGGTGCGTTCGAAATGAGAAAAGGAATGCTTAAAACAATGTTGGTGTGCCTTACATTGGCAGTGATGGCACTGTCTGTCTGCCCGATAAGTACAGGTGCCTTTACCTCTGTGGCTGCAAACCCGGCGCCAGGCAGTAAAGGTACCATTGTCATGGCTACAACAACATCCTTCAGGGATTCTGGTTTGGCCGATGTGCTGGTGAAAGAAATGGAAAAAGTTAGCGGCTATACCATTAATCTGGTTGCTCAAGGTTCAGGTGCTGCAATATCCATGGTTCTTCGCGGTGACGCTGTGATAGCCATAACGCATGCGCCCGATTTGGAAGTTCAGCTTGTGCAAGCAGGATGGATACGCATGCCCATTATGACAAACTATTTCTACTTAGTGGGACCAAAGAACGACCCTGCGGGTGTAAAAGGAAAGACTCTGCCTCAAGCATTTAACACCATTTATGAGAAACAAATGCCTTTTGTAAACCGCAACGACAACAGTGGCACAGACAGCAAAGAGAGAAGCATTTGGAAAAGCTTAGGCTTGGACCCGACAAAGTTCGGCAGTTGGTACATAAAAACCCAAGCTGGCATGCTCACCTCTTTACAAATTGCCAATGAAAAAGGTGCATACATACTTACCGATGAGAGCACGTGGTTAAAGAATAAGAATCAGCTTACGAACTTGGATTACATCACCACTTCTGGAGAAGGTCTGAACATTTACAGCTTTTTCTTCAAAGACCCACAGTACAAAGTGCTTGCTGATTATCTAAAAACAGCCCAAGCACGGGATCTCATGAAACAGTATTATTTCGACCCCATAACCGATTCCACGGTTATTACCAACCCTGCCGAGACACCCAGCACAGTAAAATTGGCCATTGGTTTTACTGCTCTTTCTGTTAGCGGGTTAGGTGGAAACGCCACTAAAAAGCTGGAAGCAGCGCCTTATATCAAAAATGGCAGGACCATGGTGCCCATAAGAGCCATAACAGAACCCTTCGGCGCTGTAGTAAGTTGGGATGATGCTACTAAGACAGTAAGCATTAGCTTCCAGGGGCATACGGTGAAGATGGTCATCGGCAACAATGTAGCTACCGTGGACAATACAACAAAAACCATGGACGCTCCTCCGGAAATAGTAAAGGGCAGAACTTTCATACCTGCACGTTTTGTCAGCGAATCGCTGGGCTTCAATGTGAAGTGGGACGAAAAAACGCGTACGGTTTCTGTAAGTTATCCATAATGAAAGCACATAAGCAAAGGAACGCCTCTGCCTACGTTGGAGGCGCTCCTTTTAACGCAGATTTTTCTACTGTTTGTTTTGATTTGCCGGTTTTCATGGGAAGGGGCGATATTCTGTGGAGATAACCGCCGCTCTCATTTGGCGCACGCTCATCTTTACTGTGTTGACTACGGCATTGGCATGCGCTTTGGCGCTCCTCGCAGGTACGCTTTACGCTTCTATTACACGTCGCCCATGGATGCATTTAAGTTTCTGGCGTGCCATAAGCAGCATCCCGCCTGTACTGGTGGGCTTGCTGGTTTACTTACTCCTTTCTCATCAAGGGCCGCTGGGCTTCCTCCACTGGCTTTTTACACCAAAAGCGCTTGTAACGGCACAGTTTCTACTGGCTTTGCCCATGGCAATCAGCTTGTGTTTACAGCACCGTATAAATCTGCCTCGGGACATGGAAGAGTTCATCGATGTGAACCTGCCTGCCAAACGCATGAATGCCATGCTTTTGCACTTACGCGGCGGACTGGTAAACATTGCGTTTTTAACATGGGGACGCATTCTCGGTGAAGTGGGCGCTGCCACCCTTAGCGGTGGTGCCATAGTGGGTTACACCTCCACTTTGGCCACAGAAATCATGTACAGAACAAATTTGGGGCAGTTCGGTAATGCCATCGCTATGGGCATCATCTTGCTGCTTATGAGCCTCATCCCATCACTCATATTGGAGGTTTCCACACGTGGTCAACGCTGATATGCACTTTGCAGTGGCAGGTCATTCTTATGATTTGACCCTGTCTTTAGAAAATGGACTCTATTTGGTAATGGGACCCAACGGTTCAGGCAAAACCACGTTTTTACGTGCCATGCTTGGGCTTTATCCGTCTGATGGCCATATCACTTTGGACAAGCCCATAGGTTATGTCCCGCAGCATTATCAACCACTGAACGCGTCTGTGGAAGACAACCTGCGTTTGTTTGGCGTAAAATCACTGCCGCCTAACAGCCCGCTGGCGAGCAAACGCCGCCTTAATGCTATGAAGCTCAGCGGTGGAGAAAAAGCTGTTTTAGGTCTTACGCAGGTTTTGGCGCTTAACCCAAAAACTTTGCTGGTGGATGAAATAACGGCGCATTTGGATCAGCCCAGTACCATCGCCATAGAAAACATGCTGCGCGATTACAGTTCACAAGCGGTGGTCCTGTTGGTGACTCATCAGTGGGATACCCTTCTGCGCCTTAAGGTGCCTACCATTTTATTTATCGGTGAGCGCGCTCAACTGCTAACGGCAGAGGAAACCTACGACAATTTGTTAAAGACCTTAAAGTAGTTTTTTGTTTGTGGCACGTTTGTTGCGCATTCCTTTTATAGAGACATGAGTGATTGGCATTTGCAATTAAAGAAAGTTATTGCCCTCATGGTGCTTGTGTTCTTTACGTTGGGTGGCTCTTTACCCTTGTTCCCGCGCCATGTGAACGCTTCTATAAATTACAGTGAACAGCCTGCTTTTGTGCCCTTGGCGCTAAAAAAACTCGAGCTTACCGCTTCTCCTTCCGTGGTCACCGCAAGCGAGGATGCCCATGTAATGCTTTCTTTGCGCGATGTTACCAGCGCCAGCACACCCACGGCTATTGAGCAGGGGTCTTTGGTTACAGTGATGGTAGGCAGTTTCACCACTACTGCTACCGTAGGCAAAAAGGGCATGGCATCTGTAACACTGCCTGCTGAAGTTATTACCGGCAGCCGTTTAGTCGCAGTGGTCATTGTTCCTGGTTATCAAAAGGCTGCATTCACTCTTTTAGTTCAAAGTGCAACATTAAAAAGCGGATTAACTTCCAATGCTGAACAAAACAGCGTAACAGTGGAGCTTCAAATAGGCAATCCAGTGTGCAAGGTAAACGGAAAGAACGTGCGGCTGGGGGTTTCGCCTTACATAAAGGAAGGTAGAACCATGGTTCCCATTCGCTTCTTTGCTGAAGTTCTCAATTACCGTGTGCAGTACGACTTTTCTGACCCTCATATGAAACGCATCATGATTTACACACCGGAGCAGAATAAAAAAGATGCCCCGTTTATGACCATGTTCATTGACCAAAGCGCTGTTCTGATTGGTGGTGTTTTGGTAGAGATGGAAACTGCTCCAGAGCTCGTTACTGGCACTACCATGGTTCCTCTGCGTTTTGTGGCGCAAACACTGGGCTACACAGTGCAGTGGAAACCCAATGTAATCATAGTGCGCTCCAATCCATAAGTATCACAACCGCTTTTTTGTCAGTATGTAACTGCTTTCTTTTGTTTGTTCACCTCTGTGCTGTGCAAAAGTGCACATTTATGCCCTCCTTGTTATATAATGCTCACTAATAATGTGAGATGACCTTTTTACGCCAACGTGGGGGATTACCTAAGCGGGGTTTTTCTGCAAACACCTTTGTGTTTTTTTTATAGGAGAAGGGAGGCAAAGTAATGAATGTTTGTGGTAAGAGGAAAAATCAAGTAAGACGGTTATTCTCGTTGATTACCAGCATCGTTGTTGCCGCTGCGCTTATGTTTTCTGTATCTCCTTCTGTGGGTGCTGCCACCAAAAACAGCACAATTACTTCCACAGAGACA
Source organism: Coprothermobacter platensis DSM 11748 (assembly GCF_000378005.1). Classification (GTDB taxonomy): domain Bacteria; phylum Coprothermobacterota; class Coprothermobacteria; order Coprothermobacterales; family Coprothermobacteraceae; genus Coprothermobacter; species Coprothermobacter platensis. Next base: position 1,366,212 of record NZ_KB899040.1, read on the forward strand.
CGCCAAACTGTTTTAAATGCGCTTCAGTCTTATGCTCTCAGTGTTCCTAAAAGTACGGTTGTAGTGGATGGCGGTTTGGTATTACCGAAGGACGTTTATGAAGGCATAACAAGCAGCGGAGGAAAGGCAAAGCTGTTTGTTGAGGTAAACCAAAAAGTTGACACCCAAAGCCCGACTTATCGAGCGCAAGCAGATGCCGCTCACATGTTAGCTTTCGCACAGATAAAACTTGCTGCACCTGATGCTGTGAAAAAAGCTGATTTGTACTACACTATGAACGGTTTCACCATGGAAGTTCCCCTTGCTCAGCTTAAGAATGTGCTTTCACAGGAAGGCAGTGGAGCTGTTAAATCCATGGCGCTATCTAAACGTTATGAAATAAATGATGAGTTGAACACGGTCCCTGATGGTGGCGTAGTTTCTCCCCAGATGGTGAACTCCGCCACGCTCATAGGTGTACCTGAAGCTTGGAGCCAAGGTTATACAGGTTCGGGAACATACGTTGCCATTATCGACAGTGGCATCGATTATAAGCACGAGAACTTCGGCGGTTACACCAGTTTCCCCAATGAAAAAATCCCTTACGGCTATGATTTTGCCGATAAGGACGCAGACCCCATGGATGCCAACGTTGCTATTGGCGGTCATGGCACGCATGTAGCCGGTACTGTAGCAGGCATAGGTAAAGCTTCGTTCCCTGACAAAGATGGAAATCAAATTCCTTTGAAGGGCATAGCACCGGATGCCAAACTCATAGCAGTGAAAGTGTTCAGCGATAAAAGCCAGAATGCTTACGGCGATGATATCGTAGCTGGCATTGACTACCTTATCAATCTTAAGAAAAGTGGCGTGAACGTGGTTTCTGCAAACATGTCACTTGGATCGACCAAAGGTTTTGATGACCCTGAAGACCCCGAACAAAAAGCCATTAATGCCGCGGTGGAATCTGGCATTACCATGGTCATAGCCGCTGGCAATGACGATTACAGCAACTACTCCGCCATCATCCCCGGAGACGCCGATGAAGGCACTGCTTCCACCACTTACATAAAGGATGTTTCCACACTGGGCTCTCCCGGAACCGCTACCTCAGCCATAACCGTAGCCGCTGTAAACAATGAAGGCGTGGTACTGCAAGGAAAGAAGCTCACTTTCGGTGACAAGCAATATGTTCTGTATTTAGCCAGTGGTGAAGCACCAGACCCCGTGGATGTGTTTAAGAAAGAAACGGTAAAACTTGTGGATACGGGCAGTATCATGTGCGCAAATGATGGAAAAGATTACAGCGGTAAAGTAGTGCTGCTCGATAGAGGCACGTGCACCTTTGAGGTGAAGGTGGGCATTGCTAAAGAAGAAGGCGCCATCGGTGTGGTTGTGGGCAATAACAATACAGATAGAACATTGGTGTCCATGGCGCTGGGCTCCTCTGCAAGCACCATCCCAGCCGTTTTTGTGAATGGTCCGGACAAGCTCACGCTCAGAAAAGCCATAGCCGATGCAGGTGGCACCATGGATGTCGTTTTTAGCGACGAAGAGGCAATCAGTTACGCTCCCGCAGATGCAAACGTTGTCGCTGACTTTAGCTCCTGGGGTCCATCCCCCGATTTATCTTTTAAGCCCACCGTAGCAGCTCCGGGTGTAAGCATATTTTCTTCTATCCCCGGTGATAAGTATGAAACGATGCAGGGTACATCCATGGCAACGCCACATGTGGCAGGCGCTGTAGCCCTCATAAAACAGGCACACCCTGATTGGACGCCAGAGCAAATAAAACAGGCACTGGTAAACACAGCGGAGCCCATTGGTTTTTACAGCCCACGTTTGCAGGGTGCTGGCAGAATCAATGTTGCCAAAGCCATAGAAAATGGTGTTTTCGTTACTTCAGCCGTCACGGGTGAACCTTATGCCGAGTTGGGCATGTTCACCTCCAGCACCGCAATGACGTTGTCAGTAAAGAACACCACCACGCAAACATTTACCGCCACACTGGACGGCTACGTTACCACGTCACACAGTCAGTACGGCACAAGCAATGAAGGCAAAGTTGTGGAAATAGGCACGTTAAGTATGCCGTCAGCAATCACCGTAAATGCGGGAGAAACAGCCACCTTTGATGCCGTAGTCAATGCAGACCCAACATGGAACAATACCTTCATCGAAGGCCGTGTTCTGCTAACTTCAGCGGACAACAATGTGTGGGTTTTACCGTTCATGGGTTATTTGGGTGATTGGAACATTTACAGTGACCCTGACACCATAAATGGTGATGCAAAGTTCCCGGACAACAACAACATTGTGGACCTTCCATGGTGGAATGCTGATTTTACGTGGACTGGTTCTACCGGTCTTTACTGGCCTCAGCAACCCAGTGTTTACATACCGTTGGGTATGAAGGGTGACGGGTTTGATCCATCCGCTTTAGCCATCAGTGCTGGGTCTCCTTATAGCATCATGAATAACAGTGTGCAGGTTGTACTTACCATGTTAAGAAATGCAGAAAACCTTAATATCAGTGTGCTGGATGGCACAGGCAGCGTTGTGAAAACCATAGCAAAAGAAGAAATGGTTCGTGGCAACTACCTAAAGAGCACAGAGAATCCATCGTGGTATGACGGTTGGAATCATCCATGGTTCTGGGATGGCACCGATGAGAGCGGCAAACTTCTGCCAGAAGGCAATTACACCGTGCGCATAGAGGCATACCCCGGCAAGCTCATTACGGGTCAAGATACGGCAACGCAGATTATGGATATGCCCATTGCCATTGACCGCACCCAGCCCACGGTAAGCGCTTCCTTTGGCAGTGCGCGTTTGCTTACACAAAACGTTTATGTTCCTACCTCTTCTGTGGTGACACTTACTATGACAGGTTCGGACAGCTCCAGCATACTTGGTTATGTGGTAAACGATGAATTCATAACGGCAAACTTGGATAAGGCAAACACGGGTACCACAGCCATCAGCGTGGCATCGCTTTCTGGCAAAGAAGGGCAGCGTGTGGCTGTGCCCATTTCAGCCGTGGACGGAGCCGGTAATGCTAAAGGCACATACACATACCTTGTTTATGATGACCCCGCTACTATGCCAAACATAAATGCGCTGGAAAATATTGTTAATGGAAAGAATGCCACCGTAAAGATGAACATCACAAACGCGCCAGGCGCTTCTTTCACACTGGAAGTCATTTCAAAGTGGGACAATAGCACGGTTTACAAAACTACTGGCTTGGTCACTACGTCCGATTATGACTTTGCTGCAAACATGAGCGTGGACAAAGCAGGCGCTTATGCTGTAAAGGTCGTTGTAACCGATATCTACGGCAATACCGCAGTGGCAGATGGGCTGTTTCGTGTCAGCGATTAGTGCTGCTGCTAAGCTCCATGCGTATTTTGGTTAAAAAATGAAAGATTAAGGTGCAGGCTTTTCTCACCAAGCGCATATTTGAAAAGCCTGCACTTTGCAAAAGGAGGTTCAACGAAATGGTAAAAAAGGCAAAAAAGCTATTTTCACTCATAGCAGTTCTGTCGCTCATCTTTACGCTTGTGCCTGCTCTTGGTGTTGGAGCGCAGGAGGAGGCTCTGCCTTCGCTTGTGGTAACAGCGAGCCCCAACGCTGTCTTTTTAGGTGCTGATGCCACCATAACGCTGTCACTCACAGACGGCGCAGGTTCCCCTGTGGCAGGAGGCATTTCTGCCATCATTTCCGTAGATGGGCTCGGTTTTGCCACAGTGACCAACAGCGCCACCGATGGTTCCATTGTGGTGGTAATTCCTCAAAGCAAGCTTGCAGAGGGCACCTTTGAAGGCAGTGTAATGGTTTCAGGTTATCAAAAGGGTGTTTTCACACTGCAAGTGGCTGGCAAGCAGCTTGTGGCTGCTCCCACTTCTGCAACCATTACCTTTGGCCAAAAAGTGCCTCTTGCAATCACCTTAAAGAGCGAAACAGGTTCCGTAGTTCCTCAGGGCGTAGAGGCTTTGCTGTCACTTCCCAAAGGCTCCGTAGTGGCAAAGGTGGGCGCTGATGGCGTGGCTGATTTTACTCTCACCCCTGACCAGCTCATGGTTGGCAACTGCACCGCCATTTTAAGTGTGGAAGGCTATGCCGATGCCGTGATTACCCTGAACATTGTTCCCGGTGCACTGCTTACCGACCCGGCCAACTTTGATGTATCTTTTGCGAAGACGGTAACGCTGGTATTCGGCGTCTTGGAAGAAAGCAGTTCCACAGCCCTTCCCGAAGGCACGCCCATCACCTTTGCACTGGACGATTTTGTTAAAACCGTTACCTTAGGCAAAGACGGCACAGCCACCATCACGCTTGGCCCTGAACAGCTTAAAGTGGGCGAAACGCTTGAACCCACATTGAAAGTGGAAGGTTATGATGCGGTAAAACTGCCCATTAACGTTAAAGAGGGCTTGCTCAAGCTTGACCCTGCAGAGCTTACTGTGAGCGGCAAGCAGGATGTAACTTTTACCGTGACATTGATGGACAGCGCCAGCATGGATGTTCCTTACATGCTGAAGGATGAGCAGTTAGTAGCGACATTCACCTTTGGGCCCATATCAGCCACTGCTGCCGTGGGTAAAAACAGCAAAGTTACTTTTACCTTGACGGCATCCGTTTTTGAAGAGCTGGGTGGCGGCACCTTTGACAGCGCCGTTATGCTTTATGGTTTCGCCAGCGCGCCTTTTAAATTTTCTATAACGGACCTGCCGCAGAAAGAACAGCCTCAGGAACCAGAGGAGCCAACTGCTTCAGGAACAGTAATTGCTTTTACCATTGGTTCCAACACCTTCATATTCAACGGTGAAACCAAACAGCTTGATGTGGCTCCTTACATCGCCGATGGACGTACCATGGTGCCTCTTAGAGCTTTGTGCGAAGCCTTGGGCTTGACCGTTAATTATGACTTTACCAAGCCAGATGAGAAAAAAGTAACCATCAGCGGGGCAGAAGATATCGTTCTGACTGTGGGCAGTAAAACAGCTCTAATAGGTGGCGAAGCGGCTTCTTTGGATGCGGCGCCAGTCATAGTTTCTGGAAGAACCATGGTGCCTGTAAGGTTTTTGGCTGAGGCGTTGGGCTTTGCCGTAGATTATTCCGACGGCGTTGTAACCTTGACGCAGCAGCCCTGAGTACATAAGTAGAAGATAAACTAACCTCCTTCATTACGCGGGCGTTCCCCCATATGGGGGAACGCCTTTTTTGTTCACAGCAGTGGCACGTTTGTTGCGCATAAAAAGAATTGAGAAGCTCCTGCGGTGGTATAAAAACGTAAAAGCACAAAAAGGAGCAGATGACCTAAAGCATTGATGACCTAACGGAGGAAGCAAAAACCTAAATTGGGGATGACCTAAGGGAAAATTAACCACCTAAGTCAAGAGCAACTCAAAAAAATTTAAATACCTCATGAAGGAGGGAAAGAAATGAAAGCAAGCAAGAAATTATTTGCACTGCTCGCCGTACTGACTATGGCTTTGACACTCATGCCTATTACTGCGCCAGTAAGTGCAGCTACAGGGTTAGTCATTGACCCATCTACCGCTACCATTTTTGTTGGCGAAACGAAACAGTTAACGTTAACCTTAGATGGTGGTTCTCTTGGTGGTAGCTATGTTGTTTCTTGGGACACTGCCTCGCATGGTATAGCTACCGTAAACGGCAATGGTTTAGTGACTGCAGTCGCTGCTGGACAAACAACCGTTACAGCCACTGTTAAAACTAGTGGCGACACAGTTATTGGTACAGCACAAGCAGCTATCAATGTAGTTGCAAAGCCGACTACTCCTGGAGAATTGGTTGGCAATACAGCTATTACTGCTGCTCAGGATATTAGTTTAGACCCTATTATTAATGCCACTATAAACTTCACAGCTACGACCGCCTCTATAGATCCCAGTTATGTACTTGGATTAAAGATAGAGGGAAGCTCAGCACTTTCTGGAACGACGGCAAGTGTAATGCTTAAGACGGCGCAAACATCATCTTCTTTTGATGCTAATGGAACAACTACTATAGTTTTCACAGCACCTTTACTTAATCAGCTTACCCCTACGAACACGTTAAGAATTGAATTAATGAGCGGCAGCTACATCTATCTGCCCAGTGAGACCACCGTTACTATCACACTTTTTGGTGGGACAGCAGCAGAAATCAATGCTGGTACAGCCAGTGTACTTGCGAGCAAAGCTGTAACCTTAAACCCTCACACATTCAGTTTGCAGAGGCCTGACCAGATAGTTCTAACGCCTAACCAAACAGCTACTTACCAAATTACGCCAAAACTCGCCAATATTGCAGCTTCTGCATTTACATCTGCTACTCTTGGTGCTGTCGCCAATGATTCCAACGTAGTGACGACTATAAGCATAGATAACAATACTGGACTAACAGTAAAAGCAGGTTCCAATCCCGGCTCTACATACGTTACTATCACAGCTACAGTTAGATACAGTGGCCACGATTACACTGCCACAGCAATAATTCCGGTAATTGTTTCTCAGCCTGCTGATGGTATAGTCCTTTATAATGCGGCTGGTTCTTGGGTTACAGCAGATCAGCTTCGTTACAAGGTAACCTATGATGTAGTAAATGCATACAACACGCAGAATTTGGCAGTACAGGTCACCAGTAGCAATGGAATAGTTCTCGGTTCAGCCCAACTTGGTCAACCAGTGCTCATACCTTTTACAACATTGGTGAACAGTTTAGGCCAAACAGACACTTATTTGAAACTGAGTGTTGTTGGTGGTACTACCAGTGTGACAGTGCCAATAACATTCCTATCACTTGATGATTCAACGTTTGCCAGCTCTTATGTTAGTGGCCAGCCGGTGGGTACTGTGACAGGTACCATAAACAATGTTAAGTATTGGCCTCTTTCTGGCAACATCCCCTTAGCTTTGGTTGCTGTATGGACTGCTCCTGATGGAAGCACCAAGTCAGCACTTGTGCCATCTGCTACATTTACAGCAACACTCTTAGCTGATGACAATACTACAGCAACATTCTCTGTTCCATCTAACGTCCGCTTCACGGTTCCAGCGGGCAGCGTATATCTTGTTTCCAAGAGCATAGCTGACGCCATGGTAGATGGAAAAGTATATGGTGTATCTGTTGCAAAGTATGCCTATAAGACCATCACCATTACCCAAGGTACTTTGGTTGCTAATCCAAACACCGTAAACGCTCCAGCTACAAAAGAGATTTATCTGTACGACCAGTTTGGTTATCCTCTGGCTGGTACACAAGTTAAGCTTCAGTATGGATATAAGGACGCAAATGGCAATGTTATACCAGCTATTACCGCTACGACAAATGCTGATGGTAAGGTTTCTTTTAACTTCCCACAGCCATACGCATTCGGAACTTACACTGCTACCATTTCAACGTTTAAGTCTGGCGCTTATGTTGATGGTGCAGTAGCTCTGACCGTTTCTTATGCAGGCGGCTTCAGCTTAGGCGATTTAGCTATGACGGGGTCCATTGGCTCACTTAATATGCACGTGATTTCTACAACTGCTTCCATAAGCAAACTTTGGATCAGTGTCGATGATACAAGTACAGTTTTAGAAACTTTTGCAGCATACCCGAGTGGCAATGAAGTTGATTATAAGTTGGCTCCTACAGGATATACTCAGACGTTTGTATATGCCAATAACGGTGCATGTGGCGTAAGTGTTACCGACTCTTACTGGGTTGGTAATGCTAAGGACGTAACACTTACTGGTACTGCTCTTCGAGGCGGAAGCTTTACTGTAACTGCAAAGGCTGAACTTGCCGATGGCAGCATTGTAACTACCAGCAAGCAGTACATTGTCAAAGCTTATAGGATTGATAGCATCACACCAGCTTCAACAACCTATGGAACGGCTACCACAGTAAAGATAGTTGTAAAAGACTGGTATGGCAGCCCCGTTGATAATCTGCAGGTTAAACTGCTAAATGGTGCTAATGCTTACACACTGATACGTGGAGATTTCGGTACCTATACTTATACAATACCTGGTGCTGCAACACCTGGGACATACAGTGTAGAGATCAATGGCGTAAACTACAGCACATTGAACAATGGTGTGACATACATAAGCAATAGCTATTTCACCGTTAATCCTGCATTAGACCTTAAGGTGACCGCGCCTGCTACGGTTAATGCCATGTCCAGCTTCAATGTGGCAGTCGCCGATGCAAACGGAAACCCAATCAATGGCAGTTGGTATGTTGTCGATCCTTACAATGAATTATATACAGTAGCAGATGGCTCCGTGGTTTCTGGGCAGTTTACTGTAAACACTGCTAACTTTAGTTCATATACTGAACTGCCACTGCCACTGGGTGCCTATACATTGGTTGTCACCGATAGCAATGGTCAGCATGGTGCGGAAGTTACATTCAATGTGATTGCGCCTGCAACGATTACGCCTACCGTAGTAACTAACGGCATAAGCAGCACATTTGTAGTGCAGATGACATCTACTGGTCTTAATGCCAACCAGATCAAGTTCGCAGATGCTTCGAGAACTGTTTGGCAGGTTGGAAGCGTTAATACTACGGCTACGAAGGTTGTTTCTTTAGCTTACGGAGATAGAAACATCAGCACAAGTGGACAGACAGCAACGGTTATAGTCAATGTTCAAAAGAAGCTTGAATGCCCTAACGCTGTTGTGCGTTTGGAGTATGGCAACTTCTTATTACCTACAAGTGTTGCTGTTGGTCACCCTCAGCTTAGCTTTGTAAACACAGCTACCCTGTATGCAGGCGACACTGTACCTATGCAGGTGAAACTCGTAGATGCTTTAGGCAATCCTATTAAAGGTGCAGTCATAAAGCTTTATCAGCTTGGTTACACTAGTTTAACTGCAACGACGTCTTCTACAGGTATTGCTGATTTTGGGTATGTAACTATTAGCGTACCTGGCAACATTGTTGCTGAATTACTGTCTAGTCCTGATGGCAAGACTGTTACTGACTACAGGCTTATCGGTCAGACAGATGATACTAACTACAAGGTAACTCAGCAGGTTTACGCTGCCAGACCCAGCCAGGAGCTTAAGGTAACCGTAACCCCGACATCTGTGGTAGAAGGGCAAAAGGCTACTTTAACACTGACATTGGTTGGTGCTGATGGCAAGGCTGTTGAGACTGGCAAGAACGTCATGGTTTCCATCGGCTCTTCCACTTTCAACGGACTTGTGGGCGCCAACGGCGTAGTAACCGTGAACGTGGATGGTACCGCACTTACTGGCACAGTAGTAACAGGTGTAGTGAAGGTTGAGGGTTACAATGCTGCAACCTTTACTTTAGCTGTTACACCAGTGGCTAAGACCGGTACTGTCATTGAGCTTGCCGTGAACAATGATATTTACACCATTAACGGCAAGACATTGTTCTGGGATGCTACACCTTATGTGAAGGGCGGCAGAACATTAGTACCTATTAGAGCTTTGGCAGAAGCGCTTGGATTCCAGGTTACCTATGACTTCAGCGATGTCAAGAACAAGACTGTGTACATTTACAAGGCCGGTCAGGACATCGAGAAGGAAAAGGATAATCCTTACATCCTGCTTGTAATTGGTCAGCCAACCGCTATGGTTAATGGCCAGCTTGTGGGATTGGACGTTGCTCCTGAGATTCTCAACAGCAGGACCATGGTCCCATTAAGATTCGTATCTGAGACCTTGGGCTACAATGTTGAGCTTGATGGAACAATGATCCGCCTGAGCAAATAGCGCTTAGCTACACTGCTCACAGGGTTTCACCAAGAAAAAGGGTGCTCCCAAAAGGGGGTGCCCTTTTTCTTTTAATAAGCAGTTCTATAATGATGAAGTGAAAAAGCAAAAAGAAGGGGGCGTAGATTGTTATCATGGCATGGCACAGACTTTTAGTGGAAATGGGCATGGGCGTGGACCAGCATGGTCAAGACCCCACGCGAGCTTGTCAGAAAGCCATAAAGGATGCGATGCACCGCGTTTGTATTCCCAGCTTGGTGGAAGCCGACATGTTCGGCAACAATGATGTCAAATTGACGGTGGACCTGGCGGTGCCCGGCGCTGCCACGGTGGATATTGAGAAACTGAGGCAGGCGCTGCCGTTGAAGATGGACGCTGAATTCATGGTGCAAGAAGGCGGCATGAAGGCGAAAGGTGTTGTCATGGAGGAGCTGGAAGACAAAAGCGATGACATGTTCATTGCCGTTGCCGCTGTGACGGTGTGGGTTTCTACCACCGGTCAGACGTCAGATTAATTTTTTTGCCGTTCATGTATTAGAATATTTCCATATAAAAGGCAATAAGGTATGAGTAGCTCCTGTGTAATCCCCCTAATGAGGCGGGGGAGTTTCTACCTGCGGACCGTAAATCTGCAGACCACAGGGGTGGAGAAACTGCTTATTCACTCCGCATGTTCTTCACCTCCGGTGGTCCAAGCATGAACCTTGGAAAAGGAGGTCGATTTTATTTTGATTAAGTGGCTGGAAAAACACTTCGAGTTTGAATCCCGCGGTGCTCATTGGGCTGACGAGGTTATCGCTGGCTTTACCACCTTTGTCACCATGGCTTACATTCTTTTTGTGAACCCAAACATATTGGGAACGACGGGTATGCCCAAGGGCGCTGTTTTAATGGCAACTGCCATCGGAGCTGGCATCTCCACGCTGATGATGGGACTCTACGCCAAGCTGCCTTTCGCTTTGGCGCCCGGCATGGGGCTCAATGCTTATTTTGCCTACTCGGTGTGTCAGGGCATGGGCCTGCCGTGGCAGGTGGCACTGGGCGCTGTGTTCATCGATGGCGTAATTTTCTTCTTGCTGTCAGTTACACCTGTTCGGCGTTGGATTGTGCAAGCCATCCCGCTGAGCATCAAACTGGCAGCTTCTGTGGGCATCGGTTTGTTTATTGCCTTCATCGGCATGATTAATGCCGGTTTGGTTGTAAAAAACGATTCTACGTTGGTCGCTTTGGGCAGCGTGACCAAGCCTGAAACCGTGCTGGCTTTGGTGGGTTTGATCATCATCGTGGTGCTCATGGCATTAAAAGTAAAGGGCAACATTCTGCTGGGCATTTTGATTACCACATTCATTGGCGTCTTTGTGAAGGGCAGCAGCGGTGCGCCCATTACAAACTTCACCGGCTCGCTGGTGGCGCTGCCAAACTGGGGCGAGCTTTCGCAAACCTTCGGTGCCATGGATGTTCTGGGAGCCATAAAGTGGGGCTTTGTTTCCATCATATTCACCTTCACCTTTGTGGACATGTTTGACACGCTGGGTACCATAGCTGGTTTGGCGGCAAAACTGAACATATTAAAACCTGACGGCAGTTTTGATGGAGCTGACAGGGCGCTTGTTACTGACGCTGTGGGCACCATGGTGGGTGCCGTGGCTGGCACGTCCACGGTGACCACTTACGTGGAGTCGGCAGCGGGCATCGCTGAAGGTGGCAAAACGGGTGCCACATCTGTGGTAACAGGCATTTTGTTTTTGCTTTCTTTGTTTCTTTGGCCTTTGGCTGAGGTGGTGCCTTCGGCTGCCACAGCACCTGCCCTCATTGTGGTAGGCTTCCTCATGATGGAACCTATTTTGAAGATTGATTTTTCCAAAATTACCGAAGCAGTACCAGCTTTCATAACCATGATTGCCATGCCGTTCACCTATTCCATCGCTAACGGGCTCATTTTTGGCATTCTCAGTTATGTTATTATGAAGCTTTTTACAGGTAAAGCAAAAGAAATTCACCCCGTTTTGGGTGTGCTTGCTGTGGTGTTCATTGTGTATTTGATTCATTAGATGCAAGCTCAAAGAGAAGGAAACATCTTTTGCATAGAACGGTACATAGGTTGTTTTGCTGCTAAGTGCGGCTTCACGCCGCACTTAGCTCCTCCCCCCATCAGTTTGTGTGTTCGTTTCAAGCGGGAGCATAGAAAGAATGGTAAAGCGTCTGTTAAATGCTTTGTGATATACTAAGTGTAATCAGTTTCGAAGGAGGTCTTTTGCAATGCAGCATTCTTTTGTGGTAGAATTTTTCCCTTACTCCGAAGAGAAAGGCAGTTCGGTTGAAGAAGCATTGAAGTTGCCGTACGTGGTTGAGGCAAAAGAGGGCAAGCTTATCATGGTTACGGTGGAAGCTGACTCGTATGAAGAGGGCAGGCAGAGGGCTGAAGAAGTAGGTAAAAAAGTGTTTGGCGAAGGCAACATCAGAGTTCGCCGAGCATAGTAGAATAAAAGCATTGTTTTTTTGGAAGAACAGAAAAACGCGCTGTTGTGTGGTTTTATAAGCAGTGGATTTCTACAATTTAAAAAAGAAACTGTCTGAATTCTCTAACAGAGCGCCCGGTTCTGAAAGGGTGGAAAAGCTTTTCGATCAGCTTAAAAAGGCTTTTCCTGCCTATGAATCGGAAACGATAGGTTTTAGAAGCCCATCCAATAAGGGGTGGCCGTTTGGCTCCTTACTGCTTTTTACGGTGGCAGGCTTGACTCTCATGGAGCGAAGTCCACTCCTTTCTGTGGTGTTGGTTGTAATTTCTGCAATCCTGCTGCTGTGGGAAGAAAACGGTTATGTAATTTGGTCAACGTTGTTTAGCTTTACTCGGTGCCACGATTTAGTGCTCAAAAAAGGCGGTGAAACGCCGCACATGGTCTTTGTGGTCAATGTGGACAGCCGCACTGAAGGTCTGTGGGACCGCTTTGACCCTGAAGGTGTGGGCAGAACGTCTTGGCTCAATCTTTCTTTACTGCTGGCATCTTTTATTACAGTCCTCAGTTATTATTTTCCAGTAAGGTTCTGGGTTTATGTGGCTGTGGTTTTGGATGTGGTTCTGCTCTTGCAGTTTTTTGATTTCATCTATCAGGGGCTTCTGCACCACTATTACCCTGGTGCTTTGGATAACGGTTCAGGCATTTTGGTTTTACAGAGCATCAGTGATCTGGTAAATGTTCCGCACTGGATTGTGTTTGTAGATGGCGGCAATGCAGGCGGCGCAGGCATTGTAGCCTTTAAGAAGCACTATAAACTGCCCAAGAATGTGCTCTATGTGGCGTTGGAAAAGCCGGGTTTGGGCAAAGTTGGTGTGGCTCAGCGTCACGGCTTGTGGTCTGCTGTGAGTCTGCCCAAAGAAGTGAAAGCATTCTTGAGCAAAGAGGCGAACATCACAGAGTTTGTCGATTACAGCTACAGGCGAAGCTTAGCAGCTTATCTGAATTTCCGCGGCTGCGCTGCATTTTCTGTGGTTGGGCAGCCTACCAGTAAAGAAGAAAGTAAGCTCCTTCTTATTGACACGGTAGATTGTATAAAGGATGAAAACATACAAGAAGCTGGATCCATTCTTTTGAGGCTGGTGAACATGTTTGAGCGACCAAGCGAACAAGAACAGCCTAAATCTGAATAGAAGACAACTTTTAGAAGAGTTTACTCTTCTTACCTTTGCTTTTTATCCCTGGTATGGGCGTTTAGCTGATGCCATAACGCCGAGCAAATCCTATTGGTTTGACCTTCTTTATTTCGCTTGTGTGTACGCAGTTATCGATTACAAGCACATAAAATGGGAAAAAGTGATGCGCTTTGCCCCATTTTTGCTTGTGTTTTTTTGGAGTGCAGCCATAAATGGCGTGCCGCTGCTCATTTTCAAAGAGTCTTTGAGACGTGTAGTTTTCCCCTTCGGTGTCATGCTTTTTGCTTCCGCCGTAGATTGGGATTACAAGAAACTTCGCCGTTTTCTTATCTACATTACCATAAGCGGTTTGCTCATGGGCGGAGTGGCTGGATATCAATTTCTTACCAAACAAGCGCCGCAATCAGAATGGCTTGACACACAACTGGATACGGATACGACCATAATCAGGGTGTGGTCCATCTTTTCCATACCCACTTACTACAGTATTTTCGTGGACATATCCATATTGATTGCCTTGGGGCTTTTACTCACTGCTTTTAACTGGTTAGGGCGTGTTATTTGGGGTTTGAGTTTTGTGGGCTTTTTGGCCGCTCAACTGCTGACCTATGCGCGCGGCGGTTTATTGGCTTCCGCTTTTGGGCTGTTTGTTTCCATTGCCACTGAAAACTTGGCGTTAGCTGCCGTGGTTGCTGTGGGTGGCATATTGGCAGTGCTGTTCATACCGCAAATAAGAGACCGTTTGCTCAGCGCTTTTAGCTGGGCTTACATAGCAGAAAGCTCACAACCCGGCGGAAGGATTTATGAGTGGAGTAGGGCTCTGGAAAACGTGGGCGTCATTGGTGGCTTCAAGGGATTGAAACAGCTTCTTTTTGGTACGGGGCCCGGCAGTTTTGGGACGCAGGCATCGATCAATTTAGGGCTTCACGGTGCACTGCGCATAGATAGTGCTTATTTTGCCGTGATAGCAGAATACGGCCTTTTGGGAGCTGTAAGTTATGTGTTCTACGTAGTAAGCACCCTCTTGGAAGGGTTGAAAACGGTGCTCTCAAAACATGATAAAGCGGAGAGGTTACTGCTGGCGTGCGTGCTTGGCGCTATTTCCGCATGGGCATTCCACGGTCTCACTGATAATGTTTTTGACTACTTCTACATACTGCCGTGGGTGTTTTCTTTAAGCATGGTGCTTTAAAATATTATTGTTGAGCTTATGCATCTTTCTATAGGGAGGGATAGGACGTGGGCAAACAATCGTTAAGAATAAAGATGATCGCCGTTATGGTCTTGCTGGTACTCATTTCTGTTGTTGGCTTGGGTGCCATTGAAGCTTACCGTATTAGTGGCGATATGCAAAATTTGGTGAGTCAGCAGCTAAAAACACAAACTGACTCAGATTCCAGAGCCACATGGGATTATTTGCAATCTTACGGCAATTTAGCCGCTTATCTGTCTAATACTAATCAGGTTGTTACCGTTCTTTCTACGGGTGACCTGATGGTGCAATCAGACATGAGGCAGCTTTTTGAAGCCATTAGTAAGCAGTATCCTGACATTGATATGATTTATGCCGCTTCTGCAAGTGGTTTAATGATCACGCAACCCATACAATCGCTGCCCAGCGATTATGACCCTACAACTACTGCGTGGTACAAGCAGGCTATGGCAAACCCCACAGACTTTGTTGTTAGTGAGCCTTATCAAGATGCGGCTAACAACAGGACTGTAATAACGGTGGCAAAAGCTGTTTATGGCATGGGTGATTACGTGGGGGTTGTAGGTATTGACATTTCTACGCAGAAAATAACAGGCCAGATGCTGGCTTATACAAATAACATGTCCAAGTATTTAATAAGCAGAGACGGAAAGGTATTACTGTCCGGCAACGGTGCGTTTGTGTCGGCGGGAACAGACTTTTCTAAAGAGAGCTTCTGGAAGGATATGAAGTCGGCTGCCGTAAAAGGCAACATGGTCAGGTACACACTCAAGGGCGCAAAACGCATAGGTTTTGTTAAACAGCTAAGCAGTGGCTGGTACTTCTTGGAAGCCGTACCCGCTTCGGTTATCAGTCAACCGGTTAGCAAAGTTATAAGCACAACCATTTTGGTCGGCGTGATTATTTTAGTGCTTACGGTCATTCTTGGCCTGTTTGCCGTTCAAAATGTTTTCTTAAAGCCTTTAGATGCCCTCAGAAAAGCTATTGCTGTAATCTCTGATGGAGATATTACCGTAAGGGCGCCTGTGAAGAGTAAGGATGAATTGGGGCAGATGGGTGAAGGCATAAACCACATGGTAGAGAACTTAAACAATTTGATCAGTGCTGCTGCTCAAACAGTTGACCATGTCACCAATTCTGCTTCTACCTTGGCAGCTACATCACAAGAGACCAGCGCCTCTGTGGAAGAACTTACTGCTCAAAGCAATGAAATTGCCACCAATGCTGAAACGGCTTACCATGCCATAGAAGACTTCGCAGGCGGCGTTGACCAAGTATCCAGTACGGCACAAGGTATTGCCACTGATGCTCAGATGTTGGCTACCGAAGCAAACAATGTGAAAGCAAATGCTCAAGAAGGCGCTCAAAGTCTTGAAGAGGTAGCAAAAGTGGTTGAAATCGCTAATACTAACACGGATAAAACAAACGACATCTTAAATCATTTAGCTACGGATGCAAGCAGCATAAGTAACATTGTGGAAACCATAGAGCAGATTGCAGAGCAAACGAACTTGCTGGCTTTAAATGCAGCCATAGAAGCAGCCAGAGCGGGTGAAGCCGGTAGAGGTTTTGCCGTGGTGGCTGACGAAATTAGGAAACTGGCAGAAAAGAGCCAACAAGCTACGCAGAACATAGCGGATATATTGGGTGGAATTGAAAATAGAACATCACAGGCCAGCGGTTCTATGAAAGAGACCATGAGTGTGGTGCGCAACGCCTACGACAGGACCATGGAAGTGCAGAAGAAATTTGGTGCTATCTTGGATAGCGTAGGCAAGATTGTTGGTACTGCGGAAGGGTTTGCTGCCAGTGCTGAAGAACTTAGCGCTTCCAGTGAAGAGCTGAATGCGGCTGTGGATAGTGCAGTGCAGCCCGTACAAAACATTGCAGAACAGGTAAGACAATTCAGCGATGCTTTGAAACAGCAGTCTCAAGGTGTGTACCAAATTGCTGAAGAAACTTCATCTTTGGAGCAGTTAGCTGAGCAGCTCAAAGAGCAGGTAGAGAAATTCAAGATAACAGGTGAAAATCAAATTGCTATCGAAAGAGATTCTTTAGAGCAGTTAGCTGAACAGGTAAAAGAACAAGTAGACAAATTTAAAACACAATAGAGTGTAAAAGCAGCCCAAAGAGGAGGCGTCCTTTTAGACGCCTCCTCTTTACGTATTAGCGCTCAAGCGCTATGACATACTTTGTGTGTGGTAAGATGGGCTTTAAGCGGTAGGGCGGCGTTGATGCAAGTACTGAAACACCGCTGGGCGATTGGGCCCAGGGAAACGGAGGCGTAAGTTTGCTCGCAGAGATGATCAAGTTTGAAATAAGTAGACTGCTAAAAAGGCGTACATTGCTGTTTTGGGGCATAGTTTTGCTAATAGCCCTCTTCACAGGCATTATTGAGTACCTTGGAATGGGCACTCCTAAAAGAACAGTCTTTGATGCTTTTAGCTTTTCTACCAGTTCCATAATGCCTTTGCTTCTCGCACCCATGGCAGGATTTTTTACTGGAGGTGCTTTGGTTGAAGACAGCCGCTCAGGACTACTTTCGCTCATTTTCTCCAAAGGTGTTTCTGCCTTTGAGTATGTTACGTCAAAAGCAGTTACCAGTGCCTTGAGTCAAATGTGTTTTATCGGCATTACGTTGGTTGTGTTTTTTGTTGCTTTGCTTCCTTTTTTTCCCATGGGATCAATTTACATAGGCGCTCAGCATTATTCTGAAGCATTCGCTTATAATGAGCCTGTTGCATACTGTTTTCTCATTGCGTTGCTTTTTATAACTGCCGCAGTGGCTTTTAATGGAATTGCACTGCTAACTTCAGTGTGGGTCAAGAACACATTCGTGGTAATGGCTGCGCCTACTTTGCTTTACATGGGGCTAATCTATGTAATGAGCATGGACGCGACTAAAGTCAGTTTAATAGACCCCTACGCCAATCTGGCGCTTATTGACGTTTATATTCCGGTGTCCATACTGCATATGGTTTGCTATTGGGCTGTAATAGCCTTAATCACGCATGTGCTTGCCATTGCTGCCTTTAGTTTTAAAAAGGATTACATGTAAGGAGCTGAGGAAATGAATGAAGTACTGCAAGTAAAATCGCTGACAAAGAGGGTTAAGCAAAAGGTCATCCTGCAAGATGTAAATTTATCCGTAAGTGAAGGAGAGATCTTGGGCCTCATAGGTCCAAATGGCGCGGGAAAAACTACCTTGCTTAAAATTGTTTCCGGCGTTGTAAGGGCAAGCAGCGGCTCTGTTTGGTTTGATAAATCGGCTGGCATAGGTATTGTGCCTGAGCAAGCGGCATTACTCGGGGATATGGATGCCTTACAAAATCTTCGCATGTTATCTTCCATAAGAGGCAAAATTGGCACAAGTGAGATTAAACAAACACTCAAGCGCGTCGGTCTTGATCCCGATAATAAAAAGGCAGTGAGAAACTATTCTTTGGGCATGAAACAAAGGCTCATGCTTGCTCAAGCTATCATGGAACATCCAAAGCTTCTGTTGTTGGATGAGCCCACCAATGCTCTCGATCCACTGGGCATCATCGATTTGCGGATGCTGCTTTCTGAGCTGGCTCAAGCTGGTACAGGCATCATCATTGCCAGCCACTTGCTTAATGAAATAGAACGTATGTGCGACCGTGTGGCAATCATCAGTGGCGGAAAAATCTTGCGCCAAGTAAACCTTCGTTCCACTGAGCAAACGCCCATAGAAGTCACTGTGAGCACTGCATATGATTGGGACATTTTAAAGCGGTGGGCTGAGTCTGTTCATGTGGAGCTGCAAAAACTGACGCCTAACAAAGGCTTGCCTCGAGGCATATTGAAAACCAAAATGGCGGTTTCACAGGTTATATCAGAGCTGCAATCGGCTGGTATTGCCATAGAAAGTATCAGCCACGTAGGGCCCAACTTAGAGGCTGTCTTCTTGGAGTATGCACAGCTTGAAGGGGGCGTCTACCGATGATAAGACTTTGGTGGAATGAAACACTCAGGCTGGTATGGTGCAAGCGTTTTTTGGCTGTGTTTCCTGCGTTTGCGTTAGCTACCCTGCTTGCACTTGCTGATCTGCTACCCCTTGTTAGAGCTTACGGTGTGCAAATGAACGTTTGGGATGGCGTATTCGGTACCATGGCACATTGGCTGTATTTTCGCTTTATCATCTTGCTGGTGTTCGTTTTCCTTACCGCCGATACATTAGTTCAAGATATCAGCAGTAATTGGTCTTGGCTGGTATTACCGCGAACGAATAGCCGAATGCGCTGGTGGACAGCAAAGGTACTGAGTCTATTCAGCGCTGCTCTCGTTTATTTTATAATTGGTTTTTTGATTGTTTTTGCCATTTCAGCAACGCAGCTTCCGTATGCACCAAACTTCAGTGAATATGCCACACAGGGTTCTTCATTTAATGCTGGTGTTGGCACGTTAAAGTTTCCTGAAGGTGCAAACCCGTTTGTACTATCAGCTAAGATGATACTTTATTCTGCTTTTAGTTCAGCGGTCTTTATGATGATCCCTGTGACCATATCCATAATTGTGCGTCAAGGGTATGTAGCATTGCTTATTCCATTCACGTGGATATTCTTGTCAAATTTTTGGCAGACGAATAAATTCATTTTTTCCATCGATTTGATCCCACGTCTGTTTTACGGGTCATATTTTTCTTCATTTTCAAGCCGCGTTATTGATCTATCCACATCCTTAGTCTATCTGGCGCTGGTGGGCATAGTGTTTTACTTTGCAGGCGGTTACATGATAAAGAGAACAGATTTTTAGCTGTTTCGCGCTTTAAGAAAAACCTACAAGCACGATTAAAATAGCGCTTAAAATTGTGTGAGGTACCCACAGGAGGTGACATGTTTTTATGGACCAGAAAGAACAATTGTTGAGGCAGTCTTTGGCTGATATTATGAAAAAGCTTTACAGCCGCGGACTTATATCTGTTTATGGTGGCAATGCCAGTGCACTACTTGATGATAATAGCGCGCTTTTCATAACGCCTTCGGGTTTCAATAAAGAAAACCTTACAAAAGAAGATTTGGTAAAAGTAGACTTTAGATCTGGCTTAGCATTAGGTGATGGCAAGCCTTCAAGTGAACTAAAAACGCACATGAGCGTATATGGAACAAACTCAGCAGTGCGTGCTGTGGTGCATGCCCATCCCACTACCTTGGTTGGCTTATGCACTGCTGGTCACAATTTTGGTGTTTATACGCCTGAGCAGGCTATATTGGTGGGCAAACCTGCCGTTATCGATTTTTGCATGGGTGAAGAGTTGGCAAAACAGGCTTCCTCGCTCTGTTTGATTTATTCCGCCGTCGTTGTAAAAAATCATGGCGTTTTTGCTTGGGGTTCAAGTATTATGGAAGCTTATGCAAAGATAGAAATACTGGAAGAAGCGGCAAAAATGGTTTTGGCTGGCTTTTCTGTTCCTGGTATGAACGCATTCGATGAGCAAATGCTTGAAGCTGTGCGTAAAAACTACAAGCCCGGTCGTTAAAAATGTTTACTTATTTTTAAGTAAAATAATTGCATCTTTTTCTTCTTTAGGGGTTATATTACTAATATATGGACAGTAAACGTTTTAGCTTTTCAACGTTTATAGCCATTGTTTTGGCTGCCGCTTTAGCGTTGACGGCAGGCTGGTTAGCCGGCGAAAAAGATCGTGTGCTGGTTTATGTGCTATCCAGCGATGCGGTGAGTTTAGATCCGTTAAAAGCTACGGATAGCACATCGTTGAAGATTATTGCGCAAATCTATGAAGGGTTGATGAAGTTTAGACCTGGTTCTTTAGAGGTGGAACCTAACTTGGCTATTGATTACCTTGTTAGCAAAGATGGATTAGTATATACTTTTGATTTGCAAAGAAATGTTATGTTCCAAGATGGCACGCCTTTTGACGCAGATGCAGTGATATGGAATTACAATCGTGCAAAAGCTGCTCTTAGCAGCTCGTATTATGCGTCATTGGTGTGGCAAAATGTGCAGAGTGTCGAAAAGGTAAGCCGTTATCGCGTTCGCTTTGTGCTAAAGCATGTTGATGCCAGCTTTTTGACAGATTTAGCGTTGCCTATCGGTGGCAGCATGGTTTCTCCAAATGTGTCCGATGCCGGTTTCATGCCCATAGGTACAGGCCCTTACAAGTTAGTTAACTGGCAGAGGGGCAAAAGCGTTGTTTTAACGTACAATCAAAACTGGTGGCAAGATAAACTGGCTCGTCCTTATTTTAAAGGTATTAGATTTACAGTTATTAGTGACGCTACGCAAGCGTTGAGTATGGCAGAACAAGGCAAAGCTGACATTTTGGATAATGTTCCGCCGCAGACTGCAGAGACCATCGGCGAAGGGAAAGACATAAAGATTCTGGAAACAAACGCGCTCACTACGGCATTTCTTGGTTTCAACACAACTCATGGGGTTTTTTCTAACCCCAAGGTGAGGCAGGCTTTAAAACTGTTGATAGACAGGCAGGAGATTATAGATGATGTTTACGATGATTTGGCTATGCCGGCTAATGGCCCTTTGCCCCCTGTTTTGAACCGTCAAGTTGTGTGTCGAGATTTAGCAGCGAACAAAGAGGCTGGCAAAGACATGCTACGAGAGCTTGGCTTCACTGCTACACATCCGCTTTCTTTCACGGTAGAGATTCCTTTGGAACCACGGGATTATCTTCCCACTGATGGCATGGCCATGGGCAATGAACTGCGTTCACAATTTGAATCCACTGGCTTAATCAGTGTGTCGTTTGTTTACAAACCATTTGAGCAGATTATTGAAGATTTAGAAGCCGGTTCTACGGATGCGTTTGTGCTTGGTTGGAGTAGTGATAACGGCCAGGTATCAAATTTTCTCAAGCCGCTGTTTTACAGTAGTAGTTCGCTAAACTTTTTCAAATACCATAACAAAGCAGTGGATACATATTTAGATGAGGCAGATATGGAGCTTAATCCAGATAAACAACGCATGTTCTACAGAATGGTGTGTGAGCAGTTTCTGGACGATCCACCCGCCATTTTTTTGTCTTACCCGTTTTCCTATAAAGTGGTAAATACAAACCTAAAAGGCGTTAACATAAACCCAATGGATGTAGAAGAACTTTACCTTCTCAGATATTAAAAAGATTGGAGGTTTATAATATCTAACATGGCTGAATACAATATAAAAGAAATAAGCCCTGACGATTTGAAAGATATTTCAGTCGGTTGGGATGATTCTTACTATGATGATGTGGATGTAATGCTCATAAAGAGCATGATAATGAACGAGCTGGAACATCAGTATGGCGAAGGAACGCACATGGAAGTGTATTCCTTAGGCGACATGCTGGACAAAATGGAAGATTTCGTTGGCGAACAGATTTCTCCAGAAGATTTACCTTTTGACCAGATGGCACCCCTTATGGCACGCTTTTTTGGTGACGCTGTAAAGTTTTTTGTGGATGACCAAGACAACTTGTTTATGGCTCTTCTGGTGGATTTGCTTCCTGCCAGCTCTGATTTTATGAAAACGTTGTGGCAGTACTGGAATAACAATAACAAGGGGTGATGTAAACGATGCGAAACAGGACTTACATGTGGGTCATCGCTGGCATATTGATTGCTGTATTGGTACTGGGTGGCTGGTACGTGTTAAAAGGTACGGATAGAGGCCTGACAGCCAAAAATGCCGTGGTTGTCATACGTGCAGACGATGTGCCTTACGAAGTGGCTTCAGCACCAAAGCCTGGAGATGTTATTATTGACAAGTACAATAAGCCCTATTTTGAAGTGATAAGTGCTACATACACACACCTGCAATACAGAGGAACAGACGCAGAAGGCCAAGTTATTTACAGCTCTGATCCACAACGTTATACGATGTATGTTACCGCAAAAACCATATCGCCATTTTACGATGACGTTCCTGTGATGGCTAAGCAGCGTGTGGTCGTAGGACGTACGCTCACACTGGAAGGTCCCACTTGGGCAGTTTCCGGGCGAGTTACAAAGCTGACAGTTACGCCGGTAAAGTAGGCTCTGGCCACAAAAAGGGTACTTTGTGAGGTATTAGGCTTATGTGCGCAGGGGTGAAACCTATAACTTCTCCCTGCACATAAATAAGCTGTTGAGAGCCTTCCACATTGAGCTGTGTAGTCCTTATATGGGTTGCCTTGGGATGGGGCAGATGTGTGCCTTTGAATGTTTTTGGAAGCAGCTTTAACATTTCAAGACGTGTTAACTTTTCTACGAAAAGCACATCCATGTAACCATCGTCTGCTATAGCCATGGGCGCTATTTTTATGCCGCCTCCCAAGTATTTGCCAACCATAGCGAAGAGCATGTTGTACATACCGCTGGTAGAAAGCTCTGGTGTTTCTATGTGCAATGCCATGAGTTTGTTCTGCATGATTTCTGCTACCACTGCTTCAAGGTAGCTCCATGTGCCTTTAAGTATGCCTTTCATGTTATTTACGCGGAAGCTCACCTTTGCCGGGAAGCCTACGCCAAAGTCGTTTATTGAATACTTTAATGCTCTTTCTCCTTCAAAGCTGGAGTAATCGATTTTCATCAAATCGACATACTTTGTATGACCATGTTTTATAACGTCAATTTGTCTTTTTATGTCTTTGGAAATGCCTGCTGTTTTTAGAAAGTCGTTTCCCGTGCCTATACCCAACGCGCCCATGGGTACGGCAAAATCTAATTCTGCCAAACCATTAAGCACTTCATTTATGGTGCCATCTCCACCAGCACTGACAATGGCATCTACACCGCGTTTTACGAGTTTTTGCGCCAATTCCAGACCATGGCCAGCGTACTGTGTGATTTCTACCAGTGTTTTCAGACCGGCATCGCTTAACTGCGTAAGGATATCTGGAAATATGCGACCTGCGTTGCCACTGCCTGCTGTTGGGTTAAGGACAATTCCTATGGTTTTCGTCAACGTTTTTCTTCTCTTTCACTGCTACAGCGTTGTGTGGATGTATGGATTCATGGCTAACCACTTTTATCTTGAAACAGGGGGAAAGTGGGTCTAATTTAAGGAATAAATCCTTCGCAATATCTTCAACGAATTTAGGGTTCAAATAAGCTTTTTCCGTAACATATTTCTCATCGGGCCTCTTGAGCAGTGGGTACAATGGCTGAGAAGCGCTGCCTTCTACCAAAGATACCACATCTTCTATCCACAAATTGCCACGCCAACTTACTGTGACATCGGCACGCTGGTTATGTGCGCCAAAATCACTGATATCTTTTGAGCATGGACACAACGTATGGACTGGAACGGTAACGGTGGACGTAACTATGTAGCCATCTTTGTTAAGTTCGGCTTTAAATGAAGCATCTACGTACATGATGGTTTCCAGTCTTGTTACAGGCGTGAGCTTATCAATGGCGTAAGGGAAACCAACTTCGATTAGCGCTTTCGTAGCTTGCAAACGGTCTTTTATGTCCTCCAGTACGACACGCAATTTGGATTGAGATATTTCTTCTAAATGCTGATAAAGTACTTCCATAAAACGTGACATATGGGTGCCTCTGAAGGAGTATGGAAAATCCACACCTATGGCAAATGTGCCTACGGTAGACTGCATCTGCCCATTTTTTGTGCGCACTTTTATGGGCAGGCGCACATCTTCTATGCCAACGTAATCCAGCGGTACATTTCTGGGGTCATGCTCACTTTGTACATCGCGCATATCAAACAATCTCCACCCAAGAAGTAGCTGTCTCAAATAGCTTTACAGAAGACAGCGTTAAATTTAATCGTTCAATGTGAGGCTTCAATGTTTCAAAAATCCACATGGCTACCAATTCTGTGCTGGGCTGTGGAAACCGATCATTTAGATAAGTGTGGTCCAACTTAGAAATAACTTCATTATCAACTAAGTTTTTTAAGTCGCCAAAATCCATTAAAAGGCCATTGTCCAAGCTGGCACTATCACCACAAACTTTAATTTCTAACCGATAAGTGTGGCCATGCAGCGCTTCGCACTTTCCTTTGTAATTCACTAAATTATGGGCTGCATCAAACGTAAAAGCTTTGGTAATGCAAACTTTCATACAGAAAAAAGTATAACACTGCTTGAGAGAATTCTGTTGTCTACAAACCTAAAGCAGGAAGAAGCATGGAGGTGACAAACCTTGCAAGCCATTGCGGGAATGTCAGCAGATAACTGTATGGGGTGTACTGAAGCAGTAAAACGGCGCCTGCAGCAGATAAGAACAAACCTTTCAGACCCATTTCATGGATGAGGTAGTACCTCTTCACTTTTCTGTGGATAGGTTTTTTTACCTTGTCCCATTCTTCGTCGTACTCTACGGTGCTGATAAGGTCAATAAAATCCAGATCGTCCACGGTTTTTACACCTCCTTTTTTATTTTTTCTTTGGCTCTGTGAACAATGCTCTTTATGGTGTTCTCGGGTTTACCGGTAAGTTCTGCCACCTCGCTGTAAGAAAGACCTTCTTGGTAAAGTAAAAGTAGTATGCTGCGTTCGTCTTCTCTGAGGCTTTGCATAAGCAAGTGCACATCTTCGAAACTTCCACCATCACTGTAACCTTGAGTGTCGTCTTCTTCAACTAATGTCATTCTGCCCTTTAACGTATCCATGGCCCAGTTGTGAGCTATTTTGAACAGATAACCTTTTGGTGATGACCAATCAATTCGAGACTGCATTGCTCTAATAAACACTTCTTGGACACCATCTTCTGCTTCCACCTGAGAAAGCCCTAACCGTCGCATGTATGCGTAAAGTCTTTTGCCATAAAGTTCAAATGCTCTTTCTACTTCGTTATTCATGGCTCCAAAGTGGTAATGGTCACGTTTCCCATTTTCATATCCAGATAAAGTTTCATAGTACCATTATATCCTTGAGGGTCGCTATTATTGCTAAGTCTGTTCACTGAGCCCATGTTCTCTACGATAACTTTCACGCCTGTGGGAACATTCATGCGCAGATTTCCAGCATCTGCCTTCACCTGTACGTTATCTATCACTGTGCTGGTGTATATGTTTATGTTACCGGCTCTGCTTTGTATGGTTAATGTACTGGTAGGTTCGTTTAAGTTAATGTCTACGTTTCCAGCATAGCTGTTTAATTTGATATTACCTATTCCTGCGGCACTGTCAATGGTGATGTCTCCCATTTTCGAATTAACTTCAAGTTCTTGCATAGGTTTGACAATTTCCATGTAGATGGCCCCGTAACTATCAGCGAGGCTCAGGTCATTTACGTTTGTGCTCAAAAACAATGCTCCAGCTTCGTCACTGCCACCTTGTGGTATGAGTTCATAGGCGGCAGTTGCAGTCTTACTTACATCAAAAGAATATGTTCCAAATCCAACCTTATTTCCAATATCCTCCGTTGATGTTATCTGAGACACATACAGGGAACCAAAATTAAGACGAAACGACAGGGCAGAAGAGGAATCTTCTGCCCATGTCAGTTCCTCCGCAGAAATGTTGCGGAGATTATATATGCGAAGGGGGGCAGGGAAAGGGCGATTTCCTTTTTGATGGGGGAGGGGGGAGGCGTTTCCGGGGTTTATTTCACCCTGTTGACCCTGCCAATAAGGGGGAGGTGTGAGCGATGTAAAGAGATAAAACCCACCTACCAGCAAAGCAACGCATGCCAATAAAGCTACAATATCCTTTGCTGGGAAAGGCAGTAGGTACCGAATTCCATAAACAATGAGCAACCCTCCCAAGACGTACCATGGATCGGGGAGGGCGTAGTATGTGATTAAAGATTGCAGTGGGCTTGATGGTAAAACGGCCAGTAGCCATAGAATGCCTGCGGCAATCAAAATTATGCCGCCTACCTGACCGTTTGATAATTTAACCTTGAAAAGGGCAAGTAAAGACTGTAGTAACACGACTACCACCCAAATGATAAGTATCAGCGAGAATATGTTGTCTACAGTCCATGTATTCATTTTTACTTGTCCTCTCCTTCTGAAGTGTGATTGTTACGGTGATTCAGTATCAAAACAATACCGACAATGATAAGAAGAACAGGAATTGCTGAAGCACGAACCAAATCAAAGTAAGGCATAAGCCATGTTGGAACATGTATGACGATGTAACCGGAAAGATTCTTAAAAAGAATAACGGATCCTATGACTAAGAGAATGGCTCCTAAAATGACACCAGCATTTGTGTGACGTCGGTCGACATTGCTTTCTGAACTGCCCATGAACCCTTCCACTGAAGTTCCATCTACGCTGGCGGAAACTTTAGGCTGCTCAGGGATGATGATCCAGCCGATAATGTAAAGCACAGTAAAGAAAGCGAAATTGCCAAAAAACAAGAGCAGTAAATAGATAATGCGAACAAATATGCTATCTACTTGCAAATATTCGGCTAAACCACCTAAAACACCAGCAACGATTTTGTCTTTTCTGCTTCTATAAAGTTTTTTATTGTTCATTACTTCCTCCTCTGGGTTCTTCTGGGATAATGACCCAGCCGATGAAGTAAAGCAACGCTAAAACAGGCATAAACAATGTGAGCCCTGCCGTTACTAACCGAAGCACGTTAGTGTCAACATTTAGGTCAAAGTATGCTCTAAGGCCCCCGATTATGCCGCCCAGAACCTTATCTGTTCTGCTGCGGTAAAGTTTTTTCAATTCGTGACACCGTCCTTTCTTTTTGGCTTCTACGATATATACCAACAAAGATGGGTAAAAGTTGCACAATGTAAATGAATGGAAAAAGATGACATCAACGATAAGTGGTGGGAAAGAGATTTTAGAAAACTTTATGACATAAAGGCAATGGAAGAATACAAAGATAAATGGCTGGAAATTTCCGGCTGTCACTTTGTGCTCCATATTCCGCTTATTTTGCTTTCTCTATCTGGCACGTTGGCAAACGAACATGGTAAAAAAGAAGTATGCTATGAAATTCAGGAAAACGCGCTTACAATAGCTGTAGATGACATAGAAGAGTTTTTGAACATGGAGCCTGGGCAACAGCTGAACAAGACTTTAAAGGTCAATGGCGAATTAGAAATGACTGTAATTACTCAAGTGTGCGTGCAATCTTCCAGTGATACCAATAAACTGGAACAATGATTATCAAATAAGCGATGTGCTGAAGGAGTGATTGCTTTGCATAGAAAGTTTGTGATTCTCTCGCTCCTCGCTGCCTTTGTTCCACGAACTCCTTCACTTCCTCTGGTGTAACCGTTCCACTTTTTGCATCCCCATATTTTTCCGTTAGCAGTAAGTTCTTGGCATCGTTGTAACTCCGCTGTGAAGGATATACCGGCGATGGGAATGCTATTTGAACCAAACTGGAAACAATGCTTGTTAAGTTTGTCAGTATAGCTATAAGCAGTATGAGCGAGACGGCATAAAAATAAACCTTTTTGACTGTCCAGTTGTGCATGGCTTTCCCCCTTTTTGTGCTAACAAACTACCGCTATTATGTCATCGGTAAAACTTTCATCGAACCGTGGAAGTTTTGTGGCAGGCAAGTAGTACAATCTATTATTATGAACCATTCGCTTCGAGGGATGACACTTATGGAACTCATATTTGCTATGCTTTTGCTTGGTATTATCATGATCACTGTGGCATTCAGCAGCTCTGCTGTAATATCTGCCGTAAAAAATCGTGTGGATGCGAGCTCAGATTATGTACTGGCCATGAACAAGGCAGAAAGTGTGGTTTATGCTCAAAGTTCGTATTTTGCTGACAGCGCCACGTTCAACATCGCTTACACTGGTACAAGAGCTATTATCAAATACTGGGAAGCCATCCCCACAGCAACGGGAGGATACAGCATACCTCAAATTTCTTCTACCATCGATTTCAACGCCGAGATGGAAAAAGCTGGTGTTTCCAATGTTACCGTTACAGTTACCACTTCTACTTCAGACCCTAATATAGTCATAGTAAACCTCACTAGTGTTGATAAAACCGGACGGCGTTATGAGAACACGGCTATTTTGAAAAAACTCATAAATGCGGCACCTTTGCTGCCTGCTAATTTGCCAAGTTGTTCTTTTGAAGGTCCAACCATGTGTACATTTACGTTGCTGTTTCCTGCTGTCTCCTTTTTCCCAACAACTTCGACTACGTCGGTGATCACTACAACAACAGGAAGCACGTTTTCTGAAGGTAAGCTTTCACCTGCTACATATTCTTTAACGGGAACGCAGACTATTCCTTCTATTTGTCCCAATGGTTGCTATACCTCTCTAAGCATTCAGACGTCTACTTCTGCTACTTTAATACAGATTCCAAAAATGAAAGGTTTGGATTCAACAGTATCTGATGAAGTGTGGGTGAAAGTACATTGAACACAAAAGGACTGGCTCTTATTACGGTGATGGGATTTATTCTCATTTTAAGCTTGCTCATGGTTCCTCTGGCTTTAGGCATAACGCAAATGACATCGTCCACAAATGTTGTTGCAAGCAGGATATATATTGAAGAAGCCCGAAACAGTGTAGTAGAACTAGTAAGATATAACATAACTACGAGTTCTACATGCCAGAGTACTGCATCTTCTTTCGAAGGATTGGCACAGGGTTCTTTAGCATTTGCTATTACTTGCACAAGAAAAGTGCCTGCTTATAGTGAAGATGCTTACCGATATTGGGATTTTACCGCTACATATACACCTGCTGATACTATGAGAAAACCATTTTCTTTCACAGGTAGTGCTGTTGAATACATATCAACACCCAGGGTGGTTTATATCACACATGTAGAAGATGTAAAAGACGGTAACAAAAAATAGATTCAAAATGAACGAAAGGAAGTGAGAATAAATGAAGCGTAAGGCGGAAGGTTTTACTTTGTTGGAAGTGATTATTGCACTGGCGATAATAGGCATCATGGCAACAGGAATGCTTCCTGCTTTGGCATCGTTAAGCAAAGGTTCTTTGAACTCTGAACTTGCCTATGCATCGCCTTTTGTAGCTCAGAGCGCATTAAATGATGTGCAAGGTTCAGATGTTTACAAAGACCGTTTTGGTTTGGTATCTACAGTAACTACTATTCCCAGTGAGGAATATCTATCAGTAGTAACCACTACTGTTATTGCAAACGCGATGACTTCTCGTTTAAGTACTATCAAATCAGGTATTGGCCAACCAACTGTGTGGGGGAACAGTTCTACTGCGCCAGGTAATCCAGGCAATCCAGGTGATCCTACTACCCCACCAACTCCTCCTACCCCTGTATATACATCAGCCAGTTCCACATTGTTAGCAACACCTCTCGTTACGCCAACTGTGGATACAACCGCAGTTGATGTTACGTACGTTGCAAACAAGGAAAACAATTGCACGAACGATAAAGATGTTTGGCGGAATTATGTGTTGAACGATACCTCTGCGGATGATATAAGTCTAACTGGTACAACATTGACAATCGCGTCCAATAAAGACAAGTTTATTAACACGGCTGTAGTTATTGGGCCAATGAGTACTGCAACAAACATATATGTTTCCTATTCAAAAGTAAGTGATTCTCCAAGTTTTATTGACGTAGAGTGGTACATTAAACAACCAGAAAAAGATGTATGCAAACTTGTTTCTTTAAGTTCCTTGGGCTGGAATATTTTAAGGCGGGGAGAGACAAAAGATATTTCTGGCACAAATAGTACCGTTCTAAAACCTTTGACTGGTTGGTTTGGTGGATTCAAACCTAATTATGTAAAGTTAATCTTCGTTGCGAAATTATCGAGTGCGGATGGCTATGTAAATGTAACCATACCATCAGTGTCAAAAACGAGTACTGTTACCACATACAATTCCATTTCCAAAACCATAACTGCTACCCCTGCTGATGATTGGGTGGGATGGGATTATGTAGCATTTGCTGTCGGTGATAACACAGTGGCAAATATTGAATTAGATACAAACACGAGCTCTGTTGTTTTGGGTCCTTATGAAAAGGGGGTTTACACAATTACATTGAAGCCCTTTAATTTTCCTAAAGAACCGTTAAATATTACATTGCTTGCTTCTCCAAAAACGTCGACATTGCCGGCGAGAGTTTCCGATGTTAAAATCGTTTATGTAAAAGTCATGAATGGAAATCCGTAGGTGACTATAAGCTTTCTAATGGTATACGGGAGGTGCTTTGATGCGTTACATAACATATGAGTTGGGAGATAGGGTTTTTGCCAGTGAATTGCTGAGCATAAAAGAAATTGTTTTGAAGCAAGAATTAAGGCCTATTCCTGGGTCTCAGGAGTGGCTGCTCGGTGTTATGGCACTTCGAGGGCAATTGCTGCCTGTAGTGGATTTAGGGCTCAGATTACAGGGCAAAAGCAGCGAAGGAGATAAAATTTTGGTCATGGATGGCGAAAGGCTCGTGGGGTTCCTCGTAGATGATGTAAAAACCATAGAAGATGTGGCAGATTTGAAACCTCTTCCGGCTGAATTGCCAGAAAATGTGAGGCGTTTTCTAACAGGTAGCTTTTTGCAAAACGACAGTATCGTTTTAGTACTGGATTTATCTAAAGTGCTCAGTGAACAAGAACTATCGCAGGTTACAGTTCCCTAATGCGTTTAGCTTTTTCAGCTTTTAATATGTAGACGCGGCGGTCTGCTAAGTTGAGCAGTTCTTCTGGACTGCTTACTTCAGAACTTGCCGCGTAGCCTACACTTACAGTGATGGGTCTGCCTATAGCACTGTTCTTTAGCTTCAGTTGTGACGATATTCTTTTTGCAATTTCCATGGCTTCGCTGATTTCTGTGTCAGGAAGGACAACCAAAAACTCATCCCCGCCCCACCTTATGGCGGCATCAGTTCCTCTAAGAGATGAACGCAAAAAGTTGGCAAATTCTATGAGGACTTTATCGCCCATTTCGTGGCTGTAATTGTCATTAATCTGCTTGAAATCATCTAAATCCATGAAAAGTATGCTGAAGTTCGGTCCGCCCCTAAGATAAAGTTCCCATTCTTCTTTAAGACGCTGATTGCTGTAATTACGATTGAATAAACCGGTAAGAGGGTCCTGCATACCAAATAGCTTTGACATAAGCTGCTCTAAACTATAGCTCAGCAGATCAAGTGCTGGCCCTACTATGGGTTCGGCATAGTCATACCATGCCTTTATTTTTACCACAGCACCTTTTTCTATGGGATGTACGTTTCTCATAAGAACTCTGCTGTCGCCAAATTCCAAGTTCAATGTACCGCTCTCCACGCGGACAAAATAATCTTGCTTAAAGTAATGATGAAAAATGTAAGCTAATGCACCATTCAATTGCTCTACATTTATGATTTCCTGTATGTTAAGATGCCACCCCAAGAAGCTGCTCCATTGTGACATGGCTGTTATGCTACCGTAAATATCTTGCCAGTATCCTATGAGCTGTGAATAATCTAACGTACGCATCTCTTCGAGTATCCAATCAGATAACGTTTTCAATATGGAAGGATCGTAATTGTTTTCTATGCACTTGGAAATAACTATGCCTAAGTTTGACATAGACAAACGTTCCCAGCGGCGCCAGAGTGCCAGCATGTAACGGAAGATATTTTCGCCGTTTGTTCCTTCAGTTGCAATAAATCTAAGTGCTTCTTGATACGGACTGCTATCTAAATGTGCAAGTAACTCTGCTGGTATTGGTTTATGATGCGCCATTAAAAGCAGCGCCACCAAATTTGCCACGTCTATGCCTTTGGGTAAAAGCTTAAGCGCTTTCGCTTCCAGTTCATCTAAAACGCTATTATCTACTGTTGAACCCTCAAGTATTTTTAAGTAGGCACTCAAAATGGCCGCGTTGAGGTTTTCTGTCTCGGACAATGCATTCTTAGAAGCAAGTATGAGGAACCACTCCGCTAAGTTAAAATCGAGTACATTGGCATAATGCCACGCTAAGGTCATATAGCCATTGAATTTATAAGGAGCAGAATAAAGTCTGCGCGTGTTTTCCTCAAGCCCTTTAACATATCGTTGTATGCCTTCTCGTGCCATGAATTCCTGAAGGCTGACTAAAAGTGTTTCCCAAAATCCTTGCTGGCTTATGCTGGAAAGGTTCTCAACTACGTTTTCTAATTGTTCTTTACTTTCTAAAACAGTTTTTGCACCGTAAATAACCGTTTTCAACGCAATTTCATTTATAAGGGGTCTGGAGTAAACATCTATGTGAGACGTTCCATTTAGTAATTTCATGGATTCTCTGTAGCACTTTATAGCATCTTCATACTTGCCCGTAGCATCCAATGCTGCTCCGACAGTGTTTAAGAAAGCACCCCAATGCATTTTCGGCGCCTTAACATGGCTATTTACAAGATCGATGTAAAAGTCATACAGCAGCTGAGGTTCTTGTTTTATGTTTATTATGTAGACAGCCAAATCAGATAACATTCCAGGCCAGTAGAATGGGTCAATGTTTTCTTTCAGTCGCCTCAGCAATGCTTCACCCGAAATGGTGGCTTCTTCGTTCATGCCGAGCAAAACTAAAAGCCTTACTTGATGCGCTAAATCAAAAAACGTTGGGTTTTCAAGAGACTTTGATAGTTTGTATGCTTCTTCATATTGTCCAGAGGAATAGTAAACATCCATGAGTTTACGTTTGGCGCCACCTAAATGAGGAAATAGGGTTAATGCATCTTGAAGCATTTGCGCTTTAGCAGAAAAATCGAGTTCGTAGCGTGATGCCATGAGTAGGGCAAACGCTTGACTTCGCTTTTCTTCTGCCATTTTGAAAAGGTGCGATATGCGGTGCCAATAAGTTGGCATACCGAGTTTGCTTAGGGCTTTACCCCACCATAAAGATGCTTCTTTTGGTTCAAGTTTGCTCTTTTCTCTTACGAGCTGCTTTACCTCTGGTGATATAAAACGATACTGTGGCGCTTCCTCCATAATTAAGGGAGAATCTAATAAAGAATGTTCGCCTGATAAAAAGTTCTCTTCAACGAGGTTTTTACTAATCGAACTAAACCACAAATCTCCTACCGAAAGATAAGCAAGTGCTCTGAATAGGTCTGGATTTTGCTTCATTTCCTGTTCTACTAATTCATCTAATGAAGAAGCATGGGTTTTTATGAGAAGTTGAGCATTAAAAAGGTTTCCACCGCTGATATTCAATAATCTCGCTGCTTCTTTTTCGTCAAGATGCCACATTTCCATATATTGCTTTATCAAATCCGAATTATCCTTTTTAGGAAAACGCAATGGCATAGATGGGTATTCAATTTGTAAAAGTGCATCTTGGTACGTAGAAGTTGCGATAACCGTAATGCCTTCTTTGGGAAGTTGTTCAAGCAAGTATTTTACCGTATCATCTATTTCCACTGGGTCAAGCTGGTCGATGAGAAGCGTTTTGATATCGTAAGCCTCCAAGAGTGTCATCGTGCTTAGCAAAACATCTCGTGCCAACGCGCTGGAGTCTACAAAGTATGTTGGTTTTACATCTATGTCCAGTGGAATATCAGTTTTCGGTATGTAGCGTAAAAATGTCGACCACGAACGTTTGTCAAGCTGGATGCCTTTTTGCCAATTAGTTGACAATATGCTAAAAAACAATTCGCCCAACGGCATACGAAAAGAATGTATGTGAACATAGAATGCGTTATCAAGCTTGGGCTGTAGGCGCTTTAATAAAACAGTCTTTCCGCTTCCGTGAGGCCCCCATATCCCTAATTGATTCTTAAAAATGCTTTTTAACGCTCGCTCGACGTTCTCATTTTCCAAGTTTCATCGGTTCTCTCTTTTGTATTTTTTGCATATTTTGTACATTACTTTACTGCCTAAAAATGATGTTAACATTTTATCATTTTCATAACGTTCTTGAACATTATTTTTCTTCTGTTTCCTTAGCTATTTCTTTGTTTTCTTCAGTGCCAACATGACTGAGAACTGCTGCCAATGTCGATGGCTGATCCGTCAGATTATATTTTTCTTTAAGCAAAATAATACGTCTTACAGATTGATCTATGCGCGCTTCGCTGATTACGCCCTTTTGTACCGCTTGCAATAATGCATTGTAAGATTCTATTTGCTCTTCGTAGCTGTGGCAAATTAGCACAATATCTGTTCCAGCTTCTACCGCTTTTACTGTTGCGTCTGCCACAGAGTAATACTTACGGATGGCTTCCATGTGCATATCATCAGTGATAACCACGCCATTAAAATGCAAGCGTTGACGCAGAATATCACTTATCACGTATGTTGAAAGCGAAGCTGGCGTCAAAGAACGATCAACATTAGGAAGCTCTATATGGGCGACCATGACCATATCAGCGCCATCTTTGATGGCTTCTTCAAAGGGCACAAGTTCGAAGGCTTCCAGCTGATCCATTGTTTTATAAGAAATGGGCAAGTCTTTGTGCGAATCGACAGAGGTATCGCCGTGTCCAGGAAAATGTTTTATCACAGGTATGACACCCGTGTTTCTTATCCCTTCCATGGTAGCGACACCTAAACTGGCTACCAAGTTAGGGTCACTTCCAAAGGAGCGATCTCCAATAACGGTGTTTTGTGGGTTGCTGAAGATATCTAATACGGGTGCAAAATCCACATTGAAGCCATAAGCTTTAAGCTCTTTGCCCATCACGTTTCCCACTGCGTAAGATAAAGTGGCAGAACGTTTTTCTCCTATGACCAAATTAGGCGGAAAAGTGGTGGCTCTTGCAGGCAAGCGTGATACTCTACCACCTTCCTGGTCGGTAGAAATAAAAAGGGGAAGCTTGTTAACACTGTTAACAACCTTGATACTGTTTATGAGTGTTACCAATTGATTATCGTTCTCTATGTTCTCTGGATAAAGTATGACACCGCCCACATGGTTGTCTTTTATGAGTGCGTTCAAGGCCGTGGGTACGGTAGTTCCTGTAAAGCTGACGATAAACATTTGTCCGATTTTTTCTTCCAATGACATACCCGCTATGAGTTGGCTAACACTGTCAACTTGTGTTGTGGGTGTATCTGTGTGATCTTCAGTGGCTGTGGTCGTAGGCGAGCCTGTCTCTGTTTTTGTAGGTGTGCTTTCTTCTGTTTTGCCACTGGTGTTGTGGTTGCGCATGCTGATTAAGTTCTTAGCGTTGGCTCCAAAGAAAAAAGATATACAAAAAACTAAAATAAGAATAACCACAAGAAAAGCAGGGATTCTACTGTTTCGCTTACGCTTATTTATATTATTTTTTCTCCTTTAGCGTGCATTTTGAGGCATGTAGTATCATTCTACTCCATAACATACGTAGCATCCCTTAAGATTGACAAGGAAATGAATGTGCTTTTGCCCATTTTTCCTGATATAATACTTAGAAATCCCTTGGAGGTGCATTTATGCCTTCACCATATGAAGAATCTTTAACCTTTGACGATGTGCTGTTGGTTCCCCAGTATTCTGAAGTACTGCCTAAAGATGTTGATATAACAACAAAGCTTACTTCCAAGATCAACCTTAATATTCCACTCATAAGTGCAGCTATGGACACTGTTACCGATTCGCGGCTTGCCATTGCGTTGGCTCGAGAGGGCGGCATTGGCATCATACACAAAAACATGACCATTGATATGCAAGCGCAGGAAGTGGACAAAGTAAAACGTTCAGAGTTTGGCATTATTTACAAACCTGTGGTGCTTGGGCCTGATTCTACATTAGCCGACGCTCTGCGTTTGATGGAACATTACCATATTTCTGGCATTCCCATAACTGTTGATGGCAAGTTAATCGGTATCATTACCAATCGTGACATACGTTTTGAAGATGACTTCAGCCAGCGCATAGAAGACGTGATGACAAAGGAGCACTTGATAACGGCTCCTGTAGGAACTTCTTTAGAAGAAGCCAGACAGATACTTAAAGCGCATAAGATTGAAAAGCTGCCGCTGGTAGATGAACTGGGGAATCTAAAAGGTCTTATCACGATAAAAGATCTGGAAAAGCGGAGTAAATATCCTAATGCTTCGAAAGATAGTAAAGGACGCCTATTGGTGGGTGCGGCGGTAGGTGTGGGAAAGGATATGATGGACCGTGCATCTGCATTGGCCGACGCCGATGTGGATGTGTTGGTAGTAGATTCTGCCCATGGCAACAGCAAAAACGTGGTGGATGTTGTAAAGAAAATAAAAAATGCGTTCCCCGATGTGGCTGTCATTGCGGGCAATGTGGCTACAGCGGACGGTGTTAGAAATTTAGTTCAAGCTGGTGCCGATTGCGTGAAGATAGGCATAGGGCCCGGGTCTATTTGCACTACCAGAGTAATAGCAGGTATTGGTATGCCACAGCTAAGTGCTGTTATGGAGTGTGCAGAAGAAGGCAATAAGCTTAGTGTGCCTGTTATTGCCGATGGCGGCATAAGATTTTCTGGCGACATTGTAAAAGCACTGGCTGCCGGTGCTTCCACAGTTATGATAGGGAGTTTGTTTGCCGGTACTGAGGAAAGCCCCGGTGAAAAAGAGATTTATCAAGGACGCATTTACAAAACATACCGCGGCATGGGTTCCCTGGCAGCGATGAAACAGGGTTCAGCTGACCGTTACAGCCAAGAGGATGCCTCTAAGTTCGTACCCGAAGGCGTAGAAGGAAGGGTGCCTTACAAAGGTTCTGTGCATGACATGGTGTTTCAATTATGCGGAGGACTACGTTCTGGCATGGGCTATGTTGGTGCAGCCACCATTGAAGAGCTCCATAAGAAAGCCAGGTTTATCAAGATAACCAATGCAGGTCTGAAAGAAAGCCATCCGCATGACGTGCAAATTACGCGTGAATCCCCAAACTATACGCTGGAGGATTAAGTTATGAAACGTGATGGAGTAGCCGTTATAGATTTTGGTGGACAATATGCCCACCTTATCAGCAGACGCATAAGAGATTTGGGTGTTTACGCTGAGATTGTCCCTTTTCAAAACTGGAAAGAAGTTCTTATCGACAGCACAGTTAAGGCTGTCGTGCTTTCAGGTGGCCCGGCGTCCGTTTATGAAACGGACGCACCCGAACTACCCGAGGAGTTTTTTAAGATTGTTAACA
The DNA here is from genome assembly GCF_000378005.1 of Coprothermobacter platensis DSM 11748. Taxonomy (GTDB): domain Bacteria; phylum Coprothermobacterota; class Coprothermobacteria; order Coprothermobacterales; family Coprothermobacteraceae; genus Coprothermobacter; species Coprothermobacter platensis. Next base: position 1,403,734 of record NZ_KB899040.1, read on the forward strand.
AACCGGTTTTAGGCATATGCTATGGCGCTCAATTGATAGCGCAAGCCCTTGGTGGAACCGTTGGCTTAGCTGAGGACGGGGAGTATGGGAGAACCAGGCTCGTAGTCAATAAGGCGGAGCCGCTTTTTATAGGAACCCCTGAGCAGCAGGATGTTTGGATGAGCCATGGAGACCAGGTTTTAGCGCTTCCGTCATCCTTTAATATTGCTGCAAGCACCGATAACTGTAAACTGGCTGCATTTCAGAAAGAACCTAACCTCTATGCTGTACAGTTTCATCCTGAAGTGGCACACACCACATATGGCAAACAAATATTAGAAAACTTCGTTTTCAATGTAGCAAAGATAGAAAAGAACTGGAATGTTACTGATTACGTGGGCGAAGCCATAAAAGAGATTAGAGAAATAGTGGGGGAGAATGGCATGGTTTTGGGCGCTCTTAGTGGCGGTGTGGATTCTGCTGTGGCGTGTGTGCTTACCGATAGGGCGCTGGGTGGCAGGCTTCAGTGCTTCTACATTGATACGGGGCTTCAGAGAGCCGATGATGAAGCTTATGTGAGGCATCTATCACAGCATCTCGGTTTAAAGCTAAAAGTAGTAAATGCAAAAAGCTTGTTTCTTTCAGCTTTAGATGGTGTGGTAGACCCAGAAGAAAAGAGAAAAATCATTGGTAGCTTGTTTATCAAAGTGTTTGAACAAGAAGCTTCCGCCTTAGGGCACTTTGATTTCCTCTTGCAGGGCACGCTTTATCCTGATGTAGTGGAGAGCGGTGGTGGAGCGGCTAACGTGATAAAATCGCACCACAACGTGGGTGGTTTACCTGAACGTTTGGGCTTAAAGCTGCTGGAGCCTCTTCGGTGGCTTTACAAAGATGAAGTACGCAACATGGGAAAGTGGCTTGGCATTCCCGAAGATTTTCTTATGCGCCATCCTTTTCCGGGACCCGGCCTTGCTGTGCGCATTGTAGGGCCTGTAAAAGAAGAATATTTGGACATTTCCAGAAGGGCAGACCGTGTGCTGGAACGTGTACTCAAGGAAGAAGGTGTCTACAGTGACCTGTGGCAAGCGTTTCCTGTTTTCACCGGTGTTAAAAGCGTTGGCGTAAAAGGCGATGCCCGACACTACGGGTGGGTCATGGCGGTGAGAATGGTTCAGAGTGTGGATGCTATGACTGCCGATTGGTACAGAGCCGACCCCGAGCTATTGGAAAAAATTGCCAGCACCCTCATAAGCGAGATTCCCGAGCTTTCCCGAGTTGTCTATGACATTACCAGCAAGCCGCCCGGAACCATTGAATGGGAATAAAAAATAGGGCCAATAGAATGCTCGACTAATCGAAAGCTCTTCCTACGTAATAAACAATACTCTCAACTCTATTGAACTTGTCGCCTTTCATTAGTGAAGTATGAATTATCAAATCTACACCTTTCTTAGCTGAATTACTGTAAGTATGTGAACCAGTTATTTGTTCATATTCTTTGTAATAGCCACTCGTATTAATTGGCAGAACATAGTGGTATGCTGTGCATAGATCATCATTAACGACGTCACCAATGGTATTTTTTTCTAAAGGTTCACCATATAGTTTTGTAACCATTTCCACTGGATCGCCTATTTTTAGCCCTTTTTGTGTCGCATATGGGCTGAAAAACTCTGTATCCGATGTTGGAAATATGATTAGTTCGTTCAATAGGCCACTTTCTGCATCATAGCCTATATCTATTCCGCCTATAATACGAAAGCCGAGTTGGTTTAAGATTTCTTCATCTGAATACCCATAGTCATTTGGTTCCAACTGTAGCTGATTATCAGTCAAGACCTGTTTTACTTGGTCCCGTGTCATGCCAAAGTGGAACATCGCCTTCGTATTGTCATCTTCTGCGAATACTAAAGTCTTTGTTTGCGAGGTTGGCGTAAGCGAATCAGAATTTGAAAGCGAACCTGTTTGACTTGATGGAGCTGGCGAGTTGGCTGCAGATGATGGCTTACAACTCGCACATACAAACAGCATTACCACACACATACAAATAGCCAATAATTTTTTCATAATAACCCCCTTCTTCCATAAGAGAGAAATCAAATAAGACGAAACACAAATTTACTTTATATCTAATCTTTTCCTTATACCACAAAAGTAACACATATTGTTGTGGTAATGTCTAAATTTTTCACATATCTGCCGCAATGTATTTCTTGTCTGTTGCCGGCGTAGGTGTTTTCTTCATGTTTAGGCAGACATTCTTTATTTTTGACGCATGATTTGGTTTGTCCCATTTCATACAAATAAAAATGCTCCTAAGAAGCTCGGATTCTCCAGACACGTTTTTGTCAATAACAGGGCTTTTTTTGGCCATTTCGGACTTTTATTCGCACATTCTACAAAACAGTGATATGTCCATAGCCAATATGCTCTGCGCTGTAGGTGCGAGCAAGTGGCGTTCCGTCTATCGCTCCAGCGTCTTTTTCCTTACATTTTTAGAAGGTGCTTGGCAACCCATTAAAATGCCGCCTCACTATTGTGAGGCGGCATCTGTTGAGGCAAACGAATCGGAGCTTTAGTACTTTATCGTTACTGTTTTAGTGTCAGCATTCCAGACTACTTGGCACCCCAATTGCTCAGTTACAAACCTTAAAGGCACCATGGTGCGTCCGTTAATAATCTGTGGAGCTACATCCATATCTTTTGCTTTCCCATTTACCGTTGCCTGCTTCTTATCTATGGTAAGCACTATGGTCGTGGTTTTGAGCTTTATGGTAACTGCTCTTGCCGTGTCATTCCACGCAACGCTGCCTCCCATTGTTTCTATGAGCGCCCTTATAGGTAGCAGCGTGCGCCCTTTTACTATGACGGGCGCAGTGGTTCTACCAGGATCAATTTCTTTCTTTGCACCGTTTACCGTCATATATGGGTCGCCTATTTTCAAGACGATGGTCAACTTACTTGTGGGTGTTGTGGCAGAACCGTAGATAACAGTTTTCTTTACTGTCACTGTGTCTCCTGCTTTGTTCGTAACCTGTATGGTGATGGTATTGGTTCCTGACGCTAAGGCCACCACGGCTGTGAAGTTACCTGAGGCATCTACGTTCACCTGCTTGCCATTCACGGTAACCGTTGACCCTGGGTCTACTTTGCCAGTGAAGGTGTACTGAGAGCTTGTTGCTTTAGCATTGTCCGGAATATTAACTACAGGCGGTGTAGGAGCTTTGGGTACTGCTGAAACTTCATTTGAAGCAGGGGATACGGTATTGTCTTTGTGGACGGCTCTGACAGTGTAGTAATAAGTTTTGCCGTTTTCTACATTCTCATCCACATAACTTGTTCCTTCAATGGGGAAGTCAGACGCAGGCTCGTCGTACTTACCAGAATAAGGACCTCTGTACACGTAGTATCCAGAGACATTGCTTGTATCAGCTGGGGCATTCCACTCAAGTGCGACTTTGCCATTTCCGGGGTATGCTTTTAGGTTGCTCACAGGGTAGTTTGGTGCACCTGCAGATTGGATCATCTTGTATGTCCCACCAGCAGAAGAACTTACACCTGCCAGTAAAATCCGAGTATCATGTGGGTTAACTTTTATAAGAGAGGTCTCAAGGAATGGTAAGCCGTTATTTATTGGAACCCAGCTATTACCACTGTCATTTGATTTTTGTACTCCGATCCCGGGATACGCACTTGCGAAGTAAACAACTTGATTGTTCTTGGGATCGATAGCGATGCTTCTTACATTAGTATGTTCATGCTTCTTTACCCAGCTTTTTCCACCATCTGTGGTTTTGAATACGCCGTCACCTGTTGAGGCGTAAAGTATCTGTGTGTTTATGGGGTCAATTGCAAGGTCATAGATGGTAAAGTCTGTAAGCCCATTGTTTACTTCAACCCAGTCCGTACCACTACTTGCAAATTTGTAGACACCACGTGCCCTGTCCGTTCCGGCATACACAGTTCCAGGATCTTTGGGGTCGATAACAATGGGGTAAACGTAAGTAAAATGCAGCCCACGTTTTTCCCATGTTTGCCCACCGTTTGTAGACCTGAAAACACCCCAGAATCCAGCATAAAGTTCATTAGGATTTGATGGATTTATGGCAAGACAATCGACGCGGCATGTTCCTCCAGGGCAGTCACGGAAACCATCATTGATGGGTGTCCATGTCTGGCCTTTATCCATGGATTTGAAAACACCATAGTCTCCTCCTAAGTCGCTTGCTGCTGCGTAAATTATTTGGGTATTCGTAGGATCAATAACAATGTCTACTATTGAACAACAACTCAATCCTAAAAGTGACCAATGGTCCCCTCCGTCCGAGGATACAAAAATTCCTCTGTTTGTTTCATTTGAACCAGACAAGGCTGCATAAACCAGCTGCGGGTCTTGGGGATCAAACACGATCTGGTCGAACCTGAAGTCAGATACTCTGTACCATTTGTCATATTCAGGAATAACTGCAGAAACTTTACCTATGGGCACCATGCTGATAACTAATCCTAAGAGGGCTACTATCACAATTACTTGCTTGACAAACTTCATATTTTTGGTCATTTCCCCACCTCCTGAAAAATCTACCTTTTGATACTTTTTTAAGGTGTTTCTAACCGTTTTTTTATCTACCGCGAGGTGGAAAAACTACTCTTTTACCTTAGCAATGAGTGTCCATTTTATTTGGACATCCTAATGCATCAAATAGCATTTTTTGTCATGAAACATGTTTTTCCCTGATGAGCCAAAACAGTTTTGATAACCTTTTCTCCTCCCTTCCTATCCTCCGCAATCTGGATAATAATTCTTGAGCATAGTTTACACTATATTTTATATTCTGTCAATAATGTGGAATATGTTGTCAATTAAAAAACACATTTGTTTAGTGTTAAACAACTTTAAAGCTGTTTTGTTTGGCCTCGTGTGTTGCAAAAATATAAATATGTGTTTGCTTATTGCTTACCACAATTAACTGCACTATATGAATTAAAATGGTGTTTTAAGCCTATAACGTTTCAACATATATCGTTTAGAACAGAAAAGCCGCAGTCTTCTTGCTGTTCGCAAGACTGCGGCTTTTCTGTTCTCTTCTTGAACAAATTTCTTTTACAGCATTAGCGGACCATTTAGGTCTTCTCGAAGCCTCAAATAACGTTCTAACATGATTTGCATATGGCTCTTTTCCATATCCGATAAGTCGCTGAATAGTTTATTAAGTTCTTTGTCTTCTATGAACTTCTTTGCTAAATCGCTGTAATATTCAGAGGATGTTAATTCTGTAATGTAAGCAGTGGATGCGATGCGTAGGACATTGTAAACATCTTTAAATTCATCGGTTTTCACCTTCAAGGCGGGTTCCACTGTAAGCCCCGGCACAGGTTGGAATTTTTCATTGAATCGTTTTTCATAAATGGAAGTGAGCTGGTCTCGATGTTTGGCTTCCCAGTCGGCTAATTCTTCCAGTTCTTTTTTTGCAGCGGCATCGCTTGTGTTCAATGCCCAGTTTAAATAAAACTCGTTCGCTTCGATTTCTGCATGTATGGCATAGCTTAATGCTTCTTTAGCATTCATATTGTCTTTTACCATCGTTAATCACACCCCTTTCCTCCAAAGACTTGTAAAGGTATTATAACCATAATCACTTAAATCCGTGTTTTCACAATAGATTTCCACTTGTGTAGCACCCATGTTTTTTGCTACTTCTTCGCATGTCGTTAAAAGAACTCTCATTGCTTCCTTGTCCGTGGCATCTCTGAGGATGAAATCCTTTATTTCTGCGGTCATATTTTGTGTAACTGCCGAATGTTTGAACCACAAAAGCGCAAAACCCACAAGCTGACCATCTTTTTCCACTACGACGACACGAGCGTAAGGAACGCGCAAATAATTGAGAAGGCTCTGTATAAAAGCAGTTCTTTGATTCTTGGGATAAGGTGCCCATTGAGCAAGATCTACCACATCATCTTCAGTGGCCCTTCTGCCAACATAGGGGGACATGCTTAGATCACAACACCTTCTTTGAAATTTTGGAAAAATCCATAATGTCCAAATATGTTTGAAGATTACTTATGCGGCTGTTTATAGCCAAGCTGTAACATTTCATATCGGAAACGTAAATAAGGTTTTTATCCATTAATGTTGTAAGGGGCAATGTAGAAGAAGCTACCTGCGGGTTATTCAGGAGTACAGCCATACCTAATCTAAATGCACTGGCATCTGGATAGTCTAACTGCCATGGGTACAAACTTGCTTTACCTTTAGCTGGTTTTTGTGGTGGAACGAAAAATGCTGTGGGTGTGTATGTTTCCACATTGGACAAATTTGCTATGGGTACGCTAAAGCATCTGGTAGATGTGGATGTAGGCAAAAAGGTGGAAGAAATAACGTAATTGAATTCTCCTGAGAACAAACTATCTCCTTCAGTCCAAATAATATCAGCTTTATCTTTTTCATTTGTGAAAATGATATTGGTTTTTCCTTTACTGAGTGTGTTTTTATCATATACCACGTTGGTGGTAACAGACGTGGAAAAAACAGGATCGGCAAGTAACATCGGTAAATTCATAGGGAAAGTCGTTGTTATGTCCAGAACTGTTGCCGATTTTGCCCTCAAGCCAGAAAATGCTCCTGTATTATTCTTATAATCTTGCCCACCATCGATGTAAAAGAACAGCTTTCCCACCACAGTGGGGTTACCTTTCTTCAATGTCTCTGACCATGTTGCAATAACTTGTGATGCAGTTATTTCTGGCTTCAGAGCAATTTCCCAATGAATTTTATCTTTTGTTGTAGCCGTTTCTGCCAAATCGGGGATAGCCACGTAGCTGGAGTTCTGCTTATCATATTTAAACAATGTTCGTCTTGTGTTGTAAAGTATCGTTTTGTCTGCAGGTGTGAATGCAGTCCACGGGTTAACGCTTGCAGTCGGTTCCTCAGGCAGGAACACATATATAACTTTACTGCTTTGCAACCTTTGCCAGTAGAAAGTGCCTCCTCCTATGAGGATAACGAAAACAAGAATAGCGCTAATCCATTTCATTGATAAGCTCCATGAGAAATCGTTTGTCAAAAGCACATACTACTATATCTATGTTTTCGTCCTTCATAGATGTGAAAACGCTGGCATATTGACGTGCCAAAGGCTGAGGTTGAAGCTCGCCCACGCCCATACCCAATGCTGGTAAAGCCAATGTCTTTATGTTGAGTTCCATCGCTTTCCTTATGGCATTTGTCAACGCTTGCTTAGTAGAGTCATAATCTGCCAATTCGGCAGGATAAGTCATTGTAACTGCGTGTACAACGTACTTCCATTTCTTACCACCCGTAGTAACATAAACACTGCCTGGCTTAAACGGTCCATCTTTTTTGCAAAGGTTTGTTGCTTCCTCTTCAATGATGGAACCTCCAACGTTCTTTATTGCATATGCTACACCGCCGCCCATAGGTCCCATGCCATTGGCAGCGTTTACCACGGCTTCTGTATCAAGGATAGTTAAATCCCCCTTAAACAGAAAGATTCTCATGGTGTTATTATAGTATAAATCATGGGATTTTCCTATGCTGACGTGCTCATATCGTTAATCTTAATGTTAATGGCGGGTATGCTTTTACTGGGTGCCTCAAGGGAAATTCATGGTGTAGATATGTATATGAAAGAAAGGAATGTGGCTTTCACGATAATGTATGAGCAGCTATATAATGCGCCTTGGTATTCTGAAACGGCTACCAACTTTGATGTTTGGGTTGACGAACAAAAGTATACCGTGGCAAGGATTGTAACGCGTGGTTGCTCCGGCTTTGGTGCTTCTGCGCAAGAGGTGCCGTTTTGTTCAGAAGATTTCAAAGATACTACGGTAACCGTACATTGGAAAGACCACACTATTACAAAAACAAGAGTCTCCAGGCTTTTACCTTAATAGAAGTTATTCTCGCTTTGTCCGCTTCTGCGTGCCTTATACTTCTTCTGTTTGGTTATATGCGTTTTGCTTTTAACGAATTAAGAAGTGCTCCATCAACTCTTACTCAGAAAAGTTCGCTGCAATCAGTTCTTTTACGAAGCGGAGCAAACGAACAAGAGGAAAGCATTTTTGGACCGAGATGTTTCATTGTGAGAGTAGGGGAGCATGATTTCAAAATTCTTACGCGGTAGTGCCACACTGCTTCCGCTTATTATAATAACCAGTTTGGTTTTTGTGCTCATGGGGTTATCTATATTTGCCGTAGTTTATGAAAAGCTCTTGGAGCAAAAAGCATTAGACAGTATTCATATAGAAGAATGCGCTGATGCTTCTGAACAGATATTCAACATAAAAGGTGATAAGGTCAACCATTTTAATGGTTGTAGTATTGATTGGGGAAATAGTAACATTGCTATTAAATACAGGAAAATGGTAAAGGTTTTTGATATTGAGTGGGTACCCGATTTTGTGGTCAACGTAAATAGGGATTTTTCTTTAGATAGCGATAGCAGAGTAGAAGGCAACATCGCTGTAGGTAAGTTATATACGTATGGTGTAAGAAAACTACTTACGGAAAAGCCTTACCATATGACACAAACAACGTGGATGCCCAATATATCGGGGAAGCTGTATCTTACCTCTACTAGCACGACAGTAATTTTCGTTGGTATGAAAGGTATGAAAACTACGGAATACAAAGACTGGTATTACTATGCAGGCGCGGGCACAAAAGCTAACGATTTAGGATATGAGTACAGCAACCTTATTTTTCAATCATCTTCAATGTGCTATTACACCATTTATGGAAACTGCGAAGGTGAAAAGCAAAAGGTAGTAAGCTTTGATGATGGCATGAAACATGTATTGCCTGAAGTCGTTTTATGGAGGAAAAGAAATCAATCCCAGGAATTACTTTTTGATAACATTTACAGATGTGAAGCAGGCAAGCTAATGCTGGGCACAGCAAGTTATGTTCTAACTACCCCGACGCTATCTTTGACCTATGACAGTGATTTGAAACTATTAGACGGCAAAGAGGAAATCATAATCCCTTCAGAGAATTCTCTCTTTCAAGGATGCAATATACATTTAGAAGATGGTTACTATGCAAATTTAACTATAGGTGCCAAGAATGTTGAAATAGCCAATGCCTCCATAAAAGCAATTACCTTACAGGCAGAGAATATTACTGCTACGCTAAGCACCTTAGACAACGTAACGCTAACAGCAACAAAGAGTAATGTGAATGGTACTACTGTAAGCGGTCATATCTATGGCGACAATGCAGCCATTAGAAACAGCATTGTAAGGAACGCTTTACCTTCCAATGAAGGTAGCGCTCCTTACATGTTTGTTCGGATCATTCATTGAGCATTTGTTCCAATAATGCACGTGTTTGATTTGGATCCACAGTACCTTTTGTTTTTTTCATAACCTGTCCCAGCAGAAATCCAATTACGTTTGCGTTGCCTTTTTTGTATTTTTCGACGGCATCTGGATTCTGCTGTAGAACATCCGAAATGATCTGCTTTATATCGATATTCTCATGTTTAAGTAGCTCATGCTCTTCTGCATACTTCATTGGGTCATTGCCTCGAGCCGCTTGCCACAGCAGGTCTTTTGCCACAGCAGGTGTAATTTTTCCATCTTGCTGAAGCTGCAAAATACTATTTAAAAATGTTTTGTCCACGTCTCCCCATGTTTTTGCAACTTCGCTGAGTATGTTAGGCAAATCGATGAGAATCATCCTATTTAGCAGCTTCTTATCAAAACCTTTTTCTGCTAAGCTGCTGTACAGCATGTACTGGTCTTTGTTAAGTGCCAACGTTCGTGCATCTGCTTCTTTATTAGTCCAAGAAAGAGCATTATGGTAGGCATCAAGAAAGCTACCATTGTATCTATTTGCTTCCTCAAAGAGTTCTTCTGTGAGGATCAGGGGCGGTAAGTCTGGTTCTGGAAAATAACGATAATCGGCGGATGATTGTTTCGTGCGCATGGTTCGGGTTTTGCCTGTTTTTTCATCGAAGGCAAGCGTTTCCGTAATAATGTTTTCACCCCGTTTGTATGCTTCTACGTGACGGTTGTATTCATAAGTTAAGGCTTGGCGTATGGATCGAGTGGAGTTCAGGTTCTTTATTTCAACACGTGTACCTTCTTTTCCGTCCACTTCCACAGAAACGTTCACATCGCATCGAAGTTGGCCAAGTTCCATTTGAGCATTGCTTATCCCGAGGTATCTCAGTGTCGCTTGGAGTTCTTCTACAAAAAGCGTAGCTTCTTCAGGAGATTCAAAAACAGGGTCGGTCACAATTTCTATGAGCGGTACACCTGACCTATTGAAGTCAAGCAATGTTTCCTGCGCGCCTGCTAATCTACCGCTACTGCTTACATGCACACTTTTTGCTGCATCTTCTTCTAAATGCATGCGTTTAATGGGTATATTTTTACCCGTGGATAACGGCAGTACGGCGTTTTCTATGATGGGAACATCGCCCTGCGTAATTTGATAACCCTTGGGTAAATCCGGATAGAAATAATTCTTTCTGTGAAAGCGCGAAATCATGTTAATGTGGCCATTTAGCGCCTTTCCAAGGGCAATTGCCATTATCACCGCTTCACGATTTATTACAGGAAGCGTCCCTGGATATCCTAAGCATACAGGACATACACGCGTATTAGGAACATCTAGCCCTTCAGTGGGGCAGCTACAAAACATTTTTGTTTTCGTATTCAATTGCACATGTATTTCCAAGCCAGCTACAAATTTGAAATTCATAATTCTTCAGCCCCCTGCCATAATTCGTTTATGAAACTAAGTAGTTTGTGATCTTCACCGAAGGGAGCGATGAACTGCAAACCTATGGGTAAGTCCTTTTTGTTTTCTTGGAACGGATAAGGCATGTTTATTGCAGGCAAATAAGCCAAGTTCGCAGGTGTTGTGAACAAATCAGCTTTATAAAGATCCAGTGGGTCTTTTATTTCTCCCAGCTTGAACGGCGGTGTGGGGGTAGTGGGTGTAAGCACCATATCAACGTTTTGAAATACTTGGTCGAATTCAAAAACAAGCCACTGCCTTAGGTAATTAGCTTTTTCATAAAGAGCATCTTTGTAGCCAGCGGACAAAGCAAAAGAACCCAAAAGAATACGCCGTTTGACTTCTTCACCAAATAAATTCCTTGTCTTTCTAATGCTTTCTGAGTAGTTTTCAGCTTCCATGGTCGTACCATACCTTACACCATCGTAACGAGATAAATTTGAAGAAGCTTCTGCTGGTGCTATGAAATAATAGGCAGCCAGAGCTTCTTCCCAATGTGGAATAGAAATTTCTACAACTTCGTATGTGCGTGACAAGTAGTTTATAAAGCTATCATAAGCGTGTTTGACATCTTTGTCCAGCATGTTTGAATCGATTTCTTTTACGATGCCTACTCTTTTCACATTGCTTGCTTCGGGTTGTGGTGCCATCGGAATATCTCTGCTGGTGCTATCCATGGGGTCTTGGCCAAAAAGAACAGAAGACGCCAGTATTACATCTTCTGGGTGCTTTGCCAAAACTCCAATTTGGTCTAAAGAGGAGGCAAAAGCCACTAAACCATATCGGGAGATAGCGCCATAACTGGGCTTAAAACCAAACGTACCTGTAAATGCAGCAGGCTGTCTTACCGATCCGCCTGTATCACTTCCAAGAGCAAGCAAGGACATACCGGATGCCACTGCTGCGGCGGAACCTCCTGATGAACCACCCGGAGAACACGTTTTATCCAGCGGATTTCTTGTGGGGCCAAAAGCAGAGTTCTCACTTGAGCTGCCCATGGCAAATTCATCAAGATTTGTCTTTCCGACAATGATGGCTCCTGCATCTTTTAATTTCTTTACGGCTGTGGCATCGTAAGGCGCCACAAAATGTTCCAATATTTTGCTTCCACAGGTACACGGTAAACCCGTTACGCACATGTTGTCCTTTATGGCAATGGGTATTCCAAGAAGAGGTTTGCGCTGTCCTTCATCCCATGCGTTGTCTGCCGCTTTCGCATCAGCCATCAACTCATCGGCATTTCTGATGAACAAAAATGCATGCAATTCGTCATCATGGGAAAGTTCTTTTAATGTTTCTTCCATAAGGTGGGTAAAGGTTATTTCATTTGCTTCTCGCTTGGAAAATATGGTTTTTACATCGTCCATGGGAACATCAGTCCTCTTCCTCTAAAACGGGTTTTACTTTTAATAGGCCATCTTGAAGCCTTGATTGTCCCAGTAATTGTGATGCATTTTCAAAAGATTTAGGTTCATCTTCTCGAAGTGGCGATGAAAATGCTGTTGTTGTTTCAGGTGGCACTTCCACTCTGCTTATGATTTGGAACGTACCGAGTATGTGGTTCAAGTCCTGGAGCATTTTTTCTTCCAGCCCTTCAGGTAATTCCAGTTGAGCTAACTCTTCCAAGTGCTTCAGTATTTCTGGGGATATGTTAAACAATAAGAGCACCTCCTATGTAGATTGTTCTATGAGCAGTTTTCATTAATTATAAGGCATCTGGAAATGGGAAAGGGCGTCTCAGCTTTCACTGGACGCCCTTTCCCATCAATATTTGCAACAACTTCCAAAATGAAGTATTTTTACTCTCTATACCACCAAGCGGAGTTCCACGTATGAGCAGAAACATCCAAGCCCATATCATAACCTTCGATATTCAGCTTCACTGCGTCATGCTGATCCTGCCAGTAAAGTGGTATTTCTGGAATATAGACACCGTAGAAGTTCTTGGAGAAATCTTTATATGCCTGGACTCGTTCTGTGGTGTTAAAGCTATTCCATTTGCTTATTAAAGCGTCGGCATCAGCATTTCTGAATCCGCCATAGTTTTGGCCTTGGTAACCATTTGCAGATGACGGTATAAACCTTGATTGATACAACGTATTATTTCCTGGCTCAAGGATGGTATCCTGGCCCCAAGCAAACAGCGCCATCTCAAAGGTTCTGTGGGGTAGTAAATCATCGAAGAATGGTCCAGCATCCATGGGCTGTATGGTCAGGTTAATACCAACCTGCTTGTACTGCTGCTGGATAACCTGCAGAGCGCTGATTCGATCTGCCCTGTTGGTTGTTTGAGCAATCAAACTTAACTTTGTTCCACTCTTTGAATAGATGCCATCGCTGCCCTTTGTGTAACCTGCTTGTTGTAAAAGTGTCGTTGCTTTTGCTGGGTTATAGGTAAACACATCCTTTAAGGAAGGCTCGTCATATTTACTGCCAGGCAACACAAAGTTGTAGCATACAGGTCTCATTCCATAATAAACACGGTTAGATACATCTTGTCTGTTTATGGAATAGGATAGAGCTTGCCTTACTTTGATATCACTCAGGATAGGATGAGTATAAGCTGTACCTGGCTGTGGATTCGTTGGTACGTTTTTCGGATCATCGTAATTAACCACAAAATGTTCAAAATACGTTGAGGGGATATTGTTTAGTTTGTACATGTTCAAGAACGCTTTGTTGGAAGAGAGTGCTTTCGAATTTTGGGTATCGACTACACCGACTAAAGCTACATCTGGCTGACCTTTAAGCAGTTCTGCTAATCCTGACTGAGCACTTCTAAAGCCGACTATGACCTTGTCAAATAACCCCTGACCAAGGATAAAGTTGGGGTCTGGTGCCATTTCGATGTAGCTCTTTTGAACCCAGTTAGTTACTTTGTATGGCCCACTATACACGGGTTTTGTGTTAAAGCTGCTGCTGGATATGGCCTCAGCATTCTTATCCATGACCTCTTTAAGTGTCTTCGGTATGGTGTAGGATTCATCAGCGATGTACGCCAAGTTGGCATTGTGTTTGAGTACGAAATCGACTGTATTCGGGATGGTTAAGGTTGTTTTCATGACATTTTGCTCAAACCAATGTTTCGGGTACAAAGAAAAACCATATTTGGCAAATATGTCATAAGGACTCTGCGGATCTATGGATGTGAAATAGACCCTAATGGTGTAGTTGTCAAGCTTCTCAATCCTTGCTACACTATCGTAAGGATCGATGTTATAAACAGGCATATTCTTGGAAAGGTAAAGTAACACTGTAAAAATGAGGTCATCGGCTGTAATAGGCTGGCCATCTGCCCACTTAAGGCCTTGCCTTAGGCCAAAGTCATACCTCATGTAAATAGGTACTTTGGTGCCGTCTTGCAAAGTAATGGTTTGCGGTGTGCTGTAAATGACTTGTTTGCCATTCTCAGTGGTAGGTACCCAACGTTCAAGTTCTGGCCACCAGTTTTGCCGCCAATCAGAACCTTGTGGTTGATCCATTACAAACCCCAATACTTGGATCATCGCTGTCATGTCATCGAGGGCATAGAACAATGTAGCTGGCTCTTGGTCTTCTATGACGTAGAGCTGGCCACCTTTTTTAACAGGCCATTTCATCTTGTAAATGGTGTACGCCGCTTCACCTCTGGTTGCAGCTTTGTCTGCTGCAATCAAACGTCCCGGTTGCCT
>NZ_KB899040.1:1421174-1423273 GCF_000378005.1 Coprothermobacter platensis DSM 11748
TCGGAGAAACTAGCTGCATTAACAGGGGAGAACCCCACAAAGGACGAAGCTACCAGTACTAATACCAGCAGCCCCACTGCAATTTTCTTCACACCCCACACCTCCTATGTGAGAAAGTTGTAATTTATTATACCACACCACTGAATACTTAGAATACTTGCTCAATACTAAAAAAGGCGGCCGTTGAGAGCCGCCCTTTTTTAGTTGGTTATGTGGGGAAAGTTATTTTATGATTCTCTATACCAGTAAGCAATGTTCCATGTGTGCGCTGCAACATCCAAACCCATGTCATAACCTTCAATATTCAGCTTAACTGCGTCATGCTGATCTGTCCAGAGTATAGGAATTTCTGGCATGTAAACAGCAAAGTAATTCTTCTCAAAGTTCTTGTAAGCTTGGGTGCGTTCAGATGTGTTAAAGCTATTCCACTTTACAATTAGAGCATCAGCTTGTGCGTTTCTGAACCCACTGTAGTTCTGACCCTGGTACCCATTGGCTTCAGATGGAATGTAATTGGACTGATACATGGTATTTCCACCAGGTTCGAGGATACTGCTTTGTCCCCACGAGAAGAGTGCTATCTCAAACTGCCTGTGCGGCAGTACATTGTTGAAGAAAGCACTGGAATCTAATGCCTGCATGCCGAGATTGATTCCAACTTGCTTGTATTGCTGTTGAACAAGCTGAATCACTCTTATCGGATCAGTAGAGTTACCCATGTTTGCTGTCAGGCTAAGCTTTTTCCCTGCTTTGGCATAAATGCCGTCGCTTCCCTTGGTAAAACCGGCTTTCTGGAGAAGGGTATTAGCCTTTGCCGGATCGTAAACGTATATGCTCTTAAGCGATGAATCGTCAAACGGGCTACCAGGTGATACAAAGTTGTAGCATACTGGTCTCATCCCGTAATAGATACGGTTAGAAATATCTTGACGGTTGATTGCATAAGAAAGAGCTTGCCTTACGTTGTTGTTGCTCAAGAATGGGTGCGTGTATGCCACTCCGGGTTTTGGATTCTTTGGTAAGTTGTTTGGATCATCAAAGTTTACTGTGAAGTGCTGCCAGTAAACAGAAGGAATGCTGTTGATTTTATAAGTCTTTAAGAAAGTAGAGTTTGCAGAAAGAGTTTTAGAATTTTGTGTATTTATAACACCCATGATAGCTGCGTCTGGCTGACCCCTCAATAGTTCTGCCAAACCAGATTCAACACTTCTGAATGCAATAATAACTTTGTTGAACAATCCGCCACCAAGGAAGTAATTGGTATCAGGTGCAAATTCGATGTAGCTCTTCTGCACCCAGTTGGTCACTTTGTAAGGACCAGTGTGCATGGGTTTTGTGTTGTAAGAGCTATTTACTATGGCCTCAACTTTGGCATCGATAGTTGATTTTAAGTTCTTTGGTAAAGTGTAGGATTGGTCAGCTAAGTATTCAGTTCCGTTATGTTTGAGTACGAAGTCTACAGTCTTGGGGAAAGACAGTGTGGTTTTTAGAACGTTCTGTTCAAACCAGTGTTTCGGATATAACGGTAAACCATACTTCGCATAAATGTTGTAAGGATTGCTCTTGTCTACTGCTGTGAAATAAACCCTAATGGTGTAGTTGTCAAGCTTCTCAATCCTTGCTATGCTGTCATAGGGGTCAATACTTGGAACAGGCATGTTATTAGCAAGATAAAGTAATGTTCCGAAAATGTAATCATCGGCTGTAATAGGCTGGCCATCACTCCACTTAAGGCCTTGCCTTAAGCTAAAGTCATACCTCATGTAAATAGGTACTTTGGTGCCGTCTTGCAAGGTAATGGTTTGCGGTGTGCTGTAAATGACTTGTTTGCCATTCTCAGTGGTAGGTACCCAACGGCCAAGTTGTGGCCACCAGTTGCCTCTCCAGTCAGAACCTTGCTCGGAATCTTGAATAAGAGCAAGAACCTGAGTCATAGCTGCCATGGAATCTAAAGCGCCAAATAATGTAGCTGGCTCTTCACTTTCTATGACGTAGAGCTGGCCGCCTTTTTTAACAGGCCATTTCATCTTGTAAATGGTGTACGCCGCTTCACCTCTGGTTGCAGCTTTGTCTGCTGCAATCAAACGTCCCGGTTGCCT
>NZ_KB899041.1 GCF_000378005.1 Coprothermobacter platensis DSM 11748
CAAGTTTCTAAAGTACCTTGAAGGAATTAAAACCGGATAGCGTTTCTGGCCGTTGCCGAGGCAGCTATCGGTTTCTAAAGTACCTTGAAGGAATTAAAACCCCTTAGACAGAAAAGGACACTGACTCGGCAGTTCAAGTTTCTAAAGTACCTTGAAGGAATTAAAACATCCAACAGAAAAAGATTGGAGTTCGTCTGGGAAAGTTTCTAAAGTACCTTGAAGGAATTAAAACCCTGTGCCATTGCCGTGTTTATTTTCAGAAGTTTTTTCGTTTCTAAAGTACCTTGAAGGAATTAAAACCCTTAGAAATGGCCACGTTTACGACTCAATGAAGGTGTGTTTCTAAAGTACCTTGAAGGAATTAAAACACGCTAAGTTTTTGTTTGCTTTTGTCTTGTTTTGCCAGTTTCTAAAGTACCTTGAAGGAATTAAAACGGCTGTGCTTGCTTCTCTACGGCCTGCCTTTCTTTTTGTTTCTAAAGTACCTTGAAGGAATTAAAACAACTGTGTCTCTAGCTGGTCTTCGTCTATGTTCATCTCCTGTTTCTAAAGTACCTTGAAGGAATTAAAACTTAAGTACCCTCGCTCCAATCCTAACCCGTACAAATAGTTTCTAAAGTACCTTGAAGGAATTAAAACGTTATCGCAAAATATCCAGAAAAAACTGACCTTTTAGCGTTTCTAAAGTACCTTGAAGGAATTAAAACTATGAAAGCCTTTCCGAGGTTTTTGAAGGTCCGCCCCGTTTCTAAAGTACCTTGAAGGAATTAAAACTCGACATATCGTGACTTCATAATCATTTTTCATCTTCGTTTCTAAAGTACCTTGAAGGAATTAAAACTCTGCCCATATCACAGTCCACTCTGCACTGCTTATCAGTTTCTAAAGTACCTTGAAGGAATTAAAACTAGTTCACGAAAGCGCAGAAGAAGTTACAAAACTTCGTTTCTAAAGTACCTTGAAGGAATTAAAACATGCACACCTTCATCGTCGCTCCCTCCCTTCTTTGTCGTTTCTAAAGTACCTTGAAGGAATTAAAACTTTTTCGTGCCCTTCGGGGTACGCTGCCGTACGGCCTGTTTCTAAAGTACCTTGAAGGAATTA